>CAVPPZ010000013.1:0-274030 GCA_963707305.1 uncultured Candidatus Rokubacteria bacterium
ACGCGCATGACGTTCCTCCTCGACTCGACGCTCAGCGCCCGTCCGCCGCCTTCAGCGTGGGCTTGTCGGTTCGCGGCTCCCACTTCTGCAGGTACTCGACCTTCTTCGCCTGCACGCTCGACGCATGCTCTCGCGCCCAGCCGCGCGCCTCGTCTGTCGTCTCGACCCACGTGCACTCGTCGAACCATTCCTGGAACTCCTTGCCCCTCAGATCCTCCGCCGTGACGGGACGGAGCGAGAATCGCGCACGCCACATGCCCATCCGGGGCGTGACCAGCACGTAGTAGGTCTTGCCGGCTTCGAGGTCCGCCTGCATGAAATCCGCGGCCTCGCTGATCACCATGAAGCGCACGGGTCCGGGCGTGACGTGATGGACCAGCTTCTTCTTCGCAGGCACGTGGCCGATGAAGACGTCGTCCGGCGACCGCATCTCGAACACGGAGGACGCGATCGCAGCTCCCAGCAGCGACGGCCGCATGAAGACCACGCTGGCCTTGCCCGGGGCCGGCGCGGCATCAAGGGGTCCCGGGACGTCCTTCATGCCTCGGAGCGGGCCGGCGCACGCGCCGAGGACGAGAACGCAGATGAGGAGGCCGACCAGACGCGTAGACGTTCTCACCGCTCAGCTCCTTTCCGGACGGAAGACCAGCGACGTGTTCACGCCGCCGAACGCGAAGTTGTTGCTCACCGCGTACTCGACGTCGAGCGCCGCGGCATCCGTCCCGGACGTAGTCGAGCGGCGCGCAGCGCCTGGTCGACGCTCGTCGAGGTTCAGCGTCGGCGCCACCCAGCCCTCGCGCATCATCGCGATCGTGAGCCACGCCTCGAGCGCGCCGCACGCGCCGAGCGTGTGCCCGATGGCGCCCTTGAGCGAGCTGATCGGCATCCGCGGGCCGAACACGCGGTGCGTGGCCTGGCTCTCGGCGATGTCGCCGAGCTCGGTGGCGGTGCCGTGCGCGTTCACGTAGCCGACTCGCTCGCGGCGGAGCCCCGCGTCGGCGAGCGCCAGCTCCATGACCCGGCGCATGCCCTCGCTGTCCGGGTTGGTGATGTGCCGCCCGTCGCAGTTCGTGCCGAAGCCGACGATCTCGGCGTAGATCCGCGCGCCGCGCGCGCGCGCGTGCTCGAGCTCCTCGAGCACCAGCGTGGCCGCGCCTTCGCCGACCACCAGGCCGTCGCGCTCGGCGTCGAAGGGCCGCGGCGTCGTGTCGGGTCGTCGTTGCGCGTCGACGTCGCGAACATGATGTCGAAGACCGCGGCGTCGATCGCGTGGAGCTCCTCGGCGCCGCCGGCGATCATCACGCGCTGCCGCCCGAACCGGATCGCCTCGTAGGCGTAGCCGATGCCCTGGCTGCCGGACGTGCAGGCGCTGCACGTCGGGATGAGCCGCCCGCGGATGCCGAAGAACAGCGCGAGGTTGGCGGCGCACGTGTGGCTCATGAACTGGATGTAGTCGGTGCCCGCGATGCCCTTCATCGTGTCGCGCGAGGAAGCTCCGCGCGTAGATCTCCATCGCGGGCGGGCTCCCCGACGTCGAGCCGTAGGCGACGCCGACCGCGCCGCCGGTGAGCATCGGTGCGTCGAGCAGCCCGGCATCGGCGAGCGCGAGCTCGGTGGCACGCGACGGCGAGCAGCGCGACGCGCCCCATGGTGCGCGTCTTCTTGCGCGGATAGCGCGCGGCACCGCGAAGTCCGGCACCGGCGCCGCCGAGCCGCGTCTCGAGCCCGTCGATGCGCGTCCCACTCCGCCATGCGCACGACGCCCGACCGGCCGTCGCGCAGGCGCGCGCGCACGGTCGGCCAGTCCTGCCGAGCGGGCACAGGCCGCCCATGCCGGTGACGACGACACGGCTTCACATCAATCCTCCGTTCACCGAGATCACCTGGCCCGTGATGTACGCCGGCGCCCGCGGAGAAGAGAAAGGCCACCGTGGCCGCCACCTCGTCGGCGCGGCCCAGGCGCCGCATCGGGATCATCTTGAGGATCTCGTCGAGGCGCGCCCGGCCGTCATGTCGGTCTCGATCAGCCCCGGCGCCACGCTGTTGACCGTGATGCCGCGCTTCGCCAGCTCCTGCGCCAGCGCCTTGGTCGCGCCGATGAGCCCGGCCTTCGCCGCGCTGTAGTTCACCTGCCCGCGGTTGCCGATCAGGCCCGACACCGAGGAGATCGTGACGATGCGGCCGCCCTCGCGCGCGCGGACCATCGGCATCACCAGCGGCTGCACCACGTTGTAGAAGCCGTCGAGGTTGGTGCGCAGGACGCGGTCCCAGCTCGGCCGGACAGGGACGGAAACGCGGCGTCGGCGTGACGCCCGCGTTGGAGACGACGCCCCAGTAGGGGCCGTGGGTCTCGAGGTCGGCGCCGAGCACCGTGGCGCACTCGCGCTCGGTCTCGACGTCGAAGCCGAGGACTCGCGCGGCGCCCCCCGCGGCGACGATCGCGGCCGCCGTCTGCTCCGCCGCCGCCTTGTTCGGCCGGTAGTGCGACCGTGACGTCGAAGCCGTCGCGGCCAAGCGCCAGTCGCGATGGCGCGCCCGAGCCCGCGGCTGCCGCCGGTGACGAGGACGCGCCTCACGCGGGCACCCCCGTCAGCTGACCATCCGGCGGCGCGTACACGCTCATCACGGCTTCGGCCAGCACACGGTCCGAGCGCTCGTCGCGCCACGCGGCACGTGAACGACGCCAGCTCACGCTCGCCCCACGTGTGGACGGCCGTGACGACGAGCGTCTGTCCGAGCGCGAAGCCGGCCGCGTGAAAGTCGATCCATCGCGCGCCGATGAGCAGCCCCAGGCGCACGGCTTCGCCGCGCGCGCGGGCAATGAGCCCGGCGTGCGCGGCCACACACTGCGCCATGTACTCCACCCCGACCCACGCCGGCACGCACGCGTCGGCGGCGAGAAACCGCGTGGACGCGGTGATGTCGACGGCGCAGACGGTCCGCGTCGACTCATGCCCGAGGATGCGGCTCAGGAGCACCATGGGGGGACGATGCGGGAGCACGTCGACCGGCGCCGGCCAGCTCATGCGACCACCGGATGCGCGGGCGGGCGTCCTCGTCCCAGAAGTCGAAGAAGTTGAACCACTGGTACGGCGCGCGCAGGCACAATCGCTCCAGCCGTTGCGCGTAGTCGGCGACCACTTCCGTCGCCCACGCCCGCCGCCCCGCCGGGGTCGCGAGCGCCGGCTCCCGGAGACGCTCGACGAAGACGTCATAGCGCTGGGCGCTCCGGCGGAGCCCGATGAGCAGAACGACGGGGCACTGCAGCGTCGCCGCGAGCAGGAACGGTCCGCGCGGGAACGGCGCGGTGACGCCGAAGAACGGGGCGCGCAGCGGCCGCGCTTGCGTGCCCGGTCCCACGCGGTCCGCGAGGATGGCGACGAACTCACCGCGCGCGACGCAGGCGCGCAGGGCAAAGATCGCGTCGGGGCCCGCGAACGAGAGATCGAAGACGCGCAGGGCCGAGTCCGCCGTGTGCCGCGCCAGCACCGACGCGATCCGCGCCGCGTGTCGCGTCGACATCACCACGTTCACGGGAACGCCCGAGCGCCCGGCGAGGGCGCGCAAGGCATCGAAGCTCCCGAGATGCGCCCCGACGAGCACCGCGCCCTCTCCGCGGGCGACGAGGCGCGCCAGCGCGTCCTCGCCGTGCACGACGAGCTCGATGTCCTCGGCCTGGCCGAGCGCAAAGCGAAGACGATCCAGCGCCACCAGGCCGAACTGGAAGTACTGCCGGAAGCTGTCGCGCAGCGACGGCGGCCGGCCGAGCGCCGTGGCCCCGTCCGGATGCGCGTACACGCGGCGGAGATACCGAAGGGAGGCGGCCCGGCCGCGCCGGTCGGTGGCGAAGAAGTATGCGACGACGACCGCGACGAGCGCGGCCGCGAGCCGCCGGCCGCCGTACCGATAGACCCACGCGGTCACGCGGAGTCCCCACAGCGACCCGCGCTCGGCCACCGACGTCCAGGCCGATGCCGTCATCGCGCGCGACCTTGTGACATGGGGGGCCCGAGACGGGCCCCCCAAGCCCCCCCACGCTCCGCGGCCCGGCAAGCCGGGCCACTTCGCGGCTGCCGTTTCACCGAAACGCTCCGAGCCGGCGCGGGAGGCGCCTCAGCATCCCCATCACGAGCCGCGTGTGCATCGCCGTGATGCGCACGTTGTCGTCCACCATGCGGAAGTGCGAGCGCCCACCCCGCGGATAGACGACACGCGTCGGCACGTGGACGATGGTCCCGCCGTCCCAGACCCACCGCACGGCGAGCTCCGGATCGAACTCCATGCGATCCCCGAGTGGAGACCGATCGAGCAGGCGCAGCACCGGCTCGACGGGGATGCCCCGGAAGCCGCAGAGCGGATCGCCGATCGCCCGCGACAGCGTCTCCACGTTCACCCAGAAGCGCGAGAGCTCGCGACCGTACCGGCGCGCGCGGGGTGCGGCGTCGTCGAAGATGGGCTGTCCGAGCACGAGCGCGTCGGGCTGCGCGCGCGCCGCGGCGAAGAGGCGCGGGACGTCGGCCGCGCAATGCTGGCCGTCGGCATCCACCTGCACCACGTGGGAGAACCCGCGCGCGCCCGCGGTCGCATAGCCGTGGCGAAGCGCGGCGCCGCGGCCCCGGTTCTCGGGGAAGCGTTCGATGCTGACCCACGGAAACCTGGCGGGCAGCGTGTCGATCGTCGCGCGCGTGGGCGTGCCGCTGCCGTCGTCGACGATCACGCACGGCACACCGACGCCGGCGAGCGACTCGAGAACCGCCGCCACCGTGTCGCCGTGGTTGTAGACGGGAATCAGGAGACAGGGCTTCATGGCGCGTCGTCGAAGATGAGGCGGCCGGAGGACACCATCACGCCGGCGCGCCGGACCGAGAACCGCACGCCCTCCGCGGCACGCTCGACCACGAGGACGATCGTTTCTCCCGTCCGCAGGAGCGCCTTGAACTTCAAGGCTTCGATCCGCCGCAGGACCGCCGTGCCCGTCAGCGGCCGCGCGGTCTCGATGGCCCAGCCGACCTGCACGAACCCCGGCACGATCGGCAGCCCGGGAAAGTGGCCGTCCGTGCATCCGAGCCCGAGAGGCACGCGCGCGGTGCGCTCGCAGCGGCCGTCGTCACAGCGCTCGTCGAGGATGTCGAGCGCCGTCACCGTCCGACCGCCGAGCGAAACAACGCCTGCAGCGCGGCCACCGACGTCTTGCCCTGCGCATCCTCCGGGAGCCGATCGACGAACCGCCAGACACGCGGCACGAGCACGCGATCCCAGTGGGGCTCGAGCCATCGCCTCAGGGTCGTCCCGAGACTGCGTCGCCCGTCCCGCTGGAGCACCGCCAGGCCTTCCACGGTCGGCACCACCGCGCCCGCGAGGCGCGCCTCACCGCGATGGTCGAGGAGCACCAGGACCACCGTCTCGACGAAGGGATGCTCGTGCAGGCGCGCCTCCATCTCGGGGAGGGCGAGTCGTTTCTCACCGATCTTCACGATCCGATCGGTCCGCGCGCCGAGCAGGAATCGGCCCCCGCTCGCGAGCTCCGCGCGATCCCCCATCGTGAACTGTCCGCCCGGCTCGGCGATCCAGGGGGAGCGGACGTGCAGGCGTTGCTCCGGTCCCGCCACCGTGACGCGCACGTCGCTGAACGGGGTCCACGCCGCGTCATGCGTGTCGCCCTGGCGCCGCCAGGCGACGCCTCCGGTCTCCGTCGACCCGAAGACCTCGACGGGCGCCGTTCCCGCGCCGCGCGCCAGCGCGCGCGCCGCCTCCGGATCGAGCGGGCCACCCGACGAGAAGATCAGCGGGCAATGACCGGCGAGACGCGGCAGCGCGAACGGCGACCGCGCGAGACGCCGCAGATGCGCCGGCGTCGACACGAGATAGGCGGTCCCGGCCGTCCTCACCGCCGCGCCGACCTCGGACGGATGGAGCGGCGCCTCGCTCAGGAAGATCCGCCCGCTCGCGAGAGGCCACGCGATCCGGAAGAGCAGCCCGTAGATGTGCTGATGCGAGACGGTCGCGACCGCGTGGCCGCGCCCCACGAGGCCGCCCCAGCAGGCTTCGTGCGTGGCGACTTCTCGATCGAGATGCGCCACGGCCTTCGCGACGACGCGTCGGACGCCGGAGGTGCCCGGACGTGGAGAGCTCCAGGCGCGGCATCTCCGGCTCGAGCGCGCGCCACGACGGCGTCGACGCGGAACCGTCGACGAGCGCCGGAATGACGTCCGCTCCGACCACGGCCTCGGGCCGATCGGTGACGATGCCGCGCACGTCGGCGGCGACCTCTTTCAGCGTGCCCGGCTGCCGGTTCGGCGGAATCACCGCGATGCCGCCGGCCTGCCAGATCCCGAGCAATCCGACGGCGAACGGCCACGCGTCGTCCGCGACGAGCGCCCAGCGCGTGGACGGCGGGCCGTCGAGCAGGCGCGCGAGGCCGGCCACGTGACCGGTGAATTCCGCCCACGATCGACGGCGGCCCCCGTGGATCGCCACGACGTGCTGCGCGGGACGTCCCCCGGTCAGCAACGTCGTCAGCGGCAGGAACGCCGGGGTCATGCCGTGGAGCGTGGCGGGAAGAGCCGGCGGAACACGACATCCGTCGCGGCGCCGCTGTAGTGGCGGAACCGCCACGAACGATACGTCAGCTCGACCGCGAAGAGACCTCCCATGAGGAGGTACGCGACGACGCCCGTGTAGAGCGTCCACGCGGAGAGCCGCCCCGTCAGCGCCAGCGTGGAGATGATCGTGATGTTGGCCACGAAGAACGCGCACCAGACCACCGTGACGCGCCGGCAATAGGGCGCCGCGCCGGGCGCCAGCGCCCCGTACTGCACCCGCGCCAGCGCTTCGACCATCGAGGGTCCACGGCCGAGCGTGCGCGCGAAGGTGACGAGCAACGTGAGATTCACCAGCACGGGAATGAAGAGGAACAGGCGGCCGTCGTTGAGGATGGCCCCGGCGGCCACGACGGCGCCGACGGCGACGATGGGCGCGGCCACGACGGCGGCGGCGTGACGATCACGGCGGCGCGCCGCCTCCAGCAGGCGCAGCGCAAGGAGCGCGCCGAGGAGGAGGGCGACGCCGCGGACCCGCTGGGTGCGCAATCCCGCGTAGACGACGAGCGGATAGAGGAGCGCGCCGGCGGCGAACGCGATCCGCACGACCATCAGCCGGTGGCACCGTGGAGCTTGCCGTCGATGACGTCCACGATGTCCTGCAGGGTGCGGATGCGACCGAGGTCGTCCTCCTTGAGCTTCTGGCCGAGACGGGACTCGAGCGCGACCGCCATGTCGACGAAGTCGATGCTGTCGAGATCGAGGTCGTCCACGACGCGCGTGGCGGGCGTGAGCACGTGATTCTCGAACCCGAACTCCGTCGCCAGGACGCGGCGCAGCTCCTCGAACAGATCGTCCTTGCTCGGGCGATGGCCGCTCACTTCGTGCGGGACTGCGCGACGAACTCGGCGAGCCGGCGCACGGAGCCGAACCGCCGCTTGTTCTCGTCGCTGTCGTCGCTCGCCTTGACGCCGTAGCGCTCCTCGAGCGCCAGGCCGAGGTCCAGCGAGTCGATGGAATCGAGGCCCAGCCCCTCGTTGAACAGGGGCGCATCGGGGTCGATGTCGTCCGGCGTGACGTCCTCGAGCATCAGCGCGTCGATGAGCACGCGCGTGATCTCCAGCTCGAGCTCGTCACGCGGTGGCATGCCGCAGCCTCCGTTCGAAGAGCTGGTGGAGATCGTCCGTCAATCGGCGCGCCGCGAGACCCGCGCCGGCATGCAGGCGCGCGTACGACACGGGGGACACCGGCGTCTGGACGTCGAGCGTGATGTGAAAGGTCCGGTGCGGAACGCGGAACCAGGGCTCGCCCTTGCTGAGCGTCGGCGGCTCGCAACGAATGACGACGGGAATGATGTCGCAGCCGCTCGCCAGCGCGACGCGCGCCGCGCCCCGATAGAAGCCACCGAGCGCGGCGCGGGGCGAGCGTGTGCCTTCCGGAAAGAGCAGGAGACGGCCGCCCGCCCGGAGCCGCTCGACGCACGCGGCCGACACCTCGGGCCCCCCGTCGTTCGCGATGTAGCCGGCCGCGTGGACGACCCGTCGAAAATACGGATTGCGCCACGCCGCCTTCTTCACCACGCAGTCCGCTTGCGGGAGGCGCGCGATGAGGAGGACGACGTCGAGGAGCGTCGGATGGTTCGCGACGATCACGTGACCGCCCGGCACGTCGAGCTGGTCGCGTCCGCGCCACGTGACACGGAACAATCCCAGGGCTCTCGAGATCCCGACGAAGACCCGGAACGAGAGGTGGATGACACGCTGCGCCCGGAGCTCGCGCTGCCGGCCTTCCGCGCCCGCCCTCAGGAGGGGAAAGACGAGTCCGCCGAGGATCAACGCGCCGATGCCGAACGCCGCGAATGCGATCCCGGTCCGGGCCGCCCGCCAGCCGAGGCGCAGGAGCGTCATCGGGCGAGCGTGACCACGGTGCCTTTCAGGGCCACGCCCGCGATGACCGCGCCGACGTGACACTCGTACTCCGTGTCGCTGACGACCTCGTTCTTCTGGTAGAAGCTCCGGATGCCGACGACGGCATCCCCGCCTTCCTTGACCGCGCGATCGCGCAGGGAAACGACGGCGCTCAGGAACACCCACCGGCAGGCTTCCTCATCGGATTTGTTGAAGGCGTTGGTCTTCGGGTTCGTCACCCAGTCGCCGATCGTGCGGGCGATCGGCGGATGGGGCTGATTTCCGAAGTAAAAGGCCACGCCCGGGCCGAGCTTTTCCTTCGCCGCCGGCGTCTGTCAGCGCCGGCTCGATGGGAAGCATGTACTTCGTGTTGCGGCCGGTGGCGATGCCGGGGATCGTGCCCATCAGGGCTGCGCACATCACGGTCAGGGCAATGCGACGAATGACCGGCGACTGCACGGGGCGGGAGCATAGGCCACCCGCGGCCCGACCGTCAATAGCGCCTCGACGGCAGCCGCGGAGCGCGCGGGTTCATCCGCGCGCGGACGTGGCATGGGGCGCCGTCTCGGGCCCCCCATGTCTATCGATCGAGCTTCGCGACCGCGCCCTCCACCACCGTCCCCTTGAAGAAGTCCGGGTTGAGCGCGGTGTGGAGCCGCGCGGCGTTCTCGAACGTGAACTCGCGGAAGTCCTCGGCGTCGATCAGGCCGTGCTCCACGAGCTCCCACGCCTCCTCGAGCACCTCGCTCATGTCGGTGACGTCGAAATGGCCGACGTCGGAGCTGAAGATCGGGTGCAGCTCGTGCGGCTTGCGGAACGCCCACGCGGTCATCGGGTCGTCGGCCTCGGAGCCGAAATAGAAGTGGTCCACGAACTGCCGGCGCAGCTCCTCGGCGGACGCCACGCCCGCCGCCGCGAAGTCGTCGATCTGCTGCAGGGCGTACTCGCGCTCCGTCAGCTCGTCGTTCGTCTTGAAGGGCGGCACGATGCTCGTCGAGCTCAGCAGCTCGTCCATCTTCTCTTCGTAGGCGGCGCCGCCGAAGCGCGTGAAGAGGTCCTTCAGCATGTTCTTGTCGAGGTTCGTCGGGCGGACGTGCCGTTCCATCGCGGCGCCGTGGCGCTTCTCCCAGTGCGCGATGAGGTCGGTGAAGAGGTTGCAGGCCCAGCCCACGCCGCCCTCGAGCAGGCCGAAGCGCAGCTCGGGGAAGCGCTTCACCACGCCGCCGAAGATCAGCGCCTTCGCGAAGGCGTGGCTGGCCGCGGCGAAGTGGCCGATGTGGTTGTAGCTGAAGTTGTTGATCGACTGGCGCCCGTCCCAGCCCATGCTGCCCGAGTGCGCGGTGACGGCCACCTTGAGGTCGAGGCACGCCTTCCAGAACGGGTCGTAGTCGTGCGCGCTCTCGTAGGCGAGCGAGTCGATGAACGTCCGCACGGCCGTGGGATCCTTCGCGTCCCGCGCGAGCGCCGGCACCGGCCGCTTCACGTGGTTGGCGATCATGATCACCTTGAAGCCGAGCTGCTTCACCGCGAAGGTCGCTTCCTCGATCGCCTCCTGCGGCGTGTACACGGGCACCACGGCCGCCGGCGCGATCCGGTGCTTGTACGGGGCGAACATCTCCGCGTTCATGAGGTTCACGGCGCGGGAGACGCCGCGCCGGATCTGCTCGTCCGGGTTGCCGATGTGGAAGAGCCCGAGCGAGGTGTAGAGGAGGCAGAAGTCGATCCCGAAGTCGTCGAGCCGCTCGTAGAACAGCTTCGGCACCATCGCGGTGGCGCGATCGAGCGTGTCGGTGGGCTCGCCCCACCACGTCGGCCGGTGCGGCCGCTTGTCCATCCGCTCCTCGCGGGTCATCTGGTACCACCCGCGCTCGATGTCCTTCGACTTGAAGTGGTCGACGAGGCTCGGGCCGCCGACCTGCTTCAGGTAGTCGAGGAAGATCGGCAGGGGCTCGAGCCAGTGGCCGTCACCGTCGATGACCGGATGATCGAGTTGCCGGCGGACCTTGGCGGACTTGGAGTCTCTGACGTAGGCCATCGCGTGCCTCCTTGACCAAACCCCCTCGGGATTGCGTTCGGATCGTGCGCGAGGCCGCGAGGTTAGTCAAGCCAGCGCCTGCCACTCCCTCCTGCTCGGTCCTATACTGACAGCGTCGCCGCCGTCGCGGCCAGGAGGGTCGCATGCCGCTGTACATGGACGTGCACCACAAGATCGACGGCCTCACGGCCGAGGACGCGAGCCTCGCCCATCAGAAGGACCTGGAGACGCAGGAGAAGCACGGCGTCCGCTATCTCCGTTACTGGTACGACGAGGGCACGAAGAAGGTGTTCTGCCTCGTGGAGGCGCCGAGCAAGGAAGCCGCCATCGCCGTGCATCGCGAGGCGCACGGCATGCTCGCGGACGAGATCTTCGAGGTCAAGGAAGGCGGATAGGTGACATGGGGGGTGCGGGACGCACCCCCAACCCCCCACGCTCCGCGGCCCGGCTGAGCCGTGCCGCTCCGCGACTGCCGTGATCTCAGATCCCACATGCCGCGCGCGACAGCAGCGCACGCATGCCGAGCGTTTCCGCCAGCGTCCGCGTCTCCTGCATCAGCGCCTCCGCCTTCGCCTCCCCACGCGCCGCCGCCACGTTCGCGAGCGCGAGCAACGCCCACGCTTCGTGTCCGCGCTCCCCGTGGCGGCGCGCCGTCTCCAGCGCGCGACCCGCCAGCGTCGCCGCTTGGTCCAGGTGTCCGGCGAGCCGTTCCGCCTCCGCCCACCACGCCAGCCGGAGCGCCTGGTTCGCATGGAGCCCGCTCATCGCCGCATCGGTGACCGCGGCCGAGAGCGTCACGACGGCCTCCTCGTGCCGCCCCGCGAGCGCGAGCGCGAATCCAAGCGCGGCGCCGATGGCGGGCGCCGGATCGTCGGCGCCGAGGCTCCGGCTCGCGTCGCGCGCCAGCGTCAACCACGAGAGCGCACCGTCCACCGCGCCGTCGAGCAACGCCACCACGCCGGCTGCCCACGGCGCCGCCGCCCGCGCGTACACGTCCCCAATGGTTTCCGCCGCGGCCAGGGCCTGCGTCGCGCTGCGCTGCGCGTCCGAGCGCTTGCCGACTTCGGCGTAGGCGAGCGCCAGCCACACCCACGAGAGCAGCACGGCCACGTGCGCACGACTCGTCCCCAGCATCTCGTCGCCCACCTCGTCCGTGTTGCGGCGGAGCATCTCGATCGCCTTCGGGTAGTCGCCCAGCGAGTGGTAGGCACGGCCCAGGCGCTGCTGGATCTCGATCTGGAAGAGGAGGTTCTTGAACGAGTGGGCGACACGCAGCTCGTCGTGGCTGTGCGCGACCACATGCGCATGATCACCGGCGCGCCAGGCGGTCACCGACGCGGCCTCCGCCGAGACGTCGGCCCCCACCCGGAAGTAGGACAGCGCCTTGCCCCACACCTCCCCGCGCGCGACGTGGTGCGCGAGCTGATCGCGCCGCTCGTCGAGGCGGCCGGCGATACGCGCGCTCGATCACGTCGACCGCGGCGGCGTGGAGCGCGCGCCGGTCGTCGTCCCCCAGCGTCCCGTAGGCCACCTCCTGCGTGAGGGCGTGCGCGAACGTGTGGCCCGCCTCGTCGGAGGCCATGCCTTCGCGCAGGAACTGACCCGCGCAGAGGCGCGTCAGGCTTCCGCGCAGCGTCTCCTCGTCCAGCGGCGCCAGCGCGCGCACGAGCGCCCACGGCACGTCCTTCCCGATCACGGCCGCCGTGTGCAGCACGCGCTGGTCGTCGGGCGCGAGCCGCGCCATGCGGGAGAGCAGCACCTCCTGGATGGTCGCGGGCACGGGACCGGCCGTGCCGAGCGCGGGGTTCTCGACGAGCGCACGCGCGAGCTCTTCGAGGAAGAACGGGTTGCCCTCGCCGCGCGCGAGGATCGCCTGGACGGCGGCCTCCGGAATCGCGTCGGTCTCCAGCACCGCGCGGAGCACCTGCAGGCTCTCGTCGCGCGAGAGGGGGTCCAGCGCGATCTCGAGCCCGTCGGGCGGCGGCGGCCACGGTGGCCGGTAGCCCGAGCGGTGCGTGACGACGACCAGGATGGCGGCGTTCGACAGCGAGGCGATGAAGGTGCCGAGCAGCTCCTCGGACGTGGGATCGCTCCAGTGGAGGTCCTCGATCGCGAGCACGACCGGGCGTTGCCAGCTCGCGCCCACGAGGAGCTGCTGGATCGCGTCGAACGTCCGCGCGCGCAGCGTCTGCGGCTCGGCGTCCACCGACGCATCGCTCCGGCCCAGCACGCCGAGGAGCGCGGCGCCGCGGCGCCGGTCGAGGCCCACCGCCGTCAGCGAGCGCTCGACTTTCCTCTCGACCGTCGCGCCGTCGTCGCCGTCGCCGATGCCGCACAGCTGACGCAGGACGTCGGCGAACGGCAGGTACGCCACCGGACGACCGTACGAGGCGCAGCGGCCCTCGAGATAGCGCACGCCGTGCAACGACGCGTGCTGGCGGAGCTCGTGGAGGAGGCGCGACTTGCCGATCCCCGCGTCGCCGCCCACGACCACCGCCTGTCCGCGCCCGGCGCGGACCGTGGCCAGGCGCTCCCGCAGCGCGTCGAGCGCCGCCGCGCGCCCGACGAACGGCACGAGGCGGCCGCGCACACCGAAGCCCGTGCGCTCGGTGTCCGCCAGCCGATAGGCGGCGGAGCCGTCCCCGGCGCGGGCCGGCATCATCTCGAAGCGACGATCGAGGAACGGGGCCGCGTCCGAGCTGACCAGCGTGGTGTCGGGCTCCGCCGCGGCGACGAGCGCGTCCAGCACGCCCCAGGCGCGGCGCTTCGTCGCCACGTCGAGCACCGCGGCGCCGTCCGCCTCGCCGACCAGGAACGCCGCGACGTGGAGCCCGAGCCGCGCGCTCCACGGCGCGCCGGTCTCCACCCGCGCCCGCGCGAACGCGGCATGGATCGCGCGCGCCGCGTGCGCACCACGTCGCGCCGCGTCCTCGACCGCTTCGATGCCGAACGCGCCCACCACGCAACCCGGCGCGAGCTCCTCGACGCGCCCGCCGAAGCTCTGCACCTTGGCGACGACGGCCTCGAGCGCCCGCGTGCCTTCGGGGGCGGACGCGTCGGCGTCGAGCGTCACCTGCAGGATCGCGACGCGACGCGACTGCCAGCGCACGATGCCGGAGGCGACGGCGGCGGGCGCCGGCGCGCTGGAGGGCGCACGGCGCGGCGCCGCGGCCCGCGTCCGCGGCGCCCCCGTCGTGAGGCCGAGCTTCTGGATCCGGTAGCGCAGCGTGTTCACCGGGATGCCGAGGCGCGAGGCCGCGTGGGTGACGTTCCCGCGCGTCTGCCGCAGCGCCGAGGCGATCTGGTCGCGCTCGAGCCCGGCCACACGGTCGCGCAGCCGGCCCGCGGACTCCGAGGACGCTTCCGGCGGCACGACGGGCGCGAGCGCGCCGAGGCCGAGCATCTCGGCGGTGACCACCGGCCCGTCGGTCAGCAATGCGACGCGCTCCATCACGTTGCGCCAGCTCGCGGACGTTGCCCGGCCACGTGTAGGCGAGCAGCGTCGCGCGGGCGCGCGGATCGATCCGTCGCGGCGGCAGTCCGTGGTCCTGGCAGCGCGCGGGTCAGGAAGTGCTCGGCCAGCAGCACGATGTCCGCGCCACGCTCGCGCAGCGGCGGGAGCCACACGGTGAGCACCGACAGCCGGTGATAGAGGGCGTCGTGGAATCGCCCGGCGCGCATGGCGGCGGCGACGTCGGAGCTGGTGGCCGCGATGACCCACACGTCGACCGGCTCGCTCCGCGTGCTGCCGAGCCGGCGCACCATGCGCTCTTCCAGCACCGTGAGCAGCTTGCCCTGCAGCAGGCCCGGCAGGAGGCCGAGCTCGTCGAGGAACAGGCTGCCGTGATGGGCCGCCTGGAACAGGCCCGCCTTCGCGTGCCGCGCGTCGGTGAATGCGCCTCGCTCGAAGCCGAACAGCTCGGCCTCGAGCATCGTCTCGGGAATCGCCGCGCAGTTGACGTCGACGAAGGGGCCGGCGCGCCGGGCGCTGGCCCGGTGGATCGCGCGCGCGAGCAGGCCCTTGCCGGTGCCGGTCTCCCCCTGGATGAGGATCGGCGGCGACGGTGCGTGTCGGCCAGCCGCGGAACGAGCCGGTGGATCGTCTCGCGCACGGCCACGATGCCGGGGCTTTCACCGACCAACCCCGCGAGCTCCGCGATCCCTCGGCCCAGCTCCATGCGAGATCCTACCGGCGAACGCGAACGGCTCGTCCACCGGTTTTCGTCACCAATTCTCGTGAGTTCACTGGCGCATTCAAGCGAATCGCTTCATTCATCGATAGTTATGGCGAGGCACGGCGCTTGCGCTATCCCCCAGGAGATTCTTGCGGAGGAGGTGCCTCATGCGTGCACGACTCGTCCTATCCATTGCCCTTGTTCTTGTCGCCGCCCTTGGAAGCGCGCTGGACGCCGCCGCCCAGCCGATCGAGCCCGGCGCCGGCGCGTGGCGCACGTGGGTCCTGACCTCGGGGAAGGATGTCCGTCTCGCGACCTCCCCCGGATGCGCCGACCACCGCCGGCGAGCTGCGCGAGATGAAGACGCTCGCGGCGCAGCGTGACGCGCGGAGCTGGAGCGCATCCGTTACTGGGACTCCGCCTCGCCGAGCTATCGCTGGAACGAGATCCTGACGGACACCGGCGCCGCCAACTTCCTGCCGACCGCGGGCGGGTTCCGGTCGTTCACGATGCTCAACGTGGCCCTCCACGACGCGATGGTGGCCGCGTGGGATTCGAAGTACGCCCACAACCGCCGGCGCCCGAGCGAGAGCGACAAGCAGCTGAAGACGGCGGTGCCCGGTGCCGCAGAGCCCGTCCTATCCCTGCGAGCATTCGGTCGCCGCCGGCGCCGCCGCCGCCGTCCTCGCGCATCTGTTCCCGAAGGACGCGGCCCGCTTCGCCGAAGCCGCGGACGAGGCCTCGCGCAGCCGTGTCATGGCCGGCGTCGTCTACCCGAGCGACGCCAAGGCCGGCCTCGAGCTCGGCCGCTCCGTCGCCGCACAGGTCATCGCCGCGATGAAGCTCGACGACACCAAGTGGTCTGGCCCCGTCCCCGAAGGTCCGGGACTCTGGAAGGGCACCGATCCGGGTCGGTGCTCGACCAGGTGCGCTGGAAGCGCTTCGTGCTCACCTCGCGCGGATCAGTTCCGGCCACCGCCGCCGCCGGCGCCCGACTCGGCGGCGCGCGCCGCCGAGCTCGCGGAGCTGAAGAATTTCAAGCGGACGCCGATGACGAACGCGAAGGCCAGCTACTGGCAGTTCGGTCAGTACGGGCAGGCGGGTTTGCACTACCGGCTCAGCGACGAGGTCGGCCGCCGGCTCGCGGAGACCGGCATGGACCGCAATGCGCCGCGGGCGGCGCGCGCCTACGCGCTCGCGCACGTGGCGCACTACGACGTGTACATCGCGTCGCAGGACGCCAAGTTCCACTACTGGACGGCGCGTCCGAACCACTTCGATCCGAGCCTCACCACCGTCATCCCCACGCCGAACTTCCCGACGTACGTGTCGAACGCCGCGGCGGTGAGCATGGCGCCCGCGGTCGTGCTCGGCCACCTGTTCCCGCGCGAGGCGTCGCGATACCTGGAATGGGCGAAGGAGTTCGGCGAGTCACGGATGTGGGCCGGGATCCACTTCCGCAGCGACGTCGAGGCCGGCTGGGAGATGGGCCGCAAGGTCGGAGCGCTCGTGATCGAGCGGGCGAAGCGAGATGGCGCGGAGTAACACGATGCGCGCGCGTTGAGATGGGGGGCCCGGGGCGGGCCCCCCAAGCCCCCACGCTACGCGGCCGCGAAGCGCTCGCGGCCGGCGAAGCCGTGCCGCTGCGCGAGTGGCCTTCGCTGATCGAAGCGAGTCTTCCGGATCGCCGTTGCCATGGAGTTCGTCGGTCACGGCGCCTTCGGGATCAAGACCAAGGCGGCCTGGGTGCCGTACTTCGGCGTCTTCGGCATTCCGGAGGCGTGGGCGTGGACGCTCATGCCACTCGTGGGGACGCTCGACATCACCATCGGGCTGCTCACGCTCGTCCTGCCGCTGCGCGCCGTGCTCGTGCACATGACGTGTCTGGGGATTGATGACGGCGACGCTGCGCCCGCTCGCCGGCGAAGGCGTGGGGGAGCTGCTGGAGCGCGGCTACAACTACGGGGTGCCGCTCGCGTTCTTGCTGCTCGCCGGCCTGCCCACGGCGCGCGGCGACTGGTTCAGCCGTATCGAGTTCCGCTGGACCGCGGAGCGCCGGCGCGCCGCGGCCTTGGCGCTCCGCGGAGCGATCGGGCTGTGCTTGATCGGTCACGGCAGCATCGCCGTGTTCGTGCACACGCGCTGGACGGCCCATCTCGAGGCGCTCGGCGTGAGCCACGCGAGCGCCCTCGCCGTCCTGCATGCCGCCGGCTGGTTCGAGCTCGTGCTCGGCGTCGCGGTGCTCGTCGCGCCGCTCACGCCGTTGCTCGTCGTCGCGGGACTCTGGAAGATCGGGACCGAGGCGTTGCGGATTCCCGCGGGCGAGCCGATCTGGGAGTTCATCGAACGGGGCGGCGCCTACGCCGCGCCCCTGCTCCTCATCCTCCTTCAGCGCTGGCCCCGGACGCGGGCGGCGCAATAATCGCGAGGTCATCATGTCCAGCACCACGGGAGAGGCACGGATCGACTGGCCCGCCGCCGCGCGCGGGCTCACGCAGATGTTCGCGACGCGCGCGGCCGGGCACGACGCCGACGACTCGTTCGTCGCCGAGAACTACGCCGAGCTGAAGCGCCGCCGCTTCTTCTCGGCGCCGGTGCCGGCGGCGCTCGGCGGCGGCGACGCCTCCTACGGCGACGTCTGCGAGATCGTGCGCACGCTCGCGCACGGCTGCAGCGCGACCGCGCTCGCGCTCGCGATGCACATGCATCCGCTCGCGCTCACGATCCGGCGGTGGCGTGACGAGCAGGCGCCCGTGGAGGGGGCGCTGCGCCGGATCGCGGCCGAGGAGCTGATCATCACCAGCAGCGGCGGCTCGGACTGGCTGTCGGGCTCCGGTGTCGCCGAACGCGTCGAGGGCGGCATCCGCGTCAGCGGCCGCAAGCGCTTCGTGAGCGGGGCGCCGGCGGGCGACCTCCTGATGACGACGGCGACGCTCAACGACGCGGTCATGGGCGCCACCGTCCTGCACGTGGCGGTCCCGTTGCGCGGCGAAGGCGTCACGATCCAGGACACGTGGCATACGCTCGGCATGCGGGCCACGGGCTCGCACGACGTCGTGCTCGACCGCGTGTTCGTGCCCGACGCCGCCATCACCGTGCGGCGTCCGGCCGGACGCTGGGTGCCGTTCTTCCACGTGCTGTACGCGGTCGCCTTCCCGATCATCTATTCCGTCTACGTGGGCGTGGCGGAGGCGGCGCGCGATCTCGCCGTGCGTGAAGCGGGCAAGAAGCGCGATGACCCGACGGTCCAGAGCCTGGCCGGCGAGATGGACACGGAGCTGGCCGCCGCGCGCGCCGCACTCCGCGACATGCTCGACGCCAGCGTGACGGCGCCGCCGGGTCCCGAGACCACGAACCGCGTGATGATGGGACGGACGCTGGCCGCGCGCGCCGCGATCCGCACGGTGGAAAAGGCGATGGAGGTGACGGGCGGCGCCTCGTTCTATCGCAGCCTCGGGCTCGAGCGGCTCTATCGCGACGTGCAGGGCGCCCGGTTCCATCCGCTCCCCGAGAAGCAGCAGGCGCTGTTCTCGGGGCGCCTCGCGCTGGGACTCGACGTGAACGAGCGCCTGCCGTAGACGGGCGCGACGGGCTCGTCTAGTCTCGTAGCCCCATGACGGTGTGGGGTTCAAGGAGGCTGTGATGACCCGTCGCGCGTTCGCGTGGCTGCTGCTCTTCGCTCTCGTTGCCGCCGGGCCGGCGCTCGCGCAGCCGACGGACCCCGACGCGGAGCTGATCGTCGCCCTCGCCGACGACACGACCAACATGGACCCGCGCATCGGCATGGGCTCGATCCGCTCGAACTACATCCGGCAGGTGTTCGAGAGCCTGGTGGACGTGGACACGCAGGGCAAGCCCGTGCCCGGCCTCGCCGTCGCGTGGAAGCCCGTGAACGACCTGACGTGGGAGTTCGCGCTGCGGCGGAACGTGAAGTTCCACGACGGCGAGCCGTTCAACGCCGACACGCTGCTCTTCAACCTCGACCGGATGTTCCGCAAGAACCTCGACAAGCACGGGATCAAGGACGTGGCGGCCGGCACGCAGTTCGACAAGACGCTGCCGTTCGTCACCCGGTGGGAGAAGGTCGACGACTTCACGGTCCGCGTCCACACGAGCGAGCCCGCGCCGACGCTCTGGGACTCTCTCGGACGCGAGCCGCTCGTGCCGAAGGCGTGGACGATCAAGCACGGCGTCGACGCGCTGAACGAGAAGCCCGTCGGCACCGGACCGTGGAAGCTCGTGGAGTGGAAGCGCAAGACGCACATGCTGTTCGAGCGGAACGACGCCTACTGGGGCACGCCGGCGCAGTTCAAGCGCCTGCGCTTCCAGGTGATCCCCGAGGCCGCGGCGCGGCTCGCCGCGCTGCGCGCCGGACAGGTCGGGCTGGTGGAGGCCGTGCCGCCGATCGACGCGCAGCGTGCTCGCGCAGGATGCCCGAGCTGAAGGTCGTCTCGAGCGCGCAGAAGCTCAACTGCCGGCTCTACCTGAACGGGCGGCCGAAGGACAAGTACGACTCCGGCGGGCAAGGACGGGCTCTTCGGCGATCAGAAGGTGCGGCTCGCCCTGAATCTCGGCGATCAACCGCGACGCGATCATCAAGAAGATCTTCCAGGGCTACGCGGTCGCGAACGCGTCGCCGGTCTCCACGGTGTCGTACGGCTACGCGGCGCAGGAGCCCTATCCGTACGATCCGAAGCGCGCGAAGGCGACTGCTCGCCGAGGCGGGCTGGAAGGACACCGGCAAGGGCTGGCGAGCAAGATCGGCGAGCCGCTGGCGCTCGCACCTCTACTTCCCCGCCAAGCACTACGGCCAGAGCTTCGACGAGATGACGGCGGCGGTGGTGGAGATGCTGAAGGACGCTCGGCGTGCAGGTCACGCTGAAGTCGGTCGACTTCGGCACGCTGCTCGCAGATCGTCGCAGAAGGGCACGCTGCCGTACAACGGCGGCTTCACCGCGTGCCGCACCAGCAACAACCTCGACGCCGACGACTTCGTGCGCGACTGGACGGCCATCACGCTCGATCAACTGGGCGCCGTACCCGCCGGAGCTGATGGCCGCTCTACACGAGCCACGCGCCGCGAGGTCGATGCCGCAGAAGCGCCTGCGCCTGCTCGCCGATCTCCAGCGCCAGGTGCGCGACTGGGCGCCGGTGGTGCCGCTCTACCAGGAGGTGAAGGTCTACGCGCACCGGCGCGCGTGCTGAAGTTCGCGCCGCTCACCGAGCTGCACATGGACTTCCGCGGGGTCGCCCTGCGCAAGTGAGCCGCGGTGCGGGCCTTCCTGCTCCGGCGGCTGCCTCCACGCGGTCTTCGTCGTCTGGGGCGTGGTCACCGTCGTGTTCTTCCTGGTCCGGCTCACCGGCGACCCCACGCTGTTCCTCGTGGACCAGAGCGCGACCCAGGAGGAGATCGCGCACACGCGGGCGCTCCTCGGGCTCGACCGCCCGCTCGCTCGTGCAGTACGTCGACTTCCTGCTGGCCGCCGCGCGGCGACTTCGGCGTCTCGATCCGCGAGAAGCGGCCGGCCATGCGCATGGTGCTCGAGCACTTCTGGCCGGCCACGGTGGAGCTGGCGGCGGCGGCGCTCCTGCTCTCCACCGTGCTCGCGGTGCCGCTCGGCGTGGTGTCCGCCACGCAGCGCGGACGCGCTCGCCGACCACGTGAGCCGCGTCGCCGTCGCTGTTCCTCCAGTCGATGCCGAGCTTCTGGCTCGGCATCATGCTGATCCTGCTCTTCGCGGTCGTGCTCGGCGGCCTGCTGCCGGCGTACGGCTCGGGCACGCCTCCGTCACCTCGATCCTGCCCGCGGTCGCGCTCGCGGCGGCGCCGCTCGCGCAGAACGTGCGGCTCATCCGCGCCGGGATGCTCGAGGTGCTCGGCGCAGGACTACGTGCGCACGGCGCGCGCCAAGGGCGTGGGCGAGCGCGGCGTCGTCTATCGCCACGCGCTGCGCAACGCCGCCCTGCCCGTCATCACGGTCACCGGCCTCTCGCTCGGCTTCATGCTGAGCGGCGCCATCATCATCGAGACCGTCTTCGCGTGGCCCGGGCATCGGCCGGCTGATCGTGCAGGCGGTGCCCGGGCGCGACTTCCCGGTGATCCAGGCCGGCGTGTTCGTGTTCGCGGTGGTCTTCGTCGCGATCAACCTGATCGTGGACGTGCTCTACACCGTCGCCGATCCCGCGGGTGCGGCTGACGTGAGCGCGCGCGCTCCGCCGCGACGTCGCCCGCGCTGCGCCGGCGCAGCGGTGCATGCGATCGTCGGCGCGCCGTCGTGCTGGCCGCGCTCGCGCCCGCCCTGGCGCCCGGCCGATCCGATCAAGAACTCGCTGCTCGACCGCCTCACGCCGCCGACGTGGGCGGGCGCGAGGCGCAGCATCCGCTCGGCACCGACACGCTCGGCCGCGACGTGGCGAGCCGGCTGCTCTACGGCGCGCGCGTGTCGCTCGTGGTCGGGCTTCTCGGCGGTGCTGCTCGCCGGCGTCGTCGGCGTGGCCCTCGGGCTCGTGAGCGGGTGGTACGCGGCTGGCTCGACGATCTCGTGATGCGCCTGGGCGACGTGCAGCTCGCGTTCCCCGTCCTCGTCCTGGCGGTGGCGGTGCTCGCCGTGCTCGGCGCGCAGCCTCGACCAACCTCATCGTCGTGCTCGGCGTGACCGGGTGGATCACCTACGCGCGGATCGTGCGCGGCGAGGTGCTCACGCTGCGCGAGCGCGACTTCGTGGCCGCCGCGCGCGCGCTGGGCGCCGCCGACGGCGTGGATCCTCGCGGCGCCACCTGCTGCCGAACGTGCTGCCGCCGATCACGGTGGTGGCGACGTTCTCGGTCGCGCGCACGATCATCGCGGAGGCGTCGCTGAGCTTCCTCGGCCTCGGCATCCCCGCCCCCGAGCCGAGCTGGGGCGCGATGCTCGACGAGGGACGCAACTACATCACGACGGGCTGGTGGCTCGCGCTCTTCCCGGGCGTGGCGATCCTGCTGCTGGTGCTGGGCATCAACCTGGTCGGCGACTGGCTGCGCGACGTGCTCGACCCGCGGATGGAGCGCGGGATCTAATTCCAGCTTCGACCTCGTTCACCGAGTCGTCCGGCGTCAGCCGTTCGCCGACGCGCCGGAGCGCCGTGGGCGGGGCCGGCCCGCGGGGAGCCGCCGGGCGCGCCACTTGATGGCGAGCCGTCGTCGCCGTTCGAGCGGAGGGCCTCGGTGAGCGCGCCGACGACGATCGGATGGCCGAGCACCGCCCCCTCTGGGGGATGGGGGGGCCGCGCTCGCCGAGGCCCGGAGCGAGTTACGGCGACCGGCGAGCCATCGTGGCGCGCCCGGCGGCTCCCCGCGGGCCGGCCCCGCCCACGGCGCTCCGGCGCGTCGGCGAACGGCTGACGCGGGACGCTAGCCGCGCTCCATCGGCAGCGACGGGTCGGCCGCCCACTCCGACAGCGACGCGTCGTACACCGCGACGTCGTCCTTGCCGAGCAAGGCCAGCACGAACGCGTCGCTCGACGCCGCGATGCCGCCGCCGCAGTACGTGATGACGCGCCCGGCGTCGAGCGCGCCCGCCGCCGCGAACTTCGCGCGCAGCTCGTCGGCCGGCAGGTACGCGTGGGTCTTCGGGTCGACCAGATCCCGCGCCACCACGTTCCCGCTCCCCGCGATGCGCCGGCCCGGCCGTACGTGACGCCGCCCGTCCCGCGATGCTGTTCCTCGCTGAGCGCGTTGATCAGACACGTCGCGCGGTTCGCCGACGCCCGCGAGCACCGCCGCCTTGTCGGCGATGAGCGTCCGGCCGCGGCCGCGCGACGAAGCGTGCGCGCGCGGGCGCGCGCCGTCGTCGGTCGCCGACGGGGCGGCCTTCGACCGTCCACTTCTTCCACCCGCCGTTGAGCACCGCGGCGTGCTCGAAGCCGAACGCGCGCAGCATCCACCACACGCGCGCGGCCCACATGTTGACGACGCGGTCGTAGAGCACCACGCGCACGCCGTCGCCGACGCCGTACCGACCCATCGCGGCCGCGAACTGCGTCGGCGGACGGCATCATGTACATCAGCGGCGACGTGCGATCGGACAGGTCGTCGATCAGGTCGGCGAAGCCCGACCCGGGAATGTGGCCTTCCGCCCACTTCGCGCGGCCGGACTCCGCGCGAAACCCCTGGATCCGGCTTCGGATGCAGGTAGACCGTGCACTCGAGCACGCGCACGCCGGGATCGTCGAGGTGCTGCGCGAGCCAGTCGGTCTCGACGAGGTACTGCGGCCTTGCGAACGACATCAAAACACCGCGATCGGGTGCGCCGGCGCGCCCGTCGCGCCCTTCAGGCGAAGCGGCGTGGCGGTGAAGAGGAACTCGTAGCGGCCCTCTTCCTTGCACGCGACCGCGAGCCGCTCGGGATTGGTGTTGTCGACGAGGGCGAGGCCGAGGAACGGGATCGCCAGGTGCACGCCCATGCCGAAGCCCGCGTAGCCGATCGGCCGCTCGTCCATCATGTCCCACGAGATGGCGGCGATGTCCTTCTCGCGGAACCACTCGAGGCAGGAGAGATGCAGCCCGGGGTGCGGCGACTCGCGCGGGACCCACTCGGGATGCGTCTTGCGGAACACCTCGTCGCCGCTGCGCACGACCACGACGTCGCCCGGCTGCACGGTCACGCCCTCGCGCCGCGCGACCTCGTCCAGCTCCTGCGGCGTCACGGGATTGCCGACGGTGACGTAGCCTTCCTTGCGGCCCGCCGCCACGTCGAGGAGCACGCCGCGCGAGGTGATGCCGTCGAACAGCGGATCGATCGGGCACCACGTCGCGCCCGCCACGCTCAGGCTCTCGGTGAACGAGCGGCCGTTGTAGATCTCGCGGTCCCAGCCGACGTGGCAGAGCGCGTCGACGTGGGTGATCCAGAAGCCGTGATAGACCATGTCGAAGCGATCGAGCACCACGTCGGCGCGCTCGCGCTGCGACGGGAACGTGGCGTGGTACATGTACACGGGCATCGGGACCACGTCGCGGGCGAGCGAGACCGTGCGGCCCGTCTTCACGAGGCCGAGCGCCGCCTGCCGCTTCGCGAGCGTGATCAGGTTCACGGTGCCCTTCTGGTCGTCGTGACCCCAGCGGCCCCAGTTGTTCAGCTCCTTGAAGTAGGCTTCGACCCGGTCCTGCGTCGGCGGCTTCCAGTCGGCCATCGGACGACTCCTTTTGGGGGGTTGGGGGTCCTGAGGGGTGGGGCCCCCATGTTCAAGGGCGATACTATGCCGCCAGGAGTCCACCCATGTCGACCGACCATCCCCGCGATCTCATCGGCTACGCCGGCAACCCGCCGCATCCGCGGTGGCCCGGCGACGCGCGCATCGCCGTCAACTTCGTCATCAACTACGAGGAAGGCTCCGAGTACAACGTCCACGACGGCGACGGCTTCTCGGAAGGGACGCTCACCGAATCGGGCGCGCGGGACTACGGCGTCAAGGGCCGCGATCTCGCCGCCGAGGGCATGTTCGAGTACGGCAGCCGCGTCGGCATCTGGCGCGTGCTCCGCCTCTTCAAGGAGCGCGGCCTGCCGCTCACCGTGTTCGGCTGCGCGCTGGCCCTCGAGCGCAACCCCGCCGTCGCCGCGGCGGTCCGCGAGGCCGGCTTCGACGTCTGCTCGCACGGCTGGCGCTGGATCAAGCACTACGAGCTCACCGAGGCGGACGAGCGCCAGCACATCCGGAAGGCCATCGACTCGTTGCAGAAGACCGTGGGCGAGCGGCCGCTCGGCTGGTACTGCCGCTACGGTCCCAGCGTGAACACGCGACGCCTGCTCGTCGAGGAAGGCGGCTTCCTCTACGACTCCGACGCGTACAACGACGAGCTGCCGTACTGGGTGCGCGTGAGCGGCCGCCCGCACCTGGTGGTGCCCTACAGCCTCACCGCGAACGACACGAAGTTCGGCAGCGGCGGCCTCTTCACGGCGGACGACTACTTCACGTTCGTGAAGGACGGCTTCGACGTGCTCTACCGCGAGGGGAAGACGCAGCCCAAGATGATGTCGCTCGGCCTGCACCTGCGGCTCATCGGGCATCCGTCGCGCGCGGCCGGCCTGGAGCGCGTGCTCGACTACATCGCGCGCCACGAGGCCGTGTGGGTCACGCGGCGCATCGACATCGCGCAGCACTGGGCGCGCGTGCATCCGCCCGCGGCCCGCTCCGCTAGTGGCCAGTCGCGGAGCGGCACGGCTTTGCCGGGCCGCGGAGCGGGGGGGGCTTGGGGGGTGCGTCTCGCATCCCCCATGTAATTAGGTGCGGCTTCCCTTCTTCTACGGCTGGGTCGTGGTGGCGGTGGCGTTCGTCACCATGGGCGTCGGCGTCAACGCGCGGACCGCCTTCTCGCTCCTGTACCCGCCGATCCTCGAGGAGTTCGGCTGGGAGCGCGGGCTCACCGCGGGGGCGTTCGCGGTCGGCTTCATGATCTCCGCCGTCGGCGCGCCGTTCCTCGGCATGCTGATGGACGCGCGCGGGCCGCGCGCGATGCTCGGGCTCGGCGTGGTCCTCGTGGGCAGCGGGATGGCGCTGGCCACGCTCATCACGCAGCCGTGGCATCTCTATCTCACGCTCGGGTTCCTGGTGTCGGGCGGCAGCGTGGCCCTCGCGTACACCGGGCATGCGCTCTTCCTGCCGAACTGGTTCGCGCGCCGGCGCTCGCTCGCGGCCGGGATCGCGTTCTCCGGCGTGGGCATCGGCTCCATCGTCCTGTTCCCGTGGCTGCAGGCCCTCATCGCCGGACGCGGCTGGCGCGCCGCGTGCCTCGCGGTCGCGGTCATCGTGTTCGCGCTCTTCCCGCTGATCCAGCTCCAGCGCCGGCGGCCACAAGATCTCGGGCTCGTGCCCGATGGCGACACGGCCGCCCACGCCGCCGACGCCGCGCGCGTGCACCCGGCGAACGTCGTCGATCCCGTGTGGGCCGCCGTGGACTGGACGCCGGCGCTCGCGATGCGGACCGCGCGCTTCTGGTGGCTGGCCGTCGCGTTCTTCTCCGGGCTCTGGGCGTGGTACGCCGTGCAGGTGCACCAGACGCGGTACCTCATCGACATCGGGTTCGACGCGACGACGGCCGCGGTGGCGCTCGGCCTGGTGCCGCTGTTCGGCATCCCGGGACAGATCGCGCTCGGGCACTTCTCCGATCGCCTGGGACGGGAGGCGGGATGGACGCTCGCCGCCGGCGGCTTCGGCGTGTGCTACCTGCTGCTGCTCGTCATGGAGGGCTCGCCGACGCCGGTGATGCTGTACGCGATGGTGCTCGCGCAGGGCCTGCTCGGCTACGGTCTCGCCTCGGTGTTCGCCGCCGTGCCCGCCGACGTCTTCCAGGGCAAGCGCTACGCCACCATCTTCGGGGTGCTGAACTGCTCGGCGGTGGCGGGCGGCGGCGTCGCGCCGTGGATCACCGGCGCCATCCACGATCGCACCGGGAGCTACGCGCTCGCCTGGTGGATCTCCATCGCGTTCTGCGCGCTGTCGATCGTCTGCATGTGGGTGGCGGCCCCGCGCAAGATCCGCGCGGTCGCGGGGCGCATCCGCGGGCAGGAAGCCCATTGACGACCCGCGCGTGGCACGGTAGAGAAGCGTCTCAGCGATGATCGACGCCGTCACCCGATGGATCGACGAGGCGAAGCGCGTGGTGGTCCTCACCGGCGCGGGCATCTCCACCGATTCCGGCATCCCGGACTTCCGCGGGCCGCAGGGCGTGTGGACGAGGAATCCCGAAGCCGAGAAGATGTCGAACATCTCGTACTACGTGGCCGATCGCGAGGTGCGGAAGAAGGCGTGGCGCTACCGCATGGAGAACAAGATGTGGCTGCGCGAGCCGAACCCGGGCCACCTCTCGTGCCTCCGGCTCGAGCACCGCGAGAAGCTCCTCATGCTGATCACGCAGAACGTCGACGGCCTGCATCTCAAGGCGGGGACGTCGCCCGCGCGCCTCGTCGAGATTCACGGCACCATGCGCGAGGTCGTGTGCCTCGACTGCGGAGAGCGCGCGCCGATCGAGCGCGCGCTGGCGCGCGTGGAGGCGGGCGAGGACGATCCGCCGTGCCGGAGCTGCGGCGGCATCCTCAAGACGGCCACGATCTCGTTCGGCCAGGGGCTCGTGCAGCAGGACATGGAGCGCGCGCAGCGGGCGGCGCGCGGCTGTGACCTGATGCTCGCCGTGGGCTCGACGCTCTCCGTCTATCCGATCGCGGGCGTGGTGCCGGTGGCCAAGGAGCAGGGCGCGAAGGTCGTCATCGTGAACGCGGAGCCCACCGCGATGGACAGCCTCGCCGACGCCGTGCTGCGCGGCTCCATCAGCGCGATCCTGCCGCAGATCGTCCGCGCATGAAGTTCGGCATCGGCCTCGCCGTCCAGCACCATCCGGACGATGACCAGGCCGCGCGGTTCCGCGAGCACCTCGAGCAGGTCCGCGTCGCCCGCGACGTCGGCTTCAGCACGGTGTGGGCGAGCCAGCACTTCCTCGCGCAGCCGTTCACGTACTTCCAGCCGCTGCCGACCCTCGCCCGCGTCGCCGCCGAGGCCGAGGGCATGACGCTCGGCACCGGCATCGTCCTGTTGCCGCTCTTCCAGCCGCTCGACCTCGCCGAGCAGATGGCGACGCTCGACGTGATCACGGGCGGGCGCACGATCCTCGGCGTCGGCCTCGGCTATCGCGACGACGAGAACGCCGCCTTCGGGATCGATCCGAAGACGCGCGTGGGCCGGCTCACCGAGGGCGTGGAGATCATCGAGCGCCTGTGGATGGGCGAGCCGGTGACGTACGAGGGGCGGCACTTCCGGCTGCGGGACGTCCGCATCTCGCTGCGCCCGGTGCAGCGGCCGCGGCCGCGGATCTGGCTCGCCGCCAACACCGACGCGGGCGTGAAGCGCGCGGCGCGGCTCGGGGATGCGTGGCTCATGAACCCGCACAGCACGCTGCCCAGCATCGAGCGCCAGCTCGCGCTCTTCCACGAGACCCGCCGGCAGCTCGGCCGCCCGCGCGCGACCGACGTGCCGCTGCTCAAGGAGTGCGTGGTGGCGGAGGACGCGCAGACCGCGCTCGCGGACGCGCGCCCGTACCTGGAAGCGAAGTACCGCGCGTATCAGCAGTGGAAGCAGGACGAGGCGCTGCCGGAGGGCGAGACGTTCGATCTGTCGTTCGAGGACCTCGCGCGCGACCGCTTCATCGTCGGCGATCCCGCGCGCGCGGTGGACGAGATCGAGCGGTATCGCGCGCGCCTCGGCATCACGGAGCTCAGCTTCCGCGTGCAGTGGCCCGGGATGCCGCAGGCGATGGTGCTGCGCACGATCCGGCTGCTCGGCGAGAAGGTTCTTCCGAACGTTCGTTAGGGCTGCACGCGCGTGGACGACCACGCGCCGCCCTTGAACCCGTCGTCGATCGCGGTCAGCGCGCGCGTCCAGCGCGCGCGGTCGTGGGCGCGCGCCGGCTGCCCGACCCACAGCTCGACGCGCTCGGCCCACACGCGATAGCCGCCCCAGCGCGGCGGGCGCGGAATCGGATCGTGCGCGTGCTTCGTCAGCTCGGCGATCCTCGCGAGCAGGTCCGCGCGCGCCGCGAGCGGCTGGCTCTGCGCGCTCGCCGACGCGGCGATGCGCGCCTCCCTCGGCCGGGTGTTCCAGTACGCGTCGGAGTCGGCATCGGACGCGAACGTCACCGGGCCCTCGACGCGCACCTGTCGCTCGAACGCGTCCCAGTGGAAGACGCACGACGCCCATGCGTGCTTCGCGAGGGCCTGGCCCTTGTCGCTCTCACGGTCGGTGTAGAAGACGAGCGACCCGGCGATGGGGTCGAACCCGCGACAGATGACCATGCGCGCCGACGGCCGCCCGTCGGGCGTCGACGGTCGCCAGCGTCATCGCGGTCGCGTTGCGGATCTCCGTGCGCGCCTCGTCGATCCACGCGTCGAGGAGCGGGAGCGGATCGTCGGGCAGCGGCTCGGGCAGGCCGGGCTTCATGGGAGGTCCCAGAGTAGGAAGCGGGGGCGGCGGAGTCAACGAGCCACTTCGCTTTGACAGCCTCATCGTCCGCGCTGTAGCGTAGCGGCGCCGAACCTTCTCTCGATGTGTGGATTCATGAAGGAGATATGCGTATGAAGACTCGATCTGTGGCCTGGTGCCTGGGTGTCACGGCCCTGCTCGTGTCGCTGACCACCGCTCCCGCCTTCGCGGCGCTCAGCTTGGTGTCAACGCTCGTCCTCGACAAGCCGGCTCTCGACCTCGTGGTGGAAGGGAATTTCGCGTACGTGGGCACGGACGTCGGAGTCACCATCGTCAACATTGCCGACCCGGACCACCCCGCGATCGTCGGCAAGGTCGCGACGAGCGGCCAGGTCATGGGCCTCGCCCTGAAGGGCTCGCACCTCTACCTCGCGAACCGAAGCAAGGACTTCCAGGTGGTCGACGTGTCCGATCCCGCTCACCCCGTCCTCATCGCCACCAGGCTGCTGCCCAGCAACAGCTGGGACGTGGCGGTGAAGGACAACGTGGCCTACGTGGCCAACTGCGCCGGCGAGCTCTATCTCTTCGACATCACTGAACCCCGCCAACCCCGTGCAATTCGACGTGCTGGGCATCTGGGAGTGGTCGAGTCCCGGACAGGACGCCGGCCAACCTCGCCAAGCTCAATGCCTACGTCACCGACCGGGAACTCCAAGACGACGGGCGTGTCGATCATCGGGAACACCATGCTCGTCGCGGGCTTCAACTACGGCCGTCTCCTCTACTACGACGTCTCGAACGCCGCCAGTCCGGTCTTCCGGGGGACGCACTACGCCCCGTTCCTGCTCCGGTCGGAGGTGGATCCGCAGCAAAGCGGTCGCGTACAGCCTCGGCACCTTCGGCAACGTCTCCGGGATCTACAGCGTGACCTTGTCGACCCTGGGCCCATCGTTCTCGACGCGGCACACCACCTGTACGGGCTGCGACTACTTCCAGTCGGTCGCCACCGACTACGGCGGGCTGGCCGTCTCTCCCAACGGCAACTTCGTGGTCATGATCCTCGGGAAGAAGGGCGAGGTCCGGGTGCTCGACGTGAGCAATCCCGCCGACATCCGTGACGCCGGCTTTCTTCCCCTCCCCGCCCACGGCGTGAAGACGGCAGAGCCCATGGGTGTCGCCATCAAGGGCAACGACATCTTCACCGCCGCAGGCATCCTGGGCCTGCGCATCTACAGCTTCCCCGGCCTCTCGGACTGAACCGGCCGAATGCTCCAGTAGGAGTCTGACCTCGAGGCTGGGCGAAGGGGGACAGCGTCCTTCGCCCAGCCTGATGCGCGGAATGTTCGCAACGGCCCCGAAGGACCGCAGGCCGCTCGTGCCGGCGCGTGATCGGATGGAGGATCACCGCCGTTCACGCTTCGTCGTCAGCCAAACTCCGAACCTTCTCTCGATCGCCACCTCCTGAAGGAGACAGACGCATGAAGACTCGATCGGTCGCCCTGTGCATGGGTGTCCTCGCCATGCTCGTGACGCTGTCGACCTCGGCCGCCGCCGGCCCGCTGAGCCTGGTGGCGACGCTGGTCCTCGACAAGCCGGCGCTCGATCTCGTGGTGGACGGTGATTTTGCGTACGTGGGCACGGACGTCGGGGTCACCATCGTCGACATCGCCGACCCGGCCCACCCGCACGTGGTGGGCCAGGTCACCACGGGTGGCCAGGTCCTGGGGCTGGCACTGAAGGGATCGCACCTCTACCTGGCGAACCGTACCAAGGATTTTCAGGTCGTCGACGTGTCCGAACCGTAGCGCCCCGGTGCTCATCGCCACGAGGACGTTGCCGAGCTACACCTGGGACGTGGCGGTGAAGGACAACGTGGCCTACGTGGCCAACTTCGCCGGCGAGCTGTACCTCTTCGACATCACGAACCCGGCCAATCCCCAGCAATTCGACGTGCTCGGAATCTGGGAATGGACCAGTGCCGGACAGGACGCCGCCCAGCTCGCCAAGCTCAACAATTACGTGACCAACGGAAACGCCAAGGTCACGGGAGTATCGGTCACGGGGAACACCATGCTGGTCACCGGCTGGAACTACGGCCGTCTCCTCTACTATGACGTCTCGAATGCCGCGAGCCCGGTCTTCCGGGGGACACACTACGCACCGTTCGCGTTCCGGTCGGAGGTCGACCCCCAGGAGAGCGTGGCGTACAGCTTCGCCGCCTTTGGCGCGAGCTCAGGAATCTACAGCGTGACCTTGTCGACGCTGGGCCCATCGTTCTCGACGCGGCCCACCACCTGCACGGGCTGCGACTACTTCAAGTCGGTCGCTACCGACTTCGGCGGGCTCGGCGTATCGCCCAACGGTCGCTTCGTGGTCATGATCCTCGGGAAGAAGGGGGAGGTCCGGGTGCTCGACGTCAGCAATCCCGCCGACATCAGGGACGCGGGCTTTCTGCCCCTGCCCGTCCACGGAGTCAAGACGGCGGAGCCCATGGGTGTCGCCATCAAGGGCAACGTCATCTTCACGGCGGCAGGTACCCTCGGCCTGCGCGTCTACAGTTTCCCCGGCCTCTCGGACTGAGCTGCCCGAACCTCAGGCTGGCGAAGGCCTCCCTTCGCCAGCCCGGCACGCCGTGGCGCCTGGTCGCGTGCCCCGCCTCATCAACCTTGACGATTGCTGTCCGTATCAGGCCCGTGGTCGCATTGCCCTGAAACGGTTGCGGGTAAGTGGGCGAGAACCTTTCGGGTTCTCGGCCGGCCCGTCGTGCTGGACGCGAGGAAACGGCGCATCACATCGCATCGTTTCTGCCGCTTCACGGACGCTCGTGAGGAGCGGTAGCGAGGTCGCAGTGCAGGTATTTCGTATCCTGTGCTTTTCTCTGATCGCGGTGCTGGCCCTGTGGAGCTCGGGCCTGACTTCGCTCGCGTGGGCTCAGCCCTACGAGGGCTTCGGCGCGTCGACGCCGGGCGGATCGGCCGGAAGCACCGTCCACGTGACGAACGCTCAACGAGTCCGGAGCGGGAAGCCTCCGGGAGGCGGTGTCGCAGGGCAACCGCACGATCGTGTTCGACGTCGGCGGGACGATCGAGCTCGACGAGCGCGGTGTTCGTGACGGGCGCCTTCATCACCATCGACGGCTTCACGGCGCCGCCGCCGGGCATCACCCTCCACGGAGGCGCGCCTCGTCATCCGCGGCAACCAGGGCGCCCACGACGTCATCGTGCGCGGCATCCGCGTCCGCGATGCGCCGCTCGACGGCATCCAGATCGCGAACAGCGCGTACAACGTCGTCATCGATCACGTCTCGATCTCCGGCTCCGGGGACGGCAACCTCGACATCACCGAGAGCTCGCACGACGTCACGGTGTCGTGGAGCATCCTCGCCGCGCCGGCCAGCGACAAGAACATGCTGATCAAGTACAACGCCAGCCGGATCAGCCTGCATCACAACCTCTTCACCCAGTCCGACGCAGCGCAATCCGATCGTGAGCACCGACGACGCCGGCACGCCCGGCGACCGACACCACGGTCGACATCCGGAACAACGTCGTCTGGGACTGGGGCTTCGGCGTCGGCATCATGATCTTCAAGGGCGCCCGGGCCAACGTGGTCGCCAACTTCACCTCGTCTCCGGACAGCGAGGGCCACTCGATCAGGCGCCAGGGGGTCGTCGTCTGCAACCTCGACTGCGACGGCGACCTCACGGCCCTCGCGCTCGCTCACGTCATCGACAACCTGAGCGGCGATGCGCTCCACATCGACATGAACGCCGAGGCCAACGTCCTCGATCCGTTCCCGGCCCCCGCGGTCACGATCCAGGATGCGTACACGGCCGCGCAGAACGTGCTCGCCCAGGCGGGCGTCCGGCCGCTCGATACGTTCGACCAGCAGCTCCTGGCGGGCATCGTGCTCCCGGCGCGGCCGGATGGACCCAACCTGAGCGTCTCCTACCTCTCCGTGGCCACGTCGTCCAGCTCGTTCACGATCACCGATCGCGCCACGAACAGTGGGACGCAGACGGCGGGGCCATCGACCACCAGCTTCTTTCTCTCGACGGATGCCGTCCTCGACGCCTCGGATCTGCTGCTGGAGAGCCGGAGCATCGGCACGCTCGATCCGGGCGTCAGTGACGCCGGCTCGCTCACCGTGCCGTTCCCGTCGGGTGTGACCGGCACCTATTACCTGATTGCGCGCGCCGATGACGGGAACGCGATCGCCGAGACCAGCGAGGTCGACAACACCACGTCACGGACCGTCGACCATCAGCGGTCCCGATCTCATCATCTCCGCCATCTCCGGAGCGACCGCGACCGCTCCGGGCGCGAGCTTCTCGATGTCGGAGACGACGCGCAACCAGGGCAACGTGACGGTCGCCGGCCACGACGACCAGAGTTCTTCCTGTCCACCGACGCCGTGTGGGATGCGGGCGACGTGTTCCTCGGCGTCCGGGCGGTGCCGACGCTGGCCGGAGGGCAGAGCAACGCGAAGACCACGACGCTGACGATTCCCGCGGCGACCGCGGCCGGGACCTACTTCATCATCGCGCGCGCCGACGCGGACGCAGGAGTGATCGAGCTCAGCGAGACGAACAACACCGGCGCGTACGCGGTCATCGTCGGCGGCGACCTCGTGCTCCAGTCGCTGACCGCGCCGTCGGCCGCGACGCCCGGCGCGAGCATCAAGATCCGCGACACCACGAAGAACATCGGCGCGCAGGTCGGGCACGACGACGACGCGCTACTTCCTCTCCCTCGGTCCCGTTCCCGGCCCCGGCGATCTCGTCCTCGCCAGCCGCACGGTTCCCGCCCTGGCCTCCGGGGGCATCAGCACGGGTCCGTACTTCTCGGTCATCATTCCCGCAGCGACACCGGCCGGGACGTACCACGTCGTCGCCCGGGCCGACGCGGACGACGCCATCACCGAGGCCGACGAGAACAACAACACGCTGAGCCATTTCATCGAGATCGGCTTCGACCTCTCCATCGCGACGCTCACGGCTCCCGCGGCGACGGAGGGCGGCACGACCGTCTCGGTGACCGACACGACCAGGAACGTGGGGTCGGCGACCGCGCCGCCCTCGACCACCGCGTTCTTCCTGTCGACCACGAGCACCCTGGGCGCCGACGCCATCATGATCGGCGGCGCGCGCCGTTCCGGCCCTCGCGCCCAACGCGAGCAACATCGCCACCACGTCGGTGGTCATTCCCGCCGGGCTCGGCGGCGATTTCTACATCATCGCGCTGGCCAACGCCGACGCGGGCATCGGCATCGGCGTCGGGAACAACGTGAAGACGAAGCTGGTCCGGATCGGTGCGGACCTCGTGATCTCGTCCATGAATGGCCCGTCGACGGCGATCGCCGGCACGACCATCTCCGCGGGCGACGCCACGCGCAACAGCGCGTCGGTGGCCGCGCCCGCGTCGACCACCACGTACTTCCTGTCCCCGACGTCCGTGCTCGGCGCCGGCGCCATCGTCGTCGGCACGCGCGCGGTGCCGCCGCTGGCGGCCGGCGCGAGCAGCGCGGGCTCGGCCAGCGTCACGATTCCCGCCGGCACCCCGCCGGGCGGGTACCACCTCATCGCGAAGGCCGACGGGGACAACGCGATCGTCGAGTACAGCGAGACCAACAACACGCGAGGACGCTCGATCACCGTGCTGCCCTGATCCCGGGCCGGGGATGGCCCGGCGGCGCACGATGCGCGTAGAATACGCCGCCATGAGCTCATCAGGACTCGAAGACAAGTTCCAGAACCTGCACGAGATCGTCAAGGCCGCCCAGACCAACCTGCCGCCGGGCCCGTGGGACTACCTGATCGGCGGGGCCGAGACCGAGACGACGCTGCGCCGCAACCGGCAGGCGATCGACTCCATCGCCTTCCGCCCGCGCGTGCTGCGGAACGTGTCCAAGGTGGATCTCACCACCACGTTCCTCGGACGGAAGCTCCGGCTGCCGGTGCTCACCGCGCCGATCGGCGGCCTCGAGAGCTTCGAGCCGGGCGGCGGCGCCACCGTCGCGCGCGCGCACCGGCGAGTTCGGCGTCTTCCAGATGCTGAGCTCCGTCTGCATGCCGGGCCTCGAGGAGACGGCGAAGGCCGCGGACAACGCGCGCATCTTCCAGCTCTACGTGCGCGGCGACACGGCGTGGGTGGACGACCACGTGCGGCGCGCGATCGAGCACGGCTACGTCGGCTTCGTCATCACGGTCGACACCGCGCACTACAGCCGGCGCGAGCGCGACATCGCCACGCGCTTCGTGAAGCCGTGGCGGCAGCGCGCGACCGGCTTCGACTACCAGTCCGGCATGACGTGGGATCTGGTCAAGCACCTCAAGGACCGTCACCCGATCCCGCTCGGGCTGAAGGGCATCGCCACCGCGGAGGACGCGGCGCTCTGCGTGGAGCACGGCATCGACATGGTCTACGTCTCCAACCACGGCGGGCGGCAGCTCGATCACGGACGCGGGTCGCTCGACGTGCTGCCGGAAGTGCTCCAGGCGGTGAACGGACGCGCGAAGGTGATCATCGACGGCAGCTTCACGCGCGGCACCGACGTCGTGAAGGCGATCGCGATGGGCGCCGACATGGTCGGACTGGGCCGCCTGCCGTGCTACGGGCTGGCGGCCGCGGGCGCGCCCGGCGTCGTGCGCGTGCTCGAGCTGCTCGAGGAGGAGATGAAGATCGCGCTGAGCCTGCTCGGCGTGGATCGTCTCGCCGGGCTCGATCGCTCCTATCTCCACGCCGCCACGCCCGTGGTGCCGGCGCACGTGATGAGCGCGTTCCCGCTGATCGGCGAGGGCTACTGAGCGCGTGCGGGCGCCGGGTGATCCGGCGCCCGCACCCACCGGAGCGTCGGACTTACTTCTTCTCGGTCGTCTTCGCGGCGTCCTTCTCGGGCGCCTTCTTCTCGGCCTTCGCGTCCTTGCCGGCCGCCTTCTTCTCGGCCTTCATCTCCTTGTCGGCGGGCTTCTTCTCCGTCCTTCTTCTCGGCCTTCTCTTCGGCCTTCTTCTCCGTGGCCGGCGGCGTGGTCGTGGTGGTCTGTGCGAAGACCGGCGCCGCGGTCACGAAGGCAAAGGCACCTGCTGCCAGAAGCGAGAGTGTCCGGCTCATCCTGTTCCCTCCATCGGTGAGTGCTACAGCTATCTAGACTACCCACAGGGGTGAGCCGGGGTTCCCGCGCACCATTTTTGACGGTCCCGATGACACGCGTCAGTCGCCGGACAGTCGAGGCAGCCGGCGCGCACGCATCCACCGCACCGCGAGACAATCGACAAACGCGCGCCATGCGCGATCTCGAATGCCGAACTTCGAGTGCCCGTGACGGCGCGGCCGGTGGACCACGGGAACTTCCGCGACCCTGTAGCCGTTCATGCTGAGCAGGACGGGCACGAAGCGGTGCATGCCGTCGTAGGCCGGCAGCGCCGACAGGCACCGTCGCGACATCACGCGGAGGCTGCACGCGCTGTCATGGAAGTGGTCGCCGAGCACGCGGCGGCGCACCCCGTTGGCGACGCGCGACGCCAGCCGCTTCGTGACCGTGTCGTGACGTGTGCGGCGCCAGCCCACCGCGGCATCGGCGCGGTCCAGCGCGGCGAGCAGCGGCGGGATATCGTGCGGATCGCTTTGCAGGTCGCCGTCGAGCGTCACGATCACGTCGCCGATCGCGGCCGCGTAGCCTGCCTGGAAGGCTGCCGTGAGCCCGCTCCGTGTCGGAAGCCACACGCAGCGGACGCGGGCATCGGACTCGCGGACGCGACGAATGGCCTCGTGCGTGCCGTCCGTCGATCCATCGTCGACGAACACCACTTCGGCGCGGTCGTCCAGCGTCGCCAGGACCTCGCGCAGCTCCGCCCACAGCAACGGAACGTTGTCGGCTTCGTCGTGCACGGGGATCACCACGGAGACGCGTGGCGCGAGTGGATCAGCGGCGGGCATCGGTCACCAGGAGGACGTCCGCCCCGAGCGCGTCCGTCCGAAGACTTCGCAGGTCGATCGGCAGCCACCGGGCCGCGGACCGCCAGCGCGGGCCGTCGATGACGACGGCGCCGCCCGCACTCGCGAGGTGGCCGCGCACGTCGTCGGGCGAGCGGAGCGGCGGCAGCGAGCGGCCGAGGTAGAAGTCCACCTGCAGGAGCTCGTGATCATCGGCGAGCGCCACGGCGGCGAGCGACGGCGCGGCGTTCCGGAGCCCGGCGGCGACCCCGGGGTAGTCCCACGCACGATTCTCCCAGTCGTCCACCATCCAGCCGCCCGCGAACAGCACGAGCGCGCTCGCCGCCGCAACGATCGGGAGCCCGCGGGCGAGCCGCGCGGTCCACAGCGACGCCGCCGCGATCGCACCGACCGCGAGCACGCCGAGGACCACCAGCGCGATTTCCCAGCGGGGCGCCGGCACGCTCACCTCGAGACGATGGAGCGCGAACGGCAGGGCGAGCGTCGCGACCGCACGCGACGCCGAACGTCACCACCGCGAAGACGGGCCGCGCTCGTGGTGCGGACGCTTCTCGATCGGCCCACCACGCAACGAGCAGCGCCGCCCCCGGCAGGAGGGGCAGGAGATAGCGGAGTCGCTGCTGCTGGACGGCCAAGATGCACACCCCCTGGACGAGGAACCAGCACAGCGCGAACGCCACGGGTCGCGCGCGGCGCGCGCGCACGGCGGCAACGACCGCGACCGGCATCAGCAGCGCCCAGGGCAGGAAGCCGAGCCCGAGATACGCGAGCTGCTGTGCGAGCGTGTCAGGCACGAGGGCGCCGAGCGGTGCCTGCAGCCAATCGCGCCAGAGCACCTCGGAGGCGAATCGATCGCCGCGAGCGTAGGGCACGGCCCAGATGGCGGTGATGCCACCGAAGAGGGCGACACCCGGGCTCCACACGAGCCGTCGCAGACCTCGGCGTCCGTCGTCGATGGCGAGCCACACGAGGCCCACGGCGAGCGGGAGCAGCCCCGGAATGCCCTTCGTGAACACCGCGAGCGCCAGCGCGAGGTAGAAGCCGAGGAGCGCGCGGGGCCCGCCACCGTTGCCCAGCGCCCACAGCGCGAGACCGGCCAGGAGATCGAACAGCACCATCGGCACGTCCGGGATCGACGTCAGCGCGTGGTCGAAGAAGAGGATCGACGTGAGCAGCATCACGCCCGACCAGAGCCCCGCGCGCGCACCGAACAGGCGCGCGCCGAGCAGCGAGGTCGCGGCGGCGGCACCGATCGCGGCGAGCGCACCGGGGAGACGCGCGGTGACCTCGGTGACGCGCCCCGCCGGCCACGAGAACACGGCGATGGCCCAGGGAAACAGCGGCGGCTTGTTCGCGGTACGGCACCCCGCGAAGCTCGGCCTCGAGCCACGCGTGGCGGGTGACGATGTCGCGCGCGACGATCGGAAAGACGGCCTCGTGGGTCCCGATGATCTGGCGGTGCCCGAGCCGCGGCAGCACGAGGAGCGTGCCGACGAGCACGACGAGCAGGACCACGCGCAGACGCAGGCGGGCCTCCGCCGACGTGGCGATCGATCGTGAGACGTCTTCCATCACTTCCCATCCCGCGGGCGACAACTGCCGATGCCCTCTACGCCACCGAACCGGGACCGGCCAGGCGGCCGGCCACTCGCAAGACTACCGGGACGGAGGGGAGCGGTCGTGGAAGAGCGGCGCGGGCGGCCGCGCGAGGCGGACGAGCGGTGCCGGCCAGGCGGCGGCGCGCGCAACGCGCGCGCCCAGCACGACGAGCGGCGCCGGCAACGCCGCTTCGTCCCGGTCATCGACGGCACCGGTGACGATCGGCGCCACGCCGACGACCAGGGCGACCAGCAGGACGACGAGGAGCCTCACCGGCACCACGCCTCGAAGGTAGCGACGACGATCCTCCGACGCAACTCCCTCGACGTCACGCGCGGACCGCGTCCCCGACGGCGTGCAGCAACGGCTCCGGCGTGTCGGGGTTGATGGAACAGTCGGGACCGAGCAGCAGCCAGCGGCCCCTCATCGCCTCGATCGCTCCGCGTCCGCGTGCGACCAGCGCGTCCGACGTCATCGACGCGATGTGGGGCTTCGCGGGAAGCCCGCCGACCACGGCGCGTCCCGTACGCTCGTGCACCTCGTTCAACGACGGATTGCCGGGGGACAGCGCCCAGCTGAACGCCGTGACCGGATAGTCGGCAAACTCGTCGACGAGGATGTCCTCGCCACACACGTGAAGGAGGGTGAACGGCGCGTCCTTCACCGCGGCCAGGATCGGCAGGTCGAACGGCCGCTGGAACCGGCGACACTCCGCCGCGGTGATCAACGCACGGGTCGCGACGTTGGTGGCGTAGAACAGCCCGTCCGCGCCGGCGGCGAGGCAGGCCCCCGCGTAGACGGCGAGCGTCTCGGCGATCGCGCCGAGCCCGCGTTCGACCGCGGCCGGGTCGGAGCGCACGAGCGCGAGCGCCCGCGGCTTGCCGCCACGCACGAGCGACGGCAGCACCATCAGCGGCGAGAAGATCGTCCAGATGATCGGGAGGTCCGGACCCACGCGCGCGCGAATCATCCGCAGCGCTTCGAGCTGCTCGCCGAGCGCCCCCCCGTGCGGATCGACGGGACGGAGCGCCCCCACGTCGGCGGCGGACTCGAGCGGCTCCCGCGTCACCGTGTACGGCGTCGCGCGCTCGCGTGACGGCGCGTAGGTCAGGCCCCACATCTCGGCGAAGCACTGGGCGCGCGACTGCGGCTTGAGGAAGTCCCACGCGAACGTGGCCGCGAGCCGCGCGGTCTCCCCGGCGAGGTCCTTCGCGGAGTTCTCCGTGGCGAAGTTGTGGAGCCAGAAGCTGAGCGGCACGCGGTCGACCGGCGCGCCGCGCAGCGCGGCGAGCACGCGCTCCCGCGGCGTCATCGGACGGGCTCCAGCACCACCTGACGCACGAAGCCGCGCTGGCGATAGAGCCGGTCGGCCAGCAGCGTGAGCACCGGGCTCAGCTCGAACACCCGCGCGAACTGCGCGTGGAGCACGAACCGCTGCTCCACCAGACGGACCGCCTCGCGGACGTCCTCCATGGTCGTCTCCCGGCGGGACTCGCGATGCGCGCGAAGCCTCGCGATCCACTTCGTGAGGGCATAGAGCGTCAGCAGCGTGTGATAGCCGCGGAAGACGCCGTGCATCGGCGTCAGCGTCTTGCGCGCCACGACGTGCCGCCAGTACTCGCGCAGGAACCCGGCGACCGCGGGATCGTCGAGGGGAACGCGCACGCGCTCGACGGCGGCCACCTCGAACGATCCCCGCCCGCCGAGCAGGTCGGGAAGACGCGCGGCGCGGCCGCGGAGCCCGAGGTAGTTGCGATAGAGCGCGAGCACGAGCCCGATGCGCGACGTCTTCTCGCGCGAGAGCTGGAGCCACGTCGTGAGCGGCGCGAGGTACGTCGGCGCGCGCCGACGAGGAGCGGCGACCTTCAGCGCCACGTCGATCAGCGGACGGTAGCGCTCGCGCGCCAGCTCGGCGAGGCCGTCGTCGAGCCTGGGCGTGGCGCCGGGCCGCTGCTCCAGGCGTGCGAGGCTCACCGACAGCGCCACGAGCAGGCTGCCCGCCAGCAGCGCGTTGGGCAGCGGGACGGTGTCGTCGCCGAGGATCGCGAGGAGTCCCGTCTCGATCGCGCGGTACTGCGCCCAGGGGATGTCGACGCCGGAATAGAGCACGATGGGATCCGGCACCTTCGCGATCCGTGCGCTCCCCGCCGCCACGCCGGCGACCGCCGCCGCCTGCTCCGCGAGCGGCGCACCCCGGTGGTTCAGCACCGCGGTGCACGCGAAGGAGAGCCCGCCGGCGAGGCCGTCCGGCGTCTCGACGAACTGATACGGGAACTCGCGACAGACCTGCGGCTTGGCGTCGTAGCCGAGGTGCGTGTGGATCCCGCACCGTTGCGCCGCGCTGAGGAACACGCACGCCCCCGACGCGGCGCGCGTGAACGTCATCCGCTCGCCGCTCGCGAGCGGGGACGGGAGCGGCACGAACTTCTCGCCGGGCCCGAGCGCCGGGTCGTGCCGCGCCCAGTCCACGGACTTCAGCGCGGCGTGCGCGGCGTCGTCGACGCCGATGAGCCAGTCGCCGCGGCAGCAGTCCCCGCAGCTCTGACACGTGAACACGACGCCGTCGGCGAGCAGGAGCGGCCGAGCCATCACCGGCAGTCTACGCCTTGACCTCCCAAGGCTCGAAGCCGCACGATGCGGCGTGCCCAGGTACTCGCTCGGCATCGACATCGGCGGGACGTTCACCGACCTCGTCGTCTACGACCACGAGACCGGTGGATCGTGGAGCCGCAAGGTGCTGACGACGCACGACGATCCCGCGCGCGCCGTCGCGGCCGGGGTGGCCGGCCTCCTCGCGTGGCGCGGCGGCTGACCCCGCGCGCGTCACCCGGGTCGTCCACGCCACCACGCTCTTCACCAACGCGCTCATCGAGCGGAAGGGCGCGCCGACGGGGCTGATCACCACGGAAGGCTTCGCCGACACGCTCGAGATCGGCCGGGAGCGCAAGTTCGAGCTGTACGACATCGACATCGAGAAGCCGGAGCCGCTCGTCCCGCGCCACCGCCGCCTCGAGGTGCGCGAGCGCGTGCGCGCCGACGGCAGCGTGATGACGAAGCTCGACCCGCGCCAGGTCGACGCGCGCGCCCGGCAGCTCGTCGCCGCGGGCGTGACCTCGATCGCGATCGTGTTCCTGCACGCCTACGCGAACCCGCGCCACGAGGCCCAGGCCGCGGCGCGCATCGCCCGTCGCTTCCGCGACGTCGCGGTCACCACCTCGCACGAGGTCGCGTCCGAGATCCGCGAGTTCGAGCGCGCCTCCACCGCGGTCGCCAACGCCTACATCAAGCCGCTCGCACGGCGCTACCTCGACCTCATGGCGCGACGGCTCCGCGCGCTCGGCGTCCCCGCCCCGCTCCTGCTCATGCTGTCGAGCGGCGGGCTCACGCACGTGGCGGAAGCCGAGCGCACGCCCGTGCAGATGCTGGAGTCCGGTCCCGCCGCCGGCGCCATCGCGGCCGCGTTCTTCGGCGAGGAAGACAAGCTGCTCGCCTTCGACATGGGCGGCACCACCGCCAAGCTGAGCCTCGTCGAGCACGGCGAGCCCCTCACCGCGTACAGCTTCGAGGCCGCGCGCCAGCGGCGCTTCGTCGAGGGCAGCGGGCTCCCGATCCGGATCTCGACCATCGAGCTGATCGAGATCGGCGCGGGCGGCGGCTCCATCGCGAGCGTCGACGAGATCGGCCTCCTGAAAGTCGGGCCGCGCAGCGCGGGCTCGCACCCCGGGCCGGCAGCGTACGGGCTCGGCGGCGCCGAGGCCACCGTGACCGACGCCGATTTCCTGCTCGGCTACCTCAACCCGGCGTACTTCGCCGGCGGCGAGGTCAAGGTCGATCTGGACGCCGCGCGGGCCGCGGTCGATCGTGTGGCCGCGCGCGTCGGGCTCTCCCGGCGAGGCGGTCGCCTGGGGGATCCACGACATCGTCAACGAGAACATGGCCGGCGCCGCGCGCGTGCACGTGGCCGAGCGCGGCCGCGACCCGCGCGACTATGCGCTGCTCTGCACCGGCGGGGCGGGGCCCGTCCACGCGTATGCGGTCGCGCGCAAGCTCGGGCTCGCGCGCGTGATCTGTCCGCCGTCCGCGGGCGTCGCGTCCGCGCTCGGCCTGCTGCTCGCCCCCGCGCGCGTCGACCGTGTCGCCACCGTCGGCCTGCGCCTCGACCGCGACCGCGTGGGCGTGCTGGAGGCCGCGTTCCGCACGCTGGAGGACGGCGCGCGCGCGGTGATGGCGGACACCGGCCTGCGGCTCGAGACCGCCAGCGTGCGGCGGCTCGCCGACGGACGCTTCCTCGGCCAGGGCTTCGACCTGGTCGTCGCGCTGCCCGACGGTCCGTACGCCGACGACGAGGCGACCCGGCGGGCGCTCCAGGACGCGTTCGAGCGCGCGTACCGCGAGAAGTTCGCGCTGACGCCGCCGAACGTGCCCGTGGAGTTCATCAACATCCGCGTCGCGGTGCGCGCCCCGGTCTCCGGCGCGGGTGTGAGTCGTGAAGGTCTCGGGAGCTCCATGTCCCGCTCCGCCACGCCGATCAAGGGCACGCGGCGCGCCTACTTCCCCGAAGCCGGCGGCTGGGTCGAGACGACCGTGTACGACCGCGCCGCGCTCGCCGCGGGGTTCGACCTCTCGGGTCCCGCGGTCGTGGAAGAGGAAGGCTCGACGCTGGTCGTCGGTCCGAGCGCGCGCGTCCGCGTCGCGCCGAACGGCAACCTCGTGATGACGATCGCCGGCGCATGAGCCTGGCGCCCGAGCGGATCAAGACGCCGCGCCTGCTCCTGCGGCGCCCGGTCGCGACGGACGCGCAGCCGATGTTCGATGCCTACGCCAGCGACCCCGAGGTGACGCGCTTCCTCACGTGGCCGACGCACGAGACCGTGGAGCGTGCCCGCACGTTCCTCCGGCGATGCTGACGCCGTCTGGGCGGACGGCAGCGCGTTCCCGTGGGCGATCACGGTCGACGGCCGCCTGATCGGCATGATCGAGCTGAGGCCGGCGGACCATCGGGCCGAGATCGGCTATGCGATCTCGCGCGCGACGTGGGGACACGGCTACACCACGGAGGCCGCCCGCGCGGTCGTCGACTGGGCGCTGACGCAGCCGTCGATCCGCCGCGTGTGGGCGTACGTCGACGTGGAGAACGCGCCCTCGGCGCGCGTGCTCGAGAAGACCGGCATGACCCGCGAAGGCCTGGTGCGCGCGTGGTACGTCCCGCCCGCGTTCGGCGTGCCGCGCGACTGCTGGATGTACGGCCGCGTGAAGGCGGCGAGCGCGCCCGTGGTCGCTCCGCGCGCGACGTTCGCGGCCGCCGTCGCGGCGGAGCCGGCGCCCGTGACGACACCACGCGCGCGCCCGGCGCGGCTCGAGACGAAGCGCCTCGTCCTCCGGCGCCCGACCGTCGGCGACGCGGAGGCGATCTTCACCGCGTACGCTCAGGATCCCGAGGTCTCGCGGTACACGACGTGGGCGCCCCACCACCGTATCGAGGACACCCGCGGCTTCCTGCGCGCCTGCGAGGACGGCTGGGCGCGCGGCACCGTCCTCAGCTGGGCCATCACCCGCCGCGAGGATGGCCGTCTCATCGGCACGACCGACATCCGGCTCGACGGCCATCGCGGAGAGATCGGGTACGTCCTCGCACGGAGCGCCTGGCGCCAGGGGTACGCGTCCGAGGCCGCGAGCGCCGTCGTCGCCTGGGGCCTGGCGCAACCCGAGCTGCATCGCGTCTGGGCCGTGTGTGACGTCGAGAACCCCGCGTCGGCGCGAGTCATGGAGAAGGCCGGGATGACGCGCGAAGGCCTGCCTCCGCGCGTGGGCCGCGATGCCCGCCTTTCCCGCCCCGCGCGACGTCTGGTGCTATGCCGCGGTGAAGGAGCGAACGTGAGCCGATTCGATGCCGTGACGCTCGAGGTGCTGTGGACGCGGATCATCTCCATCGTCGACGAGGCGGCGAAGGCGATCGTGCGCACGTCGTTCTCCACGCTGTCGAACGAGGCCAACGACTTCGCCTGCGTGCTCACCGACGCGCGCGGGCCTCGCCCTCGCGCAGAACAGCGGCAGCATCCCGTCGTTCATCGGCACCCTGCCCGCGACCGTGCGCCACTTCCTGCGCGAGCTCGGCCCGGACGCGCATCCAGCCCGGCGACGTGCTGATCACCAACGACGCGTGGATGGGCACCGGCCACATGAGCGACGTCTGCGTGCTCAAGCCGATCTTCCACCGCGACCGGCTCGTGGCGTTCTCGGCGACCACCGCGCACATGCCGGACATCGGCGGGCGCGTGCGCGCCATCGAGGCGCGCGAGGTGTTCGAGGAAGGCCTGCACATCCCGCTCGCCAAGCTCGTCCACGCGGGCCGCACGGACGACACGCTCGTCGCAGCTCATCCGCGCCAACGTGCGCACGCCGGACATGACCATGGGCGACATCTGGGCCCAGGCCGGCGCCAACGAGCTGATGGAGCGCCGCGTGCGGCGCGCTGATCGACGACTATCGGCTCGACGGCGCTCGAGGCGCTGGGCGACGAGCTGTTCGCGCCGCTCGGAGCGCGCGATGCGCGACGCGATCCGCGCGGTGCCCGACGGGACGTACCGCTACGGCTTCCGCACCGACGGCGTGGACGTGCCGTTCGACTTCAAGATCGCGCTCACCGTGCGCGGGCGACGAGATCGTCGCCGACTACACCGGCACGTCGCCCGCAGCAGCCGCGCGCGATCAACTGCGTGCTACGCCTACACGTACGCGATGACCGCCTACGCGATCCGCTGCGCGCTGCTGCCCGACGCTCGCCAACAACGACGGCATGTACCGGCCGATGACCGTGACGGCGCCGGAGGGGTGCCTGCTCAACCCGCGCTTCCCCGCCGCGGTCGTGAGCCGCGCGGTGACCGGCCACTACGTGCCGCTCCTCGTGTTCGGCGCGCTCCATCGCGTGATCCCCGACCGCGTGATGGCCGGCGTCGGCTCGCCGCTGTGGGGCATCACGCAGTCGGGCATGCGCGACGACGGCCGCCCCTACACGAACGTGTTGTTCTTCAACGGCGGCATGGGCGCGACGGCGCGGAAGGACGGCGAGCACGTGCTCTCGTGGCCGAGCAACATCTCGTCGACGCCCGTGGAGGTCGCCGAGCGCAACAGCCCGCTCTTCGTCCACGACAAGCGCATGCGCCCGGGCTCGGGCGGCGCCGGGAAGTTCCGCGGCGGCCTCGGGCAGGACATCCTGCATCGAGAACGAGTCGCCGCGGCCGATCGTGATGAGCTTCATGGCCGAGCGCACGACGTACGCGGCCCCCGGCTTCGCGGGCGGCGGACGACGGCGGCCTCGGCGACGTCCGGATCAACGGCAAGCGCGATCGACAACCGCAAGCAGTACGTGCTGAAGCAAGGGCGACCGCGTGCTCGTCCGCACCCCGGGCGGCGGCGGCTACGGCCGCGCGAAGCGCGCGCGACCCGAAGCTCGCCGCGCGCGACCGCGAGCGCGGCTACGTCACCAGGCGGTCGCGTCGGCGGCCGCCGTGACTTTCGCCGGGCCATTGCCGATAGTCCGTATGTCCACTCTGTGGCTCACGACATTTTTGCTCAGGCACGCCGTCGCGAGTGTCCGCGGCTGGCTGCGCTCGCTGCGGCGGCTGAACCGTGTGTTCGACGTCAGAACATGAGCACCCCAGCGAAGTTGATGTTCTTTTGCGGCAAGATGGCGGCAGGAAAGTCAACGCTCGCAAGAGATTTGGCCGAGCGAGAGAATGCGGTTCTCCTCGTACAGGATGACTTCTTGGATAGCCTGTATCCTGGCGAGATCAGTGACATACCGGCATTCGTCAGGTGCTCTTCCAGGCTGAAGAACGCGCTCGCGCCACATGTCTGCGCTCTCTTGTCGAAGGGCATTTCAGTCGTCCTCGACTTCCCTGCCAATACAACGCTGCAGCGCGCGTGGTTCCGCGGAATATTCGAGCGGGCGAATGTTGAACATGAATTGCACTTTGTGGACGCGTCAGACGCCTTGTGCAAGAGTCAGCTGAAAGATCGAAGCAAGAACCTGCCTCCCGGCGCTCCTTGGACCACGGATGCAGAGTTCGACGCCATCACGGTGTACTTTCGGCCTCCATCGGAGGATGAAGGGTTCAACGTCGTCCGCCATGAGCGCACCTAACAACAGGATCGACCTGACGTGACGCGGAACGTGGCGCCGCGTCTTCGCCCGCGCCGTCCACGGAGACGGTCCCGCCGTGTTCGCAACGACTATCGCGCTGAGAACACCCGCCGCAGGAATTCGTCGACGCGTCGTTCGGCGTCGGTGGTGGCCGCCGCGGAGTGCGCGAGCACCTTGCCGTACTGGTTGACGCGTTGCGAGCCCGGGAAGTCGAACGAGTGGTACGCCCCCGGGTACACGGTGAGATCGATCGGATGCGGATCCTCGCGCGTTCTCTCGTGGAGCGATCGGCACGGCGGCGCCGGCGTCCAGTCGTCGAGCTCACCGATCAGCACGATCGACGGGGCGTAGAGCGGTCGGCGGATGCCCGAGCACACGGGGTAATACGCGATGCCGGCGGCGAACCGCAACGGTTGCGCGCCATACATCAGATCTTCGAGCGCCCGCAGCACGGTCCAGCCCCCATGCGAGAGCCCCTGGATGACGACCTGGTCCTTGCGCACGAACGGAAGGTCGGCGAGATACGCCAGGGCCGCGTACGCGTCGCCCGCGCGGTCGTACGGATTGACCTCGTTGGTGCCGCACACGCTGGCGACTCCACGCGGGCCGAAGCTGTCGAGGATGATCGAGACCCAGCCACGCGCGCGGTACCACTCCGCCCACTCGCCCATGCGGCTGAGCGAAGGCGGCAGGCCCGAACAGCCGTGCAGGAGGACCACGGCCGGGAACGGCCCGTCGCCGGAGGGGCGCGTCAGAAAGCCACGGACGGAGCCCGGCCAGCGCTTCGAGTCGAACGGCGCCACGGGACGCGCGATGTCGATGCTGCGCGCGACGCCCGCACAGGCGGCGAGGGCGAGCGCGACGGCGACGACCGCGAGCGCCGCGCGCCGAGCGATCACACGAGCGCGCCGTCCTCCTTGAGCCGCGTCAGCGCGCGGTCGAAGGCGTCGACCCACGTGTCCACGTCCTGGTCGGTCATGGCGGCGTTGAGCCACGCGATGGACGAGCCGCGGTTGGTGTCCACGCCGTGGTTGAGCATCGCGAGATGCAGCGCCCCGCCGAGCGCGCCCATGCCGCGATCGAGCCGCGCCTCGTCCGCCTGGTAGGTGTCGATGCCGAGCTCCGCGGCGTCCGCGCCGAGGAAGACGCGCACGATCGACGAGACGCCGTAGGCGCAGCCGCGCACGCCGCGCGTCTTCAGCGTCTGGTTCAGGCCGTCGCGCAGCCGGTCGCCGATCCGGTTCAGCTCCTTCTGCACCTCGCCGGTCTTGAGGATCTCCAGCGCGGCCACGCCGGCGGCCGCGAGGAGCGGCGTGCCGCTGTACGTGCCCTGGTCGGCGACGCGCCGCGTGCGGTCGCGCTTGGCGTCGCCGCTGAACGCGACGTCGTCCATGAGCTCGGCGCGGCCGGTGAGCGCGGCGCCGGGGAGCCCGCCCGCGACGGCCTTCGCGAGGCACGTCATGTCCGCGGTGACCCCGAAGTACTCCTGCGCGCCGCCGGGCGCGAAGCGGAAGCCCGTGACGACCTCGTCGAAGATCAGGACGACGCCGCGCTCCTTCGTGAGCTGCGCGCAGCGCCTTGAGGAAGGCCGGGTTCGTCGGCACGGTCATCGAGCGCGACGCCGCCGGCTCGAGGATCACCGCCGCCACCTCGTGCTCGTCGAGCAGCTCCTTCACGTGGGCGAGGTCGTTGCAGCGCGCCACCAGCGTCTGCGCGAGCGTCTCGGCCGGGACGCCGGCCGAGGCCGGGATCTCGAACGGATCCTTCACCGCCGCCATCACCGAGTCGTGCAGGCCGTGGAAGTGGCCGCGGAACTTCACGATCTTGGTGCGGCCGGTGTGGGCGCGCGCGATGCGGATGGCGAGCGCGGTGGTCTCGGTCCCCGTCATCGTGAAGCGCACGCGCTCGGCGCCGGGCACGATCGAGCGTGATGAGCTCGGCCCAGCGCAGCTCGATCTCCGAGCCCGCGCTGTAGTGCGTGCCCTTCTGCGCCTGGTCGATGATGGCCTTCGTGACCGCGGGATGGTTGTGGCCGAGGATCATCGCGCCGTGGCCGCTCCAGCCGTCGATGTAGCGGTGGCCGTCGACGTCCCACTTGTAGGCGCCGTCGGCGCGCGCCACGTAGAACGGAAACGGCGCGAACACGCGGCCGTCGTGCGCGGCGCCGCTCGGCATGCACTCGCGCGGGCCCGCTCGTACAGCGCCTTCGACTTCGGCCGTGCCGCCGCGTACTCCTGCTCGATCGTCTGCTTGCGCCATCATTCCCCCATCGGTTCAGCGCAACGTCGACCCTTCGCATCGAACGCCGCCTGGCCCCCGGAGAACCCGAAGAGGTCGACGGCCGCGTCGGGCACCACCGCGACGCCGGATGTCAGGCGGTTCAGGCCGTCCCAGCCGTCCCGCATCCACACGGTGCCGGCGGGGATGCGCGAGGTCACGCGCGCCCGGGCGCGCATGTCACCGCGCTCGTTGTGGATCCGGATCTCGTCGCCGTCGGCGATGCCGCGCGCCGCGCGTCGTCCGGGGCGATCCACAGCTCGGGCTCCGGGTCGGCCTTCGCGAGCGTGGGCAGCGCGCGCCCGTGGTCGTAGAACGCGTGGAAGTGCGTGAGCGTCCGGCCCGTGCGCAGCTGCAGCGGGAACGCGCGACGCCGGCAGGTCGTCGTGCACCGGCAGCGGCGGCAGGCCGAGCCCCGCCGCGCGCTCGGAGTAGAGCTCGATCTTCCCCGACGGCGTGTCGAACGTCCGCCCGGGATGCGCGACGTGCGAGACGTTCAGCGCGCGGATGCCGCCTTCCATCGTGAGATCGGCGACGGTCGCGTGGCCCGTGCTCGGGTGATCGAGGATCGCGTCGATCGGGCCGGCGTCGGTCGCCCACGGCCAGAAGTCGGCGAGGCCGAGTCGCCGCGCCAGCTCGCGCAGCACGAACGTGACGGGCTTCGCGTCGCCCGGCGCGTCGAGGACCTTCGGCATCAGGTAGAGGTGCGTGTTGGTGCTCTTGCAGCCCAGCTCCTCCAGCCACGCGGTCGCCGGCAGCACGACGTCCGCGTACCGGCGCGCGGTGTCGTTGAAGAAGAGGTCGTAGCTCACCACGAGGTCCTGCCGCGCGAGCCCCGCGGCCACCGCGTCCGCATCCGCGAACGACGACAGCATGTTGGTGCCGAGCAGCAGCATCACGCGCAGGCGCCGGTCGAGCATCGCCTCCGTGATCGCGCGACATCTGGTTCGGGATGTCCTCGCCCGGCGGCCGACGCTCGGTCGCGAGCAGCGCCGTGTTGAGCGCCTGGCCGTGCGCCGACGCGCCGTGACGCGGCCCGAGACCGCCGCCCGCGATGCTGAGGTTCCCGGTGAGCGCGGGCAGACACCCGACGGCGCGGCCGCCCTGCCAGCCGTTGGCGCCCTTGTGCATCGAGCTGCCGCCGACGAGGATCATGGCCGGCTTCGTGGCCGCGTAGCGGCGCGCCAGCGTGACGATCCGTTCGGCCGCGACGCCCGTGATCGCCGCCGCCCACTCCGGCGTGTGCGCCTTCACGTGCTGCGCGAGCTGATCGAAGCCGACCGTGTGGTGGCCGACGAAGTCACGGTCGACCAGGCCCTCGCCGATGATCACGTGCATCATCGCGAGCGCGAGGGCCGCGTCGGTGCCGGGCCGGATCACCAGCGTCTCGTCGGACTGCGCGGACGCCTCCGTCTCGCGGATGTCGATCGTGATCACGTGGGCGCCGCGCTTGCGCGCGGCGGCGATGTGACGCGCGGTGTTCGGCTGGCTCGCGAGCGTGGCGCCCCAGAGGACGATCAGCGCGCTGTGAGCGCTCATGTCCTCCTTCGTGTTCGTCTCGAGCGCGCCGGTGAGGCCGAGCCCGCATCCGCCGAGGCCCCAGCAGATCATGCTCCCGTGCCACACCTGCGCGCCGGAGAGGTTCGCGAAGCGCCGCATCAGGTGGCCGGCGATGCGCGTGCCGTAGTTGTTGGCGGCGAGACCGTGCCCCGACCACAGGCCCACCGCACGCGGGCCCGACCGCGCGCATGTGCAGCGCGATGAGGTCGAGCGCCTCGTCCCACGTGGTCTCGCGCCAGGAGGTGTCGCCGCGCCCGGCACGCACGAGCGGGCGCAGGAGCCGGCGGGGGTTGCCGATGATCTCCTTCGACGCCTGACCGCGCACGCAGAGGAAGCCGCGGCTGTCGGGGTTGTCGGGATCGCCCTTCACGCCGACGACGATGGCCGTCGTCGACGGTGACGAGCATCCCGCACAGCGTGGGATGGCAGTTCATCGGGACACATCGTGCGGAAGACGCCCGTGGGGCCGGCCATGCCCCACAGGATAGTCGAATCGCGGGGCGTGCGTTGACCCCAGCGCATGAGATGCGATCCTCGCCACCATGAGTGACCCACCACAGGACCCCCAATCCCCCTTCGACACGGTCGTCGAGCGCCGAGGTACGGATTCCAACAAGTGGAACAAGTACGGGCCCGACGTGATCCCGCTGTGGGTGGCCGACATGGACTTCGCCTCGCCGCCGGCCGTGGTCGAGGCCCTGCGTGCGCGGGTGGAGCACGGCGTGTACGGCTACTTGCGCGAGGGCACTCCCGAGCTGCTGGAGGTCTTCCCCGAGCGCTGTCGCAAGCGCTACGGATGGGAGGTGCCGCCCGAGGCGATCATGCTGATGGACGGCGTGAACCCCGCGAACAACGTCGCCGCGCGCGCGGTGTGCGGGCCGGTGACGGCTTCGTGATCCTGACGCCGGCGTATCCGCCGATCCTGCGCGTGCCCGGCAACGTGGCGCTGCACGCCCAGCTGCCCGAGCTTGCCCGCCGTGCCGACGGCCGGTACGAGGTCGACTTCGACGCGTTCGAGCGTGCGATCTCGCCGAGGACGAAGGCGTTCCTCCTCTGCAACCCGCACAACCCGGTCGGCCGTGTCTACACGCGCGCGGAGCTCGAGCGCCTCGCGACGATCTGTCTGCGCCACCGGCTGACGATCATCGCCGACGAGATCCACTGCGACATCGTCTATCGCGGCCACGAGCACGTGCCGATGGCGTCGATCAGTCCCGAGGTCGCCGCGCACACGATCACGCTCATGGCGCCGAGCAAGACGTTCAACCAGGCCGGGCTCAAGGCCTCGCTCGCCATCGTCACGGACCCCGGACTCCGCGAGCGCTTCCAGGCCGCGCGGGCGGACCTGGTGCAGCCGACGGCGAACATCCTCGGCTATACCGCGATGGTCGCCGCCTACCGGGACGGCGGGCCGTGGCTCGAGGCGCTGCTCCGGTATCTCGAGGCGAACCGCGACGTCCTCGCGGAGTCCGTGCAACGGTCCCTTCCGGGCATCTCGATGGCGAAGCCCGAGGGCACCTACCTCGCCTGGCTCGACTGCCGGCAGACCGGCATCGACGATCCCTTCACGTTCTTCCTCGAGCACGCGAAGGTGGCCTTCAACAACGGCAAGCTGTTCGGCGCGCCGGGCGACGGGTTCGTCCGCTTGAACTTCGGCACCCCGCGCGCGCTCCTCCTGGAGGGCCTGGAGCGGATGCGCGCGGCGCTCGCCGCGCGCTGATGGCGGGCTGGGGCCGCGGCATCGTCCCCAGCTACGACGCCATCGCCGACGAGTACGCGCAGCAGTACTTCGACGAGCTCGACGGCAAGCCGTTCGACCGTGAGTGGCTCGATCGCTACGCGGCGAGCGTGAAGGGCCGCGGGCGCGTGTGCGACCTGGGCTGCGGCCCCGGCCAGATCGCGCGCTATCTCGCGTCGCGCGGCGTGGAGGCGTTCGGCATCGACGCCTCGGCCTCGATGGTGGCGACCGCGCGCCGCCTCAACCCGACGCTCGAGTTCTTCCAGGGCAATTTCTTCGGCCTCGATCTCGCCGACCGCGCGCTGGCCGGGATCGCGGCGTTCTACTCGCTGATCCACTGCGCCCGCGACGAGCTCGGCCGGGCGCTCGTCGAGCTGCACCGCGTCCTCCAGCCGGGCGGGCGCCTGCTGATGACCGTGCACGCGGGCACGGGCGAGGTCGGGCGTGACGAAGCGTTCGGCAAGCCGGTGGCGCTCGTGGCCACGCTCTTCTCCGAGGCGGAGGTGCGCGCGGCGATCGAGGGCGCCGGCCTGCGCATCGACGAGATGGCGACGCGCCCGCCCTACGCGCAGGAATACCAGAGCCACCGGATCTACACGGTGGCCACGCGCCCCTAGGGCGCGCGAGATCATGGCCGAGATCGACCACCCGTCCGTCGCGCTCTCCCCGGCGCGCAAGTGGATGATCACGGTGTCCGTGATGCTCATCACGGTGATGCAGATCCTCGACACCAGCATCACCAACGTCGCGCTGCCGCACATGCAGGGCTCGCTCTCCACGAGCGTCGAGGAGACGTCGTGGGTCATCACGTCGTATCTCGCGGCCAACGCGATCGTGATCCCGGCCACCGGCTGGCTCACCGGCGTGATCGGGCGCCGGCGGCTCTTCCTGCTCTGCACGACGCTCTTCACGGTGAGCTCGTTCCTCTCGGGCCTCGCGCCGAATCTCGAGTTCCTCGTGGCGATGCGGATCCTGCAGGGCATCGGCGGCGGGCCGGTGGTGCCGATGGCGCAGGCGACGATGTGGGAGATCTTTCCGCTGCGCCAGCGCGGGCTCGCGATGGCGGTGTGGGGCATCGGCATCATGATGGCGCCGATCCTCGGCCCCACGGTCGGCGGGTGGGTCTGCGACAACTGGTCGTGGCGCTGGATCTTCTACATCAACCTGCCGATCGGCGTGCTCGGCTTCTTCATGGCGAGCGCGTTCCTCTTCGACTCGCCGTACCACAAGAAGCCGGGCGCGGTGGACTGGCCGGGTCTCACGCTCATGGTCATCGGCTTCGGCGCGGTGCAGCTCGTGCTCGACCAGGGCGAGCGCGAGGACTGGTTCGATTCCTCGTACATCGTCTTCCTCGCGGGACTCGCCGTGGTCGCGATGATCGGGTTCTTCATCCGCGAGCTCATGGCCCGGGAGCCCATCCTCGAGCTCCGCGTCTTCAACGACCGCAACTTCGCGGTGGGCTCGGTGGTGATGGCCACGGTGGGCTTCGGCTTCTACGCGAGCACGGTGCTCCTCGCCCTCTACACGCAGAAGCTCATGGGCTACGACGCGTGGACGTCGGGGATGGTGCTGGCGCCCGGCGGCGTCGGCAACATGATGGCGCTCCTGATCTCCGGACGGCTCGTCCAGCGCGTCGACCAGCGGATGCTGCTCGGCTTCGGCTGCACCCTCAACGCCGTCGCCTTCTTCATGATGACCAACGTCACGCTCGGCATGGACTACTGGGCGCTCGCGCTGCCCCGCTTCGTCCAGGGCTTCGGCCAGGGCTTCGTCTTCGTCCCGCTCCAGACGCTCGCGCTCTCCACCGTCCGCATGGAGCGGCTGTCGAACGCCACGTCCGCGTTCAACGTGGTCCGGAACTTCGGGGGCAGCATGGGCATCGCGATCGCGACGAGCCTGCTCGCCCGGCGCAGCCAGTACCACCAGGCGCAGCTCGTCGAGCACGTCAACGTGTTCGAGGCGGACACGCAGGGGCGGCTCGCGCAGTGGACCGAGCACTTCAAGGCGCACGGCGCGGACACGTTCACCGCGGGCCGGCGCGCGATCGCCATGCTGTACCACGGCACCGTGGGGCAGGCGCAGACGCTCGCGTACGTCGACACCTACGTGATGCTGGTCGTCCTCTTCACGGGCATCCTGCTCCTGCTGCCCGTGGCTGCGTCGCGTGCGCATCGAGCAGACGGGCCCCCGCAAGACGGAGCCCGAGCGGCCGCGTGGAAGGTCTTCCGGCCGCGGCCACGCGAGACTGACGCCTCCAACTAACGCGGCGGCTGTTGTCCTCCGGCGCGTAGCGGTACTCCATGTTGCGCGCGGTCGCGCGCGCCACGTCCTCGCCGTGATACCGCGCCACCACCCGCAACGCCATGTCGATGCCGGCGGAGATGCCGGCCGACGTGAGCACGTGGCCGTCCTCGACGACGTGGAGCTTCTCCTCGACCGTCACGGTCGGAAACGACTCGCGCATCCACGGCAGGGCGCGCCAGTGCGTCGTGGCGGGGCGTCCGTCGAGAAGCCCGGCCTGGCCGAGGAGCATCGAGCCCGTGCAGACGGAGGTGAGCGTCTCCACCGCCTTGCCACGCTCCCTGATCCACTGAACGAGCCGTTCATTCTTGATCTCGGTGCGCGTCCCCCATCCGCCGGGCACGACGAGGATGTCGAGCGGCGGACACGCGTCGATCGTGACGTCCGGGATCACGCGCAGCCCGCCCGTCGCGGTGACCGGCTCCGCCGTCTCGGCCACCAGCAGCACCTCGAACGGCGACGGCTCGTCGCGCCGCGTGGCCTCGTTGCGCCGGGTCACGGAGAAGACCTCGAAGGGTCCGCAGAAATCGAGCACTTCGACGTTCGGAAAGACGAGGATCCCGACCCGCTTGCGGTTCATGGGCAGCTCCTTCCGTCAGGAGGATACCGCGACCGACTCCATCACCGCGCGGCGAATGCCTCGGAGCCCGTACCAGAACGACCACGCCATGAGGCCGGCGATCATCGGCCCGGCGGTCGCCACGTTGACCGCGACGTACACGTCCACGCTGTAGTTCAAGAGCACGAAGAGCCGGAAGGCGCTGCGGAAGAGGAGATAGCCGCCCCACACGAGCGAGATGTGCGCGAACGTGCGCCGCACGGCCGGGCAGCGCCCGGATCTCCGCCGGCAGCGGGTACGTCTCGTTGGCGAACACCGCCGCGAGCGGGCGGCCGATCAGCGACCGAGCCGAGGAACGCGAGCCCGTACACCGCGTTGATGATCACCGGCGGCGCGAAGTACCCGATCGCGCTCTGCGACGCGAGCGCGGCCCCTGCCTGGACGAGCGCGATGGCGAGGCCGATGCGCGCCGCGATGCCGGGCCGCTCGTGCTTCCGCTCCCACACGTAGACCGCGACCGTCCACACCGTGGCCGCGACGACGCCGAGCAGCAGGCCGTGCAGCTTCCAGCCGGCGTAGAAGACGATGGTGGCGCCGAACGCGTCGCGCATGAAGCGCGGCCCGCTGCCGAACAGCAGGGTCTTGAGGGACGGCCCGCCGATCATTTGCCCGGCGCCATCTGCCGCGGCAGCCAGAGCGCGAGGTCGGGGAACAGGAACAGCAGGACCACGAGGAGCACCATGAGCACGACGTACGGCGTGGTGCCCAGCGTGACGTCGCGCGCGGTGGTGCCCTGCATGAGGTTCTGGATCACGAACAGGTTCAGGCCCGACGGGCGGCGTGATGAGCCCGATCTCCAGCCACACCACCATGATGATGCCGAACCAGACGGGATCGAAGCCGAGCCCGGTGACGAGCGGGAACAGGATCGGCAGCATGATGATCATCACCGACAGCTCTTCCAGCGCGTAGGCGATGACGAGCAGGAACCCGAAGATCACGCGCGAACAGCGCCCAGCTGCGGCAGCCCGAGGCTCGATGACGAGCGCGAAGAGCGCCTTCGGCGCGCCGATCAGCGCGATCACGTGCGAGAACATCGACGCGAAGATGATGATGAGCATCACCATCGACGTGGTGCGGATGGTGGCGTGGAACGCCTCGCGGAGCGCCCGCCACGTCAGCGTGCGCGAAGCCGGCGGCGAGCAGCAGGCTCACGAACGAGCCGAGCGCGGCCGCCTCGGTGGGCGTCACGATGCCGAGGTACATCGAGCCGAGCACCACGACGATGAGCAGCGCGACCGGCGCCACCTCGTAGAGGGACCGCAGCTTGTCGAGGAACGAGCCGCGGTCCTCCGCCGCGCGCGGCGCCGTCTCGGGCCAGACGCATCGCGTAGCCGATCACGAAGGCGGCGAAGAGCAGCGCGAGCAGCGACGCCGGGCACGATGCCCGCCATGTAGAGATGGCCGATCGACGTCTCGGTCATCACGCCGTAGATGATCATCGGGATCGACGGCGGGATGAGGATGCCGAGCGTGCCGCCCGCGGCGAGCGAGCCGAAGATCAGCGGCCGCGCGTAGCCGCGCCGCTCCATCTCGGGGATGGCGATCATGCCGATGGTGGCGGCGGTGGCCACGCTCGAGCCGGAGATCGGCGGCGAAGATCGCGCACGAGAAGATGCTGGCCACCGCGAGGCCCGCCGGGCAGGAACGACACCCACCGCGCCACCGCCGTGTAGAGCCCCTTGCCGATGCCCGAGTGCAGCAGGATGCCGCTCATGAAGACGAAGAGCGGCACCGCGATGAACGAGAAGCTCGATCGCGTTCGACCACGCGATCGAGCCGACCACGCCGAGCCCGACCGTGAACCCCTTGAGCTAGAGCAGCCCGAGCACGCCGACGATGCCGAGCGAGATCGAGATCTCGACGCCGAGGGCGAAGAGCACGAACATCAGCGCGATGCAGGAGGGTGCCGAGGAGCGGCTCGCTCACCCGCGTGGTCTTCCGGCGCCACCTCGTCGCGGCCGGCCCGCGGGGACCGAGCGCGGCTTCGACCTGACGGCCGAGCGCGGCCAGCATGGCCAGGCGCCATCAGCACGAGCCCGGCCGGGATCAGGCAGCATCGGCAGCCAGAGCGGATAGAGCATCACGGCCGAGACGCGCGCCGTAGCGGTACGCGGTGAGCGCGGACTGGGTGGTGACCCAGATGACGACGCCGAGGAAGACGACGCCGAGGAGGAGGGTGCACCACGCGCAGCCACGCCCGCACCGGCCGGCGCAGGTGCGCCGGTGACGAGGTCGACGCGCACGTGGCCGCCCGCGCGGAAGGTGTAGGCGGCGCCGCCGAAGATCACGAGCACCTGGAGGAAGCTCGCGACCTCGTCGACGAAGAGCTGCGGCCGGTCGAAGAAGTACCGCATGCGTGACGTCGTACGAGATCGAGCAGCACGATGGCGAGCGTGGCGAAGCCCGCGAGGAGCGCCGCCACGCTCGCCGCGCGCGCCGATCACCGGCCGAGGGCCTTCAGGGCGAGGTCCATGCCCGCGCTTGCCGTCGGCGCCGGTGCGCGTGAGCCAGGTGTCCCAGCCGGCGCGCGGCGGCCTTGCGCGCCTTCTCGATCTCGTCCTTGGAGCGGATCGACCACCGTCATGCCGAGCTCGGCGCAGGCGCTTGCGCGCCCGCTCGTCCGCAGGCGGCCGCGTCCTCCCACTCCTTGTCCTCGAAGCCGGACGTCCTTCAGCGCGTCGAGCACGACCTGCTGGAGGTCCTTCGGGAGCGCGTCCCACGCCTTCTGGTTGGCCACGAGCCACTCGCTGCGCGGCGCCGGCGAGGTACCAGTAGTTGATGAACTTCGACACCTCGAAGAACTTCATGGGCTCGGCGTTGGTGGCGGAGGTCATGGCGCCGTCCACCGTCTTCTTCTCGAGCGCGGTGTAGACCTCGCCGAAGCGCGATGCTGACGGGCGCGCGCGCCGAGCGCGCGCGCGATGTTGGCGGAGTCGGCGCCGTACACGCGGATCTTCTTGCCCTTCCAGTCGGCGACGGTGCTGATCGGCTGGAGCGAGAAGAGCTGCTGCGTCGGCCACGCGTTGATGGCGAGCAGCTTGAGCCCGCTTCTTGGCGAGCATCTCGGTGAAGAACGGCCGGAGCGCGTTGCGCGGCCTTGCGGTGCTCGTCGAGGCTCGCTCGTCATGAAGGGCAGCTCGAGCGGGCCGATCTCGAGGAGGATGTCGGTGAGGTAGCCGCGAGACGACGGGCCCGATCTCCGCGCGCCCGTCGCACGAGGGCCGGGATCAGCTCGTGCGAGGGATAGAGCGACGATGCCGGGTGGACGCGGATCTCCATCCGGCCCTGCGACTTCTCCTTCACCTTGTTCGCGAACGCCGTGTAGTTGAGCGTGTGGTAGTAGGTCGGCGCCGCGACGTGCGGCAGGTTCCACACGATCGGCTTCGCCTGCGCGCCCGCGGGCGCGGGGACGACGGCGGCGCCGCCCACGACGAGGGCGAGCAGGGCGAGGGCGAGCGTGCTCCACGTGAGCGTCTTCATCAGGGTCTCCTTTCGGGATCAGGCACGAGTCGCCGCCTACCCTCACGCGCCCGGCGCGCCTTGTCAATCCGTCCGGCGCCTCGCGGACGAACAGCACCGCGAGCCCGGCCACGAAGACGGCGACGGCGAAGATCCAGAAGACCGTCTCGTAGGCGCCGAGCGCGGCCAGCATCAGCGAGGCGCCCACCGGCCCCACCGCGCGCGCGCCGTTCGACGCCGAGCGCCATCGTGCCGCTGATGGCGCCGTAGTTCCGGCGGCCGAAGATCTCCGCGACGATGCTGGCGCGCGCGAGCGTGGCCATGCCGTTGGCGGCGCCGAGCACGACGATGATCGGGATCACGCGACGGCAGGTGACGCACGCTGGCCAGCAGCGCGAGCCCTCCCGCCTGGGCGACGAAGACGGCCGCGGTCATCGGCCGGTGCCCGAAGCGCGTCGCGATCGGCCCGAAGATGATGCGGCCCACGAGCTGCATGGCCCCGAGCCAGCCGATCACCATCGCGGCCGTCGCCAGCGGATAGCCGTGGCCGGTGAGGTAGGGGATCACGTGCACGGTCACGGCGTTCACGGCGAAGTTGGAGGCCACGAACGCCACCGTGAGCACCCAGAACACGACGGTCCGGAGCGCCTCGCCGAGCGACGCGCTGCGCTCCGCCGCGGCGCCGGCGGCGGCGCGCCGCGTCCGTCCGGGGCGGCGGACGCAGGACGAGCGCGTGGATCGGGATGGTGGTGACGGCGAGGAACACCGCGAGCGTGACGAGCGTGGCGCGCCAGTCCATCCGCGCCGAGCAGCGCGGTCTCGATCGGCACGAAGATCGTGCTCGCGAGGCCCGCCGCGAGCGTGAGCGTCAGCAGCGCGCGGTCCCGGTGCTGCGAGAACCAGCCGATGATGGCCGCGAACGCCGGCTCGTACAGCGTGGCCGCCATCGCGAGCCCCATGAGCGCCCACACCACGTAGAGCGCCCAGAGGCTCTCCACGCGCGACCACGCGAGCATGAGCGCGACGGCCGCGCACGACCCCACCGTCATGAGCCCGCGCGCGCCGTGCCGGTCGATCCATCGCCCGACCGGCAGGCCGACCAGCGCCGACGCGAGCAATCCCACGGAGAACGCGCCGGTGAGCGCGACCCGGGAGAACCCGAGGTCGCGCTCCATCGGCGTCAGGAAGACCGCGAACCCGTAGTAGACGATCCCCCACGTGATGGTCTCGGTGATCGACAGCGCGCCGACGATCACCCAGCCGTAGGGGATGCGGTGCCCCCTCAGCAGCAGCTGCCGTCCGAGCCGCCCGCGATCTTCCTGCGCCTGCACCAGCTCGAGCCGCGTGTCGTCGGGACCCTGGACGAACGCGATGCGCCCGCCGTTCGGGAGCTGCGTCGGCCCCTCGAGCAGCGTCGCGCCGAGCCCGGTGAGGCGGCGGATGTCGGCGTCGATGTCCGTCGAGTCGAACCCGAAGTGCTCGAGCCCGTAGTGCGGGGTCGCATCGCCCTTGCCCATCGTCTCGTTGGTGCGCGCCCCCGAGATGTTGACGTTCACGCCGCCGTCCGCGCTCTTGCAGCGGAGGAAGCGGTCGCCGAACACGCGGATCTCGTCGCTCATGATCTCGAAGTCGAACGCCTTCACGTACCAGTCGGCGGTCTTCTTCGGATCGGGCGACTTCAGATGGATGTGGTTGATGCGGTAGCCCATGGGGTCTCCTTGGTGGGGGTCAGTTGATGCGGCGGTCGCGGCTCGCGCCAGTAGGGCTCGCGCAGCTCGCGCTTGAGGATCTTGCCCGACGGATTGCGGGGCAGCGCGTCGACGAAGTCGACGGAGGTCGGGCACTTGAAGTGCGCGAGCCGCTCGCGCGCGAACGCGATGATGTCCTCGGGCCGCGGCGTCCGTGCCCGGGCCGCGCGCACCACGATGGCCTTGACGGTCTCGCCCCAGCGCGCGTCCGGCACGCCGATCACCGCGACGTCGGCGACGGCCGGATGGTCGGCGAGCACGTTCTCGATCTCGGCCGGGTAGATGTTCTCGCCGCCCGAGATGATCATGTCCTTCACGCGGTCGGTGAGGAACAGGTAGCCGTCGTCGTCGAGGTAGCCGGCGTCGCCGGTCTTGAGCCACCCGTCCGCGGTGACCGTGCGCGCGGTCTCGTCCGGCCGCGCCCAGTAGCCCATGAAGTTCTGCGGCGAGCGCGTCCACAGCTCGCCGACCTCGTCCGGCGCGCACGTCGTCGCCGGTGGCCGGGTCGACGATGCGCAGCTCCACCCACGGAAACGGCTTGCCGGCCGAGCGCAGCAGGCGCGCGCGCGGCCCGTCGGTCGTCGTGGTCGGCGGGCTCGAGCTGCGTGATGGCGCCCGTGGTCTCGGTGAGCCCGTAGACCTGCACGAACGGGCAGCGGAACGTCCGCATCGCGCGCGACCAGCACCTCGTTGGTGATGGGCGAGGCGCCGTAGACGATCGAGCGCAGCGCGCGGTAGTCGCCGCGCCGCGGCGCCGGGCACCGCGGCCAGGACCTGCAGCATCGCCGGGACGAACAGCGCGTTGGTGACGCGGTGGCGCTCGAGCGCGGCCAGGATCTCGGCCGGCGCGAACTCGCGGAAGAGGATCGAGTGCGCGCCGACGTCCATGCCGACGAGCGCCCAGCCGCGAGCCGCCGATGTGGAACAGCGGCATGCAGACGAGGTTCACCGAGCGAGCGCGTCGAAGCTCCACAGCGGCCCCGTGCGCGGGAGAGCGTGCCGAGGTTCGCGTTGGTGAGCATCGCGCCCTTCGGCAGGCCGGTCGTGCCCGAGGTGTAGAGCTGCATCGCGACGTCGCCGGGCGTCGTCGGCGCCATCGGGTCGGTGGCGGGATGGCGCGCGATCCAGGCCTCGTAGCGCTCGTGGCGCGGGTGCGCCACCGACGACCACGATCGGTCTGCACGGTCTTGAGCGCGCCTTCCATCTCGTCGAGATGGCCGAGGAACTCGGCGCCGACGAACAGCACGCGCGCCGCCGCGTCGTTGACGATGTACGCCATCTCGGCGGGCGCGAGCCGCCAGTTGACGGCGACGTTGACCACGTTGGCCTTGCCGCCGCCGAACAGGACCTCGAAGTACTCGGGCCCGTTCTTGTCGAGGAACGCGACCCGGTCCTGCGCCGCCAGCCCCGCCGCGAGCAGCGCCTGCGCCACGCGGCTCGAGCGCGCGTCCATCTCGGCCCACGTGATCACCCGCTCGCCGCACGTGAGCATCGGACGCGCGTGATCGCGCGCGTGCGCGCGGAGGATGCCGGCGAGGGACCAGGCCATCCGCCCTACGGGAGCGAGTCGAGGAAGTCGACGAAGACGCGGTTGAACGCGTCCGGCTGATCGAGGTTCGACGAGTGCCCGGCGTCCCGGATCACCTCGAGCCGCGCGCCCGCGATCTTCTTGGCCATGTACTCGCACGGCGCGATGAACGGCTCGTCCTTGTCGCCGACGATGACGAGCGTGGGCACCGTGATGGAGCCGAGGGCGTCGATCACGCGCGAGTCCGTCTGCGCCAGCATCCCGCGCGCGGCGTGCGCGAGCCCCTGGGCGGAGCGATGGTAGGCCAGCGCCTCGCGCATCTCCCGGCTCCGGCCACCGAGCGCGTCGAGACCGCGCGACTCCAGCTCCGTCGCGCGCGTCATCGCGCGCTCGTTCCACTTCGCGCGCGCGTCGGCGTTGCGATAGCCCGGGCCGGTGTCGCAGAGGATCAGGGCCTCCACCATCTCGGGATGCGCGACGTAGAACTCGAGCGACATCGTGCCGCCGAGCGAGAGCCCGCCGACGATGGCGCGCCGGATGCCGAGGTGGTCGAGCAGCGCCTTCATGTCGGCGACGGTGAGCGCGTGCGAGTACTGGGCGGGATCGGGCGGACTGTCGGTGGCGCCGTGTCCGCGCATGTCCCAGCTGATCAGGCGATAGCGGTCACCGAGGAAGGCGTGCTGTCCGTCCCACATGTGTCGCGTCGCCGAATAGCCGTGGCTCATCAGCACCGGCCGCCCCTGCCCCGTCACCTGGTAGTCGATCGTGATGCCGTTCAGACGCGCACTGGCCATCGATCTATCTCTCCGTGAGGTCGTTCCAGAGGTTGTCGGCGCCGCGGGCGGCCACCCGGCGGCCGAGCTCGATCGCCCACACGCTCTCGCTGCCGAACTCCGCGCGCCACGACCACAGCCGCCGCGTGGCGAAGTGCAGCGAGTGCTCGTAGGTGAAGCCGATGGCGCCGTGGACCTGGTGGGCGAGTCCCGGCGCCGATGCCGGCCGCCTCGCCGACGCGGATCTTGGCGACGGCGACCTCGAAGCCGGGCGTCGCCGCCGCTCGGCGGCGCGGAAGGCGTGCTCGGCGGCGATGCCCGACGCGGCGACGTGGCCGGCCACGACGGCCAGGTTGTGCTGGATGCGCCTGGAAGTTGCCGATCGGGCCGGCCGAACTGCTTGCGCTCGGTGGCGTAGCGCACCGACTGCTCGAGGATCGAGTCGAGCGCGCCCGCCATCTGCGCGGCGCGGACCATCGCGCCGTAGAGACGGATCGCGTCCGCCGGGACTCCGCGCGCCGGCGCGGCGGCGACGACGGGCGCGTCGTCGAAGACCAGCGTGTCGCGCGGCTCGCAGCGCGAGGTTCGTGTCCTCCGTGACCGGCGCGGCGCTGCGGCGCGACCAGCGCGACCGTCGCGGCGCCGTCGACGTCGGCCACCGTCACGACGTGCCCGGCCGCGCGCCCCACGGCACGCGCGTCACGCGTGCCGCTCACGCGCCAGGCGCCGCCGCTGCGCGTCAGCGTCAGACGCTCGTCCCGCGTGGACCGGCGCCAGCGTCAGCGGCCCGAACGGCACCTCGAGGCCGGCCTGCGAGAGCAGGCGCGCCGGCGACGATCGTCTCGGCCAGCGGCACGGGCGCCGTGTGCCGGCCGGCCGCGCGGACGACCACGTGGGCGTCGAGCCAGGTGCCGCCGGCGCCGCCCGCGCTCCTCGGCGACCAGCGGCAGCGTGAGGCCGCCCTCTTCGAGCGCGCGCCAGAGCTTGTCGGGCCACGACGCCCTTCTCGGCCGACTCGATCAGCTCCTTGGTGACGAGATCGGTGAAGAGCCGGGTGACCGTGTCGGCGAGCAGCGTCCGGAGCTCGGTCATGGTTGTAGCGGGGCCCGCGAGGCCGGCTTGGGTCGTGGGTGGCCTGATCGAGGCACGCGTGGCTCCGATCAACGGCGTCACTCCAATCGCCCGTGGCCTTCATCGGAGCCCAAGCCCGCGCGCGATGATGCCGCGCAGGACCTCGCGGGTGCCGCCGCGCAGGGAGAACGACGGCGCGAGCTGCGTGAGGTAGCCGAGCACCTGCTGGAGGTCGCGAGCCGGAGTCGAGCGTGGGCTCGAGATCGAGCAGCGCGTGGACCAGCTCGGGGATCGACTGCTCGAACGTGGTGCCGACGTCCTTCACGGCGGCGGCCTCCAGGTTCGGGTTCTGGCCGGCCTGCAGCATCGCCGCCACCGAGAGCGACATCTGGCGCAGCGTGGCCAGCTGGCCACCATGCGGCCGACGGCCTCGGCGCCGCGGTCGTCGGGTCGCGCGGCGACGTCGCGCACCAGCTCGCTGATCAGCGCGATGCTCGACAGGTAGCGCTCGGGCCCGCTGCGCTCGAAGCCCAGCTCGGTCGTCACCTGCTTCCAGCCGTCGCCCTCGTTGCCGACGCGCATGTCCTCCGGGACGAAGGCGTCGGTGAAGTTGACCTCGTTGAAGTGGTGCTGGCCGGCGAGGTCGATGATGGGCCGGATCGTGATGCCCTGGTGGTCGCAGATCGACGAGGAACTGCGTGAGCCCCTCGTGCTTCTTGTCCGGCACGACCTGCGTGCGGAAGAGCGCGATGCGCGTAGTCGCTACAGGTGCGCGTTGCTCGTCCACACCTTGGTGCCGTTGACGACGTAGCCGCCGTCCGACCTTCGGACCGCGCGCGTGCGGATCGACGCGAGATCGGAGCCCGAGTCCGGCTCGCTCATGCCGATGGCGAAGGCCAGCTCGCCGCGCACGATGCGCGGGCAGGATCTTCTCGCGCTGCGCCTCGGTGCCGAAGCGCAGCAGCATCGGGCCGCTCTGGCGGTCGGCCACCCAGTGCGCGCTCACCGGCGCGCCGGCCGCCAGCATCTCCTCCAGCACGCACGTAGCGCTCCAGGAACGAGCGCTCGTGGCCGCCGTACTGCTTGGGCCACGTCATGCCGATCCAGCCGCGCGCGCCCACGCGGCGCGAGAACTCGCGGTCGAAGCCGCCCCACGACCGGGCGCGCTTCACGGGGTTGGCGCCGCTGAACTGCTCGTCGAGGAACGCGCGCACCTCCGTGCGGAGGGCCTCGGCCTCGGGCGGAAGGTCGCGGAGCGTGAACTGGAACGTTGGCATGCCCCGGAGTCAAGCACGAGGCTCGGGCCGGCGCAACCGTGCTAGACTCCGCGCGCTTTTATCCCAAAGGAGCGGGCATGCGTCAGGCTGGATTCGTCGCCGTCGCGCTCGCGCTCGCCCTCGCGTCCGCGAGGCCCGCGCTCGCGCAGCCGCAAGAGATTCCCCGCCTGCCGCCGGTGGTCGTGACGCCGTCGCGCATCGAGGAGCGCGCGAGCGACACGCCGGCCAGCGTGACCGTGATCCCGGGCGAGGCCGTGCGCGACGCGCCGCAGCAGACCGTGGACGACATCCTGCGCCAGGTGCCGTCGTTCAGCCTCTTCCGTCGGTCGTCGAGCCTCGCCACGCATCCCACCGCGCAAGGCGTCTCGCTCCGCGGCATCGGCCCCAGCGGCGCGAGCCGCGCGCTGGTGCTCCAGGACGGCGTCCCGATCAACGATCCGTTCGGTGGCTGGGTGCAATGGAGCCGGCTGCCGCTCCTCGGCATCGAGCAGATCGAGGTGATGCGCGGCGGCGGCTCGGCGCTCTGGGGCAACGGCGCGCTCGGCGGCGTCATCCACGTCATCCCGCGGCGGCCGACCGAGCGCAGCTTCACGTTCGACGGGAGCATCGGCTCGTTCGACACCACGCGCTTCGACCTGCTCGTCAGCGAAGTGCAAGGCCCGGTGCGCTTCAGCGCCGAGGGCGCGAAGTTCGACACCAGCGGCTACAAGATCGTGAAGGCGTCGCGCCGCGGGTCGATCGACCAGGAGGCCGACCTCCACAGCGGCCTCGGCACCGGACGTCTCGAGCTCGTGCTCTCGCCCGATCTCACGCTGTTCGCGACCGGCGGGTACTTCGCGGAGCACCGCAACAACGGCACGCCGCTCCAGGTCAACGACACGGAGCTCGGCCACTTCTTCACGGGGGGCACGCTGCGGACCGCGGACGGCAGTACGTGGCGGCTGACCGTGTACTCGATGGCGGAAGGCTTCCACAGCACGTTCTCGACCCAGGCGAACGACCGCAACAGCGAGACGCAGGCGCTCACGCAACGCTCGCCGTCGGTCACCGCGGGCGGGACGCTGCAGTGGAACCGCACGATCGGCGCCCACGCGCTGCTCGCCGGCGTCGACACGCGCTGGGTGACGGGCGAGACGGACGAGAACGTGTTCGTGAACAACCGCTTCAACCGCAATCGCGTGGCCGGAGGGCAGCAGGCGTTCGTGGGCGCGTTCGTGCAGGACGCGTGGACGGTCACGCCGTGGCTCGAGCTCACGGGCGCGCTCCGCGGGGACTGGTGGCAATCCTACGACGGCTTCCGGAAGGAAGAGGTCCCACCCGCCGGACTCCCGCCACGGCTCGAATTCCGCGACGTCGACTACGTCATTCCGAGCCCGAAGGTCGCGGCCCTCGTGCACGTCACGCCCGCGACCGATCTCTTCGCCTCCGTGTACCAGGGGTTCCGCGTGCCCACGCTGAACGAGCTCTATCGCCCGTTCCGCGTGCGCAACGACGTGACCGTCGCCAACGAGACCCTCAAGCCCGAGCGCCTCACCGGCGGCGAGGCCGGCGTCGGCCAGCGGTGGAGCGCCGTCGACGTGCGCGTGACGGGATTCTGGAACGAGGTGCAGGACCAGGTCCTGAACGTGACGCTGAGCACGAACCTGCCCGACTGTCCGGCGGGGACGACGTGCCGCCAGCGCCGCAACGTCGATCTCACGCGGATCCGCGGCGTGGAGACCGAGATCGAGGTGCGACCGTTTCCACGCTGGCGCCTCACGGCGGGCCATGTCTACCTGGACGCGCACGTGATCGAGGCGTCGAGCCCGGCGCTCGTGGACAAGCGCCTCGCGCAGGTGCCGGATCACGTGGTGACGCTCGGCGTGCACTGGTCGGATCCGGCGTGGTTCGCCGCGTCGCTGATGGTCCGGCGGGTCGGGCGTCAGTTCGAGGACGACCTGAACACGCTGCCGATGGGCGCGTTCACCACGGTGGACATGCGGATCGGGCGCCAGCTCGCTCCCTGGGCCCAGGTCTACGTGGCGGTGGAGAACCTGCTGGACGAGACGTACACGGTCGCGCGCACGAGCGAGGGCGTGGTCTCGATCGGCGCGCCGCGGATGGTTCACGGAGGCGTGCGCCTCCAGTTCTGAGTGTGGTACCGTCTGGCCGCCCAGCATCGATCCTCGAAGGGGAGGCGTCTCTATGCGGCATCTCAGCTGGATCGTGGCCGTCGCTCTAACTCTTCTCCTCAGCCTCGCGCCGCTGACGTTCGCGCAGCAGCCGGCCCCTCGTGGAAACAGGGGCAGCCGTCGGAGATGGCGAACTCGCCGCTCGCGCCCGTCGCGCAGCCGCCGGCGCCCAAGGCGCCCGGCGAGATTCCGGTCAACAAGATCAAGGTGCCGCAGGGCTTCAAGGTCGAGCTGTGGGCGCACGGGATCAACAACGCGCGCGCGATGACGTGGGGCGACAAGGGCACACGCGCCCGTCGCGCAGCCGCCGGCGCCCAAGGCGCCCGGTGAGATTCCGATCAACAAGATCAAGGTGCCGCAGGGCTTCAAGGTCGAGCTGTGGGCGCACGGGATCAACAACGCGCGCGCGATGACGTGGGGCGACAAGGGCACGCTGTTCGTGTCGAGCCGCGTGGCCGGCAACGTCTACGCGGTCACGGACAAGGGCGCGAGCCGCGAGGTGAAGGTGATCGCCAAGGGCCTCAACCTGCCCAACGGCGTCGCGTTCAAGGACGGCACGCTCTACATCGCCGAGATCCATCGCATCACGAAGATGGAAGGCATCGAGGGCAAGCTCGACAGCCCGCCGGAGATGAAGGTCGTCTACGAGACGCTGCCGAAGGACGCCCCGCACGGGTGGAAGTACCTCGCGTTCGGCCCGGACGGGAAGCTCTACTTCAACATCGGCGCGCCGTGCAACATCTGCATCCCGCCCGACACGCACGCGAACATCTCGCGCATCAACCCGGACGGCACCGGGTTCGAGTACTGGGCGCACGGCGTGCGCAACAGCGTCGGCTTCGACTGGCACCCGGTGACGAAGGAGCTCTACTTCACCACCCACGCGCGGGACTGGCTGGGTGAGGACGTGCCGAGCGACCGCTTCGACCACGCGCCGAAGAAGGGTCTGCACTTCGGGTTCCCGTACTGCCACCAGGGCGACATCCCCGATCCCGAGTTCGGCAAGGGCCGGAGCTGCTCGGAGTTCGCGGCGCCGCTCATCAAGACGGGACCGCACGTGGCGGGCAACGGCGTGATGTTCTACACGGGCAGCATGTTCCCGCCCGAGTACAAGAACCGCGCGTTCCTCGCCCAGCGTGGCGCGTGGAACCGCACCCAGAAGACCGGCTACAAGCTGATGATGGTCACGCTGCGGTCCAGTGACGTGCCGAAGTACGAGGTCTTCGCCGAGGGCTTCCTCGAGAACAACCAGCCCTGGGGCCGGCCCGTCTACACCACGCAGATGAAGGACGGCTCGATCCTCCTGGCCGACGACTACGCCGGAGCGATCTACCGGATCAGCTACTCGCGCTGAGCGCCTTCGCTCGTTCCACCGGCGCCGCGCTCGCCGTCGCGTTCCTGGCGGCGAGCGCGGCGCCGGTCTTTTCCGCCGATCTCGAAGCCGGTCGCACGAAGTCGAAGGTCTGCGCCGCCTGCCACGGGCCCGACGGCAACGCGAAGATCCCCGGGACACCGTCGCTCGCGGGCCAGCCGACGATGTTCACGCACTGGCAGCTCATCAAGTACCGCGACGGCCGGCGCAAGGATGCGCAGATGGCGCCGTTCGCGGCCAAGCTCACCGACGAGGACATGGCGGACCTCGCCGCGTTCTACGCGGCGCAGACGCCGGTGCGGCGCCAGGCGACACTCGATCCGCAGAAGGTGGAGGACGGCAAGAAGGCGGCGGTCTTCTACCAGTGCACGTCGTGTCACCGCCAGACCCTCGCGGGCCACGAGCAGATCCCCCGCCTGGCCGGCCAGGACCTCGCCTACCTGCGCAAGCTGATCCGCGGCTTCAAGGAGAAGACCGCGTCCGACCTCGACGGCACGATGACGATGGCCGCCGTGCCGCTGACGGAGGAGGACATCGAGATCCTCGCGCAGTACGGCGCGAGCCTGGGCGGCCCCTGAGCGTGGGGGTAAGATAAGCGCCACTCTCACCTCAGCGAGGAGTCCCATGGCAAAGCTCACGCAATCGGTCGACCTCACCAACCGCGGCCGCGTCGCCGTGCTCACCGTCGACAACCCGCCCGTCAACGCCCTCAGCCAGCACGTGCGGCAAGGCCTCCACGACGGGATCAAGCAGGCGCAGGCGGACGGCGCCGTGCAGGCGATCGTCATCACCTGCGCCGGGCGCACCTTCATCGCCGGCGCCGACATCACCGAGTTCGGCAAGCCGCCCGTGGAGCCGGGACTGCACGGCGTCCTCGACATGATCGAAGGCTCGTCGAAGCCGGTCGTCGCGGCCATCCACGGCACCGCGCTCGGCGGCGGCCTCGAGGTCGCGCTCGCCTGTCACTATCGCGTGGGCGTGAAGGACGCGCGCTTCGGGCTGCCGGAGGTGAAGCTCGGGCTCCTGCCCGGCGCCGGCGGCACGCAGCGGCTGCCGCGCGTGGTGGGCCCGGAGAAGGCGCTGCAGATGATCGTGAGCGGCGACCCGATCCGCGCCGACGAAGCGCTCAAGACCGGGCTCGTCGACGAGATCGTGGACGGCGACCTCGCCGCGGCCGGCGTCGCCTTCGCCGAGAAGGTGCTGAACGAGAAGCGGCCGCTCAAGAAGATCCGCGACCTGAACGACAAGATCGCGGCGGCGAAGGGCAAGCCGGAGATCTTCGCGACTTCCGCAAGTCCGTCGCGCGGCAGACGCGCGGCTTCCGCGCGCCGGAGAACTGCATCAAGGCCGTCGAGGCGGCGGTCAACCTGCCGTTCGACGAAGGCATCAAGCGCGAGCGCGAGCTCTTCCAGGAGCTGATGCGCTCGCCGGAGTCGAAGGCGCAGCGCTACTTCTTCTTCGCCGAGCGCGAGGCCGCCAAGATTCCCGACGTGCCGGCGTCCACGCCCGCGAAGGACATCAAGAAGGCGGCCGTCATCGGCGCCGGCACCATGGGCGGCGGCATCGCGATGAACTTCGCGAACGTCGGCATCCCGGTCACCGTGGTGGAGATGGCCCAGGAGGCCCTCGATCGCGGCCTCGGCATCGTCCGCAAGAACTACGAGGCGACGGCGAGCCGCGGCCGGCTCACGGCGGCGGACGTCGAGAAGCGCATGGGACTGATCACCGGCACCACGGACTGGAACGCGGTGAAGGACGCCGACATCGTCATCGAGGCCGTGTTCGAGGAGATGCCGATCAAGAAGGAAGTCTTCGCGAAGCTCGACGGGCTCGCGAAGCCGGACGCCATCCTCGCCACCAACACCTCGACGCTCGACGTGAACGAGATCGCCTCGGCCACCAAGCGGCCCGAGAGCGTGATCGGCACGCACTTCTTCAGCCCGGCCAACGTGATGCGGCTGCTCGAGAACGTGCGCGGCGTGAAGTCGGCGCCGACCACGGTCGCGACCGTGATGAGCCTCGGACGCCGGATCAACAAGGTGCCGGTGCTCGTGGGCGTCTGCTACGGGTTCGTCGGCAACCGCATGCTCCACCAGCGCGGCCTGCAGTCCGAGAAGCTGATCCTGGAAGGCGCGCTCCCGCACCAGGTCGACAAGGTCCTCACCGACTTCGGCTTCCCGATGGGACCGTTCGCGATGAGCGACCTGGCCGGCCTCGACGTGGGCTGGCGCATCCGCAAGGGCCGCGGCGCGAAGTCGCCGGTGGCCGATCGCATCTGCGAGCTGGGACGCTTCGGCCAGAAGACCGGCATCGGGCTACTTCAAGTACGAGAAGGGCGACCGCACGCCGATCCCCGATCCCGAGGTCGAGAAGATCATCGTCGACGTCGCGACCGAGCAGGGCATCACGCGCCGGTTCATCTCCGACGAGGAGATCCTGCAGCGGCTGCTCTACCCGATGGTCAACGAGGGCGCCAAGATCCTCGACGAGAAGATCGCGATCCGCGCGAGCGACATCGACGTGATCTGGGTCTACGGCTACGGCTGGCCGGTCTACCGCGGCGGCCCGATGTTCTGGGCCGATCAGATCGGGCTGAAGACGTTCCGCGACCGGATGCACGAGTTCAAGAAGCAGCGGGCGACGCGTTCTGGACCCCGGCGCCGCTCGTCGATCGCCTCGCCAACGAGGGCAAGGGGTTCACGAGCTAAGACTCACGCGACCGGCGCCAGCGAGCCTTTCCCAGGCTCGCTGGCGCCGGGCTTCTCGGAGCGCGCCCGCCACCGAGCCGAAGCCCTGGCGGTCGCGACGCCAGCACGCACGCTCCCCTTCCTCCGCCTTCTCCCAGTGCGCGTCCGAGTGGTCGAGCAGGTTCGCGTCGCGCGCGAGCGTGCCCGCGAGCGCCACGTGCGTCTCCGGCGCGTCCGCGTCGAGCGACGCCAGCACACGCGTGGCCACGATCGCCGAGGCCAGGCGCTCGACGACCGTCTGGGGAAACGCGAAGCGCCGCGCGGCGCCGAGCGCGTAGCCGAGCACGCCGCCGTGGATATGGATGTCCTCCACGGTCCGGAAGCGCTTCACGTAGCTCGCGTAGCCGTCGCCCGGGAACGGCGCGTCCGCGCCCAGCGCAACATCCTTCAGCGTGAGCTCCGCGTGCGGGACCTCGGGGATGAACTTCGTCGGCGGCATGCGCTGGATCGTCACGCCGGGCGCCGCCGCGTCGACACGGACGAGCGTGATGCGCTTGCGCCCCGCCGCGTCCACCCCCTCGTGCGCGGCCACGAGCAGGACATCGGCGACCGGCGCCATGGTGCTCCAGCGCTTCTGCCCGTTCAGCGCGAAGCCGCCCTCGGGGCGCGGGGTGAGCGAGGTCTCGATCGCGCGCGGCGCGTTGCCGCCGGCCTCGCTCACGCAGAACGACGCGATCACGTCGTCGGCCAGGCGTCCCGGAACGAGCGCGCGCAGCGCGCCCTGGTAGCCGCCGGCAAACGCCCCGGCCACGCGGTTGGCGCGGAACCCGGCCAGCACCGCGCGATCGAACGGCGAGAGCGCGTCGCGCTCCGCCGCGCGGAACCGCCGCCACCAGGCCGCGAGGTCCTCGCCGACGTCGATGACGGCGGGATCCGCGCGCAGGAGCCGTGCGAGCAACGTCTGCGTGTCGTCCATCGCGGTGATTGTGGCGGGTGCGCGCGTGCCGGTCAACGCGGACGCCGGGGAGAATCGCGGTACGATGCCGGACCGCAACAAGAAGTGACGGCGGTCGCGGAGCGTGGCCGGGGGGTTGGGCCAACCGGACCAGTCAATCGAAGGAGTGGCAGGATGAGTGATCGCGTCGGATTCATCGGTCTGGGCACGATGGGTGGGCCGATGGCCACCAATCTCGCCAGGGCAGGCAAGACGCCCGTCGTGTACGACGCCAGTGCCGCGGCCACGGCCGCGCTGGCCAGGCAGCCCGGCGTGACCGTGGCGAAATCCGCCGCGGACGTCGCCTCGCAATCGGCCGTGGTCTTCACCGCGCTGCCGAACGACGCCATCGTCCGCGAGGTCTACCTCGGCGCCTCCGGCATCATGGGTGGCGCCGCGCCGGGACTGATCACGTGCGACTGCTCCACGGTGAGCCCGGAGACGACCATCGGCCTCGGCAAGGCGCTCGCGAGCAAGGGCATCACCCACATGGACACGCCGATGCTGGGCTCGCAGCCCCAGGCGGTCTCCGGCGAGATCTTCTTCATCGTCGGCGGCGACCAGTCAAAGGTGGCGACCATCGCGCCCTACCTCGAGGTGATGGGCAAGCTCCACATGTACGTGGGCCCGTCCGCCACCGGCAACCGCGTGAAGCTGCTCCACAACGGGCTCGCGGCGGTGACGGCGGTGGCCGTGGCCGAGGCGCTCGCGGTGTGCGTGCAGGCGGGCGTGGACCGCGACACCTTCTACGAGGTCGTGCGCCAGGGCGGCGGCATGGCCTACGGGACGTACTTCGAGCGGCGGGCGAAGCGGATCTTCGACGGCGACTTCTCGCCGACGTTCATGGTGGAGCTGATGCTGAAGGACGCGGGGCTCGCGCTGGAGCAGGCGCAGACCGCGAAGGTGCCGACCCCGTTGCTCGAGGAGACGAAGCGCACCTACGCCGAAGCCGTGGCGAACGGCTGGGGCAAGGAGGACTTCTCGGCCGTGACCCACGTCATCGAGAAGCGCATCGGACGGAAGCTCTCCCGGTGAGCTGGCGCGAGACCGTCCGCAGCACGGTCAACCGCTGGGAGATCGACGGCACCGACCATTTCACGGTCGCCTTCTACTTCCAGCGCTTCGGGGACGCGACGTTCGCGACGCTGGACGCGCTCGGCCTCGCCCCGGCGTCGATGCTCACCACCGACGCGTACGTCAGCTTCCAGCACGAGCTCCGCGTGGGCGACATCTTCCACGTCGACACCGGCGTGATCGAGGTGGGCGACGACACCCTGGTGCTCGGCCACAAGGTCTTCGAGTCGGGCGCGGACACGTTGTGCACCACGGTCGAGCATCGTCTCCGCGGCGCGCTGCCCGCCGCCGCCCGCGCGAAGGCGGACGCCCTCCGCGTGACGTGGGACGGCCCCAAGCGCGAGCAGCGCCCGCAGCCGCGCGGCCTCGACGGCTTCGTCGACTCCGTGCGCGACACCGTCCGGCCCTGGGAGATCGATCTCACCGGCGGCAGCGCCCTGACCCACTACATCCACCGCTTCGCCGCGTCCAACGCGCAGTCGACGCGGGGGTTCGGGCTGACGCCGGCGTTCTATCGCGAGCAGCGCCGGGGCTACTCGACCTTCGAGTTCCAGCTGACCTTCGACGGGCTCCTGCGCGCCGGCGATCTCGTGGTCGTGAAGAGCGCGCCGCTGCACGTCGGCAACTCGTCGCTCCGGATCTTCCACCAGATGCTGGACGCGCGCACGGGGAAGCGCGTCGCCACGCTGGACCAGTTCGGCGTGCTGCTCGATCTCGATGCGCGCCGGCCGGCGCCGATGCCGGACTGGATGAAGGAGCGCGCGAAGGCGCTGGTGGCGCCGAGCGGCTAGCGCGCGGCGGCGGCGAGGCCGGTCGGACAGGCCACGCCCGTCCCGCCGATCCCGCAGTAGCCCCACGGATTCTTCGCGAGGTACTGCTGGTGATAGTCCTCGGCGTAGTAGAACTCCGGCGCGTCGAGGATCTCGGTGGTGATCGGGCCGTAGCCGCGCCTTGGTCAGCTGTGCCTGGTACGCGGCGCGCGACGCTTCCGCGAGCCGGCGCTGCTCCGGAGAGTAGACGTAGATCCCCGAGCGGTACTGCGTCCCCACGTCGTTGCCCTGGCGCATCCCCTGCGTGGGGTCGTGGTTCTCCCAGAAGGTCTTGAGCAGCGTCTCGTAGCTCGTCTTCGCGGGATCGAAGACCACGAGCACGACCTCGTTGTGGCCGGTGCGGCCGGTGCACACCTCTTCATAGGTCGGGTTCGGCGTGAAGCCGGCGGCGTAGCCGACGGCCGTGGAGATCACATCGGGCAGCTCCCAGAACTTGCGCTCGGCGCCCCAGAAGCACCCCATGCCGAAGAGCGCGAGCTCGTGGCCGGCGGGGAACGGCGGCTCCAGCCGCGCCTTGTTGACGTAGTGCGCGGCGGGCACCTTCATCGTCTGCGCGCGCCCCGGCAGTGCGCTCTCGCGCGTCGGCATCTCGGACTTCGATCGCCCCCACATGATGGCCTCCTACCGCGTGTCGTTCATTCCGAGCGAGCGCTCGATGGCCACCACGTCCGTGGGGCGCGCGAACGGCGCCGGCGCGGGATCCCCTTCGGTCCGGGGCCGGCCGATCGCCTTGAAGAAGTCCTCGAGACCGGGCGGCGTGATCACCCACAGCATCACGAGGTCCTCGCCGGTGTCGTTCACGATCTCGTGCTTCACGTCGTAGCCGAGCATGCACGCGGTGCCCGGGACCAGCTCGTGGCGCGCGCCGTCGACCATGACGTGGCCCCGGCCGCGGAAGCAGATCTGCAGCTCCACCTGATCTCCGTGCGAGTGCTCGCGCACCCGTCCGCCGGGCGCGATGGTCTGGTAGCCCATCGAGAGCGCCCCGAGACCGGTGTTCGCGGGGAAGAGCGCGGGGTCGGCGTGCCCGTTGGCGGGCACCGGCTGCCAGTAGGACGGACCCTGTCCCGGCTGGACGACGACGGCGCGGCCGCGGACCAGTGCGTCGTGGCTCATGTCAGCCATTCTACCGTCTACCGCGGCGTGGCGGGTGGGCACGCACCGCCTCTTCGTTCACCTCGGTGCCCCATCCCGGGCCCCGTGGGCAGATGGAGGTGGCCGTCGCGGATGTCGGGCTTCACCGTCACGAGGTCGCCGTACCACGGCACGGTGTCCGGATCGATCTCCATGATCCGGAGGTTCGGGACGACGGCGCAGAAGTGCGCGTTCATCATCGTCGCGAGGTGGCCGTAGAAGTTGTGCGGCGCCACGTTGATCTCGTAGGCGTCCGCCATCGCGGCGATCTTGATCGACTCGGCCACGCCGTTCCACGGCGTGTCGATGATGGCGACGTCCACCGAGGCGTGCTCGAAGTACGGGCGGTAGTCGCGGCGTCCGAAGAGACACTCGCACGACGCGACGGGGATCGACGTGTGGTCGCGGATGTAGCGCAGCGCCTTCGCGTCGCGCGTGTCGATCTCGATCCACAGCAGGTCGAAGGGCTCGGCCGCGCGCGCGACCTTCAGGAAGCCTTCCGTCTTGAAGTTGAAGTTCAGGTCCAGAAGGATGTCGACGTCCGGCCCCGCGCCCTCGCGGAACGCGGCCAGCTCCTCGCGCAGCGCGCCCAGCACGTGCCGGTCGGCGTTCAGCTCGGGGAACGACCCGCGCCGCGCGAAGCCCGGCGAGTGCAGGTGCGGGTCCGCGCCCAGCACGAAGACGTTGGTCTTCAGCGCGGTGTACCCGCGCTCGCGCACTTCCTTGCCCGCGTTCACGACGTCCTGGAGCGTGCGCAGCGGCGGGATCTGCATCGCCTCCGCCCACGCGAGTCGATACGTGCCGCAGTGCGACCAGTAGAGGCGGATGCGGTCGCGCACCGGGCCGCCCAGCATCGCGTAGACGGGCATGCCGAGCGCCTTCGCCTTGATGTCGAGCAGCGCGTTCTCGATCGCGCCGATCGCCTGCTGGACGACCCCGCCCGAGGCCTGTCGCCGCACGGCGTACATCAGGGTGACGAGCGCTTCGTAGGCGCGCGGGTCCTTGCCGATCACCTGGGGCGCGAGCCCGTCGATCACCGCGGAGACGCCGAGCCCGCCGAACGACTCGTTGTACTCGCTCCAGCCGGTGATGCCCTCGTCCGTGGAGACCTTGAGGAAGTCGAAGTTGCGCTGGCCCGCGTCGGCGTGGAGGTGCTCGACCTTGGTGATCTTCATGGCGCGGTATCCTACACCGCTCGAGGCCGCCGCCTCAGCGCGTGAGGCGAACGAGGTCGTCCGTGCCCTTGACAGGATGCGTCGCTGGACAGGACCACGGCGTGTCGGGCGCGACACCGGCCGCATCTCGGCGGCCGCCGTCGTCGCACAGAGGAGCGCCAGCCCCCACAGGATCACGCAAGCTACAGTACAATCAGCTCGGTGACCTCGTCCTCGCTCCCGCTGTCGCACCCTTGGCCCGCGCCTCCCGATCCCGGTGCCACCATCACCGTCGCCCCGGGCATCCGCTGGCTCCGCATGCCGCTGCCGTTCGCCCTGAACCATATCAATCTGTGGCTGCTCGACGACGGCGACGGGATCGCGATCGTCGACACGGGGCTCGGTCGCCCCGAGACGCGCGAGCTGTGGGAGCGCATCTTCGCGAACGAGCTCGGGGGCAAGCGCATCACGCGGGTGATCGCGACGCACTTCCATCCCGACCACTTCGGAAACACCGGCTGGTTGACCGAGCGCTGGGGCGTCGAGCTCTGGTGCACGCAGGCGGAGTATCAATCGGCGGTCATCGCGTGCATGGTGCGGGGTGCCGGGAAGAGCGCGGGCCGGATGCTCGCGCACTACCACCGGGCGGGGCTGCCGGACGAGGCGCTCGAGCGCCTGCGCGAGCGCGGCAATCACTATCCCTCCCTGGTCCCGTCGCTGCCGGAGTCGTATCGCTGCATGCGCGACGGCGACCGCCTCGTGATCGGCGGGCGCCGGTGGGAGGTCATCGTCGTGCTCGGGCACGCGCCGGAGCACGCCGCGCTCTGGTGCGCGGAGATGAACGTGCTGATCTCCGGCGACCAGGTGCTGCCGAAGATCACCACGAACGTGAGCGTGTGGTGGGATCGGCCGTACGACGATCCGCTCCGGCTCTATCTCGAGTCGCTCGCGCGCTTCCGGCCGCTGCCGGGCGACGCGCTCGTCCTGCCGTCGCACGGACTGCCGTTCCACGGGCTCCACGCGCGCCTCGATGCGCTGCGGGCGCATCACGACGAGCGGCTGGCGGAGACCCTCCACGCGGTCCGTGAGCCGCGCACGGCCGCCGAGCTCATCCCCGTGCTGTTCCGGCGGGAGCTGGACACGCACCAGCTCAGCTTCGCGATCGGCGAGGTGCTCGCGCACCTGAACTATCTCGAGGTCACGGGCAGCGTGACCCGGACACTCGGCGCCGACGGCGTCGACCGCTTCCACAAGGCCTAGCCTGCCCTCCCCGCCGGGCACCTGTCATGGCAGGTTGCACCCCCTGTTGTTGACAGGTACTTCCTGATGTAAAGTACGCGCCCAACTCAGACGCTTCGCTCGTCCGCTCCGTCCCGGATCGAATTTCGAGGGAGGGAAAGACGCTATGCGCTCACGTCGCCTCATGTGGCTGGTCGCCCTCACGCTTCTCACGCTCATCACCGCCCCGCCGATCGCCGACGCCCAGAAGCGCGGCGGCACGCTGCGCGTGTCGTACGGCAACGAGATCGCCAACCTCGATTTCCACACCGCACCCGGCTACGAAATGATGTGGGTCGCGATGAACGTCGGGCTGCGGGCTGGTGAACATCACGCCCGACGGCAAGTTCGTCGGCGACGCCGCCGAGTCGTGGATCGTCTACGCCCGACGACCTGCTGTGGACGTTCAAGCTCAGGAAGAACGTCATCTTCCACGACGGCACGCCGGTCGACGCGACGGCCGTCAAGTTCAGCATCGACCGGCTCATGGACCCGGCCACCAAGTCCGGCATGCGCGCCTTCTACGAGTCCGTGCACTCGCGTGGAGGTCGCTCGATCCGCAGACCGTGCAGCTCCGCATGAAGCAGCCGTACGCGTTCCTCCTGCACATGCTGGCGGCGTACCGCACGGGCCTGATCCTCTACTCGCCGGCGGCGACGCAGAAGTTCACGCGTCGAGGACCGCAAGCAGGGCAAGCCCGGCTCGATCATCGGCTGCGGGCCGTTCAAGTTCGTGGAGTGGGTCAAGGGCAGCCACCTCGCCATGGAGCGCTTCGACAAGTACTTCGTGCCCGGCCTGCCCTACCTCGACCGCGTCGATGATCCGCGTGATCAAGGATCCCGTCACCGAGATGGCGGCCTTCAAGAACGGCGAGGTCGACTTCATCGCCTCGTTCTCGCCCGAGCACGTCGACACGCTGAAGGCCCAGAATCCCGAAGGCCGTGATCATGACGGGCAAGGAAACGACGCCCGATGCTGGCGGCGATGAAGGTCACGATCCCGCAAGGACGGCAAGCCGATGTCGAAGGAGCGCGAGCCCGCATCCGATCTTCGGCGACCTGCGCGTGCGCAAGGCGATCGGCTGCTACGGCATCGACCGCAAGGAGATCGTGAAGATCGCCTTCAAGGGCCAGGCGACGCCGTGGGTCGGCGATGAAGCCGCCCGGCACGCTCGACACCGTCGACGTCAACCACCTGTGCCCCTACGACCCGGCCAAGGCCAAGGCCCTGCTGGCCGAGGCGGGCTACGGCCCGTCGAAGCCGCTCACCTTCGAGCTGATGGCGAACACCGAGAAGAGCGTGTTCAACGTGATCGCCACCGTCATCAAGGACCAGCTCGACGCGCATCGGCTTCGTGAACGCCGAACATCCGGGTGGTCGACAAGGTCCACTGGATGAACACGACGCTGCAGGACGGTCCGTGGGACATGTACGTCGAGGATCTCCTGTCGCTGCATCACGATCGACAGCAACGGCTACCTGTCGAACAGCACCTCGACGTGGAGCCACCCGCGCCACAACGACCGAAGGTCGACGAGTTCTACGCGCGCTACGCGCGGGAGCTGGACGCCGGGCAAGCGCAAGGCCATCGCGCAAGGAGCTGCGTCGAGTACATGGCCGACAACATGTACTGGAACAACATCTCGGGCTCGCCCTTCTACATGGTCGCGCAGCCGTGGATGAAGGGGTACACGTACAACGCCGAGTTCGAAGTGCACTACGACACGGTCTGGCTGGACAAGTAGCGCGCCGGAGCCGGCGCGATGCGCGTCTACATCCTGAAGCGGCTGATCGAGATCGTGCCGACGGTCCTCATGATCACCTTCGTGGTGTTCGTGATGATGCAGTCGATCCCGGGCGACCCGGTGGTGGCCCTCCTCGGTGACGCCTACACCGAGGAGGACGCGGTCAAGGTGCGCGAGGAGTACGGGCTCGACCGGCCCATCCTCGTGCAGTACGCCATCTGGCTCGGCAAGCTCGTGCGGGGCGACTGGGGGCGGTCGATCCTGAACGGGCGGCCGGTGCTGCAGGACGTGCTCCTCCGGCTGCCCGTGACCCTCGAGCTGATCGTGCTCTCGATGGCCGTGGCGCTCGCCATCGCCATCCCCGCGGCCATCATCGGCGCCGTGCAGCAGAACACGTGGGCGGACTACACGGCGACGTCGATCGCCATGATCGGCGTCTCCATTCCCGAGTTCTTCATCGGCGTCCTGCTGCTGCTCGCTCTTCTCGATCGGCATCGGCGGCCTGCTGCCGAGCTCGGGCTGGGTCTACCTGCCCGGCACGTGCCCGACGATCGTGTGCGCGGCGGGCCTGCGTCGGCAACGCGCAGCACGTCCTCATGCCCGCCATCGCGCTCGGCGTCGGGCGGGCCGCGCTGCTCACGCGGCTGCTGCGCGCGAGCATGCTCGAAGTCATCCGCACGGAGTACGTCACGACCGCGCGCGCGAAGGGGCTGGCCGAGCGGCCCGATCGTCTTCAAGCACGCGCTCAAGAACGCGCTGATCCCCACCGTCACCGTGATGGGGCTGCAGGTCGGCTTCCTGATCGGCGGCGCCATCGTGGTGGAGACGCTGTTCGCGATGCCCGGGCTCGGCACCTTCGGCATCGACGCGATCATCGCGCGCGACTACCAGCAGGTGCAGGGCTTCGCGCTGATCACCGCCTTCGCGTTCGTCGTGATCAACCTGCTCGTCGACCTCACCTACACCTTCCTGGATCCGCGGATCCGGTACGCCTGAGGGGCCCATGGCGGACACGAAGATCCCGCCGTCGACGCGCGCAGCCGATCAGCGGAGGCAGCATGCGCGAGGCCGACCTCGCGGGCGTGACGGCGATTGCGCTGCCCGCGACGCGGGCGCGCTCCGAGTCGCCGTTCATCGAGGGCGTGCGCCGGCTCCGGAAGAGCACGACCGCGGTCATCGGGTTCGTCATCGTCGTCGGTGCTCCTCGTGGTCGCGCTCTTCGCCGACGTCCTCGCGCCGTACAGCCCGATCGGCGGCCGACCAGATGCAGACCTTCCAGCGTCCGAGCTGGGACCACCCGCTCGGCACCGACCAGCTCGGCCGCGACATGCTCTCGCGCGATCATCCACGGCACGCGCATCTCGCTGCTCGTGGGCGTCTCCTCGGTGCTGCTCGCGCTGTTCGTCGGGGTGCCGTTCGGGATGATCGCCGGCTTCTACGGCGGCCGGTCGACCGCGGCATCATGCGCGTCATGGACCTGATCCTCGCGTTCCCGATCTACCTCCTCGCGATCATCCTCATGATCATCTTCACGCCGACGGCCGGCCTGATCGGGACCATCAAGGTCACCGGCGCCATCGCGATCGTGCGGATCCCGATCTACGCCCGTCTCGTGCGCGGCAGCGTGCTCTCGATCAAGGAGAAGGAGTTCATCGAGGCGTGCCGCGCGCTCGGGCAGCGGGATCCATGGATCCTCATGCGGCACGTGCTGCCCAACTGCCTGGCGCCGATCATCGTGACGACGACGCTCGGCGATCGCGACGTCGATCATCGTGGAAGCGACCCTGTCGTTCCTCGGCCTCGGCACGCAGCCGCCGACCCCGAGCTGGGGCTGGGACCTCAAGGCCAACGTCTCGTTCATCCAGGCCAACGCGTGGCTGTCGCTCTTCCCCGGGCTGGCGATCTTCGTCACCGTGCTCGGCTTCAACCTCTTCGGCGACGGGCTCCGCGACGCGCTCGATCCGCGGCTGAAGTAACTCGGAGGGGGGCTTCGCCCGATCACCCCGTTGGGGGGCTCCGGCCCCCCCAAGCTCCCCCAGCCGGCGCTCCGCAAGCGTCGACCGGCGCGCGGGTATAATCGGCGCGCTATGCAACGTACCTACGACCTCCGGGTCGAGAGCTACCGGCCGCTGGTGCCGCCGGCCATCCTCCTCGAAGAGCTGCCGCTGTCCGACCGCGGGCTCGGAGACCGTCGCGCGCGGGCGGCAGGAAGTCTCACGCATCCTGCGCGGCGACGACGATCGGGTCGTGCTGATCGTCGGGCCGTGCTCGCTGCACGATCCCGACGCCGGGCTCGAGTACGGGCGGCGGCTGAAGAAGCTGGCCGACGAGCACGCGGGCGAGCTGTGCATCGTCATGCGCGTGTACTTCGAGAAGCCGCGGACGACGGTCGGCTGGAAGGGCCTCATCAACGACCCGCGGCTCGACGGCACCTTCGCGATCAACGAGGGGCTCCGCAAGGCGCGTCACTTCCTCCTGGATCTCTCGGACATCGGGATGCCCGTCGGCTGCGAGTTCCTCGATCCGATCTCGCCGCAGTACACCTCGGACACCGTGTCGTGGGGCGCCATCGGCGCGCGCACGACCGAGAGCCAGGTGCATCGCGAGCTCGCCTCCGGCATGTCGATGCCGATCGGCTTCAAGAACGGCACCGACGGCGGCGTGCAGATCGCGATCGACGCCGTGCGCGCCGCCGCGCACCCGCACCGGTTCCTCGGCGTGACCGAGCAGGGCCTCGCCGCCATCGTCGCCACGCGCGGCAACCAGGACTGCCATGTCATCCTGCGCGGCGGCGAGGGTGGGACCAACTACGACGCCGTGAACGTCCAGAAGGTGGCGAGCGCGCTCCGCACGGCGGGCGTCGCGCCGCGCTTGATGGTCGATGCCAGCCACGGGAACAGCAGCAAGGACTACCGCCGCCAGCCCGTCGTCGTGCACGACGTCGCCTCGCAGATCCGCGAGGGCGAGCGTGCGATCTTCGGCATGATGATGGAGAGCTTCCTCGTGGACGGCCGCCAGGACCTCGTCGACGCCGGCGCGCTCCGGTACGGGCAGAGCATCACCGACGCGTGCATGGGCTGGGACATGACGGCGCCCGTCATCGCCGAGCTCGCCGACGCGGTGCGCGTCCGCCGGCGCCTTACTTGATCGGGACCTCGCCGCGCCGCACGGCGGACCAGCGGTTCGTCCTCGGCAGCGGCCGCTTCGTCGACGACCTGACCCCGGCCGGGGCCCTGCGTCTCGGCGTCGTCCGGAGCGTCCACGCGCACGCCCGCATCCGCGCCATCGATCTCACCGAAGTCCGCACGCGGCCCGGCGTCGTCGCCGCGTGGAGTGCCGTCGACCTCGACGGCGTCGCGCCCACCCTCCCGACCGCGTACGGCGGCACGACGAAGGGCAAGCCGTGGGCGATCCCCGTGCTCGCGCGCGACGTCGTGCGCTACGTGGGCGAGCCGCTCGCGGTCGTGATCGCGGACGACGTCCATCACCTCGCCGACGCGCTCGAGGCCGTGCGTGTCGACTACGAGCCGTTGCCGGTGCTGGCCAGCGCGGCGGACGCGCAGCACGCGACGACCACCGTGCACGCGGACTGGTCCGACAACACCGCGCTCGGCGTCAAGGGCGGCATGGGCGACGCCGAGAAGGCGCTCGCCGGCGCGGACGTCGTCGTGCACGAGCGCTTCCGCCACGCGCGGCTCTCGGCCGTGCCCGTGGAGACGCGCGGCGTGGTCGCGTACCCCGACGCGCACACGCTGGTCGTGTGGTCGTCCACGCAGAGCCCGTATAGCCTGCGCGACATCGTGGCGGCCGCGCTCGGCCTCCCCGCCGAGCAGGTGCGCGTGCTCATCCCGGACGTCGGCGGAGGCTTCGGACCGAAGGGCGCGATCTATCCCGAAGAGGTCCTCGTCGCCGCGGCGGCGCATCGCCTGCGCCGGCCGGTGAAGTGGGTCGAGAGCCGGCGCGAGAGCTTCCTCGCGATGGGGCACGACCGCGAGCAGGACCACGACGTGCGCATCGGGTTCCGGCGCGACGGGACGATCGTCGCGATCGACGGCGCCTTCATCGCCGACGTCGGCGCGTATCCCGCGCAGGGGGACGGGCTCACCGCGAACACCGTCAATCACTTCTGCGCGCCGTACCGCGTCCAGCACTACCGCAACACGGGCACCAGCATCGTGACCAACAAGATGCTGAACGCCGCGTATCGCGCGGCCGGACGGCCCGAGGCGACGTTCGTGATGGAGCGCCTCATGGACATCGGGGCGCGGCGCCTCGGGCTCGATCCCGTGGAGGTCCGCCGCCGGAACCTGATCCGCGCCGCGGAGATGCCCTACAAGCCGGGCCTCACCTACAAGGACGGCGTCTCGATCACCTACGATCCGGGCGACTTCCCGGCCGCGTTCGAGCGGATGCTGGCGCGCTTCGGGTACGAGGACTGGCGGAAGCGCCAGGCCGCGCAGCGTGACCCGCTGCGCCGCCTCGGCATCGGGGTCGCCTGCTACCTCCAGGGCACCGGGCTCGGGCCCTACGAGAGCGCGACCATCCGCGTCGATCCCAGCGGCCAGGTCTACGTGCTCATCGGGGTCGTCGCGCAGGGCCAGGGCCACGCGACCACGCTCGCGCAGATCGCCGCGGCCGAGCTGGGCGCGCGCTTCGACGACGTGACGGTCGTGACGGGCGACACGTCGCTCGTGCCGTACGGCATGGGGACGGGCGGCAGCCGCGTGACGGCGAATGCCGGGCCCGCGGTGGCGCAGACGGCGCGCGAGGTGCGGGCGAAGGCGGCGCGCGTGGCGGCCGAGATGCTCGAGTGCGCGCCGGCCGACGTGCGCATCGAAGACGGTCGCGTCCACGTCGCCGGGCTGCCGACGAAGTCGCTGCCGCTCGGCAAGGTGGCGCACGCGGCGATCAAGTCGAAGGCGCTCAAGCCGCTCGGCGAGCCGGGGCTGAACGCGTGCACGTACTTCTATCCCGACACGGTCACGTGGGCGTTCGGCGCCAACGCGGCGGTCGTGGAGGTCGACGCGGAGACGCTCGCGACGCGCGTGCTGCGCTACGTCGCCACGCACGATCCCGGCCGCGCCATCAACCCGGTGATCGTCGAGGGCCAGCTCCAGGGCGGCCTCGTGCAAGGCATCGGGGCCGGACTGATGGAAGCCGTCGTGTACGACGCCGCCGGCCAGATGCTCACCGCGAGCCTGATGGACTACGCGGTCCCGAAGGCGAACGACGTCCCGATGATCGACGTGATCCTCGACGAGCATCCGTCGATCATCAACGACCTCGGCATCAAGGGCGTCGGCGAGAGCGGCTGCATCGCGCCGGCCGCCGCCATCGCGAACGCGATCGAGGACGCGCTGGCCGATCGCGGCGTGATCGTGCGCGAGGTTCCCGTCACACCCGCCAGCCTCTTCCGCGCGCTCGCGCGGTAGCGTTCCGATGACCCACCGCGTCGGCGATCTCTTGCCCGGCGCGCGGCTCCTCCTCGGCCCCGGCCCGACGATGGCGGACCCGCGCGTGCTGCGCGCGATGGCCACACCGCTCCTCGGCCAGTTCGATCCCGAGTTCACCGCGATCATGAACGAGGTGATGGCGCTCGCGCGCGGCGTCTTCCAGACGGAGAACGCGCGCACGTATCCCGTGTCCGGCACCGGGCGCGCGGGGATGGAAGCCGCACTCGTCTCGCTCATCGAGCCCGGCGATCGCGTGGTGGTCGGCGAGTGCGGGCGATTCGGACTGCTGCTGATCGAGATCGCCGAGCGCTGCGGCGCGGAGGTGGTGCCCGTCCGCGGCGAATGGGGACGTGTCCTCGATCCCGAGCCGATCGGCGCCGCGCTGGCGGAGAAGCGGACGAAGCTCGTCGCCGTCGTCCACGGCGAGACGTCCACCGGCGTGCTGCAGCCCCTGGAGGAGATCGCGCGACTCGCCCACGCGCACGGCGCACTGCTGATGGCGGACGCGGTCGTCACGCTCGGCGGGTGTCGAGGTGGCGGTCGATCGCTGGGACATCGACGTGGCGACCGCCGGGAGCCAGAAGTGCCTGAGCTGTCCGTCGGGCATGGCGCCCGTCACCTACAACGCGCGGGCCGAGGCCGTCATGCGCGCGCGAAGCGGCAAGCCGCGCAGCAACTACCTCGACCTCACGCAGCTCGCGGACTACTGGGGCTCCGCGCGCCTCAACCATCACACCGCGCCGACCGCGATGATCTACGGGTTACGCGAGGCGCTGCGCGCGATCCTGGAGGAAGGGCTCGCGTCGCGCTTCGCGCGGCACCGCCTGCACGGCGACGCGCTCCGCGCCGGTGTCGCCGCGCTCGGCCTCACGCTGTTCGGCACGGAGCCGCCCGCGCGTCGCCTTCCCTTCATCACGCCGATCGTCGTCCCCGAGGGCATCGACGAGCTGCGCGTGCGCCGCCGGCTCGTCGAGGACTTCGGCATCGAGATCGGCGCGGCGTTCGGGCCTCTGCAAGGCAAGATCTGGCGCGTCGGCACGATGGGTTACGCGGCGCAGCGGCAGAACGTGCTGCTCTGCCTGGCCGCGCTCGAGCACGTGTTGCGCGGCGAGGGCTGGCGCGCGGCCGCGAGCGCCGGTGTCGACGCCGCGCTCGCGCACTACGCGGCCGCCGGCGCGGGTGCGGCGTGGAACGTCGAGGACAGCCTCGGCGCCGGCGGCATCGGCCGCGTGTAGGTCCGAGAGTGGGCGGGGTGCCCCGTGACGGGCCCCCCAGTCTCAACTATCCAGTCGGCGGGGGCGGCAGGTACACGCCGTCCGCCGGGAACGGATACTCCGAAGGCATCGGCGGCGGCACCGGCACGGGCGGCGGCGCCACGACGACGACCGTCGGCCGCCAGATCCAGTAGAACGGCGACGTGATCCCGTCGCCGACCAGCTCGTAGTAGCCCGTGGGATAGCGGACGATGCGCGCGACGGGATAGGGCCGCAGGACCGGCCGGTTGTCGATCCGCCACCACACGAAGAACGGGGACCACACGCCGGGCCGGTGCTCGAAGCGCCAGCCGCGATCGCGCTCGAAACGCCAGAGCGCGGCGGCGCGGTGCCGGTCGAGCTCGCGCCGGCGCTCCCACTCGCGACGGTTCGTCTGGCGCAGCCACTCGTCGTGACGGCGCTCGGCCTCCCGGCGACGCTCCAGCTCGTGGCGGTCGTTCACCCGCTGCCACTGACGCTGCTCGACCTCATGCCGGCGGTCACGATCGCGCTGCTCGTTGTCCTCCCGACGCTCGCGATCACGCGCCTCGCTTGGAGTCCCGGAGCTCGCGATTGCGCTGCTCGGTGCGCGCGCGCTGGTCGTCACGCTTGTCGTCACTCCACGCGGCCGGCGCCATCCAGAGGGGGATGATCGCGGCGATCAACCCGAGGGTCACAGCCTTTCGAAGGCGCGTATGCATTGCGTTTTACTCCCCGGCGGGATGGCCCGCCACGAACGTCCTTGCCCATGTGACGTTCGGGCAGGCCGTTTGATTTACCGGGAAGTTCTGCAACCTTTGCGCCTATTCACATGGGGGGTGCGAGACGCACCCCCCATGCCCCCCTCGCTCCGCGGCCCGGCGAAGCCGTGCCGCTACGCGGGCTCCGGCGGGCGACGGTTCGCCCACGGCCGGCCTCTTCGAACGCGGCCGAGGCCTGGAGCACCGTGAGGTCGGCGAAGCGGCGGCCGACGATCTGGAGGCCGACCGGCAGGCCGGCCGCCGTGAAGCCCGCGGGCACGGTGGCGGCCGGCTGGCCGGTGAAGTTGAACGGATAGCTGAACGACGCCCACGCCATCCAGTCCCACAGGTTCGAGGGCTGCGGCCAGGACGCGGGGTTGATGCGGCCGCACTCGAACGCGGGCACCGAGAGCGACGGCGTCAGCAGCAGATCGTACGTCTCGAACAGCGGCCGCACGCTGTCCCAGTACGCCAGCTTCTTGCCGCGCATGTCGATGTAGTCCACCACGCTGTACCGCAGGCCGTCCTCGATCGAGGCGACGAGGCCGGGATCCATCCGGTCGCGCCACTTCGGGAGGTACTGCGCGTAGTTCCCCGCCTCGTGCGCGTTCCACATCATGCGAATCATGTCGTGACGAATCGGCAAAGCCTGTCTTCACCTCGGCCACCGCGCAGCCCAGGGTCTCGAAGGTCTTCACGGCGTCGCGGACGATCGCCGCCACCTCGGGATCCACGCGCAGCGTGTCGAGGTTCGGGCTGAACGCCACCCGCAGCCCGCGCACGCCCGCGCGCAGCGTGCCGACGTAGTCGTCGCTCGGGCCCGGCAGCGACGTCTTGTCCCACTCGTCGGGCCCCGCCATCACGCTCAGCATCAGCGCGGCATCGGCCACCGTGCGGGTCATCGGCCCGTTGTGCGACGAATAGTCGTTGTTCGAGACCGGGTACATCGGCACGCGGCCGTACGAGGGCTTGAGCCCGAAGATGCCGCAGAAGGCGGAGGGAATGCGAATCGACCCCGCGCCGTCCGAGCCGTGCTGGAGCGGCCCGAGGCCGGCCGCGGCCGCCGCGCCCGCGCCCGCGCTGGAGCCGCCCGTGGTCATCGCCGTGTTCCACGGGTTGCGCGTGCTGCCCGTGAGCGGGCTGTCGCCCATGCCCTTCCAGCCGAACTCCGGCGTCGTCGTCTTGCCGAGCATCACCCCGCCCGCCGCGCGGAGGCGCGGCACGAACGGCGCGTCCACGTCGGGCACGCGCGCGGCGAAGATGTGCGATCCCGACATCGTGCGGATGCCCTTCGTGAGCGCGAGGTCCTTGATGGCGTACGGGACCCCGTGGATCGGGCCCAGCGGCTCGCCCATCATCACCGCGGCCTCGGCGCGCTTCGCGTCGGCGAGCGCGATCTCGGGCGTCGGCGTGCAGTAGGCGTTGTAGGCCGGGTTCAGCTTCTCGATCCGCGCGAGCACCGCGCACGTGACCTCCACGGGCGAGATCTTCTTCGCGCGGATCATCGCCACGAGCTCGGTGGCGGACGTGTAACACAGGTCGACGTCGCTCATCTGCCCCTCCGATCAGCGCCCGCGACGGACGGCGCGGCCCGGGCGCGCGCCGGTGTGGGAGCCGTCACGGGCGACCACGACCCCGTTCACGTAGACCTCGTGGATCCCGGACGGCGCTTGCCGCGGCTCGCTGTAGGTCGCCTGGTCGTCGATGCGCGCCGGATCGAACACGACGAGATCGGCGAAGGCGCCGGGCCGGATGGTGCCGCGATCGAGGAGCTGGAACTTCGCCGCCGGCATGCCGGTCATGCGGTGGATCGCCGTGGGCAGATCGAGCACCCGCTCCTCGCGGACGTAGCGCCCGAGCACGCGCGCGAAGCAGCCGTAGAGCCGCGGATGCGGGTTGCCGCCGGACGGCACGCCGTCCGAGCCGATCATCGTCGAGGGATGCGCCATCACCGTCTTCACGTCGCGCTCGTCCATCGTGAAGACGACGACGAAGCACGCCTCGCCCTCGGCGTCGGGCACGCGCTGGGCGGCGGTCTCCGCGTCCACCTGCCACTCCATCGCGAGGGTGCCGATCATCCGCCCTTCCCACTCGGGATGCTTCGGCGCCGACGAGACGAGCACGTCGCCGCCCGCGAGCTGGCCGAGCCCGCCGGGACTGTCGGCGCGGAACGAGCCGTTCTGGAGCACGGCGAAGAGCGACGTGCTGCCGGCCGTGTACGGGATACTGGTCCGCGGTCACGTCGAGGCCGCGCGCCCGGGCCTCGTCGATGAGCGCGAGCGAGTCGCGCACGCGGCCCCAGTTGCGGCGGCCGCTCGCCTTGTGATGCGAGATCTGCACCGGCACGCCCGCTTCCTCGCCGATGCGGATCGCCTCGCGCACGGCGTCGAGCAGCCCGTCGGCCTCGTTGCGCATGTGGGTGGCGTAGAGCCCGCCCGCCGGACCGCCGAGCTCGCGCGCGAGCGCGATGATCTCGTCGGTCCGCGCGTAGCGACCGGGCTCGTAGATCAGGCCGGTCGAGAGCCCGACCGCGCCCGCGCGCACGCCCTCGCGCACCCACGCCTTCATGCGGTCCAGCTCGTCGGCGCTCGGCGCGCGCTGCTCGTGGCCCATCGCGCCGCGGCGCAGCGAGCCGTGCCCGATGAGGACCGCCACGTTGCAGCTCGGCTGGATCGTGTCCACGCGCTCGAGGTAGCTCGGCGAAGCCGTCCCACGGCGCGGGGTTCGCGTCCGGATGAATGCGGCGGAAGCGGACGAGCCCGGCGTCGAACGGCACCACGCCGGAGCCGCAGTTGCCGACCACGTCGGTCGTCACGCCCTGCAGGACCTTGAACGGCATCTCCGGCTCGAGCAGGACCGCGTAGTCGTCGTGGCTGTGCACGTCGATGAAGCCGGGGGCGACGGACAGCGTCGCGGCGTCGACCTCCTGCTCGCCGCGGGCGGTGATCGTCCCGAACGCGACGATCCGGTCGCCGCGCACGCCGATGTCGGCGCGCACGCCGGCGGACGCCCGTCCCGTCGTAGACGGTGCCGCCCCGGATCACCAGATCGTAGCGTTCGCCGGTGCTCATGCACGCTCCTGTGCCAGCGCCAACGCGCCCAGCACGCCTGCCCGTTCCCCCAGCGCCGGCGGGACCAAGAGCCCTTCGGGCATCCGTATATACCCGGAGAGGAGCGCCCGTACCTCCTCCCGGACACGCGCGAGCAGGAACGACTGCCGCATCACCCCGCCGCCGACGATGATCCGCCGCGGCGACAGCACGGTGACGATGTTCACGAGCCCCAGCGCCAGGTAGCGCGCCTCCAGGGCCCACAGGGGATCATCGACCGTGACCGCCTCGCCGGGCAAGCCCCGTCGCGCTCGAATCGCGGCGCCTGACGCCAGGCCCTCCAGGCAGTCTCCGTGAAACGGGCACGCGCCGGGAAAGGGGTCGTCGGGGTGGCGAGGCACGCGCATGTGGCCCATCTCGGGATGCGTCGAGCCGTGCAGAGGGCGGCCTCCGACGATCGCGCCGCCACCGATCCCGGTTCCGACCGTGACGTACACGAGCGGATCACAGCCGATCGCCCGCGCCCCATCGCCACTCGCGCGAACGCCGCGCTGTTGACGTCGGTGTCGATGCGTGACCGGCACCCGGAGCGCGCGGCGAAACGGGCCGGCGATGTCGACACTGGCTCCAGCCCGGGCTTCGGGGTGTCGGTGATGAAGCCCGCGCTGGGCGACGCGGGATCGAGGTCGAGCGGCCCGAAGCTCGCGATGCCGAGCGCGGTCACGGGCGCGTGGGCGCTGGAAGAATTCGACCGCGCGATCCAGCGTCTCGGCCGGACGTCGTCGTCGGCAAGCACGCGTCGGCGCGAATGTCGTCAGGGCCGGTGCCGACCACGCACACGATCTTGGTGCCACCGGTTTCGAGACCGCCGACGCAGGGCGAGTCCACCGGCGAGGAACGTACCACGGGCTCGCGGCGCGGCCAGAAACGGGCCCGTCTCGGGCTCCGCATGCACTGAATCAGGCGGTGGCGAGGAGCTCCGACACGGCGTGGCGCACGACCTCGATGTCGATCGGTTTGCGGATCGTCAGGTCGGCCCCCATCTCTCGCGCCAGCAGGAGCCCGTCCTTGTTTCCCTTGTTCCAGCCCGCCGACACCGCGATGATCCGGCTGGTTGGGTGCTCGCGGCGCAGGATGCGCAGCGTCTCGAAGCCGTCCTGTCCGGGCATATAGAGGTCGAGCATGACGATGTCCGGCCGGCGCTCCCGGTAGATCTCGAGCGCCTCGCGCCCGTCGCGGGCCTCGAGCACGTCGTGATGGTCGCGCCCGACGAGCTCGGCGAGGATCCACCGGCTGTCCGCGTTGTCATCGACGATGAGGATGACCGCCATCCCGTTGCCTCCCCCTGACGGTTGCCCTAGGCGATGGCGGCGCGCCCGTCGGGATCGATGCGGACACGGGCCCACCCGCGTGTCCGGAGCGATTCTTCCACGGCCAGACGGCGTCGCTCGTCCCGGACGACTCCGGGTGGACTGGAATGGCCGCGCCGATCGAGCACGATGGCCAGGCGTGCGGACTCGAGGAACTTCTCGCGCAACGCCGCGTAGAGGTCAGGACGGTCGCGGGCCACGACATACAGAAGACGCGACGTCGAGGACAACGCCGCGGGCGGCGTTGTCAGGAAGCACTCCATTCCGCTGCCCGGAGGCTCATCCACGATCTCCCGTCACATGCACCGTCACCACGAGCGAGCAACGAGCGTGCCGTTCCAGGAAATCACGGACTTCCCCGGGGACGTGAGGAATATTTTCGCGTCCTCTGGTAGCGGCGCTCCAGAAGAGGGCGCTTTAGCGGGTGGTAGGCCCGGCGCCGAGCCCCATCACGCGCCCGACCTGCGGCGGGCGCGCCAGCCGGTCATGCGCATCCTGGACGGCGGCGAGCCGGGCGAGGATCTCCGGTGCCATCGCGGCGCCACGGCGTGTCTCCAGGGCAACGTGGAGCGACATGAGCTCGTTCGTCGCCGCGAGGTAGCCGTCGGTCGCGTGGAACATGCAGTGGATGTAGTGGAGCCGCTTCGCGTCGTGCGAGAGCAGCTGCGTGGTGAAGCGCAGCGGATCGCCCTCGCGCACCTCGCGATGGTACGTGACGTGCGCTTCGAGGCAGAACGTGGTGACCCGACGCGTCTCGCGATGCTCGGCGCCCAGCCCGATCCAGCGAAAGAACTCGTCGGTCGCGAGATCGAAGACGACGAGGTAGTAGCCCATGTTCATGTGGCGGTTGTGGTCGATCCACTCGGGCTTGACCACGTCGCGGTAGCCGTCGAAGGGCGCGTCGATCGTCATGGCGCGCGGCAGGGCGCTCGTCCGCGTCTACCTGCGCGTCGCCTCGTAGTGATCCGCCAGCACCTGCGACACGCACGCGGTCACCTTCATGCCGGTGGGCAGATCGAGGAACTCGTTCGGGCCGTGCGCGTTGGAGCCGGGGCCCATCACGCCGGTGATCAGGAACTGCGCCTGGGGGAACCGCTCGCCCAGCATGCTCATGAACGGAATCGAGCCGCCGATGCCCTGGTACATCGCCGGCTTGCCGAAGTGCGCTTTCGACGCGCGGTCCGCCGAGTCGAGGAGCCACGGCGCGCTCGCGGGCGCGGCCCAGCCGTTGCCCGGCGCCTCGATCGTGTACGTCACCTTCGCGCCGTACGGCGGATCCTTCTCGAGCAGCGCCTTGAGCGTCTGCGCCGCGCGGTCCGCGTCGCAGGTGGGCGGCAGCCGCAGCGACAGCTTCACGGTGGTCTGCGGGCCGCAGCACGTTGCCGCCGTCGGCGGGTAGCGGGAGCCCCGCCGCGCCCGTGATCGCGAGCGCGGGCCGCCACGTGTTGTTCAGCTCGAGCTCCACGAGATCGTCGCTGACCGGGCGCATGCCCGGCACGAACGGATACTTGACGATGCCGTCGCGCCCGAGCACGTCCGCGACGGCGCGGGCCTGCGCGAGACGCTCGTTCGGGATCTCGACGTGGAACTCGCGCGGCGTGATCTGGCCGGTGACCTCGTCTTCGAGTCGCGAGAGGAGCTGCCGCATGATGCGGAAGCTCGACGGCACGATGCCGCTCGCGGCGCCGGAGTGCACGCCCTCCTCGAGCACCTGCACGGTCAGATCGCCGTTCACGATGCCGCGCAGCGAGGTCGTGGCCCAGAGCTGCTCGTAGTTGCCGCACCCCGAGTCCAGACACACGACGAGGCTCGGCGTGCCGATCTTCGCGGCGAGCGCCTCCATGTACGCCGGCAGGTCGTAGCTCCCGCTCTCCTCGCACGCCTCGATCAGCACCACGCACCGCGCGTGGGGCACGCGGGCGGCCTGCAGCGCCTCGATCGCGGTGAGCGCCGCGAACGTGGCGTACCCGTCGTCACCGACGCCGCGGCCGAACAACCGGTCGCCCTTGCGCGCGGGCACCCAGGGGCCGAATCCCTCGGCCCAGCCGACCATCTCGGGCTGCTTGTCGCAGTGGCCGTAGAGCAGCACGGTCTGGTCGGACGCGCCGGGCACGTCGATGAGGATCACCGGCGTGCGGCCGGGCAGCCGATGCACCTCCAGCCGGAGCCCTTCGATCGCGCGCTTCTCGCTCCACTCCTGGAGCAGCGTGACGGCGCGGTCGATGTGCCCGTTCTCCTTCCACTTCGTGTCGAAGTGAGGCGACTTGGCGGGGATGCGGACGTACTCGGTGAGCGCGGGGACGATGCTCGTGTCCCACACGCGATTGACATAGTCGCGAGTCGTGGTGGCGTCGATGCTCATGGTCCGTGGATGGTAGCATTCGCTGCCATGGACGCCTATCGTGCCGTCGTCGACAAGCGGGACCAGCGCGCGTTCGTGCCGAAGCCCCTGCCCGAGGAGTCCCTGCGCCGGATCCTGCAGGCCGCGCGCATGACCGGCAGCTCGAAGAACGTCGAGCCCAACCGCCTGGTGGTCGTGCGCGACCGTGAGGGCGTGGCCAGGCTCGCCGCGCTGAGCCCGTTCGCGAAGTTCCTCGAGCGCGCGGCCGCGGTGATCGTGATCGCGCAGACGCAGCGCCACGAGTTCGACGCCGGGCGGTGCGCGCAGAACATGATGGTCGCCGCGTGGAACGAGGGCATCGGCTCCTGCCCGGCGCACCTCCCCGAAGCGGAGGTCGCGAAGCTCCTCGGGATTCCCTCCGACCTTCACATCAACCGCGTGATCGGATTCGGCTACGTCGATCCGGAGCGCGCGGCGGCGCCGAAGTCCGTGGCCCGGAAGCGCAAGCCACTCGCAGAGCTCGTGCACTGGGAAACGTGGTGACAACGTCCGCGCAGGAGACCGATCGGCGGGCGGTGCGGCGCACGGTCCACACCGTCTCCCACATGGTCGGGCTGGGCAACTTGCTCGGCGCCGTGGTCACGTTTCTCTATTTCAGCTTCATCGACATCAGCGCGTCGGGCCGGTCGTCCGTGTTCGTGGCCTCGGTGGTGTATTTCGTGATCTCCTTCGCGATCGCCGCGGGGCTCTCGCAGGTCGCCGGCTGGCGGTTCCAGCGACGAATCAGGGCGTGGACGAAGGAGACCGGGCCGCCGGACGTCGTCGTCCGTCAACGCGCGGTCGGGCTCCCGTTCGCGATGGCGCGAGTGAGCGCGATCGGCTGGCTGCTCGCCGGGATCGCGTGGGCGGTGGTGTGGCCGGTGGTGGTGGGCGAGGGATCTCCGGTCGCCGCCTTGCGGAGGTTCATCGGCATCACGATCGTCGGCGGCACGGTCACCACGGTCTTCCTGTTCTTTGCCATCGAGCGTGTGTGGCGACCGCTGATGCCGGTCTTCTTCCCGGACGGCGAGCTGAGCGCAACGCCCGGCATCGTGCGTGTCCCGGTGCGCGCCCGTCTGCTCGCCATCTTCCTGCTGGTCGGCATCGTGCCGCTCGTGCTCATGGGCGTCATGACCTACACGCGCGCCGCCTTCCTCGCGGCCGCGCCGCCCGCCGCCGCGACGGGCCTGCTGGCCGACATGGCGGTGTTCATCGGCTTCGTCATTCTGGTCGGAGGCGCCACCGCGGTCGGGCTGGCGCTCTTCGTGTCGCGGAGCGTGGCGGCGCCGCTGGCCGACGTCGAGGCCGCGCTCGCGCGCGTGGGCCGCGGCGACCTCGAGGCGCGCGCGCCGGTCGTCTCCACCGACGAGATCGGCGCGGTGGCCGAGGGCTTCAACCGCATGGTGACGGGGCTGCAGGAGCGCGAGCGCATCCGCGACGCCTTCGGCAAGTACGTGAGCCCCGAGGTGCGCGACGAGATCCTGGCGGCGGGGGGCACGCGAGGCGGCTACATCCGCGAGGTCACGATTCTCTTCAGCGACTTGCGGGACTTCACGCCGTGGGTCGAAGCGCACGCCCCGGACGAGGTCGTGCGCGATCTGAACATCTACTTCACGCTGATGGAAGGCGCGATCCGGGCGCACGGCGGACTCGTGCTCCAGTTCATCGGCGACGAGATCGAAGCCGTGTTCGGCGCGCCGGTGCCCGAGCCGCACCACGCCGATCACGCCGTGGCCGCCGGTCTGGAGATGCGCCGACGGCTCGCGACCTGGAACGAGACGCGCCGGGCGGCGGGCAGCGTCGCCATCCGTCACGGCATCGGCATCCATACCGGCCAGGTCCTCGCCGCATCCATCGGCAGCCCGGAGCGTCTGTCCTACGCCCTCGTGGGCGATCCCGTGAACCTTGCCTCCCGCATTCAGGACCTCACGAAAGAGGTCGGCGCCGAGGTGCTCGTCAGCGGCGAGACCGTTCGCCGCCTGCACGAGCCCGTCGCGCTGGAGGCTTTGCCCGCTGTCCGCGTCAAGGGACGCTCGGCGGAAGTGGAGGTCTATCGTGCCGCCTGACGTCAAAGCGCTCGGATTCGACGTGTTCGGGACCGTGGTGGACTGGCGGACCAGCATCGCGCGCGAGGTGGAGGCGTTCAACCGCGCCCACGGACAATCGCTGGACCCCGTGAAGTTCGCGGTGGCCTGGCGCGGTCTCTATCAGCCGTACATGGACAAGGTGCGCCACGGCGAGATCGGCTGGACCAAGCTCGACGACCTGCATCGCATGGCGCTCGATCAGCTCCTGAAGGAGTTCAACGTCAAGGGCGTCGACGAGGCCGGCATCGATCACCTCAACCGCGCGTGGCATCGCCTCGACCCGTGGCCGGACTCGGTGGCGGGTCTGACGCGCTTGAAGAAGAAGTACGTGCTGACCACGCTCTCGAACGGCAACGTCGCGCTGATGGTGAACATGGCCAAGCGCGGGGGCCTGCCGTGGGACGTGATCCTCGGCGCCGAGCCGACGCGGCACTACAAGCCGCAGCGCGAGGCGTACATCGGCACCGCGGAGTACCTGGGGCTGAAGCCGGAGGAGCTGATGCTGGTGGCCGCCCACAACGGTGATCTCAAGGCCGCGAGCGGCTTCGGGCTGCGCACGGGATTCGTCCCGCGCCCGAACGAGCACGGCGCGGGCCAGACGAAGGATCTCAAGCCCGAAGGCCCGTGGGACGTGGTCGCGACCGATTTCGTCGACCTCGCGGAGAAGATGGGGTGCTGATCGCGCAGATCACCGACACCCACATCAAGCCGGAGGGCTCGCTGGCCTACGGCCGTGTGGACACGTCGGCGTTCCTCGCGCGCGCGGTCGATCACATCCTCCATCTGGACCCGCGTCCGGACGTGGTGCTCGGCACCGGCGACCTGGTGGATGGCGGGACGGCGCGCGGAGTACGCGCGCCTCCGCCACCTGCTGTCGCCGCTGCCGATGCCCGTCTATCTGATTCCCGGCAACCACGACGACCGCGAGGCGCTACGCCAGGCGTTCGCGGACTATCCGAAGATGCCGCGCGAAGGCTTCATTCAGTACGTCGTCGACGACGGACCGCTACGCCTCGTCGCGGTCGACACGCTGCTGCCGGGGAAGCCCGGCGGCCGCGTGGACGCCGAGCGTCTCGCCTGGCTGGACGCGCGGCTCGGCGAGGCGCCGTCGAAGCCGACGATGATCTTCATGCATCACCCGCCGTTCAAGACCGCGATCGAATACATGGATGGCATCGGTCTCGAGGGCGCCGACGCGATGGCCGAGGTCGTCCGACGCCACCCGCAGGTGGAGCGCGTGGTGTGCGGCCACCTGCACCGCTCGATCCAGTCGCGCTGGGCGGGGACGGTGGCGATGACCGTGCCGGCGACGGCGCACCAGGTCGACCTCGACGTCCGCCACGACGTCGGCCTCTCGATCTCGATGGAGCCGCCCGGCTACGCGCTCCACCTCTGGCGGCCGGACACGGGACTGGTCAGCCACGTGGCGAACGTGGGAGACTTCGCCACCTATATGGTGATTCCGAAGCGCCACTGAGCCCACACCTGAGATCCACATGGCAACCATGAAGCTGAAGGTCGCGCGGATCGGCAACTCGCGTGGCGTGCGCCTGCCCGCCGCGTCGTTACGGCGTTACCGCATCGGGGAGACGGTGGTGATGGAGGAGAGGAGCGACGGCATCTTTCTGCGGCCGCCTCGACCGGTGACAAGGAAGCTCTCCTGGGCGGAGACCGCTCGCGAGATGGCCGCGAGCCGAGAGGACTGGAGTGCATGGGAGCGGCTGAAGTGAGCGTCACCCCGCGCGGCGGCGCGCGAGGAAGCTGAAGAACTCGCGGCCCTTCGCGCAGGCGGCGCTTCATCGTCTCCCAGTCCCGCAGCATCTCCAGCGCCATCGCGCTCATCTTCCGCGGGCGGAAGTAGAAGCGCCGGTAGAAGCGCTCCACGGCCGCGAAGATCTCCGTGTCCGGCAGGTCCGGATAGCTCAGCGCGCTCTTCTGCACGCCCGTCGGCGTCGAGCAGGTCGCCGCCCGCGAGCCAGCCGTTCTCGCGCGCCTGGCGGAAGAGCTCGGTGCCCGGATACGGCGCCGCGATCGAGACCTGGATGGTGTGCGGGTCGATCTCGCACGCGTAGCGGATCGTGTCCTCGATCGTCTCGCGGCTCTCGCCCGGGAGGCCGACGATGAACGTGCCGTGGATCGTGATGCCGAGCGACCGCGCGTCCCGCGTGAACCGCCGCGCGATGTCGACGCGCACGCCCTTCTTGATGTTGTTCAGGATCGTCTGGCTGCCGGACTCGTAGCCGACCAGCAGGAGCCGCAGGCCGTTCTCGCGCAGCACGCGCAGCGTCTCGTACGGCACGTTCGCCTTCGCGTTGCACGACCACGTGACGCCGAGCTTGCCGAGCCCGCGCGCGATCGCCTCGGCCCGCGGCAGGTCGTCCGTGAACGTGTCGTCGTCGAAGAAGTACTCCTTCACCTGCGGGAAGTGCCGCCGCGCGCGCTCGATCTCGCCGAGCGACGTGGTCGACCGACCGCGTGCGATAGCGCTGCCCGCCGACGGTCTGCGGCCAGAGACAGAACGTGCACTTCGAGCGGCAGCCGCGGCCCGTGTAGAGCGACACGTACGGATGGAGGAGGTAGCCGATGACGTAGTGCTCGACCGTGAGGTCGCGCTGGTAGACGTCGACCACGTACGGCAGCGCGTCCATGTCCTCGAGCACCGGGCGGTCCGGCGTGTGGCGGATGTCCCCGTTCTGCCGGTAGCTGAGCCCGGGCACGCTCGCGAAGGGCCGGCGCCTCCGCAACGTCCTTGATCGTGAAGTCGAACTCGTTGCGCGCCACGAAGTCGATGGCGGGCGAGGCGCGCAGCGACTCCTCCGCGTGCACCGCCACGTGCGCGCCCACGAAGCCGACGCGCAGCTCGGGATTCCGGGCCTTCAGCGCCTCGGCCACCTTCACGTCGTGCGGGAACGACGGCGTGCTGGTGTGGAGGACCGCGAGCTCGTAGTCGCCGGCGAGCGGCACGACGTCGTCGAGCGTGAGGCCGTCCGGCGGCGCGTCGACCAGCCGCGAGCCGGGCACGAGCGCGGCGGGCTGCGCCAGCCAGGTCGGGTACCAGAACGACCGGATCTCGCGCCGCGCCTGGTAGCGCGATCCGGCGCCGCCGTCGAAGCCTTCGAAGGAGGGCGGGTGCAGGAAGAGCGTCTTCAGGAACGCCATCAGCGGCGCGCGAGCCGGCCGAGCAGGTCCACCACGAAGCGGTGGGGGCCCCAGCGCACGGTCCGTCCGGTGAACGCGGCGGCCCACAGCACGATCGAGAGTCCGTCGCGCACGGGCAGGAGCCAGAATCGCGCGGCCGGCGTTCCCAGGGCCCGATGCGCCTCGCGATGCACCGCCAGGCGCACGCCGACCTGCGCGGCCGCGACGGCCATCGCCGGCCACGACCCCGCGGTCGCCACCAGCGCGAGGGCCGACCACACGAATCCGTAGGTCACCGCCGCGAGGAAGTAGCCGACCGGGCGCACGGCGCGCATCGTGCGCGACCAGCGCAGCTCGTGGAAGAAGAGGGCGGCGAAGCTCCGCTCCACGACCCGTGTTTCCACGATGTAGGGCGAGACCTCCACGCGTTCCCCCCGCCTCGCGATCCGCTCACCGAGCATGTAGTCGTCGGCGAGGTAGGGCCCCACCGCCTCGAAGCCGCCGATCGCGTCCAGGCTCCCCCGCCGCAGCACCAGCGTGGCGCCGAATGCGTGGCGCAGGCGGGCGCCGGCCGAGACGAGCGCACACGGAAAGAACCAGTCGTGGACGAAGAGGCGCGCGAGGGCGCCCCATCCCCGTCCCGTGCCTCCGGCGCGATAGAGGCACGTGACGAGCCCGACGCCCGGCTCGGCGAGCGGCGCGACGACGGTGCGGAGGTAGTCGGGACCCACCCGGATGTCGCTGTCGGCGATCACGATCACGTCGTGCTCGGCGTTCGCGTAGAGGCCGACCAGGTTCGAGACCTTCGGGTTCACGCTCACGTCGCGCTCGTTCACCACGAGCTTGAGGTTCAGCGCCCGGTGCTCGTCCATCAGCCGCTGGACGACGTCGACCGCGGGGTCGGCGGGGTCGCGCACGCCGAAGAGCACCTGGAACTCCGGATAGTCCTGCTCGCAGAAGCTCCGCAGGCTCTCGTAGAGCGCGGGATGTGTTCCGCACAGCGGTTTGAGCACCGTGACCGGCGGCAACGACGCGGCAATCGGGGCTCGGCGCCGCCGAAATCGAATGACGCAGCGCAGCGCGTAGCCCCAGTACACGCTGGAGACGATGGCCAGCGCCAGAAACATCGCCGCCACCGGGGTGGGAGGCATGGGCCCGACTGTACCTGACGTCCTTGGTAGACTGAAGGGCGTGCCTGACCCCCCTCCCCGCCCCACCCGAGGCCAAGCGGGTACCCAAGCTCGACGCCGTCCACGGCGAGAAACGCCAGGACGACTACTTCTGGCTTCGGCAGAAGGACCACCCGGACGTCCTGGCCCACCTGCGCGCGGAAAACGCCTATACCGACGGGGTGATGAAGCCCACGGAGGCCTTCCAGGGGGCCCTCTACCGGGAGCTGCTGGGCCGGATCAAGGAGGACGACCAGTCGGTGCCCTACCGGCGGGGGGACTGGCTCTACTACTCCCGGACCGAGAAGGGGAAGCAGTACCAGATCCACTGCCGCAAGGCGGGGCCGGAGGGCCGGGAGGAGGTCACGATCGACCTCAACGCCCTCGGCGCCGGACATCCGTTCATCGATCTCGGCGCCTATGCGGTCAACGACGACGGCCGCCTGCTCGCCTACACGCTCGACGTCACGGGCTTCCGCGAGTACACGCTCTACGTGAAAGACCTCGTGACCGGGGAGGTTCTCCCCGACCAGGTCGAGAAGGTGAGCTCGGTGGCCTGGTCCGCCGAGGGTGACGTCCTGTTCTACGTCACCGAGGACCACGCGAAGCGGGCGTACCGGCTCTGGCGGCACCGCCTGGGCGCGGCGGCGGATGATTTGCTCTACGAGGAGACCGACGAGCTGTTCCGGCTCTTCGTCTGGCGCTCGCGCAGCCGGGCGTTCCTGTTCGCGGGGTCGTACAGCTTCACGAGCACCGAGACACGCTTCCTTCCCGCGACGCGGCCCGACGGCGTGTGGCAGATGCTCCAGCCGCGGGAGAAGGACCACGAGTACCACGTGGAGCACGCGGGCGGGCTCTTCTACATCCGGAGCAACGGCGACGGGCTGCGGAACTACCGCCTCGTCGTCGCCCCGGTGACGGATCCCGGCAAGGCGCACTGGACCGAGATCATCCCGCACCGCGAGGACGTGATGCTCGAGGACCTCGACGTGTTCGACGACTTCTTCGTCGTCCACGAGCGCGAGGACGGGCTGACGCGCCTGCGCGTGACCGACCGGCGCGAAGGCACCTGGCATCACATCGCCTTCCCCGAGCCGGCGTACGACATCGGCGACGAGCCGAACGCCGAGTTCGAGACGACCGCGTATCGCTTCCGCTACCAGTCGATGGTGACGCCGGCGACCGTGTACGACTACGACGTGCGGACACGCCAGCTCACGCTCTTGAAGCAGCAGGAGGTGCTGGGAGGCTACGATCCGGCCCGCTACCGGGCCGAGCGCGTGCACGCGATCGCGCCGGACGGCACGCGCGTGCCGATCTCGCTGGTGCGTCCGGTCGACGCGCCCCGTGACGGGACCGGCGCGATGGTGCTCGCGGGCTACGGCGCCTACGGGTTCCCCTACCCCGTGACCTTCTCGTCCCACCGGCTCAGTCTGCTGGAGCGCGGGGTCGGCTTTGCGATCGCGCACATTCGCGGCGGCGGCGATCTCGGCAAGCGCTGGCACGACGCCGGCCGCATGATGGCGAAGCGCAACACGTTCACCGACTTCATCGCGGCCGCCGACTTCCTCGTCGCCGAGGGCTACGCGGCGCGCGAACGGCTGTCGATCGAGGGGGGCAGCGCGGGCGGACTCCTGATCGGCGCGGTCCTCAACCTCCGGCCCGACGTGGCGGCCACCGCGGTCCTGCGCGTGCCCTTCGTGGACGTCATCAACACGATGCTCGACGAGTCCCTGCCCCTCACGGTCGGCGAGTTCGAGGAGTGGGGCAATCCGAAGCTGCCCGAGCAGTACGCCTACATGAAGAGCTACTGCCCGTACACGAACCTGGCCGCGCGCGCGTACCCCGCGATCCTCGTGCGGACGTCGTTCAACGACAGCCAGGTGATGTACTGGGAGCCGGCGAAGTGGGTGGCGAGGCTCAGGACGTTGAAGACGAACGACGACACGCCGCTCCTCTTCAAGATCGATCTCGACGCCGGCCACGGAGGACCGTCAGGCCGGTACGATCTCCTGCACGAGATCGCGTTCGACTACGCGTTCATCCTCAGCCGCCTCGGACGCGCGGCCTAGCTCAGACCGCGAGGCGAAGGCCGGAGCGGAGCTCGAACTCTTCCTGGGCGGCGAGCGAGCGGTCGGCGAGACGCGCGATGGCGCCGCAGTAGCGGCAGTGGATGAACGCGGGCTCGTGGTCGATGAAGGCGCTGCCGCACTTCACGCAGGCGGTCGTGCGCTCGGCGAGAAAGCGGCGGGACGCGCGCTCGAGCACGCGCTCGGGCGTGAGCAGCACGACTTTCGGGGCCGGCTTGCGCCGGGGTGCATCCGCCATCGCGCAGGCATTGTACAGGAGCCGCGTGCTACGGTAGCGCAATGAACTACGTCCCCGGTGACGAGTGGGAGGCGCGTGCTCCCGCCGCCCTCGGCCTCTCTCCCCACGGTCTCGCGGCGGCCGCCCACTACCATCGCGAGCACGAATCCAGCTGGTCCCGGGACTTCCTGACGCGCTCCGGCCGCTATGTGGGCGTGGCCGATGAGCCGGCCTCGTCCGAGGTGCTCGGGCCCGTGCGTCCGCGGGGCGGCCCGAACGGGGTCGTCATCCGCCGGGGCTATCTCGCGGCCGAATGGGGCGATACCGCGCGCGCCGACATGACGTTCAGCGTCGCGAAGAGCTATCTGGCGCTCCTCGCCGGGCTCGCGGTGGACCGCGGGCTGTTCCGCATCGACGATCCGGTCGGCGCCACCGTGCGCGACGGCGGCTTCGACTCTGCGCAGAACCGTGCGATCACGTGGCGTCACTTGCTCCAGCAGACCAGCGAGTGGCAGGGCACGCTCTTCGACAAGCCGGACTCGATCGACCACAATCGCGACCTCGGCAAGAGCGACATCGGCGGCGTGAAGGGCACGCCCCGGCCGATGCGCGCGCCCGGCACGTTGTGGGAGTACAACGACGTCCGCGTGAACCGCCTGAGCCTGGCGCTCCTCCAGGTCTTCCGCGAGCCCCTCGACGAGGTGCTGCGCCGCGAGGTCATGGACCCGCTCGATGCGTCATCGACGTGGACGTGGGAGCCGTACCGCAACGCGTGGGTCGAGCTCGACGGGCGACGCCTGCCGTCGGTGCCCGGCGGCTCGCACTGGGGCGGCGGCCTCTGGATGTCCACACGCGATCACGCGCGCGCCGGCCTCCTCGTGCAGCGCGGGGGGGAGTGGGGCGGGCGGCGCATCGTGTCGCAGGCGTGGATCGACGCGCTCCGCGAGCCGTGCGCGCTGAACCCGCACTACGGGCTCCTGTGGTGGCTGAACACCGACCGCATCCCGACGCCGAGCGCGCCCGCGACGAGCTTCTTCGCGCGCGGCGCCGGGAGCAACGTCATCTGGATCGACCCGGAGCACGAGCTCGTCGTGGTCGTGCGCTGGATCGACAAGACCAGCTTCGACGGATTCGCGAAGCTGGTCCTCGACAGCGTCCGCTAGCGCGAGCGACGGAGCACGCGTGGGCGGGCGGAGGGCGGGCCCGGGGCCTCGCGCCGTCCTGTGCCTCGACACCGCGAGTCCTTCGCTCCTCGCGTCCCCCGTGCGCACCTGTCGCGCGCGAGTCCCCGGCGCGCTCCCGGCGCCCCCGCCCCGCCCACGCGTGCTCCGTCGCCGCCTACGCTTACTGTCTCGGCAGCGTTCGGTGACTCGAGCTCGTCTTACTCTCTTCGCTTCGCCCTTCATCTCGGCGAAGACCTCCTTCGCCGTCAGCAGTGATTCACGGATGATCGGGACGCCCACGTAGCCCGACATGTGGAGCAGGACCTCCGTCAGCTGGTCCTCCGTCCAGCCCTGGCGGAGCGCCATGCGGACGTGGATGGCCAGCTCGGGGAAGCGTCCCGTCGCCGCGTCCGTGATGACGCAGACGAGCGTCCGCGTCTTCAGATCCAGGCCCGGGCGCGTCCACAACGCGCCGAAGACCGTCTCGGTCGCGACGTCGATGAACTTCTTCATGACGGGATCGGCGTAGGTGGCGGTGTTCACGCGCTCGACGTAGGCATCGCCGAGGAGCTGCCGGCGCAGCGCGCTGCCTTTCTGATAGAGGTCGCTCTCGCTCATGGGGTCTCCTGTCAGGTGGTGGTGGCGACGAGCCTGAGGTCGTCGCGCAGCATACCGTAGAGCCGCGCCTGCTCCGCGTCGTCCTGACCACGGAGCACGGCGGACGGATGGAACGTCGCGAGCGTGCGCGCGGACCATCGCGTGTCGAGGAAGATGCCGCGCTGCTGCATCAAGCGGAACGCGGGGCCGATGAGGGCGCGCGCCGCGGTCGCGCCCAGGCACACGAGGACCTCGGGGCGCACGCAGCTCCAGCTCCGCCTCGATCCACGGCCGGCACGCGGCGAGGTCCGCGGGACCGGGCGTCTGGTGGATGCGCCGCTTGCCGCGCGGCGTGAACTTGAAGTGCTTCACCGCGTTGGTGACGTAGAGCGTCTCGCGCGCGAGGCCCACCTCGGCCAGCGCGCGATCGAGCACCTCGCCCGCCGGGCCCACGAACGGCGCCCCCTTGAGATCTTCCTGATCGCCGGGTTGCTCGCCGACGAGGACGATCCGCGCGTCCGCGGGACCGCGACTGAAGACGGTCTGCGTCGCGTGACGCGAGAGATCGCACCCCGCGCAGCGCGCGGCGGCCGCGCGCAGCGCATCGATCGATCCGCCGCTCGGCACGAACGGGCCCGCGGTGATCACGGCGCGGTTCTCGCGCACCTCCGCCTCCATCCGCGTGAGCCGCTCGACCGTCGGGTCCCCCTGCGCCATCAGCGCACGGCCCTCGCGCGCGAGCCGCCAGAGCACCTCGTAGAGCAGCGACCAGCGCGTCGGGTCGCGATGAATGGCGACGCCGCGCGCGAGATCCACGAAGGCGCGCGGCACCCGGATCGCGGGCTCCTGGTTCGGCACGGCGGGATCGGCCGGCAGGGTGTCCACCGGGACCTCTCGCCACCCGACGTCTCCGGGACTGACGTCGTCGCGGAGCAGCGCGCGCGCCGCGCGCTGCCAGCTTTCGAAGGTGGGCTCGATCGTCACCTCACGCACGAGGCGATGGTACCGGACATCCGAGCCTCAAGCTGCGGACCCGCCGTGCCGATGGCAGCCTATGGAGCACCGCGTCTACCGCGCCGGCGAAGCCATCCTCGTCGAGGGCGGCGAGACGTCCGAGGCCTATCTCGTCGAAATGGGACAGGTCGCGGTGTCTCGCGGGGACCAGCGGCTGCGCACGCTCGGGCCCGGCGACATCTTCGGGGAGATGGCGCTCGTCACGGACCAGCCGCGCTCGGCCACGGTGACGGCGCTGACCGACGTCGAGGTCGGCGTGATCAACCGCGACGAGTTCGAGACGATGTGGCGGACGGATCCCGCGTCGCTCATCCCGCTGATCCGGGTGCTCTGCGATCGCGTGCGCGGCCTGAACGCGCTCGTCCACGACCTCGCGCATCAGTCGAGCCACTCACGCGACACGGTGGTCGCTCACCAGGTGACCGACTGCGCGCCGACCGCCGCCACGACGCGCGTGTGCCTCGAGGGAGGGACCGGCGAAGCGCTCGCGAGCCTGGGCGGCGAGCCGCGGATCATCGACCGGTTCCCGTTCCGGATCGGCCGGGTCACCGTCCCGGGTGACGTGCTGAGCGTGAACGACCTGAGCGTGCGCGACATGCCGCCGTTCCACGTGTCCCGAAACCACTGCGTCATCACGCGGGCGGGCGATCGCGTGTTCGTCATCGACCGCGGCAGCCGCCTCGGCACGGTGGTCGGCTATCAGAAGATCGGCAACGGCGGGACGCAGCGCGCGGAGCTTCGGCGCGGCACCACCGAGCTGACGCTGGGCGGCCAGCACAGCCCCTTCCGCTATCGGGTCACGATCAGCTAGAGGATCACGCCCGCGACCGCCGCGGACCCCGAGGACTGTGCTACCGTCTCGGCGATCCGATGGAGGTGTCGCCGTGGCAATCCGCGCCTGGGTGCTCCCGATCCTCGTCCTCATCACGCTCGCCGGCTGCGTCACCGCGCCGGCGCCCATCGGCAACGGCAGCGCCGCCATCGGCGGCCACTCCATGGAGGCGGTCGTGAATCAGCGCTTCACGGCGTACGGGTTCGAGCTGGAGAGCGGCCAGAAGCTGCAAGAAATGACGCTGGCGTTCGAGACGTACGGCACGCTCGCGCGCAACGGCCGCAACGCGATCCTCATCACGCACGGCTTCACGTCGAGCCACCACGCGGCCGGCACGTACACGCCGACGGGCGCTCCCGGATGGTGGGACGGGCTGATCGGTCCCGGCAAGACCATCGACACCAACCGCTACTTCGTCGTCTCGTCGAACATGCTCGGCTCGTCGTACGGCTCCACGGCGCCCGCGAGCATCGATCCCGCGACCGGCAAGCGCTACGGCCCGGACTTCCCCACGATCACGCTGCGCGACATGGTGCGCGCCCAGCGGCTGCTCCTCGACGGCCTCGGCGTCCATCACCTCGTGGCGGTCGCGGGCCCCTCGTTCGGCGGCTATCAGGCCTTCCAGTGGGCGATCCAGTATCCAGACTTCATGGACGGCGTGGTGCCGGTGGTCACGGCCCCGAAGGGATCGGGCGGTGACGCCGCGGTGAAGACGCTGGTGGACCGCTTCGCGCAGGACCCGGGCTGGAACGGCGGCTGGCACTACGACCGCGGGGGGATCCCGGCCACGCTGACGACGATGCGCTTCGAGACGCTCATGCGCTACGGCCAGAACGAGATCCAGGCCGCGACCATCGCGGACCCGGCTCAACGCGAGGCGCGGATCCGCACGATGGCGGCGACGTGGGCGAAGCAGTTCGACCCGAACTCGATGGTGGCGCTCCGGAAGGCGGCGGTCCGGTTCGACGCCGAGGCCGAGCTCACGAAGATCCGCGCGCGCGTCCTCTACGTGCTCTCGCGCACGGACAAGCTGTTTCCTCCGTCGATCGCGCCGGGCGTGATGGACAAGCTCGCGAAGGCGGGCGTCGACGCGACGTACGTCGAGATCGACACCGAGTTCGGCCACAGCGCGAGCGGCACCGACTGGCGGAAGTGGGCGCCCGCGCTCAAGGAGTTCCTGACCTCGCTCGAGCGTTAGGGGGCTGCATGGCCCAACGTCACTGCCCGATCTTGAACTCGACGCGGCCCTCGCCGGACGTCGACGCCGTCGGCGTACCGGCGAGGAGCCGCGCGGCCGGAATGCCTTCCCTGATCGCGAGCGCGTCGCGGATCGCTTCGAGCCGCCGCATCGCGAGCTGGTCCAGCGCGGCCGGGAGGAACGTCCTCGTGCGCGCGCAGGCGGGCCAGCTGCTCCTCCGCCGTCTTCGGCGGCGCCTCGCCCGGGAAGACGCGTGCGAACTCGTCCGCGATGGCGGCGTCGAGGTCCTTCAGCTTCTTCTCGCGCTGCACCTGCTGAAGCCGCGCCGCCAGCTCTTGCGCGCGCAGGCTCTCGGTGTCGGCGGGCGTGGTGACCGGCGCCAGCGTGAGCGTGATCGCCGGCGAGCGCCGCAGGAAGTCGGCCACCTTCGTCAGATGTCCTTCCGCGTCGGGCGCGACGGCGGCGCTGCCGGCGGAGAAGCGCGCCGGGTCGACCGCCAGGGACTCGATCGTGTCGCCCTTGCCCGTGAAGAGACGGCCGATCGCCTTGAACGGCGCCGACACGATGTTGACGACGACGTTCTTCACCACCGTCCAGATCGCGTCGCTCAGGTCGGCGGCCCAGCTCTGGAGCGTGCCGCTGAGCGGCAGGTTCACGCGGATGCTGTTGTTCGAGTCCGTGATGAGCGCCACGATCATGCCGAGCGGCAACCCGATGCGCCGCTGGACCTCGTCGTCGGCGCGCGAGCGTGCCACGTGCAGGTTCTCGACGATGATCTCGTTGCGTCGCGGTGAGCTGGTTGCGCTCGACCGTGTAGTGGAATCGCGTCGTGAGCGTCCCCTTCTCGATGATCCACGCGATCGCCGTGTCGGCGTAGGGGTTCACGGTCGGCAGCGTGAACCGGCGCATCTCGCCCTGCACGTCGGCGTAGAGCTCGCCGAACAGCGCGATCTCGCCCTTGAGATCCAGGGCCGAGTCGGCGCCGACGATCGCCTGCACGGCGAGCTTCGCGCGCCGGCCGGGCTGGCTCGAGAGCCCGTCCACGCGCACCGCGAGCCGCGTGAGCGTCTCCGAGAACGCGGGCTTGGTCGTGCGGTCGAGGAAGCGCGCGTCCCCGTCCTCGATCACGATCGCCCCGATCTCGAGCGGCATCGGCGTCTTGAGCGCGAGGATCGGCTCGTCCGCCCGCGGCGGCGCGGCCGGCGTCACGGGGGCCGTCGTGCGCGTGGTCGTGATCGGTGGCGTCTCGGCGGCGAAGAGCTTTTTCAGGTTCATGACCCCGTGCTCGTCGCGCTCGATGCGGAACTGGGGCTTCGTCACCGTGATCGTCTTCGCGGCCGCGCGGCCCGGATGCGTGAAGTCGATCCCGTCGATCGCCACGCGCGCGATCTTCACCGGCGCCGCCGTCCCCGTCGGCTCGCGCAGCTCCAGGCCCTCGACCCAGCTCTTGCCCTGCGACACCGCCATCACGAGCTTGCCGTCCGCCATCGAGATGCGCTGGTGGCTCTCGCCGTTGAACGTGCCCACCACGCGCCCGGGAATCGGGATGTACGCCTGGTACGGCGTGATCGGCGCGCCGCGCATCGACATCGTGAAGTCGGCGGTCACCGGCTGCAGCGTCGCGCTGCCCTTCGCCACGAGCCGGCCCGCGCCCGGTAGCCCGGTCGCCACGTCGAACGCCAGCGGGGTCTCGCCCGGCCACACGACGTCCCTCACCGTCGCGGTCACGTCGCTCAGCTGCAGCGACGTCTTCACGGTCTCGTCGTTCAGCGTCACCGTCGTCCCGCGCAGCGCCACTTCGTTCACGCGGACCGTGAACGTTCGATGGCCCGGAGCGGCGGGTGGGGCGGGGACGGCCGGGGCGCGGAGACGCGGCGGACGCGGGAGGCTGCGCGAGCGCCAGGACGTCGATGCGGCCTTGCGCATCTCGCTTCACCTTCACGTCGGCGCCCTCGATCGTGATCGTCTCCAGCGTCACCACGCCGGCGAGGGGTTGGGCTTCCTTGATCTTCACGGTGATCCGGCCCACCTTCACGAATGGATCGCTCGCGTTCGCCATGAGGAGCGCCACGTCATCCAGGCGCACGTCACCCGCGATCGACACACGCGGAGACGGCGTGGCCTTCTCCGCTTTGACGTCGAACGCCACCGTGACGCGGCCGCCGACGGGAGATGCGCCGACGGTCGGCGGGACGAACGGGCGGACCTGGGCGATATCGAACCCCTCCACCGTCGCTCGGGCGGCGACCACGCCCTTGGCGAGATCGACGGCGGGAGCGTCCAGCGCGATCGGGGTCCCGTTGAGCTTCACCTTCATGGTCAAGCGGCCAGGCGGGGCCTCGCGCGTCGTCAGCGACGCGCCGTCGATCGTCAGATCCTCGAGCTTCCACGACGTCTTCGTCACGTCGTCCCGCGCCATCACCGCGCCGGACGAGAGCACGATGCGGTCGATCGAGATCGTGCGCGTCGACGGCTTCGCGTTCGGGTCCGCCGGCGGGATCAGCGCGAGGAGATCGGAGAAGTCGAACTCCGTCTCCGTCAACCGCGCCACGTGCAGGCGGGGCGCCGTGATGGTGAGGCTCTTCACGCGCGCGTGGTTCGTCAGCAGCGAAGGAATGGAGACGCGCACCTCGAGCCCTTCGAGCTCCAGGGCGGGATCGGTCGAGCCGCGCTGCGCGATGCGGAAGCGGTCGAGGGCCACGCGACCGGTGAAGAGGTTGAGGCCGACCGCGTGCAGGCTCACCGTCCGCCCCGTCATCTGCGTGAGCCGATCGACGGCCACGCGGCGGACGATCAGCGGGAGGGCGATGACCAGGCCAACGACGAGGAGGACGAGAACGACCGCCGCCGTGATCCCGACCGTCCGTGGGCGTGGCATGGGGCTCAGAGTGTACCTCTCGTCACCGGGTTGCGACACGGCCTACAATCGGGCCACCGGGCGGACTCCCGCCGTCACATCGCCCGGACGGAGGAGATGCCATGCCGCCCAAGACGCTCATCGAAGACCTCGTGATCCGCTACGGCTTCCAGGTCCTCGGCGCCCTCGTCATCATGCTGGTCGGCTTCATGGCCGCCCGCTGGATCGGCTCGCTCGTCGAGCGGCGGCTGCGGACGGGCTCCATGGAGCCGCCGATGCGCGCCCTGCTCTCCCGGGTCGCGCGCGTGCTCGTCCTGCTCCTCGCGGCCATGGTGGCGCTGGACCGGCTGGGCTTCCAGATCGCGCCGCTCGTGGCCGGCCTCGGTGTCGCCGGCCTCGGCGTCGGTCTGGCGTTCCAGGGCGTGCTCAGCAACATCGTGGCGGGGCTGACGATCATCTTCACCAAGCCGTTCCGCGTCAGTGAGTACATCGCGGTGGCGGGCGTGGAGGGCGAGGTGCACAGCATCGATCTCTCGGCCACCGTGCTCCTGCACGCGGATCACTCGCGCGTGATCGTGCCGAACCGCAAGATCGTCGGCGAGATCCTCCAGAACTACGGCATGATTCGCCAGCTCAAGATCACCGTGAACCTCGCGGACACCGCCGACGTCGCGGCCGCGACGAAAGTGGTGCAGGACGTGCTCGGCCGCAACCCGCGCGTGCTGAGGGATCCGGCGCCGATGATCGGCGTGGGCGCCGTCGGTGACTTCGGCATCCGCGTGAACGTCGGGCCCTGGGTCGCTGGCGCCGACTTCGGCGCCGTGGACGGGGACATCTACCAGGCGCTGATCGAGGAATTCCGCCGGCGGGGCATCGGCATGGCGGTCCCGCGGCGCGAGATCCGCGTGGTCAACGGCGCCGGGGGCGCCCCCGTCGCGCGCTGACGATCGCTCGCGTGCTGCACGAGGTCCACGGACGCTAGAATCCGCCGCATGAGCGCCGCCGCGCACGTCGCCTGGCGCGGAGGTTTTCGGCAGCGGGCACGGCGTCGCGGCGGCCGTGGTGCTCCTCGCCATCCTCGTGCCGGCCCTGAACCTCTTCATCACCGCGACCGTGCTGCCGTCGGTGGTGCAGGACATCGGCGGTCTCGCGCTCTACGCGTGGGCGACGATGGCGAACTCCGTGGCGTCCATCCTCGGCAGCGCGTCGAGCTCCGCGGTGGCGCGACGGCTCGGCCTGCGCGCCGGGCTCGATCGCGGCTGCCGCCGTGTTCGTCGCGGGCAGCGTCCTGTGCGGCCTCGCGCCCGCGATGATCGCGCTCGTCGTGGGGCGCGGCATCCAGGGCATCGGCGGCGGCATGATCAGCGGCGTCGTCCACGGCCTCATCCGCGAGGTGTTCCCGGCGCGTCTCTGGCCGCGCATGCTCGCGACGGTGTCGGTCGCGTGGGGCGTCGCCGCGCTGATGGGCCCGCTCGTCGGCGGTCTCTTCGCGCAGTACGGCCACTGGCGCTGGGCGTTCCTGTCGATGGTGCCGGTGGTCATCGTCACCGCCGCGCTCGCCGCGCGCCTGCTTCCCGCGGGCCGCCGCCGCCACGCGAAGGACGAGGCGTTTCCCGTTCGGACGGCTCCTGTTGATCTGCGCGGCCGTCGCTGTGCCTGGCCTCGGTGGGCAACGTCGCGGAGCTGGCGTCGCGCGTGCTGCTCATCGGCGCCGCCGCGAGCCTGATCGCGGTCGCCCTCGTCCTCGACAGCGCGCGCGGCCGCGCGGCTGTTCCCGTCGGGGATGCTGTCGCTGCGGCGCCCGGTCGGGCCAGGGGTTCTGGGTGATCTTCCTCCTCGGCCTGTCCACCACGCCGTTCGGCGTGTTCGGGCCGCTGCTCATCCAGGTGCTGCACGGGTTCTCGCCGGTCGGCGCGGGCTACGTCTTCGCGGGTCATGCGCTCTCGTGGACGGGCGCCTCGATCGTGTCGTCGCGGCTCTCGGCTGGTCACGCGCGGGCGGCGATCGTCACCGGCCCGCTGCTGATGACGCTCGGGCTCGTCGGCCTCTTCGTCGTCATGGGCCCGGGGCCGATCGCGGCCATCGCCGCGGCGATCCTGGTCGAAGGCGACCGGGCATCGGGACCTGCTGGCCGCACATCGGCGCGGTCATGCTCGGCTCCGCGCGTCCCGACGAGGAAGAGGCGACCGCGGCGCTGGTCCCGAACGCGCAGCTCTTCGGCGTGGCGTTCGGCGTCGCGCTCTGCGCGATCATCGCCGGCGCCTCGGGCCTCACGCGCGACGCCTCGCCCCCGGTCGTGGCGGCCGCGGCCCAGGCGCTGTTCGGCACCTTCGCGTTCACCGCGGGCGCCGCCACGCGTCATCGCCGCCGGCCTGGCCGCGCCGGTAGTCGGCGCGCGCGCTCGCCTCCCCGCGGCTGTAGGCTCTTTCGTGTACAGTATTCCACTATGGTGGAATCGATGGCCGGCCTCGACCTCGCGACGCTCGGCGAGCGCATCCGGCGCGAGCGGGACCGGCGGCGCCTCTCGCTGAACGAGCTGGCCGCGAGGGCGGGGGTGAGCCGCAGCATGCTCTCGGCGGTGGAGCGGGGCGCCAAGGCCCCCACCGTCCTCGTCCTCGACCGCATCGCGACCGGGCTCGACACCAGCATCGCGCGCCTGCTCGGCCAGGAACGCGCCGGGCGCGTGGTGGTGCTGCGCCACGACGAGCAGGACGTCGCGCGGGACCGCGCCGGCTGGGAGCGTCGCGTTCTCTCGCCGGTCCTGCCGGGCGTCGAGTTCGAGCTGATGCGCACGACCATCGACGCCGGCGTCGACGCGGGCGCCTTCTCTCCGCATGCGCCGGGCTCGCGCGAGTACCTCGCGGTCGAGCGCGGCACGCTGCGCCTCACCCTCGACGGGAGCCGTTCACACGCTGCGCGCCGGCGACAGCATCTACTACGCCGGCGATTGTCTGCACGCGTTCGCCAACCCTGGCGCGCGACCGTGCGTGTACTACCTCGCCATGGACGTGGCGGGCGATCGGGCGCACGCGCGCCACCGCCCGCCCGAAGGGACACGACGATGAGCGACGCCCCGGCCATCGACCGCGACGCGTTTCGCCAGCTCGCCCTCGCCGCCGCCGACCTCGCGCACGACCATCTGCGCGGCGTGCCCGACGGTCCCGTGTTCACCCCGATGACGCCGGAGGAGCGTGGCCGCCTGCTCGAGCAGCCGCTGCCCGACGACGGCCAGGACCCGCGCGCGATCCTCGACCTCTTCCGGGAGGCCGTGCTCCCGCACGTGATGGGCAACGGTCACCCACGCTTCTTCGGCTGGGTGAACTCGCCGCCGGCGCCGGTCGGCGTGCTCGCGGACCTCCTCGCGGCCGCGATGAATCCGAGCTGCGCGGGCGGCGATCACGCCGCCATCTACGTCGAGCGCGCGGCCGTGCGCTGGCTGATGGAGCTGGTGCGCTTCCCGACCACGGGCAGCATGGGCCTGCTGGTGAGCGGCGCCTCGGTCGCGACGATCGTCGCCCTCGCGGCCGCGCGCCGCCGGATCACGGCCGCGCACGGCTGGGACGTCCGCGCCGAGGGCATGCAGGGCAACCATCCGCGGCTGCGTGTCTACGTCACGGCGGAAGGCCACAGCTGCCTGCACAAGGCGGCAGAGCTGCTGGGCTTCGGCGCGTCGGCGATCCGGACGATCCCGCACGACGACGAGTTCCGGATGGACGTGACGGCGCTCCGGGACGCCATCGCGAGCGACCGGCGCGCCGGCGATCTCCCGTTCTGCGTCGCCGCGAGCGCGGGCACGGTCGGAACGGGCGCCATCGATCCACTGAACGAGATCGCCGACGTCTGCGCGCAGGAGCGGATCTGGTTCCACGTCGATGGCGCGTACGGCGCGCTCGGCATCCTCTCGATCGGACAGGAGGCGCGCTACACGGGGATGGCGCGCGCCGATTCGCTCGCGCTCGACCCGCACAAGTGGCTCTCGGTCCCGGTCGAGTGCGGCTGCCTCCTGGTCCGCGACGGCGCGCTCCTCCGCGACACGTTCAGCCTGGTCCCTCCGTATCTGAGGACCGAGGAGGGCAAAGGCTTCGGCGGCCTCCCGTGGTTCTCCGAGTACGGCGTCCAGCAAACGCGCGGCTTCCGCGCGCTGAAGCTCTGGATGGTCCTGCAGCACCTCGGCCGCAACGGCGTGACCGCGTTGATCGACCATCACCTGGCTCTCGCGCAGGACCTGGCCGCGCTGATCGACGCGACCCCGGACCTCGAGCGCCTGGCCCCGGTGACGCTGTCGATCGTGGCGTTCCGCTACGCTCCTCCCGCCCTCCGCGGCGACGACCCAAGCCTGGATGCGTTGAACAAGAAATTGATGGAACGACTCCAGAGCGAGGGCGCCGCATTCCTGACGAACACGACCGTGCACGGTCGCTTCGCGCTGCGAGCCTGCATCCTCCACTACGGCACGACGGAGTCCGACATCGCCGCGCTGATCGACGTCGTCCGCCGCACCGGCTCGGCGCTGGTGACGGCCGACCTCCGCGCGACCTCACCCTGACCGAAGTCGCCCTACGCTACCCGCGTGCGACTCGCGGCCGTGGGCGCAGCCGAGCCACATAGGGAATGGGCAGCACGCTGGGGTGAGGCGGGCGGCGGCGGGGAGGGAGGCCCCGGGGGTCCTCTGACCCGTCCCCCGCGCCGGGTTCGACACGTGCTGGCGAGCTCGATGGACATATGTCAGGGCAGGACCGCGCCAAACCGTGTCGGGGGTCAGAGGGCCCCCGGGGCCTCCCTCCCCGCCGCCGCCCGCCTCACCCCAGCGAGGTCCTCAGACGCTACGCGGCGTCGGGAGAGGCGCGGGCGCGCCGGGACGCGAGGCGAGCGCGGCGCGTCGCGCGTGGCGAGGGAGGTCTCGAGCATGGAGACCCTGGCCTCGAGCGCACGGATGCGCGAGCGTCGCCGCCAGTTGACGATGGAGAGCGGCACGGCGGCGAGCACGAGTCCCGCGGCGAGCGACACGAGGACCGCGCCCGCCAGCGGCATGCTGTCGATCGACCAGACAAGAAAGCGGAGCGACGTCGGCTGGGTGTTCTGGAGCGCGAAGACGGCGACGGCGGCCGAGAGGACGGCGACGACGATGTAGGCGAGGCCCATGGGACGGCACCTCCGGCGAGCGGGGATGCTTTGACGGTATCATCGCCGCCAAGGAGGAGCGCGCATGACGGCGGTGGAGCTGATCCAGGTGGAACTGAAGCGGCTGCGGACGCTGCTCGACGGCGGGATCACGGGCCTCACGCCCGAGCAGCTCCACGCGGTGCCGGGCGGCCCTTCCAAGGCCAACACGATCGCGTGGGGCCTGTGGCACGTCGTGCGCACCGAGGACAACGTCGTGCGATTCGTGCTCCAGAACCGCCGCCCGCCCCTGTGGACCGAGGGCGGCTACGCGGAGAAGTTCGGCCTCCCGCCGGTGGCGCAAGGCACCGGCATGTCGACCGAGGACGCGCAGGCGCTGCGCATCAAGGACGTCCCGCTCTTCCGCGAGTACATGCAGAAGGTGTGGGCGAGCACCGACGAGTTCCTCGCCACGCTCGATCCGGCCGCGCTCGACCGCACGGTCACCGTCAGACCGCTCGGCGAGATGACGGTCGGCCGCGTGCTCGCGCAGGTGTGCGTCGCGCACGGCATGATGCACTTCGGCGAGATCGAGCTCGCGCGCACCCTCATCGGCGCGCCCGCGGTGTACGGAGTTTAGGCGGTCGCCGGCGCTCTCGCGCCGGCGAGCTGCCGCGAGACGAGGCGCGTGTAGAGGGCGCCGCGCGCCAGCAGCGTCTCGTGATCGCCGATCTCGGCCACGCGGCCGCCATCGAGCACGATGATGCGGTCGGCGTCGCGCACCGTGGACAAGCGGTGCGCGATCACCAGCGTGGTGCGCGCCTTCGCCAGCAGCGCGAGCGACTCGCGCACCGCGTGCTCGTTCACGGCGTCGAGGTGTGACGTCGCCTCGTCGAGGATGAGGATCGGCGCGTCCTTCACGAACGCCCGCGCGATCGCGACCCGCTGACGCTGCCCGCCGGACAGCTTCGCGCCCCGTTCGCCGACGATGGTGTCGAGCCCGTCGGGCAGCGAGCGAACGAAGTCGTCGAGCGACGCGTTCGAGACCGCCGCCGCGATCTCCGGCTCCGTGGCCGACGGCCGCGCGATCAGGATGTTGTTCCGCAGCGTGTCGTTGAAGAGATAGGTGTCCTGCGCCACCAGCGCGATGCGGCCGCGGAGGTCGTCGAGCGCGTAGTGCCGGAGATCGTGGCCGCCGAGCTTGACCGCGCCCTCCTGTGGATCCCAGAAGCGCAGGAACAGCGCCGCGATCGTGGTCTTCCCCGCCCCCGACGGGCCCACGAGCGCCACCGTGCTGCCGGCCGGGATCGTGAACGACACGTCGTCGAGCGCCGGGCGCGTGCGGCCCGGATAGACGAAGCTCACGTGACTCATCTCGAGCGCGGGCGCGCCGGGGACGCTCGTGGCCACGCCGGGACCGTCCGTGACCAGCACCGGCTCGGTGTCGATGGCGTGCAGCCGCCGCGCGGCGCCCAGCGTGTCGGCGAGCTGGCGGCCGACCTGCGCGATCTCCCACACGGGGACGAACGCGGACATCACGATCAGCGTGAGCAGCGGCAGGATGCCCGCGTCGAGGCGGCCGCTCGCCGCGAGGGCCGCGCCGGCGAGCGCGACGGCGAGGCCGCCGAAGGCGGCGGCGGATTCCTGGAACACGGTCTGGCGCGTCAGGTCTTCGAGGAACGGGAGCCGCGCCTCGGCGTACGCGCGGGCGCGCGCGGCGAACGCGACGCCGCGCGGGCGCTCCTGCTGGAACGCGACGATCTCGGCGAGGCCCTGCACGGAATCCACCGCGTACGCGTTGAGCTCCGCGGTCGCCTCGCGGGCGCGCGAGCCCAGCCGATCGATGCGCGCGCGCCCCAGCACCGGGCCCAGCCCCGCCCACGCGAGGAACGGCGCGACCACCACGGCCATCGGCCATCCGAACGCGATGAGCGTCGCGACGACGCCGGCGGGGACCAGGATGGCGACGAACGCCGGCGTGATCGTGTGCGCGAAGAAGTACTCGACGAGCTCCACGTCGTGCGTCGCGGTGCCGACCAGCTCGCCCGAGCGCCGCCGGGTCAGGTACGCGGGCGCGAGCGCGTCGAGCTTGCGGAACAGGTCGACCCGCATGTGCGTGAGCAGGCGGAACGCCATGTCGTGCGCGAGCCACGACTCGAGCCAGTGGAGAATGCCGGCCAGCGGCGCCACCACGGCCAGCGCCACGAGCAGCGTGCCGAACGGCCGGCCGTCCTTGAGCGCCATGACGACGAGCGCGCTCACCACGCCGACGCCGATCAACGCGACGACCCGCGCGATCCCGAGCGCGAACGTGACGAGCAACTGCCCGCGATAGGGCCGCACCATCCCGAGCAGGTTGACGATGACCTGCCGCCAGCCGAGCGTGGCCGTCTGCGTGCTCGCGTCCGCCGAGCCGCCGTCGGCCAGCCGCGTGACGCCGTCGCCGTTCGTCGCGACGGCCTCGAGCGCGGCCTCGGCGATCGTGCCGGCGTCGGCGTGGCTGCTCTCGCGCGCCTGGCCCGCCATGAGGCGGGAGTACGCGCCGCGGCGGTCCATCAGCTCGTCGTGCCGGCCGCTCTCGACCAGGCGGCCGTCCTCCAGCACCAGGATGCGGTCGGCGCCGATCACGCTCGAGAGCCGGTGCGCGAAGATGAGCGTGGTGCGGCCGCGCATCAGGCGGTCGAGCGCTTCCTGGATCACCGCTTCGCTCTCCGCGTCCACCGCGGACAGCGCCTCGTCGAGCACGAGGATGGGCGCGTCGCGCAGAAGCGCGCGCGCGATCGCGATGCGCTGGCGCTGGCCGCCCGAGAGCCGCACGCCGCGCTCACCGACGACGGTCTGGTAGCCCTGCGGCAGCTTCGCGATGAACTCGTGCGCGTTGGCCGCGCGCGCGGCGGCTTCGAGCTCGTCGGCGGTCGCGCCCGGCTTGCCCATGCGGAGGTTGTCTTCGACGGTGCCGTGGAAGAGATAGGTGTCCTGGCTGACGACCGCGATCACGCTCCGGAGCTCGTCCAGCGTGAGCGTGCGCGCGTCCTTGCCGCCGACGCGCACGCGTTCCGCTCTGCGGATCGTGGAGCCGCAGCAGCAGGCGCGCGACCGTGGACTTCCCGGCGCCGCTCGGTCCCACGATCCCGATGCGCTCCCCGGCCGCGACCGCGAAGCTCAGGCCTTCGTGCGCGGCGCGCCGGCCGCCCGGATACGCGAACGTCACGCGGTCGAACTCCACCGTGGGCGCCAGCGCGGCGCCCGAGGGCCGCGGCCTGCGTCGTCGCGCACCATCGGCTGCGCGTCGAGCAGCGTGAAGATCGCCTGCGAGGCGGAGAGCCCGAGCATGCCGTTGTGGAGGAGGATCCGCAGCTCGCGCAGCGGACGGAACACCTCGACGCCCAGCATGAGGATCACGAGCAGCGACCCAGAGCTCCATCTGCCCGGCGGCGACGCGGTACGCGCCCCACCCGAGGGCGACGGCGGCGCCGATCGCGATGCCCATGTCGGTGATGCCGCGACCCATCGTGTTGGTGCCGAGCACCCACATCGTGCTCTGGAAGAGCTGCCAGCCGCGCGTCTCGAGGAGCTTGCGGCGCTCGCCGCTCTGCCCGAACGCCTTCAGCGTGGCGAGCCCCTGGATGGAGTCGAGGAAGTCGGCGGCGAAGGCGCGGTACGCCTTCGAGCGGGCGAGGCTCGCGCGGCTGTCCTTGCGATGCTGCAGGCCCGGCGCGATCAGCGTGACCAGCGCGGCCACCAGCAGCACGAGCGCGATCGGCAGGTCGAGGACGGCGACGAACGCGAAGATCATGACCGGCGTGAGCGCCGCCACCGCCAGCTGCGGCAGGTACTGGCCGAAGTAGGTCTCGAGCTGCGTGACGCCCTCGACCATGGAGACGATGACTTCGCCGGTCCGCGACCCGGCGACGTGCGCGGGGCCGAGCGCGACCAGGTGGTCGTAGATCGCCTGGCGCAGGCGCGCCTGCACGATCGCCGCGGTCCGGTGCGCCATGACCGTGCGCGCGTACTCCAGCGCGCCGCGCAGCACGATCGCGGCGGCGGTCAGCGCCAGCGGCCATGTGAGCTCGGCGAGCGACGCGCCCGCGAACACGCGGGCGAGGAGCCAGCCGAGCAGGGCGAGCCGGGCGATGCCCGCGCTCACTTGCAGGAGTCCGAGTCCGACGGTGGCGGCGATGCGGCCGCGCACACCCCGCGTGAACGCGAGCAGCCGAGGGTCCAGGTACATTCGTCCTAAGCTACCCCCCAACGCGGCCCGAGGCCAGAGCGACGCGCGGCGCGCCGCCCGCGCCCTCGCGTCGCCGAGACGGAACGCCACCGTCTGGTGCAGCAGGTACTCGTTGTCGCCCATGTCGTCCTCCTCACGATGAGGCCAGTCCACCACCGGCCGGCGGCCGCCGGGAGCCGCCAGAAGTGGAGCGGGGCGCTCCGGATTCGAGGCGGGCGGATGGGGTGTTGCTAAGCTCCTCGCGTGCAATGGGACGACCTGCGGGTGTTCCTCGCCGTCGCGCAGGCGGGGAGCCTGCGCCGCGCGGCCCGTGCGCTGCGCCTCGGCCAGCCGACGGTCGGTCGCCACCTCCACCAGCTCGAACGCAGCGTCGGCGCGCGCCTGTTCGAGCGGACGCCCGACGGGCATCGCCTGACCCGCGAAGGCCAGGACCTCCTCCCGATGGCGCAGAGCATGGCCGACGCCGCGACGGCGATCGATCGGCGGCGCGCGGCCTTCGGCCCCGAGGCCGGCGGCGGCGTGCGCGTCGTGGCCGGCGAGTGGGTGGCGCGGTTCCTCGCGCCGCGCCTCGCGGAGCTCGCCGACGCGCACGACGATCTGACGATCTCACTCGCCGAGAGCCATCAGGATCCGGATCTCGAGCGTCGCGAAGCGGATCTCTACATCAAGCACGGGCTGCCGGCGCGCGGCCGGCTCATCCGCATCGGCCTCGGCTCGCTGATGCCGGCCATCTACGGCGCGCGCACGCGTACGTCGACGCGCATCCGGAGGCGAGGACCGACGCGCGCTGGCGCCGCTGCGCGTGGGTGGCGTACGACGCGCCCCACGAGTCCTTCCGCTCGATGGCGTGGCTCGCACAGAAGCTCGGTGATCGCACGCCGCGCGTGCGGGCGTCGCGGATCGCGCTCCAGCTCGAGGCGATCCGCGCCGGCGCCGGGCTCGGGCTCCTGCCGTGCTTCGTCGGGCGACGCCGACACGACGCTCGTGCGGGTGACGCCGCCCATCACCGAGCTCGAGGCCGACTACTGGCTCCTGGTCCATCCCGACCTGCGGGCCGTCCCCCGCGTCCGGCGCGTGATCGACTGGATCCGCGCGGTGTTCAAGGAGAGCCGCCTGGGCCCCGGCGGCCCGCGGGGGCCGCCACACGCCGTAGCACCCGCCTCCCGTACAATGCCCCGCGCAGGGTCCCCGGCAGGGCCCCGTCGATCCAAAGGGGGTTTGGGGGTCCTCCAGTTGTGGGGCCCCCATGTTCAAAGGGGGTTTGGGGGTCCTCAGTTGTGGGGCCCCCATGTTCAAAAGGAGCCCGTATATGCCCGTCACCCGCTTCGAGGTCACGCTGCGCCGCCCGCTCGCCGACGGCCGTCCGTTCGGCGCCGTCGGGCCGTACGAGGAGCTGAAGGGGCGCCTCCACTTCACGGTCGATCCGCACGCACGCGAGCAATCGTGCGATCACCGACCTCGCGCGCGCGCCGCGCGAGAGCGGGCGGGTCGCCTTCGCCGCCGACGTGTCGCTCCTGCTGCCCGTCGACCGCGCGAAGGCGAGCGGGCGCGTGCTGGTGGACGTCGTCAACCGCGGCAACGCCGTGTCGATGCCGAACTTCAACCACGCCACGCGGCCGACCTTCGTCCCCGGCGCGGATCCGAATCCGCCGGTCGACGCCGGCGACGGCTGGCTGATGCGCCACGGCTGGATGGTGCTGTCGTGCGGCTGGCAGAGCGATCTGCCGCCGGACGTTCCCGGCCTCCTGCGCCTGTACGCGCCGGAGGCGCTCGACGCGAGCGGCGGCCGCCTCACCGGGCGCGTGTACGTGCAGATGCAGGCGCCGGTCGACGTCGACGCGTTCATGCTCTCCGACCGCGGCCACGAGGCCTACGACGCGGCCGATCTCGATCAGCCCGACGCCGTCCTGGTCGTGCGCGATCAGCTCGATGGCGAGATCACCGTGATTCCGCGCGAGCAGTGGCGGTTCCGGGACCGGCGGCACATCGCCCTCGACGGCGGCTTCACCAAGGGCCGCATCTACCAGTGCGTGTACACGGCCGTGGGCGCGAAGGTGCTCGGCCTCGGCATGGCCGCGCTGCGGGACGCCGCCGCGTGGATGAAGTACGGGGGCGCGGCCGAGGGCAATCCCGCGCCGGGCGTCGTGCAGCGCGCGCACGCGTACGGGCGGTCGCAGACCGGGCGGCTCCTGCGCACGCTCGTCCATCACGACATCAACGTCGACGAGGCGGGGCGCCGCGCGTTCGACGGCGTGATCGCCAACGTCGCGGGGGCGATGCTCGGCGAGTTCAACGACCGGTTCGGCCAGAACTCGAAGGACCGGCCGTCGATGATGGACCACCTGGAGCCGACGCACGTGGAGCCGCGCGGCGGGCTCAAGGTCTTCTACACGAACACCTCGTTCGAGTACCACCGCGGCGACGCGTCGCTGATCCACACGGATCCCGCGGGCATGCGCGACCACGAGCCGGGCCCGGACGTGCGCGTCTATCACTTCACCGGCACCGAGCACGGCACCGGCATCTGGCCGCCCTCGGACACCGTGCCGGTCGCGGCGGATCCGCGGGGCCTCATCGAGCGCTCGCAGCACCTTCGCAACGTCGTGAACTACGGCCGTGGCCTGCGCGCGCTGCTCGTGCACCTCGACCGCTGGGCGGCCGACGGCACGCCGCCGCCGCCGAGCCGCGTGCCGCGCATCGGAGACGGCACGGCGGTCGACCCATCCGATCTCGGCAAGTTCTTCGAGCGCATTCCGGGGGCGCGCTATCCGATCCATCACGACCGGCCGCAGCGACGTGACTTCACCACGCTGCCGCCGAAGGACGGGCCGACGTACGGGACGCGCGTGAGCGCGGTGGACGACGACGGCAACGAGCGCGCCGGCATCGCGATGCCGGAGGTGGCGGTGCCGCTGGTCACCGTCACGGGCTGGAACCTGCGCCATCCGGAGATCGGTGGCGCCGACCAGATGCTCTACTTCGCGGGCGCCACGCTGCCGTTCGCGAAGACGCGCGCCGACCGCGACCGGACGGGCGACCCGCGCCCGTCGATCGCCGAGCGCTATCGCTCGCGCGACGACTACCTCGCCCGCGTGCGCGAGGCGGCGACCGCGCTGGTGGCCGCGGGCTACCTGCTGGACGAGGACATCGACACGTCGCTCACGTTCGCCGCCCGCTTCTGGGAGGCATTCAAAGGAGACCTCGTGCGATGACCGCCAAGGGATCGTGGGGTGACGAGGTCGCGAAGCGGCTCCCGTCGATGGTGGCGCTGCGGCGCGACTTTCATCGCCATCCGGAGCTCTCTTTCAAGGAGACGCGCACCTCGCAGATCATCGCGGAGCGGCTGCACGCGGCAGGGCTGGAGGTGAAGACCGGCATCGCGAAGACCGGCGTGGTCGGCATCCTGCGCGGCGACAAGCCGGGCAAGACCATCGCCTGGCGCGCCGACATCGACGCGCTGCCGCTGACCGAGCTGCTCCAGGCGCCGTTCACGTCCGGCACGCCGGGCGTCATGCACGCGTGCGGACACGACGGTCACACGGCCATCGCGATCACCGCCGCGGAGATCCTGGCCGCGCGCCGCGCGGAGCTTCCGGGGACCGCGGTCTTCATCTTCCAGCCCGCCGAGGAGCTCCTGTCCGGCGCCAAGCCGATGATCGAGGCGGGCGTGCTCGAGAATCCGCGCGTCGACGAGATCTACGGCCTCCACCTCACCACGCAGGACAAGACCGGCCTCGTCAACGTGCGGAGCGGGCCGACGATGGCGTCCGGCGACGGCTTCACGATCGAGGTGACCGGCAAGGGCGGCCACGGCGCGTATCCGCATCTCTCCGTCGACCCGATGACGGCGGCCGCGCACATCCTCATCGGCATGCAGAGCCTCGTCTCGAAGGAAGTGGCGGCGAAGGAGACGGTGGTGCTGTCGGTGGGACAGATCCTCGCCGGCACGAAGAACAACATCATCCCCGACAAGGCGGTCATGCGCGGCACGCTGCGCACGTTCGACATGAGCGTGCGCGAGCAGATGCTCGGACGCCTGCAGTCGTTCACGACGGACATGGCCCGCGCCTACCGCGCGGACGCGCAGGTGGACCTGACCATGGGCTGCCCGCCGGTCGTGAATCCCGAGCGGGAGACCGCGCTCGTGCACCGCTGCGCCGCGGACGAGCTGGGCGAGGCCGCGGTCATCGAAGGCAATCGCGTCATGGCCAGCGACGACATGGGCCTGTTCCTGCGCGAGCGCCCGGGCTGCTACTTCCGCGTGGGCATCGCGCCGACCCACGGCCGGGAGGTGCCGCACCACGCGCCCGAGTTCGAGATGAACGAGGACGGGCTGCCGGTGGGGCTGCGCGTCGCGCTCAGCGTGCTGCGCAGCCGGCTCGGGCGCGTGACCCCTACTTCGGCACCAGCGTCTCGAAGCGCGGCATGACGTCGCGCGCGAGCAGCTCCATCGAGTGCCGCCACGCCTGCGGGTTCTCCGAGTAGTCGAAGCAGAACAGCAGCAGGTGGCCGAAGCCGCCGACCTCCTCGTAGATCTCGTGCAGCCGGTTCGCCACCGTGTCCGGCGAGCCCACCAGCCAGTTGTGCCGCGCGCAGTACTCGGGGGTGACGTCGGAGTCCGGCACGTCCGGCGTGTGCTTCAGGAACTCGGTGAACTGGAACGACGCGAGGAGCGGCAGGAAGTACTCGCGCATCATCCGGCCCATCATGCCGCCGGCGGAGAGCCGCATCGCTTCCGCGTCGGTGTCGGCGATGAACACCTCGCGCACGAGGCGCCAGTCCGCCCGCTTCGGCGTGCGGCCGCTGCGCGCGGCGCCCTGCTCGACCGACTCCCAGTGGCTCCCGACGTAGGTCGGATTCAGGTTGAGGCTCATCGGCCAGAACCCGCGCTCGCCCGCGAGCTTCAGCGTGTCGGAGCCCTTGCTCACGCCGGCCACGCCGATCGGCGGGTGCGGCTTCTGGAACGGCATGATGTGCGGCCGCAGCGTGTCGAGCATCGTGCCCGTCTTCGTGACGTGCCAGTACTTGCCCTTGTGATCGAACTCCGGCTCGTCGCCCCAGAGCCGCAGGACGATGTCGAGCGCCTCGCGCGTCATCTCGCGGTGCTGGCCCGACATGCCGTCGACGTTGAACATCGCCCAGTCGCTCGGCAACCCGCTCGCCGCGACGCCGAAGTTCAGACGCCCCTGCGCGAGGTGATCGAGCATCGCCACGCGGTTCGCCAGCTCGGCCGGGTGGTGGTACGGCATCAGGAAGCCGCCCGGCCCGATGCGCATGCGCGAGGTCTCCATGAGCGCCTGCGCGACGAGCAGATCCGGCGCCGGGTGCGGCTCCCAGGGCGCGGTGTGGTGCTCGCCGATCCAGGCCTCGCTGAAGCCGAGCTCGTCGGCCCAGCGGAGCGTCTGGAGATCCCAGCGATGCCCGTCGTAGAGGCCGCGCTCGGGCGGATGCGAAGGCATCGTGAACAGGCCGTACTTCATGCGTCCCTCCTCGACACCGAGTGGTGCGCTGCGCCGAATTCTACGCTAGTATCTGGCCTTCGCTGAGGGGCCCCGTTTCTCGCCCAAGGAGGACGTCATGCGCCGAGCGCTTTTCCTCGCCCTTCCCGTCGCCCTCGCTCTTGCTCTCGTGGCATCGATCGAGGTCGCGGCCCAGACGAAGGACGACACCCTCATCTACGCGGTCCAGGGCGATATCCCGAACTGGGATCCGCCGAACTCGGTCCTGCGCGAGAGCATCATCTTCGGCTACCACGTCTTCGACCACCTCGCCGCGCGTGATCTGAAGACCGGCAAGGTGGGGCCGGGGCTCGCGCTCTCGTGGCGCGCGGTCGACGACACCACGTGGGAGGTCAAGCTCCGCAAGGGCGTGAAGTTCCACGACGGGTCGCCGTTCACGGCGCGCGACGTCAAGGCCACCTTCGATCGCGTGCTGAACCCCGAGAACAAGCTCACGGCCCGCGGCAACCACGTCAAGATCAAGAGCATCGAGGTCGTGGACGACCTCACCGCCCGCTTCAAGACCGACGGCCCGTATCCGCTCTTCGCCGAGCGCCTCACCGCGCAGGTGATCCAGTCGGAGAAGGTGATCAAGGACAAGGGCCACGAGTGGATGCAGGAGAACCCGGTCGGCACGGGTCCCTACAAGCTCGTGAAGTGGAGCAAGAAGCAGGAGCACCTCCTGCAGCGGAACGACGACTACTGGGGGCCGAAGCCCGCGTTCAAGTTCGTCCGCATCCGGATCATCCCCGAGCAGGCCACGCAGATCGCCGAGCTCGTCTCGGGCGGCGTGGACGTCATCAAGGCGGTGCCGCCGGACCAGATGGACGTGATCAACAAGTCGGGCGTGGCGCGCACCTCGACGTCGCCGATCCTCCGCACCGCGTTCCTCCAGCTCGACCAGGCGGGACGCTCCGGACCGAACCCGTTCCAGGACAAGCGCGTGCGGCAGGCCGCGAACCTCGCGACCGACATGGACGGCATCATCAAGCACGTGCTCAACGGCCTCGCCGATCGCACGGCGACCAGCGTCAACCCCATGGCCTTCGGCTACGACCCCAACCTCAAGGCCTACCGGCAGGACCTGGCGGCGGCGAAGAAGCTGCTCGCCGACGCCGGCTTCCCGAACGGCTTCGAGGTCGGCCTGCTGCGCGGGCAGCCGATCGTCGAGCCCGGGCTCATCCAGACCACCGACGCCATCGTCGCCGACCTCGCGAAGGCGGGCATCCGCGTGAAGCAGCGCATGGTCGGGTGAGATCGGGCCGTTCGTGAACCTCGTGCGCGACGGCAAGGCCGATCCGATCTTCGAGTGGTCCTGGGGCTACTACTCGATCTTCGACGCCGACGCGATCCTCTTCGACGTGATGACGTGCGGCCAGGCGTACAGCTACTACTGCAACAAGGCGCTCGACGATCTCGTCAGCCAGGGCCGGTCGACGCTCGATCAGAAGAAGCGCGCGGACATCTACGTGCGCGCGCAGAAGCTGATCCACGACGACGCCGCCTACCTCTTCAAGTGGGGCCTGCGCGGTGTGTGGGGCGTCTCGAACCGCATCGACTACGAGGCGCCGCGCGACGAGATCGATCGGATGTTCGTGGCGACGCCCAGGAAGAAATAGCCCGGAGAACGGGGGAGGGGGCGGCCCGCGTGGCCGCCCCCCGCCGATGAGACGTTACGTCGTCCGTCAGCTCACCCAGCTCGTCGTCGTCGTCATCGGGATCTCGCTCCTGGCCTTCGCCATCCTGCACGTCCTCGGCGATCCCGTGCTCCTCCTCCTGCCGCAGAACGCGGGGAAGGACGAGTTCGAGCGCTACCGGAAGCTGATGGGCCTGGACCAGCCGCTCTACGTGCAGTACTGGAAGTTCGCCTCGCGAGCGGTCCAGGGCGACTTCGGCAAGTCGTGGTACGCCGACACGCCCGCGTTCCGTCTCGTGATCGAGCGCATGCCGCCCACCATCTACCTGACGCTCGCCGGTCTCGTGGTGGCGCTGGCCATCTCGCTGCCGCTCGGCATCCTGTCCGCGCTCAAGCGGCACACGTGGGTCGACACCTTCTGTACCGGCGTGGCGGTGGCGGGCCAGGCCATGCCGCTCTTCTGGCTCGGCATCATGCTCATCATCATCTTCTCGGTGCGGCTCCGGCTCCTGCCCGCCTCCGGCTACGGCAGCGCGCAGCACTTCATCATGCCGGCGCTCTGCCTCGGCGCCGCGCTCGCGCCGATCACGATGCGGCTCGTGCGCTCCGGCGTGATCGAGGCGATGAACATGGAGTTCATCAAGACGGCGCGCGCGAAGGGCGTGCCCGAGCGCATGGTCGTCATCAAGCACGCGTTTCGCAACGCCTGCATTCCCGTCATCACCGTGCTCGGCCTCCAGTTCGGCCAGCTCCTCGGCGGCGCCATCATCACCGAGACCGTGTTCGCGTGGCCGGGCGTGGCCACGCTCACCGTGGAATCGATCCGCAACCAGGACTTCCCGGTGGTGCAGTGCGCGGTGATCCTGCTGGCACTCGTGATCGTCACCGTGAACCTCATCGTGGATCTGGTCGTGGGGTTGATCGACCCGCGCATCCGGGCGGGCGTGTGACGACGGTCCCCTCGGACGTCGCGGTGGCGGCCATCGCGCGCGAGGAGATCACCGCGCCGACCGCGCGCCGGGTGGCGCTGCGCCGCCTCCTGCGTCTGCGGTGGGGGCTCGCCGCCGCCGGGGTGCTCCTGCTCATCGTGGCGAGCGCCGTTCTCGCGCCATGGATCAGCCCGCACGATCCGCTGCAGGTGAACATCCGCCATCGACTCGGGCCGCCGGCATGGATGGCGGGCGGCGTGGTCGAGCATCCGCTCGGCACCGACCAGGTGGGACGCGACCTGCTCTCGCGGATGATCTACGGCGGGCGCGTGTCGCTGGTGGTCGGCGTGGCCTCCGTGCTGCTGGCCTCGAGCATCGGCGTCCTGCTCGGCCTGGGCGCCGGCTACTTCGGCGGGCGGCTCGACTGGACGATCATGACGCTCGTCAACGTCGTCCTCACGTTTCCGTTCGTGCTGCTGGCGCTCGCCGTCATCGCGGTGCTCGGGCCGAGCCTTCCCAACATGATCATCGTGCTCGGCGTGGCGGGCTGGCCCATCTACGCGCGCGTCATCCGCGCCGAGACGCTCGCGCTGCGCGACCGGGAATTCGTGCTCGCGGGCCGCGCCCTCGGCATGGGCCACGCGCGCATCATCTTCCGCCAGATCTTCCCCAACCTGCTCTCGGCGGTGGTGGTGATCGCCACCCTGCAGGTGGCGCAGGTCATCATCCTCGAGTCGTTCCTGTCGTTCCTCGGGCTCGGGATCAAGCCGCCGACGCCGGCGTGGGGCAACATGCTCGGCGAGGGCCGCCTCTACATGCTCAACTCGTGGTGGATCGCGACCTTCCCCGGCCTGGCGATCTTCGTCGCGACGCTCGCGATCAACCTCGTGGGGAACGCGCTCCGGGACTGGCTCGATCCGCACCTGAAGCTGTGAGCGACACCCGCCGCTGCACGGGGAAGAAGCGCAGGTCCCAGCGCTCGGCGACCAGTCCCCACAGCCCCTGCGGATAGCGCATCATCGCGACGACCGCGAGCGCGCCGAGCAGGATCATGTACCAGGCGCCGTAGTCGGCGAGCAGCTCGCGCAGCACGAAGAACACCAGCGGTGCCGACGATCGGGCCCTTCGAGCGTGCCGAGGCCGCCGATGACCACGATGAAGATCGTGTAGGCCGTCCAGTTGATCGAGAACGCGGCGTCCGGGTGAGATGCGCAGGAGGTTCAGGTAGATCAGCGCGCCGGTCGTGCCGGTGCCGAACGCCGCGATCAGGTAGACGGCGAGCTTGGTGCGGAAGACGTCGACGCCGAGGCTCTCCGAGGCCGGCTCGCTGTCGCGCATGGCCATGAGCCCGAGCCCCAGGCGCGAGCGCAGGTAGAGGTAGACGGCGACGAGCGCGGCCACGCCGACGGCCAGCGCGAGCGCGTAGGTGACCAGCTCGCGCGTCTCGCGCGCGAGCGGGAACACCGCCTTGAGCGTGCGGCCGGTGCCGCGGCCGAGCGCGTCGGTGTTGGCGACGAGCAGGCGGTACACCTCGGCCACCGCCCACGTGCCCACCGCGAAGTAGGCGTCGCGGAACCGGAAGACCAGCGCCGCGGTCGGCAGCGCGAAGGCCGCCGCCACCAGGCCGGCCAGCGGCACCGCGAGGAACGGGTTCACGCCGAGGTCGTCGGCCAGCACGATGAGCGCGTAGCCGCCGAGCCCGACGTAGGCCTGCTGGCCGATCGAGACGAGCCCCGCGTAGCCGGCGAGCAGGTTCCACATCTGCGCGAGCACGAGCAGCGCGATGAACTCGACGACGACGCGCATCAGCGCCGGCGTCGCCGATCCACGGCAGCGCGACGAGCGCGGCCACGAGCAGGAGCGCCGCGACGCAGCGCCGACGCGGCTCGCCGGCGTGGTGCGCTCGACCGCGACGGCATCCGGCCGCGGCTCAATCGACCCGCCGCGCGCGCGCGAAGAGTCCGGACGGCCGCAGCGAGCAGCACGGCGAGGAAGACCAGGTGGCCGGTCAGCACGCCCCAGCCCGGCGAGAGCTGCGCGCCCACCGTCTGCGCGACGCCGAGGATGATCGCCGCCGACCAGCGTGCCCCACAGCGAGCCGAGCCCGCCGATGATCACGGCCTCGAAGGCGAAGAGCAGCCGGTCGGGGCCGCTGCTGAACGTGAACGTCGTGCGGATGCCGAGGAAGATGCCGGCGACCGCCACGATGGCCAGCGACAGCGCCATCGCGAGCGCGTAGAGCCGTCCGGTTGTCGATGCCCATCAGCGCCGCGGTCGGCCCGTCGTCCGAGGTGGCGCGGAACGCGCGGCCGAGCGCCGTGCGGCCGATGAGGAGCTGCAGCCCGACGAGCAGCAGCACGGCGACCGCGAACGTGAGCAGCGGGAACCAGCCGACGGCGAGCCCGCCGCCCAGCGGCAGGCTCGCCGTCTCGATGCCGCCGGGATTCAGCCGCCGCGAGTCCGCCGAGAACGTCTCCAGCAGCCCGTTCTGGATGACGATCGACAGCCCGAACGTCACCAGCACGGCGGGCAGGATGCCGCGGCCGAGCAGCGCGGTTCGAGCACGAGCCGCTGCAGCACGTAGCCGGCGCGGCCATCACGGGGACCACGAGCAGCAGCGCGAGCAGCGGATTGAGGTCCAGCGGCCTGCACGATCGACGACGGCGAGGAACGCGGCGAGGATGCTGAAGTCGCCGTGGGCGAGGTTCACCAGGCGCATGACGCCGAAGATCAGCGAGAGCCCGGTGGCGAAGAGCGCGTAGAGCCCGCCCAGCAGCACGCCCTGCACGATCGTGTCGAGCCAGGCCACCGCGTCAGGTCCCGAAGTACGCGGCGGCGATCTGCTCGCGCGTCGAGGCGGGCCGGGCACGCCGTCGAGCGCGACGGCGCCCTTGCGGAAGCAGTACACGCGCTGGGCGACGGCCAGCACCTGGCTCACGTCCTGCTCGACGACGATCAACGGTCGTGCCCTCCGCGCTGCACGGCCTCGAGCGCCTCGTAGAGCCGCTTCGACGACGAGCGGCGCCAGGCCCGAGCGAGATCTCGTCGACCAGCAGCAGGCGCGGGTTGGCCATGAGCCCGCGGCCGATGGCGAGCATCTGCTGCTCGCCGCCGGAGAGATTGGTGCCCGGCTGCTCGCGGCGCTCGGCGAGGATCGGGAAGAGCGCGTAGACGCGCTCGAGCGTCCACGGCCCGCGCCGGCCGCGATAGGCGCCGACCAGGAGGTTCTCGTGCACCGAGAGGCTCGGGAAGATCTTCCGGCCCTCCGGCACCAGCACGACGCCGAGCTCGACGAGCGCTGGGCGACGGCCGGCCGCCGACCGGCCTGACCGTCGAACGTCGACCGCGCCGCGCCGGCACCGGCAACGCGCCGGCCAGCGCGCGCAGGAACGTGGTCTTGCCGGCGCCGTTGGCGCCGATCACCGCGACCGTCTCGCCCTCGGCGACGTCGAGCGAGACGCCGAACAGCGCCTGGAAGTCGCCGTAGAACGCCGAGAGGTCGCGGACGCGCGAGCAGCGTCACGGGACGTCGATGCCGAGATAGACGCGCTGCACCTCGGGGCTGGCCATGACGGCGTCCGGCGGCCCGTCCATCAGGCAGCGCCCGAAGTCGATGGCGACGAGCCGGTCCACCGCCGAGCGGAGCGCGTGCACGATGTGCTCGATCCAGACGATGGCCACGCCGTCGCGCGCGGACGTCGCGGATCACGCCGACGAGCGCCAGCACCTCCGGCTCGGTGAGGCCGCCGGCGATCTCGTCGAGCAGCAGCACGCGCGGCCGGGTGGCGAGCGCGCGCGCCAGCTCGAGGCGCTTGCGCTCGAGCAGGGTCAGCGCGCCGGCGCGCGTGTTGGCCTTGGCCGCGAGCCCGCTCAGCTCGAGCGCGGTCGACGCAGCCGGCGTAGGCGTCGCGCTCGCGCGCGGCCGCCGCCGTAGGTGGCGCCGACCAGGACGTTCTCGAACACGGTCATCGCCTCGAACGGGTGCGGGATCTGGTGCGTGAGCGCGATGCCGGCGCGGCAGCGCGCGTGGGCGGGCAGCGCGGTGACGTCGCGGCCGTCGAAGAGGACGCGGCCGCGATCCGGGCGCAGGCGCCCGGCCATCACGTTGAGCGCGGTGGTCTTGCCGGCGCCGTTGGGCCCGATGACGCCGACCGCCTCGCGCTCGTCCACGGCGAGCGTGAGGCGGTCGAGCACCTGCAGCGAGCCGAAGGCCCGCGAGACCTCGTCCAGCGCGAGGAGCGCCGTCGGCTCTAGGCCTGCCTGAGCGGCCGCAGCTTGCCGGCGACCGGGATGTTCGGCGCGCTCGCGTTGCTCACGATCGTCATGTCGAAGCGGGACGCGTCCTTGCCCTTGCCCCACTGGCCGCCGACCAGCGGCGTCTTCGTCACGTTCGGCACCGGGCCCTTGCGCCCAGCTGATCGGGCCCGACGATCGTGTTGAGGTTGGTGGCCTTGATGGCGGCGACGATCGCGCCCTTGTCGTCGAGGCTCGCGGCGCGCTTGAGCGCGTCGAGGCCGACCTCGAACAGCGCGTGGATGAAGCCGAGCGGCTGCGTCCACTGCTTCTTGGTCTCGCGCGTGTACTCGGCGGCGAAGGCGGCCGCGGTGGCGCCGGTGAGCGACGACTTGAACGGATGCTGCGGCGTCCACCACACCTCGGTGGACATGCCGTCGCCGAGCTCGCCGAGCGCCTCCACCGAGCGCGGGAAGAGCAGCGCCTTGCCGACGCTGGCCACCTTGGGCCGGAAGCCCTGCTGCGCGGCCTGCTTCCAGAACGTCGTCCAGTCCGGCGGGATCGGCACGCCGGTGACGATCTCGACCTTCTCCCTCTTGAACGTGGCGATCTGCGCGGAGAAGTCGTCGGAGAGGTTCGGATAGCGGCCGGGATCGACCACCTTGTAGCCGGCCTTGGCCAGCGCGGGCGGGAAGCCGCGCTCCTTGTCGCCCCAGGCGTTGCCGTCGCCGTCGTTCGGCCACAGCGCGCCGACGACCTTGTTGGTCTCGACCGAGTTCCACATGTCGATGAAGACGCCGATGATGTCCTCGAGGCCCCAGAAGAAGTGATAGGTCGACTTGAAGCCGACGTCCGGCTTGCCGCCGCGCGCGAAGAACCACGGCTGCCACGGGCACACCGAGGAGACGCACGGCGTGCCGTTGACCTCGCACTGGTCGGAGACGGGATTGGTCGTCTCCGGCGTGCTCGCCACCAGCATGAGGTCGATCTTGTCGGAGAGGATCAGCCGCGAGGCGACCTCGGCCGCGCGGTTCGGATCCGACTGGCTGTCGCGCACGAGGATCTCGACGGGATGCGTGCGGCCCGCGGATCGCCAGCCCCTTGCCGAGCGCCTTGCGGACGCCGCCGACCACGAAGCTGTCCGCCTCGCCGAAGCCGGCCAGCGGGCCCGGTCTGCGGGCTCACGTAGCCGATCTTGATCGCGCGCCTCGCCTGCGCGGCCGCGCGGGCCGGGGCCGGCAGCGCGGCGGCCGTGGCGCCGTCGACGCTCCGCGGATGACACGTGCCGGCGTTGTCGACGGCCATGGGCGTCCCTCCGTCAGAACTGCACCGGCGTCGGCGGCATCTTGCCGCTGGCGTAGAGCGCGGGCAGCTCGGGCGACGCGTTCTCCCAGACGAGCAGCATCGAGCGCTTCGGCGAGAAGCCGCGGTGGCGGATGTCGGCCGGCATGGCGGCGACGTCGCCGGCCTTCATGGTCACGCGCGCGCGCACGGCGCCGGTGTCGCGGTCCTCGACCTCCCACTGGATCTCGTCGCTGAGCTGCACGAACCACTCGACGCGGTCGTTGCCGTGGATGACGGGCAGGATGTACTCCTCGGTGGTCGGGCAGTAGAGGCTCGCCTTGCACACGGACACGATCGACGGGTTCCACGTCACGTCGGAGCGCGAGAGATAGGCGAAGAGGTTGAAGCGCCACCACCTCGTCCTCGAAGCCGGGCTCGGCGAGCACCTCGGGCGCGTCCTGCGGCACGTCGGTGAAGTGGCGGTTGATCGGGAAGCCGCTCTCGTCGCTGCGCACCGGCTCGTCGCCGGGCGCGCCGATCATGCGCTTGGCCGTGACGCGGTGGCGGGTGATCGCCTCCTTGTTGCTGCCGTTCTTCGGCCCGAACGCGCTGCCCGTCTCCTGCGGGCTCGCGAACGGATCGAAGCCGGCGTTGGTCCAGTCCTCGAGGATGGCCTCGAACACGCGCTGGATCAGCGGGGTGGTGAAGCGCTCGCTGTGGTCGAGCCCCGCCTTGCGGTAGTGCTCGTTGAAGCGGCCGGCGAAGAGATCGACGGAGCCGTAGTGGTTCACGGTGCCGACCACCGCGTCGAAGTTCACGATGCCGTAGAAGAAGCCCCACGCGATGTCGCGCTGCAGCGCGCGCAGGAAGGCGTCGGCCGGCAGCATGTGATGGCCCTTGGGCCACGCGACGTGGGCGAAGTAGTCGTCGCGGCTGAACGTGAAGCTCGCCGAGCGTGAAGGTGCGGTAGCCGTGCGTGTTGGGCTCGATCGATCCGATCTCGGGGAGGGTCTCGGTGGTGCTCATGAGTGCTCCTCCTCAGTTCGTCGGCCGCGGGGCGGTCTGGCAGATCTCGGCCCAGCGCTCGACCGTGTCGGCGCCCGCCGAGGGTCTGGAGCAGGATCACGCCGGGCTGCGACGGCGTGGAACTGATAGGCGGCGCCGACGGGCAGCAGCGTCATGTGGCCGCGCCGCGCACGCACGACGCCCATCTTGCGTCCGGCCGGCGTGCCGGTGAGCGCGACCGAGCCCTTCGTGCCCGCCGGCACCACGCCGGCGTTGTCGAGCTTCAGCAGCCGGATCTCGACCTCGCCGTCCATGACGAGCGCGAACTCGTCCTGGCCCGGCGCGCGCCAGCCCGAGGTGCCCTCGACGCGGATGGCCTCGATCACGTACTCGATGTTCTTGCCGACCGCGACCTTCTCGTACGGCTTGGACTTCGAGGCGACCTCGAAGATGTTCGAGAAGACGTAGTTGCGCGCGTCGTCGTTGATGACCTCGACGCCGCCCTTCTCGTAGTGCTCGAGCGATCCGAAGCGCGTGGTGTGCTGCGCCATGACGCCTCTCCTTTCTGCTCGCCCGCCTCGCCGTCGCCGAGCCCGAGCCGCCGGCAGAACCCGCCGAGCGCCTCCAGCTCTCCGCCGTCGAGCCGGCCCATCTCTCGCACGAGTCCCGCCACGTGGCGGGGAAAGATCCCGCTGATCAGCCGCCGGCCCCGCTCGGTCAGCGAGACGGTGACGAACCGGCGGTCGTCACGCCGGCGCTCCTGCTCCACGAGGCCGCGGCGCACGAGGTTGCTCACCACGACGGCGGTGTTGCCGTCGCTGCGCAGGAGCTTCTGCCCGAGGTCGCGCTGACAGAGCGGCCCGTGATGCAGCAGCGCCTCCAGCACGCCGAACTGGCCGATGGTGAGCCCGGCGGACGCCATGACGCCCCCGACGCGCGCGGTGACCGCCTCGGCCGCGCGCATCAGCTTGATGTAGGCGTCGAGCGCCGTCGTCTCGGCCGGAGTGCCGTGGTACCGCGTGGGCATGGTTCAAATTTGAACGGTTTGTATGCCGCGACCCTGGACTTGTCAAGCGCGGGGTGGTTGATCGAGGCGATACGGCACTCGCGGAGCGGCGCGGCTTTGCCGAGCCGCGGAGCGCGGGGGGCTTGGGGGGCCCGTCTCGGCCCCCCATGTCAAACGGATCGCGATGCCTCCGCGCGGGACGCCGGGGGCCGTCGTGCCCCAGATCGGCAGGTAGCTCGGCGGGAGCGCGCGGCTGTTCGGCGTCGCCACCCACATCCGCAGCAGCAGCCGGTCCTGCTCCGCGCCGTCCGCGTCCTCGTAGTGCGTGCGGCCGTGATACGCGACGTGGTTGTTGAGGAGCTGCACGTCGCCGGGCTCGAAGTCCATCGTGAAGCAGAGCTCCTCGCACACCGCGGCGTGGAGATCGAGCGCCTCGTCGTGCGCGGGCGTCATGCGCGGGACGTCCGGAAGGTTCTGCGCGGCCTCGACGAACGTGCGCGAGTACTGCGTGGTGAACTTGCCCTCGTGCAGACAGAAGATCGGCATCGGGAAGACTTTCTTCTCGCCGCCGGTCTCCTCGCCCTGGCGGCTCCGCCAGTAGTCCTGGCAGAGCAGCGCATGCAGATCAGGTCGCCGCTCGCGGATCGCGTTGGACACGCTCACCGCGCTCACGATCTTGCTCAGGCCGCCCTGCTTCGCGCGGCGCACGGTGAGCAGGGTGACGACGTCGCAGCGGTCGGTGTGAAAGCGCAGCGGTCCGGCGGAGCGCGCCTTGTTCCGCGAGGAACGCCCCAGCGTCGGATCCATCGACGGCTCTTTCACCGTGCCGTAGCGGCGATTCTCGTCGCGCACCTCGCCGATCAGCTCACCCATCGCGTTCTGATACCGCTGCCAGCCGAGGTGGGCGCCGAGCCCCCAGTAGAGATCCTTGAGCTCGTCGTCGGTGTAGCGCTCGACGGGGAGACCGCGCAGCAGGACGAAGCCGCGGCCGTTCTCCAGCTCCTCCAGGACCTCCGTGAGATCCCGCGAGAACGTGGGCAACGGGAAGTCCTCGCGGCCGAACTGTGGGCCACGTGAGCTTGCGGCGCTGCACGCCTCGGAGCGCGCTGTCGATCTCCTCGATGGCGCGCGGCGAGAACGGGCGGATCCATTCGGTGGACGCTGCCATGTCGCGGCCGAGCCAGGCCTGGGGTCCGGTGATGGGGTCGATCATGCCGCGTATCTTACCGCGCGGGCGTGAGCGGCAGCCGGTACGCCATCACGTGAAAGCTCGGCACCGGGTAGAAGTCGTGATCGGGCACGCGCACGAAGCCCATGCGCTCGTACATCGTCCGCGCGATCGTCATGAGGTTCGTCGTGTGCAGGCACATGGCGGTGCGGCCGGCCGCGCGGGCGCGGCGGAGGCACTCGTCGGTGAGGAGACGGCCGATGCCGCGGCCGCGCGCCTCGGGATGGACCGCGAGCAGGCGGAAGACCGCGCACCCCGGTGGCCACTTGCCGTGCGGCTCCCTGGTGCCGTCGCCATAGAAGGTCACGGCGCCGACGAGGCGGCCGGCGTCCTCCGCCACGATCAACGTGGAGGCGGCCAGCCGGCTCCGGACATCGCGGATCTCGTTCTCGTACGCCTGCCACATGGGAGGAGCATCGGGCGGCCGGTATTCGGCGTAGGCGGAGACCATCAGCGCGCCGACGGCATCGAGCTCGTCGGCGCGCGTGTCGCGGAGAAGAATCCGGCTCAGCTCGTCTTGCGGAAGACGGGGTTGTCCGTGCGGTCGATCATCGCGTCATCACCCTCGGTGGGCAGCCGCTCCGCGTAGTTCTGCGCGGCGTCGATGTCTTCCCACACCTCGGGCGCGAGCTCGTACAGCACCTCGATCCCGTTCCCGTCCGGGTCGGAGATGTAGACGCTGTGGGTCATGCCGTGGTTGATGCGGCGGTGGAACTTCACGCCCTTCTCGCGCAGGAACGCGAGCTGCTGCAGGAACGCCTCGCGATCGGGCAGCGTGATCGCGATGTGGTTGATGCCGGGCCGGTTGGGATAGAGGTCCCACTCGGCGGGCTGGCCCGCGTCGCCCTTCGGCAGCTGGCAGAGCGCGAGGTCGTGATGGTTCACGTGGCCCTGCTCGTCCTGGCCGCTGTAGAACCGCATGTTGAGGGGCGGCCGGTCGGGCTTCGGCTTGAGAGCCGCCACGTGCTTGAACCCGAGGACGTCCGTGTAGAACCGGTGGGAGACCTCGATATCGCGCACGTTCAGCACGATGTGGTTGACGCCGCGCGGCGTCACCGCCTGCTTCGGGGCCGTCGGAGCTTTCGTGTCCTGCGTGATGGCCATAGCGCCCTCCGTGCCAGGTGGGCGCAGGCCGTCTATTCGAACACTACCACGCCGCGTTTGACCGAGCCGCTGCGCATCGACTTGAACCCTTCGTTGATCTCGTCGAGCTTCCAGGTCCGGCTCACCAGCTCGTCGATCTTGAGCCGGCCTTCCTTGTACTGGTCGCACAGCCACGGGAAGTCCAGGTTCGGGCGCACGGAGCCGTACATCGTCCCCGTGAGGGTCTTCTCCTGGAGGGCGAAGAAGTACGGGGTGATCGGCGCCCGGCACGCCAGCGCCGCCATGCCGACGATGACCGCGGTGCCGCCGGCCCGGATCGCGTCGAGGATCTGGAGCGTCGTCTGCTCGCCGCCGATCGCGTCGAACGCGTAGTCGACGCCGCGGCCGGCCGTGAGGCCGCGCACCACGTCGATCGGGTTCTCCTTCTGCGCGTTGACGAGGTGGGTGGCGCCGAACTCGCGCGCGAACTCGAGCTTGGAGTCGAGCAGGTCGACGGCCACGATCTTCGCGGCGCCGGCGAGCTTGGCGCCCTGGATGACGTTGAGCCCCACGCCGCCGCAGCCGATGACCATGACGTTCGCGCCGCTCTCGACCTTCGCGCAGCGGGTCACCGCGCCGACCCCGGTGGGCACGCAGCAGCCGACGAGCGCCGCCTGTGGCCACGGCATGTCGCTGCGGATCGGTATCGCCATCTCGGCCGCGCACACGACGCTCTCGCTGAACGTGCCGAGGCGGGCCATCTGGTTCACCGGCGCGCCCTTGTGCTTCAGACGCAGGGTGCCGTCGAGCATGCCCCAGCGCGCCGAGGTGTAGCCATCGCACAGGACCGTGCGGCCACTCGAGCAGTAGAGACAGCGGCCGCAGTGGGGACGGAACGAGAAGATGATGTGGTCGCCGGCCTTGACATTGGTGACGCCGGGGCCGACGTCCTGGACCACGCCCGCCGCCTCGTGCCCGAGCACCATGGGCAACGGCGGCGTCCAGTCACCGTTCATGATGTGCCAGTCGCTGTGGCAGATCCCGGCGGCCTTCACCTTCACGCGCACTTCGCCGGTCTGCGGGCCTTGCTGCTCCAGGTCGACGACGTCGAGACGCTCGTTGTGCTCGAAACACACCGCGGCTTTCATGCGGACCTCCCCGCCTTGGCTGAGGGGTGAGAGTCTAGCACCACGGCGGCCCCGGCCGCGCGGGCTGCGCTACCCTATGGAAGCGTATCCAATTCGCGGCATTGACGGCGAAGGAGGTGGCCCCGACGATGGACGACGTGCTCGCCGAATCAGGTGTCCAGCGGCGGCGCTTCACGGTGGAGGAGTACCACCGCCTCGGGGAAGTCGGCATCCTCCATGAGGGCGACCGCGTGGAGCTGATCGAGGGCGAGATCATCATGCATGTCCCCGATCGGTCTGCGCCATGCCGCCTGTGTGGGACGGCTCAATCGCGAGCTCACCCTCGCGCTCGGCCGCCGCGCGCTGCTCTGGCCGCAGAATCCGGTGCCGCTCTTCCCGGACACCGAGCCGCAGCCGGACGTCGTGATCCTCCGTGAGCGGTCGGACGGCTACGCGCATGCGCCGGCGCGGCCCGCCGACGCGCTCCTCCTCGTCGAGGTCGCCGACACGTCGTACCGGTACGACCGCCGCGTCAAGCTCCCGCTGTACGCGCGGTCCGGTGTGCCCGAGCTCTGGATCGTCGATCTGACGCACGACATCGTGGAGATGTATCGCGACCGGCAGACGGACGGCTACGCCACGACGACGCGGGTCGAACGCGGCGGGGTGGTCTCGCCGGCCGCGTTCCCCGACGTCGTGATCGCAGTGGACGCGATCCTTCCGCCTGCCTAGCGTCTCACGCGACGGACGTGAGAAACCCCGTGAGCGCCTTGTTGAAGGCCTCCGGCTGCTCCATGTTCGACAGGTGCGCCGCCGACTTGAGGATCTCGAGCTTCGATCCGGCGATCTTCTCGTGGATCACCTTGTGCGCGGCGACCGGTGTGCCCGGATCGTCCTCGCCGACGATCGCGATGGTCGGGATCTTGATCGCGCCGATCCGATCGGTGAGGTCGAGTGCGGAGATCGCGTGACAGCAGCCCGCGTAGCCCGCGGCCGGCGTGGTGCGGATCATCGTCGCCACGCGATCGATGACCTCCTTGCGGCTCTTGCGGAACGGCTCGGTGAACCAGCGCGCGAGCGTCGGCTCGACGAGCGGCTCCATCCCCTGCGTCTCCGCGGTCTTGATGCGGTCCGCCCACTGCCCTTTCGCCTCGGCGGGCATGCGGCTCGACGTGTCGCACAGCGACAGGCTCGCGAAGACCTCGGGCGCCTTGAGCGCGAGCGTCTGCCCGATCATGCCGCCCATCGAGAGCCCGACCCAGTGCGTCTTCTGGATGCCGAGCGACTTCAGGAGGGCGAGCGCGTCGTCCGCGAGCTGGTCCAGCGTGTACGCGGCCTTCGGCGCGTCGGTCTTGCCGTGCCCGCGCGTCTCGTAGCGCAGCACGCGGAAGCGTCCGGTGAGCGCGGGCACCGTCGGGTCCCACATCGAGAGGTCCGTGGCCAGCGAGTGGCTCATGGTGACGACGGGCGCGTTCGCCGGACCCTCGAGCGTGTAGTTGACCGCGATGCCGTTGACGGTCGCTTTCATGGCTGTCCTCCCGAGCGGGGCGTGTGGCGTGAAGTCTCGCACCCGCAGCTGTCGGGCACGAAGCCGTACTCCTCGATGCGGATCGGATGCTGCGCCTCGAGCGTCTCCACCGGGCGTGTTCGACATGTTCTGCGAGGCGTTGGTCACCGCCTCCATGCCGTCCTTGTCGGGCCGGCCACCCCACGCGCCGGTGATCATGTCGACGATGACGAACGGCCTGTGCCGGGCGTCGAGGCCGCCGAAGGAGAGCACGGTGTTGCCGCCCTCGCCGGCCGCGGGCACGCGGTCGGGCAGCGCCTGGGCGAGGGCGCCGAGCATGACGTCGAGCATGCGGTAGCCGGTGAGCGCGCGGGCCGCGCAGGCGCCGGGCAGCCGCGGGTTGAGGATGGTGCCCTCCGGCGCGATCACGTCGATGCAGCGGAACACCCCGGCGTTGTTCGGCACGTCCTGCCGCAGCACCGAGCGCACCGACAGGTACGTGCACGACCTGGTGAACGACAGCGTGGAGTTGAGCGCCGCCTTCACCTGCGGCGAGGAGCCCGTCCAGTCGCACGTGAGGTGGCCGTCGTCGTGGATCGTGAGCGCCACCGTCAATGGCACCGGGTCGTCGCTGAAGCCGTCGCTGTCGAGGTGATCCGTGAACCGGTACGTGCCCGCCGGCCAGCGCGCGATCTCCGCGCGCGTCACCCGCTCGGCGTAGTCGAGCAGCTCCGTCATGGACGCGCGCACGGTGGCGCGCCCGTACGCGCGCGAAGAGCCGGCGCACCTCGCGCTCGCCGACCTTGCAGCGCCGCGTACTCCGCGCCGATGTCGCCCAGCACCCGATCCGGCACGCGCACGTTCTTCTCGATGATGCGGAGCACGGAGGTGCTGGCCACACCACGCTCGTAGAGCTTGACGGGCGGGATGCGCAGGCCTTCCTGGAACACCTCGGTGGAGTCGCTGGCGTTGGAGCCGGGGACACGCCCGCCCATGTCGGTCTGGTGGCCGATGACGACGGCGAACGCTTCGAGCCGGTTGTCGACGAAGATGGGCATGAAGAGGAACACGTCGGGGATGTGCATCCCGCCGTCGTACGGGTCGTTCATCACCACGACGTCGCCGGGATGGAGGTCGCCGGCAAAGGTCCGCCGCACGCTCTGCATGGCGTCGGGCACCGCGCCGAGATGCTGCGCGATGGTCTTCGCCTGCGCGATGAGCAGGCCGTCCGCGTCGCACAGCGCCGCCGAGTAATCCATGACGTCCTTGATGATCTCGGAGCGCGCGGTGCGGATCACGGCGTACGCCATCTCGTCCACGATGGAGTCGAGCGCGCTCTTGATGACGGCCAGCGTGATCGGGTCGATGGTCATGTCGGATCCCCGAAGCGCTGGATCACGAGGTTGCCGAAGCGGTCGCGGGCCACCGTCGCGTCGGGCGCGACGACCACCGTCGAGTCGTAGCTCTCCACGATCAGCGGCCCGCGCGCCGGCGCCTCCCCGATGGCCTCACGCGCCAGCACCGGCGTCTCGATCGCGGGCGCGCCGCGTGTGAAGTGGACGGCACGGCGCCGCGCGGTGACTGCGATGGTCGCAGCGACGGTGACCGCGCGGAAGTCCAGACGATGCGGGCGTACGCCGGTGGCGACACACCGGACGTTGACGAGCTCCAGGTCCTCGTCGCTCGCATAGCCGTAGGTCGTCGTGTACTCGCGCTGGAACGCCTCACGCAACGCATCGACGTCCTCCAGCGTCTCCCCCGGCAGCGGAATCGTCAGCTCGGACGCCTGGCCGGCGTAGCGCAGATCGGCATGACCCGTGAGCCGTACGCTCTCCGGGCCGTAGCCCTCGTCGGCCAGCAGCGCGCGCGCCTCGGTGTACATCTCGGCGAGGCGCGCGTTCCCGCGCGGCCGTGCCGTCGGATCTCCGAGGAGGCCGCCGACCGCGCGCACGAAGTGATGCTCGACGTCGCTCGCGAGCATGCCCACCGCGGTGAACACGCCGGGAGAGACCGGGATGAGGATGCGCCGCACGTCGAGGGCGGCCGCGACGTCGCAGGCGTGCACCGGTCCGCTGCCGCCGAAGGCCACCAGCGTGAAGTCGCGCGGGTCGCGGCCGCGCTCGATGGTGACCGCCCGGATCGCGCGCGCCATGCTGGCGTTGGCGACGTCACGGATTCCCTGCGCCGCCTCGATCGTCGACAGGCCGAGCGGGACGGCCACGCGCTGCTCGATCGCGTCCCGTGCCGGCTGCGCTTCCAGCTTCAGCTCACCGCCGGCCAGGTACTCGGCGTTGAGGTAGCCGAGCACCACGTTCGCATCGGTGATGGTGGGCTCCGTGCCGCCGATGCCGTAGCACGCCGGCCCCGGCGTGGCGCCGGCCGACCGTGGTCCCACGCGCAGCAACCCACCCTCGTCGATCCATGCGATCGAGCCCGCGCCGGTCCCGACCTCCGCGATGTCGATGGCGGGGACCTTCAGCATGTACCCGCCGGCCTTGATGAAGCGGCTCGACGTGCTGATCCCTTCGCGGAATTCGTACTCGGTGGTGAGCGTGGGCGCGCCGTGCTCGACGAGCGCCGCCTTCGCGGTGGTACCGCCCATGTCGAAGACGATGAGACTCGGGTCGCCGATGGCCTCGCCGAGCCGCGCGGCGCCGGCGACCCCGGCCGCCGGGCCCGAGCCAACGGCGAACGCCGGCCGTTCGCCCGCCTGGCGCGCGCCGACGACGCCGCCGTTGGACGCCACGACGAGCAGCGGCGCGCGGATGCCGATGCCCGCGAGGCTGGCGGCGAGGTTCGCGAGGTAGCGCCGCATGACCGGCAGCAGATAGCCGTTCACCACGGTGGTGCTGGTGCGCTCGTACTCCTTGATCTCCGGCAGCACCGCGTACGACGCGCTCACCTCGACGTCTGGGAAGCCCTGCCTGAGCAGACGCTCCGCCGCCTGCTCGTGTACGGCGTTCGCGTAGCTGTTGATGAAGCACAGCGCGATGACCTCGACGCCGGCGTCGACGAGCCGTCGTGCCGCCGTCTCCACCTGGCCGAGGTCGAGCGGTCGGACGATGGCGCCGTCCGCCGCGATCCGCTCGTCCACCTCGAGCCGCAGCCATCGCGGCACGAGCGGCGCGGGCTTTTCCCACGTGAGGTCGTAGAGGTCCGGCGTCCGCACGCGCCCGATCTCGAGCACGTCGCGGAAGCCGCGCGTGGTGATCAGACCGGTGCGGGCGCCCGTCTTCTGGAGAATCGTGTTCGACGCGACGGTGGTGCCGTGCACGATCTCGACGACGTCGGCGGGCGCGAGGTTGGCCGCGCCGAGGAGTGCGGCCAGCCCCTCGACGACGGCCACGCCAGGATCCTCCGGCGTCGACGACACCTTGCTCACGCGCAGAGAGCCGTCGGGCAAGCGCAGCACGATGTCGGTGAACGTGCCGCCGATGTCGACACCGACACGGAGCCCCTGCGGACTATGCGGGACGATGGAGGTCAGCTCTCCAGCGACGCGCGCAGGAACCAGGCGTGCTTCTCGAACTCGCTGATGATCTGGGTCAGCAGGTCGACGGTGTCCGTGTCGCCGTGCTGCTCCGCCACCCCGCGCGACTCGCGCATGCCCTCGAGGTACGTCTCGAAGCGCTCGGCAAGCAGCTTCACGTGCACGAGGTCACGGGTCGTGTCCTGCGGGTACTCCGGGCAGGCGCGACGTCTTCGCGACGTGCCGCGCGGTGCCGGAGGCGAGGCCGCCGAGCGTGACGGCGCGCTCCGCGATCTCGTCGTTGTGGCCGGCGAGGCTCACGGCGAACGTCTCGAACAGCGGGTGCAGCGACGGGAACTGCGGGCCCTTGATGTTCCAGTGGGCCACCTTGATCTGGCCGTGGAGGTCCAGGCCGTCCGCGAGACGCGCGTTGAGCGTCTCGGCGATCGCGCCGCGGGATTTCTCCGGCAGCTTGCTCGGACTCGTATACATCACATCTCCTCCTTGGGCTCGCTCAGGCGATGGCGGCGATGGCGGCGACGCCGGCGCTCTCGAAGGCGACGGCCGCCGCGTGGATGGTGGCGGCGATGCGCACGGCGTCGTGCACGTTGTCTTCGGTGAGACCGGCCTCGAGCACGGCTTTCTCGTGCGACTGCACGCACAGCTCACAGCCGTTGATCGCACTTGCCGCGAGCGAGAACAGCTCGAGGTCCGCCTTGCTCGTCGCGGGCCGGCCCAGACGGTTCATGCGGAGCCGCGCCGGTTTCTGAGTGTACGCCGGTTTGCCGATCACGTGACGGAACCGGTAGTAGACGTTGTTCATCGCCATCACCGACGCCGCCGCGATCGCGTCCTCCACGACGCCGGCGTCGACCACGGCGAGGGCGTCGGTCACCACGGCGTCGAGCAGCGGACGGTTCCGGGCGGTGGCCGCCGACGCGACGGCCACCCCCCACGTTTGCGCCGGCGAGAGCGACCCCTCGCGCAGCACGGACTGCACGTTCAGCTTGATGTCCTTCGCCGCCTCGGGCAGCGCGTCGGTGATCGCGTCGAGCGCAGCCATGACTATGCGGCCACCTGGGGTTTGGGGGTCCTTCGTTGCGGGGCCCCCATTTCCAGAGGGGGTTTGGGGGTCCTTAGTTGCGGGGCCCCCATGTCCAAGAGTCGGTTGACCCTTCTGCCAGTTGCACGGGCACAGCTCGTCGGTCTGCAGCGCGTCGAGCACGCGCAGCGTCTCGTCCACGTTGCGGCCGACCGAGAGGTCGTTGACGCTCACGTGCCGGATGATCCCCTCGGGATCCACGATGAACGTCGCCCGCAGCGCGACCCCGTCCTGCTTGTGCAGGATGCCGAGGGCCGTGGCGAGCTCGCGCTTGGTGTCCGCGAGCATGGGGAACGGCAGGGCCCGCAGATCGTCGTGGTTTCGCCGCCACGCCAGGTGGACGAAGTGCGTGTCGGTGCTGGCGCCGAGGACCACGGCGTCGCGATCCTCGAAGTCACGGTTGCGCGTGCCGAACCCGGCGATCTCGGTCGGGCAGATGAACGTGAAGTCCATCGGCCAGAAGAAGACGACCTTCCACCGGCCCGGATAGCTCGCGTGGGTGATCTCCTGGAACTCCTTGCCCTTCTCCAGGCTCGTGGCGGCCTGCAGGGCGAACTCGGGGAACGTGTCGCCAACGGTCAGCATCGTGGGGGCTCTCCTCTCATCGCGTCGTTGCCTTGTACGATGCCGCATCCGCTGTGATAGGTCTAGGACAACGTTACGATCATCGTGATAGCCTGTGGCTATGAAGCTCTCGCCGCTCTCGCTCTCCCTGCGCCAGCTCCAGTACGCCGTCGCCGTCGCGGATACGCTCAGCTTCCGCGCCGCGGCCGAGCGCTGCCACGTGGCCCAGCCCTCGCTCAGCGCGCAGCTCGCCCAGCTCGAGGAGGCGCTGGGCGTGCGGCTCTTCGAGCGTGACCGCCGCCGCGTGCTGCTCACCAGCGCGGGCCGCGACCTGGTGGAGCGCGCGCGGCGCGTGCTGCAGGAGGCCGGCGACCTCGTGGACGCGGCGTCGCGCGCCGGAGACCCGCTGAGCGGGCGCCTGTCGATCGGCGTGATCCCGACGATCTCGCCCTACCTGCTGCCCGCGGCGGCGCCCGCGCTCCGCAAGGCGTATCCCCGCCTGTCCGTCATGTGGCGCGAGGAGAAGACCGCCGACCTCGTGCGCGGCGTCCGCGAGGGCACGCTGGACGCCGCCCTGCTGGCGCTGGAGGCGGAGATCGGCGACGTCGAGCGAGACGTCATCGCGCGCGATCCGTTCCTGCTCGCGACGCCGCCGCGCCACCCGCTCGGCGCCGGCGCCGCGCCCGCGCGGCCGGCGGACCTGCGCGAGACGCCGGTGCTCCTGCTCGACGATGGCCACTGCTTCCGCGACCAGGCGCTCGCCGTCTGCTCGCGCGCGCGCGTCCGGGAGAGCGAGTTCCGGGCGACGAGTCTCTCGACGCTCGCGCAGATGGTGGCCGGCGGTGTCGGCGTGACGCTGCTTCCGAAGCTGGCGGTGCCGGCCGAAGCGACGCGCCTCGGCCTGCGCGTGCGGCCCTTTGCGGAGCCGTCGCCGCATCGCACGATCGGGCTGGTGTGGCGTCGCGGATGTCCGCTGGCGGCGGCGCTGCGCCAGGTGGCGGGAACGATCCGGGGGGCGTATCCGACGCGGGAGCGGTGACGTTACCCGACGATGAACCCGGGCACGCGCGGTTTCAGCGTCTCGTCCAGCCGGGCCACCGCCGCGTGCAGCGCACCGTTCGAGAGCCGCAACCCGCCCGCGGTCGCCGGCGACTCCGGATCGATCCACGCTTCGCTGTAGTCCTCGAGCGCCATCACGAAGGGATTTCTCGCCCAGCCGAAGCGCACGCGCGCCGGGGTAAAGCCCTCGGCGATGCCCATCGTGCTCAACCCCCCGAGGAAGTGCCGCGCCCATGCCTCCGACGTGAACAGCAGGAGCGCGTCCGTGTTCGGGTACATCAGCACCTCGGCCTGCGATCCGGCGTCGCGCGTGCAGATCCAGTAGAACGGGAAGTCGGCCGCGATCCGCCCGGCCGTCTCCGGAGTGATCACGCCGGCGGCGAGGAGGCCGGCCGCCCACAGCAGGGCCTCGTGCGCGTCGGGCTGACGCTCCGGGTGCGCGGCCCAGCGGTCGAGCACCAGGAGGTCGGTTGACTCGATCTTCAACGGGGCTGAACCGCCCGGATCCAGCACGAGGCCGGCCGCACCGCCGAGCTGGCCGAGCCAGCGGAGGAACGGCGGTTCTTTTCCCGCCGGGTCGGGCGCGATGCGTCCGGCGTCGCGCGGCGTGGAGGAGAAGAACGCGTCGATGCTCGATGCCACCGGCTTCCACGTCCGGCCGTCGAGCTCGACCGTGCGCCCGTCCTTGAATCCGACGAGGTTGCGCCATCCCAGCGCGAGCGCGCGCACGGCCTCGGGACGCAGCGCGCGGGCGCCCGGCAGCGCGCCGATGCGGTCCAGGCCCGACCGGCGGCACCTGGCGAAGATCGGGGATGTGGTGCGCCGTCGGCAGCAAGGCGGGCAGGTAGATGTCCACGGGCCGGGCCTGTCCCGTCTCGTGCAGATGTCCGAGGAAGGTCAGCATCTCGATGTGGCCCGGCGCGGCGACGATCCAGCGGAGCGCTTCGATCGCGGCCAATGCGATGCCGTCGGTCCCGGAGTCCGGCCGGTCGGCGATCGCTGCGCGCAGCGCGTCGGCGCCCGCGAACGCGAAGACCGTTCCCCGCCCGGATCCGCCGGGGCTGAGATGAAAGCTCGGCCAGCGCAGCCCCTCGTCGACCCTCGGGTCGACCTGGAGATGGGCGTCCATCTCGTACATCAGCGTCTCCACGAAGAGCCACATCGCCATGCCCTGACCGAACTTCGGCTGCAGCGCCGCGAGGAACGCGCGCGAGGCCTCGTCCGTGCGGCGCGACGCAGGGACGGGCGGCGGCGTCACGCTCGCGCGCGCGCGGTCGAGGAGCGTGCGCGGACGCGACGGCGACGGCGGCGGCGGCGTTTCGAACAAGCCCAGCAGACGCTGGATGTTGCCGCGTCCGAGGGTGATCGCGTGCGCGGTGCCGTCGTCGATGACGAGCGCCGTGTCCTCGCGATTCACGCAGGCCCGCAGCGCGTGCGCCCACGGCATGCCCTGGACCAGCAGCACGGTGTCCTCGCGGGCGAAGCCGTTGGCGCGTGCCCAGGCTCCGGCCGCGTCGTGCGAGGTGAATCCCCGCGGCACCGGCCGGCCGTCGGGGCCCGGAAGGCCGGCCGGCGTCGGCATGGACGCGTCCGTCCACCGGGCATGCTGCGCGAGCGAGGCGAGGTACGTCGCGGTTTCCGCCTCGGAGATCACCGCGATCATCCCGCTGGTGCAGCGGAGCGCGGACGCGAGGACCTCCAGGTCGGCGTCGCCGCGGGCCACGCGTTCCAGCGCTTCGCGCACGTGCTCAGGGAGTGGCGTCTGCTCAGCCATCACGACTCCGTGTCTTTCGAGGGGGCGATTGACCGCCGTCGCCGCAGGGCGGTAGCCTCGCGGTCTACGTCTCTATCGGCTCCACGACCGCCGCGCATGAGGCCGGGAGCGCGACTCTGAAGGAGGACGTCATGGGCCAGATCGTCGCGGCCGCCGCGATGTCGCACGTGCTCGATCCGCAGTACTACCAGGACGCGTGCGGGATGAGCGGCCGCCGGAAAGTCGAAGCGTGCATGGAGGAGATCCGGGCGATCGGCGCGCGCTTCCTCCAGAAGCGCCCCGACGCGCTGATCGTGGTCGCCGACGATCACCTCAACGCGTTCTCGTTCAACGCCGTCCCCGCCCTGTGCGTGCGGATCGGCCGCCACGTCGATCGCATGGTCCAGGAGGAGGCGGAGGCGTTCGACCGCGCCATCGAGGGCATGCCGCTGCGCTATCCCCTGCACGAGGCGCTGGCCGCCCGCATCCTCGAGGACGGCATGACGGCCGGGTTCGACCTCGCGATGTCGTGGGAAGCGCCCATCGATCACGCGTTCCTGAGCCCCGTGATGACGATGTACGGCGCGGCGCCGATCACGCCGCTGGTGCCGATCTGGGTGAACGCCTTCATCGCGCCGCAACCCACCGCCGCGCGCTGCTTCGCGCTGGGCCGGCACATCGCGGACGTGGTGAAGCGCAGCGCGTGGAACGTCGCGATCATCGCGACGGGCGGGCTCTCGCACTTCCCCGAGCTCCTGCTGCCGCGCGTGGGCGAGGCGGACACGGTGATGGACCAGAAAATCTTGAAGTCCCTGGAGACGGGCGATCACGAGCCGCTCACCGCGCTGACCACGGCGGAGCTCCACAAGTCGGGCGAGCACGAGTTCCTGAACTGGATGGTGCTGCTCGGCGCGGTGACGCCGGCGAAGGCCGACACGCGGTACTTCGGCGAGCTCGGGCGGATCAACCTCGCCGCCGTCGAGTGGAGGCTCGCATGAGCCGCTACGAGATCAACAGCCTCCTCTATCGGCTGAAGAAGGACCGCGCCTTCCGCGAACGGTTCAACGCGGATCCGAAGGCGGCCATGGAGGGTCTCGACCTGACCGACGAGGAGCGCGCCGCGTTCCTCGCGCGGGACATGTACGCGATCAATCGGCTGGGCGGCTATCTCCACCTCACGATGTCCGTGCCCGGCATGGCCGCGCACGTGACCCACCCAGAGAGGGACTGACTAAGAGCGGGGCCGCATGCGGGTGCCGAGCGCGACCGACATCGCGATCTCGTCGGCACCGAGGTTCGTCGGGAAGAGGCAGCCGCCGACGCGCGCGTCGTGGAGGCTGGCGCCCGTGAGGTCCGCGTCGGAGAGGTCCTGGCCTCGCAGGTCGGCGTTCTTGAGGTAGGCGCCGCGCAGGTTCGCTTTCGCCAGGTTGGCCTTCCGCAGATCCAGCATGCGGAGATCCGCGTTCTCGAGGTCCGCGGCTCGGCCGGCGGTGAGCTGGTTGAACTCGTCGAACTTCTCCTCGCGGAGCAGCACGACGGCTGCGGACTCTCGAACGAGGGCCATGAGCGACTCCTCCCGGTCGTCTCATCGGCAGGAGCGGGCGGGGGCTTGAGGAATTCTTCGGGCGGGCGCCCGGGGGAGCGCCCGCCCGAAGACCGACGCTACTTCGCGAACTTCGCCGGGAACTGCTTGACGATCGTCTCGGCCAGGGGGTCGGCGATCATCTGCATGTGCGACGCCGCGGTGCGCACCGCGGTGTAGGCGCGCGCGGGATCCTTCTCCGCCTGCGCGTCGATCACGGCCTTCAGCGTGACCACGTGATGCTTCACGAGGTCGGCCACCACGCTCTTGGGAAGCTTCGGGCTGGCCGCGCTGAGGAAGGCGCCGAAGTCCTGCGTGTACTGGATCAGCTCGTTGACCGCGGTGTCGGCCTTCATCTTGTCCTTGGTGGCGACGCCCACCGTGTAGTCCACGACGAACCCGATGTGCTTGCGCCACAGCGGGAGGAAGGCCTCGCCGGCGTCCTTGCCGTAGATGGACCCGATCGCGTTCGCGATGTCGACGGAGTTGCCGTCGAGGGCGCCGGCCGCGGCCTTGAACTCGGCCTCACGGCCGTCGAGGGCGGCGCCGGTGGCCGCCGCGGCGAGGAAGATGTGCTCGCGGAAGAGGGCGTTCAGCCCGGTGCGGAGCTCCGCGGCCTGCGTCGCGGAGGTGGGATGCGACGCCGCGAGGGCGGGGCTGACGCCGGCCGCGAGGGCGAACAGGGCGACTGCAGAGATGAAGCGCTTCATGGTGATCTCCTTTTCTCAGTTGACGTGCACGGTGCCGCGCATGGCTGGATGCCGGGCGCAGAAGTACGAGAAGACTCCGGGGCGGGTGAACGTGAAGCCGCCGCTCGTCCCCTTGCCGTCCAGGCGGATGTCGAAGACGCGGTCGGGCTTCTCCGGCGTGCCGGACGTGACCGTGTGGGCGATCTCGTCCTGGTTCGTGAACATCACGCGCGTGCCCGGGACGATCTCGAGCGGATCCGGCCGGAACTTGAAGAGCTGCGCGGTGACCGTGGGGTCAGGCGCCGCGATGACGGCCATCCCCGTGATGGCGATCGCGAGCCAGGAGCACACTACGAACGCGGCGTACTTCATGGATCTCCCTCCCCGTCTCGCGCCCTTCGAGGGCGCGTACTTGGATTACGGGGAGGGGAGCGGCGCGGATTCGTGGGAACGCTACGCGGGGCTTCGCGCCCTCACGACGCCCTCACGACCCAGACCGCCCACGCGATCAGCGCCACGCCGCTGACGCGCGAGAGCCAGGTGCCGTAGGGCAGCACCTTCTCGGCAAGCACGAAGACGGCGAGGATGGCGATCCACGCCAGGTTCATCACGCCGCCCACGAACAGGAGCGCCATGAGCGCCCAGCAGCACCCCAGGCAGAACGCGCCGTGGCGCAGACCCATCCCGAGCGCGCCGCCGATGCCGTCGCGCCAGCGGCTGAGCAGGAAGGCGAGCGGCGACCGGCAACGCACGAGGCACGCATGCTTCAGCGGCGTGAGCTGATAGACGCCCGCGAGCGCGAGGACGACGGCCGGAAGCCAGCCGCCGACCATCGCCAGCTCGGATGACAGCAGCATCGATTGCTGCAGCGCCGCCTGCAGCGTCGCGGCCGCCACGCTGAAGCCGCCCCACACGAGCAGGTACCCGCCGGCAAACGCGAGCACGGTCGCCGGCTCGCCGCTCGTCGCACGCTCCGCGCTGGGTCGCCGCGAAGAGGAGGAGCATGGGCGCCGCCGACGGCAGCATCATCGCCACCATCATGACGAGCCACATGGCGAGGATGGCGCCGAACTCGACGAGCGACCACGGCTCCATCTCGGGCATCGCCATGTCCATGACGCCGCGCGCGCGGCGCCACACGTCGAGCCACGCGAGTCCTGCCACCGCGACGACGCCGGCGAGGACGAGCCCCCGCTCGTGGCGGAGGACGCGCGCGATCACTTCGCGGCGGCGGCCTGCCAGTTGAACGGAGCGAAGTGTCCGTTGTTGCGGCCGCTGGTGTCCTCCCAGCGCAGCCCGAAGATCGTGAGCTTGCTCCGGAGCGCGCGCATGAGGGCGAGGCGTGCGTTCGCCGGGTGCGCCGTGTTGTCGAGGAACATCGGCTCGCCTGCTTTGGCGGCGCTCGGAACCCCCTCCGCTTCCTGCTCGAGGACGCCGGGAATCGAGGCCGTGCGCCGGAGCCCGTTCTTCTCCATGCGGATGGCCTTCTTCTCGGCGCCGAGGAACGTCCCGACGAGCGGACCGAGCGCCGCCATGGGCCCACCGGCCTGGCCGCTGCCGATCCCCGTGATGGCCTGCTCCTGCTCGGGAGTCGCACGCTCGTCGATGACGAGGCCGACCTTCCAGTTGCCCTCGCCCATCACGCCGGGCGTCGAGCCCACGACCGCGAACCGCAGGCTGTCGAGCGCGACATCGCCGAACCGGCCGCGGTCGATCTGAAACGCCATCGCGAAGGTGCACTCGCCCTTCGTCGGCTTCGCGGTCATGTTGGTGAGGATGCAGGGACAGACGTAGTCGCAGTTACACGTCTCGAAGTATTCGCCGCTCACCTGCCAGGCGGGATGCGCCATGACGCCACCTCCCGATGACTCGACCATTCGGGCCGCGTAGCGTGACTCTGCGCGCGGCCTCCGGGCGTGTCAAGGCGAGGCGTCACTTGCGCCCAACGAAGACGCCTCACGTAAGCAGCGTGCGGTGGAAGAAGCGCGTCATCTCGTCCCGGAACAGCGCGGCTTGATCGCCCTGCGAGCCGATCGTGGCGCCGCGCACGCCGTAGCCCGCTTTCAGCGCATACACGGCGAGATCCCGATCCACGAGCTTGGGATCCGCTTCGCCGGTTGTCGGATGGATGAAGGCGCCGTCGTTCGCGAGGTAGCTGGTCGGCGCGCCAGGTGACACCGCGGCGTCGGGGAACTTCTGCAGAGGCTCGCGCCGATCGAAGCTGTGCTCGGCGCCGGCGACGATGCGGATGGAGGCGGTGCCACCGCGGAGCCGGATCGCCTGCACGTGGCCCTGGATCTGCTGCGGACTCACCCAGTCGTCCTGGTCGCCGACGATCGCGCGCACTTCCGTGGTGGCGACGTCCGGGTCGAGGAACTGATGCCCGCACCATGGATACGCGGCGAGCACCGCGCGTACACACAGCGCGCGGTCGTGCACCGCTTCGCAGAATCGCCGCATCACCGCCGTGAGCACCGCGGAGCCTCCGCGGCTGTGGCCCTGGAGGCCGATCCGCCGCGGATCGATCTCGGGCCGTCGCGCGAGAATCGCGACCGTTGCCGCGACGTCGTACGCCGACGCGGCGAACGAGTACTGCGTCTGGTTCGAGACCGTCGACGTGATGCTGCGGGGCCCGAACGGATCGAGCACGAACGCGGCGATCCCCAGGCCGACGAGCGTCTCGGCGTGGGTGAGGTGGGTGGGCGCGATGCCGAGGCTTCCCGGCACGACGATCACGACGGGGACGGGCCCGCGCACGCCCGGCGGCACGAAGAGCTTGCCGTCGACCGTCACGCGCGGCATGGCGGCGGGATCGCTGATCACCTGCCAGTAGTTCAGCGGATTGGCGGACGCGACGTCGATGTTCTGACCACGCGTGCCGTCGGCGAACACGACCTCGCGGTCGCGGAAACGCGTCCGGATCATCTCATCATGGCCGCCACCATCGACGCACGCGCCTCTTCCAGCATGGGAAGGGTCGCGCTCCGCTCCATGCGGAACCCGGCGGCGGCGGCGAGGGGCGCGAGGGACGCGCGGGTCACGTTCGTCCGGACGTGCACGACGCTCGGACGCACGCGACCCGTCTCGATCGTCGCGAGAAACACGTCCTGCAGGAACGCCGGGTCGAGCGGCGGTGGGCCGAGCCGTGTCTCTACGATGATGCCCGACGCGTGGTCGACGATGAGCACGACGGCCGCATAGCCCGGCGCGCCGCGTGTGTCCTCGATCGGGATCGGGGCATAGGCATAGTCGCATTCCCACGCCAGGCCCGCGCGCTGAGGGAGGTCGTGTACCCGACGTGCGCGGAGGTCGTCCGGGACGCCAGGAACGAGGAGGGCCGGGGGATCGGCGGGCTTGAGCCGCACGCTGGTCCACGCGGCTTCCGCGCGAGCCTGGCGCCGGACGAGGAGCCGGCCGTCTGCATCGGGCGCGATCTCGTCCGGCGCGTCCGTCGTCGACTGCGCGACGGCGAGCACCTGCTCCATGACCGTGATCAGACGGCGGCTGCCGGTCGCATCCGGCAGTGCCGGCAAGTATCCGGGCGTCAGCGCGCGGACCATCGGCCAGGCTTCGCGCCCCCGCGGCCGGATCCCCAGCGCGCGCAAGACCTCACGCTCGTCGGGTTCCAGCTCGTTCCGCGCACCAAACGCGACGATGAACCCCTGCTGCGTCGTCTGAACCTCGTCGGGGGAGACCTCGTCGCGGAGGATGGCGCGATAGAGCGCCAGCCCGGCGGCGCCGTCGTAGACGGCGAGGCCGCAGAGCTCGCCGGCGGCACCGAGGACCGAGCACCACCCGATCGTGCCGCTGGCAGGATCCTCGACGCCAAAGACGAGGTCGTCGTCGATCACGCTCCAGGGACGCGTCGCGTGATAGTGCATTACCGCGGCGTAGAGCGGCCGAAGGGTTTCGAGGGGAAGCGTCGCCTTCCGGGCGCGGGCCATGCTCCGGCATGGTACGCCGAGCGCGGACCGAGTGAAACGAGGCGCGGCGTTTGGACGGAGACGTATGCTCACAGTAGTGCCGGTGACCCAGAAGGGGGAGCCGCCGTGAGAGCACACGCTGACGTCACTCGTCGCCACGTCCTCCGACTCGTCCTGACCGCCAGTGCCGGGTTGGGTCTGCCGCTCGCCGCGCGCATCGCTCCGGTGGAAAGCCAGGCGCCCTTGAAGATCGGGATCATCGGCGCCGGCCGGATCGGCGGCACGATGGGCGAGCACTGGGTGAAGGCGGGTCACGAGATCATGCTCTCGTCGCGCCATCCGGAGAACCTGAAAGAGCTCGCCGCGAAGCTCGGGCCACGCGCCCGCGTCGGCACGCCGCGCGAGGCCGCGGCGTTCGGCGACGTGGTCTTCATCGCCGTGCCCTACAGCGCGATCCCCGAGGTGGGCCGCGACTATGCCAGCGAGCTGAAGGGGAAGGTGGTCGTGAACGCGTCCAACCCGATTCCACGCCGGGACGGTCCGGTGGCGGAGGAGGCGCAGAAGAAGGGCGCGGGCCTCGCGGACGCCGAGCTCCTCCCCGGCGCCCGGGTCGCGCGCGCGTTCACCTTCCCTGGTGCGGGAGTGTTCCAGAGCGAGGCGAACCGCCCCGGCGAGCGCTTCGCGGTGGCGGTGGCGGCGGACGACAAGGAAGCGATGGACGTGGCGGCGCGGCTCGTGCGGGATGCCGGCTTCGAGCCGGTGATCGTCGGGCCGCTGGCGCGCGCGAAGGATTTCCAGCCGGGCACCGCCATCTTCGGGAAGGCGATGACCGCGCGCGAGATGAAGCAGGCGCTCGGGCTCCAGCCCTGACCATCGCGCGATGACCGGCGCGCTCGGCCGGCTGCTCCGCCGCGTCGTCGACATCCGCGAGCACGAGGTCGCCGCCGTCGTCTGGTCGTGCGCGTACTTCTTCTTCGTCCTCTCCGCGTACTACGTCCTGCGCCCGATCAGGGACGAGACGGGCGTGGCGGGCGGTGTCGACAAGCTGGCGTGGCTGTTCACGGCGACGCTGGTGGCGATGCTGCTCGTGCATCCGCTCTACACGGCGCTGGTGGCGCGCCTGCCGCGTCGCCGCTTCGTGCCGCTCATCTACCGGTTCTTCATCCTGAACCTCGTCGTCTTCTTCGTCCTCTTCCGCGTCGCGGACGCCGCGCAGTCCGTGTGGATCGGCCGCGTCTTCTTCATCTGGACGAGCGTCTTCAACCTGTTCGTCGTGTCGGTCTTCTGGTCGCTGATGGCGGATCTCTTCCGCCCGTCGCAGGGCCAGCGCCTCTTCGGCCTGGTCGCGGTCGGCGGCACGCTGGGCTCCGTGCTCGGCGCGTCGATCACGTCGGGCCTCTCGCACGTCCTGAGCGCGGCGAGTCTCCTCCTGGTCTCGGCCGTCCTGCTGGAGATCGCCGCACGGTCGGCGCGCGTCCTCGACGGCGAGGCGGAGAATCTCGCGCAGGCAGCATCAGACGATGAGGCGGGAGCGCCTCGCCCGGCTGAGAAGATCATCGGTGGCGGCGTGCTCGAGGGCATCGGGGATGTGGTCCGTTCGCCCTATCTCCTCGGCATCGCGGTGTTCATGCTGCTCTTCACGATCACGTCGACGTTCCTCTACTTCCAGCAGGCCGACATCGTGGGGAGCGTGCTGAAGGATCGGCAGGCGCGGACGCGCGTCTTCGCGAACATCGATCTGGCGGTGAACGTCGTCACGCTGGTGACGCAGCTCTTCCTGACCGGCCGCGTGCTCCGGTGGTTCGGCGTCGGCGTCAGCCTCGCGTTCCTCCCGGTGCTGACGCTGATCGGCTCGACGATCCTCGCGACCGCGCCCGTGCTCGCGGTGCTCGTGGTGTTCCAGGTGCTCCGTCGCGCGGGAAACTTCGCGATCCAGCGCCCGGCGCGCGAGGTCCTCTACACCGTCCTGCCGCGCAGCGAGAAGTACAAGGCGAAGAACTTCAACGACACGTTCGTGTATCGCCTGGGCGACCAGGTCGGCGCGTGGTCGTACACGGCGATCGCGTGGGTGGGCTTCGGCCTCGCGGGCCTCGCGCTCACGATGGTCCCGCTGTCCGCGGCGTGGCTCCTGGTGGCGCTGTGGCTAGGCGCGCGGCAGCGGCGGTTGCGCGATGCCGACGGCAAGCCGGTGGCGAAGTTCTAGCCCGTGAGTGACGACGCCTTCAGCGGCATGTCCCGATGCTTGGTGCCGGAGCCTCGCAACGCATCGACCACCGCGTTCACCACGGCCGGCGTCGACCCGATCGTCGCCGCCTCCCCGATGCCCTTCGCGCCCAGCGGGTTGCGCGGCGTCGGCGTGACCGTCGCCGACGTCGCGGAACATCGGCAAGTCCTCCGCGCGCGGCACCGCGTAGTCCATCAGCGAGCCGGTCATGAGCTGGCCGTCGTCGCTGTAGCGCAGATCCTCCCACAGCGCCTGCGCGATGCCCTGCGCGAGGCCGCCGTGGACCTGGCCTGACACCAGCATCGGCGAGATCCGCACGCCGCAGTCGTCCACCGAGACGTAGTCGAGCAGACGGACCGCGCCCGTCTCCTTGTCGACCTCCACCACCGCCACGTGGGCGCCGAACGGATAGACCAGCGCCGGCGGGCGCCAGAACTCCGTGCCCTCGAGGCCGTGCTCGAGCGTCGGCGCCAGGGTCTCGCCGTACGCCATCTCCGCGATCTGCTTCAGGCGCAGCGCCTTCGCCGGCGCGCCCTTGACCTGGTACTGGCCGTTCGCGAACTCCACGTCGCTCGAACGACGCCTCCAGCATCGACGCCGCGATCCGCCGCGCCTTCTCCTGCACCTTCAGCGTCGCGTTGTAGATCGACGTGCCGCCCACCGCCACGCTGCGCGAGCCGCCGGTGCCGTTGCCCATCGGGATCGCCACCGTGTCGCCGTGCTTCACCACGATGTCGTCGAAGTCGACGCCGAGGTGGTCCGCCACGATCTGCGCGAACGTCGTCTCGTGGCCCTGGCCGTGCGCGGAGGTGCCGGTTAGCACGGTCACCGTCCCCGACGAGTCCACGCGCACCACCGCGCTCTCGTACGGGCCGAAGCCGCACATCTCGACGTAGCACGCCAGGCCGATGCCGAGCAGCTTGCCGGAGCCGCTCGCCAGGCGCGCGGCCTGCTCCGCGCGCAGCTTCGGCACGTTCGCCAGCTCCATCGCGCGCGTCAGCGCCTTGTCGTACTCGCCCGAGTCGTAGTTCTGGCCCGTCGGCGTCGCGTACGGGAACGCGCTCGGCGGGATGAAGTTCTTGCGGCGCACCTCTTCCGGCGTGAGCTTCAGCTCGGCGGCGATGATGTCCATCATCCGCTCGAGGTAGTACGCGGCCTCCGGCCGGCCGGCGCCGCGGTACGCGGCCACCGTGGTCGTGTTGGTGAACACGCACGTGGACGACAGATCGACCGTCGTGAACTTGTAGATGCCCACGCCCATGAACAGCGTGAGGTCCGGGATGAACGTGAACACCGGGATAGGCGCCGATGTTCGCCGTGACCTTCATGCGCAGCGCGTCGACCGTGCCGTCGTCCTCCACGGCCACTTCGATGTCCGCGACCTGGTCGCGCCCGTGCGTCGTCGCCAGCATGTGCTCGACGCGCGTCTCCACCCACTTGAGCGGCCGCTTCAGCTTGCGCGCGAGCGCCGCCAGCACGACGTCCTCCGGATAGCAGCCGAACTTGATGCCGAAGCCGCCGCCCATGTCCGGGTTGACGACGCGGATCAGGTTGGCGTCCATGCCGAGCACGCCGGCGAGATCGGCGCGCAGGGCGTGCGGCGCCTGGTGCGTGGCGTAGACCACGATGCCGCCGCTGATGCCCTCGGGCGCGGCCACGCACGCGCGCGGCTCCATCGACACGCCGCACAGGCGCTGGCTCACGATCCGCTGCTTGATGACGCGCTTGGCCTTCGCGAACACGCGCGTCGACGTCGCCGTTCTTGATCGGGGTCTGGTGCTCGATGTTGCCCGGCGCGTCCGGATGGAGCTGCGGCGCGCCCTTCGCGAGCGCCTTCCAGATGTCGGTCACCGCCGGCAGCGGCTGCCAGTCCACCTGCACCGCCTCGACGCCGTCGTGCGCGGCGTAGTCGCTGTCCGCGATCACCGCCGCCACCGCCTCGCCGACGTGCCGCACGATCTCGGTCGACAGCGCCCAGTGCTGGCGGCCGGGCGCCCCGGTCGACGCGCCGCCCTCGGCCGAGGCGGACGCCGGCGGGAGCGCCTTCGCCAGCTTCTTGATCTCCTCGCCGGTCACCACCTGCCGCACGCCCGGCACCTTCAGCGCCGCGCTCGCGTCGATCTTCGTGATACTTCGCGTGCGCGTGCGGGCTGCGGACGAACGCCACCCACAGCATCCCGGGCAGCGCGATGTCGGTGACGTAGGTGGACGCGCCGGTGATCATGCGCGGATCTTCCTTGCGCTTGACCTCGGCGCCCATGAGCTTCGACGGGGTGATGGCGGTGGTCGGTGTCATTCGGTACCTCGCGTGGAATCCACGGCAATGCCCAGCCTGCGGGCGGTCTTGGCGAGATCGACGCAATCGTACACTGCGCGCCGACGAAATTCAGGCCGCCCTGCCCGCTCGCGTAGACTCAGGCGCCGTGAAACGCCTCCCCGCCCGGCTCTGCGCGCGCCCGCGCATCCTGTTCGTCGGCATCAACCCGTCGCTCCGGTCGGCGGAGGTCGGCCACCACTTCGCCGGCCCCGGCAATCCGTTCTGGCGGCTCCTCCACGCCTCCGGCCTCGTGGACCAGCCGCTCACGTACGAGGACGACGTGCGGCTGCCGGCGTGCGGCTTCGCGCTCACGAACATCGTGCCGCGCGCGACCCGCGCGGCCTCCGAGCTCACACCCGACGAGTTCACGCGCGGCCGCGCCGCCCTGGCCCGCCTCATCACGCGCCTCCAGCCCGAGGTCGTCGCCTTCGTGGGCGTGACGGTGTACCGCGCGTTCTTCGGGCCGCGCGTGACGCTCGGCGCCGGCCCCAAGCCGGAGCGGATCGGCGAGGCGCGGGTGTTCGTCCTCCCCAACCCGAGCGGGCTGAACGCCGCCTACCCCGGCTTCGCTGACAAATTGGTCTGGTTCCGGCGCCTGAAGCGGTGGGTTGACCGTCCGCGCGCGACCCCGTAGGCTCGGAGTCTCCCCACGCGAAAGGAGCACCGATGAGCGAGCTCAAGATCTGGATGAACGGGTCCCTGAAGTCCCAGGAAGAGGCGGTCCTCCCGGTCAACAGCGCGGCCGTCTTCTACGGCACCAACGTGTTCGAGGGTCTGCGCGCCTACTGGAACCCGGCCGAGGAAGAGCTCTTCTGCTTCCGGCTCAAAGAGCACTTCATGCGGATCCGCGAGTCCATGAAGATGAACCGCTTCACGGTGCCGTACTCCGACGCCGACCTCTTCGAAGCGGTGCGCGAGACCCTGCGCGGCAACCAGGTCCGCGAAGACATCCACATGCACATGGTGGCGTACGTCACCGGCGTGGGCGTCGACGCGACCGGGCCGACCGGGCTCTACATCAATCCGCGGCGCCGCGGGCGCATCAACGCCGAGGGGCTCCGGTGCTGCATCAGCTCGTGGGTGCGGACCTCCGACAACGCGATCCCGATCCGGCTCAAGTCCGGCCCCAACTACCAGAACGGGCGCCTCGCCACCCTCCAGGCGAAGGCCGACGGCTACGACGCGGCCATCTTCCTCAACGGGCACGGGCACGTCGCCGAGGGCTCCGGCGCCACGTTCATGATGGTGCGCAAGGGGAAGATCATCACCCCGCCCCTCACCGGCGACATCCTCGAGTCGATCACGCGCGAGACCCTGATCGAGGACGTGGCCCCGCGGGTGCTCGGCATGCCGATCATCGAGCGGGAGATCGACCGCACCGAGGTGTACGTCGCGGAGGAGGCGTTCTTCTGCGGGTCCGGCTACGAGATCACGCCGATCACGTCGATCGATCGATTTCCGCTCGGTGACGGGAAAGTTGGGCCCATCACCCAGCGGATCAGCGACGCGTACATGGCGCTCGTCCGGGGCACCGACAAGCGGCACGCCGAGTGGCGCACCGCTACCTATCGTAGCGCCGCCGTTCCGACCGCCGCCGGGCAGTAGTCACCTCGACACTCGCGACGGGGGCCGCCGCCGGCCCCCGTTTTCTTTCGTGGCGGCAAGGGATTTGCTGACCTCGGTCAGCCATGACGCCACAAGCCTTCGCCGCCTTGATGCTGTTCGTCGCGACCGCCACTCCCGCCGCCGCCAACACCGATACCCCGGTCCAGGAGCTACGGACCCGGGTCGATCGTGCCGTTCAGGTGTTGAGCAACCCCGACCTCAAGGGCCCGGGAAAGGTGGCCGAACGCCGGGTCCAGGTCCGGAAGATCGCCGACGAGATCTTCGACTACCCCGAGATGTCCAAGCGCTCCCTCGGCGTCCACTGGCAGCAGCTCTCCCAGGGCGACCGTGAGCGCTTCACGCGCGCGTTCTCGGACCTTCTCGACCGGGCGTACTTCGAGAAAGTCGATTCCTATAACGGCGAAAGAGTGCGCTACATGGACCCGAAGATCGACGGCAACCAGGCCACGGTGCTCACGCGGGTGACCACCGACAAGGGCACGGAGATTCCGGTCGACTACCGGATGCACCTCGACGCCGGGCGCTGGCTCGTCCACGACGTCACCATCGAAGGCGTCAGCCTGATCTCCAACTACCGCGCGCAGTTCGACCGCATCATCCGCACCTCGTCGGTCAACGAGCTGATGAAGCGGATCGAAGCGCAGGCGGCGGGTCAGGCGAGCGGCCCGAGCAAGTGACCAAGTGACCAAGTGACATGGGGGGCCCGAGACGGGCCCCCCAATCCCCCCACGCTTCGCAGCCCGGCTGAGCCGGGCCGCTCCGCGGCTGCCGTGACGCAGACCGGACGCGATCAGCCGATGTGCTTGCGGAAGAAGTCGATCGTCCGCTCGCGCGCCTGCTTCGCGGACTCGGCGTGGAAGCTGCCACGCTCGTCGCAGACGAACCCGTGCCCCGCCCCCGCGTACACGTAGGTCGGCACGTTCGGCTGCGCCTTCTTCACCTTCTCGACCGCGTCCATCGGAATCGACGCGTCGGTCTCGCCGAAGTGGAGCATCACCGGGCTCTTCGGCTTCTCCTCCGCCGCGTCCGCGACGCCACCGCCGTAGTAGCCGACCGCCGCTGACACGCCATCCACCCGCGTGGACGAGAGCCACGCGATGGTGCCGCCGAAGCAGTAGCCGACGACGCCGACCTTCTGCCCGCCCTTCGCCAGCTCCTTCACCGTGGCCTTCACGTCCATCAGGGCCTGGTCGGTGCTGAGCTTGCCGCGCGTGGCGCGTCCCCGCTCGATGTCTTGCGGGCCGTAGCCGGTCTCGAAGCCGCGCTCGACGCGATCGAACAGCGCCGGCGCGATCGCGACGTACCCGTCGGCCGCGAAGCTGTCCGCGACCTTCCGGATGTGCTGGTTGACGCCGAAGATCTCCTGCACCACCACGATGCCGCCGCGCGGGGTGCCGGACGGCGTGGCCTTGTACGCGGAGAACTTGTAATCCGTCCTCGGCCGTCAAATTCAGGGTTTCACCCATGGGCTGCTCCTCCTTGTACGAAGTCTGTCGGTGTTATCAGGGGTCAGGCGCCCCGTCAAGCCGGGTCGCTGGCACGGCCCTCGCACCTCCGGCGACGCGGAGGGCTGTGAACATGGTGAAGCGGAACAGCTATCCGACGAACGTTCCCGGGCTGCGAGATCGCGCTGACCACCGAGCGCATGAAGGACGGCAGGTGGAGCGTGGTCACGTCGATCGAGCATCACGTGGGCGACGGCGTGCAGACCACGCCCCTTCCCGTCACCCACCTGCGCTTCGACACGGAAGCCGACGCGCACGCCTTCGGCATGACCCAGGCCATGGAGCACCTCGAGCGCGCGGAACCCGCGGCGTAAGTCTCGTTCCACCGAGCTACACGAGCGGCCAGGGATACCGCATACCGGAGTGATCGACCGGGAAGACAGCGTCGGCGAGCACGGCACGCCCGCGACCGATCAGCGCATTGCGCTCGTCGCGCGCGAGCAGCGCGGCGAGCGCGGCGGGCAGGTCGCCCTCGACGATCCGGCGCACGTCGTCCAGCCAGCGTGGCGCGATCGGCTCCCCGCCGAAGTCCCAGATCACCGTGCGGAGCTTCGGGTCGACGTGGAACGTGAGGCCGTTGTCGATCGCGTAGATGCCGTCCTCCGCGATCAGACAGTGCCCGCTCTTGCGATCGGCGTTGTTGGCGAGAAGGTCGAAGAGACAGATCTGGCGCAGGCGATCGTGGTGCGCGGGATCCTCGCGCATCGTGAAATAGTGCTGCGAGAAATCGGCGACCACGAAGCTCTGCAGCGAGCCCTCTCCGAACGGGCCTTCGCGCTCGATGGTCAGCGGCACGAGACCCCAGCCGAGCGCCTCGGACAGGAGGTAGGCGGCGATCTCGCGGCGGAAGAGCGCAGGCGGAAAGTCCCACAGCGGGCGCTCGCCGCGCCCGGGCTTGTAGACCGCGTGGCCGACCGTGCCGTCGAGCGTGAGCTCCACGAGGAACGTCGCGTTGGAGCTCGCCGGCATCCGGCCCTTCACGGTGACCTCGCCGCCCTGCAGGAGGTCGAGGCTACTCCCGGCGTACGGCGTGTCCGTTGCTCCGCGGGCAGTGGTGGCCCTCGGGGTCCTTGGGTTGGCTGCACATGGGGCAGATGGGGCGTCCGGCCTTGACGAGCGCGCGGGCTCGATCGACGAACGCCGCGGCCTGGGCTCGGGTGATGAGGAAGCGGGCGGTTGCGCCTTCAGCCGGCTCCTCCTCCGCTTCCTGGCCTTCCGTCGACTCATCCTCTTCGTCCTCGCGCTCCGTCGCTTCGTTGGCCACGACCACGACACGGTCGCTGCTCTCGTCGTACCCGAGCCCGAGCGCCCCCACCGCCCACGCGGGGTCGACCGGCTCCAGCAACGGGAGCTCCGTGCCCGCGGATCCCGCTTCCGGCAACTTCGCGAGCAGCCCGGCCACGTAGTCGGCCAGCGCGGAGATCTGCTCCTTCTCCACCTTGAGCGTCACGACGGTGCGCGCCTGCCGCCCCTGCAGATAGAACACGCGCTGGCCGGGCTCGCCGACCGCGCCCGTCGTGAAATAGTCCGGCGCCAGCATTTCGAACGATTCGCTCATCCGACCACCGCGGCGAGATCGCCATCGACGGAGTTCACGGTGAGGGCGGTCGCGTTGGTGCGTCCGTACGCGATCGCGGTGATCGACGCGGTGCCGATGACGATGCGCTGGAACAGATCGAGCGGCATCCCGAGGGCGTGCGCCACCGCGGCCTTGATCGGGTCCGCGTGCGACACCGCCACGACGATTCGCCCGGGATGCTGCGCGACGAGCCGCGCGAGCGCTCCGGTGATCCTCGCCTGCAGCTCGGTGAACGACTCGCCCCCCGGAAACCGGAACGCGCTCGGGTGGCGCTGGACGACGTCCCACTCCGGGCGCTTGCTCAGCCGATCGAGCCGCTCCCCGGTCCAGTCGCCGAAGTCACACTCGAGCAACCCGCGATCGATCCTGATCGGCATCCTCCGCGCGCGCGCGATGGGCATGGCGGTCTCGCGCGCTCGTTCGAGCGGCGAGGAGTAGATCGCCGCCAGCCGCGGCAGCGTCTTGATGCGCTTCGCCGCCGCTTCCGCCTGCAACCGCCCTTCATCGCTCAAATGCAGTCCGGCCGCCCGCCCCGGCAGGATCTTCCCGGTGGTGGCCGTGACTCCATGCCTCACGAGCAGGAGCACAGTAGGCGGCAGCGGCTTGCGGCCGGAAGGCATGGTGCGGCTGAGTGTACGCCAGACCGCGGCCGCATTACCTGGGGGGAGGCAGGACAAAAAGGAGCGAGCCGCGAGGCTCGCCCTTTTTTGTCCGTCGGAAGGGGGCGAAGCCCCCCTCCGAGTGGCGCTAGGCGCCGGGGTAGAACGCGTCCCGGCCGCGGACGTAGCCGCGCTGCGTCTGCGCGGCGTTGCGGTTCACGAGCGGCCGCATGTAGAGCGGGTTCGTCATGCTGCGCACTTCGTGCTCGATCTCGAACAGGCACTCGTTGGTGTCGAGGTCCACGATCTTGATGAAGCGCCACTCGTACTCGTGGCTCTCCATCGAGATGAGCCCGCGGTCCATGAGCTTCTTGTACGGCGTGCCGAAGTCGGAGATGTAGATCGCGACGTGGTGCCCGTCGTACGCCGGGATCGGATCGTTCGTCTCGCGGAAGATGAAGCTGAGCTGGTTGCCGCCGATGCGCACCTTCGCGGCCTGCATGCCGCGGCACTCGACCTGGGTCGACGGCGCGCCCATGATCTCCTCGTAGAAGCGCCCGATGCGCTTCGAGGTGCTGGGCGGCACGTTGAACTCGACGTACGGCACGCCGAGCGTCATCTCGCCGAACTGCGGGCCCGCGCCGTGAACGCGGAGCTTGTTGCCCCACGGGCACGTGACGTTGACGTGCTTGTCGTCGTTCTCCCACTTGAACTGCGTGCCCTCGAGCCGGGGCTTCACGGCGTCGAGACGCGTGCGCAGCGCTTCGAGGTCCGGCACCACGATGCCGGCCACGCCGCGGAGCACCTGGGGCCCGCGCGTCGGCAGGTGGAACTGCTGCATGCCGATGTTGATCCACATGTTCTCGACGCCCACCATCAGGTACGGGTCACGGGTGAACCCCATGCCCATGAGCCAGAAGATGGTCGCGATGCTGCGGATCGGGGACGGTGACGTTGACGTGCTCGAAGTGGACGATGTTGCCGGTGGTCTGCGCGGGGCGATCGAGCTTCACGACGGCCATGGTCGGGCCTCCTTGGACTCTAGGAAAGAATCGCTGTCTTTCTGCGGTTGATCAAGTCAAAGTCGATGGCGGCGCCCAGCCCCGGCCCCTCCGGCGCATAGACGAGGCCCTGGGCGTCGACCTCTATATCTTGGGCCAGGCCGTACTTCTGGGCCCCCGCCGGGAGCAGCACCTCGAACAGCTCGGTGTTCTTGATGGCCATGATCACGTGCAGGTTCGCGACGTTGTTCAGCGAGTTGCCCCCGTGGTGGATCTCGAAGCTCATGTGGAAGGCCTCGGCGAGGTGCGCCGACTTGATCAGCGGCGTGATCCCGCCCTTCACCGCCGGGTCCCCACGGAGATAGTCGGTGGCGCGCGCGACGATCCACGGGGCCAGCGCGGTGAAGCCGCCCGGCGCGTACTCGGTGGCGAGGATCGGGATCGAGAGCTGCTGCTTGAGCTTCACGTAGTTGTAGAGGTCGTCGTCGGCCAGCGGGTCCTCGTACCAGTGGAAGCCGAGCTCCTCGGCCACCTTCCCCACGCGCAGCGCGTCCGGGTACTCGTAGGACCACGTGGAGTCGAGCATGACCTGGTAGTCGTCGCCCACCGCGCGCCGCACGGCGCGGCACACCTGGATGTCGACGACGGGATCGGTGGGCGGGTGGATCTTGTACGCCCGCCACCCGGCGGCCTTGAACTTCGCGGCCTCCTCCGCGTACGCCTCGGGCGAGGTCAGCACCGCCGAGCTCGCGTACGCGTGGATGCGGTCGCGATAGCTCCCCAGCAGGCGATGCACCGGCAGGCCGGCGATCTTCCCGCCGAGGTCCCACAGCGCGACGTCGACGGCGCCGATCGCGCGCAGCGTGGTGTTGCGGTGCTTCGCCCACATCGCCTGCCAGAGACGCTCGCGATCGAGCGGGTCCTGGCCGAGGACGAGCGGCTTCAGGTAGTGGATCAGCCCCGGCGCGTCGAAGTTCGCGCCGCGCATGGCCGAGCCGAGGAACGCAGTGGCCCTCGAGGCCCTCTTCCGTCCGCACGGTCACGAGGCCGAGCTGGCTCTCGCCGCTGAAGCGCCCGGAATGGCGGCCGTAGGTCGTGGCGGGGATGCCCGGCCACGCGAACATGGTGACGGTCAAATCCGTGATCTTCATCAGGCCCTACAATGTATAACAATGGCCGGCTTCGAAGACCCGGGAGGTTCCATGATGAAATATCGTCCCCTTGGCAGGACAGGCATCGAGGTCTCTGCCCTTGGGTTCGGCTGTGGCGACGTGGGTGGCTTGATCGTCAAGGGCGCACCGATCGAGCGGGTGCGCGCGGTCGCCCGCGCGGTGGAGCTCGGGGTGAACTACTTCGACACCGCGAGCAGCTACGGCAACGGCGTGTCCGAGCAGCACCTGGGCGGTGTGCTCCGCGAGCTCAACCTCGACGTGTACGTCGGCACGAAAGTGCGGCTGCGCCCCGAGGATCTGGGCGACATCCGCGGCGCGATCACGCGGTCGTGCGAGGCGAGCCTGCGCCGCCTCGGCCTCCCCGCCGTCGACCTGCTCCAGTTCCACAACCCGATCGCGCTCGACCACGCCGGCAGCTCGGTGGCGGCCCGCGCCGTGATCGACGAAGTGGTCCCCGCGTTCGAGGACCTGAAGCGCCACGGCAAGATCAAGTTCTTCGGCATCACCGCCAACGGTGATCCGGAGGCGCTGCACCAGGTGATCGACCACGGTCAGATCTACACGTCGCAGGTCTTCTACAACCTCCTGAATCCCTCCGCGGGCCGGCAGACCGACGGCGCGTTTCCGGGCGTCGACTTCAAGGGGCTGCTGCCACGCGCGAAGCGCAACGGCATCGGCACCATCGCCGTGCGCGCGCTCGCGGGCGGCGCGCTGAGCGGCGTCGCCGGCAAGCATCCGCACGCGATGCCGTCCGTCTCGCCGATCGCCTCCGGACCGACGTACGACGAGGACGTCCGCGCCGCCGAGCATCCTGAAGAGCGCTCGTGAAGGACGGCTTCGTGCGCAGCCTGCCGGAAGCCGCGTACCGCTTCATCATCAGCCACGACGCGATCAGCACGGTCCTGGTGGGCGCGTCCACGCTCGAGCATCTCGAAGAGGCCGCGGCCGCGGTGATCAAGGGACCGCTCCCGCCGGCCGCCCTCGGACGGCTCAACGACCTGTGGAAGGAGATGCGCAGCTAGGCTTCGCGGATCGCGGCCAGGAAGCGCGCGCCGAACTCCGCGGCCTTCCACTCGCCGACGCCCTTCACCGCGAGGAACTCGGCGGGCGTGGTCGGGCGGCGGCGCGCCATGTCGCGCAGCGATGACGTCGCTGAAGACGATGTAGGGCGGCACGCCGCGCTCGTCGGCCAGCGCGCGCCGGAGCGTGCGGAGCGCCTCGAACAGTCCCCGATCGTAGGCCTCGCCGGCCGCATCGCGCCCGGCGTTTCATCAGGCGCGCCCGGCGTCGCGCCACGATCTCTCGACGACACGCGCGTCCGCGGCGGCCGTGACACACGGCTGAGCGGCCCCGCACGCTCCTCGCCACGGAGGACGCGGGCGCCGCCCGCCGTCAGCGTGACCGTCGGGTACTCGCCGTCGGAGCGCGCGAGCAACCCCTGCCCGATGAGCTGATCGATCCACGTGCGCACCTCGGACTTCGACGCATCGGAGAGCGCGCCGTAGCAGCCGAGGCGGTCGTGGCGCATCGCCCGGATCTTCTCGGTCGCGGCGCCGGTGAGCACGTCGGCGAGGTGCGTGGCGCCGAACCGCCCGCGCAGCTCCGCCGCGCCCGACGAGGATGCGCGCGGCGATCTGCGGGCCGTCGTCGGCCGCCGCCACTTCGCCGAGACACACGTCGCACGCCTCGCACGAGCCGGACGTCACCTTCTCGCCGAAGTACGTCAACAGCGCGCGGTGGCGGCACGCGACGTCCTGGCAGAACGCGAGCATCTGGCCGAGCTTCCGCACGCGCGCCCGGCGCCACCGCCGCCTCGCCTTCGAGGATGGACTTCCAGAGCCCGTAGTCCGCGCCGCTCCACAGCAGCAGGCACTCGGCCGGCAGGCCGTCGCGGCCCGCCCGTCCCGCCTCCTGCTGGTAGTGCTCGAGCGACTTCGGCATGCCCGCGTGCACGACGTAGCGAACGTTCGAGCGGTCGATGCCCATGCCGAAGGCCACGGTCGCGACGACGATGTCCGCGCGCTCGGTGACGAACGCGTCCTGGTTCGCGCGCCGCTCGGCGTCGGTGAGGCCCGCGTGGTAGGGCACCGCGCGCAGGCCGCGCCGCACGAGGGCGGCGGCGAGCTCATCCACTTCGCTCCGGCGAATGCAGTAGACGATGCCGGCCTCGCCGCGATGGCGGCTCACGGCGCGCGAGCACCTGCTGCAGGCGATCGGTGCGCGCCTGCACGCGATACACGAGGTTGGGCCGGTCGAACCCGCCGACGAGCACCAGCGGATCCGCGCAGGCGAAGCTCGCGTGACGATGTCCGCGCGCACCTCGGGCGTGGCCGTCGCCGTGTACGCGTGGACGGGCGACGCCCGGCGAAGCGCTCCTTGCAGCAGCGAGAGCTGCGCGGTATTCCGGCCGGAAGTCGTGGCCCCACTGGCTGATGCAGTGCGCCTCGTCGACCGCGAAGAACGCGGGCCGCGCGCGCGCGAGCGCCTCGGTGAAGCCGGGCGCAGGTCAGGCGCTCGGGCGCGACGTAGAGCAGCACGATGCGGCCGGCGGAGAGCTCGCGGTAGATCGCGGCGCGCTCCTCGCGGCTCTGGCTGCTGTTGAGGTAGGCGGCGGCGACGCCCTGCTGGCGCAGCCCGTCGACCTGGTCCTTCATGAGCGCGATGAGCGGCGAGACGACGACGGCGAGACGGCCGAGGTGCACGGCCGGCGCCTGGTAGCAGAGCGATTTGCCGCCGCCCGTGGGGAGCACCACGAGGCTGTCGCGGCCCTCGAGCACCGCGTGCACCGCGTCTTCCTGCAGCGGACGGAAGCCACCGTAGCCCCACACGCGCCGCAGCGTCTCGTGGACCGCGATCACGGAGCGATCTTAGTCGGTGTCCGCTCCGGCGGGAATGTCCAAAGAAGTGGACGCGTGATCTAGCGCTTCCGTTCGAGCGCGGCGCGCGTGGCCGTGAGCTTCTCGATCGCCGTGCGCGCGGCCATCACCACGGTGAACTCGCGGATCACCGCGGGCGGCGGCACCGGGGGCAGCGGCTTGCCGACCAGCTCGGGGCTCTCGACGATCCGCCGGCGCGCCGCCTCCTCGACGTCGCGCACGGCGGCGAGCCGCTCGTCGATCTGCGCCACCTTCGCGTCGACGGCCGCCGCCCACTCGATGTCCATGAGCGTCTTCACGAGCTCGCGCGGCGCGACGGTCGCCATCGTGAGGAGGGCGTCCATCTCGAACGGCTCGGACGACATGGGCGCGTCGGCGCGGGCCGCGCCGCTCACGGCGCGGCGGGCTGACCGGAACGGCCGCGATGACGGCCCCGGCCGCCGCGACGTGACCGGCGGCGCGGCGCCGCCGCGGGGAAGACTTCGCCCGGAGGGGTGCGTCCCGGCCCGCCGGTGATCTCATTGCCCGGGGTGGGCTCGTTCCACGGGTCGAAGTCGTCCCCCGAACGCGGCGGCGGCGGGGCGCGGTTGCCGTTCGGCCCCTCCTCCTCCGGCTCGTCGTAGGGTTCCGGCTCGTGTGAGGCCGCGGGCTCGACGGCGGGCGCTTCCTCACGCGCCGGCACCGGCTCGGGTGGGCTCGGCTGCGCGCCGTCCACGAGCGTGATCCGCCCGGCGCGATCGATGGTGATCTCCCGGATCCGGCGCAGGCGCGTGATGAGCCGCGGAGAGCCGGGCGGCCGCCTGAAGCCGCGAGACTTCAGCGCGTTGGCGAGGGTGTCGATGCTCATCGAGCGGTCGCGTGAGCGCTCGATCAGCTCCTGCACCACGCTCACGATCTCGTCGTGCGGGGCGGTATGTGGCTCGATCGCCGGCTCGCCGTTGGTCTCGGGCATGACCCGCGCGCCGGTCGGCGAGGGCTCCGGCACCGGGGCCGGCGGCGGCGGTGGTGGCGGAGCATGGCGCTCGCGGTCGCGGTCCCGCTCACGGTGGTCGCGGCCCCGATCGCGCTCACGACCGCGACCGCCGCGGCGACCACGCCGCCGACCCCGGTCACCACCGCGGGGTTCGTCCTGCCTCGGCGGCTCCGGCACGGCCTCGGCCACAGGCGCGGCCTCATCCGTGCGCATCGTGGCCAGGCGCCGGAACGACAAGCGCCGGTAGCTGATGCCGAGGGCCGCGGCCACGTCGCCCACGGCGTCGAAGGCCCGATCGTCGGAGACGAGCTCGATGACGTCGCCGGCGCGCGCCGCGGCCAGCCAGACGCCGGCGCCGACCGCGATCCGCAGGTCGCTCCAGTCCCGCACGCCGACGGACGGCGCGCTGTGGACGAGCTGCGCGCCGTGGCGCGCGAGCAGCCGTGCCGTGTCGTGCCCGATCACCCGCCAGTTGCCGACGGCGATGAACTCGGTGCGGGCGGCGGTGCGGTCAACCGCCAGGTGCTCGATGACCCGCGCGATGTGCTCGGCGCGGCTGGTATTTTCGACGTCGAAGAAGATCGCGCGCCGGCGGTCCGGATGGGGCCGCTCGGGCGCCGGAGGCAAGACACGGGAGGCGAAGCTCGGCTCGGGGATGCTGAGCTGAACCTCGGGCTCGTGCTCCTCGACCACCGGCGGCGGAGGCGGCGCGAGCACCGCGACCTCGACGGGGTTCGCGTCCTCGAAGGCCTCGATCTCGCGCGCGGCCGGTTTCCGGCGGCGGCGGGTGACGGACTTGGACTTGGGCTTGGGGCCGGCGGCCTTCCGCCGGCGGGGATTTTTCTTGGCTTTTGTGCTCACGGGTCACCAGAAGGGGGCGGGCAGTGCATACCGACGCCCATGCTCAGGAGGGTTGTCGCGGCCGAAACAGATACTCGATGTGAAATAGGGTCTGCGTGCTCCTGCTCCAGAAGAATATCAGCATTTCCCGACACTGCGAAGCCAACTTGCCGCACCGGCGGGCAACCCCGTATGCTCTCCCCATGACCACCTCAGGCGCGGAACAGTTCGAGTCTCTCCTCGCGAATCGTGCCCGGATCGGATTCGGGGTGCCGGTACACACGCCCCGACCCTCCATGAGCGCCCTCTACGAGTTCGGAGGCGGCTACCCCGATCCGGAGTCGTTTCCCTACGAGGGGATGATCGAGGCGACGAAGCAGATGATCGCCGCCGAAGGCGCCGCCGCCATGACCTACGGCGACGCCCAGGGCTACCGGGCCCTGCGCGAGCTGATCTGCCACAAGTACGAGCTGTTCGAGGCCTTCAAGGCCGAGCCCGAGAACATCATCGTCTCCAACGGCTCGGGCCAGGCGCTCGCCCTCGCGTTCAGCGCGTTCGTCGATCCGGGTGACGTGATCATCACCGAGGCCCCGACGTTCTCCGGCACGCTCAACACCATGCGCCGGCACGGACCCGAGATCCTCGACGTCCCGCTCGACGACGAAGGCATCGTCACCAGCGCCGTCCGCGAGCGCCTGGAGGGCCTGCGGCGCCAGGGGCGGCGGGCGAAGCTCATCTACACGATCGTGAACTTCCAGAACCCCGCGGGGATGTGCCAGTCGCTGCGCCGGCGGCACGAGCTGATCGCGCTCGCGCACGAGTACGAGACGCTGATCCTCGAGGACGACGCCTACGGCGAGCTGCGCTTCGAGGGCGAGACGCTGCCGCCGCTCTACGCGCTCGACCGCGGCGGGCGGGTGATCCGCGCGGGCACGCTGTCGAAGATCCTCGGCGCGGGCGTGCGCATCGGCTGGCTCTGCGCGCCGAAGGAGATGATCCCGGCGTTCCAGGGCTTCCTGTTCGGCGGCGGCGTCAACCCGTACATGTCGCGCGTGGCCACCTACTTCCTGCGCGATCACCTCGTGCCGCACGTGCAGCGCCTGATCGCCGTCTACCGCACCAAGCGGGACGCGACGCTGCGCGGCCTCGACGAGACGCTGAAGGGCACCGACTACGCGGTGAGCCGGCCCGAGGGCGGGTTCTTCCTCTGGATGAAGCTGCCGACCGGCACCGACCAGAAGAAGCTCGCCGACCTCGCCGTGCGAGGCGCGCGTGCAGTACACGCCGGGCCCCGCGTTCTTCCCGCACAAGCCCGGGGGCGAGGACCACATCCGTCTCGCCTTCAGCTACGAGTCGCCCGAGAAGTGCTACGAGGGCGCGCGGCTGATCGGCAAGGCGATCCTGGGGGCCGCGCACGACGTAGCGCCGCTCAAGGAGGCGGCGCCGCCTGCGGGATTCCGCGGGTGGGGTCGCACGTCATGAGCGCCGCGATGATGAGGTCCGCCGTCGCGAGGTTGGTGGCGACGGGCACGTTGTGGACGTTGCACACGCGGAGCAGCGCGCGGATGTCCGGATCGTGCGGCTGCGCCGAGAGCGGATCGACGAAGAAGAACACCGCGTCGACCCCCGTCGTGGCCACGCGCGCCGCGATCTGGGCGTCGCCGCCTTCCGGGCCGCTGAGCACCGCCTCGACCTCCAGCCCGACCTTGTCCCGAAGCAGCCGCGCGGTGTGGCCGGTGGCGACGGTCACGAACTGCGCGAGCGTGCCGCGATTGCAGGTGGCCCACGCGACGAGGTCGACCTTCTTGTTGCGTGCGCGACCAGGGCCAGCCGTCGCGAGCGTCATGGATCACCTCCCGCGTTGCGCTGCCTCGGCCCACCCGCCGGTCTCACCGGCATGCCCAAAATTCGCCGCGTCCGAGCCGTCACTGGCGCCAAGACCCTGGAAGTCCGGCGCGCCCGCACGGGTTATGCTCGGGCCGTGCTCGAGATCCCCGTCCTCATCGTCGGCGGCGGGCCGGTCGGGCTGACCGCCTCGATCCTGCTCTCGCACTTCGGCATCCGCTCGCTGCTGGTCGAGCGTCACCCGGGCACCGCCGTGCATCCCAAGGCGCGCGGCATCAACGCGCGCACGATGGAGATGTACCGCCAGCTCGGCGTGGAGCAGGGCATCCGCGACGCCGGCCTGCCGCCCGACCGCGCGCGCTTCATCGTGTGGACGCGCTCGCTCGCCGGGGAAGAGCTCGACCGCCGCATCCCCGGACGCTCGCGGCCCGAGAACCAGGCCGCGAGCCCGGTCCGCAACGCGCTCTGCGCGCAGGACTATCTGGAGCCGGTCCTCCGCAGATTCGCCGAGGCGGCGGCGCCGGGCGAGCTGCGCTTCGACACCGAGCTGACGGCCTTCGAGCAGGACGCGACGGGCGTGACCGTCACGCTGGCCGATCGTCTCTCCGGCGCCGAGACGGGTGTGCGCGCGCAGTACGTCATCGCCGCCGACGGCGCGCAGAGCCGCATCCGCCGCGCGGTCGACGTGAAGATGCTCGGGAAGGAACACGTCTACGAGAGCGTCAACGTCCTCCTGAACGCGGACCTCCGTCCGTGGACCGAGCATCGCCCATCCGCGCTCTATTTCGTCGAGCAGCCGGGACTGAAGGCGACGTTCATGACCATCAACGGCGTCGAGCGCTGGGGATTCCTGGTCAACAGCTTCGCCGCGTACGGGCTCACGGCCGCGGATTTCACGCCCGAATACACGCTCGATCTCATCCGCCGCGCGGTCGGCGTGCCGGACCTCGCCGGTGACGATCCTCGGCATCGTGCCGTGGAGCGCCTCGGCGATCGTGGCCGAACACTATGGTCACGGCCGCGTGTTCCTCGCCGGCGACGCCGCCCACGAGATGCCGCCGACCGGCGGCTTCGGCCTCAACACCGGCGTGCAGGACGTGCAGAACCTCGCGTGGAAGCTCGCGGGCGTGCTGCAGGGCTGGGCGGCGCCGGCGGTCCTGGACACGTACGACGTCGAGCGCCAGCCGGTCGGGCGTGCGATCACCGAGCAGAGCCTCGCGAACTCGATCTCGATGGGACGCCTCAGCGGCGAACAGGCGCAGGGACTCGCACGGCCGGAGTTCCTGAACGAACAGGGCATGATCTACGGCACCACGTACGAGTCGGCCGCGGTCGTGCCCGATGGGACGCCGGCCCCCGTGTACGCGAACCCCGTCACCGACTACACGCCGTCCGGGCGGCCCGGCGGGCGCGCACCGCACGTGTGGCTCACGCACAAGGGGCGGCTTGGGGTCCTCAACGGTGCAGGTCTCGACCATCGACCTGATCGGCAAGCGCTTCACCGTGCTCGGCAGCGGACCCGCGTGGCGCAAGGCCGTGACCGATCTCGCGACGGCGATTCCGCTCGACGTGTTCACGATCGGTGAAGACCTCGCGGACACCGGCGGTCAATGGCACGCGACCTACGGCGTCGAGCCGGGAGGCGCGGTCCTCGTGCGCCCGGATGGCTACATCGGCTGGCGGTCTCGCACGGCCGTCCCTGATCCTGCGCGCGCGCTGGGCGCCGCGCTGTCGTCCGTCGTCGGCCGCGGCGCGTGACGGTCCGCGTCGCCGCGATCGGCGTCACCCACTGGCACTCGCTCTACGACTCGGCCTACCTGCGGCATCTGGCCGGGATGCCGGACTTCACGCTCGTCGCCCTGCACGACGAGAGCGCCGAGATCGCCGCCAAGCGCGCCGCCGTGCTCGGGCAGCCGCCGACCTTCGTCGACTTCCGCGAGATGCTCGCGAAGACGCGCCCGGACTTCGTGATCGCGCTCGGTCCGCACAACCGCATGGCGATGACCGCGCACCATCTGCTCGACGAGGGCTATCCGTTCCTCATGGAGAAGCCGATGGGCGTCAACGCCGCCGAGGTGCAGGGCATCGCCGACAAGGCGGCGGCGAAGCACGCGTTCGTGGCGGTCCCGCTCATCCAGCGGTACCAGCCCTTCACGATCCGCGCGCGGCAGCTCCTCGCCGAGGGCCGCCTCGGTCCGCTCTCGCACTTCTATTTCAGGCTGAACCGTCCGACGTCGGGGCGGTACCGCGGGTGGGACGCGGGGTGGATGCTCGATCCCGCCGTGGCCGGCGGCGGCGTGCTTCGCAACCTCGGCTCGCACGGCTTCGATCTGTTCCTGCACCTCGTCGGGGAGGACGCGGAGGTGACCGGCGCGCAGGTGAGCACGCGCGCCCGCGGTGAGCGGGTCGACGACTACGCGTCGGTCTTGCTGCGCTCGGCCAGCGGCGTGCTCGGCACCGTCGAGCTCGGCAACACGTTCCCGCGCGACGGCACGGACGCGGAGTTCAAGCTCGCCGGCCGCGACGCCCTCTTGCTGATGCGCGATGGCACGCTCCGGCTGGAGACCGCGAGCGGCTCGGAGACGATGCCCGGGGAGCCGGCCGAGCCGATCGCGTTGAGCGCGTTGCGCGATGCCCTCGCGCAGTGGCGGCGCGGCGCGCCGCCGCCGATGAGCGTCCATGACTGCGTGCGCGCGGTGCGCCTCATCGATCGCGCCTACGCGCTCGGATCGTGACATGGGGAGCGATCCGGCGCCCCTCGTTCAGCCCCGCAGGCTCGAGTACGTCCCGCGTCCCACCGCGACCAGTCCCTTGGCCTCGTCGTACACGTCGACGTCCACGACGGTCACCGTGCGGCCCGAGCGGCGCACGCGCGCGGTGGCCGAGATCGACGACCCGACCGCCGGCTTCAGATAGTCGATGCGGATGTTGATCGTCGGCACGCCCCCGCCGACGATCAGCGCCACCGCGAAGTCGCCGACGCAGTCGATGAACGCCGCGATCGGGCCGCCGTGGAACTGCGCGGTGCCCGGGCCCCGCTCGATCTCCGGACGCATCGGCATCGTCACCGTCAGCGCGCCCTTGTCGTGGTCGACGTCCGCGACGCGAAGCCCGAGGAAGCGCATGAACGGCGCGCGATCGAAGTGGGCCTGGATGTCCTCCGCGGAGAGCCGCGGCGCCGGGTCGCTCACGGACGCAGCAAGACCTTGCCGAAGACCTCCCGGTCTTCGAGGATGCGGAACGCCTCGTTGACGTCCTCGAGCGCGAGCTCGCGATCGATCACGGGTCGCAGCCGGCCCGCCCGGATCAGATCGATCAGCGTGAAGAGATCGTCCCGCATCCACCCGTTCGATCCGAGGACCCGCAGCTCGAACGTCCAGATGTAGCGGATGTCCTCCTTGGGATCGAAGCCCGCCGTCGCGCCGCACGTGAGCAGCGTGCCCTGGCGATGGAGGACCTTGAGCGACGGCACCCAGGTGTCGCCGCCCGTGAAGTTGACCACCACGTCCACGCCGCCCGCGACGCCGCGACGGTGCGGCTTGCCGAACGTCTCGTACACCCACTTCACGAAGTCCTGCTTCGTGTAGTCGAGGAGGTGGGTGGCCCCGAGCTCTTTCAGGCGCGCGAGCTTGCTCTCGCTGCTCGCGCACGCGATGACCTCGGCGCCGCGCAGCCGCGCGAGCTGCACGCAGCAGGTGCCCACGCCGCCCGAGGCGCCAAGGATCAGCACCTTGTCGCCGGCCTTGATGGCGCCGATCGTGTGGATCATGCGGACGGCCGTGCCGTAGGCCACCGGCAGACACGCGGCGGCTTCGTAGGAGACGTCCGCGGGCAGCGGCACCAGATGATGCGTCGGCACGCGACAGTATTCCGCGAGGCCGCCGTGCCACATCTCGCCGAGGAGTCCGCCCGGCCCCACGCGATCGGCCGGATCGATCATCACGCGGTCGCCGACCTTCCAGTCGGTCACGCCGCTGCCGACCTCCACGATGTCGCCCGCGAAGTCGATGCCCATGATGCACGGCAGCGGGACCTTGATGCCCGGCATGCCCCGGCGCGTGAAGATGTCGTGGTAGTTGAGCGTGGTGGCGCGCACGCGGATGACGACATCCGTCGCGCCGGGCGTGGGATCCGGAAAGTCGCGCTCGATCGTGATCGAGCCCGGGCCGCCGTGCTGCCGGATGACCGCCGCTTTCATCGAACGGGCTCCGACACGCTCCAGAGCGCTCGCGCGCGCTGTCGCAGCGACGCGCGGTCGATCTTGTTCGTGCCGGCCATGGGCAGCTCGTCGACGAACACGACCCGGCGCGGGTGCTGGTAGGCCGGGGCCTTCGCGAGCGCGTACTGCTTCACGTCCTCCTCCGTGAGCCGTCGGCCGGCTCGCGCGACCACGAACGCGAAGGGCTTCTCGCCCTTGATCTCGTCGGGGACCGGCACCACGCGCGGCCTGCAGGATGTCCGCGTGCGACTCGAGCATCGACTCCACCTCCCCCGGAAACACGTTCTCGCCGCCGCACACGAACATGTCGTCCGCGCGGCCGACGAAGTAGTGGATGCCGTCGGCATCGCGCCGGACGACGTCGCCCGAGATGTACCAGCCGTCGGGCGTGAGGACCTCGCGCGTCTTCTCGGGCAGGTTGAGGTAGCCGCGCATGGTGGCCGGCGTCCGCATCCACAACACGCCCTCGTCGGCGTCGCGCCCGTCCGCGCCGACGATGCGGACCTCCACGTTCGGTCGCGTCCAGCCGAGCGCGATCGCGGGCATCGGGACGTCCGTCGGGATGCGGTCCGAAGACCAGGGGCCCGGCCTCCGTCGTCCCGTACGCCTGCCCGAACACCGCGCGCGGGAACGTCGCGTTCACGTCGTCCACGAGCTTCTGCGTGAGCGGCGCCGAGCCCGTGCTGACGAGCTCCACGGACGAGAGATCCGTCTTCGCGAGCGTCTCGCGCTCGCGCACGACCATCGCGAGCATCGTCGGGACCGAGGTCAGCCGCGTCACGCCGGAAGCGGCCGATGGCCTCGATGTACCGCCGCGCGTCGAACTGCGGCAGCAGCACGACGCTGGCGTGCGCGGCGAGCGCCACCTTGACGGTGCCGAGCCCGTTCATGTGGAAGAGCGGCGCGGCCACGATGAGCCGATGCCGATCGACGCCGGGCACGGTCGCCCGGACCTCCACGGTCCACAGCTGGCCGTCGTGCGAGAGCGGCACGCCTTTGGGGCGGCCCGTCGATCCGGAGGTGTAGAGCACCATCGCCGTCTCGCCGGGCTCGGGCACGATCGTCGTGAACTCGCCCGGGATCGAGGAAGGCCGCGAAGCCCTCGTCGAAGTCGACGGTGGGCAGGTCCGCGGGGATGAGCGTCCGCCGCGCCCGGTCGCACAGGACGAGCTTCACCTGCGAGTCCCGCAGGACGAAGTCGATCGTCTCGCGCGGAAACCGGATGTTGACCGGCACCGCGACGAGTCCCGCGCGCATCGCGCCGAAGTAGGCGATGACGAACTCCGCGCGGTTGGCGGCCACGATGGCGACGGCGTCGCCGCGCTTCAGGCCACGCGCGACGAGGGCGCGGGCACACGCGCGGGCGAGGCGATCGACGTCGCCGTGCGTGGACTCGCGCGGGTGCTCCCAGTCCAGGCAATCGATGAGCGCGGGCGCGTCGGCCGGCTTCGCGTGATCGCGGAGATCGCCGAGATTTATCCAGGAGGCCATGGGCCCGGACTATACAGATGGGGGGTGCGAGACGCACCCCCCAATCCCCCCTCGCTCCGCGGCCCGGCGAAGCCGTGCCGCTCCGCGGCTGCCGCTACATCGAGCGGCTCCTACCCGCGGTTGGACCCACGCGCGCGAAGCGGGGCGGGCACCACGAGACGGTCGATCAGCTCGAACACGCCGTGGACGGCGAGCGCCATCACCGCGGCGGGGATCGCGCCGGTCAGGATCGTGCGGACGTCGTTCAGCGCGAGCCCGGTGACGATGAGCGTGCCGTATCCGCCGCCGCCGATGAACGCGGCGAGCGTGGCCGTCCCCACGGTGAGGATCGCGGCCGTCTTGATGCCCGCCATGATGGTCACGGACGCGAGCGGCAGCTCGACCCACACCAGACGCTGCCACCAGCGGAGCCGCATCGCGGCCGCCATGTCGAGGAGCTGAGGATCGACGGTCGAGACGCCGGCGTGGATGTTCCGGACGATCGGGAGCAGCGCGTAGAGCGAGAGCGCCACGAGCGCGGGCACCGTCCGATGCCGAACAACGGGATCATGAACGCGAGCAGCGCGAGCGCGGGAATCGTCTGCAGCACGCCCACGCCCATGAGCTCGACCTGGCCGAACCGCGGATGCCGGGCGGCGAGCAGCCCGAGGGGCAGGCCGACCACGATCGCGACCGCGACCGAGACCGCGACCAGGATCACATGCTCGAGGGTGTGCTTCATGAGATCGCCGGCGAGATGCCGGCCGCGGCCGTCGGCCGCCGAGGCCGTGCCAAGAAAGCCCGCTGCCGCCTGCGCGAACGTCCGTCCGTCGAGGTCCACCTCGGCGTTGAGCCGCGTCATCGTCGCGGCGTCCATCTTGCTGACCAGACGTTGCTGCAGGAGCGCCCACGTCCGCGGCAGGCGCGCCGGCAGCGACGCGCTGGCCAGAAGCACCGCGGCGTAGTCGGGGAAGAAGCGCCGGTCATCGTCGAGGAGCACGAGATCGAAGCGCGCACGGCGGCCGTCGGTGGAGAAGACGTCGATGACATCGACGCCGAGCATCGTTCAGCGCCTGGTACGCGAGCGCGTGCTCGATGCTGCGGACGCCGGCGAGCTGCAGCCCATAGTGACGGCGGAGGCCCGGCCACCCGTCGTCGCGATGCAGGAATCCCGGGTCGAAGGCCGCGGTGAGCTCGGTGTGCGCGCGGAGATCGCTGATCGTGCGGAGGCCCAGGCGCGTCGCGGTCTCGCGGCGCACCGCGAGCGCGTAGGTGTTGTCGAAGCCCAGGGGATCGCTGATGGTGAGCCCGAGGCGCTGGAGGCGCGCGCGGAGCTCCGCGACGCCGGTGGCGGCCGGGTCCTTGAGGATCGCGCGGCTGATCGTCCCCGTGTACTCGGGATAGATGTCGAGATCGCCGCTGACCAGCGCGCCGTGGACGATGCCCGTGCCGCCGAGCCCGAGCTTCCGCTCGACCGTCGCCTCCCCGGCCTCCTCGATGATCTGCGCCACGATCTCCGCGACGACGTAGTTCTCGGTGAACGCTTTCGATCCGACGCGGACGGGCGGCGCCGCCGTCGCCGTCGCGGCCATCACGAGGACCAACGCGCTCGCCGCGGCCAGGTGTCGAGCGCGTCCGCGCATGCTAGAGCAGCGCCGTCATCGCGGGCGGCGGCGATTGCGCGCGGAGGAACTCGGCGACGAACGGCTCGGCCGGCCGCTGGGCGAGGTCGGCGAACGTGCCGTGCTGGACGACGCGCCCCGCGTTCAGCAGCGTGATCGTCGAGCCGAGCACGACCGACTCGCGCACGTCGTGGGTGACCAGGATCACCGTCTTCCGCACCTCGCGGAAGATCCGCGCCAGCTCGGTCTGGAGCTCCGCGCGTGCGATCGGGTCGAGCGCGCCGAGTGGCTCGTCGAGAAGGAGCACGGGCGGATCGAGCATCAAGGCGCGCATCAGGCCGACGCGCTGGCGCTGGCCGCCGCTGAGCTCCGCGGGATAGGAATCCAGCAGGCTCCGCTCGAGCCCGACGACTTCGGCGAGCGCCTCGAGCCGTTCGGCGATGCGCGGCGCCGGCCATCGCACCGCGCGCGCGGGCAGCGTGACGTTGCTCCGCGCGGTCAGGTGGGGATACAGCGCGCCTTCCTGGACGACGTAGCCGATCCGGGCGTGCGCGTCGGCGCCGATCTGCGCGCGTGACGGGGACGCCGTCGATGGCGATGTCGCCGGCGTCGGGCCGGATCAAGCCGAGGATCAGGCGGAGGATCGTGGACTTCCCGGACCCGGACGAGCCGAGCAGGATGCCGGTGGTGCCGGCCTCGACCACGAGCGAGACATGGTCGACCGCGACGCGAGCGCCGAAGGTCTTCGTGACGTCGCGCAGGACGATCATCAGCCGACCTCGACGGTGTTGGCCTTCTCCGTGCCCCGAGCGGCTCGGATCTTGTTGTGTCGCTGGAGCTGTGCTCTAGTGCCGCCCGCACATGCGACGACCAAACGGTCCCCGCGTGCCATTGCGATGAATACCCGGTCACTCGCCGGCTTGCTCACATCCTCGCTCTCGCCTCCACGTTCTGCTTCATCGGCGTCGAGTCGTCTCACGCCGCCAATTGGGTCGACCTGTCTAAGGCCACTGCCGTGGCTCCCGTCGGTTCGGCCGACATCGTCAAGAGCACTGACATCAGCGCAAACCGGGTCTGGGTCGCCATCGGTTACGAGACGGGCGAGATCGCCGTCTGGCACATTCCTTCGCGAAGCCTCCGATACCGAAAGCGAATCAAAACCGTCGTAGAGACGGTCGGTATCAGCGAAGACGGCTCCGTCCTCGCGATTCACTATGATGGACCCGCCAATACGAACGTCATCGACGTCTATGATCTTCGAACGGATCGCACAATTGCGTCGTTTGCCCGCGCCCATCACAGCTCATTGGAACTGCGTTTCGACCCGTCCGGTCGATACCTCGCCACAGCCGATGATCCGTTTGTCATCGACGTGTTCGATCTCGAGGCGCAACGGGTGCTCAAACGTCTTGGCCCGTTCGAGCGGCGACCCATCAATGTGCACTTCACGCGGGCCACCGGGAGACACAGCCCCGTTTACCTCGCGGCCACAGTCGAAAGCCACGGCCTCTTTTACTGGCCGTTCCCTGCGCTGTCCAGCCCGACGCGCATCCCCACCCGCGACGACTATGCCAAGGCCGTCTATTCATCGGCCCTTGGAAAGGAATTCGTCTTCGAGGGGTATTCACCGGGCTTTGAAGGCACCAAGAAGCGAGACGCTCGGATCCGGCGGTTCGACCCGCGCGACCTCACCAAACCAGAATTCCAGGAGGACCATCCGTGGGGATTCGGCTACGGCGCGGGCATCGTGATCGATGTGTCGCCGGATGGCCGACAATTCGTTTCGGGCCAAGTCTTTGGCGATATCTCCGTCTATGACATCCATCCATTCGAACGAAGCTTCAAGATCGATGGACACCGAGAGATCTTCGGCAGCCGTCGCATTCTGGTGGCCAAGTACGTCGACGCCAGTCATATCCTGTTCGTCTCCGAGGACAGTACCGTCGCCATCCTCGACACGGTGCGGGACAGATCGAGCTGTACTTGTCGCCGAATGTGGCATTCCTCGAGCCCCGCGACGCACTCCTCTCTGCGGATCTCAGAACACCTTTGTCCAACCAAGCCACTTTCGGGTCGAACGCTTTGTCACCGACAAGCCGTTCATTTCTGCCGATGCCAGCGACGGCTGGTTTCACCTACCCTTCTTCGCTTTCGATCTCGACACCGGCCGGCTCCGCCAGTTGGATGCCGTGTCTGGCGTCGCTGCAGCGGATGGGGCAAAGATCCTCCTCACTGGAAAAGCGAAGGACGACGACAACGGCGCCCGGCATGTGACCCTATCGGTCGTCGATACCCATTCCTTGTCCAGAGAAGAGGCGGCGCGCGTCGAGAGCTACTCCCTCCGTGCGATTGCCTACTCAGGGACGCTTCATCGCGCGTTCTTGGCCGACGCGGCAGGCTTTCGCTCGATTTCGCTCGCCGAGACTCGACACCAGCTTGCCTACAAGATCCACCCTCCGTGCGACGTGTCCGCGTTGCATCTCGTGAACGCCGATCGTCATGTCGTCGGCATCGACGCCTGCCGCGTCTCCATATTCCGGGTCGATGCGCCGATACCGCTGAGTCAGATCGAGCTCAAGGCGTTGGCCACGATCACACCGTGCCCGACGCACGGATGGGGCGATCTCGTGTCCCTGGACTCTGCGCTCTATCGAGTCCACGTTTCCACCGGCCGTCTTTGCCGCGTCGCGCTTCAGACCCAGAGCATCTCGGATGGGCTCAATCAATACCCCCCGAGGGGCGGACGGCTCCAAGCCTTCACAGAAAGTCTGGACCGAATCCACCTGTTCATTGGAACCGAGATTGGTCTGCTTGTCGTTCTTCAACGACACGGTCCAGGCTTTCGCGAGGTCGACAGCCGCGCGGTGTGCCGGAACGCCACGGCGGTCCGCCGGCATTCTACGGGCCACGTTCTCGTCATTACGTGTCGAGAGAAAGTCGTATTTTTCGATGCCGCCAGTCTCACAGTCGTCGGGGAAATCGCGTTCTTCCCGCGATTCCGTTGGATCGCCGTCGGCTCCGACCGGTTCGCCACAAATGACTATGAATACCTCGAGGGCTTCGGCTGGAACCCGAAGGGAGATGCGCGGGTGATCGTCCCGTTCGAGTCCCTGTCGCATTCTCGAATCGAGAAGTCCGCGGCCGACGCCTTGTTCAAGGCCCGTCCGGCGACGGCGCCCGCGCGAGTGGACATCTCGGTCCCCCACACCGAGATCAAAGATGTCGAGATCCTGCCGTCAGGCAATGGTTACGTGCTTCGCGCCAATATCGAGGTACAGCCGGCGATTGATGGCGGCGCCAGCGACCTCAAAGTCTTCCTCAATGACCGGCTGGCCCGTGAATACCCCGCGGTTCCGGCTGGCGCGCGCTTTGCTGAGCGAGGATTGCGCGCTCGACGCGTCCAGACGTTTTAGTCAAATCGTCGAACTGCCGATTCCTGGCTCCGACGTCGGCGTGCCCCAGACCATCACCGCTTTCGCCTTCAACGACAGCGCTATTCGAGGGCCTCGGAAGCGCCTGAGTGTCGAGTGGAGCGGAGCCCTCGGACCAATACAGAGTGGTCCTGTCATCCGGATCTTGGGCATCGGAATCGACGAATATCGAGCGCCTGCGTTCAGGCTCAATTTCACGACCCGAAATACAGAGGACTTCGTCAACGCAGTTGCGGCACGAATACGAGAGGCGCACCCACGCGCGCGGGTCGAAACCGAGATTCTCACGGCGCCTCCGCGCTCTCCGCTCTTCCCTTCCGAGTCCGTGCCCGCCCCACGTATGCCCACTCGCGCGGCAATCCTCCAGGCCCTCGTGCCGCAGCCAGGCGCCAAGTCTTCGCCAGGTCGCGACGCCGATCTCCTGATCCTCTACTTCAACGGTCACGCCCAATGGCTTGACGGCCGCTTCGGGCTCATCCCACAGGACGCGGCACCCCTCGCCAACGGCTTGCCCGACCTGGCGATCACGGATGATGCGTTGGCCGAATCGCTGCAGGCAATGCCTGCGTCGCGGGTCGTTCTCATTCTGGACACCTGTCATGCTGCGGGGGCCGTGGCTCAGGAGGGCTTTCGACCAGGACCGTTTTCTGACTCGTCCCTCGCGCAAACTGTATACGACAGGGGAACATCGATGTTGCTTGCTTCAGACACGAGTGAGCGCGCGAGTGCTCGAGGCCAGACAGCATTGAGTCGAGCGCTGCTCCACGTGCTGCAGCGACCAAGCGCCACAAGCTATGAGCGACGGAGCACGCTCTTGGCCGTCTTCGAAGAGGTCGAGGATATCGTGTCCGCGGAGTCGGCACGAAGCTCACATGTCGAGCAGTCGCCCAGGCTTCTGCGGTGGCGTCACTTGATGGAGGATCAGTTGAACACCATCCACCTCAACATCAAGGACGAGCGGGGCCATGCTGCGTCTCCTCGGCGTTAGTGCCTTCCTCGCAGCTAGCCTCGTCGTCTCCTTTGCAGAGACTGAACCGAAGGCCCCCGGACCCACACGGCCAGCCGACCTTTCGGCCGAGCGGGAGTACTTCGCCTACGATCCGAAGACCCATGCGTTCCACTCGCTCGGAACGCGATATGTGCCGAAGATCAGGACCCTGCCACTCCCGGTCGCAACGGCTAGCGACGCAAATCTCAGGATTGATCTCTCCGCAATAGAAGCGGCGGGACTGCGAGCCAACGGAGACGGGCTCCGACTTGTCGGCCGCATAAACGGGCTCGAGAACGCGGAACACCTTTCGGGATCTCAAGCAGCTCAAGATCCCTGTCCTTGCCGATGCTGATGCTCAACGCCTCGGACTTAGCGACACGGGCCAGCTGTGGATCCTCGACAACGCTCGCGAGAAGCGCGAGTTGCAGACACTTCTCAAGAGCGTCGAGGTGCGGCTTATCGCAAGGAAACCCGCGAAGACCCCCGAACGCCTGTCGACGCTATCACAGACGCTCACCACGCTCGGTCTGGCGCTCGACGGATCGCTGTCGTGGGACCCGGACCTCCTGCTTCAGACACGGGCGGAACTCGGCAGACTCGAACAGATCCTGCGAACCGAACCACTCCCGCCTTCAGACGAGCAGGACCTGGCAGAGATTGCCGAGTCCGTGAAGGCCACCGCCGACGTTTTCAATCAGACGCTGGGCGACGCGAAACCGTTGTTCTCCGTGACCCTGTTCTCAGCGAGTGCTCATAGAGCCACGTTACGCCTCACGGTCGAACTCGTCGCAGTCGGCACGGCAAACATACCTGTCGGCGGATGCCGCATCCAGGCCGTGCACAAGAGCGGCTGGAGTCACACGTCCACGAGCCTAACGCCCAAGGTCCACATGGAGATCGTACCCGTATCCCAAAGCCTCTTTGCGATCGATCGGCATGGGGTCGTCGTCTCTGACCGCTTCGATATCAAGATCGGGCAGGCGTTGGCCACCGATGCGACAGTTGTCCTTCGTGCCGATCGACGAACCGCGTGTTCGACGTGACGAAATCGCGGGGCGCCCAGCCAACCGCACCGACTCCGTTGGAGCGTGCGGCTGGAGCCGTCTCTGCTCTGTTGGCGCTGGGCGGAGGCTTCCTTCCAGGGATCGCGCCTCCGCAAAGCGGCCCCTATTGGCTCGGCGTAGCCACTCTCGCAATGATCTGCGCTTTCCTGCTGGTCGAAGCGTCCATGTCGACCCGGTCGGCCTTCCGCGCACTGACGACCGCACGAGTCAAGGCGGCCGCCTTCTTCATCATTGCGTTCTTGCTCGCAGCGTTATTCTATTTCACGCTTCGATTCGTCCTCGACTACTACATTCCCCTCGGCGGCATCGTCGGCTTGCGCGGCCTGTGGAAGACATCGGAGGCGAGCCGTCAGGGGCTGGTGTCCCTCGAAGAACTCTGGGATTGGGCCGACGGGAATCCGTTGAAGATCTGGCCGCTGCCCGCTCTCGTCGCGTCGCACCTTGTCGTGGGCCTGTCGTTCGTATCGTGTCTCCTGACAATCGCACTCGCAATCTTTCCCACCACGATGATCATCACGAGCATGACACGTGGACGAGCCCATCCGGGTGGGAACACTGGAGATCAGGACTCGAAAGCATCGCCGCCGCGTCGCCGTGCCGCTGCCAAGCGGAGACGTCGCGGCGGAGCCGAGGGCTGAAGTTTCCGCTCGCCGCGACCCAACTGAGAAAGTTGGCTCCCCGGGCTGGGCTCGAACCAGCGACACCCGGATTAACAGTCCGGTGCTCTACCAACTGAGCTACCGGGGAGTGACCAGCGGGCAACTACGCCACAATATTACCTGATCCCCGTCGGGCAGGCGAAGCGAAGCCTATACTGCGTCGAATGGCCGGACCGCTCCTGCTCGGGTGTCAAGACGTCGCCAAGGCCTACGGAGCGCGGACTCTCTTCCAGGATGTCTCCTTCGGCATCTTCGAGGGCGATCGCGCCTGTCTCGTCGGGCCGAACGGGTCCGGCAAGTCCACGCTGCTGAAGATCCTCGCCGGGCTGGAGACGCCGGACCGCGGCACGCGCTCGGTGCACGGCCGGGTGCGCGTGGGCTACGTCCCCCAGGATCCCGTCTTCGCCGCGCGGCCTGACGGTGGAAGACGCCGTGCTCGCCGCGCTCGGCGACGTGGACCCGGACGAGCGGCCCGGACGCGTCGCGCGTGTCGCTCGGCCGCGCCGGGTTCACGGACGCGCGCGCCGCCGTCGACGATCTCTCCGGGGGATGGACGAAGCGCCTCGCGATCGCCCGCGAGCTCGCCGCCGCGCCGGACGTGCTGCTGATGGACGAGCCGACGAACCATCTCGACGTCGACGGCATCCTGTGGCTGGAGACGCTGCTCGTCGATCAATCCCGCGCGTTCCTCGTCGTGAGCCACGATCGCTATTTCCTCGAGCGCATCGCGACCCGCGTGCTCGAGCTGAACCGCGTCTACCCGAACGGGCTCTTCGCCACCGACGGCAGCTACAGCGACTTCCTCGCGCGGCGTGACGACGCCCTGCGCGGGCAGGCGGCGTACGAGGAATCGCTCGCGAACCTGGTCCGGCACGAGATCGCGTGGCTCCGGCGCGGAGCGAAGGCGCGCTCCACGAAGGCGCGAGGACGGATCAAGGAGGCGGGGCGCCTCATCGCGGAGCTGGACGACAGCCGGGCGCGCAGCGTCGTGCGCACGGCGGACATCGAGCTCGCCGCCTCCCAGCGCCGGACGCGCCGGCTGCTCGTCGCGCGCGGGGTGAGCAAGGCCTTCGGGGGGCGCACGCTCTTTCGCGACGTCGACCTCACGATCACGCCGGGCACGCGCGTCGGTCTGCTCGGTCCGAACGGCAGCGGCAAGACCTCGCTGCTCGACGTGCTGGCGGGCGACCTCGCGCCCGACGCGGGCACGGTGGAGCGAGCCGATGCGCTGCAGCTCATCCGTTTCGAGCAGCAGCGGTCGACGCTCGATCCCACGCAGACGCTCCGCCGCGCGCTCGCGCCCGAGGGCGATACGGTGACGGTCCAGGGGCGCAGCATTCACGTCGCCTCGTGGGCCAAGCGCTTCCTCTTCCATCCGGAACAGCTCGAGCTGCTCGTCGGCCGCCTCTCCGGCGGCGAGCAGGCACGCATCCTCATCGCGCGCCTCATGCTGCGGCCCGCGGATGTGCTCCTCCTCGACGAGCCCACCAACGACCTCGACATTCCGACGCTCGAGGTGCTCGAGGAAAGCCTCGCCGAGTTCGAGGGCGGCCTCGTGCTCGTCACGCACGACCGCTTCATGCTCGACCGGCTCTCGACGGTGATCCTGGCGCTCGACGGCCGGGGCGGCGCCGGCACGTTTGCCGACTACGCGCAGTGGGAGGCGGCCCGCGACGAGGCGCCGGTCGAAGCCGCGGCGAGAGCCGCGCGCCCGTCGCCGCCTCGCGAGCGGCCGCGGACGAAGCGACTCGGCTTCCTGGAGCAGCGCGAGTGGAACGGGATGGAGCAGGCGATCCTGGACGCGGAAGCGGCGATGGAGGCGTGCCAGAAAGCGGCCGACGATCCGGCGATCGCGGCCGATGCCGTCGCGCTCCAAGAACGACACGCCGCGCTGGCCGCCGCGCGCGCCGAGGTGGATCGTCTCTACGCGCGATGGGCCGAGCTGGAAGCCAAGCAGGCGGGACCCGCGCCTAGCTGATCTCCCGGCGCCCTTCGAGCGCCTTCGACAGCGTGACCTGGTCGGCGTACTCGAGGTCGCCGCCCACCGGCAGCCCGCGCGCGATCCGCGTGATCCGCACGGCATGCGGGCGCAGGAGCTTCGCCAGGTAGAGCGCGGTGGCCTCGCCCTCCACGTTGGGATTCGTCGCGAGGATGATCTCGGTCGTCTCGTGGCCCTCGAGCCGCGCGAGCAGCTCGCGGATCTTGAGGTCGTCGGGGCCGATGCCGTCGAGGGGGGAGAGCGCGCCGAGCAGCACGTGATAGCGGCCGCGGAACTCGCCCGTGCGCTCCATCGCGAGGAGATCGTTCGGCTCCTCGACCACGCAGATCACGTGCGCGTCGCGCCGCGGATCGCTGCAGATGCGGCAGGGGTCCTCGTCGGTGACGTTGAAGCAGAGACGGCAGTACGTGATCTTCTGCTTCACGGCGAGGAGCGCGTCGCCCAGCTCGCGCGCCTCGTCCGCGGGGCGCTTGAGCATGTAGAAGGTCAGGCGCTGGGCGGTCTTGGGTCCGATGCCGGGAAGGCGCTGGAAGGCCTCGATCAGGCGCGCGACCGGCTCGGGGTAATACGCCACCTACATGCCCAGGCCGGGGATCTTGAGCCCGCCCGTCAGCTTGCCGAGCTCCTGCTGCACGAGCTCGCGCGACTTGCGCAGCGCTTCGTTGCAGGCGGCGAGCACGAGGTCTTCCAGCATCTGCGCGTCGTCCTTGTTGATGACCTCGGGATCGATCTTGATCGAGAGCAGCTCCTGCTTGCCGTTCGCTTCCACGGTGACCATGCCGCCGCCGGCGGTGGCGTCGACCTTCTTCTTGGCGATCTCCTCCTGCATGCGCTCCATCTGCGCCTGCAGCTTCTGCGCTTCCTTCATCATGTTGCCGAAGCCCTTCACTGGCCTTCTCCTTCCCGCGGGCGCGGCCGGACCGCGACCACCTCGCCGCCGAACTCCGCGATCGTCGCCTTCACAGCCGGATGCGCGGCGGGCCCGCTCCCGCCGCCGCCGTTGTCGGCGGCCAGCGTGAAGCGATCGGCGCCGGCGATGCTCCGCCGGATCGCCTGCACCACGATCTCACGGTTCGCGCGATCCGCGAGCAGCTCACGCTGGAACTGGCCGATCGTCAGCTCGAGCGCGAGCTCGCCGCCGGTGACCCGCAGCGGCCGCGCCTGCGCGAGGATCGAGCCGACCAGCGCCTTCTTGCCCATGACGTCGTCGACCACGCGCTGCCACGCGGTGACGAGATCGCTCGAGGCCGTCGCGGCCGGCTCGGGAGCCGCGGTCTCGACCGTTGCCGTGGCCTGCGGCGCCCGGGTGGGCGGGGCCGCCGGCGCCGGACGTGGTGCCGGCGGTGCGGCGGGCCGAGCGGGCGGCGCCGCTGGCTGGGGTGGCGCGGCGCTCGGGCGCGCGGGCGCTGCTGTCGTCTCCGTGGGCGCGCCGCCGAGGAGACTCGCCTGGACCGGCGGCGCCGTCGCGGCGGGCGCCGTGCCGACACGCGCCAGCGCTTCGTCCACGCGCTTGAGGACCGTCTCCAGCTCTTGCGGGACGGGCCGGCGGGTGGCGCGGATCGCGGCGATCTCCAGCTCGATGCGCGGGTGCGGCGACTCGCGCATCAGCGCATCGGCTTCGAGGAACGCGCGGATGATGTAGAGGATCTCGTCCAGCGCGAACGGTTCGGCCAGCTTCCGCAGCTCCTCGGCCTCGGCGGGCGCGAGGTCCGACATCGTCGCGGTCGGCGCCGCCTTCAGCACGAGGACGCGGCGCAGCAGCTCGATGACGTCGCGCGCGAACGCCTGGACGTCGTCACCGTCGCGCGCCGCACGGTCGATGGCCTCGACCGCGGAGACCGTGTCGTGGCCGAGGAGCGCCGCCGCGAACGCCCGCACCTCGCGGCTCGTGGTGACGCCGAGCAGCGTCGCGGTCGTCGCGGCCTCCAGCGTGCCGTTGCCATAGGCGATCGCGGTGTCGAGCAGCGAGAGCGCGTCGCGCAGCGAGCCCTCCGCCGCGCGGACCACCGCCGGCAACGCGTCGGCCTCGTAGGGCACCTTCTCTTCCACGAGGATCTTCTCGAGCGACGCCATGAGCGCCGCGTGCGTGATCGGGCGGAAGTCGAAGCGCTGGACGCGCGAGAGGATCGTGGGCGGCAGATCGCGCGGGTCGGTGGTGGCGAGGATGAACACCACGTGCGGGGGCGGCTCCTCGAGCGTCTTGAGGAGCGCGTCGAACGAGTCGGCCGTGAGCTGGTGGACCTCGTCGACGATGTAGATCTTGTAGCGGCCGCGCGACGGCGCGTACTTCACGTTCTCGCGGAGCGTGCGGACGTCGTCGATCCGGCGATTGGACGCGGCGTCGATCTCGATCAGGTCCACCGGCTGGGCGTCCGTGCACACGACGCACTTGCCGCACGGCTCCGGGCCCGTGCGCTCGGCGCACAGCAGCGCGCGCGCGAGGAGCCGGGCCGTCGTCGTCTTGCCGATCCCCCGCGGCCCGGCGAAGAGATAGGCGTGCGCGATCCGGCCCGACGTGAGCGCGTTCTTCAGCGTCTGCGTGATGGCGTCCTGGCCGACGACCGCCTCGAACGTCTGCGGTCGCCACTTGCGGGCCAGGACCTGGTAGCTGCTCATGACAGAGTAGGGGGTCCATGGGGGATGTTCAAGAGTGACCGTGCACCCCCCTCCGAACGCCTCATACCGCGAACTCCTCATGAAGCCTGCTCCAGTCAGGTACTCCCACGGCACACGAAAGGGGCGCCTTACCGTTGCTCCCTTCCGGGCCTGGCGGGGTTCGACGCTTCTCGTTGCGTGGGGCCCAACCTTCGACGCTGCTCCACGAGGCTCACTCGACACGAAACGCCCTCGGGGGGGAATTCAACCCCGCTAGAGCGGATTGCGGGCTACAGGGCACCGCTACCTCCCCGTCTAGCACGGCCACATCGATATCGGGGGGGCAGCGACTGCACCTCCCGAACCCCCCTACTGCGACTGGCGGAGAGGGGGGGATTTGAACCCGCGGCACGGTTTAGACGCACACACGATTTCCAGTCGCACCTTAAGCCGCTCCTTCACCTCTCCGCGACTCCTATCACCGTGCGCGAAAAAGTTTTGGCGGAGGGGAGAGGATTTGAACCCCCGAGGGACTTACGCCCCTATCCGATTTCGAGTCGGACGCCTTCAACCGGGCTCGGCCACCCCTCCGCGATCGATTCACTCGTCTATCGTCTCGACCACCGTTCCGGCGGTCATCGTCGACTTTCAAAGAACGCGCTCAGCAGGCGTGCCGCCTCGTCGGCAAGCACCCCGCCGGTCGCCGCCGCGCGATGATTCAGCCGCGCGTCGTCCAGCAGCCGGTACAGCGACTCGACGGCGCCCGCTTTCGGATCACGCGCGCCGTACACCACGCGTCCGACCCGGGCGTGCAACGCCGCGCCGCAACACATCACGCACGGCTCGATCGTCGCGTACAGCGTCGCGCCGCCGAGCCGATAGTTCCCGCGTTTCTCCCCCGCCGCGCGGAGCGCCAGCACCTCGGCATGCGCGGTGGGATCCGCCAGCGTAATCGGGGCGTTGTGCGCCCGGCTCACGACCGCGCCGTCCATCACCACGACGGCGCCGACGGGCACCTCCCCCGCGGCCGCCCCGCGGCGCGCCTCGTCCAGCGCCTCGCGCATGAATCCCTCGTCGGCGGCCGTCGGCAACACGTCACGATACCCCGAGGACTACGAGGACGCTAGAGGGCTTGCGCGGGCACCGGGTCGGACGCGACGACGGCGGGAGCGCCCTCCTCGCCCGCCGAGCCGCTCTGACTGTCGCGGACGTTGGCGATCACCACCACCGCGATGATGGTCACCAGACCGATGGCGATGGCGCCGAGGCTGATCGCGATCGTGGGGTCCAGGGCCTCGGCGCGCGCCGGCTGAACGACCGTCGCGGCGAACACGACCAGCACGACGAACGCGAGGAACTTGACTGTGCTCACTGGCCCTCCGACGAATGGGGCAACGAATCAACGGCCGAAACCGGCCTGCGCAGCAGCTACCTGCGTTCTTCTGCGACGAGCATCACCCGGCGAGGGCTCTCGGTCCGCATCTGCTCGGCGATCTCGGTGGTCTCCATCAGCGCGACGATCTCCTCCGCGGTGAAGCGGTCGAACACCGCACGCGGCACCGCGAGGCAGAAGAGCGGACCCGCTTCGGCCCGGAGGTTGAAGAACTGGCTGGTCGTGTCGGCATCGGTCCACGTGACGATGTCGGCGCCGAGGAAGTTGAGCTCCAGGTAGTGCTTCATGGCATCGATCGTGCCCGCCGGCGGACGCCAGTCGTTCACGATCGTTTCGGCACCATCAGCGGTAGTCTACCGAACCCGCACAGCCGAGAGGGCCGACAAAACGACGTGGCCCCCTCGAACTGTGCGGGTGTGAATGGTGCGCCCTGAGGGAATCGAACCCCCGACCTTCGGATTCGTAGTCCGACGCTCTATCCAACTGAGCTAAGGGCGCGTGGCGGAGAGGCAGGGATTCGAACCCTGGATACGGCTTTTGACCGTATAACCGCTTAGCAGGCGGCTGCCTTCGGCCGACTCGGCCACCTCTCCACGCGGAGCTTCCGTCGAAAACGGAAGCCAGTATAACAGTGGCTCAGTGACCGCGCGCGGCGGCGCCGTAGGTCGGGGCCGGGACGCCGTCGATCATCACGTTGACGCACGCGGGCTTCCCCGACTGTACCGCGCGCGTCAGCGCCGGCCCCAGGTCCTCCGGGCGCTCGACGAGCTCGCCGTGGCCGCCGAGCGCCTCGACCACGCGGTCGTAGCGCGTGGGCAGCAGCTCGCAGGCCACCGCTCGCTCCCGGCCGTAGTGCTGGAGCTGCAGCTGATGCTCGGCGTTCCACCGCGCGTCGTTCCCCACCACCGCCACGATGGGCAGGCGGTGGCGGATGGCGGTGTCCATCTCCATCGCGTGGAAGCCGAACGTGCCGTCGCCCAGCACGGCGACCACGGCCCGGTCGGGATGGACGACCTTGGCGGCGAGCGCGAGGGGGATGGCGCTGCCGATGGAGCCGGACAGGCCGTTGATCAGGCGCGTCTCGGCCTCGAGCCCGGCCTGCGCCCACTGCCCGAACTCGCCGCCATCCATCACCAGCACGCCGTCGCGGACCATCGGCTGAAGCCATGCGCAAACTTTCAATGGATGGATCGGCCGGCGGTCCTCGCGCGCCAGGAGGTCCCACTCGGGCGGGAACGCGGCGCGGGCCCGAGCCACCTCACCGGCCCACGCGCTGCGCTGCCACGGGCGCTCCCGGGCGGCGGCGAGCAACTGCTCCGCCGCCACGACCGGCTCCGCGGCGGCGCTGAGCGTGACACGGTCCGAGGAGACGGCGTCGACATCGATCCGGGCCAGGCGCGCGCTGGCGGCGAACGCCGGCGGCTGACCGAACTTCACCGAGTAGTCGAGCGTCTTGCCCAGCATCAGGACGACGTCGGCCTCGGGCAGGCACATCGCCGCGCCGTGCAGCGCCGGATCGTTGACGCCGCGCGGGCTCTCCATGACGAGCGCCGGCACGCCGGTCACGTCGGTCAGATGCTCCACGACCCGGCGGCGACGGGCCCGGGCCATGGCCGGACCCAGCAGGATCAGCGGCCGCTGGGCCTCGGCGAGGAGATCGAGCACACGCCGGACCGCGGCGTCCGCGAGCCGCATCGGCTCGAGACGCGTGGGCGGCGGCGCCTCCGTGTCCTGCGCGAGCCGTGCTTCGAGCAGGTCGCCGGGGAGGCTGAGATGCACCGGGCCCGGGCGGCCGGAGCTCGCGATGGCAAACGCGCGCGCGATGTCGTTGCCGAGCCCTTCGGCGGACTCGGCCACCCAGGCCGCCTTCGCGATCGGTCGCGCCGCCCCGGCCTGATCCACTTCCTGGAACGCGCCGCGGCCACGCTGCGCGCGTGGCGCGTGGCCGCTGAGCAGCACCATCGGCGACTCCGCCATCAGCGCGGAATAGAGGGCGGAGACCGCGTTGAGATGTCCGGGGCCCGCCGTCACGAGCGCGACCCCCGGCGTCTCGGTGAGGCGTCCCCATCCGTCCGCCATGTGCGCGGCCGCCGCTTCGTGACGCGTGTGGATCAGGTCGATGCCGCGCCCGATCGTGGCGTCGTAGACGGACAGGATCTGGTTGCCCGACAGCGAGAAGACGGTCTTCACGCCGTGCGCGCGCAGCGTGTCGACGAGCAGCTCGGCCCCGGTCACTAGCTCTTGACCGCCTCCGCGCCGGCGACCGCGCACTCGTGGTCCTCGTCGCCGGTGCCGCCGCCGCATCCGATGGCGCCGATGATCTTGCCGCCCTTGATGATCGGCACCGCGCCGATGCTCGGCAGCACTTCACCCTTGAGCACCGCCGGCGCCGCGGACCAGAAGGCCGAGCCCTTCATCACCATGTCGCCGAGCTCTTTCGTCGGCTTCTTGAAGTTCGCGGCGGCCATGGCCTTGGCTTTCGAGGTCTCCGTGCTCAGGAACCCCGCGCCGTCGCCGCGCATGATGAGCACCGTGCGCCCGGATTCGTCGACGACCGACGCGGTCATCACCGTTCCGAGCGTTTTCGCCTTCGCGAGCGCGGCCTTCGCCGCTCGCTCCGCCATGTCCAGAGTGAGCTCGATCATGGGTCCTTCCTTTCCTCGCCCGCGACCGCGGGCACGAGGCCGCCTATCCTACACTCCGGCCGACCCGTACGGGTTGCCGGGTGACGCCCCTCCCCGCCTTGACGGGAGGCACAGGGCCCTGCGACCCTTTGGCGCCGAGGTCCTCTGCGCCAAGGACCCGCGCTCTGGAGGACACGCGATGATGCTCGTGGGCCCGTTGCTTGCGCTGGCCCTGCTCCTGATGGCCCCGTCCACCGCGCTCGGACAGGGGTCCGTCATGTTCGCCGTCATCGGCGACTACGGGCAGGAGGGGCCGGCCGAGGAGGCCGTGGCAAACCTCGTCAAGTCATGGGCCCCGGACTTCATCGCCACGACCGGGGACAACAACTACTTCTTCGGCGCGGCGTCGACCATCGACGGCAACATCGGGCGCTACTACCACGCCTTCATTCACCCCTACACGGGCACCTTCGGGCCCGGCGCGACGACGAACCGCTTCTTTCCCGCGCTCGGCGACCACGACTGGCAGGCGCCGGGAGCAACGCCGTACCGCAACTACTTCACGTTGCCGGGCAACGAGCGGTACTACACGATCGTGCACGGCCCGGTGCAGCTCTTCGTCCTCGACTCCGACTTCCACGAGCCGGACGGGGTGGCCGACGACTCGGTGCAGGCGGCCTGGCTCCAGGCGCAGCTGGCGGCGTCGACCGCGCGCTGGAAGCTCGTCATCGCCCACCATCCGCCGTTCTCGTCGGGCCAGAACGGGTCCGCGCTCTGGATGCAGTGGCCCTTCGAAGCGTGGGGAGCGCACGCGGTCCTGTCGGGCAGCGATCACGTGTACGAACGCGTGACGCAGGGGGACCTCGTGTACTTCATCAACGGGCTGGGCGGCGCCCCGCGTTACACGTTCGGCGCGCCGGTGCCCGGCAGCCAGGTGCGCTTCAGCGACGACCACGGCGCCATGCGCGTCGACGCGGACGACACGCAGATCGCGTTCCGGCTCTTCACGCGCGCCGGCGTGCTCGTCGACACGTACACGCTCTACGCCGATCCGTCGGCGCATCCTCCCGCGGCCCCGTCCGGAGTCACCGCGGCGGCCATCTCGGGCAGCGAGATCGACCTCGCATGGATCGACAACGCGAGCAACGAGGCGGAGGTCGTCATCGAGCAGTCAACTGACGGGACGACGTTCGCGCCGCTCGCGACCGTCGGTCGCGACGTCACGCGGCTGGCCGCGCAGGGATTCGCGCCGCAGACGACCTATCACTTCCGCGCGCTGACGCGGAACGCCGCGGGGACGTCCCAGGCGTCGGCCGTCGCGACCGCGACCACGCCGGTCGGCGGTCCGCCACCGGCGCCGTCCGGCCTGACGGCGCGTGCGCTCACCGGAACCCAGATCGACCTGGCGTGGATCGACAACGCCCCGAACGAGCGCTCCTTCCTGGTCGAGCGCGCGGAGGATGGTGGCGCGTTCGTGGAAGTCGCCTCGCTGCCGCCGAACACACGGGCGCTGCCGATGGGCGGCCTCTCGGCGGCCATCGCCTACACGTTCCGCGTCCGCGCCGTGAACGCGTCCGGCCCGTCGGGCTACTCGAACACCGTGGCCCAGCGCACGCTCGCGCCCGACCTCGTGGTGACCTCGATGAGCGGCGTGCCGGCGACCCTTCTGCCCGGCGGGTCCGCGAGCATCGTGGCCACGACCGCGAACCAGGGCTCGGTCCGCAGCCCCTCGTCCGCCACGCGCTTCTCGCTCGTCCCGGCGTCGGGCGACCCGATCTTGTTGACCGGCAGCGCCGCGGTCGGGGCGCTCACCCCCGGGCAGGCGGCGACGCGTGCGACGTCGGTCAAGGTCCCCACGTCCGTCACGCCGGGCCAGTATCAGTTCAGGGCGTGCGCGGACGCGGCCCTTCTCGTGCTGGAGTGGAGCGAAGCGAACAACTGCCGCGTGTGGCCCTCGGCCGTCACCGTCGGGCGCCCCGACCTCCGGGTCGTGGCGGTCGGCAATCCCCCGACGACCGTGCGCCGGGGCAAGAAGATCGCGGTGACCGATACGGTGCGCAATGCGGGGGTCGCGGACGCCGGCGCCTCGAAGACGCGCTACTACCTCGCACAGGGCGGGAGCCCCGGCCCGCGGCTGCTCGGCGACCGGTCGGTCCCGAAGCTCACGCCCACGCAGGAGTCCGCGGGCTCCTTCAGCGTCACGGTCATGAGCACGACGCCCCTCGGCACCTATCGGGTCATGGCGTGCGCCGACGGCCTCAGCGCGGTGACGGAGTCGAACGAGACGAACAACTGCACCGCCTCCACCGGCCAGGTGGAGGTCATCCCGTAGCGAGATGTTGGCGGAGGGCGGGAGATTCGAACTCCCATGTGGCTTGCGCCACGGCGGATTTCAAGTCCACTGCCTTGCCAGTTGAGGCTAGCCCTCCGTACCCGGCGATTCTCCCACAGGGCCGCGCTCGCGGCCGGAATGCTGCTCGTCGCGGCCTCCTGGCGCACGGCCGGCGTGCTCGGCGACTGGCTCTCGCCGGAGGAGCCGCTCGAGCCCTGCCCCGTCATCGTCGTGCTCAACGGGGATCAGCCCGTCCCGCGCCGACGAGGCGGCACGGCTCCATCAGCGAGGGATCGGCGCCGAGGTCTGGCTCACCAGCGATCCGCGCAGCGGCACGGATCCGGCAAAGCGACGAGGGCACGCGCTCGAATACCAAGCGGCTCCTGAGCCACGGGCTCCCAGCCGCCGCGATCCATCTGGTGCCAGGACCGGCAACCGAGCACGCGCGCGGAGCTGGCGGCCGTCGCGGCCGAGCTGCGCGCCCGCACGCGTGCCGTGCGCGGTGCTGGTGACGTCGCCGCTCCATGCCCGGCGCGTCATGGTGACGTGGCAGCGCGCGGTCGGCCCCTCGCCGCGCGCGATCGTCCGTCACGCGCCGGACGCGCAGTACCGCGGCGGCTGGCGCCTGGAGATCAAGGAGCTTCGCGCTGACCGCCCTCGCGTGGCTCGGGCTGCCGCGCTGACCCTTACCGCGCGCGGGCGACGACGGTGATGTTCGGCGCCAGGGCGCCAGGGCGCGCCGCAGCCACGCCTCGACGCGCGACGCGTAGTAGAGCAGCGAGCGCGCAGTCTGATGCTTCCAGTCCAGCCTCCACGGGGTCGGATACTGGAAGTAAGCGCCGACGTGCCGATGCCAGGCCGGGAGCTGGATCGGGCGGGCGATGCCCACGTGCAGGATCGAGAATCGCTCGCTCTCCAGCATGCGCCGCAGCGTCCGTGACGAGTAGTGGACCACGTGCTCGTACGCGTCCCAGATGTCGTAGGCCTTCGTCTTCCCCAGCCGCTCCAGCGCGCGGAGCTTGGCGAGGTTGTAGAGGCCGTTCGGGACCTTGATGAGCACGACGCCGTCGGCCCTCAGCAACCGGTGGACCTCGCGGAGCAGCATCCGCGGCGCCACGATGTGCTCGAAGACATCGGTCATGGTGATCGCATCGAAGCTGTGCTCGGGAAACCCGGCCGTCTCCAGGAAGCTCGTCCGCACATCGAGGCCGAAGTGCGTGCGCGCGATCTCGGACAGGCTCGGTGACGGCTCGACCCCCACGGCGCGCCAGCTCCGCCCGCGCGTGTGGCGGAGGAAGAATCCCATGTTGGTCCCGACGTCCAGCAAGTCGCCCTGAGGCTTGAAGCGCGCGAGCAGGGCGAGGTCGTCGCGGTAGTTCGGATCGCGATGGTGAGGCAGGCGGCCCGCGAAGATCTGGCGCGCCTCGTTCATGTACTTCTCGGCGTCGCCCCAGTACACCTGCTCCGGGTTCTTGAGGCGCGGGGAGACGTAGATGAGCTGACACGCGCGACAGCGGACGATGCCGAGCACCGCGCGCTCCGTGTAGAGCCGCTCTGCGTCGTCGGCTTCACAGAGCGGGCACGCGACCGTCTCTACATCGCCGGCGTCGTAGACGTCGCGCTGCTTCCCGCCACGCTCGTAGACGAGCCCCGCCTGGCCCATGTGGGTCTCCTTGGGGAGGTGCCGGCGATACTATCGCACGCTCCCCTCACGTGCGGTGAGCCGGTCCATGCCTCCCGTGTACGCGCGCAGCGCTTCCGGGATCGTCACCGTGCCGTCCGCCTGCTGATAGTTCTCGATCACGGCGATGAGCGAGCGCCCCACCGCGAGGCCGGAGCCGTTCAGCGTCGCGACGAACTCCGGCCGGCCGCCGCGCGGCGGGCCGATAGCGAATGTCGGCGCGCCGGCCACCGAAGACGTCGTAGTTGGAACACGACGAGATCTCCGTGTACTTCTGCAGGTGCGGGCGCCACACCTCGATGTCGTAGCCCTTCGCGCCACTGAAGCCGAGGTCTCCCACGCAGCGCTCCACCACGCGATACGGGAGGCCGAGGCGCTGGAGGACCGTCTCGGCGTTGGCCACCATCGACTCGAGCTCCTCGTAGGACGACTCGGGCGTCGTCAGCTTCACCAGCTCGACCTTGTCGAACTGGTGCTGGCGGTACATGCCCTTCATGTCCTTGCCGTAGGTGCCCGCCTCGCGCCGATAGTTCGGCGTGTACGCGGTGAGACGCCGGGGCAGCGACGCCTCGGGCAGGATCTCGCCGCCATGCATCGCGGTGAGCGGCACCTCGGACGTCGGAATCAGGTAGAGCGTGCGGCCCTCATCCGCTTCCACCGTCTTGAAGAGCTGCTCCTCGAACTTCGGCAGCTGGCCCGTGCGCAGCATCGTCGTCGCCGCTCACCAGGTGCGGCACCCAGAGCTCCGTGTAGCCGTGCTCGCGCGTGTGGAGGTCCAGCATGAACTGGGCGAGCGCGCGCGACAGGCGCGCCGCGCCGCGCCCACAGCACCGTGAAGCGGGACTTCGCGAGCTTGACCGCCCGCTCGCTGTCGAGGAGGCCGAGCGCCTCGCCGATCTCCTCGTGCGGCTTCGGCGTGAAGTCGAACGTGCGCGGCGTTCCCCAGCGGCGGACTTCGACGTTGTCGGCGTCCGACGTGCCCGGAGGGACCGAGGGATGCGGCAGGTTGGGCACCTGCGCCACGAGGTCGTCGACGCGCTCGTCGAGGACTTTCAGCTCGCCGTCGAGATTCTTGACGCGGTCGGCGACCTCGCGCATCTTCGCCATCTCGGCGGACGCGTCCTCGCCCTTGCGCTTGGCCTGCCCGATCGCCTCGGAGGCGCGGTTGCGCAGCGCCTTGAGGTCTTCGGTCTCCTTGATCAGACGGCGGCGATCCGCGTCGACGACGAGGATCTGCGTGATCAGCTCGGCGCCGCCCTTCTGCGCGAGCGCGCGCTCGACGGCGTCGGGCTGATCGCGGATCTGCTTGATGTCGAGCACGGCGACTACTGGGCTTCGGCCGGCTGCCTGCTCCGCGTCCACCCGGGCGATCGAGCCGACCTTGTCGTCGTCGTCGAGGTCGATGATGCGCACGCCCATCGTGTTGCGGCCCTGCGACTTGACGCCGCTGGCGTGCATGCGGATCAGCTTGCCCTTCGTGGTGACGATGAGGATGTCGTCGCCCTCGCGCACCTGCAGCATCCCGACCACGGGGCCGTTGCGGCCGTCCGTCTTGATGTCGATGATGCCCTTGCCCGCGCGGCCCTGCAGCCGGTACTCCTCGAGCGGGCGTGCGCTTGCCGTAGCCGCGCTCGGTCACCGTGAGGATCTGCGCGCCCTCCTGCACGACGTCGGCGGCGATCACCTCGTCGTCGTCGTCCACCTCGATGCCCCTCACGCCGCTGGCGCCGCGGCCCATCGACGCGGACCTCGTCCTCGGCGAAGCGGATGATCATCCCCTGCTTGGTGGCGATCATCACCTCGCGCTGGTCCGTCGGTGCGCCGCGCGATCATGAGCTCGTCGCCGTCCTCGAGGCCGATGGCCTGGATGCCGCCCGCGCGCGGGTGCGAGTAGGCCTCCAGCTCCGTCTTCTTCACCTTGCCCTGCTTCGTGGCGAAGAAGACGTAGCCGCCCGCCGCGAAGTCGCGCACGGGCACGCAGGTGGCCACGCTCTCGCCCTCGCCGAGCGAGAGGAGGTTCACCATCGCCTTGCCCTTGGCCTGCCGCCCGCCCTCGGGGATCTCGTGCACCTTGAGCCAGTGCACCTTGCCGAGGTTGGTGAAGAACATCAGGTAGGAGTGCGTCGAGGCGACGAACAGGTCCTCGACGATGTCCTCTTCCTTCGTCTCCATGCCCGTCACGCCCTTGCCGCCGCGCCGCTGGCTCCGGTACGTGTCGACGTGCGTGCGCTTGATGTAGCCCGAGCGCGTGATGGTGACGACCATCTCCTCGTCGGCGAGCAGGTCCTCGATCGTGAGGTCGGTCGTCTGGCCCACGATCTCCGTGCGCCGCGCGTCGCCGTACTCCTCCTTGATGGCGAGCAGCTCCTCGCGAATGATCGCCATCAGCTTGGCGTCGGAGGCGAGGATGCCCTTCAGCTCCTCGATCAGCGCCACCACCTGCTCGTGCTCCTCGACGATCTTGTGCCGCTCGAGCTGCGTCAGGCGCTGCAGGCGCATGTCGAGGATGGCGCGGGCCTGGATCTCCGAGAGCTCGAGCGCGTCATCAGGGCCGCGCGCGCGGCGTCCGGGCTGTCGGCCTGGCGGATCAGCCGGATGACGAGGTCGAGCTGGTCCACGGCCTTGCGCAGGCCGGCGAGGATGTGCTCGCGCTCCTCGGCGCGCGCGAGGTCGTAGCGCGTCCGCCGGGTGACGACCTCGCGCCGGAACTCGATGAACGCCTCGAGCATCTGCTTGAGGTTGACGACCTGCGGCCGGCGGTCGACGAGCGCGAGCATGATGATCCCGAACGTCGTCTGCATCTGCGTGTGCTTGAAGAGCTGGTTCAGGACGATGTCCGGCATCTGGCCGCGCCCGAGCTCGAGCACCACGCGGATGCCTTCGCGGTTCGTCTCGTCCCGGATCTCCGAGATGCCGTCGACCTTCTTCTCCTTCGAGAGCTCGGAGATCTTCTCGATGAGCGTGGCCTTGTTCACCTGGTACGGCAGCTCGGTGATGATGAGCGCCTCGCGCCCGCCCCGCCCCGTTTCCTTGTGGGCCTTGGCGCGCAGCGTGATCGTTCCGCGGCCCGTCGTGTACGCCTCGCGGATCCCGCCGTGGCCGTAGATCTGTCGCGGCCGTCGGGAAATCGGGGCCCGTCACGACCTTCATCAGCTGCTCGATCGTCGTCTCCGGATCGTCGATGAGCAGCACGAGGGCGTCCACGACCTCGGTGAGGTTGTGGGGCGGGATGTTCGTGGCCATGCCCACGGCGATGCCCGTCGAGCCGTTGACGAGGAGATTCGGGATGCGCGCGGGCAGGACGACGGGCTCCTGCTCGTTGTCGTCGTAGTTCGGGACGAAGTCGACGGTGTCCTTGTCGATGTCGGCGAGCATCTCGTGCGCGATCCGCGCCATGCGCGCTTCGGTGTAGCGCATGGCCGCCGCGGGGTCGCCGTCGATCGAGCCGTAGTTGCCCTGCCCGTCCACGAGCGGATAGCGGAGCGAGAACTCCTGCACCATGCGCACGAGCGTGTCGTAGATGGCGGAGTCGCCGTGGGGATGGAACTTGCCCATGCAGTCGCCCACGACGCGCGCGGACTTCTTGTAGCCGCGGTTCCACGCGAGCCCGAGGAGCTGCATCGTGTAGAGCACGCGGCGGTGGACGGGCTTGAGGCCGTCGCGGATGTCCGGGAGCGCGCGGCCGACGATGACGGACATCGCGTAGTCCAGGTACGACTTCCGCATCTCCTCTTCGATGGGCGCGTTGATCTGGCGGTCGTTCGGCACGCTAGATGTCCAGGTTGGCGACGTCGAGCGCGTTGGCCTCGATGAAGGCCCGGCGCGGCTCCACGGCGTCCCCCATGAGGATGGTGAACATCTCGTCGGCGCCGACCGCGTCCTCCATCGTGACCTTGAGGAGCGTGCGCGTCTCCGGGTTCATCGTCGTCTCCCAGAGCTGCTCCGGGTTCATCTCGCCCGAGGCCCTTGTAGCGCTGGAAGGTGGCGCCTTCCTTCGACAGCTCGAGCGCCGTGCGATGGAAGTGGTCGAGGTCGGTGACCGGCGTCTCCTTGCCCTCGTCGAGGATCGTCGTCGGGCCCTTCGCGACGGCCGCGACCTTCTCCCAGATCTCGCCGAGCGCGGCGTAGTCCGCCGACTTGAAGAGATCGGTGCTGAACGACACGGCGGGCGGCCCCGCGATCGTCACGCGGTGGCCCTCGTTCGCTTCGCCGGGCTGCACCTGGACGTGGTGGCCGTCCACGGCCGCCGCGGCGATCTGGATCGCCTCGCCGATGGCCGCGTGGTCGATCCCGCGCTTGTTGCCCCGGAACTTCGAGCGCAGCAGCTCGGTCAGGACGGGCGCCGGCACCCCGCGACGCGTGAGCTTCGCGAGGAGGCCCCGGTACTCGGAGACGTTCTTCAGCAGCTCCAGCAGCGGCGTCGCCGGTGAGCGGCGTCTTCGTGCCCGGCACCTTCACCTTCGCGCGTCGTCGACCCACGACGAGAGGAAGAACTCCTCGAACTCGCGCTCGTTCATCAGGTACTTCTCGATCTTGCCCTTCTTCACCTTGAAGAGCGGCGGCTGCGCGATGAAGAGGTGGCCGGACTCGATGATCGGCATCATGTGGCGGAAGAAGAACGTCAGCAGCAGCGTCCGGATGTGCGCGCCGTCGACGTCGGCGTCGGTCATCAGGATGACCTTGTGGTACCGGAGCTTCGTGAGGTCGAACTCCTCGGTGCCGATGCCGGTGCCCAGCGCCGAGATGAGCAGCCGGATTTCATTGTGGGAGAGGACCTTGTCGTAGCGGGCCTTCTCCGAGTTGATGATCTTGCCGCGCAGCGGGAGCACGGCCTGCGTCTTGCGATCGCGCCCCTGCTTGGCCGAGCCGCCGGCGGAATCGCCCTCGACGAGGAACAGCTCGCGGAACTGCGGATCGCGCTCCGAGCAGTCGGCGAGCTTGGCCGCCAGCCCTTCGTCGTCGCGCCCGACCCTTGCGCGTGAGCTCGCGCGCCTTGCGCGCCGCCTCCCGCGCCTGCGCCGCGCGCGTCGCCTTGTCCGCGATCTTTCGCGCGGTCGTCGGGTCTTCCTCGAAGGCCTCCGCGAGCTTGTCGTTGACGATCTGCTGGACGAGGCCCTTCACGTCGCTGTTGCCGAGCTTGGCCTTCGTCTGGCCTTCGAACTGCGGATCCGGGATGCGGACGGACACGACCGCGCACAGGCCCTCGCGCACGTCGTCGCCGGTCACGCCCGCCCTTGAAGTTCTTGAGGAACCCGTTGGCCTCGGCGTAGGCCGCGATGCGGCTGGTGAGCGGCCGCGCGGAATCCGGTGAGGTGCGTGCCGCCCTCGCGCGTGTTGATGTTGTTCGCGAAGGAGAACACGCTCTCCTGGTAGCCGTCGTTGTACTGGAGCGCGACCTCGACCTCGATGTCGCCCTTCTTGCCCTCGAAGAACAAGCACCTTCGGGATGGATCGGCGTCTTGTTCTGGTTGAGGTGCTTCACGAACTCGACGATGCCGCCCTTGTAGAGGAACGTGTGGCTGCGCGCGTCGCGCTCGTCCTCGATGACGATCTTCAGGCCCGCGGTTGAGGAAGGCCAGCTCGCGCAGGCGGTTCGAGAGCGTGTCGAACGAGAAGTTCGTCTCCTCGAAGATCGTCGCGTCCGGCTTGAAGCGGATGATCGTGCCGTGCTTGGTGGTCTTGTCGCCCGGCATGAGCGGGCCCGTCGGCGTCCCGCCCTTCTCGTAGCGCTGCGTCCACACCTGCCCGCCGCGCCGGATCTCGACGTCGAGCCACTCGCTGAGCGCGTTGACCACCGACACGCCGACGCCGTGCAGACCGCCGGACACCTTGTAGGCCGAGTGCTCGAACTTGCCGCCGGCGTGGAGCATCGTCAGCACGACCTCGGCCGCCGACTTGCCGCTCTCCTTGTGGGTGTCGACGGGAATGCCGCGCCCGTTGTCGCCGACCGAGCACGAGCCGTCGGAGTGCAGGATGACCTTGATCGAGTCGCAGTAGCCGGCGAGCGCCTCGTCGACGGAGTTGTCGACGACCTCGTAGACGAGGTGGTGCAGGCCGTACGCGCTGGTGTCGCCGATGTACATGGCGGGGCGCTTGCGGACCGCTTCCAGCCCCTCCAGGACCTTGATGTCGCTCGCTGTGTAGGTCTCACCGCTCATGCGTGCGTTACGCCTCCCTCTCCGCTGTGACCGTGCCCCCGCTCACCGTCCAGCACGCGGCGCCGCTCGCGGGCAGCGCCTCCGGCGAGGTCAGGAACACCTGCTCGGCGCCCTGGATCTCGCGCAGCACGTTCTCGCGAACGCGTCCATCGAGCTCCGACAGCGCATCGTCGAGCAGCAGCACCGGCGTCGTGCCGACCGCTTCCGTCACGGGGAGCACCTCGGCGAGTCGCAGCGCCAGCGCGATCAGGCGCTGCTGGCCGCGCGATCCAAACGCTCGCACATCGACTCCATCGAGCTCGATCGCGAGATCATCGCGATGCGGGCCGACCAGCGTCACTCCGCGCCGCACCTCGTCGCGCCGCGCGCGCCCGAGCGCGGCGAGCAGCTCGGCGGCCTCCGTCGCCTCACCAAGCGCGGTCCGATACCGGATCTCGACCTTGTGGCGCTCACCGGACAGCGCCGGAAACACACGGCCCAGCTCCGTCTGGAGCGCTGCCGCCGCCTTGCGACGCCGAGCGATCAACTCCATGCCGGTGACCGCGAGCTGCTCGTCCCAGGGCCCGAGACGGTCGTCAAGGCCTGGCTCGCGCATCTGCAGCAGGTGATTGCGCCGCGCCACGATCTGGCGATAGCGGACGAGCGTCGCGATATGACCGGGATAGAGCCGGCCCGCGAACCCGTCGATGAAATCACGACGCGCACCGGGCGCGCCGTTGACGATCTCGATGTCCTGCCAGCCGAACGCGATCACCCGCGCCCACTCACACGCGTCACCACTCGCCTGCGCCGTGCCGCCCTCGAGTCTCCGGATCATCCGCCGCACGACGCGACCGCCTTCTGCACGCCGGATCTCACCGGTCACCGACGTCATCGGTGCTGCCCACGTTGGCACTTCGTACAACTTGGACGTCCGGAACGAGCGTCCCGTCAGCAGAAATCCGACGGCTTCGAGGAGGTTGGTCTTCCCCTGAGCGTTCGGACCGATCAGCAGATTGAGGTGCGACGAGGGCCTGAATTCGAGGGTGCGATAATTACGAAATTCGACGAGCTGAATCCATCCAATCTGCACCCGGCAGCGCTCCTGTCTTCAGAGCGGAAACCATTGTTTTTTCGAGCAAAAATGCTCGTTAAATTCGCATGGGCATTATAACACAGCGGTACGAGTCGTGGTCCGGACTTTTGATCACTCCGGGGCTCAATGCGTCCTTGAATTCGAACACCACGCTGTCCTCTTCCATGGGCGACAACGCCTCGATCACATAGCGGGAGTTGAACGCGATCGTGACCTCCTCACCGGCGTAGTCGACCGTCAGCGCCTCCTCCGCTTCGCCCAGTTCGGCGCTCGATGCCGACAGCTTCAGAGACGCCGGCGAGAGGGTCAGCCTCACCGGCTTGTTGCGCTCCTCCGCCATCACCGACACGCGACGAAGCGCGGCAATGAGCGCCGAGCGACTCATCGTGAGCTTCCCTGGATGCCCCTTGGGAATGACGGCCTCGTAGTTGGGGAACTGCCCTTCGATCAACCGCGCCGTCATCACGAAGTTCGGCATCTGGAGCACGAACTGGTTCTCGGCGATCGCGAGCTGGACCTCCTCGCCCGCCCCCAACGCACGCTGGATCTCCGAGACTGCCTTCCGCGGCACGATGCCGGTGGCCGGTGTTCCCGCCTGGGCCAGGCCCCGGGAGGCGATGGCGAGCCGGTGGCCGTCCGTCGCCACCACCTTCATCTCCTTGGGCTGGACCACGAACAGGACGCCGTTGAGCGCATACCGCGTCTCGTCGTGCGAGATCGCGAAGCTCGTATGCGTCAGCATCTCCCGCAATCCCTTCGCGTCGACCGTCAACCATGCGGCCGGCGAGGCCGGCACGACCGGAGGAAAATCGTCGGGCGCCAGACCGACGAGCCTGTACGACACCCCACCACACCGGAGACTCACCTGGGCGTTGTCACCGACCTTGAGCGCGAGCGTCGTCGCGGGAAGCTCTTTGACGATCTCCGCGAGCTTCCGTGCCGAGATGGTGATCGATCCCTTCGAGGCAACCCGCGCCGGCACCGTCACCCGCGCCCCGACCTCGAGATCCGTGGCGGTCAGCCGGATGGTCTCGCCGTCGGTTTCCAGCAGGACGTTCGCGAGGATCGGCAAGGTCTGCCTCGGCTCGACGATGTTCTGCACCATCTGGAGGCCCTTGAGGAACGCGTCACGATCCAGGACCACTTCCATGAGGTTCTCCGATGTTGTTTAGAGAAACAGAAATACAACTTCGTAGGAGGAGTAAGTCATAGGGCGTGTGGACAACGTCACAACGCGACAAGTGTAGTCCTGGTCAGCCGTACGCGCAGGGGCTCTCATGGGATAAGTCCGTGGACAGCCCAGCGACGGCGGTGGATCAGAGGGTGATCCCTTGGATAATCCCGTCGACGGTCTTGCGAAGTTTGGGATCTTCCTGCAGGAGCGTCTGGATCTTGTCCACCGCGTGGAGGACCGTCGTGTGGTCCTTGCCGCCGAAGGCGCGGCCCACCTCGGCGAGCGAGGCATGCGTGAGCTGTCGCGCGAGATACATCGCCACCTGACGGGGGAACGAGATGGCCCTGGTACGGCTCTTGGCTTTGAGGTCGGAGAGCTTCACGCCGAAGTAGTCGCCGACCTTCCGCTGGATCTGCTCGATCGTGATGACTTTCTCGTCTTCGCCCCAGAGATCGGCGAGCACTTCCTGCGCGAGATCGACCCCCATCTCGCGACCCGTCAGGGCGCAGAAGGCGATCATCCGCGTGAGGCTGCCTTCGAGCTCGCGAATGTTCGACTTGACGCGTCCCGCGATGAGGTACGCCACGTCGTCGTCCAGGCGCACGCGGTCCACGGCGGCTTTCTTCTTCAGGATCGCGACCCGCGTTTCGAAATCCGGGGGCTGGATGTCGGCGATCAATCCCCACTCGAAGCGCGACCGCAGGCGCTCCTCGATCTCCGGGATGTCCTTGGGGGAGCAGTCGCTCGAGAGAATGATCTGCTTCCGGGACTCGTAGAGGTCGTTGAACGTGTGGAAGAACTCCTCCTGCGTGCGTTCCTTGCCCGAGATGAACTGGATGTCGTCGATCAGGAGGAGGTCGATCGTGCGGTAGCGTGCGCGGAACTCGGCGGTCTTGTCGTAACGAATGGCGTTGATGAGCTCGTTGGTGAAGCGTTCGGACGAGAGATAGACGACGGAAAGGCCCTTGAAGATCCTGGCCGCCTGGTGACCGACCGCGTGGAGCAGGTGCGTCTTTCCGAGACCGACACCGCCGTAGATGAAGAGCGGGTTGTACGCTCGAGACGGCAGCTCCGCGACCGCCTGACAGGCCGCCTGGGCGAACTGGTTCGACGATCCGACGACGAACGCGTCGAAGGTATAGCGGGGATTCAGGCCTTCGACGTTCGAGGCGCCCCGGATGACATCCATCGGCGCCCCGAGTTCGCGGGGGGATCGGCGGTCAGCGACTCGTCGATCACGATGGAGACCCGCGGGTGGCCGCCGATACAGTCGGCCGCAGCCGTCTGGAGCGCGTCCAGATGGTGCTGGACCAGCCAGTCCCGCGTGAAGCGGTTCGGGGCGGCAATGGTGAGGTGGTCACCCTCCAGCGACAGGGGGCGGCATGGCCGGAGCCATGAGTCGAGAACCGCCCCGGGGAGCTTACGGGATGAAGCGTCCAAAAGTTGAGTCCACAGGCCACTTAACACTGGCGAGGCCCCCAGTTACGCACAGACTTATCCACAGATGTGGATAGCCTGAGCCCCTTCTGCGGCAGGATCGGCCACGCGCGGGATCGCGCGAGCATTGCGAGAAAACCACCCTCTCCGCTGCGAGTGGCGCGCACAGTAGTACGCGCTCCGCGACGATGTCAACAACGTTCCACGCCTGGCACGTCGCCGCGCGAGTTGACTTGAAATCCTCGACTGTTACACTACGTCGGCTCGGGGGGTCTTCAGCGGCGCGGCCCCCATGTTCAAAGGGGGATCAGCGTTCATGAAGCGGACCTTTCAGCCGAATGTGCGTCGGCGGAAGAAAACACACGGCTTCCGCGAGCGGATGAGCACCAAGGGCGGCCGCAAGACGTTGAAGCGGCGGCGTGCGAAGGGGCGGAAACGGCTGACGGTGTAAGCGGACGGCTCCGTCGTCCCGAACGGCTCACCACACGCGCTGAATTCCAGGCGCTGTTCCGGCAGGGCAAGCGAATCGAGCGACCGTCGATGATCGTTCTCTGGCGTGTGCGCGATGGGACGCGCCGGGCGGGGTTTGCCGTGGGCCGTCAGATCCAGGGCGCCGTGCGACGTAATCGGGCGCGGCGACGCCTGCGTGAGGCGTATCGGGCGGCGCGGGATGTCGCCCCGGCCGGCGTCGATCTGGTGGTGATCGGTCGGGGATCTTCGCTGTCCGCGAGCCTCACAGCCCTGATCGACGAGATGCGGGAAGCGTTTCGGGCCATGGCGTCGCCACGGAACGGCCGATGAGCACCGCGGTGCGGGCGGCGGTGCTGGCAGTGCGCGGGTACCAGCGCCTGATCTCCCCTCTCCTGCCGTCGAGCTGCCGGTTCGCGCCGACGTGCTCGGAGTACGCAGCGCAGGCGATCTCGGACCATGGAGTCGTGCGTGGCGTCGGGCTGGCGGTGTCCCGGCTGGCCCGCTGTCACCCGTTTCATGCTGGAGGATATGACCCGCCGCCGATGCCGCGGCGGAGAGAGTGACGATGGAGAAAAGGGCGATTCTGGCCGCCGTCCTGATGGCGGCCCTTTTGATTGTCTACCAGACGTTTTTCATCCCGGCGCCGAGCGCGCCACCCTCCCGAACCTTCCGCGAAGGCCCCGCAGGGCCGGCGCCGGCCCCGGCCCCGGTCCCCTCGCCGGCTCCAGCGCCCGTGGCCTCCCCGACCCCGACCGCCCCGGCACCCGAGCAGCCGCGCCCGCCTCAGCGCACCGCGTCCGTCGAAAGCCCGCTGTATCGTGCCGTCGTCAGCAGCGAGGGGGCCAAGCTCCTCGAGTGGACGCTCCACTACCGCGGCGAGAAGCCGATGGTCGTCGTGGGCGAGCTTGGGCCCCGTGGGCTCGTGATCGGCCCGGCCCAAGGGGCGCCCGTGGGCGAGCCCGTGCCGATGGCGATCACGCAGGACGCCGTGCGGATCGGCTCCGAGCGGCCCAAGGACGCCTTGACCCTCGCGGGAGACACCGAAGGCCTCCGCGTCCGCTACGCGATGCAACTGGAGGCCGGAACGTTCTCCTACGAGGCCAGGATCCGGGTGGAGAACACCTCGTCGGCGCCGCGCACGGTGAGTGTGTCGCTCCCCTGGACGGCGCGGACGGACTGGAAGGGCACGGCCGAGAAGTATTTCGGACAGCACCCGACGGAGCTCGTCTGGTCGGCCGAGGGCCGGGTCCATCACGTCGAGACGCTCACGGCCGTCGAGGATCGCGAGATCGCCGCTGCCTGGGTGGCCCTGGGCAGCGTCTGGTATCTCCACGCCCTGGTCCCCAAGACCCCGGATTTCAAGGTCTTTACGCGCGCCGACAAGGGGACGCCCGCCAAGCCTGGAGACCCTCCCCCGGTCACGCACGTCTCGATGGGCGTGCGCGCCACGCCGACGATCGGGCCGGGCCAGAGCTGGGAAGGGACGGTGCTGGTCTACGTCGGTCCCAAGGAGTACGACCGGCTCGCGCTCTACGGCCTCGAGGGCACGATCAACTTCGGGGGTTTCCCGGTCCCTCGCGCGTACGGCGGCCTGCCGATGGAATGGCTCGGCGTGCCGATCCTCCACATCATGAACTGGGTGTATCGCTACGTCGGCAACTACGGCATCGCGATCATCCTGATCACCCTCGTGTCGAAGGTGCTCTTCTACCCGCTGACCGTGAAGAGCATGCGGTCGATGAAGGCGATGCAGTCGCTGCAGCCGCAGATCAATCAGCTCCGCAGCAAGTACAAGAGCGACCCCCAGCGCCTGCAGCGCGAGACGCTGGAGCTGTACCGCAAGTACAAGGTCAATCCGGCGGGCGGGTGCCTGCCGATGATCGCCCAGATCCCGATCTTCTACGCGTTGTACCTCGCGTTGTCCGTCTCGGTGGAATTGCAGGGCGCGAGCTTCCTCTGTTTCGGACGCGTGCCGTCGTGGATGCCGTTCCTTCGCGGAACGGATCTGTGGATCTGCGACCTGGCGAACTACGATCCGACGTACGTGTTGCCGGTGCTGATGGGCGTCACGATGTTCATGCAGCAGAAGATGACGCCGGTCGCCGGCGACCCCCGCCAGGCGAAGATGATGCTGATCATGCCGTTCGTCTTCACCTTCATGTTCATCAACCTGCCGGCGGGGCTCGTGCTCTACTGGACCGTGTCGAACGTGCTGCAGATCCTGCAGCAGTGGCTCATGGATCGTCCGGCCAGGGCCAAGCGCGAGGGCGCGCGCGAGGCGAAGAAGGAACCCGGCCGCGCCTGAGCGGCCGGACGGAGCGAGGAGACGGGCGCCGACACGATCGTCGCGATCGCCACGCCATCCGGGAGCGGCGCCCTCGGCGTCGTCCGGCTGAGCGGTCCGGACGCGCTCCTCATCGCGAGCACGCTGCTGGTCTCGCGCGACGCGATCGAGCGTCAGCCCTCGCACACGCTTCGCAGGCTGTCTCTCGTCGATCGTGAGTCCGGCGCGCCGATCGACGACGCCTTGTGCGCGGTCATGCGCGCACCACGGTCCTATACCGGCGAGGACGTCGTGGAATTCTCGTGTCACGGGGGTCCCGCACTGCTCGCGATGGTCGTCACTCGTCTCTGTCGGGCCGGCGCGCGCCTGGCGGCTCCTGGAGAATTCACGCGGCGTGCGTTCGTGAACGGGCGTCTCGAGCTCGCGCGCGCCGAGGCGGTGGCGCTCCTGATCAACGCGCGGACGGAGCGCGCGGTGATGCTCGCAGCGCGCGCGCTCGAAGGCGATCTTGGCGCGAAGATTCGTGCGCGGCACGAGGCGCTGCTCGACGTGGTGGCCGGTCTCGAGGTCCGACTGGATTTTCCCGACGACGGCGTGGGGACCGATCTCGACGCCGCGTGTGCGTGCGTCGAACGGCTCGCTGATGACCTCGACGGGCTCGTCGCCGCGGCACGACGCGGACGCCTCGTGCATGACGGCGTGACGGTCGCGCTCGTCGGGCCGCCGAACGCGGGCAAGTCGAGTTTGTTGAATGCGCTCCTCGGCCGCGATCGTGCGATCGTGGCGCCGACACCGGGCACGACGCGCGACATCGTCGAGGGAACGGTCGAGATCGCGGGCGTACCCGTGCGGATGCTCGACACCGCGGGGCTGGCGACACCGGGCGATGCGATCGAGGCCGAGGGCATGAAGCGAACGCGACGCGCGCTGGAGGAGAGTGACATCGCCGTGCTCGTGGTCGACGGGAGCAGCGCAGGGCCGTCGGCGCAGGACGCGGTGGACGTGGCGCTCGGAGAACGCCGCGCGATCGTCGTTCGATCCAAGGCCGACTTGCCGCCGCATCCCGCCGCCGTGCTTCGGGAAGACGCGATCGCCGTCTCGTCAGCGACGGGGGCTGGATTGCCCGCGCTTCTCGATCGTCTCGCGCGCGAGGTGACGCGTGTGATCGGGGACGCTGACGACGAGGGACAGATCGCGGCCTCGCTCCGGCAGATCGAGGGACTGGGACAGGTTGCCGCGGCGCTTCGCGCCGGTGCGGCAGCCCTGCAAGTGCAGCCGCTCGAGGTCGCGTTGGTTGAGCTGCGAGAGGCGCTGCAAGGGACGGCGGGGCTACTCGGGATCGAGCTCGGCGACGCCGTTCTGGATCGGATCTTCTCGACCTTCTGCGTCGGGAAGTGATCGTTCTCCCGCCGTCACTGTTTGAGTCTCCCCTGCCCGGGCTCCATCGACCACTGACGAGCGATGAAGGGGACATGGCTCGTAAGTATCTGGAAATACTGAGCTAAATGGCAAAGGACACATCGAATGGTCGGATCGACGGCCCCCGAGTGGCTGATAGAGAACGTCCTCCTGGACAGCTTCGCCTTCCTCGAGGCAGTTCCCGACGGCGTCGAGAGCGTCGTGGATATCGGCTCGGGAGCTGGAATTCCCGGGATCCCGATCGCCATTGTCAGACCGGAGCGTTTCGGTCAGCCTGATCGAGTCCCGGCGACGGCGCGCCTCGTTTCTCGCGGCCGTCATCCGTGATCTCGCCCTGCCCCGCACGGGCGTCATCCATTCACGCGCCGAGGATCTGGGCGGAGTCCACATAGGGCACTTCGACGTGGCCGTCATGCGATGCGCCGGCCCGATCGATGCGGTGTTGGAGGAGGCGCTGCGATTGGTTCGTTCCGGTGGCACGGTCGTTGTCGCTGGATCCCCGGGAGGACGTGCGCGAGGGGCTGCCGGCTCACGAGGTGGTGACAGTCCAGGTTGGGCGAAGGACGCGGTCCTTTTACCGGTACGCCAAGGGATGAATTTCGACGTTGACCGATGAGGCAGGAGCCTAGACAATGTTTCACGTGCAACGACGCCAAACAGAAGTAGAGCAGTGTTTATCGTGAAACACTAATGGCTCGGACGTTTGCCGTCGTTAACCAAAAGGGCGGCGTCGGTAAGACCACCACGGCCGTCAATCTCGCGGCCGCATTCGCACTCGCCGAACGGAAGGTGCTGCTCGTCGACCTGGACCCCCAGGGGAACTCGACGACAGGCTTGGGAGTCGAGAAGACCGGCCTGTTCCCGACGATCTACCATGTTCTGGTGGGAGGAGAGCCTGCGGACAAGGCTGTTTTGCCTACCGCCCTACCCCACCTCCGGCTGCTACCTTCGGATATCGATCTGGTCGGCGCGGAGATCGAGCTTGTAAATATGGGGCGTCGTGAGTTCCGGCTACGCGACTCGCTTCAGGCGCGAGGATCGGTCGAGGACTACGTCCTCATCGACTGCCCGCCATCGTTGGGCCTCCTCACCATCAATGCGCTCGCGGCTGCGGACAGCGTCCTGGTTCCCCTCCAGTGCGAGTTCTTTGCGCTCGAGGGGCTATCTCAGCTCGTCAAGACCGTCAGACTCGTGAAAGAGCGCCTGAACCCGGGTCTCGAAATCGGCGGGATCGTGCTCACGATGTTCGATGGCCGTACCAGCCTCGCCCTTCAGATCCGAAATGAGGTCCAGCAGTACTTCCCCGGCAAGATCCTGGAGACGGTTATTCCGCGGAACGTTCGCCTGACGGAGGCTCCTAGCCACGGCAAGCCGGTGATGCTCCACGACATGAAATCGAACGGCGCGATCGCCTACCTTGAGCTGGCGCGCGAGCTCATGCATCAGGGAGGACCGAGACCATGAATAGCAAGCGAGGGCTCGGACGTGGTCTTGGGGCCTTGCTGGGACCTGAGCCCGAGCCGACGATTGACGCCTCGTCCGAGGCGCCGCTCGAGATTCCCCTCGACCGCGTGCAGCCGAATCCCCGCCAGCCACGGAAGCGCTTCGACCCCGCTGCGCTCGACGAGCTCACGGAGTCGATTCGCGCATCCGGAGTTATCCAGCCGATCGTCGTTCGCCGCGTCGGGGACGGATACGAGCTGATTGCCGGCGAGCGCCGTTGGAGAGCTGCCCGCCAGGCCGGACTCGATCGGATCCCGGCCGTCGTGAGGGATGCGACGAACGCGCAGAGTCTCGAGATCGCCCTCGTCGAGAACCTGCTACGAGAGGACCTGAATCCGATCGAGGCGGCCGAGGGCTATCGTCAGCTCCTCGCCGACTTCGGGTGGACGCAGGATCAACTTGGGCAGCGTATCGGAAAGGATCGGAGCTCCATCGCCAACGCCCTGCGGCTCCTCAAGCTCCCCGCCCCCATCCAGGACGATCTCAGAAGCGGGCGCCTCACCATGGGTCATGCCCTATCACTGCTTTCCCTGACGAGTGAGACCGAGCAGTTGAAGCTGAGGGATCAGATCCTCGCGCACTCGTGGTCGGTGCGCGCCACGGAGGCCGACGTGAAGGCGCGCCGGCCGGCGCCGCCGACTCCGCCTCGGCGTTCCGCCGAGCTCGCCGCCGTCGAGACCGCGCTGCAGCACGCGTTGATGACGCGGGTCCGCATCGTCGGCAATGATCGGAGCGGACGGATCGAGATCATGTACGCCACGCCGGATGAGCTCGAACGCCTCGGCGGGCTGCTGGGGGCACAACCTGCGTGACTGAGCGCATCGTCGTCGGGATGAGCGGCGGTGTCGATTCATCCGTCGCCGCCGCGCTGCTCGTCGAGGACGGCTACGACGTCGTCGGGGTGACGCTGCGCGTGTGGCCGTGGAAGGAGCCGACGGACGCCGCGCGGCGCTTCGGCAGCTGCTGCTCGAGCGAGACCGTCGACGACGCGCGTCACGTCGCGCGCCGCCTCGGCATTCCGTACTATCTGCTCAACAGCGAGGACGCGTTCGATCAGCGTAGTGATCAATAGGTTTGTCGAAGAATATCGCGCCGGACGCACGCCCGTCCCGTGCGTGGCCTGCAATAGAGACCTAAAGTTCGGATCGCTCCTGCGCCGGGCGATCGCGTGGGAGGCGACGGCCGTCGCCACCGGACACTACGCGCGCGTCACGCGTGAGCCCGCCACCGGGCGCGCGCTCCTCTGGAAAGGCAGCGACCCGCGCAAGGATCAATCGGATTTCCTCTGGCCGCTGACGCAGGCGCAGCTCACCGCCGCCCGGTTCCCCGTCGGGCATCTCACCAAGGACGCCGTCCGCGCGCAGGCGCGCCGGCTCGGTCTCGTGACCGCCGAGAAGCCGGAGAGCCAGGAGATCTGCTTCATCCCGGACGACGACTATCGCGGCTTCCTGCGGCGCCGCGCCCCCGCGGCCTTCCGTCCGGGGAAGATCGTGGACGTGCAGGGGACGGAACGCGGACACCACGCGGGGCATCGCCAACTTCACGATCGGTCAGCGCCGGGGGCTCGGGCTCACCGGGGAGCATCCGCGGTACGTGGTCGACCTCGATCCCGACACCAACACGGTCACCGTCGGGGCCGCGGCCGACCTCGAGTGCGATCGCCTGGTGGCGACCGACGTGAACATCATCGCGGGGGAGATCCCGCGGGAGCCCATCCGCGTCGAGGCCCGCATCCGGCACCGCCACGTCCCGGCCGCGGCCACCGTGACCGTGTCCGAGGACCGGACGGCCGTGGTCGTCTTCGACGAACCGCAACGCGCGATCACACCCGGGCAGTCGGTCGTCTGGTACCAGGGCGACCTCGTGATCGGCGGCGGTGTGATCGCGCGCCCGCGTTGACAGCCCCCGAGATTGAGTGATAGTTTTCACAAACCTTCGGCGTCGCGGCGCGCCACCGGGAGACCCCTTCATGTATCAGCGTGGACGCAACTGGATCGGTCGCATCCTGTGCGCAGCGGTCGCGCTCGTGGTCATGGCGCCCGCGGCCGCATGGGCATCGAGCGAGGGCGGCCTCATCAGCTTCGACAAGTCGCTCATCGTGCAGGGGATCAACTTCCTCCTGCTGCTGGTGATCCTGCACCGCATCCTCTACAAGCCGCTCGTCGCGAAGATGCAGGAGCGCACGACCGCGATCCAGAAGGCGCTCGAGGAGGCGCAGCACGCCCGCGCCGAAGCCTCGCGTCAGCAGGAAGAGAACGCCACGCGGCTCCGCAGCGCCTACCAGGAAGCGGCGTCGATCCGCGAGCAGGCGCTGAAGGAAGCGGCGGAAGAGCAGCGCAAGCTCGTCGAGGCGGCCCAGGCGGAAGCGCGGCGGCTCGTCGAGGGCGCGCGCGCGCAGACCGAGGCCGACATCCGCCGGGCGCGCGAGGAGCTTCGGCGCGAAGTCGCCACGATCGCGGTCGCCGTCGCCGAGAAGCTCGTGCGCAAGTCGCTCCGCGACGAGGATCATCGCCGCATCGTCGACGACGCGATCGCGAAGATCGGCGCATGACGGCTCGTCCCGCCACCCGAGCGGGCGGGCGCCCGACGCGCGGTCGCGGCACCCGAGCGGGCGGGCGCAAGCCCGGGAGCCCGCGAGTTCAATGAGGCACTCGGAAGCCGTCGCGAAGTCGTACGCCAAGGCGCTGTTCGAGCTGGCGCGCGAGCGCAAGCAGGTCGACGCCGTGGGCAAGGAGCTCGAGGCCGTCGCCGCCGTGATGACGCAGCAGCCGGCGCTGGTCGAGTTCCTGTCGCGTCCCTGGGTCTCGACGCCGGCGCGAAACGCGGCGCGGCCGCGGAGATCGCCACGCGCCTCGAGCTCGTCGCCGCTCATGCGCGATTTCCTCGAGCCTGGTCGCCGCGCGCAACCGCGCCGATCATCTCACCGCGATCGCGGCCGCGTATCGCGCGCTCGACGACGAAGCCCAGGGCCGCGTCCGCGTGAAGCTGCGCACGGTCGTCGCGCTCACGCGACGCGCGAGCGCGAGCAGCTCAGCGCGCGGCTCTCGCGGACTGCTCGGGGCAAGACGCTCATCATCGAGGAGCTCGTGGATCCGCAGCTGCTCGGCGGCTTCGTGGCCGAGGTCGGCAGCATGATCCTGGACGGCAGCCTCGACACTCAGCTCGACCGCATGCGCGATCGACTCGCTCGCGCGTAGACACTCGAGAGGAAAAGCATGATCAACGCCGCTGAGATCAGCGAAATCATCAAGCGTCAGCTCGCGGGCTACGAGTCGGAGGTCGACCTCCAGGAGGTCGGCCGCGTCATCGAGGTCGGCGACGGCATCGCCCGCGTCTACGGCCTCGAGAAGGCGATGGCCGGCGAGCTCCTGACGTTCCCGGGCGACGTCGTCGGCATGGTGCTCAACCTCGAGCAGGAGCAGGTCGGCGCGGTCCTCCTCGGCGATGACAAGGCCATCAAGGAAGGCGACACCGTCAAGCGCACGAACCGCATCGCCCAGGTGCCGGTCGGCGAAGCGCTCGATCGGGCGCGTCGTCAACGCGCTCGGCCTGCCGGTCGACGGCAAGGGTCCGATCCAGACCAAGGAGTTCCGGCCGATCGAGCGCTACGCGCCGGGCGTCGTCGACCGGATGTCCGTGAAGGAGCCGCTGCAGACGGGACTCAAGGCGATCGACGCGATGATCCCGATCGGGCGCGGCCAGCGCGAGCTGATCATCGGCGACCGCGGCACCGGCAAGACCGCGATCGGCGTCGACACGATCATCAACCAGAAGGGCCAGGACGTCTTCTGCTTCTACGTCGCGATCGGCCAGAAGCAGTCCACCGTCGCGCAGGTCGTGAAGGTCCTCGAGGACGCGGGCGCCATGGCGTTCACGACGGTGGTCGTGGCCTCCGCCTCGGAGCCGGCGCCGCTGCAGTACATCGCGCCGTACGCCGGCGTCACGATGGGGGAGTACTTCCGCGACTCCAAGCGCCACGCGCTCTGCATCTACGACGACCTCTCGAAGCACGCGACCGCGTATCGCCAGCTCTCGCTGCTGCTGCGGCGGCCGCCGGGCCGCGAGGCGTATCCCGGCGACGTCTTCTACCTCCATTCGCGGCTGCTCGAGCGCGCGGCGAAGCTGAGCGAGCAGCACGGCGCCGGCTCGCTGACCGCGCTGCCGATCATCGAGACGCAGCTCGGTGACGTGTCGGCGTACATCCCGACCAACGTCATCTCGATCACGGACGGCCAGATCTTCCTCGAGTCCGACCTCTTCTACGCGGGCATCCGGCCCGCGGTGAACGTCGGCATCTCGGTGTCGCGCGTCGGCGGCTCCGCGCAGGTGAAGGCGATGCGGCAGGTCGCCGGCAAGCTCCGCCTCGACCTCGCGCAGTACCGCGAGCTCGCCGCGTTCGCGCAGTTCGGCTCCGACCTCGACCGCGCCACGCAGGTGCAGCTCGCCCGCGGCGCGCGCATGGTCGAGCTGCTCAAGCAGGGCCAGTACCAGCCGCTGCCCGTCGAGAAGCAGGTGGTGATCATCTACGCGGGCACCCAGGGCCTGCTCGACGATCTGCCGGTCGACACCGTGCGCGAGTTCGAGACGTTCTTCTACGGGTGGCTCGAGCGCAAGCAGCCGCAGATCCTCGCGGAGATCCGCGACAAGAAGGAGCTCTCCGACACGCTGCGCGAGACGCTCACCAAGGCGGTCACCGACGCCAAGGCGGAGTTCATGGCCGCGAAGGGCATCAAGGCGGCGTAGCGCGCCATGGCGACGCTCCGCGACATCCAGCGGCGGATTCGCTCCGTCCAGTCGACGCAGAAGATCACGCGCGCCATGAAGCTGGTGGCGGCGGCGAAGCTGCGGCGCGCCCAGGAGCGCATCATCTCCGCGCGGCCGTACGCGACGAAGATGGCGGAGCTGCTCGGCAACCTGGTCTCGGGGCAGGGGAGCGAGGGCGCCGCGCATCCGCTCCTCGAGCAGCGCGAAGGACCGCGGCGGCAGATCGTCATCATCACCGCCGACAAGGGGCTGGCGGGCGCGTTCAACTCGAACATCATCCGCCGCGTCGCTGGAGTTCGTGCGCAGCTCCAACACCACCGAGGTCACGCTGGTCGTGGTCGGCCGCAAGGCGCGCGACTTCTACCGGCGCCGGCAGTGCACGGTGAAGCGCGACATGGTCGGCTTCTGGGACAAGCTGGCGTACAGCCACGCGCAGGAGCTGGCCGACTACTTCATGGCGCAGTACCTCGACGGCGAGGTGGACGAGGTCCACCTGATCTACAACGAGTTCCGGTCGGTCGCCGTGCAGCGGCCCGTACGCGTGCAGCTGCTGCCCGATTCCGAAGACCGAGGCCGCCGCGACCGAGGGCGAGGCGTCGGTCGACTACATCTACGAGCCGAGCCCCGAGGCGATCCTCGGCGATCTGCTTCCCCGCCACGTCCGCATGCAGGTCTATCCGCGCCCTCATGGAGTCGCTCGCGGGGGAGTACGGGGCCAGGATGACGGCGATGGAGGCGGCGACGAAGGCCGCCAAGGACATGATCAACATCCTCTCGATCCAGTACAACAAGGCGCGCCAGGAAAAGATCACCAAGGAGCTGCTCGACATCGTCGGCGGCGCCGAGGCGCTCAAGCAAGGAGCGGAGGCATGAGCACGGGCAAGATCACCCAGGTCATCGGCCCCGTCATCGACGTCGAGTTTCCGACGGGGCAGCTGCCGGCCATCTACAACGCGCTCATCGTCGCAGGGCGTCGAGAGCAAGGACATCTTCGCGTACTCGAGCAAGCTCGTGCTCGAGGTCGCGCAGCACCTCGGCGAGAGCCAGGTGCGCGCGATCGCCATGGCGTCCACCGACGGTCTCGCGCGCGGCATGGCGGTGGAGGACACCGGCTCCCCGATCACGGTGCCGGTCGGCAGGGAGACGCTCGGCCGCATCCTCAACGTGATCGGCGAGCCCGTGGACAAGGGGCCCGCGCTCAACGTCACGAAGACGTACCCGATCCACCGGCCCGCGCCGCGCTTCGAGGACCAGTCCACGAAGGTCGAGATGTTCGAGACCGGCATCAAGGTCGTCGATCTCCTCGAGCCGTATACGAAGGGCGGCAAGACCGGCCTCTTCGGCGGCGCCGGCGTCGGCAAGACCGTGCTCATCCAGGAGCTCATCAACAACATCGCCAAGCAGCACGGCGGCATCTCGTGCTTCGCGGGCGTGGGCGAGCGCACCCGCGAGGGCAACGACCTCTATCACGAGATGAAGGAGTCGGGCGTTCTCGAGAAGACGGCGCTGATCTTCGGGCAGATGACGGAGCCGCCGGGCTCGCGCCTGCGCGTGGCGCTCACCGCGCTCACCGCGGCCGAGTACTTCAGGGATGAAGAAGGACAGGACGTCCTCCTCTTCATTGACAACATATTCAGGTTTACCCAGGCAGGATCAGAGGTCTCAGCGCTCCTCGGCCGCATGCCGTCCGCGGTCGGCTACCAGCCGACTCTGGGAACCGAGATGGGCCAGCTCCAGGAGCGGATCACGTCGACGAACAAGGGCTCCATCACGTCGGTGCAGGCGATCTACGTGCCCGCCGACGACATCACGGACCCGGCGCCCGCCACGGCCTTCGCGCATCTCGACGCGACCACCGTGTTGTCGCGGCAGATCGCCGAGCTCGGCATCTACCCCGCCGTCGATCCGCTCGCATCGACCTCGCGCATTCTCGACCCGAACATCCTCAGCCAGGACCACTATCAGACCGCCCGCGCGGTCCAGCTGATCCTTCAGCGCTACAAGGATCTTCAGGACATCATCGCGATCCTGGGCATGGAAGAGCTGTCCGACGAGGACAAGCAGGCGGTGTCGCGCGCCCGCAAGATCCAGCGCTTCCTGTCGCAGCCGTTCTTCGTGGCCGAGCAGTTCACCGGCTCGCCCGGGCGCTACGTCAAGGTCGCGGACACCGTGAAGAGCTTCAAGGAGATCGTCGAGGGCAAGCACGACGACCTGCCGGAGCAGGCGTTCTACATGGTCGGCGACATCGGCGAGGCGATGGAGAAGGCGAAGAAGCTCCGCGAGACGAAGTAGTGGCGGATCGGCTCAGCCTCGAGATCACCACGCCCATGCGGCTCGTGGTGGCGGAACAGGTCGACGAGGTCGTCGCGCCGGGGATCGAAGGGCTACTTCGGCGTGCTGCCCGGCCACGCGCCGTTCCTCACGACGCTCGGCATCGGTATCGTGACGTATCGCATCGGGCGCGACGAGCATCAGCTCGCCGTCGCCGGCGGGTTCGCCGAGGTTCGCAACGACAAGGTCATCATCCTCGCCGACAGCGCCGAGCGCCCGGACGAGATCGACCGGGCGCGTGCCGAACGCGCGCGCGAGCGTGCCGAACGGCGACTGTCCGGACGCAGCAACGAAGAGATCGACTACGCGCGCTGCCAGGCGGCGTTGGCCCGCGCATTGACGCGGCTTGCGGTAGCACGCTAACCCCGGAGGGGGACTGCGTCCCCCTCCGGCGGTCGTCGCAAGCCTTCGGCTCACTCCTCCCGGCCTCCCCCGCTCGGATTGCGCGGGCGAAGCCCGCGCTCTGATCAGCTGACCTTCTACGTACTGTGTGGGTCCGAGGCCCATCGTTCGAAGCTCCGCGTGCGCGGAGGTTGCTGCATAGCGGTCAGGGCAGAGCGCCAGTCGTAGGAAGCACTGGAGAGACGACGGGACGCGAAAGGCCTGCACTTTTCACTTTCCGCGCATGGCATCGGCGTTGCCTTTTCCCTTCCGCATGATCAACGTGCTCATCGCCGACGACGAAGAGAGTGTGGTCGAGCTCGTGCGCGTCACGCTCGGACGACGAACGCGTCCGCGTCATCGCGGCGAGCGACGGGGTCGCCGCGCTCGCGCTGGCCGACGAGATCGGCCCCGACCTCGTGCTGCTGGACGTCAACATGCCCGGCTTCGACGGCGTCGAGGTCTGTCGTCGGCTGCGGCGAGACGCGCGCTTCGCGCGCACGCCCATCGTCATGTTGACGGCGGCGGTTCGCCCCGAGGACGTGCGACGGGGGCTCGAGGCCGGCGCGACCGAGTACCTCACCAAGCCCTTCTCACCCGTTCGGCTGCTCACGCTCGTGGACACGCTCGCGCCAGGAGCCGCGCTATGGCACTCCCGCTAGGCACCGCCTGCGACGACGATCTCTCGGCGGCGTACCGCCGCCTCAACGCCGCGTATCAGCAGGCGCTGCGCTACGCGGAGGACGTCCGCGTGCTGTATCAGCAGATGCAGCGCGGGATCTATCAATCACTGCTGGGACTCGCGAACGCCCTCGAGGCCAAGGACGTCTACACGCGCGGCCATTCCGAGCGCGTGGGCGCGACGAGCCGGCGGCTCGCGATCGTGCTCGGCCTGTCGCCGGCCGAGGCCGAGATCGTTGCGCGGGCCGGCCTCCTGCACGACATCGGCAAGATCGGCATCCCGGAGGCGGTGCTCCGCAAGACCGGGCCGCTCAGCCCCGACGAGTGGGTCCTGATGCAGCGGCATCCCGTGATCGGCGCACAGATCGTCGCGCCCTTCGAGTTCTTCACCGCCGGCGCGGTGATCATCCGCCATCACCACGAACGCGTCGACGGCAGCGGCTATCCCGACGGTCTCACCGGGAATGCGATCCCGGTGGGCGCGCGCATCGTCGCGGTCGCGGACGTCTTCGACGCGCTCACCTCGGATCGTCCGTATCGGGCGGCGATGGCGGTCGACGATGCGCTCGCGCATCTGATGGCGCAGGCAGGTCGCGGCCTCGACGAGGAGATCGTCGGCGCGTTCATCGGCCTCATTCGTACCGGCGCCGCCTGATCCCGATGTGGGCATTGCGCCACGCGGCCGAGGCCGCAGAGGCTCCGTTCTGGACGGCGTGGTCGGGCGCGCGAGCCGTCGCCGGGCTGTGCGCGATCGGCGGCCTCGCCGCGGCGGCCGAGGTCCTGCCACCGGAGCCAGCCTCGGTCCTCGGCGTGGCCTCGGTCCACGGCGGCCTGCTCGCCGTCGCACTGGTCTGGAGCCGAGTGCCCCTCGCCGAGGCGGTGTGCGGCATCGTGCTGCTGGCGCTCGCGCGCGCGCTCGTGGTGCTGCACCCGCTCGGCGCGCTCGCCTACGTGGCCGTGCCGCTCTGGATCGGCCTCCTCGCAATCCGCGGCCGGCTCGGCGGGCTCGCGCTCAGGTCGCCGTGGCCCTGGGGGGCGGTGGCGGTCGGCGCGCTGGGCGGCGCGGCCCTTGCGCTGCACCTGTTCGTCTGCGCGTCGCGCACGCTGGGGTACACGGTCCGCTTCGAGCCCGCGGTGTTCGCCGCCGCGATGGCGTACGACCTCGGCGCGAACGTCATTTCCGCGGAGCTGTTCTTCCGGGGCGCGCTGTTGCACCACTGCTGGCGGCGCTGGCCCTTCCCGCTTGCGCTGACCGCGGCGTCGCTGCGCGACCGCGGTGCGCTACTGCGTCGATCCGTTCGTCGCCACCACCGAGCTGCGCGTGGGCGCGGCGGTGTACATGACGATGCTGGCCCTGCTGAACGGCATCCTCTGCCGGTGGTCCGGGAGCCTCCTCCCAGGGCTCGTGGCCGCCGCCATCTTCTTCGCATGCTACCGGCTGCTCACGAGCGGGTGAGCCGCGCCTCGGCGCTGCCGATCGTCGTGGCGGCGCTGCTGGCGCTGGTCACCGCCGGCATCGCGCTCGACGACGCGGATCCGGCGTCGCCGCTGCGCCATCTCTTCGCCGTGCCGCTGGTGCTCGGCGCGCTCGCGTTCGGGCTCCCCGGCGCGTTGCTCACGGGCGCCGGCGTGGTGCTGCTCTTCGCGCCGGTCGTGTTGCCGGACGTCGAGCGCCATGGGCTCACGGCGGAAGTCGCCGAAGCGCTCGTGACGATGGGCCTGCTGCTCGGCCTCGGCGCCATCGTGGGCTCGCTCCGCACGCGGGCGCGTCGCCAGGTCGCAGCGGCTCGCCCTGCTCGTCGCGATGCACCAGCTGCGTCGCCCGTGACGACGAGATCGAGATCGTCCTGCGGCGGGTGCGGGCGCTTCTCCTCGCGCGTTTGCCGCTCCACGACCTGGCGCTGCTCCTCGAGGACGGCACGTGCGCGTCCGCCACGGGCGAGCCCGCGCAGCCGGGCTCTCTGGCCATGAGGGTCGCTCGCTCGGGCCGCGCCGTCTTCCTCGAGGACAGCGGCGAGCGGCTGCGCCCCCGCCGGGTCGGCGCGGTGGCGCTGACCGGCACCAGCGGGACGGTGGGCGCGCTGATCGTCGAAGCGGATGAGCTGTCCGTGGCCGATCGCGCGGATCTCGTGGCGCTCGGCGCCTACGTGGGTCTCGCGCTGGAGAACGCGCGACTGGCCGCGCGGCAACGCCGCGCCGCGGACGAGCTCGACGCGAAGGTGGCGGAGGCGACCCGTCATCTCGAGGAGATGGATCGTGCGAAGTCCACGTTCGTCGCGATCGCGTCCCACGAGCTGCGGACGCCGCTCACCGCGCTGCTCGGGTTCAGCCATCTGCTCGCCACCCGGCCGTTTCCCGTCGCCGAGGTGCAGCGCCTCGCCGGGATCGTCCACCGCGAGACCGAGCGGCTGGTGCGCCTCGTCGACGACCTGCTCGACCTCTCGCGCCTCGAGCGCGGCGGGGCGCCCACCCTCCGCCGGACCGCGTTGTGTCCCGCCCATGCGCTGTCCGGAGTGGCGGAAGTGTTCCGTCACGCGGGCCGGCGCCTCGTGGTCGAATGCGCGCCGGCGGTTCCCGACGTCGACGCCGATCCGGACGCGGTGGATCGCATCCTCAAGAACCTGATCAGCAACGCGCTGAAGTACTCACCGGTCAGCGCGCGCGTGCACGTCGCGGCCGACCGCGACGGGCCCGGCAACGTTCGGTTCACGGTCCGGGACGCCGGTCCCGGCATTCCGCCGGCCGCCCTTCCCCACGTGTTCGAGCCCTACTACCGCGCGCCGGGCGCGGCGGGTGCCGCGCCCGGCACCGGGCTGGGCCTCGCCGTCGTCAAGGCGCTCGTCGAAGCGCACGGCGGAGGCATCGAGGTGGCGAGCGAGGTGGGGCGCGGGACGGCCGTCTCGTTCACGCTGCCGTGCACCGCCGTCTAAGTGCCCGCGTTTCTTGACACCCTGCGTCGTCGCGCGGGTACCCTGACCGGGTGCCTCGTCACGACGAGATCGCGGAGACGGATGGCGACGGCCATCATCAAGCGTCTGACGACGCGGAAAGTCGTCGACGTCAAGGACGAAGCGGCAGCGAAGGCGGCGATTCGCCACGTCGTGGTCGACAATCTCGCGGCCGAAGATCGCATCGACGCCGACGCGCGCAAGCTGCTCCTCGACAACGCCAAGCTCATCAAGGACTCGGCCGCCGACTATCGGGCCTTGCTCGGCAAGGTGAAGGAGAAGCTCGCGCGCGAGCGCGGGTTCATTCTCTGATGCGGATGAGCCGCGAGCGCATCTTCCATCTCACGGATCTCATCGTGAAAGAGCTCGAGGCCAGTCCCGTTGTCCAGGTGAAGAACCCCGACGAGCTGCGCCCCGAGATCCTCCGGGCGCTCACCGAGGAGTCGAAGCTCGAGGAATCGATCGACGGCGAGGTGCGCAAGATCCTGGGCTCCTACTCGCGCAACATGCCCGAGGGCAGTCGCGAGTGGGAAGTGCTGTACCAGAAGACCCGGGAGGAAGTGTTCAAGCGCAGGTTCCGTCTGTGACGCGGACTCGTGGTGGGGATCACCGGCGCCACCGGCGTCATCTACGGCATCCGGTTGCTCGACCTGCTCCGTACTCAACGCATGGTGGAGACGCACCTCGTCCTGTCGACGCCGGCCAAGCGCACCATCGTCGAGGAGACCGACTGGAGCGTCCCCGACGTCGAAGCGCTGGCGACCGTGCGCTACGACAATCGCGACATCGGCGCCTCCGTCGCGTCCGGGTCGTTCCGCACGGCGGGCATGGTGGTGGCGCCGTGCTCGATCAAGACGGCGGGGGCGATCGCCTCCTGCCACACGGACACGCTGATCGCGCGCGCGGCCGACGTGACGCTCAAGGAAGGCCGCCCGCTCATCCTGCTCGTGCGCGAGACCCCGTTGCACCTGGGCCACCTCCGGTGCTTGTCGGCGCTCGCGGAGATGGGCGCGGTGATCATGCCGCCCATGCCGGCGTTCTACAACCGCCCGCGGGATCTCGACGACGTCGTGAACGCCACCGTCGCCCGTGTCCTCGATCGGCTGAACATGCCGCAGACGCTGGTCCCTGAATGGCAGGGGACGCATCCACGCTCCACGGGAACGCCGCAATGCTTGATCTGTCCGTCGTCCTCCCGGTCTACAACGAGGAACAGAACCTGCCGCTCCTCTGGCCCGAACTGCGAGGCGTGCTCGACGGGCTCCCCATCACCTACGAGGTCGTCTTCGTGGACGACGGCAGCCGCGACCGCAGCGCCGAGATCGTGAGCGGCTTTCGCGACGTCGACCCCCGCGTCCGTCTCGTGCGTCTGAAGGAGAACGCGGGCGAGACCGCCGCCACCGACGCCGGCTTCAAGGCGTCGCGTGGGCGCTGCGTGGTCGTCATGGATGCGGATCTTCAGAACGATCCGCACGACATCCCGCGCATGCTGCGCGAGCTCGAGCGGTGGGACGCCGTCACCGGCTGGCGCGTGCGGCGGGGCGACGGCGATTCGATCGTGCGGCGCATCTCGTCGCGCGTCGCCAATCGCATCCGCAACCGCATCAGCGACGACACCATCCAGGACAGCGGCTGCACCTTCCGCGCGTTCCGGCGTGAGTGTCTGCGCGGGCTGGTCCTCTACCGCGGCTTCCATCGCTTCATCCCCACGCTCCTCCGCATGCGCGGGTACCGCGTCCTCGAGGTCCCGGTGAACCATCGGCCACGCCGCTTCGGGCAGTCGAAGTACGGCGTGATGAACCGGGCGATCGTCGCGTTCGCCGACCTTCTCGTCGTGCGGTGGATGAAGTCACGCCATGCTCCGCTACGAGGTCGCCGAGGACCTGGGCGGAGAGCTCGTCCGCGACTGACGCGCGTGAAGGTCCTCGTCGTCGGACTCGGGACGCTGGGGCGAGAAGCATGTGCGCGTGCTGCGGGAGCTCGGCGTCGACCTCTGGGTCGCCGACGTCTCGCCGGAGCGGCTCGCGTGGGCCGTCGAGCGCGGCGTCGATCGCCGCGCAGGCGGTCGAGGATTTCCGGATCGCGCTCGACGCCGTCGAGGCCGTGGACATCGCGACGCCGGCCGACAGCCACGCGGCCGTCGCCGAAGCGTGCCTGAAGATGGGCCTGCACTGCTTCGTCGAGAAACCGCTCACGGTCACGGTCGCGGAGGGTCGCCAGCTCGAGCACGCGGCGGCCGAGGCCGGGCGCGTGCTCCAGGTCGGACACATCTTCCGCTTTCATCCGGTCACGGCGGCGTTGCGCACGTGGCTCACCGACGAACGCCTCGGCGCCGTGCGGTTCGTGACCGGGCGGTTCGCGGGCTTCAAGCGCCCGCGCACCGACGTCGGCATCACGCACACGGATGCGATCCACTACTTCGATCTCTTCGCCCACCTGCTCGGCCGTCCGGCCTCCGCCGTCTCGGCGTTCCAGCGACGACCACCTCGGCCGCGGCCTCGACGATCTCTCGATCACCATCGTCCGCTACGGCGAGGTCCCGGCGATCGTGGAAGCGGACTACTTCGTTCCCGGCACGCATCGGCAATGCACCATCGTCGGCACGCGGGGCACCGTGGTCGCGGACTACGGCACCGGCGCGGTCACGTTCCACGCCGGCGAGCATCAACGACGCGGCGCGGCCTGGGATGCGAAGGAAGGGCTCGTCGAGGCGGCGCGCGCCGAGGGCGGCGAGCCCCTGCGCCTGGAGCTCGCGGCGTTTCTCGACGCGTGCGCCGGCCGGATCGCCACGCCGGTGACCGCGGCCGATGGCGTGCACGCGCTCGAGGTCGTCGAAGCGGCGGCGCTCTCCTCGCGTTTGCGCCGCGAAGTCACGCTCGACGAGCTTCGCTAAGCGGGCTTCCGGCCGACGCCGACCCAGCCGCGCTCGTACCCGACCTGGACGTCGACGAGCCCCGCGCCGCGTAGCAGCTCCGCGGTCCCCGGACCACTGAAGCGCAGCTCGACCGGCGCGGAGAACCGATCGTACAGGTCGCCCGCGAGGGCGAACGGGCTGCGGCCGTGGCGATACGGCAGCGCGTGGGCCACCGCGCGCAGCCCCGGGACGTTGCGCAGGGCCAGGTGGGGCAGCGTGAAGATCGTGTAGACCAGCGGGGACGCGACCTGACAGCCGCGAAAGAGCAGGCGCGGCGGCAAGCGGGTCGTGAAGCCGCGCAGGCTGTTCACTCCGCGGAGTGCGAGGCGCATCCCGAGCGCGCGGGTGGCAAAATCCTCGTAGACGTAGATCGCGACCGCGGCGCCGCGCCGGGCCACGCGCGTCAGCTCCCGGACGGCGTGCTGCGGAGGCGTGAGGTGATGGACCACACCGTACGAGTAGACGAGGTCGAAGCGTTCGTCCGCGACCGGAATCGCGCGGAGGTCGGCCTGCACGACGTGGACGTTGGGGAGATGTCGGGTGCGGGCGTACGAGGTGGCGGCGCCCCCGTCGCTCAGCTCGACACCGACGACCTCGACGTCGCCACGCTGCGCGACGTTCGCCAGATCGATGCCGTCGCCGCAGCCCGCGTCGAGGATCAGGCCTCGGACGGGCGGCAGGGGCACCGTCGCGCGGATCTTCTCGAAGTGATACGGCGTGGGCTCCCTCGCGGGCGCCGGCGAGGACTGCGACCACAGATAGCCGAATCGCGAGGCGGTCCAGCGACGCTCGTGCTCGTGCGCCGACGCCGCGAGCAATCGCGGAATGCCGGACTCGACGGCGTAGCCCTTGCCGCACGTGAGGCAGGTGAGCGTGCCGGAGGCAACCTCGGGCTCGGGCGTCGCCGGCTGGATCTCGCGAGCATCGAGCCGCAGATCGCCCCGGCAGACCGGGCAGCGGAGCAGAGCAACGAGGCGGGACTTCATCCGAAGGTGCGCCGAGTATAGCGATGATCAAGACCTACACGCTCGCCGAGCAGCCCGACCGCGAGCAGGACTTCGACGACCTCGCGGACACCGGGTGGCCGCGCTTCATGCGGCAGCGGGACGAGCTCGGCCTCGGCGCCCACTGGCCGGATCTCTTCACGCAGTGGGCGGACTACCAGCTCGTGGTCATGGACGGACTGCAGACGCTGGCGGTCGGTCATACCGTCCCGATCTCCTGGGACGGCACCGTCGCCGATCTTCCGGACAGCATGGCGGCGATCCTCGCGCGCGCGGCCGAGGACACGAAGAAGAACCGTGCGCCGACCACGCTCTCCGCGCTGGCGGCGCTCGGTGGCGCCGGCCCATCGAGGGAAGGGTGTCAGCGTGATCCTCCTGCGCGCGATGCACGCGCTCGCCGCCGCCACGCGTCTCGGCTCCCTCATCGCGCCCGTGCGTCCCACGATGAAGGAGCGGTATCCGCTCGCGCCCATGGAGCGCTACGTGCGGTGGACGCGCGAGGACGGCGGCCCGATCGACCCGTGGATCCGCGCGCACTGGCGGCTCGGCGCGGAGACGCTGCGGGTGATCCCGCGTGCGATGGTGATCGCCGGCTCGGTCGCCGAGTGGGAGGACTGGACGGGGATGCGGTTCCCGGACAGCGGGGAGTACGTCGTGCCCGGCGCGCTCCAGCCCGTGCGCATCGATCGCGACCGCAACGAAGGTCGCTACGAAGACCCGAACGTCTGGATGAAGCACGCCGTCGACTGACCGTGGTGCCGAAGGGGGGACTCGAACCCCCACACCCTTGCGGGCACATGACCCTGAATCATGCGCGTCTGCCAATTCCGCCACTTCGGCCCGGAGAGCGGGGTTCATAATACCGTCGAGACATGGCCAGTCAAGAGGACGGCGATCGCACGATCGCCACCAACCGGCGCGCGCGGCACGACTACGAGATCCTCGAGACCGTCGAGGCCGGCCTCGTGCTGCGCGGCACCGAGGTGAAGTCGCTCCGCGGCGCGCACGTGACGTTCAAGGACGCGTTCGCCACCATCCGGAACGACGAAGCCTGGCTGGTGGGCTGTCACATCAACCCGTACAGCCACGGGACCGACGCCAACCACGACCCCGAGCGCGACCGGAAGCTGCTCCTGCACCGGCGGGAGATCAACCGGCTGACCGGCAAGGTGGCCGAGCGCGGGTTGACGCTCATCCCCCTGCGTCTATACTTCAAAGGTGGACGCGCGAAGCTCGAGATCGGGCTCGCGCGCGGCAAGAAGCTCCACGACAAGCGCTCCGCCCTCCGCGAGCGCGAGTCGAAACGCGAAATGGACCGGGCGGTGCGTGCTGGGCGCCGCGGCGACTGGTAGCCGCGGAGAAGGAATGGGGGCGACAGGCTTCGACGGGGATCAGTGAGGTCCAGGCTGCGTCTCGAGGTTGCTCACCCCTCGTAAATAAGTGGGCACCTTCTAGCTGCCAACACACAGCTAGCTCTGGCGGCCTAACAACCGCTAGCATCGGCCACGTCGTGCCATCGGGGCGTGGGAACCGGTGTCATATTCCGGTGGCTGGCTCGAAACCTTGTCTCAGGGGACGAGCGAGACAAATGAGGCTGGCCCCGAGGTCCACCTGCCGGTTGGACGGCCGAGGGGCGAGAGAGCAGTCAAGTAAACCGGACATCGGCGTAGACGCCTGAGGCTGAGGGTCTTCGGACGTGGGTTCAATTCCCACCGCCTCCACCATTTCCTCGCTCCGTTCGTCCCCCTGCCTCGACCGTTCGTCCCTGATTTCCCGCCGTTCGTCCGATCGTCCGCGACGGCGATCGCGCGCCTCTCCGGAATGATCGCGCTGCAGCAAGGGAGGGCATGCCCATGACCCTCGTGGCCGTCAAGGACGTGACCAAGACGTACCGCCTCGGGAACCAGGACGTGACCGCGCTCGGCGGCGTGTCTCTGGCCGTGGAGGCGGGGGAGTTCCTCGCGATCGCCGGCCCGTCGGGCAGCGGCAAGACCACGCTGCTCAACCTCATCGGCTGCCTCGACACGCCGACCTCGGGCGAGATCGAGATCGACGGCGAGCTGGTGAGCGGCCTCTCCGCGGGACGCCGCGCCGACCTGCGCGCGCGCAAGCTCGGCTTCGTCTTCCAGACGTTCAACCTGATCCCGGTCCTCACGGCGTGGGAGAACGTCGAGTACCCGCTCCTCCTCACGAACCGGCGCGGTGACGCCGCGCGCGTGCGGACGGCGCTCGAGCAGGTCGGCCTCGGCGACCGCGCGCGGCACCGGCCTCCCGAGCTCTCGGGCGGCCAGCAGCAGCGGGTCGCGATCGCCCGCGCGCTCGTCACCGATCCCGCGCTGGTGCTCGCCGACGAGCCCACGGCGAACCTCGACAGCAAGACCGGCAGCGACATCATCGGGCTGATGCGGCGCCTCAATCGCGAGCGCGGCACCACCTTCATCTTCTCCACCCACGACCCGCGAATCATGCAGGCCGCGGATCGCGTGCTCGAAATGTCCGACGGCCGGCTTCGCTGAAGGGAGGCCTCCGATGAGAGTGACCGTGCTCGTGATCCTCGTTCTTGGTGCGATGGCCGGCGCCGCGCTCGCGGCGTCACCGGCCGCGGAGCTCGTCTCCGAAGGCCGCCGCGCGATCGATGCGGGACGATTCGACGATGCGCTCTCCGTGCTGGAGCGCGCGGTCGCCGCGGACGCGAACGATCCGAACGCGCTCGCCTGGTTCGGCAACGCGCAGGTGCGCAAGGCGAGCAAGGTCTCGCCCATGGACGCCGCGGGATGGGTGCGCAGGGGCTTCAACACGCTCGACGAGGCGGTCGAGCGCTTCCCGAAGGCGTTCATCGTCTACCTCGTGCGCGGCGTCACGGCCGCGAACGTCCCGGACATGTTCCACAAGGGTGAGGTGGCGATCCAGGATCTCCGCACCGTGCTCGCCATGCGTGATCGGGATCCCGCGGCCGTGCCCGAGACCGTGATGGCGGGGGTCTATCTGAACCTCGGGCGCGCCTACAAGAAGGCGGGCAAGGTCGCCGACGCCCGCGCGATGTGGGAGCAGGGCCGCCGCGCGCATCCGGCCGCACCCGAGATCCCGGCCATCGACGCCGAGCTCCGGAGGCTCTGATCATGCTGACCTTCGTCAAGGCGCTCACGTGGCTGCACGTCGCGGCCGGATTCACCGCGCTCGTCGTGGCGCCGATCGCCATGGTGACGGCGAAGGGCGGCCCCACACACCGGCGCTGGGGCAAGGTGTACTACCGCGCGATGGTGGTCGTGGCGCTGACCGCGGTCGTCCTCGGCATCCTGCGGCCCGAACCTCTTCTTCACGCTGCTGGCGGTGTTCAGCTTCTACACCGCGTTCTCCGGCTATCGCGTGCTGACGACCCGGCGGCCCGGTGCCAAGCGACCGGACATCGTCGGGTGGGCGGTGGCCGGCGCGACCTTCGCCGCCAGTCTCGCCATGATCGTCCTCGGCGTGGTGGCGCCGTCCCCGGCGTGGCGACAGATCGGGGTCGTGTCGGCGGTGCTCGGGGCCGTGGGCATCATGCTGGCGAGTCGCGACATGGCGGCCATGGCGCGCCCGACCGCCGACCGCATGGTGTGGTGGTACGCGCACATGAGCCGGATGCTCGCGTCGTACATTGCGGCGTTCACGGCGTTCTCCGTCCTGAACTTCACGATGCTGCCACTCACCGTGCGCTGGCTGTGGCCGACGCTCCTCGGCACGCCACTGATCGCGCTGTGGAGGGCGTACTACAAGCGCCGCTTCGCCCGCGTGGCCAGCGCGCCGGCCGGGAGTCTGTGAGCCATGCGCCTCTATCTGAAGCTCGCGCTCCGCAACGTCTTCCGCAATCGCCGCCGCACGCTCATCACGCTCGCGGCGATGGGCTTCGGCGCCGCCGCCATCATCGTGTTCGGCGGGTTCGTGCACTCGATCTACTTCGGCGTCCGCGAGTCGACGATCCGCAGCCAGATCGGCCACATCCAGCTCTACCGGCGGGGCTACTCGGAGAAGGGCTCGATCGCGCCGTACGACTACCTGATCCGCGACTACGCCGCCCTGCGGGCGGAGCTGGCGACGCTGCCGCACGTGAAGACGGTCACGCCGCGCCTCGGATTCTCCGGTCTCGTCTCCACCGGCGACACCACGACGTCCTTCGTGGGCACCGGCGTGGATCCGGACGGCGAGACCGACCTCTCGTCGCTGGCCGTCATCGTCGACGGGAAGGATCTGCCCGGCGCGATCCGCGCGGCGTCATCCTCGGCGTCGGCCTCGCGCGCGCCTTCGGCGTGAAGCCCGGCGACGATCTCACGCTGCTGACGACCACCAAGGGCGGCGCCATCAACGCGCTCGCCGTGAAGGTGCGCGGGCGTGTGGGAGTCGGGCGAGAAGGCGTACGACGATCGATTCCTGCAGGCTCGGCATCGGGGAGGTCCAGCGCCTCCTCGACGTCGAGGCCGACGAGGTGCAGTCGGTCGTCCTCCTCCTCGACCAGACGGAGAACACCGCCGTGGTGCGCGATCGCATCGCGCGGCATGATCCGAGGAGCGCGGACTCGACCTCGAGATGAAGACGTGGGAGGACCTGGCGCTGCGCTATCACCAGGTGCGCGAGCTGTTCGGCCGGATCTTCGCGGTGCTCACGCTGATCGTGTCCATCATGGTCGTGTTCGGCATCACCAACACCATGACGATGGCGATCTTCGAGCGCACGCGCGAGATCGGCACGATCATGCGCGCTCGGCACGCGGCGCCGCGGCGTGATCTCGATGTTCGTGCTCGAAGGGCGTCAGCCTCGGCACGCTGGGCGGGATCGCGGGCGTGGTCCTCGGCATCGTGCTCGCGAAGGCCATCACCGCGGCTCGGGATCCAGCTGCCGCCGCCGCCCGGCTCGACGCGCGGCTTCGCGGTCCAGATCTTCATCGTCGCCCGACGTGCTCGCTGCAGGCGTTCCAGCTCTCGATCGTCACCGCCGCGCTGGCGTCGCTCTATCCCGCGTGGCGCGCCGCCCGCGTCGACGTGGTGGAGGCGCTCCGCCATGTCTAAGCCTCGGAGGGCGCAGGCTCGTTCGCGCGCTCGTGCTCGCGGTCGTGCTGTTGTCAGTCGCGTCGTCAGCCGTGCGCCGATCGAGGCGGGGGAGATCGTCACGGACGCCGACAAGTATCGGCGGCCGGGCGAGAGCTTCGTGTGGAAGATCACGGTCACGAGCCAGGAGGCGAAGAAGGCGCCCTCCGTCGACGGGTTCGAGGTGTTCGTCAAAGGGACCGGGCGGACGTTCGTGAAGTTCATCGCGCCGCCGCGCAACGTCGGGCGCTCGCTGCTCGGCGCTCGATCGCGATCTCTGGATCTACCTGCCCGACGCCGGGGAAGCCGGTCCGCATCCCCCTCTCGCAGCGGCTCGTCGGCCAGGTCGCCAACGGCGACATCGCGCGGGTCGACTACGCGGGCGACTACGACGCCGACGCTTGCTCGGCGACGAGGCCGTGGACGGCGTCGCCTGCCACGTGCTCGACCTCAAGGCCAAGACCAAGGACGTGACGTACGCCGGCCATCAAGTACTGGGTGCCCGAGGACGGCCGCCGGCCGGTGAAGGCCGAGTTCTACGCGGGCACGGGCACGCTGCTCAAGACCGGGCGCTTCGACAACTTCAAGGAGATCGGCGGGTCAGACGCCTCGCCACCGCGCCTCGACGCTGACCGACGCGATCCGCAAGGACCGGACGTCGGTCATCGACTACGGCGAGATCACCGTCCGCGATCTGCCCGACAAGTACTTCGACAAGAACTACATGAAGACGCTGGACTGAGATGCGTCGCCTCGCTCGTCGCGCTCGCGGCGCTCTGCGTGGCTCCGACCGCCGCGGCCGAGGAGGAGCGCGACGCCGCCCGAGTGGTGGTCGGCGCTTCGCCTGCGCGCGCGCGCTCGCCGAGGAGTTCGCCTACCGCCTCCACGATCCGGGCGACATCTCCAAGCTCCGGACCACCGGCTGGCTCGAGGGCGAAGTACACGTTCTCCGAGGCCGTGAGCCTCCGCGTGGCCGCGACGCGCGCGTGGTACGACGCGGTGTTCGACGCGACCGACCGCTATCCCGCGAACGTCGAGCGCGACCAGAAGACCGACGTCTCGCTGCGCGAGGCGGTGCTCGCGGTGCTCGCGGGCGACCTCGACGTGCGGCTCGGCCGCCAGCAGATCGTGTGGGGCGAGGCGATCGGCACCTTCGTCACCGACGTCGTCAACCCGAAGGACTTCCGCGAGTTCATCCTGCCCGGACTTCACCGAGCTGCGGATTCCCATCTGGGCCGCTCGACGCGACGTATCGCGCTCGCGACGAACGTGACGCTCGAGGGCGTGTGGACGCCGGACACGCGCTTCAACAAGCTCGGCCAAGCAGGGCGCCGAGTTCCAGTTCGCGCGCGCCGGCCTATCGCTTCCAGCAACCCGGTGGTCCGGCTGCCCGACAACCTGGACGAGTTCAGCCTCGAGCGCAGCGAGGGCGGCGTCCGGCTCTCGGCCCTGCATCGGCGGCTGGGACGTGTCGCTGATCTACTACGACCAGGCCGACAAGAACCCGGTGCTCTTCCAGCAGCCGCGTGCCGCAGCCGCTCGGCCCGGACGTGATCGTGCTGCGAGCCGAAGCATCCGCGCCTGCACATCGTGGGCGCCACGCTGGCCAAGAGCCTCGAGCCGGTCGTGCTCCGCGAGCGAGGCCGCGCTCACCATCGGCAAGCACTACGAGACGATCGACTCCGCTCGACCGCGACGGCGTCGTGCGCCGCGACACGATCGACTACCTCATCGGCGTCGACTACACGTTCTTCGGCACGTCGACACCGCGCTGCAGGTCAGCCAGAAGATCCTGACCGGCGGGTCGCGCCACGAACCTCACCGCGGGCGGGCGTGGAGGCGCAGGTCATGACCACGTCGATGCTCGCTGCGGCTGTCCACGCGGCTTCTTCGACAACACGCTCGAACCCGACCTCCTCTTCGACGATCAACGCCAACCGCGCCGACTTCCGGCTGAGCCCGCGCCTCGACTGGCTGGTGACGCGGCTCCGTCACGATCTCCGTCGGCGCCGACATCTTCGAGGGTCCCAGGCCAGACGCTCTACGGCCAGTTCGATCGCAACGATCGCGTGATCGTCACCACGACGTGGAGGTTCTGAGCATGAACCGACGCTGCGCCGGCAACGGATTGCTGCTGGCCGGAGCGATCGTGACCCTCGTGGGACTGGCGTCGCGCTGTCGCACACTGGGATCCGCCGTCACTGGACGTGCCGGCATGCGGCTGGCCTGCTGGCGGCCGGCGCGACGGCCGTGCCTCGGCCCGCGCGACGAGTCCTGATACGATCCTCGCATGCGGCAGCGACGCCCCTCGCGGCATCTTCCCGCGGGCGTACTGGCTCCAGGTCGCGGTCGTGCGCCTGACGGCGCGTCCTGCTCACGGCGCTGTTCACGATCCTCGGGCGGACGACCGCGATGCCCGTCATGCTCAAGCGCTCGCTGGTGCACTCCGCGATCATGGCCGGCTGTGCGCGCGCCTGGCTGCCTGGGATCCGTCGCGGATCGCGCCGTCGAGCGCCTCGGTGCGTGGGCGGTCACGATCCCTCGCTGCTCGCGTGCCGCGGTGGGCACGACGCTGGCCTGCGGCCTGATCGCGCTGACGGGCGTCACGAGCCGTTCTGGGCGTGCTTCGCGGGCAGCGCTCCGCATCAACGTCGCTCATCAGCCTGACACTCGGCGTCGGCATGTCGCTGTACGAGATCCAGCGCGGGCGGCTCGACGCCGTGACGCTCGAGCTGCGCACGCGCGAGCTCGAGCACGAGCGCGACCGCAAGCTCGCGCTGGAGGCGCGGCTGTCGTCGCTGGAGTCGCGCCTGCAGCCGCACTTCCTGTTCAACACGCTCAACGCCATCACCGCGCTGATCCAGGAGAACCCGGACCGGGCCGAGCGCACGGTCGAGCGGCTGGCCGCGCTGCTCCGCTTCGTCGCTCGACGCCACCGAGCGCGGGCTGGTGCCCGCTGGCGCGACGAGCTCGAGATCGTGAACGACTATCTCGAGATCGAGAAGCGCGCGCCTCGGGCGAGCGGCTGACGTACACCGTCGACGTCGACGCCCGACGCTCGCCGCCTGCGAGGTGCCGCCGCTCGCCGTCCAGACGCTGGTCGAGAACAGCATCAAGCACGCGATCGCGCCGCGCCCGGCCGGAGGACGTCTCCGCGTCGATGCCGTGGCCGACGACGGCCGCCTCGTCGTCGGCGTGTGGGACGACGGGCCCGGCTTCAGCGGCGAGCCGCGATGCGGCCCGGCCACGGACTCGAGAATCTCCAGAGCCGGCTCGCCGCGCGCTTCGGCGGCGCGGCGCGCTGAACGATCGCGCCCGCGACGGCGGCACGCTGCGTATCGATCGTCATCCCGCGGACCGGGAAGCGCATCGTGAGCGCCGCCGCGCCGATCCGCGCGTTCCTCATCGACGACGAGCCGCTGGCGCTCAAGCGGCTCGGACGCCGGTGCTCGAGGCGACGGGCGCGTCGAGATCGTCGGGCCGCGCGACCGACCCCGCGAAGGGGCTCGCGCAGCTCGCCGGGGCAGTCGGTCGACGTCCTCTTCCTCGACATCCACATGCCCGGGCTCAACGGGCTTCCAGGTCGTCGAGCGCGTGCCGCGCCGGGCGCGAACGGTGGTGTTCACCACGGCGCTACGACCAGCACGCGGTGGCGCGCCTTCGAGGTCAACGCCGTCGACTACCTGCTCAAGCCGGTCGAGCGCGAGCGACTCGACGCGCACGCTCGACCGCATCGCGTCCCGGCGCCGCCGATCCCGGGGGCGGCGACCTGCGCGGCACGCTCGAGCGGCTGGCGAGCGATCGCTGCGCGGCGACGCGTACCTCGACCACCTCGCGTCGCGCGTCGGCGGGCGCGTCCAGCTCATCCCGGTCGACGAGGTCACGCACGTCTGCTCGCCCGCGATCGCGCGACCTACGCGGCGACCGCCGCCGCGGAGCTCATGCTCGACATGACGCTGGTGGAGCTCGAGCGAAGGCTCGATCCCGCCAAGTTCTTCCGCGTCCACCGGGGCACGCTCGTGAACCTCGGCTGGATCAGCGAGCTGCACACGGACGTCGCCGGGCAGCTCGTGATCCGGCTGCGCGAGGACACGCGGCACGGAGCTGCTGGTCTCGCGGGACCGCGTGCGCGCCCCTGAAGGAGCGACTTGGACTGACCTGACGCCTTGCGAATCGGGGTATCCTACGGGAAATGTCTACCAAGACCGTCGCCGAGATCCTCTCCTGGTACGGCAGTGACAATGCGGGCACCCTCACGAACCTCGCGCGCCTCCTGAACCATGGCGCGCTCGGCGGGACCGGGAAGCTGGTGATCCTTCCCGTCGACCAGGGGTTCGAGCACGGCCCCGGCCGCAGCTTCGCCATGAACCCGGCCGCCTACGATCCGCGCTACCACTTCGAGCTCGCGATCGAGGCCGGCTGCAGCGCCTACGCGGCGCCGCTCGGGTTCCTCGAGGCCGGGCGCGGGAGTTCGCGGGGCAGGTCCCGCTCATCCTCAAGGCCAACAACCACGACGTCCTGCTCGAGGAGAAGGATCCCGCGCAGGCCATCACCGCCAGCGTGCGCGATGCCGTCCGGCTGGGCTGCGTCGGCATCGGCTTCACGATCTATCCCGGCTCGGAGCATCGGCTGGAGATGTACGCGGAGCTGCGCGCGCTCGCGGAGGAGGCCAAAGCGTCCGGGCTCGCGGTGGTCGTCTGGTCGTATCCGCGCGGCTCGGGGCTCTCGAAAGACGGGGAGACGGCGGCGGACGTGACGGCGTACGCGGCGCACATCGCCGCCCAGCTCGGCGCGCACGTCATCAAGGTGAAGCTGCCGACCGCCCACCTCGAGCAGGGGGCGGCCAAGAAGGTCTACGAGAAGGAGAAGGTGCCGCTTGCGACGCTCGGCGAGCGCGTGCGTCACGTGGTGCAGGCGGCCTTCGCGGGCCGGCGCATCGTCATCTTCTCGGGCGGGGCGGCCGATACCGATCAGGCCGTCTTCGATCAGGTGCGCGCCATTCGCGACGGCGGCGGGTTCGGCTCGATCATCGGACGCAACTCGTTCCAGCGTCAGCGCGGCGACGCCGTGAAGTTCCTCTCGACCGTCGTCGGGATCTACGCGGGCACGGTGCAGTAAAAGCACGAGACCGTCTCGCGCGGTTGCTAGAATAGCGGCGCTCATGAAGCTCCCGCGCGTCGCGCTCCTGCTGGCGGTCCTCACGACCCTCGCCGTCGCGCCGGTGGTCGGAGCGGCGAACCCGCGGAAGAGCGCGCCCCCGCGACGCCTCCCTCGCTCGAAGAGATGCGGGTCCGCTCGTATCCCACGTTCACCCGCGTCGTGCTCGAGACCTCCGTGCCGGTGACCCACAAGGTCGATGGCGCCGAGGGCGGCACGCTGCGCGTGCGCGTCGCCGGGCTCAGCGGGCGCCCGCGCGCCGAGGACGTGAAGGACGGGTTCGTCGAGACGGTGCGGCTGGGACGGACGGGGAACGACGCGGTCCTGTCCGTGAGCTTCGCGGGGGCCACCGGCGAGCTCCGCGCCAGCACGCTCAGCGATCCGCCGCGGCTCGTCCTCGACTTCATGCGGCCGGCCGAGGCGACGCCGCGCGAGACCCAGCCGAGCGCCGGGCCGCTGCGCACGATCGTGCTCGACGCGGGGCACGGCGGCCACGACAACGGCGCGACCGGACCCGGCGGGTTGACCGAGAAGGACCTCGTGCTCGACGTCACCAAGCGCGTCGCCAGGCTCGTCGAAGACCGGCTCGGCATCAAGGTGCTGCTCTCTCGCGACGGCGACCACTTCGTGACCTTGAAGGACCGCACCAGCTTCGCCAACCGCGAGCGCGCCGACCTCTTCGTCTCCATCCACGCCAACGCGCACACCTCGGCCAGCCACGAGGGCGTCGAGACGTACTTCCTCTCGTCGGAGGCGACGGACATCGCGGCGCGCCAGACCGCGGCCGCCGAGAACAGCGTGGTCCAGCTCGAGAAGCCGGCGCCAGCCAGCAGCCGGAGCAACGGGCGCCAGGACATCCTGCGGACGATCCTCTGGGATCTCCTGCAGTCGGAGTTCCTCACGGAGTCGTCGCGCCTCGCGGAGATCGTCCAGGACGCCATGACCCGCTCGCTGCGCATCCCGAACCGCGGCGTGAAGCAGGCGGGGTTCTACGTGCTGGGCGGCGCCGCCATGCCGGCGGTCCTCGTCGAGATCGGCTTCGTGACGAACCCGCGCGAGGAGAAGCGCCTGCGCGACGCGAAGTACCGCGACGAGATCGCGCGCGCGATCCATTCCGGCCTGGCCGAGTACAAGCGGAACTGGGACCAGCGCATGCGCGCGTCCACCGCCGAACGTTCCCGCTAGTGCCGCGCGCCGACGGCCGGGGCTCCGATCAGCTGCGCCCCGTCACGCATCACGCGCGACTACCTGCTGCATCCCGAGGGCTCGGTGCTGGTGGAGTTCGGCGCCACCAAGGTGATCTGCACCGCGACCCTCGAGGAGAAAGTGGCGCCGTGGCTCAAGGGGCAGGGGCGCGGGTGGGTGACGGCGGAGTACGGCATGCTGCCGCGCTCGACCAACACCCGGATGAACCGCGAGAGCCGCGGGCCGAGCGGCCGCTCGCAGGAGATCCAGCGCCTGGTCGGCCGCGCGCTGCGCGCGGTGGTCGATCTCCCGAAGCTCGGCGAGCGGACGTTCTGGATCGACTGCGACGTCATCCAGGCGGATGGCGGAACGCGCACGGCCGCGATCACCGGCAGCTACGTGGCGCTCGCGGACGCGGTGGGCAAGGTCGCCGCCATCAAGGCAGGGACGGCGCTGCGCGATTGCGTCGCCGCGATCAGCGTGGGCGTCGTGAAGGGCACGCCGATGCTGGACCTGAACTATGGCGAGGACTCCACCGCCGATGTCGACATGAACGTGGTGATGACGGGCACGGGCGAGTTCGTCGAGGTGCAGGGGACCGCGGAGCACACCCCGTTCGACCGTGGCGGACTCGACGGGATGCTGGCGCTGGCGGAGTCCGGCATCAAGCGCCTCGTCGATCTGCAGCGCCGCGCGCTCGCCTCGCGTGCCGAGCGAGTTTTTAGGCTCTAAGCCCGTCCTCGTCCTCGCGACCGCCAATCCCGGGAAGGTCCGCGAGCTGCGCGACCTGCTCGCCGGCATCGCGTTCGAGATCCGGACGCTCGCCGACTATCCGCCGTTCGAGATGCCCGAGGAGACCGGCGAGACGTACGCGGCCAACGCCCTGATCAAGGCGCGCGCGGCGGCGGCGCACACCGGCGTCCTCGCGCTCGGCGACGACTCGGGCATCGAGGTGGCCGCGCTCGACGGCGCTCCCGGCGTACGCTCGGCGCGCTTCGGTGGCCCCGGCCTCGACGATCGCGGGCGCGTCGCCCACCTGTTGCGGCTCATCGAGGCGGCGCCCGACGAGGCGCGCGCCGCGCGGTTCGTCTGCGTGATCGCGCTCGTCGGCCCGGACGGCCGCGAGACGCTCGTGGAGGGCACGTGCGAGGGGCGGATCACGCGGGAGCCTCGCGGCGCCGGCGGCTTCGGGTACGACCCGGTCTTCTTCTATCCGCCGCTCGCCGGCACGTTCGGCGAGCTGTCCGACGCGCAGAAGGCGACGGTGAGTCATCGCGGCCGCGCCGCGGCCGCGGCGCGGGCGACGCTCGCGCGTTCCATGTAGTCGCCGGATCGACCGGCACACCACCGCGTAATCGGACGAGCGTAGAATCGGCCGACATGGCCGACCCGGCATCGTGAGGAAGCCGCTCGAGATCCAGTACGGGGTGGATGACGTGCCGCCGCTCGGGGTGACGCTCATCAGCGGCCTCCAGCACGTCGCGATCATTGCGATCTTCCTCGTCTATCCGCTGTTGCTCGCGCGGGAGGCGGGCCTCAGCCCGGAGCGCGTCTTCGACGTGCTGAGCATGTCGATGCTGATCCTCGCCGTGTCGGCGGTCCTGCAGGCGCTTCCGCGTGGTCCGATCGGATCGGGCTTTCTGTGTCCGCCGAGCTTCAACGCGGCGTATCTGACGCCGTCGCTGATTGCCGTGAAGCTCGGCGGACTGCCGCTCGTCCTCGGCATGACGGTGTTCGGCGGCGTCGTCGAAGCCGTCCTCTCCCGGGTCCTGAGCCGGCTCCGTCCGTACTTCCCCTCGGAGATCTCCGGCTTCGTGGTGACGATGATCGGGGTCGCCGTCGGCTCGCTCGGACTCCGCAACGTGCTTGGATCGGGTGGCGACGTCTCCGGCGGCGTGGACATCGCCGTGGCGACGATCACGATCGCGACGATGATCGGGCTCAACGTCTGGACCCGGGGCGGGCCGCGGCTCTTCTGCGCGTTCATCGGCGTCGCCGTCGGCTACGTGATCGCCGCGGGCGCCGGCCTCATCACGGGCGCGGATCTCCGGGTGGTCCACGACGCGCCGATCCTGCACGTGCCGTCACTCACCCTCGTCGGCTGGTCGTTCGATGCGGGCATGACGCTGCCGTTCCTCGTGGCGGCCGTGGCCACGGCGATCCGGACGATGGGCGACGTGACGATCTGCCAGAAGACGAACGACGCCGAGTGGGTGCGCCCGAACCTGCGCTCGCTCGGCGGCGGCGTCCTCGCGAACGGTCTCGCGAACGTCGGGGCGGGCGTGCTGGGGACGGTCGGCACCAGCCCGTCCACGAGCGGAATCGGGCTGGCGGCGGCCACGGGCGTGACGAGCCGTCGCGTGGCCTACGCCATCGCCGGGATGTTCTTCCTTCTCGCGTTCTTGCCCAAGGCCAGCGCGTTCTTCGTGATCATGCCGCGCCCCGTGATGGGAGCCGCGTTGCTCTTCTCGGCCAGCGTCATCTTCGTGAACGGCCTGCAGATCATCGCCTCGCGTCTGCTCGACGCGCGACGGACGTTCGTGATCGGCCTGTCGTTCATGCTGGGCATGGGCGTGGACCTGTACCCGCGCGCGTTCGCCGCCGTCCCGGCCGCGGCGCAGCCGCTGGTGAGTAGCCCCCTCGTGCTCGGGACGGCGACCGCGCTCGTGCTGAACGTCGTGTTCCGGCTCGGCGTGCGACGGACGCGCACGCTGACGGTCGAGCCCGAGCGGTTCGCGCCGAAGGGCGTCGAAGACTTCATGGAGGCCCAGGGGGCGAGGTGGGGCGCGCGGCGCGACGTGATCGACCGCGCGAGCTTCAATCTGACCCAGTCGCTCGAGGTCATTCTCGACGCGTGCGAGCCCAAGGGCCCGCTTCAGATCGAGGCCAGCTTCGACGAGTTCAACCTGGATGTCCTCGTCACGTACGTGGGCGTTCCCCTCGAGCTGCCGGACACACGGCCCAGCAACGAGGAGATCGCGGCGACGGAGGAAGGGCAGCGCAAGCTCGCCGGCTTCATGCTGCGCCGGTACGCCGATCACGTGCAGTCCACGCATCAGGGCGGCCAGACGATGCTGCTGTTCCACTTCGACCACTGATCGCCGCCTCATGCTCGAGGGGCCGATCGCCAGTCCCAGCCGGCGGCTTCCAGTTCGAGCAGCGCGGCAAAGCGTCCTGGACGGTGCGCGAGCTCACCGGGCGGCCCTTCTTCGACGATGTCGCCTCGATCGAGAACGACAACTCTGTCGGCTCCGACGGCGGTCGACAGCCGGTGGGCGACCGTCAGGACGGCGCATCCGCCCGACAAGACGGATTCTCGCAGCGCCGAGCGAAATGCCGCCTCGCTCGCGCTGTCGATCGCCGCGGTCGCTTCGTCGAGTAACAGAACCGCCGGCTTGTGCACCAGCGCTCTGGCCAGAGCAAGGAGCTGCTGCTGTCCCGCGGATAACTGCGTACCGGCGCCGCCAACGCCCCCGCTGAGCAGGGTCTGATACCCCTGAGGGAGTGCCCGAATGAACGCGTCGGCCCCGGCAATCCGCGCGGCTTCGAGCACGGCCTCCTCTGGCACCGAGGGATTCCCGAGCGTGAGGTTCTCGAGGACCGTGCCAGAGAACAACTGGACGACTTGAGGCACCACCCCCAGGACCTGTGGGCGCTGCGATTCCTCCAGCGTCCTCGGGTCGTGACCAGTCACGCGGACCGTCCCTGCCCACGGAGCATAGAGTCCAGCCAGAAGATGGAGGAGGCTCGTCTTTCCCGCGCCGGAGCGTCCCACCAGGACCACGTGCTCGCCGGCGCTGACGACGAGCGAGATGCCGTGCAAGACCGGCTGGTCTCCGTATCCGAACACGACGCGGCTGAGATCCATCGCAGGGAGTTCAGCGTGGTGTTCCTTCTGCCCTGTTCCGCCACCGGCGTCGTCGGGGGCGAGGGCCAACGTCGCGAAGATCCGTTCAGCGCCCGCCATGGCCCCTTGCACCGTCTGCCATTCCTCGCCCAGTGCGGTGATCGGCTGGAAAAAACGTTGAAGAAGGATCAGGAATGCGGCCAGGGTGCCGATGGAGATGCCAAACGCGCCGACCGCGTGCTGCGTCCCTGCGGAGAGAAGGAACGCGACCGCGAACGCTGAAAGGATCGCCGTCACGGGAGTGTAGAAGGCCGAGAACAGCGTCGAGCGGTTCGACGCCGCCAGCGCGCCGGCGAGCACGTGACGGAATGCGCCGCCGGCTTCGTCCTCCCGACCGAACGCACGAATGACCTCGGCACCTCTCAAGCTTTCCTGAAGGCGAGAGGTCAGGGCACCCACCGCGGCGCGATTGGCTCGCTCAGCGCGGCGGACGCGAACCTGCAGGAACCGAATCGCCCACACCAACGGAGGGATGACCAGCGCGGCGACGAGAGCCAGTCGTCCACTCAAGATGACCATCCCCGCTCCGATGGTCACGAGCCTCACGAGGTTCGCGACCAGGACCGCGACGCCCGACGAGAAGACGGTGTCGAGCGTCTCGACGTCGGAGGTGCAGCGACTGATGACGTCGCCGAGCGGTGTCCGATCGAAGTAGGACGAGGGCAACCGTTGCAGGTGGGCGAACAGACGCACCCGCAGACGGCTGAGTACGCCTTGGGCGATCGTCGCGGCGAGGTAGCTATAGAGAAACGTCATCACCTGGACGGCGGCGCTGGTCGCAAGGTAGAGCAACGCGAGGACGAGCAAGCCAGAGGACCGTCCGATGAGCAGATAGTCGTCGACGATCGTCCGAATGATGAACGGCGGCCCCAGTTCCAGCGCCGCCGCCGCCAGCACGAAGAGCGCGACCGTGATCGCTCTCGCGCGCCAGGGCTGCACCAGCCTCACCAGGTTGCCGCCCAGGGACCGGGTCCCGGCCGTCCTCATCGAGCCATCCGGCCGACCCCTGCGATCTCGGCGTTCTGCTGAGCTCGGAAGATGCGCGCGTACAGACCCGAGGCGGCCATCAGCTCGGCGTGTCTCCCCATTTCTTCGATCCTGCCGTCCTGGAGGACCACGACCAGATCCGCAGAGGGAAACGCCGCCAGGCGATGCGAGCACAGGACGATCGTGACGCGATCTTCGGGCCGCGCCATGGCGCCGAACGCCTGTTTCAACGCGGCAACGATGCGAGCTTCGGTCGCGACGTCGACCGCGGAGAACGGATCGTCCAGAACCAGGAGTCCCGGAAAACGAGGCGCCGCGGCGGCGATGGCGCGCGCCAGCCCCACCCGCTGGCGTTGACCTCCCGAGATCCGGATTCCGAGCTCCCCGATTTCGGTGTCGAGCCCGCGCGGAAAGCCACGCACATCCTCGTCCAGGGCCGCAAGCCTCACCGCCTCCATCAGGAACGGGTCGTCGTGCGAGCCGCTGCGGTGCCTGAGCGCCACGTTGTCGCGCAACGACCCCGAGAACAGGGATGCGTCCTGCGGGAGATATCCGATGAGCCCTCTCCGGTCGCTCGACGCGTGATCCGTGAGCGGACGTCCATTGACGAGAATGATTCCCGACTCGACCGGATAGATGCCGAGGATGGCTCGGATGAGTGCGCTCTTGCCCGAGCCGACGGGCCCCGTGACGCCGACGAGAGATCCGGCCGGGACGTCGAGGGTGAGTCCGCTGAGTGCGGGGCGTTCACCGCCCGGGTAGCGGAACGTCACGTCGTGCAGCGAGACGGTGACCGGTCCGGACGTCGTTCGGGGGGGTCGGGTCGCGTCCCGCGCGATCCCGGTCACGTGCCCGGCGCGAAAGGACGCCAGGCGCGGCTCGCCGGCCACCCTCAACGCGGGCGCGAGCAGCGGTCGCAGGCGCGCATACGCGGCCGCGCCGCTTTGCACCGAGTTCACGAGCTGCGGAATCCGATGGCCGCGGTTGACGAAGCGGAGGAACAGCTCGAGATAGGCGACGAAGGCGCCGACCGTCATCGCCCCGGCGACCACCCGCTCGCTGCCCTGCCAGACGATCACGACGACGCCGGCGATCATCACGGTGGTGTAAATCGGCTGCAAGCCTCCCTTGAGACGGGCGAGGCGCAGGTTCCTTTCGGCCACCGTGCCCGACCGATCGGCAATCCGTTGCACCGACGCACTCGCCCGGCCGAAGAGGCGCAACACCCTGATCCCGGCGAGTTGTTCCTGGATCGCCGACGTCAGATCCGCGTTCGCCTCACGCGCCCTCGTGGTCCGGCGTGCGATCCAGCGCCCTGTGGCATGCGCGAGCACCATCGCGAAGGGGACGGGCAGGAGCGCGACGAGCGTGAGCGCTGGATCGAGGACGAGCATCGCCACGACGAACGAGAGGGAGAACAGGACCGTGTCCCAGGTCTCGATGGTGAACTCACGGACCCCCACACCAAGCACCTCGACGTCGCCAACGATCCTGGCCATGAGATCGCCGATCGGCGTCTTCTGCAGATCGGCCATCGGCCACGCGAGGACACCGCGAAAGGCATCGGCACGGACGTTCGCGCGGATCCGCGCGTTCGCGGTCATGAGCCACCATCGTTTCGCGATGCGAGGCACTTCGGTCAGGAGCGTACCGCCGACGAACAGCACGGCGGCCCAGGTGACGTCAGCGGGCGTGCCCGTGCCGCGTTCCAGCGCGAGGGCGGTATCGATCGCGCGGCCGAGGAGAATGGCGGGCAGGACGACCGCCGTGTTCATGACGATGCCGGCCACCGAGCCAAGACAGAGCTGTCCGAGCACCTGCCGGAAATACGGGCGCATGGCCCACAGGAAGCCGATCATCCCTCCGTGGAGCAACAGCCGTGACGCTACGACGAGTTTCCCGGCAATGCAACAAGTGTTACTCTGACGGTCATACGTTACGGCAGGCATGACAGGGACATCACGACGAGGCTGGTTGAGAGCGGTCCTGGCGGCGCTCGGAGCGCACGGCGTGACGAGGCGCTCGTCGTTCGCCGCCGCCGCGGAGATCAAAGTGCCAGAGAGCGTTCCCGAGGAGAGGTTCGACTTCGGAGCGAAGGGCATCGAAGGCTGGAGCATCATGGCCGGCCAGTGGGCGGTCGAAGGATGGCCGGCGCACCGAGCGGGCGGAACGTGCTCGTACAGCGCGCGACGCGAAACGAGTACAACGTGATCGTCGCGCCGCCGGGCCCGTACACCAACGTCGACGTGTCGATGAAGTTCAAGCCGATCTCCGGCAAGGAAGACGCTTCCGGCGGCATCGTGTTCCGTGTCACGGACGGCACGTACTACGTCGTCCGCGCCAACGCCCTGGAAGACAACTTCCGGCTCTACGCCTACGACCGTGGCCGCCGCCAGATCGCAACCGCTCGGGTGAAGCCCCCGGTGCTTGGCGCGTGGCACGCCATGCGTGTCGTCGCGGTCGGCGATCAGATCCAGGCGTGGCTCGACGGCAAGCTCCTGCTCGACCACCGTGACTCGCGGTTCACGATGGGCCGCGTCGGATTCTGGACAAAAGCGGATTCGGTGACCGCCTTCGATGGCCTCACCATCCGTGGCTGGAGTCGCGATGCAGTGCCCGCACTGCCACGCTGAGAACCGGTCCGGGCGTCGGTTCTGCGGTGACTGTGGGCGCTCACTGGCTCGGACGTGCCCGTCGTGCGGCTTCCTCAATGAAGGCGGCGAGCAGTTCTGCGGAGGATGTGGGACGCCCACCGGAGCGACGCCAGGCCCGGCGCCGGCGCCCGAGTCCTACACGCCAACGCATCTCGCCGAACGCATCCTCACGTCGAAAGCGGCCCTGGAAGGCGAGCGCAAGCAGGTCACCGTCCTCTTCGCCGACCTGAAGGGGTCGATGGAATTGCTCGCGGCCCGCGATCCCGAAGAGGCGCGAACGATTCTCGACCCCGTGCTCGACCTGATGATGGAGGCCGTGCACCGCTACGAGGGCATGGTCAATCAGGTGATGGGCGACGGGATCATGGCGCTGTTTGGCGCGCCGCTCGCGCACGAGGACCACGCGGTGCGCGCCTGCTATGCCGCGCTGCGGATGCAGGAGGCGGTGAAGCGCTACGCCGAACGGGTCCGGCGCTCGCACGGTGTGACGGTCCGGATTCGGGTCGGCCTCAATTCCGGTGAGGTGGTGGTCCGTGCGATCGGGAGTGACCTCCACATGGACTACACCGCGGTGGGGCAGACGACCCATCTCGCGGGACGCATGGAGCAGCTCGCCGAGCCGGGAGCGATCTTCATCACGCACGAGACGCTCGCCCTCGTCGAGGACTACGTGGACGTCAAACCGCTCGGCCTCGTGCCGGTGAAGGGCCTGAGCGACCCCGTGGAGGTCTACGAGCTGGCGGGTGCGGGACCCGTCCGGACGCGCCTGCAAGCCACCATCGCCAGTCGCGGGCTCACACGCCTGATCGGCCGCACCGCGGAGCTCGAGCAGCTCCGGCACGCGCAGGAGCTCGCCGACAACGGCCAGGGGCAGGTCGTCGCGATCGTCGGCGAGGCCGGCGTCGGCAAATCGCGCCTCGTCTACGAGTTCACCCGGTCGCATCGTCTTCGCCCCTGGCGCCTGCTCGAAAGCGCCTCCGTCTCGTACGGAAGGGCCACGAGCTACGTGCCCGTGATCGGGCTCCTCAAGAGCTACTTCAAGATCGGCCATCGGGACGATCTCCGCGAGATCCGCGAGAAGGTCACGGGCAAGCTCCTCACGCTCGACCGAACGCTGGAGCCGACGCTGCCCGCGCTGCTGACCCTCCTCGACGTCCCTGTGGACGACGCGGCGTGGCGCACGCTCGACCCCGACGAACGACGCCGGCGCACCTTCGACGCCGTGAAGAGGTTGTGGCTGCGGGAAGCGCGCGAGCAACCGTTGCTCGTGATCGTCGAGGATCTCCACTGGATCGACCCCGAGACGCAAGCCCTGCTCGACGGTCTGGTCGACAGCCTGGGATCGGCGCGCCTGCTGCTGCTCGTGAACTACCGTCCCGAGTACCGGCACGGCTGGGGCGGCAGGACGCACTACACGCAGATTCGTGTCGATCCTCTGGCCACGACGAAGGCCGAGGAACTTCTCGAAGCTCTGACCGGTGCCGATCCCGCGCTGGGGGAGCTCAAGCGGCTGTTGATCGCACGAACGGAAGGGAATCCATTCTTCCTCGAAGAGAGCGTTCGGAGCCTGGTCGAAACGAAGGTGCTCGTGGGCGAGCCGGGCGCGTATCGTCTCGCACAACCCGTCTATACGATCCAGGTCCCCGCGAGCGTCCACGCGCTCCTGGCTGCGCGTATCGACCGGCTCCCGCCCGATGAGAAGCGGTTGCTCCAGTCCGCGGCCGTCATCGGGAACAACGTCCCGTTCATGGTCCTTCGGGAGATTGCCGAGGCGAATGAGCCCGACCTCCGGCGCGGCCTCGCCCATCTCCAGGCCGCGGAGTTTCTCTACGAGGCGAGCCTCTTCCCCGATCCCGAATACACGTTCAAGCACGCCCTCACCCACGAGGTGGCCTACGGCACCCTTCTTCAGCAGCAGCGCCGTGCGGTGCACGCGCGCATCGTCGAGGTGCTCGAGCGGCTCCATGGCGATCGGCTCGCCGAGCACGTCGAGCGGCTTGCCTATCACGCGCTCCGAGGAGAGCTGTGGCACAAGGCGGTCGATTACCTCCGCCAGGCAGGCACCAAGGCGACGATGCGCTCGGCGTACGATGAGGCCCAGACGTCCTTCGACGAGGCTCTGCGCGCCCTCGCGCACCTGCCCGAAAGCCGCGACACGAAGATCCAGGCCATCGACCTTCGGCTCGACTCACGCGGAGCGCTCGCGCCGCTCGGGCACTACAGTCAGATCCTGGATCGGTTGCGGGAAGCCGAAACCCTTGCGCGGGAGATCGGCGACCGGCGTCGCCTGGGACGCGTCATCTCCGACATCGGCGCACGCTTGAGGAACCTGGGTGACCATGTCGGCGCCCTCGAAGCAGGCCGACACGCGCTCGAGATCGCCACGGACCTTGAAGACAGGGGCCTCGAGATCGAAGCGCGGTACCGTCTTGCCCAGGCGCACTTCGCCGTCGGCGACCTGGCGCAGGCCGGCGCGCTCTTCCTGGAAACCGCGCACGCGCTGCCGGACGAGAGCGCCGCTCACCGAGCGGGCCTGCCGGGGTTCTTCGCGGCGTGGCCCCGGGCGTGGCTCGGACTGGTCTTCTCACATCTCGGCAGATTCACCGATGCGATCGCGCACGTGGAAGAGGCGAGCCGCATCGCCGAGGCCGCGGATCATCCGCACACGGTGATCGAGTCACACGGCGCGCTCGGAGGCGTCAGCCTCGAACGGGGGGACGTGCCGACCGCACTACGCGTGTTCGAGCGCGGCCTCGCCTTGCTTCGGGCGCGACGCATCGGCGACGCGAATATCCTCTCGGGGTTGGGCTACGCGTACACACTATCGGGGCGCCTCTCCGAGGGCCTGCCTCTCCTCGAGGAGTCGCTCCTGGGCGACGCGTCGATCAGCGCGATGGGCCTGGGTCTCGCGGTTCGCGTGAGCCGTCTGGCCGAGGCGTATCGACTGGCCGGTCGCGCTGACGAGGCCCTCGCGCGCGCTCGTAGTGCCGTCGATCTGTCGAGGAAACACAAAGAGCGAGCGAACGAGGCCTCTGGCACTCAGAGTGCTCGCCGAGCTCACGGCCCAGGGCGATCGTCCCGATGCGCATCTCGTCGAGGAGGCATACGCAGGGAGTCTGACTCTGGCCGAGGCCCTCGGGATGCGTCCCCTCGTCGCGCATGGCCATCTCGGGCTCGCGAAGCTGTACGCCCGCACGGGCGACCGCCGGCAGGCCGAGGAGCAGTTCACCATCGCCACGACGATGTACCGCGACATGGGCATGACGTACTGGCTCGAGCGGAGGCCGACCTCCGCGCGAAATGATAAGATTTCCGAACAGTTCGGGGTGTGGCGCAGCCTGGTAGCGCACCTGCTTTGGGAGCAGGGGGCCGCCGGTTCAAATCCGGCCACCCCGACCATACTTACCTGGACCGGGCCGCGTGCGTGTGCCCGTTTTGTGCTCTTGAGCATCGCGGAGCCGGTTCGACTTGCAAGGGGAAACCGCTCGGAACGGCGCACGTGGAACGCCGCGTCGTGCGGTTTACGCTTGGTGCGCGAATCGCCGCGTGGAGAGCAAGCACGCGGTCACGACGCCTCACCCGCATCGCAACGCTGCTACCGAGCGCTACGCGCGACCACCGAGGCGCATCGGGAAGTAGCCCCAAAGTATCCCGGCGCGGCGCTCCGTCCCATCGGTGCTGGGCCGCGCTCAAGCTCGCCCGTCACCCGCGAGCCGACGTCTGCGGCGGTTCACCGCCGACGGACAGCACCGCACGAGCGCACCCGCAACCGGCGCAAAGGGCGTGGTGGGGCCCCTTATGATCGGGGGCGTCCGCTGGTCCCGCTGAGCGGGAGGGCGTGCGCGCGGTTCCGCCTCGAACCAGGGAGACCATACACTAGGGTTCGAGGGCCAGACGCCGCCTCGCACCTTCGGCTGGAAAGGCTCGGCATGAGCACAGAGCGTGGACTCAAGCGACTTACTTGCGTCATCGCGACCCTATTGGCTGTCGTCGTGATTTGGTCCTGGGCGTTCCATACTCCAGGCGGATTCGCTCTCCTGTTTGGCATTCCCCTCATTGGCGATTTGCTGATATTTCTGCTGATAGTCCCGGTCATCCCTTTGGTCTTCGCCATCGGCATTCCGTGGGCGGTGTTCTTCGCTTCTCGATGGGTATATCGCGGATTCAAGCGAGATCCAGAGGCGTAAGCCCGTTTGAGGGTGAACCGTGAGTGCGGCTCCAAGGTCCTCCGTCCAGCGGGGGAGTGCGCGCGCGGGACTGAAACCCCGGTCACACGGGATCGTCAGATTGCTTGGCCTCCCCGCCGCCTCCGAGTCCGCGCAGGTGCCGTAGTTGATCGCGCAGCACTCGGGTTTCCTCATCCTGCAACCGAGCGGTTAGGGAGCGAAATGCCTCATGAACGGAGGGCACGCGCGTGTCCTCGTGGCCAGGTTCCGCAGGCAACGCCCCTGCTACCGCGCAGACGGCACCCATGCAGTGCGCGCAGGATGATAGGTGTACGAGTACGTCAAGAACTGGGGCCGCTGTATTTGACTTCAGTGTCTCGCACAGCGGGTGAATCTGGTCATCTCCGTCAACAAGAACGCACCACTTGTCACCACCCTCGTCGGCGGAGTGCACAAGATAAACGCCTCGTCCGCGTCGGACACCAACGCGCGTGGGGTACACGGCATCTACGACGACTCCCCTGTCCCCGTCGTCCGGTTCCGACCCCCGCCGACGAGATCATCTCGCCCTTCTTGAATCTGAATTCTACGTCCGGGTCGCCCATTCGTTTTCCTACGAACGCCGCCATTTCATCTCCGATTAGGGCCTTGGTTTGTCCGGTTGTCCTACGTGCCCAGCCGCGCAATCTCCCGTAAGCCTCTCACGCGTGATCTCGTTACGCCGCCTGAGATTCGGTGGAGTGCCGCTTCTCAATGCGCCCAACCTTCCTTTCCGCGATCTGGTAGCTGCGACAGAGCCATGACACCGTCGTTCGAGAGCCGCACGAGTGCCCTCACCAGCGTCGGGGTAAGGTCCCCAAACGGCTACATGGAGTGTGACCTCGTAATCCCCTGGCGTGAAAGTCTGATCGACCATGCGGAACCAGTGGCCTCCGTTAACCGTCTCGGCCAGAACAAAGTGGTAGTGAAATTCTGGCGTCGGCGCTGGATCGATCTGAATCGGCTCACCTATCTCGTGCCCCGCCCAGGCAATCCCGCGCGCGTACATCTGCCGCTCCGGCATATCGATTCTCACCAAGGCATTGTGAACAGTCGCGGCACCCATAGCCCGGACGCCGATGCGCAGCGTTTGGTAGCGCTGGGCGCGGTCATCGTTCCAGCGCTGTTCAAGTAAACAGCACGAGCGAAAATCGAACTCAAGCCGAGGCTGCAGTTGCTTCTTGAGTGCGTCTCGTTCGGCACTCGCGGTCGATAGCGCCGCCTCGTTTGAGAGATGCGTCTGCCAAGGCGTTAATATCAGCGCGATCAAGAATAACCCTGTGGCGACCATGAGCGCGGCTTGGAGAAAAACAGCCATGTCATCGATCTTCGCGAACGCGGGATCACCAGAGTTGCTGCGTTGAAGTAACAGCCCGACGACGACGATTGCGACCGCGGCTGCCGTGAAGATCTCGCGCGGGCGGCCGAACCCGGAGATCGCGAGACGAGTAGCCCGTAGCAGTACATCTCGCCAGTACCCCCAAAGACCCGTTGCGTTTGTGCCCACCGGGGCCACCTATCGGACCTAGTCGCCCGTAGCTACTAGCGCACGCTATCATGAGCGCGTGCGCGCGTTTCTAAACGAAGCCGCTCTCAACCGCGTAGGGCTGCCCCTGGTGGTCAAGTAGTACGTCGGTTCCGCCCCCACGGTGAGTGAGCGATCTACCAAGCGTTGTCGTAGCAATCCGTCTAAGTGGTATCTAGTCCGAGTTAGATTTTCCCCGAGGAACGAGGTCAGAGTTATAGGGGTAAGCTCATGCTGTGGATTGCTCGCTAAAATCTGAATGATCTTTACTTGCTGATCTGACAGCGTTTCATCCGACGCGGATGTGGCTGTAGGCTGCACCTTCTTTGAGTTTGCGGCGCTCGCGGTTTGCGCTTTCACTACCTCCGAAGCAAGCGTAGGCCACGAGACGTTGAATCGCCGATTAAGCACCTCTGGTCTCACTGGCGTTGACGAAACATGATTGATGCTGTGAACGAGCTTCCGAACCTCTTCTTGATCAAAAACGGTCAACTGAAATTGTTCAAGCAGTCCCTTAACAAGAGTTTTCTCTAGGCCGACGAGAAGTGGCGCAATTCTAGCCTCAAGCGTTCGCGACATCGCGCCCGCCTCGAACGTAATCCACGGGTTTTCCAATATTATCCGGCGTCAAGCATATGACCCCGAATTGCGCTTCCCCAAGAGCCTTTTTCAACTCTGCATTCCACACCGTACCCTTATCAATGTCCTCGGAAGACACCCACGGCTCGACGTTATCCACCACGGCGGGAAGCCACTCCTTCAGCACCAGTGCGACGCTGTGGCTCAACTGGCCGGACCACCCGACGAAGACTTTCATCCCTCACCTATTGGCAGAGCTTCGGTAGCTCTACCGCACGCTATCGGAGCGAGTCAACGGCTCGTACGCTCACGGGACTGCTCAAGATCTATTGTGGGCATCCCCTCCGGCCTCGGGCAAGACTGGTCGCGCACCCTATCCGGGTCGCCGTGGTGGGTCAACGTAGGCGGCTTGCGCTGGTCGCAGAGTAGCGTCACGGCCATGGCGGTAGAGGCTTCTGCTCTCTGAGCAGTGCGGCTGCACGACGGTAGACGCGCGCCTTAGTGGTCTCAAGTTCTAGTGTCCCGCGCATTTCCTCAGGATCGGCCGTGAAATTCCCGCATTCGCAAATCGGCGCGATGCGTGGAGACGGCGGTCCATAGTACGCAAACTCCGGCTCTACGTATTCCTCGCGCACGAGTGACTCTTTGCACTTGGGACAGTAGGGACCCTTCACACAGTTCTCGACCCAGTTCCCGGGGTTATCCACGCTCGTGTAGCTCTCAAAGAAAGTCGCAGTCAGTGTCCAGCAAAGCCCGAGGTAGTAGAATTGCTCATCGCGGAGACGCTCTTCTTTCTTGGGGCTGGCGGTGCCCACGTTCCGAAGGCATGAACCTCCGAGCGTTCGGGTTCTCTCGGTCGCTTCTCAATCGGCGGGCGCGGCACCAGCGGCTTATGCTGCTCCATCTCAGCGACAGCCTTATCAATCACGCTCTCGTTAAAGTGCCCGCGCTTGTTTGTGAGGTGGGTTACATCTACCGTCGCCCCCCGCACTCGCCTGCGACGACGCCACACGGAGTCAGGAAGCAGGAGTGCTACGCATACGAGGAACAGGCAGATGTTGAACACGCGCCATGGGTCAAGCGACGTGAACGAGGCTAGGCCTAAATCGCTTAATTCTCGGGCCGCCTCAAGGAACTGGTCGCAGTCCTTCGGGGTCCCCCGATGGCAGCGCCACCAGACGAACAGGTTTTGGGGCGCTCCGAACGCTTGCGCCAGCGTGTAGATACCACCGAATACGCCGAGCGTTCGCTTGAGCCACCACTTGCCGTCCCGATTCGGACCCCAACGCATCCGCACCCTCCGCGACCGTTCCCCACCCCGGGCATCCGACCCCGTGAGGGACCCGCCCTGAGCGACGCCGCTCGCCGCCCGCCGGCCTGTCCGATTGCGCCCCCACGCTTGATAAGTGCCAGTCTACCTTTGTGTGACGACGCGCCAGAAACACCCGCCGCTGAGGCGTCGCCCGTGGCACCGACTCCATATGCATGTCATGCCGGTTCTGCTGGGCTGGGGCTTGGGACGGGCCTTTACTCCACGGGGCCTGCAACAAGTGCCGAATAGCGAACCACCGCCGTAGGTTGTGAGCCAAGGCGTTCATGCGGTCCGCGCACTCCCGCACGCTTCTCGTCTTGCGGGTGGCCGCGCGGCGAAGGAACCGAGAGACAGATCCACCTGTTTTGAGAGGGACAGCAACAACCCATTCCGAGGGCGCTGAGGGTTCTGGCCCGATAGCAAGCGCCCACCAACCTACTCCCTCTCCGGGAGCAAGGTGGTAATGCCAGCCGTGACCGACCGGAAACAATGGGAGGAATTGATGAGCGCGGGACTTCGACACTCTCCTTCGGCCGTGGCGCACGCGTGCGCTCGGCTGCACCGGATTCACAGTCTCCAAGCGGCAGTCTCAAGCTCGCCGTGGATTCACGACGTCATCGAACTGGCGATGGCCACCGCGATCAGCACGCCACTTACCGACCTAGACGACACGGCACTCGTGTGGCTCATCGTCGTCGGCAACCCATCAGGCGGCAAGACACGGGCGGTCTCCGGGCTCAGCGGCGATAAGGTGATCCGGATAGACACCCTTACTCCCAACGCCCTGTCGAGCGGGTATGTCTCGCCCCCCGAAGGCGGCAAGCGGCGGAACGAGGAGCCCGACCTTCTCACAGAAATGCAGACCAAGGGCGCTCAATGCCTTGTCATCAAGGACCTGTCGCCCTTGTTCTCGCAGCGCGACGACAAGGTGAGGGCAGTGCTCGGCGACTTGACCAGCATCTACGACGGTGAGTTTAACAAGGCCACCGGGACGCTCGGACGGCTCCAGTACAAGCCACGCTTCGGCGTCGTCGCCTGCGTCACGCCCATCGTCCTTGAGAAGCACCGTCACTACATGAGCCAGCTCGGGACGCGGTTCCTCATGTACCGCGTAGAGGCTCTGACCAATGACGAAGTGAACGCAGGAATCACTCGGCTTCGAGACGAGGACGACCGACGCGGCAAACTCCGCGAGTTGACCGAACTCGTGGAGCGGCATGTGAGCGCGATCCTTCGGGTGCCTCCGCCGAAGGTCGTCGTGCCATCCGAGCATCAAGACTGTCTCGACAACCTCGGCAAGATGCTTGCGCGTGGGCGTGCCCTCATCGAATGGCAACAGGACCGTGACAGCAAGTCGTGGCAAATGGGTGAGGTACAGCAAGAGGAACCGTTCCGCGCTATCGAACAGGTATCCAACTTGGCCAAGGCGCTCGCCCTGGTCCACGGGCGGGAGGTCGTCGAAACGCACGACGTGGAACTCGTGCGGCGCGTGGTACTCGGCTCGATGCTGAAACGCCGGGCGGACGTCCTGCGGTTGTTTGCGTCGTCCCCGGAGGGCTTGACGCATCACTGGGTGTGTGACTGCCCTCGGGGAGCGAGGACCGTGCCAGCGCGGTCCTCGATGAGTTGGAGCGCGTCCGCCTCGTCGTGCGCCTGGGTGACGCCTCGGGTCGGTCCCGCGACACGGATGCAGTGCTTCACCGCGAGGCGTCCGGGGCGGTCGTCCGTCGCACGTGTATCACCCGGCACCGGAGTTTGCCACTCTCATCACAACGCCGGTTCACGCCTGGATCACTTGGGAGACCTGGGAGGGTTTTCCGACAGTACTCCCCACCCATTAACAGTTCCAAAGAAGAAGCGGAGGCAGTACGCCGCGCGACGCCACTCAAGGTGGGGGAGTCTTCGCGGAAAACTGCTCAGTCTCTCCTTTGGTCGAAGTGTCGTTCGCCAGCGTGGGCTCGCCGGTCTTGAACCCCCTTCCGGGGGCGGTCGAGCAGAGCCGGGCCGTGGCGTGGACTGCGAAGGCGAGCGGGTCTGCGCCCAGGTGAAGGAACGCCGCTGCCTCCCGCTGGCCGAGCTAACCCGGCTCGCTCTCGACGCTGAGGCCGAAGGGATAGCCCGTGACAAGGCCGGGGTGGTGATCGTAAAGCCAGCGGCCCGCCGGGGCTGAGCCGCGATCCGGTTGCTCTTGATGAGGGCGGAGTGTGGCGCTGGGCTAGAGACGCAAGGTGGGCGGGTGGGACGGTGACCATGCCTCCGACCGCCCGCGCGAGGCCACGGCTGACCATGGCGGGTCCTCCCCCAGCGGCCCCCTATCAGGGCTACCGCTGGTTCCGGGATTGGAGTGCGAGTCCGTCCGCGCGCTGCGTGGGCGTCCCATCCGCCCGCCGAGATTCTACACCGGGCGGGGACGTGATCTGAGCGCCCGGGAGTCGATAGCGTGACGCTCACACCCGCCGTGGCTCACGTGCTCCCGGCGCTCTTGGCTTCGAAGATTATGACGAACGAGGTGACGGGCTGCTGGGAGTGGACCGGCGCGCGGGACAGTCGAGGCTATGGCAACGTCCGGGTTGGACGCCGCGTCAGGAAGGCTCACGTGGTCGTCTACGAGGCTCTGCGCGGGCTGATTCCGGGCGGTCTTGAGTGCGACCATCGGTGTCGAGTGCCTTGGTGCGTCAACCCCGCGCACCTAGAACTGGTGACCCACGCGGAGAACGTGCGCACGTGGGGCGGCCCGGTGGGTGCCCGGTGCCCGTCAGCGGGCCAAGCGGCGGTGCCCGCGAGGCCACCCCTACACGAAGGCCAACACCTACGTCCGACCGAGCACGGGCGGTCGCGCGTGCCGTGCCTGCGACCGTGAGCGCAAGCAAGCGAGAGCGGCGTCGGGTTCAAGGTTCGCCCGCGGCTACCCACCAACGGCGCCGACGTACGCCGCGAGCTTGTCGGCGGCTTGGCGTAGATCGCCCTCGCTGACGATGTTGTAGCGGTCAAAGATGCGAGCGTGTCTTGTGTCCGCTCATCTGCATGGCGACGCGCTCCGGGATGCCCGCGCGCACCATGTTCCGCACGGCAGTCCGCCGAAGATCGTGAAACAGCTTGCCCGGCAAACCGCCAGCCTTGCAGGCGCGACGCCACACGTCTTTGAAGTGGTCCACGGAGCGGCCATCGCGGTGAAAGACGAGCGGCATCCGATAGCGCGTCCACGCCACCGACGTTCGATCACCTCGCGGAGCGGAGTGGAGAGCACAAGGATGCGACCCTCGCGGGTCTTGCTCATTTCCGACCGCAACCGAATGACACCGGCGGCCCGGTCCACGTCGCGCCATTCCAGCCCGAGGATTTCGCCACGGCGCCAGCCCGTGAGGTAGGCGAAGTCAAGAATGTCCTGGTGGTCCGGGGGTAGGTGACGACGAATGGCGAGGTAGTCGCCATGCTCCATGAACCCCTGGCGCGGCGAGGCTTCGGTCAGCTTGCGGAAGTAGGGCCGCCGCGTGAGTTTGTCCGCCTGAATGGCGAGGATGAACATACGACGGAGCACACCGAGATCACGGTTGACCGTGCCAGCCGCCTTTTTGTCCGCGAGCCGAGCCGCCGCGTATTCTCGGACTCGTGCTGGCGTGATATCGACCGCCCGCATCCCGGCGAAGAATGCGGCGAGGTTGTTGACACGTGCCTTCGACCACTTCAACGCCTTGGCGGTCCACACCGCGCACCGCGCGCTCTTGCAGGTAGTCGGCTGATAACTCCTCGAACGTCACGCGCTCCTCGGCCAGTGCCGAGAGCCGACCTTGCTGCACGTCGCCGAGCCGCTGCCTGAGGAGCGCCAGCGCATCGGCGCGTTCCGGCGACTTGCTCGACTCCCGGTACTTCCGTCCCCGATGGCTGTAGCGAATCCACCAGACCGGCCCACGCTTGTAGACGCTCCCCATACCCCGCATGTCGTGTGCCCCTCGTGTGCCCGTGCGGGACAGCCGCCACGAAACTTCGGCGGCCCGCCACGGGGCTGAGGGCCACACACGCGGGATTACTGCGAGGCAGCGGGCGATGCTAACCTTTGGGAGCAGGGGGCCGCCGGTTCAAATCCGGCCACCCCGACCATTACCGTACGGAGGTTCCGCAGCGTCCCATGCCGTTCTTCGACATCTCGCTGCCGATCCGCGAGGGCATGATCGTCTACGAAGGCGACCCGGCCATCTCCGTCAGCTCGGCGCTCGCCCTCGAGCGCGGCGATCCCGCCAATGTGTCCATGCTGCGGCTCGGCTCGCACACCGGCACGCACATGGATGCGCCGCGGCACTTCATCGACGGCGCGGCGGGTATCGACACGCTCGCGCTCGACGTGCTCATCGGGCCCGCGCTGGTCGCCGAGGTCGACGCGGAACAGTTGATCGAGCCGGCCCACCTCGCGGCCCTGCCGCTCGCCGGGCACACGCGCGTGCTCTTCAAGACGCGGAACTCGGCGCTGTGGGATCGGCCGTCGTTCGCGCGCGAGTACGTGGCGCTCTCCCTCGCGAGCGCGCGGGTGCTCGTGGAGCGCGGTGTGAAGCTGGTGGGCATCGACTATCTCTCGATCGAGGCCTTCGGCGCCGACGGCCACCCGGTGCACAAGACGCTGCTCGGCGCGGGCCTGGTCATCCTCGAAGGGCTCGACTTCCGTCGCGTCCCGCCCGGCGTCTACGACCTCTGCTGCTTGCCGCTTCGCATCGCGGGCGGCGACGGCTCGCCCTGTCGCGCGGTCTTGCGGGGGTGAGTCCGGGCGCGCGTTATCTCGGTCTCACGCTCGCCGCCGTCAACGTCGTCCTCGTCAACTGGTCGCAACCGATCTTCGGGCGCTGGTGGAAGCACGTCATGTGGGAAGGCGGCGTGGTGGAGGACCTCACCGCGCTGCAGTTCCTCGTCGGGGGCGTCGTCTTCGCGCTGTGCGCGATGCAGCGCGACCGCGCCACATCGGATCGGATCTGGTTCGCGCTCTATGCCCTCGCGGAGCTCGTCCTCCTCGGTGAGGAGACGAACTACGGGCGGGGCACGCTCTTCCTGGACCTCGCGGATCCGAACTTCGCGCAGAGCTACAACCCCCAGGCGCAGAACCTCCACAACTACTTGATCGAGGCGTACATCCCGGTCCTGGTGCTGGGGATCATCTGTGCGGTGCTGCGCTGGAAGTACGCCACGCTCGTTCCGCGCCTGCGCTTGCCCATGCGAAAGGACTTCCTGGATGCGGTGCTGCTGACGTCGGTGGGTCTGGTGTTCATGGTGTTCTCGTTCCGCGACGACCGCTTCCTCTCGGTCGACGAGGTCTACGAGTGGTCGTCGTCCCTACTGCTGCTTTGTCTCGGGCTGTCCTTCCGATTCGGCTGGCTGTTTCGGCGCTGACCGGAGGGCGGAGCGTGGACGGCGGGGTCGGCGGACGACGGACAGGTGGCGTCGACGGCTCAGCGCTTCCTCGCGACGGCTCTCCCGCCCACTGATGGCGAGCGTCCCCACGAGGGCGCCGAGCGCCGCGAGCCAGGTGCCGAGGCCGATGAGGATCCACATCGCAGAGCTCCTGCACGTCCATCGGCCGACCGCGATGCGGACTTGAGGTACTGTACCTACGCGGCGCGCCCGTAGCTCAGTTGGATAGAGCATCGGACTTCTAATCCGAGGGTCGCAGGTTCGACTCCTGCCGGGCGCACCAATCGTGTACGGACAAGGGAGACACATGCCATCGCCGTCGGGGCGGCTTGGCAGCCGGGCCACCGCCCTGACGCTCTGCGGTGCTCGCGCTGCTCGTGTTGTGCGCGATCGCGGTCTTCGATCGAGCCCGCGCCCTCGCGCTCCTGGCCGAGCACGGCCCCGTCGAATGGCTCCAGGTGGCGATGATGATCGGCGCGGCCGCGCTCGCGGCGCGGCACGGCGTCGCTGCCGCGGCCGCCGGCCGGTCCGCCGCGCTCGACGTGGGGATCGTCACCACGCTCAGCATGATGGTCATCGGCGAGGTGGATCTCGATCGCGCGATCTTCGGCACGAAGATCATCGCGACGCTGTTCTTCGTGAACCCGGCCTACCCGATCGGCGCACGCGCGCTGGCCGTGCTCGTCATCGTCGGCGTGCCCGGTCGCCATCGGCGTCTGGCTCCTCACGCGCTGGCGGGCCGTGCTCGCGGATGCGCTGGACGGGCTGCGGCAGCCGTGGGGACAGGTGGCCGCCTGCCGGCCTGGCGCTCTACATCATCGTCCAGCTCTTCGAGCGTCCGATCGACGGCATCCCCTGGCAGCCGCGGAACTTCATCGAGGAGACTGCTCGAGTTCCTCTCGGCGATCTGCTTCTTCGTGGGCCTCGTGGCCCGACGATCGTGAAAAGGGCAGCGCCTTTGCATCGTTTCTTCCCGAGCGGCCGTCTGTCCGGCCGCGGGAAGGAAGCAGCATGGCGCGGACGAAGGTCAAGACCTACAAAGAGCAGAAGTTTGACCATCTGAAGGGGCTCGACCGGCATCTCGGACAAGCAGGTCGACGAGCACCTCGCGCTGTACGCGGGGTACGTGAAGCAGGTCAACGCGCTCAACGACGAGCTCGCGAAGATGCGGGCCGAGGGCAAGGCGTCCGGCAAGAACCCGGAGTTCGCCGAGATCACCCGGCGCCTCGGCTTCGAGTACGGCGGCATGATCCTGCACGAATACTACTTCTCGAACCTGCGCCCGGCGGCCGAGCCGCAGCCCGCGTCGGGTGGAGCGCTCGCGGCGGCGCTGGGCGAGTTCTTCGGGTCGGTCGACGCGTGGCGCGCGGACTTCCAGGCGATCGGCGAGATGCGCGGGATCGGCTGGGTGATCCTCTTCGAGGACCCGATGACCGATCGGCTCAGCAACCACTGGGTGACCCTGCACCAGGAAGGCATCCCGGCCGGCTTCAAGCCGCTCCTGGTCATGGACGTGTGGGAGCACGCGTTCATGCGCGACTACAAGGCCACCGAGAAGGCCAAGTACGTCGAGGCGTTCTTCCGGAACGTCGACTGGCCCGCGGTCGAGCGCCGGCTGCTCGACGCGACGCGCCGTCCGCCCGGCCGCGGCGGCCTGATCGAGACGTCATGCGCAGAACGGTCGCCCTGCTCGTCGTGCTCGCCATCGCCATGAGCGGCTGCAGCGCGCTGACGGGGCGGCCGTTCATCCAGTGGAGCGACGACAAGGCCGTGCACACGCGCGTGAAGGCGCGGCTCGCGACGATCAGCCTGAAGCACCTGAGCCGCATCAACGTGGACGTCTACGACGGCACCGTCTACCTCAGCGGCATGGCCGACACTCCCGAGGCGAAGCAGCGCGCCGAGGCCGCGACCACGGCCGTCGAAGGTGTCCGGCAGGTGGTGAGCCACCTCGTCACGAATCAGCACGCCTCCGACGCCATGCCCTCCGCGCTGCCGCTCGCCGTGGTGGCGACGACGATCCCCGCGCCGCTCGCCGGCATCGCGCGGCTGGAAGGCAACCGCGCCTACGATCTCGCGGGCCGTCACGTGGCCACCGTCTACACGGTGCCGATGCGCGATCTGGCCCACGCCGACGCCGAGCGGTTCAGCGCCGCGGGCCCGATCCGGCACGTGACGATCCACGCGATGACCGCGACCGCGCAGGTGCCGACGCCGCACTACCTCATCGTGCTGTGGCACGTGCCGGATTCGAAGGGTGCGCCGTATACTCCATCGCCATGACCATCGCCCGCGTCGCGGCGGCCCTGGCGCTCGCGACCCTGCTCGGCTCCCCGGCTCCAGGCTCCGCGCTCCAGCCCGAGGCCGCGCTCGCGCGCGTGCAGCATCACCTCCGTCAGGTCGAGCGTCTCAGCGGGCATCTGGAGACCATCCTCAGCGCCGGCTGTCCGCGGTTTGCGAGCCCCGCGGCGTGGGATGCGTACGTCGACACCGAGATGGAGCAGGTCGTGCTCCTCGTCGCCCATCTCGAGCAAGCGTGGGTGGAAGCGAAACGGACGGATGACGATGACGTCCGGCGCACGGCGAAAGCCCCACGCCGCCAGCGCGAGCAGGCGCGGCAGCTCGTCGACAAGCTGGCGTCCTGCGCGCAGATGAACGGCGCCGCGTTCTCGCCGCTCGTGCTGTGGCACCGGGTCGAGCGCGACCTGCCGCAGCGCCGCATGGACGTCGCGCTCCCCGAGTAGCCGGCTCGACTTCCCGCGGGGGGCTGGGGTATCGTGCCCGCCATGGCCAACTCACCGTTCTCCCTCGAAGGCAAGACCGCGATCATCACCGGCGGCGGCACCGGCATCGGCAAGTCCATGGCGATCGAGTTCGCGCGCGCGGGCGCCGACGTGGCCATCGCCAGCCGCAAGCTCGAGCACCTCGAGCCCGTCGCGAAGGAGATCGAGAAGCTCGGCAGGCGCGCCCTCGCCATGGCGATCGACGTGCGTCAGGAAGACCAGGTGCAGGCGCTCGTCGAGCGCACCGTGAAGGACCTGGGCCGGCTCGACGTGATGGTGAACAACGCGGGCGCGTCGTTCCGCGCGAAGCCCGAGGACATCTCCATCAACGGCTGGAACACCGTGGTCCAGATCAACCTGAACGGCGTGTTCCTCGGCTCGAAGTGGGCCGTGAAGCAGATGATCCCGCAGGGCGGCGGCGTGATCATCAACGTCTCCTCGATCGCGGGGGTGTACGGCAGCACGATGATGTCCCACTACGGCGCCTCGAAGGCGGCGGTGATCAATCTCACGCGCGCGCACGCGGTGGCGTGGGCGAAGCACAACATCCGCGTGAACTGCATCGCGCCCGGCCCCATCGAGACCGAGGGCTACATGGACGTGCTCACGAAGATGGACCGCGCGGCGGCGGACAAGGCGTACAACTCGGTGGCCGCGCGCGTGGCGCTGCAGCGCTGGGGCAAGGTGCACGAGATCGCGTATCCGGCCATCTTCCTGGCGTCCGATGCCTCGTCGTTCATGACCGGCGAGACGATCGTGGTGGATGGCGGCCCCTCGCCGCGCGAGATGGAGGGGTAGCTGCGCGTCCTCGTCGTCGGCGCCTCCGGTCAGCTCGGCGCCGCGCTGTCCCGCCAGCTCGCCGCCGAGGGGCACACGGTCGTCGGCACGCACCACACGGTGGCGGCGCCCGGCACCATCGCGCTGTCGGTCACCGATCACGCGGCCACCGCGCGCCTCATCGCCGAGAGCGACGCGGTGTTCTTCGCCGCCGCCTACACGCACGTCGATGGCTGTGAAGTCGACCCCGCCCGGGCGTTCGCGGTGAATCGCGACGCGCCCGGGGCGGCGGCGCGGGAGGCCGCCCGCCGGCGCACGCCGTTCGTCGTCTACTCGACCGAGTACGTGTTCGACGGCACGGCGGAGCCGCACGGGGAGGCCGACGCCACGCGCCCGCTGTCCGTGTACGGACGCAGCAAGCTCGAGGGGGAGCAGGCGGTGCTGTCGGCCCACCCCGACGCGCTCGTCATCCGGACCTCGGTGGCCTACGGGATCGATCCTCAGCAGAAGAACTTCGTCTACCAGACGCTCCGTCGCGGGCGGGCCGGCGAGCGGATGAAGGTCCCGAACGATCAGCGCTCGAGCCCCACGTACGTCGAGGACCTCGCCGCCGCGAGCATCGCGCTGGTGGCCAAACGCCAGCACGGCGTGCTTCACGTGGCGGGGCCGGAGATCATGGATCGCGCCCGGTTCGCGCGCACGATCTGCGACGTCTTCGGCCTCGACCCCGGCGTCGTCGAGCCCGTGCCCACGGCGGCGCTGGCGCAGACGACGCCGCGCCCGCTGGCCGCCGGGCTGTCCGTCGAGCGCGCGCGGAGCCTCGGGATCACGGTGCGGAGCCCGGCCGCGGGCTTGACGGCGATGCGAGAAGCCCTGCGCGGTTGAACTGCCCCGCGCCGTCCTGTACGATCTGGCCTTGCGTCGTACGGACGGTGCCCGTAGCTCAATTGGTTAGAGCACTGGCCTGTGGCGCCAGGGGTTGGGGGTTCGATTCCCCTCGGTCACCCCAACCGAGGGAAGATCCGGGCGCCCGTAGCTCAGTTGGATAGAGCGTTGGCCTCCGAAGCCAAAGGCCAGAGGTTCGAATCCTCTCGGGCGCACCATCGAGAGAAGGTGTTGGGCCGTTAGCTCAGTTGGTAGAGCAGCTGACTCTTAATCAGCGGGTCCAAGGTTCGAGTCCTTGACGGCCCACCAACACGAATCGGGCACTTCCGGAGCACCGGGGTGCCCGATTCGCTTCCGGGGCCAAAAACGGAGCCATCGGCGTCTCACGCGGCGCCCCGCGTCGAGCAAAAGGCCGCGTAATCTGCGTGCACGACGACCTGCGCCAGAAGGGTCGCCGCCGCGCGCACGCGCGCCATCTCGTCCACGTACGGCGGTCACCATTCGGGAGAGAAGTGCTGCCTAGAACGTCAGCGTCGTACTGACGTTTGCGTGCCCGAGCTGCTCGGCGATGTAAATCAGGGGCGCGCGTAGAGCGATCAGGTGCGAGGCATACGTGTGCCGCAGGCAGTAAAGCGTGAACTCCAGCGGCAACCCGGCCCGGCGGAGAACGCTCCGGAAGACCCTCCCAACGCGGTATGGCCGCGGCGGGGTACAGCCCTCGTCGCGAAGACCCACGGCGAAGTCGCGTCCCTCCCGGCAACGAGTGCGGCGGCTTCGAGTGACGCTTGAAGATCGTGAGCGCCGTGACCAACCGGGGACTGAGATCGACTGTCTCTCGACCGTTCCGCACGCCGCAACGGTTGCGAGAAGGTTTAACCAATCGCCGCCGCCCCCTTCCGTTGCTAGACTCCGTCGCGTGATATTCCTGGGCGGCGCGTTTCTCTGCGAGGCGGTCGACTGGACCGAGTCCGGGGTCGCGACACTGCATCGCGTCGTTCGGGAAGTGACCATCACCGCGCATCCTGAGGGACGCCAAGACTTCCCCACGCCGTTCACCGCGTATATCTTTGTCGTCTTCCAGGTGGTCGCCGATGGTGACGGCGGGGACTTCGAGTTGACGGTCGCGGTGCGAACGCCTCAGGGCGACTATCCCGCTCGCTCCGCGGCCCACCGCGGCACGCTTCCATCACGCCGGCGACGGCTTCGTCGCCGCCATCCCGCTGCATATCGCGATCGAGGAGCCAGGAGTCTACTGGTTCACCGGGCTCCTCAACGGGGTCCCGCAGACACGGCTTCCGCTATTCGTGCGGTTCCAACGGTCTTCCGCGGCATAACGCGTCCAGCGGCGAGCGGAATCCGCTGACGGGGAACTCCCACTCGTCCTATTTTGCGGACGACCTTTTCGACGTCGTCGCGAACGTCGTGTGACCAGACACGGACGACCGACCACCGTAGTCGCTTCAGCGCTCGATCGACACGGCCCGCAACGTCGATTGCGATCTATCTTGGCCGCCCAGAACGTCGCGTTCGTTTTCGGGGCGGATCCGTGCCGCGGGCATCCGTGCCAGAAGCATCCATCGACGAAGGATTGCAACGCGACGGCGGCGGAGCACGATGTCAGGGCTGCCGGGCAGACCGGCCCCGCTTCCAGCACGACACGTGATCCCGGAGCGCCGGAGAGCCCGCACCAACGCGAGTTCGGGAGCAGAGCCTACTCGACGGACCCGCGCCATCAGGCGGCTCCGTGCGCCGGTCGGGGGCTCGAATAGTCTGCGGCGCCCGCTCTGGCCGTCAAAGTGCCTCGATGACCTTGGTGATCCGGTCAACATCGGCCGACTTCGACAGGTATTCGCTGTAGGACGAGTCCGCCTGCTCAATCAACTTCTCGTAGTGCACGACGCGCGCACCAATGCCTCTGAGCGTGTCCACGATCGAGCGATGCCCACCAGGCTCGGCTTCGCCCTCAAGGAGCGCTCCCACGACGAAAACCACGGTGATATCGGGGGCGTGGATGTCCAGTTTCGCGAGACACTTCGTGAGCGCAGTTCTGTAGTTGCTGCCCTGGTCGACCAGCTCACCCAATGAGAGCTTTCGGCCAGCACGCTTCAGCTCGACGATGATGTGTTGCCCCGCATTCGTCTTGTAGCGGATGTCCACACGGCCCTTGCTTTGGTCGTCCGTCAGCCCGTCGGCGAACTCCTTGAAATCCTTCTTCAGTGTTTGCTCGATCTTCTCGCTGCCCGCCGCGCGCTCCCAGCCTGGGTCCAGCAGCCACTGTCTCGAAGAGGTGCTTCTGGAGGACCTTCTCCTTCTCGTTCGCGTCAACGAGCGATTTGAACTCCCTGATGACCTCTAAGCGCGCCTTCACGATGTCCCGATAGAGTGCACCTTAAGCCCGGCGAGATCGGACAGGAGCGGCAGCACGTTCTCGGCCGTCAGCGAGGGAAGCTCGGACAAGAGGTGCGTCGCCGCCGTCAGACGGAGCCGCTCGAATGCGAGAACCCCGGATCGGTAGAGGTCTTCGGGCATTTCTCGTCCTGAAGTTCAACGCCACGGATCAAGCCAAGGGTGCGCTGGGCGACCGGGCGCTGGGCCTCGGGCAGAGTCTGAAGCCAGTCCTTGAGAGCTGGATTCTCGATGAGCGCTTGCTCACCCCGCGCCTTGTTCCGGAGGTCGTTCCACTGGTCCTGGATCTTGAGGAGCGTCTCGCGGAGAAACGTGCCAAGCGCCTCATAGCGGGGGTCGTGCCTCGACGAGTCGCTGCCGGTCGCTGGTCGCGATGTCGTCCTGGCCCTTGACGTCGAGGAAGTCCGCCTCGACCGATCCAACCACATAGCTCACGAGCACGCGGGCGTAGTGCAGCTTGTCCAGGATGTTTTCTTGGATCAACCGCCCACGAGCGAACACGACCAGCGCGTTGATCGGGCCTGCCTCTTCATGGTTCAACGCGTTCGGCGCAGCAGCAGTTCCGATCCAGCCGCGCACTCTCCAGTCGGGCTTCCCTACTTCGACCTGGGCCGGGATCGTGAACGACTGCTTCAACTTCGGGCAGTCGGCGGGATCGACCGTCGGCTTGTCGCCGAACATCCATAGAACTCGACGGCCTTCAGATCCTCGCGGTCGTCGGGGCCAACTGGCTGGCCGTTGACTGGACGCCGAAACGATCGCCGCCTGTTCCGACGTAGCCGATGATCGAGAACCGGCGCGCGATGCGCTTCCGCAGGGCTGCGACCGAGGCCCCGGTCCGCTTCTTCGTGAGTTCGCTGAGGACGATCCGCGTTCCTCGCTTCGGTCCCGCGAACGAGATGGGAAGGGGGTGATACTTCTTCCCCGCCTTCACGGCGGTCCGGATGTCTTTGGTGACCATCTTGAACGCGTGTCGTTCGCCGTTCGCCCTTCGCGTGTGGACCTCGATCGTGCCAGCGATCGAGAACAACGCGAGCTTGCCGATGCCCTTCCGGCCCATGAAGGGCCTGCCGTTCTTCGACTTCTCCCCCTCGGTAGCGCGCTTGTTATAGCCGACGGAGAGGAAGCGGTTGTTGATCGCATCGAGGTCCATGCCGACGCCGTTGTCTTCGATAGTGATGACCTCGGGGCCGATGTCGATCTCCACCAGCTTCGCGTCGGCGTCCCAGGTGTTGGCGACCGCCTCCGAGAGCACCGCCGCCGCGTTGCTGTAGAGGCCCATCCCGAGATGGTCCAATACGCGGAGATCGAGCTTCAGTTCGTATTGCGGGGCGGGCGAGGGCTTCTTCGCCGCCATGATCCGATCGAGACTACTCGGGTCGGACGCTCTTGACTAGAGCCCGGCCGATGGCGCGACCGAGCGGCGGCGGGACCGCATTGCCGATGAGGCGACCGACGCGCATGAATAGACGTCCTCGCGTGGCTTGACGAAGCGGTAGCGCCGCGGGAACCCCTGGAGGATCGCGGCCTCGCGCAAGGTGATGGCGCGCGTTTCGACAGGATGACCGAACCGTCCGGTACCGAACTTGAAGGCTTGGGTCGTAATCACCGGGGAGGGCTCGTCCGAGATCATTCGGCCGTATACGTTCTGGTAGTTCGCGGCTCTGTTCTTCCGATGGCACTCCGCACTGAAGCTCTTCGGGCCAGTCCCTCATCAGCCCCCGGCCTTCGAGGCCTGCAGGCGCTGGAGGTTCAACGCGCTGAGGGTTGGTGCACGGTGAAGACGATCTCCGGGCGCAGCCGCTCCCGCCTGTACTTCGGGGAGCGACCCAATCTTGTCGCGGACCGTCGGAAAGTCGTCCTCCGTCCATGCCCCGCGCGGGACGTGAGCTGTCCGAGGAGCGAAGCGACCAGAACCAAGCGCCGCCGCCGCTGCGCAATTCCGAAGCGGGGGCGATACACGGAGCCGGTGTCGACGTGATAGTCGAGGTCCTTTAATGCCGGACGAACGCGCGGAACATCTGCTTCGATGCGAGTGCCGGTACGTTCTCCATCGTCACCAGCTCGGGCTTCAGCTCCGTGACGAGCCGACTGAACTCCTCCAAGAGACCCCAGTCCTCGTGCGTCCTGTTTCGCGCGGTGCCCGCGCCGTAGCCCGACGGCGAAAAGGGGCGGCAGGGTGCGCACCCCGCCAAGAGGCGGATGGCCCCCTTTGGATAGAACTTTGCCAAGTCGGTCCCCGTCAGCTTGCGGACGTCGGATGGAGGAACGGGACGCCGTTGTTCCTCGTGAACGGGAACTCGCACGCGGGATCGAGGTCGACGCCCGCGACCGGTGATGCCTGCCTGTCGCAGGCCGTAGGTCAGGCCGCCGACCCCGCAGAACACGTCAACTCCGGCCACAACCGCCGGGACATATCCAGCGCATTTTACGGGATGCGGCCCCGATCGTCGAGTCGTCGTACCGCCGCCTCGTTTAAGGCCATTGACGTTCTCGACCCGCGGCGTAGCCTACGTGAGATGACCGCCGGCGAGTCGCCCCAATGAGTGTCCGAGATGATCGGCCTGTACTTCGCGCGACTCCGCCGAAACCTGGAGCGCGGCGCCCGCGGGAAGCCGCTCACGGCAGACGCGGTCAACGCGGCGACCCGACAGGCGGTGGAGATGCTGGGGCGGCTTATCGACGCGTACGACGCGGACGTGGCGCGCGGTGAAGTCGGCCCCCAGGGGTCAGGCATCGCGTCCGATGACCCCGCCGATCGCGCCTCCGACGGGACTCTTATACGGGCGGGTGCAGAGCGGGAAGACGGCGGCGATGGTGCTGAGTGCGGCGGCGGCTCTGGACAACGGCTTCCGCATAGTCGTGGTCGTCACCGCGAACAACGTCGCTCTCGTACGGCAACCGCCGACAGGTTCAAGGCCATCGATGGACCCCGAGTCCTGTCCACCGTGAAAGAGGGCGCGGACTACGTCTCTGGGAGGGCGACGAGGAGGAGCTGCGAGGCGAGATCGCTGCCGACGGCGTCGTCCTAGTGTGCGCCAAGGACGCCGACGCACCTGCCGTCCGTCGATCGACCTCCTCCAGAGGATCGAGGCCGGCGCGTACCCCGCCCTCGTCTTCGACGACGAGGCCGACGCCGCGACCCCAGACACCACGCTGGCCGCACGAACATCTGGACGGCCGAACGCTCCAGCCTTCCCGAGCATGACGTATAGACGGGTAGTCGGCAGCGCCCGGGGAAGAAGGCGAATCGATCCGAGAGGTGCTGCCACACCACGTGTCCGTCGGCGTGACGGCGACGCGCGTTCGTGCTGTTCCTCCAACGGTTCGCCTCTCCCATCCGGCCGAAGTTCACGTACCTACTGGAGCCCGGGCCAGGTATACCGCGGCGGCGAGCGATTCTTCGCCGCGTTCGACCCGTCGAGGGACCGCCAGGACCCCGCTCGTCCTCGTGGCTGACAACGAGTCGCAGCTGCTCGCTGCCCGGCGGCGGGTTACGCCCGGCCTTGCCGCGTCCATCGCGTTCTTTCTCCTCGCGGCGACGACACACCGCCTGCAGCGCGGCGGCCAGTTCCCCGAGAAGGGTTACAAGTTCCTGTCGCACACGAGCCGCTGATGATGCAGCACCAACAGGTCGCCGAGATCATCAGCGGGCATCTACGCAGCCTGAGGAGGGCGTTGCGCACGCCGACGGCTCCAGAGACCGCCGAATCGTTCCGCGCTGCCTCAAAGAGCTTCGCCGGACGGTCCCTGACGCCCCGCCTCTGGCTGAGCTTCTGACCGCACTCGGCGAGACGATCGGCCAAGCTGAGGTTTTCCGCGTCAACGCGACCACGGGGCTGCCCGACTTCGGCCCGCGCCTGAACTCCTCGTCGGCGGCAACATCCTTGCGCGCGGCCTGACGGTCGACGAACTCCTCGTCACGTACTACCTTCGGGAAGCGAAGGTTTCCCAGATGGATACAGTGTGGCAGCACGCGGGATGTATGGGTACCGCGAGGAGTTGATGCCACTTACGCGTGTCTACCTGCCCGCGCGACTCGCCGCCAACTTCCAGCAGATCAGCGAGGCCGAGGAAGCGTTGCGCGCGGTTCGCGCCGCGGACGCGGGCGGCGTCGTGCCGATCATGATCGTTCCCCCAGCACGCGCCCCACGCGGCAGAACGCACTCGATCAGGGCGCCCTCCGCGTTTACCAGGGAGGCGAGCAGACTCTTCCCGTACTCGCATTCCGCGACCACCAAGTACTCGGCGCGTCCGTCGCCGAAATCCGGGAGACGCTACGCCGCCTGAACGTCCCGCTTAACGAGCCCGACAGGGCCCGCCGATTTGTCGACGTCAGCGTTGACGATCTTGCTCGCGATAGTGCCGAAGATCCCCGTTCGTGATGACGATGGCGGCCGATGGGATACCGACGGCGTGGTCGCGTTGTTGGAGCAACTGCGTGAGCGCTACGGAGGCCGCGCGTCGCTGTATGCGCGTGGGTTCGAGCCTGGCGACTATCCCGACCGGCGACGGCGCACGGGCGTTCTATCGGGTCCCGAGTTAAACATGGTGCGGGGCCAAGGACGGCCAGCGCTCGCGCTCGCGTACGCCGGCACGTTAGCAGCCCGTGGTGAAAGTTGAGAGATCGTCGCCAGCGCGGGGCGGAACCGTACACTGCGGTCCATGGCGATGGGCAAACGGACGAGCGAGCAAGCTCCGATGTGGGTGGCGGCCACCGATCTGCCGGTCTCGCCGGGCCATCCGTTCTACACGCGGCTGAACGCCATCCTCGACGAGGCCGGCTTCGACCGGTTCGCCGAGGCGCAGTGCCAGGCGTTCTACGCGCCGGTGATGGGCCGGCCCGCCTGCCGCCCGGCGCGGTACTTCCGGTTGCTGCTTGATCGGCTACTTCGAGGGCTCGACTCCGAGCGGGGCATCGCCTGGCGGTGGCGGATTCGCTGGCCGTGCGCAGCTTCGTGGGGCTCGGGCGTGGACGCCGCGGCCCCGGATCATTCGACGATCTCGCGCACGCCGGCGGCTGATCGACGTGGAGACGCATCGGGCGGTCTTCACCTGGGTCCAGGAGCGGCTGGCCGACGGCCGGGCTGCTCAAGGGCCAGACGGTGGCGATCGACGCGACGACGCTGGAGGCCAACGCGGCCATGCGCAGCATCGTGCGGCGGGACACCGGCGAGAGCTACCAGGAGTTCCTGACCCGGCTGGCCGAGGCCTCGGGCATCAAGACGCCGACGCGCGAGGACCTGGCGCGGCTCGACCGGCGCCGCAAGAAGCGCACGTCGAACGAGGATTGGGAGAATCCGCACGATCCGGACGCCAAGATCACCAAGATGAAGGACGGCCGGACGCACCTGGCCCACAAGGCCGAGCACGCGGTGGACTTGGACACCGGCGCGCTGGTGGCGGTGACGTTGCAGGGCGCGACGTCGGGGACACGACGAAGTCTCGTCGAGACCGCGATCAAGGCCGCGCGAGCAGATCGAAGCCGCGCCGTCGCGCGACCCGGCGACGGCCTGGCCGAGATCGTCGCCGACAAGGGCTATCACAGCAACCAGACGATGATCGACCTCGACGCGGTCGCGGTGCGCACCTACATCGCGGAGCCGGATCGCGGGCGACGGCAGTGGGACGAAGACGCCGGAGGCGCAGGCGCCGGTCTACGCCAATCGTCGACGCATTCGCGGCGCGCGCGGCACAGCGGCTCATGCGTCGCCGCGGCGAGTACGTCGAGCGCTCCTTCGCCCACGTGTACGACACCGGCGGCATGCGCCGGACGCACTTGCGCGGTCATCAGAACATCCTCAAACGGCTGCTCGTCCACGCGGGCGCGTTCAATCTCGGGCTTGCTGATGCGGAAGGCGTTCGGGCGCGGCACGCCGCGAGGGCTGGCAAGGACGCCGGTTCGACATCGGTCCGCTTGAAATCGCCTTCGCATCGTCGTCGCGCGCGTCTGGACGGCCGCCATGCGTCTGTGGTCCACCCCAGAGCTGATGCCGGGCGTCGTGCGCACGTCTTCAACAGTCGGCTTCGCTTGGTGAAGTCCCCCACTTCCACCACGGGCTGTTAAGGGATGGAAGGTCCTTCAGGGCGAGTACGGGTACTCCGACCTCGACGGCGCGCTCGACAGAGACGTCGTTGCACCACCCGAAGTAGTCCTCTCCGACTCCGGTGTTCCATCGGACGTCATTCTGCGTCCGGTCTTTGACTTCATCTGGAACGGCGGCGGCTGGCCCGCCTGCCCGAACTACAAGGACGGCAGGTGGCTGAGGCGTACTGAGGTAACTCTGCTAGCCGGTGCCGTCGCGGTGCCATACGGGGACGAACGCCACACAGA
>CAVPPZ010000014.1:0-231316 GCA_963707305.1 uncultured Candidatus Rokubacteria bacterium
GCGTGAACGGGACCTGCATGACAGCGGCTACCGTAGCGACCCCCTGCAGCGACCGTCAATGTCCAGAGATGGATACAGTCGGCGTCTTACCCCCGGCCGACGAACGGCATCTTCGTCGCCATCACGGTGAGGAACTGCACGTTGGCGTCGAGCGGCAGGCTCGCCATGTAGACCACCGCGTCCGCCACGTGCTCGACGTTCATGAGCGGCTCCGGGCGGACCTCGCCGTTCGCCTGGGGCACGCCGTCCTTCATGCGCGAGGCCAGCGGCGTCTCCGCGTTGCCGACGTCGATCTGGCCGCACGCGATGTCGTACTTGCGCCCATCGAGCGACGTGGACTTCGTGAGGCCCGTGACGGCGTGCTTGGTCGAGGTGTACGCCACGGAGTTCGGGCGCGGCGCGTGCGCGGAGATCGAGCCGTTGTTGATGATGCGGCCGCCGCGCGGCGTCTGGTCCTTCATGATCTTGATCGCTTCCTGCGTGCAGAGGAAGCACCCGGTGAGGTTCGTGTCGACGACGGCCTTCCACTTCTCGAACGGCAGGTCTTCCATCGGGACGGCCGGCGCGCCGATGCCGGCGTTGTTGAAGAGCAGGTCGAGCCGCCCGAACGTCTCCTTGGTGCGGGCGAACAGGTTGCGGATCGCCGCCGCGTCCGCCACGTCGGTGGGCACGACCAGCGACTGCTGTCCCGTGGCCTGGCCTTCGCGCGCGACGTCCTCGAGCAGCTCCTTGCGCCGCCCGGACAGCACCACCGACCAGCCGTTCCGCATGAGGGCGAGGGCGGAGGCCTTGCCGATGCCCGTGCCCGCGCCCGTGATCACCGCGATCTTGGCAGCCATGGACGATCCTCCTTACACGGTCACCGGGGCGGGCTGTCCCACCTCGAGACGATAGGTCGTGAAGCGACGGTTGAGCGCAGGCAGCGGCGCGATCTCCATGATCCCGAGCGCGGGCTCCATGACGATCATCGCGACGGTGGCCGTCTTCGTGCCGTTCACCGTCTCGCGCGGCGGGCGGCAGACCGACCACGGCGCGGCGAAGTCGTCGAAGAGCGCCGCCTTCACGGTCTCGGGCGTGATCGAGCCGATCTGCGGCGCGAGGAGCCCGCGCACGCGCAGGTCGCGATAGAGCGTGCACGGGGTGTTCGCGATCCCGGTGTCCTTGAGCTTCGCGAGCGCGACCGGGCTCACCCAGTGATTCGCGTGCACGAGGAGCCCGCGGTCCGGATGCACCTGGAACGTCTCGTCCGGCGCGCACTCGAAGTCGATGGCGATCCCGCCCGCGTGGCTCACGATCATGTTGTTGGCCGCCGACTTGGGCGTGGCGTACACCGCGCGCATCGCGAGGGCGACGTGCTCGGACTCCAGCACCTTGCGGCGGATGAGGGCCAGCGGCACGCCGGTCTGCCGGTAGTCGCGGTCCGACTCGAGATAGTTCGCGGTGATGGCGATGCCGGCCGCGTTGAGGCCGGAGCGCGCGAGGCCCCCGGCCTCGGTGAAGGTGAGGAGGTCGGGCCCGTCGTCGCGCCGGATCGACAGCACGACGCCCGTCTCCGCGCACTCGACCTTCCAGTCCCAGTTCTGCGCGTGGAGGAGACGCCGACTCTGCGTGGCTTCGGGCAACGCCACCACGCCCGTACAGGCGTCGTCGGGAACCGCGCGGCGCTGGCCGAGCTTGAGAATCTCGGTGCGCGCGTTCAGGAGCACGACCGCCTCGAAGTCCAGGCCGGCGCCCTCGGCGATGCCGCGCATCTCCTCGACGTACGCCGGCTCGAACGCCGCGATCCGCGGCAGGTAGTCCTGGACGAGGCCACGGATGGTCGGCCAGTCACAGGACGACCGTGCGAGCTGGGCCGTGTAGTGCTCGACCCCGAGCGCGATGCGGGAGGCGGCCTGCTCGCCGTACTGGCGGCCGCGCACACGGGGTGGTCCCGAGACCTCGATCAGCGGGAAGGGAGCGATCATGCCCGCAGCATAATGCATCGGGCTCAGGCCGCGACGGGAGGCCGCCGCGTCCCCACGCCCGTCGCCTGCTCGAAGGCGTGGGCGAGCTGCAGCACCCCCCAGTCGTCCTGATGGCGTCCGACGATCTGGAGCCCCACCGGCAGGCCGTCGTCGGTGAACCCGCACGGCACCGAGATGGCCGGCAGACCCGTCACCGTGATGTCCGAGCAGACGCGCATCCAGTCGATGTAGGTGGGCAGGCGCACCCCGTTGATCTCCGTGGGGTACGGCTGCGTGACGTCGAACGGCGGGACCTGGGTCACCGGCAGGAGGAGGAACGGTCGCTCCTCCATGAACGCGCGGACGCGGTCGTAGAGGGCGGCGCGGCGCGCCTCGGCCTGCACGATGTCGTGCGCGGTGAGCTTCTGGCCCTGCTCGATGTTCCAGATGACGGTGTCCTTCATCTGGTCGCGATGGCGCTCGAGGAGCGGCCCGTACTTCGCGAGGAACAGGATCGCGCGCCAGACCTGGAAGATCTCGCGCGCGTCGGTGAAGTCCGGGTGGCCGTCCTCCACGACGCACCCGAGCTGGGTGAAGATCCCCCGCTGCCGCTCGATGACCGAGCGGATCCGCGTGTCGATCGGGAGACCGCCCAGATCCGGCGCCCACGCCACCCGCACGCCGCGGAAGTCGCGCGCCAGCGGCGCGCGAAACCGCTCGCCGGGCTCCGCGATCGCGAGCGGCGCGCGCCGATCGGGGCCCGCCATCGCGCTCAGGAGGAGCGCCGCGTCCGCGACCGTGCGCGCCATGGGACCGTGCGTCGACAGTCCGAGCCACGGCGCTTCCGCGGGCCACACGGGCACGCGGTTGAGCGACGGCCGCAGCCCGACCACGTTGCAGAAGCTCGCCGGGTTGCGGAGCGAGCCGCCGAGGTCGCTGCCGTCCGCGATCGGCACCATGCCGCAGGCGAGCGCGACCGCGGCGCCGCCGCTCGAGCCGCCGCACGTCTTCGAGGGATCGTACGGATTCAGCGTGCGGCCGAACACCTCGTTGAAGGTCTGCGAGCCCGCGCCGAACTCCGGCGTGTTGCTCTTGCCGAGCGTGATGGCGCCGGCCGCGAGGGTGCGCTCGACCACGAGGGCGTCGGCGTCGGGCACGTGGTCCCGGTAGATCGGCGAGCCGTACGTGGTGCGGATCCCGCGCGTCACGAACAGGTCCTTGTGCACGATCGGCAGGCCGAACAGCGGGCCCATGGTGTCGCCGCGCGCGAGCGCGGCGTCCTTCGCACGCGCGTCGTCGAGCGCGCGCTCGGCGGTGAGCGTCACGATCGCGTTGACCTTCGGGTTCACGCGCTCGATCTGCGCGAGGTGCGCCTGCACGACCTCGGTGATCGACACGTCGCGGGCGCGGATACGGCGGGCGAGCTCGGTCGCGGTGAGGAAGCAGAGGGTGTTCACGCCCGGCATTGTAAAGCCTGACCAGTGGATCAGATGGCGGCGGCGTGCGTCTTACAGGGTGAAGGAGATGGATACGATGAAGCTCCTGTGGGTCGTACTGGCCGCGGTCCTGCTGTCAGGGTGTGCCGTGGTCCCCTTACCATATCCCTACGCGGTGGGGCCGGAGGTGGGCGTCGGCGTGGGCGTCGGCGTGCCGGTCTATCGCGGCGGGTACTCCCACGGTCCGTACTACCGCCGCGGCTACTACGGCCGGCCGTACTATCGCCGCTGGTAGCCGCTAGGCGCTTGCCGGCGCAACGGCAGCCGCGGAGCGGCACGGCTTTGCCGGGCTGCGGAGCGCGGGGGGCATGGGGGGTGCGTCTCGCACCCCCCATGTCATTGAGTCGCTCGGGCGACGATCGAGTCGACGAAGTCCTGGAACGGATCGAAGCCCAGCACGCGCGGCGCGTCGGCGACGAAGTTCGAGGTGGCGTTGACGTCGTAGAAGTAGGCCAGCCCGTCGCGCGCGCTCACCAGGTACTCCACACCCCCGACGTCGATCCCGGCCTCGACCGTCAGACGGACGGCGGTCTCGACCGCGGCGGCCGGCGCGTCGTACCTCGTGACGCTCATGCCGGGCTTCGTCTCCACGGGGCACGCGGCGAGGGGATCCGTCGGAGCGGGCACCTGACAGATGTCGGCCGGGCACAAGTTGAAGTCGCGCGCGACCTCGCGCACGATCCGGATGGCGTAGAGCCCGCGCCCGTCGAGCACCTCGACACGGACGATCGCTCCGTCCGCAGGCTCGATGTATTCCTGCACGAGCGCGGTGCCGTCGGGCCCGAAGGCAAGCGTGTCGAGCCCGGCCCGGAGCTCGTCCACGGAGTCGAAGCGCACGATCCCGGCGCCGGAGCCGCCGACGTTCGGCTTCACGACCAGCGGGAACGCGATGCGGTCGAGCGTCTTGAGGATCTGCTCGCGATGGTTCACGACGACGGCCCGCGGATAGCGAACGCCGAGGCGCTCGAAGAGCTCGAGCTGGAGCGCCTTCGACTTCTCGAAGCGGTAGGCGCGCACCGGATTGATCACCGGGATGCCGCGGGCTTCGTAGTGGGCGAGGAGCGCTTCCGCGTAGAAGAGGACGCCCCCGTGGCCGCGGGTGTGCGACGACGGGCTCGTCCGATTGACGATCACCGAGTAGTGGCGATCGGGGTCGCGGGGATCAAACGCGTGGCTCGAATGGTCGATCTTCTCGTAGGGGAGCCGACGCGCGTCCAGGGCGTCGATCAGCCGGCGGGACCATTCCGGGTGTTCGTCCAGGATGCCGATCGGGCGATCGAGCATTGGTTTCTCCTAGCTTTACGGGAAATACTGTAATTCCGACTTGTTTATAGGAGAATAGACGTCATGGAGATCGAGATCAAGCGCTGTGTCCTGTGACGCCATCTGCGAAAGGAGGCCGTGAGCCTCAGCGCGGAGCTCACCCGTGAGGTCGGGGTGACGCCGAAGATCGGCTGGGCGTGGCCGGGCCAGCTCGACGTGCTCGTCGACGGCGCCGTCGTCTTCTCGAGAAGGACGGCGGGCAGGCTACCGGAGCCCGGTGAAGTCGCGCGCCTGCGTCAGGCCGTCAGGCGACGATGGCCTGCTGCTTCTCCCGCGACACGCCCACAGCCTCACCGGCCTGGAGGATCTCCTCCCAGGTGATCGGATCGACCTCGATCCCGGTGCGTGACCGCTCGGCGCGCGCCAGCCGCTCGGGCTCGCCGGGGACCAGCACGGGTGCTGCGGGATCGGCGGGCGGCGAGCCCTTCAGGTAGTCCACGAAGCCGTCGATCTCGCGGCGCAGCCAATCGACGCCGGCCAGCCGCGCCGGATCCAGCACCACCGCGAACATGTTGTTGATCGTCCCGCCCTTGCGCACGTTGCCGGGCTGGATCGTCGGGCCCCCCGAGAGCGCGCCCGCGAGCAGCTCGGTCACCACGGCCAGCGCGTAGCCCTTGTGACCGCCGAACGTGCGGAGCGCGCCGATCGGATCCTGGTACATCACGTTCGGATCGCGTGTCGGCTGCCCCTTGGCGTCGATCAGGATGCCCTCGGCCACGAGGTGCTTCTCGTTCTTCGCGACGCGCACCTTGCCCATCGCGATCGCGCTCGTGGCCATGTCGAGCAGCAGCGGCGGCTGCCGCTCGGTGCCGGGGATCGCGATGCAGACGGGGTTGGTGACGAAGCGCGCGTCGGTGCCGCGGAACGGCGCCACGAGCGCGCGGTGGTCGGTGACGTTGACGAAGTGCAGCGACACGAGGCCGGCCGCGCTGGCCATCTCACCGTAGGCGCCGACGCGGCCGATGTGCGGCGCGTTCGCGAGCGTGACCGCGACCACGCCCGTCTGGCGGCATCGCGCGATGGCGGCCTCCATCGCTTCGCCGGCCACGCAGCGGCCGTAGCCGCGGCCGCCGTCGAACATCAGCACGGCGCCATCGTCCTTCACGACCTTCGCGCGCGTGTTCGGGATGACGAGACCCGCCTTCAGCTGACGGATGTACGAGGGCACCATGCCGACGCCGTGGCTGTCGTGGCCGTAGAGGTTCGCGAGCACGAGGTGGTCGGCGACGAGATCCGCCTCGGCGACGGCGCTGCCGCCGGCGTGGAGGATCGTGCTGGTGAGATTCCGGAGCCGGTCGGCGGTCGGTTTGGTGGCTGGCATGGCCGAGACAGTACCATTTTCCCGGGGCGAGACGACGGGCCCGGCTTCGTGTACAAAGGGGGGGTCGTCGTACAACCCCCCACGGAGGAGAAGACCCATGGCTCAGCTGCAGATCCCCCTCGATGCCGCCCGTTTCGCCACTGGCCAGAGCTGGAAGGACTACATGGCCCAGATGGGCGATACGCGGGCCCGGACGGAAGAGAACTACCAGAAGTCCGCGCTCACCGACGACGAGCGGAAGTTCTTCGGCGGCGTGAAGAACGTCCGCTACGTGATCATGCTCGCGGAGAACTGGTGCGGCGACGTGCACCGCAACTCGCCGCTCGTCGCCCACGTCGTCGACGCGATCCCGAGCGCCGAGCTGCGGGTGTTCCTCCGTGACCAGGCCCCCGACCTTCGCGACACGTTCCTCAACAACGGCTACCAGTCCATTCCGGTCGTCGTCTTCTTCGACCAGAACTGGAACGAGGTCGGCCGGTGGTACGAGCGCGCGCACGCCGCGACGGGCAAGGCCGCCCAGCTCCGCGTCAATACCGTGGACGCGGCGCCGAAGGACGACAAGGCCAAGCAGGACGCCGCGATGAACGAGTTCCGCAGTGCGGTGACCAACGCGTACAACGCGGCAGGCGGGCCGATGTGGCGGGCTGCGGCCGCCGAGCTCCGGCTGGTCTGCGAGAACGCCGACAAGAAGAAGTAGGTCCGTTCTCAGCCGTGCCATGGGGGCGACGCGCGGGCGGTCATTCACCGGCCCGCGCCGTCGCCGCCAGGCCCGGCGGCAAGGCGGTAAAATGCTCCGATGACGGAGCCCACGGCGGCCGCTCCGGACGCGCTCCATCGGGAGCTGTTCGACGAGCGAATCCAGAGTGCCCGCCGCATCAACCTCCTGCGCTTCCTCGGGGTCTCGGCCTTCTTCGCGCTCTTCCTCGTGCTGGGCGGTGTCCTGCGGCTCCCCGCGTGGACCGGCAACCTCGAGCTCTTCACGGCGTACTGGCTCATCACGTCGGCCGTGTTCTGGGCCAGCCGGCGACTGCCCCAGGTGGCGCCGTTCACGACCCTGGCCGTCGCGCTGGTCGACATGCCGATGGTGTTCTTCCTCCAGTGGGCGACCTTCCCGACGAGCCCCAGCGCCAGCGGCGTGGCGGGCTTCACGGTCGGCGTCTACGTGCTGCTCGTGATCCTCGCCGCGCTCTCGCTCCAGCACTGGTACATCTGGTTCACGGCCGCGACCGGCGCCGCCTTCGAGGTGCTCCTCCAGTACCTCGCCGACGTCAGCGTCGGTGCGATGATCTCCACCGTGATGCTCCTCGCGCTCAGCGCCGGCGCGTGCTCCTACGCGCGCACGCGGCTGGTCGCGCTCGTCGGCCGCGTTGAACGCAACATGGCCGATCAGCGGCAGGCGGAGCGCGCGCTGCGCCAGGCGGAGCGCATGGCCTCGCTGGGCACGCTCGCGGCGGGCGTCGCCCACGAGATCAACACGCCGCTCACGTACGTGATGACGAACCTCGCGCTGATCGCCGAGCGCCTCCCGACCGTGGGACGCGACGATGGCGCCGCCGCCGCGGCGGACGCATCCCTCCGCGGGCCCGCGATGCGTGAGCTGGTCTCGCGGGCGCGCGTCGCGTGCGACCAGCTCGGATCCACGTTCGCGCCGCGCCTGCCGGACCCCTTGCGCCACGACTTCAACAACGCGCGGACGCTGCTCGTCTACGCGCTGGCGCGGATCGCCGAGGAGCTCGACGCCCTCGGCGACGCGCCGGCCACGGCGGCTGGGGCATCGAACCCCGCGCTCATGCAGGTGGACAGCCTCCTGCAGCACGCGCGCGACGGTGTCGAGCGCGTGCGCTCGATCGTGCGCGACCTCAAGATGTTCTCGCGGCCGGACGAGGAGTCGGCGAGACCGCTCGACGTCTGGCGCGTGCTCGAATCGTCCATCAACCTCGCCTCGAGCGAGATCCACCACCGCGCGCGGCTCACGATCGAGCGCGGGCCGGTGCCGCCGGTGCTCGCCAACGAGGCGCGACTCGGCCAGGTGTTCGTCAACCTGCTGGTCAACGCGGCGCAGGCGATCCCCGAAGGCGCCGTGGACCGCAACGAGATCTGCGTGGCGACGCGCACCGACGACGTGGGCCGCGCGGTGGTGGAGGTGCGCGACACCGGCGCCGGCATCGCGCCCGAGATCCTCGCGCGCCTTTTCGATCCGTTCTTCACCACGAAGCCCGTCGGGGAGGGGACCGGGCTCGGGCTCTCGATCTGTCACGGCATCGTCAGCGCGCTCGGCGGGGAGCTCGCGGTCGAGAGCGCGCCCGGGCGGGGCAGCACGTTCCGCGTGATCCTGCCGGCATCGAACGCGCCCATCGAGCGGGTCGCTCCACGCGTTCCGGCGCCGGCGGTCAGGGCGGCGACCGTCGCTCCGTCACGCCGCGGGCGCATCCTCGTGATCGACGACGACCCGCGAATCGGGGACGCCGTCCGCGAGTCCCTCGCGCCGGAGCACGACGTGGTGGCGGTCACCAACGCGCTCGCCGGCCTCCGCCTGCTGGAGAAGCGCGAGCATTTCGATCTGATCCTGTGCGACCTCATGATGCCGGTCATGACAGGGATGGAGCTGCACGACGAGCTCACGCGCCTCGACGCGTCGCAGGCCGCGCGTCTGAGCTTCCTGACCGGCGGCGCCTTCACGCCCCGCGCCCGCGCGTTCCTGGCGGAGGTCCCCAATCCGCGCCTCGAGAAGCCGTTCGATCCACAAGGCCTCAGAACGTTCGTCCGCTCGCTCGTCTGAGCGTCACAAGGAGGACACTGTGAGCACCTTCAAGGTCATCATCCAGAAACCCGCGGCCGGCACCGTCACCTACGATCTCGCCGACGGGCCCTACGCCATCGAGCGCGAGGCGCTCGATCCCATCGGCGCCGAGATCGTCGAAGTGCCCGCGAAGACGGAGGAGGAGTTCATCGCCGCCGCCAGGGACGCGGACGCGCTCATCGCGCGCAACCGCCGCATCAGCGCCACCATCATCAAGAGCCTGCAGAAGTGCAAGGTGATCGGCCTCGAGCAGCGTCGGCGCCGACACCGTCGACGTGGACGCGGCGACGGAGGCGGGCATCGTCGTGACCAACGTCCCGGACGTCTTCATCGACGAGGTGGCCGATCACACGATGGCCATGTTCCTCGCCGCCCACCGTCGCCTCCGCCTGATGCACCAGCTGACGGTCGACGGCCGGTGGCGCGATGGCCGCCCGTACTTCAACGAGATCCCGCGGCTCTACGGCCAGACGATGGCGCTCATCTCCTTCGGCAACGTCGCGAAGGCCGTGGCGCGCCGCTGCCACGCCTTCGGCCTCCACGTCATCGCCTTCGATCCGTACGTGGCGGAGCTCGACATGACGTCCGTCGGCGTGGAGCCGGTGACGAGCCTGCTGGAGCTGCTGCGGCGCGGCGACTTCGTGTCGATGCACGCGCCGCTCAACAACGAGACGCAGCACATGATGAGCCTGCAGCAGTTCCAGGCGATGAAGCGCACCGCGCTCTTCATCAACAACGGCCGGGGCCCGACGGTGGACGAGGCGGCGCTGGCCAAGGCGTTGCAGGAGGGGTGGATCGCGGGCGCCGCGCTCGACGTCTTCGAGCAGGAGCCGGTCGATACGGGCAACCCGCTGCTCAAGATGGAGAACGTGATCGTCACGCCGCACATCGCGTCGGCGACGGCGCGGATGGCGCCGGAGTCGCGCCGGCGGCTCGGGCGCGAGATCGCGACCGTGCTGCAGGGCAAGTGGCCGCGCTCCGCGGTGAACCCCGGCGTGCTTCCGCGGACGAGCTTGATCCGGTGGCAGCCGTACCCGATGGGCCGCGGACCGAACCGGTAACGCGCCGGAGACGGTGGCGTCGAGCGGAGGGGGCCGTCGAGGCCCCCTCCGAATTTTGGAGGTGGCGCGATGCGATGGGTGACCGCACTACTGCTGCTCGCCGCGCTGGCGGGGGTGGCGGCCGCCGCCGAGGCGGCGACTCCGGACGACGCGTACATCGCCGGCTATGCGGCGGCGGTGCTCGAGCGGGAGTTCCAGGCGAGGACGACGTCGTTGCGCGTCGAGCGTGGCGTCATTTCCGTCCACACGGCCGATCTGGGCGGCGCCGATCGCGACGCGCGTGCAGGAGGCGCTGTCGCGGATCGTGGGGGTCGTGCGCGTCGAGATCGGCGATCCCCCCGGGCCACCGCGCATCCCGGTGGCCGTCGGGTCACGCGCGACGGAGCCCGGCGGCAAGCAGGCGCAGGTGATCGAGGACCTGTCGGTCGGGCTGCTGCCGAGTGGCCATCTGTTCAAGCCTCTCCTGGCCGATCCGCGGTGGCCGCATTTCGCCGCCTCGTACCAGTACTACCTCGACGATCCTCAGCTTGGCAGCGTCGCCGCCGTCAGCTTCGGCGAGACCCTCACGCTCTTCCGCGAGAAGCTCGGGGGCGGGTGGTGGGAGACGGGAATTCAGGCCGGCGTGTTCGCGTTGTTCGACGTGGAGGCGCCGTCGACGGATCTGATCAACGCGGACTACATGGTCGCGGCGTTCCTCGGCTATCGCTACGACCGCTTTTCCGCGATCGCGCGCCTCTTCCACCAGAGCAGCCACCTCGGCGACGAGTTCGTCCTGCGCAACCGCGTCAAGAACCGCGTCAACCTGAGCTACGAGGCCGTCGACCTTCGCGCGTCGTACATGCTCTTCGACGACGTGCTCCGCCTCTACGGGGGCGGCGGGGTGCTGTTCGACCAGGAGCCGTCCGACCTGAAGCCGGGGTTCGTGCAGTGGGGCATCGAGTTTCGCAGCCCGTGGCGGACGACCGCATTCCGCCCGATCGCGGCCGCCGACATCCAGAACCGCGAGGAGAACAACTGGCACACCGACTTCTCGCTGCGGGCGGGGATCGAGTTCGAGAGCTGGCTGGGGTCGCGGAACCTGCAGATCATGCTCGAGTACTTCCGCGGCCACTCACCCAACGGCCAGTTCTACCAGGGGAAGATCGACTACCTCGGTGTCGGCGCCCACTTCAACTTCTAGACATGGGGGGCTCCGGGCGCCCCCCAGCCCCCCACGCTCCGCGGCCCGGCATAGCCGTGCCGCTCCGCGACTGCCGTTATCGGTGTAACGGCACTCGCCGAAGGGCGGACTTCACGTCCGCCCGGAGGCGCGGGGGGCTTGGGGGGCGCCCGGAGCCCCCATGTCACTAGACTCCGGCGCGTTTCAGGACGTACGGGATGTTCTCGGCCGCCTGCTTGCGCGTGCCCGCGTCGATCTCGCGCACCGTCTCGACGGTGGCGGCGGACACCGGCGTCGGAATGCCCTTCTCGCGCGCCTGCGCCACCACGTAGCCGTTCATGTAGTCGATCTCGGTGGGCCGGCCCTTCGCGACGTCCTGCGCCATCGAGGCCCGCCAGTTGCGCCCGCTCGCGGAGGCCGGCGTCAGCATGCGGTCGAGGGTCTCGTACGTCTCGCGCCGATTGGCGTCCGCCCACTGCTCGGCGGCGGCGCCGTTGATCTTGGGGATCGTGTAGCCGAGCGCCAGACCCACGCGCGCGGATTCCGCCGCGAGGTGAATGCTGATCGCCCGCCCCGCCTCGCTCGACATGATCTCGAGGCCGCCGAGGCCGGACATCGCCTGGACCGGGTTGCCCATCGCGTTCGCGCAGAGCTTCGACCAGCGCTCGCCCCAGAGGTTGTCGGTCGCCAGCGCGCCGTCGACCACCGACAGGATCTCGGCGAGCTCCTTCGTGCGCGGGGTGATCGTGCCGTCGTGCTCGCCGGCGCGGAAGACGTCGTGGCCCTTGTTGCCGCCCTTCTCCATGCCGCGCTCGACGGTGCCCGGCTTCCACAGCGCGACGCCGATCTTCGACATCACGAGGCCGACCGAGCGCTGAGCGCCGGCGACCGACGCGACGATCGGATCCGGCCAGCAGTTCTCGGACGCGACGACGTAGCCGTCCGCGCGCAGGTGGCGGAGGGCGAGCTGCGTGGCCCACGCGGTGTCGTAGACCTTCATGGCCACGAACGCGATCTCGAAGTCGCGCGGCAGCCGCTGCGCCTCGTTCAGATGGACGGCCTTCGGCCGCGCCTCGAACGGGTCGTGCGGTCCGGTGACCGAGATGCCCTTCCGGTTGATCGTGTCCACCTGCTCGGCCCACGGATCGACGAGCGTGACGTCGTGACCCGCGCGCGTGAGGAACGATCCGAGGTAGCTGCCGATGGCGCCCGCGCCGACGAAGAGGATCTTCTTGCCCATGGGCCCCCCGATGCGAATCATTTGGGCGCCATGATACCTGCTAACGTGGGTGGGTGGTGATCCGCCGGTTGAGGCCTGACGAGGCGGCGTTGTTCAAGGACCTGCGCCTCCGCGCGCTCGGCGAGTCGCCCACGTCGTTCGCCGACACCCTCACCGAGGTGGCCGCGCAGCCGCCGGAGTACTGGGACAAGCTCACCGCGTCCGTGACGCGGGCCGACGGGCAGGTGATGTTCGTGGCCGAAGCGGACGCGCGGGCCGTCGGCCTCGCGTTCGGCCTCTTCGATCGCGACGACACGAACCTCGGGCATCTCGGGGGCATGTGGGTGGAGCCGGCCTGGCGCCGGCGGGGCGTGGGCCGGGCCCTCACCGACGCGGTCATCGCGTGGGCCCGGGAACGCAAGCTGCGGGCGCTCGAGCTCTGGGTGACCGAGGGCAACCGCGGGGCGATCGACCTCTACGCGTCGCGGGGGTTCACCGCGACGGGCGAGGAGGATGTGCTGCCGTCGGACCCGAGCTTCCGGGTGTCGCGCATGATGCTGGGGCTCGTGTAGGATCGAGCCCGGGGAGGGCCCAGATGCGCATCTACTACGACATCGATCTCGGCAACCGGACCATCACGAAGCGGGAGCTCGAAGGCGAAGCGGTCGTGAAGGCCGGACGTTACTGGATCGCCAAGACGCTGCTCGAGCTCGGCGCGGCCACCGTGGACCCGCTGTCGCCGCAGAACCCGCTGGTCTTCTCGGCGGGTCCCTTCGCGGGGACGAGCTTCTCGAACGCCAACCGCACCAGCGTCGGCTGCAAGAGCCCTCTGACGGGCGGCATCAAGGAAGCCAACGGCGGCGGGAGCTTCAGCTACGGCCTCGGGCCAGCAGCACATCGCGGGCTTCACCCTGCACGGCGCGTCGCCCACCTGGGTGGTCGTCCACTTCAAGAAGGACGGCACGATCGAGTTCGACGACGCGGCCCCCTACCTCGGGAAGGGCAACTTCGAGGCGCAGGACCTGCTGCACAAGAAGTACGGCAAGAAGGTGACGATCGCGCTCTGCGGCCCGGTCGGTGAATACCAGGGCCTGCTCGGCGGCGTCGCGTTCAGCGACAAGGACGGCCGGCCCGCGCGGCTCTCGGCCCGTGGCGGCGTCGGCGCGGTGATGGGCTCGAAGAAGGTGAAGGCGATCGTCGTCGACCTCGACAAGATCCCGAGCTTCCACGAGCCGAAGAAGGTCAACGCGGCCATCAAGGACTACTCGAAGATGCTGCTGGCCGACTCGATGGTGCAGAACTTCTACCAGAAGATCGGCACCATGGGCATGGCCGATCTCCAGAACACGCTCGGCGGCCTGCCCGTGCGGAACTTCAGCGTGGGCCAGCAGGCCGACGTCGCGAAGGGCGAGACGTTCAAGATGGGCGGCGAGTACATCGTGCCGCTCAACAACAGCCGCGGCGGCGAGATGACCCATGCGTGCATGCCGGGCTGCGTGATCCAGTGCAGCAACGTGTACGTGGACGCGAGCGGCAAGGAGGTCGTCTCACCCGTCGAGTACGAGACGCTCGGCCTGCTCGGCACGAACTGCGGGCTCAGCGATCCGGACGACCTCGCGCAGATGAACCACATCGCGAACGACCTCGGCGTGGACACCATCGAGCTCGGCGCCACCATCGCCGTGCTGATGGAGGCCGGTCTCGGCCAGTTCGGCGACGTGACGTTCATGACGGACGTGCTCGCCGAGATCCGGAAGGGCACCGAGAAGGGCAAGCTCTGGGCGCAAGGCACGGCCCGCGTCGGTGAGCACTACAAGGTGCGGCGCGTTCCGGTCATCAAGAAGCAGGCGATCAGCGCCTACGACCCGCGCGTGATCGAAGCGACCGGCATCACCATGATGGCCACCGCGCAGGGCGCCGACCACACCGCCGGCAACCTGCCGCGGCTCAAGACGCGGGAGATGGATCTCAGCGCGATCCTGGAGCAGAGCCTCGCGCACCAGGCGCGCGTGGCGGCCAACGACTCGCTCGGCCTCTGCATCTTCGGCATGAGCGTGACGAACCCGAACACGCAGTTCCTCACCGACGCGATCAACGCCGCGCACGGCACGACGCCTCACGCCGGACTTCTTCGAGCGGCTGGGGCGCGAGGCGCTCAAGCTCGAGTGGGAGTTCAACAAGCGCGCGGGGTTCACGGCGAAGGACGACGAGTTGCCGGCGTTCTTCTACGAGGAGCCGCTGGCGCCGACGGGCCACGTGGCCAGGTTCCACGGCGTGGATGTGCACGGGATGTACGAGAATACGGCTAGGACTCGAGGCAACTGGATTGATTGACATTGGGGGGAGCGATGCTCGCTCCCCCCAATACCCCCCATCGCTCCGAAGGGCCTTCCGCTGGTCGCACGCGCTCGGTCTTCGACCGAGCGGGTTTCAGACCACCGAGGCGTCGAGTCTCAGCGCTGGTTGAGTCTCAGCGCTGGAGTGAAGTTTCGAGGCCGACGCCTGCGGGGACGATGCCGTCCCAGCGGTCGGTACGCGTCGCGAACGGAGGGTCGGCGGTCGGGGCCTCGCCGGCGAGGGTCGTGCGGCGCATGACCCGCGCGTATTTCGCGGCGTCCCACGGGCGGCCGCGATGGAGCACGCAGCGGTTGTCCCACATCACGAGATCCCACTGCGACCACCGGTGCTGGAGGATCACCTCCGGGCGCGTCGTGTGCGCGAGCAGGTCGTCCAGCAGCCGGCGCGACTCCTCGTAGGGCAGGCCCTCGATGTACCAGGCGTGCGAGCCGATGTAGATCGACTTCCGGCCGTTCACGGGATTCGCGCGCACCAGCGCCTGGCGGACGGGCGGGAGCGCACGCTCGTGCTCCGGATCGAAGAGTCCCTGCGCGATCGTGCTGCGCGAGTAGAGGATGCTGTGCACGACGACGCGCCCGTCGAGGCGGCGTCGGACGTCCTCGGGCAGCGTGGCGTACGCGTGCCGCATGCTCACGAACTCGGTCTCGCCACCGACCGGCGGCACCTCACGGCCGGAGAGCAGCGAGGCCATCGCGGGGACCGGCTTGAACGAGCTGTCCGTGTGCCAGAGCTGGTTGCCGGACTGGTAGATCATCCGGCGATCGGACCAGTCCATCAGCTTCTCGTCGTGATCGGGATCGACGTTGGACAGGTCCACCAGGTTCGGATGCAGCCGCTTCTCCTGACCGATCGACGCGAGCGTGGTCTCGAGCGGACCGAAGCGCTCGCTGAAGCGCATCTGCTCCTCGTCGGTCAACCGCTGTCCGCGGAAGACGAGGACCGAGTGCTCCTGGAACGCGTCGAAGATCGTCCGAAACGTCGCGTCATCGACGGGCCGCGCGAGATCGACGCCCTCGACGCGCGCGCCGAGGTGCGGGAGCAGGGGAGTGATGGTGACCATGGGCGGAGGATAGCAGAGGTCTCCCGGCGGGCGGCTCGACTGGGGTACCATCGAAGCAATGAATACGCTGACTGTCGACGAGCCCAAGGACCTCAAGCAGCACATCGGCCGGGAGCTGGGTCCCTCGGAGTGGATGACGGTCGATCAGGCCATGATCGACAAGTTCGCGGACGCGACCGGCGACCACCAGTGGATCCACGTGGACGTCGAGCGCGCCAAGCGCGAGATGCCCGGGGGCAAGACGATCGCGCACGGCTACCTGACCCTGTCGCTGGTGCCGCGCATGGCCGCCACCCTCGTCACCGTCACCAAGCGCAGCCGCGGCATCAACTACGGCTCGAACAAGGTCCGCTTCACCAGCCCGGTTCCCGCGGGGGCCCGCATCCGGCTGCGGCAGCGGATCACGGCCGTCGATGACGTGGCGGGGAACGGGGTCCGGGTGACCTCCGAGGCCACCGTGGAGGTCGAGGGCCAGGAGCGGCCGGCACTGGTCGCCGAGATCATGGGGCTGCGGTACGCCTGAGGGCTGGGGGGGTGTAAATAAGGAGACGGCCAGGGCCGTCGAAACAACTGGATGTCATCTTCGACAAGAGGACGGGAACGATGAAGAAGATCGCCGTTGCCGGTCTCATCGTGCTCGGCGTCACGCTGATGGGGGCCCTGCCCAGCGACGCCGACGGTCGGCGTCACTTCCATGGCCATGGCGGCCATGTCCATACGCGGTTCTTCGTCGGCTTCGGCCCCTCCTACTACTGGGGGCCGTACCCGTACTGGTATTACCCGCCGGCGCCGTACGTCGTCTACACGCCGCCCCCGGTCGTGGTGCAGCGGAGCGAGCCGGTCTACATCCAACAGACGCCGCCGCCGATGGCTCCGGCGCCCGAACTGCAGTTCTGGTACTACTGCCAGAGCGCCGGAGGGTATTACCCCACGGTCCCGAACTGCGCGGAGGAGTGGGTGAAGGTGGCGCCTCGATGAGGATGAAGACGCTGGCGGCTCCGGTCGCGGCGTTGATCCTGTGCACCGCGTGCGCGACCGTGCCGACAGGACCGAACGTGGTGGTCCTTCCCGGGCGGGGCATGCACTTCGACCAGTTCCGCAACGACGACTACACGTGCCGCACCTTCGCGTCCCAGCAGACGGGCGGGACACCGTCGGACACGGCGGCGCGAAACACCGTCGGTGGAGCCGTGCTGGGCACGTTGCTCGGCGCCGCGGCGGGCGCGGCCATCGGTGCCGCGAGCGGGAGCGCAGGCACCGGCGCCGCGGTGGGCGCGGGCGTCGGTCTCCTCGGCGGCACGGCGGTGGGCGCCAGCGCGGCGGCCCCCGCCTACAACACGCTGCAGCAGCGCTACGATGCCTCGTACATGCAGTGCATGTACTCGAAGGGCCATCAGATCCCCGTCGCCCGTGGCTCGGCGCCCTCGTACGCGTCGCAGCCCGCGGCCGCACCACCGCCACCACCTCCGCCGCCTCCGCCGCCGGCGGCGAAGCCGACGACGATTCCGCCACCGCCCGCAGGGACGCCGCCGCCTCCACCGCCGGGCGTGAGGTAGTCGGCAAAACCGGCGCTCGACACGCCCGGCCTCTTCGGGTCCCGGTTTGACGGCCACAGAACCGGGGCTACACTGCCTCGACGATGACAGCGGCCAAGAAGGGCGCCCACGAGCTCCACGAAACGTTCCGCACCATCCTCTGCATCGCCGCCCATCCCGACGACATCGAGTTCACGATGGCGGGGAGCGTGGCGAAGTGGACCGGCGAAGGCCGCGACGTGATCTTCTGTCTCGTGACCACCGGAGGCGCCGGCACCAACGAGTACACGCCGGACGGCGAGGGGCTCGTGCCCACGCGCGAGCGCGAGCTGCACGAGGCCGCGCGGATCCTCGGCGTCAAGCAGGTGGTGCTCCTCGGCTATGCCGACGGGACGCTGGAGCCGACGCTCGGGCTGCGGCGGGACCTCACGCGCGTCATCCGCCGCGCGCGGCCGGACGTGGTGGTCTGCGGCGATCCCACGGTGCGCTACTACGGCAACGAGTACCTCAACCATCCCGACCACCGCGCGGTGGCCAGCGCGGCGCTCGACGCCGTGTTTCCCTCGGCGGAGACGCGCGGCATCTTTCCCGAGCTGCTCACCGAGGGGCTCGCGCCCCACAAGGTCAAGGAAGTCCTGATCAGCGGCGCGGTGCCGCCCGACACGTGGATCGACATCGGCAAGACGCTCGACGTGAAGGTCGCCGCGCTCAAGGCGCACGCGTCGCAGGTCGGCCCGGGCGAGTGGGTGGAGCCGATGCTGCGCGAGTGGGCGGCGCGCGACGCCACGCGCAGCGGCGTGAGCCACGCCGAGGCGTATCGGCGCATGATCCTCTGGCGAGAGGGGGATTCGGGGTCCTGAGTCATGCGGCCCCGATGTCCAAAGGAGTGACGAGCCATGAGCGATGACAAGGTGGAAACGGTCGTCTCGTCCAGCAGCGGGACCCTCGGACGCGCGTACAACACGGCGCGCACGGCCCGCGTGGCCTTCGACTCGTCGTCGCGGCCGCAGGCCGACGCGCTCACCAACAGCGAGGCGTTCATCGCGGCGGTGTCGTCGTGCGGCGTGACGCTGATCGAGATGCACGCCAAGGACACGGGGGTGCCGCTGACGGGCATGACGGTCACCATCGAGGGCACGCGGACGGCGGCGAAGCCCAACCGCTACGCGCGCGTGGCGATGACCTTCGAGATGTCCGGCGTGACCCAGGCGCAGGCGGACGCGCTCGTCGCGACCTACCGCGAGCGTTGACCCCTCTACGGTACGGTCGCGGACGCGACCGCAGTGACCGTGAAGGCCCTCGCGAAGCCGCAGTAACAGCAGAGGCGAGAGCCACTCGCGCAGCGGTCGACGAGGGCCTCGGAGTGCGTCGCGCGAGGCCCGTGGGCACTCGCGGAGCGCGCGGGTTCATCCCGCGCGCGCAGCGTGGGGGGCTTGGGGGGCGCGTCTCGGCGCCCCCCAATGATTGGTTAATTGCGTTAACTGTTCAAGCGGTGCATGATTTGGCCCCATGCTCACCCCGCGCCGCCGCCGCTCCGCACGAGCACGCCGGGCGCCCGGCCTGTCGGTCGACGCCCAGCGTCTGCTCGAGCTCCTGAACGCGCTCGGCAGCACCACGTTCCGCCAGATGGTCTGGCAGCGCCTGTCCGAGCTCGACCTGACCTTCGCGCAGTCGCAGGTGCTGTTCCACGTGAACGATCATCCGGGCTGCCCCATGGGCGACGTGGCGAAGGCGTTCGGCGTGACCCTGCCGGCCGTGACCCACATCGTGGATCGTCTCGAGCAGAAGGGCTTCGCGGCGCGGGGCGCCATGCCCGGGGACCGTCGCGTCACCACGCTCGAGCTGACCGCGGCCGGACGGACACTGGCGCGCGAGCTGGACTCGACCCGCACCCGCGCCATGGAGGCGATCCTCGCGCGTGTCTCGGCGGCGGAGCGGCGGCAGATCCTGACCGGCGTCGAGGCGCTCGTCGACGCCGCGATGCGGGCCACGGAGGAGTCATGAGGGCCCTCGCGCTCGTCGCGCTCGCGCTGCTGACCGCGGCCTGCGGAGACCGGGCGACCGCGCAGAAGCCGCCGCCCGCCGCGCCGCCGGTGCCGGTCATGGTGGCCGACGCCGTCGAGCGCATGGTCCCGCTCCAGGTGAGCGCCGTGGGCAACGTCCAGGCGCTCACGACCGTGGGCGTGAAGTCGCAGGTCGCGGGCGAGATCAAGGAGGTCCACTTCGCCGAGGGCCGCGACGTGAAGCGCGGCGATCTCCTGTTCACCATCGATCCGCGGCCCTTCGAGACCGCGCTGCGCCAGGCGGAAGCGGCGCTGGGGCAGCGCCAGGCCGAGGTGAGCCAGGCGCGCGCCAACATCGCGCGCGACGTCGCCCAGCTCGAGTGGATGCAGTCGCAGGAGGGCCGGTACCGCGAGCTGCTCTCGAAGGAGCTGATCGCGCGTGAGCAGTACGAGCAGATCCGGGCCAACGCGGCGGCGATGGAGGCCTCGGTGCGCGCGGTGCGCGCCGCGGAGGAGAACGCGCGGGCGGCCGTGACGGCAGCGCAAGCCACCGTCGAGAACGCCCGTCTCCAGCTCTCCTACACGAAGATCCACGCGCCGATCGACGGGCGCACCGGGAACCTGCTCGTGCAGCGCGGCAACGTGCTCAAGGCCAACGAGGACAACCCGCTCGTCGTGATCGCGCAGGTCGAGCCGATCTATGCCTCGTTCGGCGTCCCCGAGCAGCAGCTCGCCGCCATCCGGCACCACCAGGCCGCGGCCGGGCTCAGGGCCGAGGCGCGCGTGCCCGGACACGGCAGCGAGACCGGCACGCTGACGTTCGTCAACAACACCGTCGATCCGACCACGGGGACGATCCAGCTCAAGGCCACGTTCCTCAATGCGAAGAAGGTCCTCTGGCCGGGGCAGTTCGTGGAGGTCACGCTCACGCTGGCCAGCGAGCACGCCGTGGTCGTGCCGTCGCAGGCGATCCAGGCGGGCCAGCAGGGACCGTTCGTCTTCGTGGTGAAGCCGGATCTGCGCGTGGAGTCGCGGAAGGTCCAGGCGGGCCGGCGCCTCGAGCGCGAGACGATCGTCACGAGCGGCCTCAAGGCCGGCGAGCGCGTCGTCACCGACGGGCATCTGCGTCTCGTGCCCGGCGCCAAGGTCGACATCAAGACGCCCGCGCCCGCGAAGACGTCGTGAAGCCCGAGCTCTTCATCCGGCGCCCCGTCCTCACGACGCTGCTCATGGCCGCCGTCGTGATCTTCGGGCTCATGGCGTACATCCGCCTGCCGGTCAACGACTTGCCGAACGTCGACTACCCGACGATCCAGGTCATCGCCAACGTCCCGGGCGCGAGCCCGGAAACGATGGCGTCCGCCGTGGCCACGCCCCTCGAGCGCCAGTTCTCGACGATCGCGGGCATCGATTCGATGACGTCCACGAGCGCGCTCGGTGTCACGCAGATCATGGTGACGTTCGCGTTCGACCGGAACATCGACGCCGCGGGCCAGGACATCCAGGCCGCCATCGCCAAGACGGCGCCGCTGCTGCCGCCCGGCATGCCGACGCCGCCGATCTACCAGAAGGTGAACCCGGCGGACCAGCCCATCCTCTTCATGGCGCTCTCGTCGCCGACGCTGCCGCTCTACACGGTGGACGAGTACGCGCAGACCTTCCTCGCGCAGCGGATCTCGACCGTCAGCGGCGTGGCGCAGGTCACGGTGTTCGGCTCCCAGAAGTACGCGGTCCGCGTGCAGGTCGACCCGCGCGCGCTCGTGACCCGCGGGATCGGCATCGACGAGGTGGAGCAGGCGGTCGCGCGCGCCAACGTCAACAAGCCGACCGGCATCCTGTCCGGCCCGCATCAGTCCGTGAACGTGCAGGCGACCGGGCAGCTCATGGACGCGGAGGCGTACCGGCCGCTGGTGGTGGCGTACCGCAACGGCTCGCCCGTGCGGCTGGCCGAGCTCGGACGCGTGGTCGACGGCGTGCAGAGCGACAAGGTCGCGGGCTGGTTCAACGACGAGCGCGCGGTCGTCCTCGCCGTCCAGCGGCAGCCGGGCACGAACACGATCCAGATCGTCGACGCGATCAAGCAGATGCTGCCGAGCCTCCGCCAGCAGATCCCCGCGGCGGTGAACCTCAACGTCGTCTTCGATCGCTCGGTCGCCATCCGCGAGTCGGTGCACGACGTCCAGCTCACGCTCGTCCTCACGATCGGACTGGTCGTGATGGTGATCTTCCTCTTCCTGCGCAACGTCTCGGCGACGATCATCCCGAGCCTCGCCGTGCCGCTCTCGATCGTGGGCACGTTCGGCGTGATGTTCCTGTTCGGATACTCCGTGAACATCATCACGCTCATGGCGTTGACCCTCTGCGTGGGGTTCGTCGTCGACGACGCGGTCGTCGTCCTCGAGAACATCGTCCGGCACATGGAGGCGGGCGAGGACCGCCTGACGGCCGCGCTCAACGGCGCGCGCGAGATCGGCTTCACGATCGTCTCGATGACGCTGTCGCTCGCCGCGGTGTTCATCCCCGTCCTCTTCATGGGCGGCCTCGTCGGGCGGCTCCTGAAGGAGTTCGCGGTCACCATCATGGTCGCGGTGCTCGTCTCGGGCGTGGTCTCGCTGACGCTCACGCCGATGCTCTGCAGCCGCTTCCTTCGGCCGCCGCACGGCGGGCACAACCGCCTCTACCAGTGGTCGGAGCGCGTCTTCGACGGCATGCTCCGCGTGTACGACCGGACGTTGCAGTGGTCGCTGCGGTACCACCGCGTGACGATCGTCCTGTTCGTCCTGACGTTCGTCGGGACGGTCTGGTGCTTCCGCGTGATCCCGACCGGGTTCATCCCGACCGAGGACAACGGCACGATGTTCGCGTTCACGGAGGCGTCGCAGGACATCTCGTTCGACGCGATGGCGGAGCGCCAGCGCGCGGTGGCGCAGATCGTCCGGGAGCATCCGCACGTCCAGCAGCTCGTGTCGTTCATCGGCGCGTCCGGCTCGAGCACCGTGCTCAACAACGGCCGCGTGTTCGCGCTGCTGAAGCCACGCGAGGGACGCCCCCACGCGGAAAAGATCATCCAGGACCTGCGCCCGCAGCTCGCCACCGTGCCGGGCATCCGCGTGTACCCGCAGATCCTCCCGACCATCCGGATCGGCCAGCTCACGAAGGCCGTGTACCAGTACACGCTGCAGAGCCCGGACACGCAGGAGCTCTATTACTGGGCGCCGCTCCTCTACGAGCGGCTGCGCGGCTTGCCGGGATTGCAGGACGTCAACACCGATCTCCAGCTCTCGAGCCCGCAGATCACCGTGGACATCGACCGGGACAAGGCCTCCGCGCACGGCGTGACGGTCGACCAGATCGAGAGCGCGCTCGGCGCCGCGTACGGCTCGAAGCAGGTGTCCACGATCTTCACACCCTCGAACCAGTACTGGGTGATCCTCGAGGTCGATCCGGAGTTCCAGAAGGACGCGAGCGCGCTCGATCGCCTCTACGTTCGCTCGGGCCGCGGGCCGCTCGTGCCGCTCAACGCCGTCGCGCGGCTGGTCCCTGGCGTGGGGCCGCTCACCGTGAACCACCTCGGGCAGTTGCCGGCGGTCACGGTGTCGTTCAACACGCGGCCCGGGGTCGCGCTCTCCGACGCGGTCGCGCAGGTCGAGGCCGTCCAGCGCGAGCTCCGCGTGCCGGCCACCGTGTCGATGACGTTCCAGGGCACCGCCCAGGCGTTCCAGGACTCGCTCAAGGGGCAGGGGATCTTGCTGCTGGTGACGATCCTCGTGATCTACCTGATCCTCGGCGTCCTCTACGAGAGCTTCATCCACCCGCTGACGATCCTGTCGGGGCTGCCCTCGGCAGGCCTCGGCGCGCTGGCGACGCTGCTCCTGTTCAACCTCGAGCTCAACGTCTACGGCTTCGTCGGCCTGATCATGCTCGTGGGCATCGTGAAGAAGAACGCGATCATGATGATCGACTTCGCGATGGAGGCGGAGCGCGCGGGCGCGACGCCGCGTGACGCGATCTACCAGGGCTGCCTGCTGCGCTTCCGGCCGATCATGATGACGACGATGGCGGCGCTGCTCGGGACGTTGCCGATCGCCCTCGGGATCGGCGCCGGCGCGGACGCGCGGCGCTCGCTCGGCCTCGCGGTGGTCGGCGGCCTGGTCGTCTCGCAGCTCCTGACGCTCTACATCACGCCGGTGCTCTACCTGTACATGGAGGGCGCCCAGAAGTGGATGGCGAGCCAGCCGGTGTCACGGATCCTTCGCTGGCGCCGCGGGGAGATCACCTCCGCGCACCCCGCACGCGGCTAGCGCGCGCCGAACCCTCGCGCCATGAAGCTCGCCACGAACACGATGAGGAGCACCACGGCCATCTCGACGTGGTTGATGACGTAGAGCGTGCGGGCGCCCGACGTGTCGGGCGTCTGGCCGCGGCCGCGGAGCGCGCGCCAGCGGATGAACGTCAGCATCGGACGGATCTCGAGGGCCACGACGAGCACGAACAGCGTCATCTTCGTCCAGAACAGCGACGAGCCCAGGTAGAACGCGCTACCCTTCTCGAGACCCGCGAACGCGCGCAGGAGTCCCGTCCCGAGCCACAGCGCGGCGGCGACGCCCCAGGCCGTGTCGGCGGCGAACAGCCGTCCGAAGCCCGCGGCGTCGAGCGGGGCACGGAGGGCGCGCCCGCGCAGCCACACCGCGGGGAGGCCGATGGCGAGCGCGAGGACGTGGAGGGCGGAGACGATGGCGGCCGCGGCGGGCATGCTGAGGGAATTGTACTCATGAGTCACCTGTTCGCGTACCTGTCGCGCATGAAGTTCATCCGCCGCTGGGGCCTCATGCACAACACGTATCCGGAGAACATCCAGGAGCACAGCCTGCGCGTCGCGATGATCGCGCACGCGCTCGCGGTGATCCGGAACCGGCACTGCGGCGGGCACGTCAGCCCCGAGCGCGCGGCGCTGCTCGCGCTCTATCACGACGCGGGCGAGGTCCTGACCGGCGACATGCCCGCGCCGGTGAAGTACTTCAACCCGGAGATCCGCGCCGCGTACCGCGAGATCGAGGCGGCGGCGCACGATCGGCTCTTCTCGATGGTGCCCGAGGCGCTCAAGGACGACTACCGGCCGCTGCTGTTCCCCGCGGAGAGCGACCGGCCGCACTGGGAGCTCGTCAAGGCGGCGGACAAGGTGTGCGCGTACGTGAAGTGTCTCGAGGAGGTGGCCGCCGGCAACAACGAGTTCGCGAAGGCGTCGAGCGCCCTCCGGGCCGCGGTCGACGCGCTCGATCTGCCGGAGGTGCGGTACTTCATGGAGACGTTCGCCCCGAGCTTCCGTCTGACCCTCGACGAGCTCGGATAGGAGCAGGACAGATGGCGCAGATCGACGCCGCGAGCATTCTCGAGTCGAGTCCGAGCACGTGGGAGATCACCACCGCGGGAGACGGTCCTCGCGGCCGTCTGCCGCTCACCGCGGAGATGCTCCTGGAGCGCCCGAGCGGCGACATCTTCGGGCTGACGCAGAACGCGGGCATGGGATGGAATCCTCGCGAGCTGGGGCGTCCGCAGTACCTCATCCTCAGCACGCAGGGCGGGATCCGCGCGCCGGACGGGCACGCCGATCGCGCTCGGCTATCACACCGGCCACTGGGAGATCGGCCTGCTTGATGCGAGGCGGCCGCGCGGGAGCTGGCGGCGCTCGAGTGCCTGCCCTTCGCCGCCTTCTGCTCCGATCCCTGCGACGGCCGCACGCAAGGCACCGTCGGCATGATGGACAGCCTCGCGTATCGCAACGACGCGGCGCTCGTCTTCCGCCGGCTGATCCGCTCGCTGCCGACGCGGCAAGGCGTGCTCGGCGTCGCGACCTGCGACAAGGGGCTGCCCGCGATGATGCTGGCGCTGGCGGCGATGCGCGATCTGCCGAGCGTGCTCGTGCCGGGCGGCGTGACGCTGCCGCCGCGCGACGGCGAGGACGCCGGCAAGGTCCAGTCGATCGGCGCGCGCTTCGCGCACGGCGAGATGACGCTCGAGGAGGCCGCCGACCTCGGCTGCCGCGCGTGCGGCTCGCCGGGCGGCGGCTGCCAGTTCCTCGGCACGGCCGCCACGTCGCAGGTGGTCGGCGAGGCGCTCGGCCTGACGCTGCCGCACTCGGCGCTCGCGCCGTCGGGACAGCCGATCTGGCTCGACATGGCGCGCCGCTCGGCCCGCGCGCTCGTCGCGCTGCGCGCGCGCGGCCTCACCACGCGCGACATCGTCACCGACGCGGCGGTGCGGAACGCGATGGTCGTGCACGCGGCGTTCGGCGGATCGACCAATCTGCTGCTGCACCTGCCGGCGATCGCGCATGCGGCCGGCCTCCGGCGCCCGACGCGTGGACGACTGGATCGCGGTCAACCGGCGCGTCCCGCGCCTCGTCGACGTGCTGCCGAACGGTCCCGTCGGCCATCCGACCGTGCGCGTGTTCCTCGCCGGCGGCGTGCCCGAGGTGATGCTCCATCTGCGACGCCTCGGCCTGCTCGACGAGACGTGTCTCACGGTCTCCGGCGACTCGCTCGGCAAGAACCTCGACTGGTGGGAGTCCTCGGCGCGGCGGCGCGCGATGCGCGAGCGGCTGCGCGTCGCGGACGGCGTCGATCCCGACGACGTGATCATGGATCCGGACCGCGCCCGCGCGCGCGGCCTCACGAGCACGGTGACGTTTCCGCGCGGCAACCTCGCGCCCGAAGGCTCCGTCATCAAGAGCACGGCGATCGATCCCTCGGTGGTCGACGCCGACGGCGTCTACCGGAAGACGGGGCCCGCGCGCGTCTTCACGCGCGAGCGCGACGCGATCGCCGCGATCAAGAGTCGCGGCGACGATCGGCTCAAGCCGGGCGACGTGCTGGTGCTGATCTGCCGCGGGCCGCTCGGCGCCGGGATGGAGGAGATCTATCAGATCACCGCCGCGCTGAAGCATCTGACGTTCGGCAAGCACGTCGCCGTGCTCACGGACGCGCGCTTCTCCGGCGTGTCCACGGGCGCGTGCATCGGCCACGTCGGGCCCGAGGCGCTCGCGGGCGGACCGATCGGCAAGGTCGTGGACGGCGATCTCATCCGGATCGTCGTCGATCGGAACCGTCTCGAAGGCAGCGTGGACCTCGTGGGCGCGCCCGGTACCGCGGTGGGCGCGGAGGAAGGGGACCGGCTGCTCGCCACGCGCGCCGCGCGGCCGGACCTGGCGGCGGACCCCGACCTCTCACCGGACACGAAGCTCTGGGCCGCGCTGCAGCAGGTGGGCGGCGGCACCTGGGGCGGGTGCGTCTACGACGCGGACGCGATCGCTACGGCGCTTCGGCCGGCACGGTAGGCGGCGTCGCCGCCGCGCTGACCTGAGTCTCTGACGCGGCCGCCGATGCCGGTAAGGCGTTCGCCGTGCTGCGGCCATCGGTGAACGCCGCCGACGTGACGCCCGGATCATTCTTGCTCGATCGCGGCGGCTCGACCGTGTGCCGCGTGAGCTGCAGGCGTGTCGGCTCCGACGCGGACGGCGGCGCCGGCGTGGCGCCAGGGGCCGCTCCGGGCTTCGCCGGAGTCCCGGCGTGCGCGACAGCCGCGCGGCTGAGGACGCGTGCGACGAAGGCGCGCGTCTCCGGATACGGCGGCACCCCTTTGTGCTTGAGCACGGCCTGCGCCCCGGCGTTGTAGGCGGCGAGCGCCAGCGGAACGTCGCCGGAGAATCGATCGATGAGATCGCGCAGGTGACGCGCGCCGCCGTCGACGTTGTCGGCCGGATTGAACGCGTCGCGGACCCCGAGCATCGCGGCGGTCGACGGCATCAGCTGCATCAGCCCGACCGCGCCACGGCGCGACACGGCGCGCGGATTCGCGTCCGACTCGACGGAGATGACCGCCGCCACGAGGGACTCCGGCAGCCGGTGACGCGCCGCGGCCTCACGCACGTGACGCGCGATCACCGCGGCGCTATGGCGAGAGGCGTGGCGGAGTGGTCGCACGCGCCTCGCATCGTCGGTGCCGCGGGACGACGCATGGGTGTGAGGCGCGCCGGCGATGGCAGCCGCGGGCCCAGGCATGGTCGCGTGCGCCGGGATCCGCGAGGACCCGTACACGAGACCACCCATGGCCAGGACGACGCCCAGCCCGACCACGTCTGTTCTCATCTCGGGGGCCGGGCAGCAACGGGGGTGCCACGGGTGGTGCCGCGACGCGCAACGTACGCTGACGCGAACTTGCGAGACGGGGCGGCCGCCCCTCGTCCGGGGGGCGTCCGGAGGGTGACAGCCGTGTCAGGGCGCTCCGGTGTTCTCCATCCCGAGCTTCGGGTATACTCCCCACGTGCTTGCGATGAGTTCTCGCATGCTCGCTGCGGCGGCTGGCGCCGTGCTCTTCGTGATGACGTCGGTCGCGACCGCCGACCAGTCGACGCTCCCGAAGTCCACCGTCCTCGCCGACTTCGGGTTCTCGTTGAGCGCGCCCGCGCTCGACAAGAACGCCATCACGTTCACCGACCGTGGTCTGCTCGTCCCCACGCCGTGGGGACTGTTCGAGGCGACGATCGTCTCGACGCCCGTGGATCGCATGGTGCGGGTCCCGCTGAGCCCGAACACCGATCCGGGGAACCAGCGGTTCCAGCCCTACGTCACCGCGGGCTCCCGGAAGAACGTCGACGGCGACTCGGTCCTCGAGCAGGCCCGGCCCTCGGCCTTCGTCGATACGGCTCGTACGGACCTCAAGGCGGGTGCCGGGGTGCTGTTCAAGCTCGACGACAACGTCGAGCTGTTCGGGGAGTACCAGTTCATGCGCGTCCGTCGGGACGACGGGCGGGGCCCGTCCCTGGGGCCGCTCGGCGGGACGCTGGACGCGAGCGGGTTTTCGCTCGGAATCTCCGTTCGTTACTGAACACCCCCCTCCGCCACCCCGTGTAATTCCGGGGGTGCCCACCGGCTGACAGCCGTCAGGACGCTGACGTAACGCTCACCCCCTTGCGCTTGCGTTCGTGCGCGTCTTTTCAACTAGTTGTCGGATCTCAGGCATGGCGCGGGACTTGCCGCTCAAGGCCCCCAGGAACTCACCCGTCCAGGGAGCGTCCATGCTAGGAGAGGTTCGGGGAACGGTGCGGTTCAAGGAGCCCCTCAGCTTCTACACGTCGCTGAGGACCGGAGGGTTGGCGGACATCTTCGTAGCCCCTCAAGATCTGGATGACGTCCGACATACCCTCGCATTCGCCGAGCGCCAGCAGCTGCCGCTGGTGATCCTGGGCGGCGGCAACAAGGTCCTCGTGCGCGACGGGGGCGTCCGCGCCGTGGTGATGAAGCTCGAGGGCTGCCTGGCGCGGGCTGACTTCCACGGGGAAGAAGCCGTCGTGGGAGGCGGCATGGGGCTGGCGGCGTTGATCCGGCATGCCGCGGCCCATGAGCTCGGCGGGATCGAGCCGCTGGTCGGGATCCCGGCCACGGTGGGCGGCGCCATCGCGACGAACGCGGGCACCGCGGACGGCTGGATCGGCGACTACCTTTCGGCGGTGTACTACCTGTCCCCGGACGGCAGCTTCGGCGAGCACAAGCCCTCGACCACGCCCATGGCCGAACGGCGCATCGACCTCCCGCCCGGCGCGGTGGTCGTCGGCTGCCGCCTGCGCTTCCAGCGGCGCACGACGCGGGAGATCCAGCGCGACGTGAAGCAGCGCCTCAAGCAGAAGAACATCGCGCAGCCGCTGGCCCTCGCGTCGGCCGGCACGATCTGGAAGGATCCGCCCGGCCTCAGCGCCGTCCGCCTCATCGAGAAGTCGGGCCTGCGCGGCAAGCGCGTCGGGAGCGCCGAGATCTCGGCGAAGCACCCGAACTACATCATCAACCGGGGCGGCGCCAGGGCGACGGACGTCATCGAGCTGATGGAACTGACGCGCGAGCGCGTGCGGACGCACTTCCAGGTCACCCTGGAAGAGGACATCCAGATCCTCGGGGAGCCGGTCGGCCGCGCGAGTTAGCTAGCGCCGCGGGCCGCGACCGCCGCCGGGCCCGGCGCCAGTCGCCTTTTCGACCTTGATCGTCCGGCCGTCCAGGCTTGCGCCGTTCAGGCGGCTCACCGCCTGATCTGCCCCCTCCGGCGTCGCCATCTCCACGAACCCAAAGCCGCGCGAGCGGCCCGTGTCCCGGTCGGTGACGATCGTGGCGGACTCGACGGGACCCACGGCGGCAAACGCCTCCCGCAGGCTTTCAGTGGACGTGGAGTAGGAGAGGCCGCCGACGAAGAGTTTCACGGCCATGAGCGATGCTCCTTGCGTATGAACAGCAGTGCACGGCGACGAACCGACCCCCCTGCGCGTGCAGTATACAGGGTCCGTTGGCGTGATTCTTGAGTCCCTGCAGCGCTGGTGAGAACGCGTCCAGGCTACACGATCGGTCACCCCGATGCGGATCTCGCGCGCGACGAGCGGCGGACTCGTCGCCCCGACACGGGATGCGGCAACACGCTGGACATGACGCACCCGCGGACGCTGCAGCTCATCATGGACAGCCTGCGGTACTGGATCCGGGACATGCACGTCGACAACACGCTGATGATCCTGGTGAACGCGTATCACGAGCCGATCGACTTCGTGCTGCCCGCCCACCCGCGCGGCGCGCGGTGGGAGATCCTGCTGGACACGCGCGGCGCGAGCGGCCAGCGCCGCCACCGCGCGCTTCGCGGGGGCGCGTCCTACGACCTCGCGGCGCGCTGTCTGGCGATGCTGAGGCTCGTGGACATGCCCTCTACCAGCCGATCTCCTGGCCGGGATTCATCAACCTGACGTGCGTGTCGAGGCCGCGCCGTCGCGCTTCGCTCAGGAGCCGGTCCGGCGGCTCGTGAAAGGGTTCGCGGTTCAGCTCGAACGTGCCCCAGTGCATCGGCACGAGGACCGCGGCGCGTAAATCCTCGAAGGCCTGCACGGCTTCCTCGGGGTTGATGTGGTTGGGGTGATGCGTGCCCCAGCCGGCGTAGCCACCGATCGGGAGCAGCGCGGCCTGGAACGGGCCGAGCTGCGCGCCGATGTCCTTGAAGCCGGCGAAGTAGCCCGTGTCGCCCGCGAAGTACAGCCGCTGCTTCGGCGTGCCGACGACCCAGGAGGCCCACAGCCGGTGGTTCTGATCGGTGAGCCATCGTCCCGACGAATGCTGCGCAGGGGCCGCGGTGAACGTCACGCCTCGCCACGTCGAGGCCTGCCACCAGTCGAGCTCGACGACGTCGGTCGCGCCGAAGCGTGTGAGCAGGTCCTTCATCCCGAGCGCCACGAAGAAACGCGGCTGGTACGTCGCGGCGAGGCGCCGCACGGTGGCCTCGTCGAGGTGGTCGTAGTGATCGTGCGAGACGACGACCGCGTGGATCGGCGGCAGGTCCTCGAACCTGAGGCCGGGCGGGATGATGCGGCGTGGCCCGACGAAGCGGACGGGACTGGCGCGGTCGCCCCAGTTCGGATCGGTGAGGATGTTGAGGCCGCCGAGCTGGACGAGAAAGGTCGAGTGCCCGATCCAGGTGAGGGTCGGCTTGACCCCGTTCGCGCGGATCGCGGCCCCATCGTTCGACAGGACCTCGAGCGGCGTCCCCTGGGCCGGCCATCCCTCGAGAGTCCGCCGGACGAGGCGCCGGGCGCGCTCGACCATCGGATAGGCGTACGCGGGATCGAGATTCCTGAACCCACGGTCGAGATGGTGGATCGGGGTCTCACGCTTCGGAGTCTGGGCGGTGGAGAACGTCTGCGGCGCGACCAGCAGCAGGGCAACGACCAGGACCAGCAAGCGACGACGCACGGCAACTCCTACAATTCGGTGGGGTGTGAGCTCCGCAACAGACCCTTACGCTATCACACGGGGCGAGGCCCTCAATTGAACCAGCCGTCCTGCATGATGTGACGGCGCATGGCGAGGATCGCGGCCACGTCCTCCCGGCGGCACTCCGAGTTGCCCGCCATCTGGCGGAGGATCAACGAGACGCGCAACCAGGGGAGCTGCCAGGTCGCGTGCGCGTTCGGCGGATCTGACGTGGTCATCGACGCCCCTTTCGAGAACACTCGAACGTGCTCCCGAACAGGGGGCAACGACGCTGCCATCAGCGGCGGATCGTTAACTCGCTGGTTCTAAACGTGAAACGCGCTTGTGGTCATTTCTGCCATGGCAGGGAGAGTCTCCCGAGCGGGGAGGTTCTCCCGGGATCACGGCTCGAGGAGACACACCGCGTCCGGCGTCACGATCTGCGCCCCGAGGGTCTCGACGCAGAACAGGTGCACCGCGTCGCGATCGTGCAGGCGATAGCCCACGCTGAGGTCGCCGCCGACGCTCAGGACGAAATCGCCGTCCCGGACCGAGAAGACGGCGCCCGGCGTCGCGGACGACCAGCGAGCGGTGGACCGCCCGGAGCACCTCGCGCAGTTGCCGGGCCGCGGGATACCCGTGGTCGCCTTCGGCCTGCAGGTACTCGAAGTACCGGCCCGGCGACAGCACGAGCTCGTACGGCCCACCGATGCCGCGCGTGTCGAGGATCTCGATCGCCTTCAGGACATCCGCGATCATGCGACCGGGCATCGTCCACTCGCCGGCCTTGACGCGTGGCGACTCCGGCGACGTGAGGAAGCCACCGCCGATGGGATCGCCGTAGAGCGCCAGGCGATCCTCGGCCAGCGCGACCTCGCGCGCCGCTTCCTCCGCGTGCTTGGTGTCGAGGCGCGTGGCGCCGCGCTCGAACACTTCGATCGCCGGCCACGGGAGGCTGAACTCCGCGCGGACCTCGGCGAGGAGCACCACCTCGGGCCGGCACACGGTCGCTGTTCCCTCGCGTGTCCGGCACGGCATCATCGTTCCGAGGCGCGAGGCCACGAGCTGATCCCACCCGTGCGGACCGTCGAACGTGGCGACGCGGCGGGCGGTCAGCACGTGACGCGCCGCCTGCCCCACGGCCTCGTCGACCTCTTTCCACACAGGCGCGGACAGCGGAGCGGCCTCTCGACGCAGCGTGTCCATACTCATCGTCCTCCTCGGAGCGAGCCCACGGTCGCCGTGACGCGCGCGGCGCGCGGGTGTCCCGCACCGTTCCCCGGCGCCTCGCCCGCTTCGATCGCCTGCTCGCGTCCGACGATCGAGCCGCCGGTGAAGAGGTACTCGCGCAACGTGGCGTCGAAGCGTGGATCGCGCCGGCGGATCCATTCGAGCACCATCGCGGCGTGCTCCTTCTCCTCGTCGCGGTTGTGGCGCAGGATGTCGCGCAGCTCGCCGTCATGGGTGGCGTCCATGCGCTGCTGGTACCAGTCGATCGCCTCCAGCTCTTCCATCAAGCTGACGATGGCGCGATGCATGTCGCGCGTCGCGGGCGCCAGGTGTTGCTCGGCCTCGTGGAATCCGGTGGAGCTCATGGGGACGCGGTCCTCCTCGCCCCATCGTCTTGCAATCTTCTTGACAGCGACCTCGACAGGACCGACCGTGGCGGACGGCGTGAAGGATCGCGACGAACGTCACGGACACCGGAGGGATCGGAGATGACGGGGGGAACGGCGCGCGTGCGGGTCGCGGGGGCAGGGGACATCGGCCCCGGAGAAAAACGGGTGGTCGACGCGGCCGGGCGCGCCGTGGCGCTCTTCAACGTGGAGGGGCGCTACTACGCGATCGACAACGCCTGCCCGCATCGCGGCGGGCCCCTGGCCGACGGGGATCTCGAGGGCGCGGTGATCGCGTGTCCCTGGCATGCCTGGCGCTGGGACGTCCGCACCGGCGCCAACACCAACAATCCCGCGGTGACGCTGGCCTGCTACGCCGTGACGGAGGAGGCGGGGAGCCTCTTCATCGAGGTCGCGTGACGGTTTTGTTGACACCCCGCGACCGCTTTCCTAGCATGCTCTGGTGGAGGCGGTGCTCGGCAGCTCGCTGACGCTTCCAGTCGGCGTGGCGCTCCTCGCAGGCGTGGGACTGGCGTATGGGTGGCGTGTGTACCAGCGGTGCCCGCATTGCGGACGCGTGGTCCGTCGAGTGTTCGTTGGGTGGAAACGCTGCCACGGGTGTGGCCGCCAGTACCGCCGTGGACTGAGACTGAGATGAGAGCGCTCCTCCGCTTCTTCGGCCTCGCCGATGGGTCCGGCGCCGCCTACGCGCCGCCGGCCCACGCGCCCACTATCGTCGGCGCGGGCATGACGATGAAGGGTGAGATCAAGGGCGAAGGGACCGTGCTCATGCTCGGCTCGTTCGAGGGCGACATCGTGCTGGACGGCACGCTGCACGTCGGCCCCGAGTCGCGGATCGACGCCAACATCGCGGCGACCGCGATCGTGATCGCCGGCAGCGTCCGCGGCAATCTCTCGTCCAACACCCGCGTCGAGGTCCTCCCCAGTGGCTCGTTCACCGGCTCCGTCCGGAGCGGCAGCTTCACCGCCGCCGACGGCGCCGTGGTCAAGGGCGACCTGTGGGTCGAGCGGCCGGCCACGACGCCCGCCGCCTCGTGAACGAGCTCCTCGCGCGTCTGACGCCGCGGCTGCTGGTCACGGTCGGTCTCGGCGTGCTCGGCCTCGTCCTCGTGGTCGGTGGCGCCTGGTTCTGGCTGAGTACCCAGTCCGAGCGCGCGCAGGCGGTCCATGCCGACGGACTGGCGCAGGCCTACGCTCTGCGCGGGGGCCAGGCGCCCGCCGCGGCACGCACCGCCGCCATGACCGCGCTCGAGGCCGCGATGGCGCAGGCGCCGGGCGCTCCGCTCGCGTCGCAGAGCGCGTACGAGCTCGGCAATCTCCGCTTCGACCTCGGCCAGTACGCGCAGGCCCGCGCGGCCTATGAGATCGCGCGCGCCCGGGCCGAGAGCGCGACGATCCGCACGCTCGCCCGCGCCGGCATCGCCGCGACGTGGGAGAGCGAGCGCAACTTCGGGAGCGCGATCACCGCGTACACGGAGGCGCTCGCCGGCGAGAAGCCGGGCCAGTTCTACTACGAGGACCTCCTGATCGGGCTCGGGCGCAGCCAGGAGCTCTCCGGGAAGCGCGACGACGCGATCAAGACGTACCAGCGGCTCTTGAAGGACGTGCCGAAGCTGCGGCGCGAGAGCGAGATCCGCGGGCGGCTGGCGAGTCTGGGGGTCAGCGGCTAGGATTCCCCGTTCTCGAGGCCCGGTTGACGACGGCCCCGACCCCGCCTACGATCCCTCCATTCAGACGAGACGATCGCACCTATCGCGCCGCTTTCGTGCTCTCGTGGCCCTGGCGGGAGGCGCCGTGGCCTGGGCGCTCGCCGCGCCCGCGGCCGGTCAAGGGTTCGGCGCCGACACGCCGGGTGGCACGGGGAAGCTCGTCGTCACCGTCACCAGTCTGGCCGACGCGGGGCCGGGGACGTTGCGCGAGGCGCTGGCCGGCGGCGGCGATCGGTCGATCGTGTTCGCCGTGGGCGGCGTGATCCGGACGGCCATGGAGCTGTACGTCACCGGCGGCTTCGTGACCATCGACGGCACGACCGCGCCGGCCCCCGGCATCACGCTCGACGGCCACGGCATCGTCATCCGCGGCAACAAGGGCGCCCATGACGTGATCGTGCGCGGCCTCAGGATCCGCAACGCGAAGAACGACAGCATCCAGATCACGAACGCCGCGCACAACGTGCTCATCGAGCACGTCTCCACCCACGGCGCCGCCGACGGCAACATCGACATCACGCAGGGCGCCCGCGACGTGACGGTGCGCTGGAGCATCCTGGCCAAGCCGCGGTTCCACGAGAAGAACATGCTGATCTCGTACGGACCCGCGCGGATCAGCCTCTACAACAATCTGTTCGTCGGCGCCCGGCAGCGCAATCCGCTCGTGAAGATGACCACCGGCGTGGCGACCGACACGACCGTCGACATGCGCCACAACGTCGTCTGGGGCTGGCAGCGCGGGATCGCCACGGACATCCGCGACGGGGTCTGGATCAACGTGGTCGGCAACTACTACGGGGGCGCGAGCGACATGAGGGACGCCATCGTGGTGAACTTTGACCCGGCGGACACGCCGCCGCGCGCCTACATCGCGGACAACGTCCGGGCCGATGGCCGGCCGATCCATCCGCGCGGCACCGGGAATCTCACGGCGCCGCTGCCGGCGCCGGCGATCCCGGGCGGGCGGCCGTGCGAGGAAGCGCACGCCGTGCTGCGGAAGGCGGGCGCGCGTCCGCTCGACGCGATCGACGAGAGGTTCGTCGCCATGGTGACGGTGGCGGCGTGCGAACCGTCGCCGCCGCAGGAGGAGCCGGCGAAGGACGCGCCGACGGTCGACGCCAAAGAGCCGGATCGAGAGGCGCCGAAGCAGCCCTAGAGGGCCCCGCCCCGCTGGTCTAAGTGCCGATAAGCCGCATTATGTCAACCACGCCAGGAGCGAGACGCTCGTGGCGTGGTCGACATAATGCCCGGGGGTTTCGAGCGAGGGACTACCGACGGCTGATCGCGGCGGGCTACTGCTTCTTACGCAGTGACTCGATCACGTCCAGGACCCGGAGAACCTCCGCGCCGTCGCGGACCATCTGACGGTCGCCGGCCTGGCCCCAGCGCAGGATCGCCCTCCCGATCCACCACGAACGTCGAACGCCACGCCACGTTCCGGTCCTCGTCCAGGACGCCGTACGCACGGATCGCGGTGCGATGGATGTCGCTCAGGAGCGGGAACGAGATCTTCCGGGCCTCCAGGAACGCGGCGTGGGAGAACGGGCTGTCGGCGCTGATGCCGAGCAGCATCGCCCCACGCTCCGCGGCCTTCGCTGCGACCTGGCCCAGGCCGCCCAGCTCAGGCGTTCAGATGCTGCCCCAGTCGTAGCAGTAGAAGACGAGGACGACGTCCTTGCCACGGAGCTCGGCCAGGTGGATCTGGCCGCCCCCCGTGGACGGGAGCGTGAAATCCGGCGCGGGCTGGCCGAAGCGGAGTCCTGTCATGCGTCCCTATGTACCACACGGACCGCCTTTCCTTCAGAGCGCGGAATCGTCTGCGGTGGGACGAGGTGGACCTCGACGCCGAGACCGATCGCGACGCGCACGCAGTCGGCGATCCGGACGCGCAGCGCGTCCAGCTCGGGATGGCGCTCCGTGAAGCCGCCGCACCGCGCGAGCAGCAGCGCCGCGGGCTCGACGTGGACCTCCACGCGCGCGAGCGTCTCCGTGCGATCGACGACGAGCTGATAGTGCGGCTCGAGCTCCGCGATCGTGAGCAGCGCCGCTTCGACCTCGGACGGATAGACGTTCACGCCCTTGATGACGAGCATGTCGTCGGCGCGTCCCTTGAGCCGCGCGATGCGCGCGGACGTGCGCCCGCACCGGCACGGCGCGGTCGTGAGCGCGGTGATGTCGCCCGTCCGGTAGCGGAGCATGGGCAGCGCGCGCTTGGTCAGCGTCGTCACCACGAGCTCCCCTTCCTCGCCCTCGCCGCGCGGCGCGCCCGTCGCGGGATCCACGATCTCCGGCAGGAAGTGATCGTCCGGCGACGTGCAACCCCTCGCGCGCCTCGCACTCGCCGGCGACGCCGGGTCCGATGATCTCCGACAGGCCGTACACGTCGTACGCGGGGCAGCCCCACACGCGCTCGAGCGCGCGCCGCAGCCCTTCGGTCCACGGCTCGGCGCCGAACATCCCGTACTTCAGGCCGAGCTCGTGCGGGCGACCGCCCGGCGGCGAGCAGGCTCTCGCCGATGTGGAGCGCGAACGACGGCGTGGCGCCGAGCCCGTCGGGCCGGAAATCCTGGAGCAGCATCTGGTGGCGCGCGGTGTTGCCGGAGGAGACCGGGACCACGGTCATCCCGATGCGCTCGCCGCCGTCGTGAAAGCCGAGGCCGCCCGTGAAGAGCCCGTAGCCGTAGGCGTTGTGCAGCGTGTGGCCGGGCCGGGCGCCGGCCGCGACCATCACTCGCGCCATCACCTCGCGCCACACGTCGAGGTCGCCGGCCGTGTAGCCGACGACGGTCGGCTTGCCCTTGGTGCCCGACGACGCGTGGATTCTCGCGAGCTCGGTCCGCGGGACCGCGAAGAGCCCGAAGGGATAGTGCTCGCGCAGGTCGGTCTTCCGCGTGAACGGCAGCGCCTGGAGGTCGTCGAGGCTCCGGATCTCCGGCGTGCCGACGCGCGCCCGGATCACCGGCACGCGCTCCACCGTCCACCGGACCGTCTCGCGCAGGCGGGCGAGCTGGAGCGCGCGCCGCTCGTCGGCCGTCATCGTCTCCGCGCCTGGATTCCAGATCATCCTCAGCCCTTGGGTGGCAACCGACCGTCCGACCGTCCATTTTGTGCGAGGACGGTCTTGAGGTCAGGCGGCTCCGGGAACTGCTGGTCGACGGTGACGTGCCGGCGCAGTCCGAGGGCTTCCCGCTGGATCAGGAGGGCAAGCCGCGCGTCGAGGGCCCGGCGCCGCGCGATGGTGTAGTCCTCCGACCGCCGCTCGTGCTCGGCCGCGTCGCGGGCGGCGAGCAGGCGGTCGGCGGCCTCGCGCGTCTCCTGGAGGGCCTGCTCCAGCCGCTCCCCGGCCCGGCCCAGCGCGGCCGCCTTCTCTCCGGCGATCTCCTTCTCGATCCGGCGGAGGGCCTCGCCCCGGGTCGACGTCATTCGAGGACGACCCCCGTGAGGAGCCAGTGCTGACGCTCGAGGAAATGCTTCAACGTCTCCATGACGGCCGGGTCCGTCGCCGGCTCGAGGCTGACGCGGTCGGGCAGGATGTGGCGGACGTCGGGGTAGGTCACGAGCACCTTGCGCAGCGTGCGCACGCGCTGGTCCGACGACAGGAGCCCCTGTCCCTCCCGCCCACTCCACTCCCCGCGCAGGAGAACGCGGATGGCCCGGCTCAGGAGACGCCAGCCTCCACGCGGGCGGCCGCTTCCGTGTACAGGTCGAGCGTCCGGTCGATCTGGAGACGGACGTCGAACTCGCGCTCGGCCACGGCGCGCGCGCGGGCGGCCATCCGCGCGCGCCGCTCGGGATCGAGCAGCAGGCCGATGGCGGCCTCGGCGAGGGAGGCGCCGTCGGGCTTGGTGAGCACGCCCGTCTCGCCGTCACGGACGGCCTCGTCGCACCCGGGGCCGCTCACCGTCACCGCGGGCAGCCCGCACGCGGCGGCCTCGGCGAGCACGAGCCCCTGGGTCTCGGTCTCGGACGCGAAGACGAAGAGATCGGCGGCCCGGTAACACTCGACGAGCGCCTCGTGGGGCCGCACGCCGAGGAAGTGGATGCGATCGCCGACGGGCAGCGCGCGGGCACGGCGGCGCAAGCGCGTCCGCTTCGGTCCCGTGCCCGACGAGCACCAGGCGCGCCCGCGGGACCGTGCCGACGACCAGCTCGAAGGCGGTCAGGATCCGTTCCACGCTCTTCTCGCGGTCCAGCCGGCCCACGTAGAGCAGCACGCGGTCATCGGCCGCGAGCCCCAGCTCGCGACGGGCGCCGGCGGTGTCGCCGGGCGCGAAGTGCGCGAGGTCCACGCCCGTCGGCACGACCGCGATCGGCGTGCGCACGCCGCGCGCCGTGAGCTCGTCGCGGATCAGCGCGGACGGCGCGATGACGGCGTCGGCGCGCGCGGCGAAGCGCGTGCTGATGCCGACCGCGGCCGCCTCGACGAGACGGCGCGGCAGCGGGACGTAGTGCGCGTACTTGTCGTAGCGCGTGTGGTAGGTGAACACGAGGGCGCGGCGCTCGCGGTGCGCGAGCCGGCGCGCGAGCGGGCCGAGGAGGAACGGATGGTGCGCGTGGAAGACGTCGAACCGCTCGGCGCGCACGCGCTGGGACACCGCGCGCGACCACGGCACCGCCAGCGCGAACTCGGGATAGGTCGCGGCCGGGAGCGAGGGATAGCGCACGATGTGGTCGGTCGTGTCGGCGGCGCCGGGAAAGCGCGGCGCGAACACCCAGGCCGCGTGACCGCGGGCCTCGAGTCCCCGGCGGAGCGTCTCCACCGAGGTGGTGACGCCGCCGCGAAACGGCAGGTAGTTGTTGGTGAAGAGAGCGATCTTCACGATCGGGCCGTCGTCACGCCTTGTTGAACTTCTCGAAATCCTCCGGCTTGATGTTCTGCAGCCACTCCCGCAGGCGATCCGGATCGTCCGCCTTCACCGGCTCCCCTTCCTTGCCGCCTTCGAGGTTCTTCGCCTTGCGCACGACCTCTTCGTCCACGAAGATCGGCGCGCCCACCCGGAGCGCCAGCGCGATCGCGTCGGACGGCCGGGAGTCCACCGTGTACTCGCTGCCGCCCAGCTGCAGGTGGAGCACCGCGTAGAACGTGTTCTCCTTGAGGTCGGTCACCATCACCTTGACCACCCGCGCCTCGATCGTCTCCAGGATGTTCTTGATGAGGTCGTGCGTCATGGGGCGCGGCGTCTCGATCTTCTCGAGCTCGAGGGCGATGGCGTTCGCCTCGTAGATGCCGATCCAGATCGGCAGCGAGCGCTTGTCTTCCTCGTCACGGAGAATGATGATCGGCAGGTTCGAGAGCGGGTCGAGCGCCAGCCCGCGCACCTTCATCTCGACAAACATACGGCCTCCTCTGGCGTTGCCACGAGCGCGCCGCGCAGGCTGTGAGGGAGGACCTCGGTGACGCGGACCTGGGCGAGGTCGCCGACGGCCACCTGCCCCTGCCCATCGAAGTTCACGATGCGATTACAGCGTGTGCGTCCGGACAGCTCACCGGGATTCTTCTTCGCGACGCCGTCGACCAGCACCTCGACGGTCTCGTCGAGGCGGCGCCGGCTCCGCGCCTGACCGACCCGCGTGGTCATCTCGAGCAGTCGCGCGTTGCGCTCGGCCTTGACGGCGGCCGGGATCTGATCCGCCATGCTCGCGGCCGGGGTGCCCGGCCGCGGCGAGTACCGGAAGACGAAGACGTTGTCGTAGCCGACGCGCTCGACCATCGCCAGCGTCGCCGCGAAGTCGTCGTCGGTCTCGCCGGGAAAGCCGACGATGAGATCGGTCGAGAGTGACATATCCGGCACGGCGTCCCGCAGCGCCTCGATCAGCGCGAGGTACCGCGCGCTCGTGTAGCCGCGATTCATGCGTTCGAGGATGCGATCGGCGCCCGACTGCAGCGGGCAGATGGAACCACTCGCACACCTTCGGCACGTCGCGCACGGCCGCGATGAGCCGCGGCGTCAGGTTGTACGGGTTCGACGTGGTGAAGCGGATGCGCGCGAGCCCGTCGACGTCGTTCACGGCCTCGAACAGCGCCGCCAGATCGGTGGGGGGCGTCAGGTCACGGCCGTAGGCGTTCACCGTCTGCCCGAGCAAGGTGACCTCGCGGCAGCCTTCCGCCACGAGCTCGCGCACCTCGCCGACGATCGACGCGGGCGAGTGGCTGCGCTCGCGGCCGCGCGTGGTGGGCACCACGCAGAAGGTGCAGTGCTTCTCGCACCCTTCCATCACGGTGACGTACGCCTTGAGGCGCGACGCGCCGGCGGGCTTCGCGGTGATCTTCACGAGCGGGCCTTCGCCGGTCTCGAGCACGGGCCGGCCCTCGCGCCGCACTTTCTCGACGAGCTCCCCCACCCGCGCGATCGCGGGGGAGCCGAACACGAGATCGACCTGCGGCGCGCGCCGCTGGATCTCGGCCTTGTGGAGCTGCGCCATGCATCCCATGACGCCCACCATCAGCCCCGGCCGCTCGCGCTTGAGCTTGGCGAGCTCGCCGAGCTTCGAGAACACCTTGTCCTCCGCCTTTTCACGGATCGCGCAGGTGTTGACGAGGACCAGGTCGGCGTCCGTCTCGCTCTCGGTGAGCTCGTAGTGGTGGTCCCGGAGGAGTCCCGCGACTCGCTCCGAGTCGTATTCGTTCATCTGACAGCCGTACGTGATGAGGTGAAGTTTCGCCATAGTTCAGCGGCAGTTGGGGTGCTGTCTCGACCGTAGCATCCACCCCATATCAAGTCAAACGAACGGGGCCAGAGTCGGCTCTGGCCCCGTTCATTCTCGCGCGCGCGGGCCCTCGGGCTAATCGATTTCTTCGGGCCGCCCGCTTGCCCTGGCGCCGGCCTTCTGGGCCTGAGCGCTGCCGTTCGCCGAACCGTGGCCATTGCTGCCGAACGTGAGCGGCGGCTGCACCTGGAACTGCTTCTCCAGCCGCGCGCGGCGCTCCTTCCAGCCTTCCTGGTACTCGAGCTCGTCCTCGTGCAGCGTGGCGGGCTGCTTCACCCCGTGCGCGTTGCGGAACTGGATCGCGAGGTCGGACGCCTGCCGGCGCACCGAGTCCCACGGCGTGCCGAGGGAGAACTGGTCGGAGATGGCGCCGATGCGTCCCGTGTGGATGTTGCAGGACAGCGTGATGGCGCTGATGATCGGGCCCGACCAGAACGACGTCTGCGAGTTGATCGGCATCGGCAGGATGTGCAGGTTGTGGCTGCCCCGGCAGTCCCCCGCCACCATCGGGCAGGCGGCCCACGGCGAGGTGATCTCGCCCGGGGCCGGCCAGTCGCCCTGCGCGAACGCGAGCAGCACCGGGTCGTCCTTCCCGCCGTACGTGAAGCCCTTCTTGGTCTTGATGTTGTGCAGGCGCTCCGCCGAGCAGATGTAGCCGAGCTGACCGGGCTCGTTCTTCTCGGTCCGGCTCCAGATGCGCGCGATGACGAAGCGCGACGAGCGGCAGAGCCCTTCGATGTCGTAGAGGTCCTCGGGCGCGCGCAGGCGGATGACCTTCTCCTGGAGCCCCTTCGCGAGCTCTTCCATCTTGCCGTCGAGGGCCTTCGGATCGCGCGGATGGGCGCCGGCCTCCACCGCCTGCGCCTTCGTGTCGAGGTCCACGATGTCGAAGAAGTAGCCGCGCTTCATGCTGGAGGCGGCGATGATGAGCCCGGTGTTGAACCGCGGCAGCAGGTACGCGCCCGTCGCGAAGTAGTTGAAGGCCATCGGCTCGGTCTTGTCGGCGAACGACACGAGCACGGTCTGCGACGCGTTGTCCTTCCGCACGCGGGAACGGCAGCGCGACCGTGGCCGGCCCCGCGCCGCGCAGGTTGCCCGTGAACGCGTCCGCGACGAGGTCCTGGCCGGGGCCGTAGAGACCCAGCTCGGCCGCCTTGCTCGCGCCCTCCTGCAGCGCGTCCCACATGAGCTCGTCGACCACGCTCATGTCGGCGTGCTCGCTCATGATCCCCGTGACCGCGCAGTCGTCGCCGGTGTGCGTGACGATGAGCGACGTGAAGATCGGCTCGCCGCGATAGCCGTTGTTGTCGAGCACGAACTTCGCGATGATCGGACTTCACCTCGTCCGCCGCCACCACGTGGCCGCCGACGCCGCCGACGTCGGCCTTGGTGGACTTGATGTAGCGCTGCACGAGCGCGGGGTTCTTCGCGAAGATGTGCGACTTGTACGAGAAGATGTTCGGCGTGCTCGTGACCGGGACCTTCTCGGAGACGGTCTGGGGCAACCCGGCCAGCTCGTCCTTCGACTGGTGGTACTCCCCGAGGGAAACGGGTTGCCCGCTCGGCGGACCATAGCGCCGGTTGCCCATGCTGACACCTCCGTAGTGACGTGGGTGACGGGGAAAAGCCTGCGAAAGGAAGGATAGCGAGGTACACTTTCTCAAGCAAGGACTTTCACGGGATGAAATTCCTCTCCGGCGGCGGTCCCGAGCTGCGGCAGATGGTGCAGTGCCTGGAGCTGTACTACCGCCAGGCCCAGAGCCAGAAGGACATCGCGCGCACGCTCGGTGTCTCCGCCGCCACCGTCTCGCGGCTGCTCAAGCGCGCGTACGACGACGGGCTCGTGCGCGTCGAGCTGGACCTGCCGCGCACGCAGGCGCTGGAGACCGCCCTCGTCCAGCGGTACGGCCTGCGCGACGCGGTGGTGGTGGCCTCGGGCGGGCGTGGGGACGTGCGCGAGGAGCTCGGCGTCGCCGCCGCCGCGTATTTCGAGAAGATCACCGGCCACGGCATGCGCGTCGGCCTCTCGTGCGGCTTCACGCTCTACCAGGCGGTGCACGCGCTGCGCGAGCGCCGCCTGCGCGACCTGGTCCTCTACCCGCTCTCCGGCGAGAGCACGCTGAAGCTCGTCGACATCTCGCCCAACACGCTCGTGGGCATGGCCGCCGCGAAGTACCGGCCGCACGTGACCGCGTATGCGCTGCCCGTCCAGCACCTGCAATCGACGCGGCAGCTCCTGCGCGAGCGGCGCCGTCTCTTGCGGGATCCGGAAGTCCGTCGCATCTACGCCGGCGCGCAGGACGTCGACGTCGCGCTCGTGGGCATCGGCCTCATCGGCGAGCAGACGCCGGGCTTCTGTGCGCTCGCGGAAACCTACGGCGTCAGCGTCAAGCGCCTGCGGCAGCTGGGCGTGGTCGGCGAGATCAACTATCAGCCCTTCGACGCCGACGGCCGGATCGTCGATCGCCCGGAGCTGCGCGCCCTCGTGCAGCGCGTGCTCGCGGTCGACGGCCCGCATCTGCAGGCGCTCTCGCGTCGCGACGATCGGTGGGTCATCGCGGTGGCCGGCGGTCCGGGCAAGGTCGACGCCGTGCGCGGCGCCTTGCGCGGGCGCTTCATGAACGTGCTGGTGACCGACCAGGACGTGGCGGCCGGATTGTTGGAGGGGGGGGCTCCGGGCGCCCCCCCGGCCCCCCACGCTACGGGCCCGGAATGAATCCGGGCCCTCCGCGAGTGCCGTCAGCGGCTCGGGACTGACTCCTCCTCGAACACGCCCATCCGCCGGAACTTGTCCTGGCGCTCCTCGACGAGCGCGCGCCGCCGACATCGACGACAGATCGGCCAGCGACTGCCGCAGCACGCCGCGGATGTTCGCCGCCGCGCCCTCCCAGTCGCGATGCGCGCCCCCGACGCGGCTCGGGCACGATGCCGTCGATCACGCCGAGCCGGAGCAGGTCGGGCGCCGTGATCCGCATGCTCTCCGCCGCTTCGGGCGCGCGCGAGGCGTCGCTCCAGAGAATGGCGGCGCAGCCTTCCGGCGAGATCACGGAGTAGACGGCGTACTCGAGCATGAAGACGCGGTTCGCCCATGCCGATCGCGAGCGCGCCGCCGCTCCCGCCTTCCCCGGTGACGATCGTCACGATGGGCGACGTGAGCCCGGCCATGACGCGGAGATTGTGCGCGATCGCTTCCGCCTGGCCGCGCTCCTCGGCGCCGGTGCCCGGATACGCGCCCGGCGTGTCGATGAACGTGACGATCGGCTTGGCGAACTTCTCGGCGAGCTGCATCATGCGCAGCGCCTTGCGATACCCCTCGGGGTGCGGCATCCCGAAGTTGCGCGCGATCTTCTCGCGCGTGTCGCGCCCCTTCTGGTGGCCGACGACCACCACGCCCCGCCCTTCGAAGAGCGCGAGGCCGCTGACCACCGCCGCGTCGTCGCCGTGCAGACGGTCGCCGTGGAGCTCGACGAAGTCGTCGAACAGCAGCTTGATGAAGTCGCGCGTGTGCGGGCGCTTGGGATGCCGCGCGAGCTGCGTGCGCTGCCAGGCGGTCAGCGCCGCGTAGGTCTTCTGGCGCTGGCGCTGGAGGCGCTCCTCCAGCTTGGTGATCTCCTCGCCGTGCGCGACGGGATCGTCGAGCGCACGCAGGGACGCGATGTGCGCTTCCATCTCGAGCAGCGGCTGCTCGAAGTCAAGCCCTTCCGGCATGCTCCACCGTCACCGTTCCCGGCCCGAGCAGGGCCTCGATCTTCGCCGCCAGCTCGGCGCTGCCATCGACGGAGACGCTCGCGGCCCGCACCACGACTTCGAGCGACGAGACGAGGACGTGAACGAAGAGCGGCACGCCGCCCGCGTGCTCGTTGCACACGCGGCGGAGACTCTCGAGTACGGTGGTGACGTCGCCCTCGCCGGGGACGCGCACACGACACGCGTTCGGCTGGCTCGGGCCGTTGCTCTGCGACGGGCCGTCCGTTGCCGACCAGCGCATGCTCGAGCAACCGGATGTCCTCGGCCAGCACGACCCGGCCCTTCTCCGTGTCGTCGACTTTCCCCCGGACCAGCAACACGTCGCGCGACCGCAGGTACCCGGCGCCCGCCTTGAAGGGCTCCGGGAAGATCGTGATGTCGACGCACGCCGTCGGTGTCCTCGAGCGTGGCGAACGCCATGCGGTTGCCGCTCTTGGTCGGGATCTCGCGGAGGTTCGTCACCTGGCCGTAGAGCAGGACCTTGCTGCCACTCGGCCGCGCGGCGAGCTCCGACGACGACGTGATCCCCAGCGAGTCCACGAGCGGCTTGAACCGCGCGAGCGGATGCCCGGAGACGTAGAACCCGAGCACTTCCTTCTCGAACGCGAGGCGCTGATCGTCGTCCCACTCCGGCACGGCCGCCGCGTCGGCGGCGCGCACGGGCGCCGGCGCCGCGGCCGGGAGCAGGTCGAAGAACGACCCCTGCCCTTCTGCCTTGTCGCGCTGCTGGCGCTGGCCGCTCTCCATGGCCGCGTCGAGCAGGGCGAGCAAGTGCGCGCGCGCCATCCCGATCGAGTCGAAGGCGCCGGCCTTGATGAGACTCTCCACGACGCGCCGGTTGACGAGGCGAAGGTCGACGCGCGCGCAGAAGTCGTCGAGGCTCGTGAACGTGCCGTCCGCGGCGCGGGTCTTGAGGATCGACTCCATGGCCGCCTCGCCGACGTTCTTGATGGCGGCGAGCCCGAAGCGGATCGTGTCGTCGTGGACGCTGAACTGCACCGACGAGCCGTTCACGTCGGGCGGCTTCACCTCCACGCCCATGGCGCGACACTCTTCGATGTACTTCACGATCTTGTCGGTGTCGCCCATTTCCGACGTCAGCAGCGCCGCCATGAACTCGACCGGGTAGTTCGCCTTGAAGTACGCCGTCTGGTAGGCGACGAGCGCATACGCGGCGGCGTGTGACTTGTTGAATCCGTAGCCCGCGAACTTCTCCATCAGCTCCCAGACCTTCTCGGCCTTGGCGGCTGACGTCTTGCGCTCGGCGCAGCCCGCGAGGAACTTCTCCTTCTGCTTCGCCATGAGCTCGCGGTCCTTCTTGCCCATGGCGCGCCGGAGCGTGTCCGCTTCACCCATGGTGAAGCCGGCCATCTCCACGGCGATCTGCATGATCTGCTCCTGGTAGATCATGATCCCGTACGTTTCCTGCGTGATCTTCTGCATCGCAGGATGCTCGTACGTGATCTTCGCCCGCCCCTGCTTGCGGTTGATGAAGTCCGGGATCAGGTCCATGGGGCCCGGGCGATAGAGCGAGACCATCGCGATGACGTCTTCGAGCCGCTCGGGCCTGAGCCCGCGCAGCGCCTCGCGCATGCCCGACGACTCCAGCTGGAAGACGCCGAACGTCTTCGCCTCCGCCAGGCCGGCGTACGTCTTCGCGTCGTCGAGCGGCAGCGTGTCGAAGTCGATCTCGATCCCGCGCGACTCCTTGAGGAGCTTCGCCGTGTTGGCGAGCACGGTGAGCGTGCGCAGGCCGAGGAAGTCCATCTTGAGGAGGCCGAGCTTCTCGATCGGGCCCATCGCGTAGCCGGTGATGAGCTCCGGCCGCTTGGGGTCCTTGTAGAGCGGCACGTACTCGTCGAGCGGCTCGTCCGAGATCACGACCGCCGAGGCGTGGACGGAGGCGTGGCGCGTGCAGCCCTCCAGCGCCCGCGCGATGTCCCAGAGCTCCTTCACCGCTCGGCTGGCTCTTCACCATCTCGGCCAGCGGCGGCGACTTCTGGTACGCGTCGTCGAGCGTGATGTTGAGCGGGAAGCCCGGGACCAGCTTCGCGATGCGATCGACGTCGGCGAACGGCATCGCGAGCACGCGGCCGACGTCGCGGATGACGGCCTTCGCGCCCATCGTTCCGAACGTGATGATGTGCGCGACGTGATCGTGGCCGTACCGCTCGGCGACGTACTTGATGACCTCATCCCGTCTGTCGTCGGCAAAATCGATGTCCATGTCGGGCATCGAGATTCGCTCGGGATTCAGGAATCGTTCGAACAGGAGGTTGTATCTGATCGGATCGATGTTCGTAATGCCAAGGCAGTACGCGACGAGCGAGCCCGCCGACGAGCCACGGCCCGGCCCCACCGCGATCCCCCGCTCGCGCGCGTAGCGGATGAAGTCCCACACGACGAGGAAGTACCCGGCGAAGCCCATCTTCTCGATCACGGCCAGCTCGTGATGCAGCCGCTCTTCGAGCGCGTCGCTCGGCGTCGCGCCGTACCGCCGGCGCAGGCCCTGGCGCGCGAGCTCCTCCAGGTAGCTGTTCAGCGTGTGGGTCTCGGGCACCGTGTACCTGGGCAGGTGGAAGGTGCCGAAGTCGATCGTCAGATCGCACTGCTCGGCGACCCGCACGGTGTTGGTGCACGCCTCCGGCATCTCGCCGAAGACCACCGCCATCTCCTCCGCGGACTTCACGTAGAACTCCTCGGTGGAGAACTTCCAGCGGTTCGGGTCGTTCAGCGTGGAGCCGGTCTGGATGCAGAGGAGCGCCTCGTGCGCGCGCGAGTGGCCGGCCTCGAGGTAGTGCGAGTCGTTGGTGCCCGCGATCGGCGCGCCGATCGCCTCCGCGATCCGGCGCGTCTCGGCGGTCACCTTGATCTGCTCGGCCAGCCCGTGGGCCTGGACCTCCATGAAGTAGTGGTCCTTGCCGAACACTTCCCGGTACCAGCCCGCGGCCGTGCGCGCCTTGAGCGTCTCGCCGGCGCTGATGAGCCGCGAGACCTCGCTGTTCAGGCATCCGGAGAGCACCACGAGCCCGTCGGCGTGCTGGGCGAGCAGCTCCTTGTCGACGCGCGGCTTGTAGTAGAAGCCCTCGAGGTACGCCTTCGACACGAGCTTCATGAGGTTGCGGTACCCGGCCTGGTTCCGCACCAGGACGGTCAGATGGTTCGCGCCCTCGTAGCCACCGTCCTGGTTGCCGCGTTCCTTCCGTCCACCCGGCGCGACGTACAGCTCGCATCCGAGGATCGGCTTGATGTCGGCCTTCTTCGCCGCCAGGTAGAAGTCGATCCCGCCGAAGAGGTTCCCGTGGTCGGTGAGGGCGATCGCCTTGAAGCCGAGGGCCTTCGCCCGGTCGACGAGCTTGTCGAGCTGCGCGGCGCCGTCGAGAAGGCTGTACTCCGAGTGAACGTGGAGGTGAACGAAGTCGGCCGCCAACGCGCGACCTACTCCCACTCGATCGTGGCCGGCGGCTTCGACGAGATGTCGTAGACCACCCGGTTCACACCCGGCACCTCGTTGATGATCCGGCTCGACACGGCGCCCAGGAGATCGTACGGGAGCCGCGCCCAGTCCGCCGTCATCGCGTCCTGGCTCGTCACCGCGCGCAGCGCGATCACGTTCGCGTACGTCCGGAAGTCGCCCATGACGCCCACCGTGCGTACGGGCAGCAGGACGGCGAAGGCCTGCCAGAGGTCCCGCTCGAGCCCGGCCGACCGGACCTCGTCCTGCACGATCGCGTCGGCGCCGCGGAGGATGTCGAGCCGTTCCCTCGTCACCTCTCCGAGCACACGGATCGAGAGGCCGGGACCGGGGAACGGCTGGCGCCACACGATCTCGGCCGGCAGACCGAGGAGCTCACCGATGCGCCGCACCTCGTCCTTGAAGAGCTCGCGCAGCGGCTCGACCAGGCCGAACTGCATGTCGGGCGGCAGGCCCCCGACGTTGTGGTGCGTCTTGATCGTGGCCGACGGGCCCTTGTACGACACCGATTCGATGACGTCCGGGTAGAGCGTCCCCTGCGCGAGCCAGGGGATCGCGCCGAGCTTCTTCGCCTCGTCCTGGAAGACCGCGATGAACTCGGCCCCGACGCGCTTGCGCTTCACCTCGGGGTCGGTGATCTCCTGTAGGACCGCGAGAAATCGGTCGGATGCGTCGACGTGGATCAGGTTGATCTTGAACGTGTCGCGGAACGTGTGGACGACCGCCTCCGCCTCGCCCTTCCGCAGGAGACCGTTGTCCACGAAGACGCACGTGAGCTGGTCCCCGATGGCCTGGTGGATCATCACGGCGACCACCGACGAGTCCACCCCGCCGGAGAGGGCGCAGAGCACCCGGTCGTGGCCGACCTTCGCGCGAATGGCCGCCACCGTGTCGTCGATGAACGACGCCATCGACCACGTGCGGCTCGTGCCGCAGAGGTCGAGGAAGTTCTCGAAGACGCGCCGGCCCTGCGGCGTGTGCACGACTTCCGGGTGGAACTGGACCGCATAGAGCTTGCGCGCGTCGTCCGCCATGGCCGCCACCGGACTGTTCGTCGTGGCGCCGAGCGTGGTGAAGCCCGGCGGAGGCTTCAGCACGGTATCTCCGTGGCTCATCCACACGGCGACGCGGCCGCCGTCGTCCGGCTTCACGCCTTCGAGCAGCCGGTTCGTCCCGGTCAGGTGGACGCTCGCCTTCCCGTACTCGCGCCGATCGGAAGGCACGACCTCGCCGCCGAGCAGGTACCCCATGGCCTGCATCCCGTAGCAGATGCCGAGCACCGGAATGCCCGCCTCGAAGATCTCTTTCGACGGCAGTGGCGCGCCGTCGTCGTAGACGCTGTTGGGGCCACCGGACAGCACGATGCCCTTGTAGCCGCCCGTGAGGAGGTCCTGCGGCGGATGTGTGCACGGGAAAATCTCGGAGTACACCCCGAGGTCCCGGATGCGGCGCGCGATGAGCTGGGTGTACTGCCCGCCGAAATCGAGGACTGCGATCTTGTCGACGTTCTCCACGCCGCGGCCCCCGATCTAGCGGGGCCGTCCCAGCTTCTGCGCCTGCTGAAAGACCTTCCCTTCCGTCTTGATCGCCGGGGCGATGATCAGCTCCGTCAGCTGGAGCTCCCGGATGTTCCGTGCGCCGACCGAGCCCATGCAGGTGCGGATCGCGCCCACGAGGTTCAGCGTCCCGTCCTCGGTGAACGCGGGCCCGAACAGGATCTGCTCGAGCGAGCCCGACACGCCCACGCGGATGCGCGTGCCACGCGGCAGGTTCTGGTGCGGCGTCGCCATGCCCCAGTGATAGCCGCGGCCCGGCGCCTCGGACGCGCGCGCGAAGGCCGAGCCGATCATGACGGCGTCGGCGCCCGACGCGAAGGCCTTGCAGACGTCGCCGCCGGTCGTCATGCCGCCGTCGGTGATGATCGACACGTAGCGGCCGGTCTGCTTGTAGTAGAAATCGCGCGCCGCCGCGGAGTCGGCCGTGGCCGTCACCTGCGGCACGCCCAGCCCGAGCACTTCACGGCTCGTGCACGCCGCGCCGGGGCCCACGCCGATGAGCAGCGCATCGACGCCGCACTCCATCAGCTCGAGGCACGCCTCGTACGTGACGACGTTGCCGATGATGAGCGGGATCGCGAGCGACTTCTTCAGCTTGCGGAGGTCGACGGGCGGGTACTCGGTGGCGATGTGGCGCGCGGTGGTCACGGTCGACTGCACCACGAAGATGTCGGCGCCGGCTTCCTGCGCGATCTGACCGAAGCGCTCGGCACGCTGCGGGATCGACGACACCGCGACCGTGCCGCCCCCCTTCTTGATCTCCTCGATACGGCGGTGGATCAGCTCTTCCTTGATCGGCTCACCATAGATGGACTGGATGATCTTGGTGGCCTCTTCGGGGCTGGCGGACACGATGCGGTCGAGGACTTCTTCCGGGCGCTCGTAGCGGGCGAAGACGCCTTCGAGGTTCAGGACGGCCAGACCGCCATGGCGCCCCATCTCGATGGCCAGCTTCGGCCCAACCACCCCATCCATGGCCGCCGCGATGATGGGGATCTCGAACTGGCGTCCGCAGAGCTCCCAGGTGATGTCGACTTCGTTGGGGTTGACTGTCAGCGCGCCCGGGACGAGAGCGATGTCATCGAACCCGTACGCCGCGCGTGCTTTGCGTCCCCGCCCCACCCACATGCCCATCGACTCAACCTCCTGTCGCCCGCCGTCCATGTCTAGATGTAGGGATCGCCCGCTGTCGTCTATACCAGATTTCGTGCAGTATAGGCAGCGCACCCTCGGAGTGTCAACCGACGATGTCCCCGGCCAGCACGCGGGTGGGGCCGGTCTCGGTCTCCAGGAGGAGCGCGCCGTCATCGTCCAGTCCGATCGCCGTCCCGACCACCTCGCCGGCGGTGATGCGGCGCCCCAGCATGCTCGCGAGCACGGTCCACCGCGTCCGGACCGGTGTAAACCCCTCGTGCTCGAGCCGGCCTCGCCAGTGGGCCACCGTGGCGAGGATGGCGCCGAGAATCGCGTCGCGATCGGCGCGTCCATGCTCGATCGCCACCGAGGTCGCCTGCGGCGCGAGCCGAGCGCGGACGGACGTCTGCGCGACGTTGACGCCGATGCCGAGGATCACGGCGTCGCCGTGGCGCTCGAGCAGCACGCCCGCGATCTTCCGGCCGCCGATGACCACATCGTTCGGCCACTTCAGACGCGCGTCGACGCCGGCGCTCTCGATCAGCGCCTCGGCGACGGCGACGCCCGCGGCGATCGACAGGGTTGGCAGCCGCGCGAGCGGCAAGGACGTCCGGAGCACGACGGACAGCAACAGGCTTTCGCCCGGCGTGTCGAGCCACACGCGTCCGCGCCGGCCCCGTCCCTGCGTCTGCGTGTCGGCCACGACCGCGGTGCCGTCGACGGCGCCGTCGGCCGCGAGCGCGGCGGCATGACGCTGCGTGGAGTCGACGGTCTCGAGGCGAACGATCGGGGGCGCGACGTCAGCGCGTGCCGTCATTGACCTTGACGGTCCATGACCGTCAATCGTTTTCCAGCCAGCTGAGGCTCGCGGTGAGCTTGGCGTGCAACGCCTCCTGCTCGGCGAGCTTCTCGCGCTCCTTCTCGACGATCTCGGCCGGCGCGCGCTCGACGAAGTCCGGGCGGCCGAGCTTCGCCCGCGTGAAGCCCATCGTCTCGTTCGTCTTCTTGATCTCCTTCTGGATCCGCTGCCGCTCCGCCGCGACGTCCACCACGCCGGCGAGCGCGACGTACAGCTCGGAGGCGCCGACGACGCCCAGGGCCGAGCCCTGCGGACGCATGGCCGCCGGATCCACGGTGACCGTCGACCGGCTCAGCGACTCGATCAGCACGCGATGCTCGCTGAAGACCGCCGCGTCGTCGCCGTGCGGACGGAGCGTGACTTCCAGCGAGGTGCCCGGCCCGATCCGCATCTCGCCGCGGATCGTGCGCACCGTCGTGATCGCGCCCATCACCAGCGCGACGAACCGATCGACCGCGGCGTCGGCGGGAAGCGCGGCCGTCTTCGGATACGGCGCGACCATGATCGAGTCGCCGGCGTGCGGCAGCCGCTGCCAGATCTCCTCGGTGATGAACGGCATCAGCGGATGCAGGAGACGGAGCGTCTCCTCCAGCACCGTCACGAGCGTGTGCTGCGTGGCCTCGCGCGCGGCCGGACTCTCCGGGCGATAGAGCGAGCGCTTCGCGATCTCGAGGTACCAGTCGCAGTAGTCGCTCCACACGAACTGGTAGAGCACCGACGCCGCGTCGTTGAAGCGGTACTTCTCGAGCGCGTCGCGGACCTCGGCCACGGTGGCCGCGAGCCGCCGGCGGATCCAGCGGTCGGGCACGGCCTCGCTCGGCCGCGCGCGCGACGCCTCGTAGCCCTCGAGGTTCGACAGCACGAGCCGCGAGGCGTTCCAGAGCTTGTTCGCGAAGTTGCGCGACGCCTCCAGGCGGTCCTCGGCGATGCGGATGTCGCGGGCGCCCGGCAGGACCATGCCCGCCAGCATGAAGCGCAGCGCATCGGTGCCGTACTTGTCGAGCAGGTCGAGCGGGTCGACGACGTTGCCCTTCGTCTTCGACATCTTCTGGCCTTCGGGATCCCGGACGAGCGTGTGCAGGTACACGTCGCGGAACGGCACCTCGCGCATCAGGTGCAGCCCGAGCATGGCCATGCGCGCGACCCAGAAGAACAGGATGTCGTAGCCGGTGACGAGGACCGCCGTGGGATAGAAGGTCCGCAGCTCCGGCGTGTCGTCCGGCCAGCCGAGCGTCGAGAACGGCCAGAGGCCGGACGAGAACCACGTGTCGAGGACGTCCGTCTCCGGGCGCAGCGGGCGCTGGCACGACGGACATGCCGTCAGGTCCGTGCGCGAGACGAACACCTTCTCTTCGCTGTCGCAGTACCACGCGGGGATCCGGTGGCCCCACCAGAGCTGGCGCGAGATGCACCAGGGGCGGATGTTCTCCATCCAGTGGTGGAACACCTTCGCCCAGTGCGGCGGGAGCACGGTGATGCGGCCGTCGTTCACCGCCGCGTCCGCCGCGTCGGCGAGCGGCTTCACCTTCACGTACCACTGCTTCGAGACGAGCGGCTCCACGACGGTCTTGCAGCGGTAGCAGAGGCCGACGGCGTGCCGATACGGCTCGATCCGATCGATCAGGCCGAGCGCCTGCATGTCCTCGACGATGCGCTTGCGCGTCTCGAAGCGATCGAGGCCCGCGTACTTGCCGGCGGCCGCCGTCATCTTGCCGTCGAAGCCGATGACCGTCCGGATCGGCAGCCCGTGGCGGCGCCCGATCTCGAAGTCCACCGGATCGTGCCCGGGCGTGACCTTGATGACGCCGGTCCCGAACTCGGGATCGACCGCGTCGTCCGCGACGACCTTCACGCGGATGGTGCCGTCCACCGAGGGGATCTCGAGCGTCTGTCCCACGTACTGCGCGTAGCGCGGGTCGTTCGGATGCACGGCGAGCCCGGTGTCGCCCAGCTTCGTCTCCGGGCGCACGGTGCCGAGCGTCAGCGGCCCGTACTTGATGTAGACGAACTCCGCGTCCCGGTCCTCGCGCTCGACCTCGAGGTCCGCGAGCACGGTCTGACAGCGCGGGCACCAGTTCACGATGTAGTCGTCGCGATAGATCAGGCCGTCTTCGTAGAGCCGGACGAACGCTTCGCGGACCGCCCGTGACAGCCCTGGGTCCATCGTGAACCGCTCGCGCCGCCAGTCGCACGACGCGCCCAGGCGCTTGAGCTGGCGGATGATCGTCCCGCCCGACTCCTCCTTCCACTGGAGGACGCGCGCGAGGAATCCCGCGTAGCCGAGGTCTTCCTTGGTCTTGCCTTCCGCGGCGAGCTGCCGTTCGACCACGTACTGCGTGGCGATGCCCGCGTGGTCGGTGCCGGGCATCCACAGCGCGTTGAAGCCGTCCATGCGCTTCATCCGGATGAGGATGTCCTGCAGCGTGTTCACGAGCGCGTGGCCCATGTGCAGCGAGCCCGTCACGTTGGGCGGCGGGATCACGATGCAGTACGGCGGGCGCGGATCGTCGGCCTCGGCATGGAAGAGCCCGCGCTTCTCCCACTCCGGATACCAGCGGGCCTCGACCGCCGCCGGCTCGTAGCGGTCGGGAATGTTCGTGGCGTTGCCGTTCGCGCTCACGGCATCACCGGCGACGCCGACGTGACACGCCAGCCGGCGGCGCCCGCGCGCTGGAACGTGAGCGACCACGGCGACCCGTGGCCGTCGCTGGCGGCGACCGAGACGTTCGCGCCCGTCATCGCGTCGCACACGGGCTCCGGCTCGAGCTTCGCGGGCAGCCGCTCGCGCACGCGGGGATCCGGCACGAGGCCGGCGACCGCGCGGCGGTCGCCACCCGCGAGCGCCGTGAAGAGCCGCGCGACCGACGCACGAAGCTCGCGATGCCACGCCTCGTACTGCCGCTGGCTCACGCGTGCGTAGGCGCCCGTGGCCGGCGCCAGTCGGTAGACGTCTTCTTGCTCCGTCTGGCCCTCGCAGCCCGCCACCCACCCGGGATACCGGAGCTCGTAGCGGATGCGGAGCTCGGGGCCACGGACCGTGTAGCTCCGAGCGACCAGTCCGTCGGGATAGACCTCCGCCGTCGACCACACGACGCGGACGCCTTCGGCGTATTGCCGCGCGAGCTCGAGGCGAAGCGGACGGCTGATCTGGCCCGACGCGGTGCCTTCCCACGCGACGAGGAACTGCACCATGCCGCCCCCCGCCGGCGAGAGCGGATAGAGCGCCGGGCGGCCTTCGCGCGCGATCGTGGTCAGCAGCGCGGCTTCGTCGCGGAGTCGACCGTACACGCGGATGCTGTTCGCGGTCGCGCGCTCCCCGAGCTGGAAGACGCCGACGACCAGCTGGCCGAGCCGCACAATGCGCACGGCCGCGCCGCCCCAGGCGTCACTGAACGCGTCCAGGCGGTCCTGCAGGAACGCGGTGGATGCGAAGACGCCGCCGGAGCCGAGACTCTCGACGATCTCTTCGTCGAGGAGCGCGTACGCCTCGCCATAGGCGTCGGCCGACGTGCCGGCATCGAGGATCTGGGCGGCGCTCAGGCGCTCGGACACGAGCGCGCGGAAGCGCTCCAGACGATCGGGAACGGGGCCCGCGGCGACGCTGACGGCCGCCGCGACGGCAGCAGCGGCGAGGGCGGCCGCGAACCGGTAAGTCCGCGTCACGCCAAGCGATCTCGGTGACACTCGCCTATGGTACAACAGGCGGAGCCTCCGACGATGCTGCGCCTCATCTCGGTCATCGATCGGTACGTCCTTCGGGAGTTGCTCGCCCCGCTCTGCTTGAGTGGCGCGGTGTTGACCTTCTTTCTCCTGATCGACCGGATCTACAGCCTCACGGACCTGGTCATCACGAAGGGCGTCCCCTTCCACCTGGTCGCCCAGCTGCTCGTCTTCATGATGCCGTCCTTCCTCGCCCTGACCCTGCCGATGGCGCTGCTCGTCGCCGTCCTCCTCGCGGGCGGACGCATGGCGGGAGACCTCGAGGTGGTCGCCCTCCAGGCCTCCGGCGTCAGTCCGCTCCGGCTCTTCAGCCCGGTGATCGCGGTCGCCCTGATGGTGACCCTGGCCTCGGGCGCCCTGACGCTCGTCCTCGGCCCGCCCGCCAACCGCGAGTTCCAGGCGCAGCTCTTCAAGATCCTCGAAGCGCGGGCGACCGCGGGGCTCAAGGAGCGCGTGTTCAACGCGGACTTCGGGGACGTCGTCATCTACCCCGAGGAGATCAGCGCCTCGCAGGTCGCCCTCCGCGGGCTCCTCGTCTCCGACGAGCGCGATCCCAAGCTGACGCGCATCATCACCGCGCGCGAGGGGCGCCTGCTCCCGGACGAGGTCAACCGGCGCATCACCCTCCGGCTCCTCGATGGCGGCGTGAACGAGGCGGACGTCCTGCCGGCGGTGCCGACGCCGGGCGACGCGGGAGGCGCCGTCGCCACGACGCCCGATGGCAGCGGCGGCGGCGCCGCGGCGGCCGGGCGCTATCGGTACACCGCCTTCGGCCTCTACGACATGAGTCTGCCCCTCGACACGCGGCTGCGCGGCGCCGCGCGCTTCGAGAAGCCCGAGAAGGACTACTCGCTGAGCCAGCTCGAAGCGAGCATCGCGGCGTTCGCCGACCAGCCCCAGCGGCGGGCGGCCTTCGCGGTCGAGTGGCACAAGCGATTCGCGTTCCCGCTCGCCGCCCTCGTCTTCGCGATCGTGGGGTTCCCGCTCGCCATCCGCTCGCACCGGGGCGGGCGCGCGATCGCGCTCGTCGGGAGCCTCGTGATCCTCACCCTCTACTACCTCCTCGTGACGGCGCTGGAAGGCGCCGCGCTCCGCGGACGGTTCCCGTCCTGGGCGGCCATCTGGACGCCGAACCTGCTCTTCGGCGCCATCGGCGTGCTGCTGATGATCGTGGTGGTGAAGGACCTGCGATGGCGACGCGCCCGAGCGCTCTGGCGTCTCGTCGAGATCCCGGCCGTGCGATGGCGCCGATCCGGCGCCGGGAGCCGTGATCCGCAAGACCGGCCCGGACGACTCGACCCACATCATCGACCGGTATCTCCTCCGCTCCCAGGTCACGTTCATGCTGATCGGGCTCGCGGTGGCCGCCGCGCTCTTCATCGTGGTGGACCTCGCGCAGACGCTGGACCGCTTCCTGCGAGCGAAGCCGCCGCTGGGCTACATCCTCGAGCACTTCGTCTACCGGCTCCCCGCGGGGCTGTACGACGGCCTGCCCATCGTCATGCTGGTGGCGACGATCTTCCTGTTCCTCACGCTCACCCGGAACCACGAGCTCACGGCGCTCAAGGCGGCGGGCGTGAGCCTCTATCGCATCAGCGCGCCCATCATCGTGCTCGGCGTCGGCGTCGCGGTCCTCGCGGCCGTCTTCCAGGAGACCGTGCTGCCGCTCATCAACGAGCGCGGCGACGAGGTCGACCGCGTGAAGATTCGCGGCCAGCTGCCCCGGCACATGCAGTCGCGCGCACGGCTCTGGCTCCGCGGCGCCGACACGCGCTTCTACCGCGTCGAGCTGCTCGCCCCCGGCACGTCCGATCTCTTCGGCGTGACCATTCTCGAGCTCACGCCCGACTTCCGGCTGCAGAGCCGGCTGGACGCGCGGCGCGCTCACTGGTCGGGCGACGCGTGGGAGCTGAAGGACGGCGCGTTCCGCGAGGCGAACGCCGAGGGACAGATCGACTCCGTGCCCTTCAACCTGACGACGCTCAACCTGACCGAGCGCATCGAGGACTTCACGCAGATCCAGAAGCCGGTCTCGGCCATGAGCTACCGGGAGCTGAGCGACTACGTCAAAAAGCTCGAAGCCGCCGGCTTCCACGCGCAGAAGTACCTGGTCGAGCTCTACGCGAAGGTGGCGTTCCCGCTCGTGAACCTGATCATGGTGCTGGTGGCCATCCCGTTCGCGCTCCAGGCCCCGCGCTCCACGCGCCTGGTCGGCATCGCGCTGGCGATCATCATCATGGTGGGCTACGTCGTCGTCCACCAGGCCGCCGTCGCGCTCGCCCGCGCGGACTTGTTGCCGCCGGTCCTCGCCGCGTGGACGGCGAACGTGATCTTCCTGGGCCTGGGTCTCTCGCTCTTCGCGCGCGCCCGGACTTGATCGACTCGGGGACGGGCCCTAACCGACAGCTCGCCCGCGCGGGCCGGGCGGCGCCGGGGGGCCCCAGGGGGGCGGGTGACATCCGTCCCCCGCACCGGGTTCGGCACGTGCTCGCCGGTGCGATGGAAACATGTCGGCGCAGGACCGCGCCAAACACTGTCGGGGTTCAGAGCCCCCCTGGGGCCCCCGCCGCCCGCCGGCCCCGCGCCGTGCGAGCCTGCCGGCTACGGCTTCGCGCCGCCGCCGAGCGAGCGCAAGACTTCCTCGAGCCGCTTCTGCTCGGCGCCGTAGGCCGCCCAGTCGCCGCGGCGGAGTGCCTCCTGCGAGCGGCCCCAGATCTCCCAGGCGCGCTGACCGAGCGCGCCGAGCGGGGCGGGCGCGGTCGGTGCGGCCGGCGAAGGGCCGCGCGCGGGCGCCGCCTCGGCGGCGGTCGGCCGGAGGCCGGTGAAGATCCGCGCGAGCGATTGCTCGAGCGTGGGCTCCATGGCGATCTGGTTGCCGTACGCGACGATCACGCGCCGCAGCTCCGGCAGCGCCCCCTGCTCCGACGCCGCCAGGTAGAGCGGCTGCACGTAGATCAGCGACTGGTCGATGGGGATCGCGAGGAGCGAGCCGCGGATCACCTGCGAGCCGCGCTGGTTCCACAGCGCGAGCTGCTGGGAGATCACCGGGTCCTGATCGATCCGGGCGTCGATCTGGCGCGGACCGTACACGAGCTTCTGCTTCGGGAAGTTGAAGACGATGAGCCGGCCGTAGTTCGGCGGATCGGAGCGCGCCGCCAGCCACGCGATCATGTTGTCGCGGCGCGCGGGGTTGAAGAGCGTCAGGAGGACGAACTCCTCCTTCGATTCGCCCGGCACGCGCATGATCGTGTAGTACGGCTCCATCTCCCGGTCACGCCCCTCGATCGCCCGCCGCGGCACCGCCCACAGGTCCTCCTTGTTGTAGAACACTTGCGGGTCGAGCATGTGGTACGTCGCGTACTTGCGCGCCTGGATCGCGAAGAAGTCCTCCGGATACCGGATGTGCTTCTGGAGATCGGCGGGCATCTCCGCCAGCGGCTTCAGCAGCCCGGGGAACGCCTCGCGCGCAGGCGCGGACGATCGGGTCGGTGGGGTCGGCGATGTAGAACGTGACGTCGCCGTCGTAGGCGTCCACCGTCACCTTCACGGAGTTGCGCATGTAGTTGCCGATGCCCCGCGACGGGCTCGGAGTACGGGTAGCGATCGGTCGTCGTGTAGCCGTCGAGCATCCACACCAGCCGGCCCGGCGTCGTTGACCACGAGGTACGGATCGCGGTCGTAGCGGAAGAACGGCGCGATGCTGGCGGACGCGCTGGCTCGATCGTCGCGGTACAGCATGATGCGGCTCTCGGCGTGAGGTCGTTCGAGAGCAGGAGATCTTCGATCTCGCCGAAGCGCGCGGCGAACGCGAGCTTCCGGAGCCACGAGCGTGATCACCACGCCGCCGCGGCCCTGCGTAGCGCGTGTACACGTTCTGGTCGCCGGCGCGGATAGTCGAGCTCCTGCGAGCGCGTGCGGACGAGGACGTACTCGTTGGCGATCTCGCCGTAGTAGATCTCCGGCCGCGTCACCTTCGGGAAGCCGCCCGTCGAGACTGCGGCGGGATGTCCTTGACGAGGAACTCCGGCAGCCCCTCGGTGGTGATGCGGTTGACCGGGCCCACCACGACGCCGTAGCCGTGCGTGAACGTCAGGTGCTCGTTGATCCAGATCCGCGCACTGCAGATGCGGGTACGACAGCTCGCGCGGCGACAGCATGAGCTGGCGGTACTCGCCGTTCACCACGTAGCGGTCGTTGTCGACGTCCACGAACTTGTAGTAGGTGCGGATCTCCTGGAGCTGCGCGAAGGTGCGCAGGAGCGGCCGGTAGTCCCACAGCCGGATGTTCTTGATGGTCGAGCTCGTTGCGCTCCAGCGCGCGCGCATCGAGCGTGCTCGTCGGCCGGGAACTCGCGCTCCTGACGATCCGGTCGAGGCCGTACGGCCTGGCGCGTCATCCGGATGTTGTGCTCGATGAAGGGCCGCTCGGCCGCCAGCTCGTTGGGCGTGACGCGGAAGCGCTGGAGCAGCGCCGGGTACAGCGCCGAGACCCACCACCCACACGACGCCCAGCAGCCACCAGCCCGCCCGCCACGAACCGGAGGCCGGGCCGCCCGATCTGGACCAGGCACGCGACGGCGCACAGCGCGGCCAGCACGGCGAGCGCGCCCAGCATCGGCAGCGTCGCGTTGATGTCGGTGTAGGACGCGCCCACGATGATCCCGCGCGCGCGAGAAGAGCATCTCGAAGCGGTCGAGCCAGAAGCCGATCGCCTTCAGCGCCGAGCAGCAGCGCGCCCAGCACGAGGAGATGCGCGCGGGCGCCGGACGGCGAGGCGCGGGCCGCGCGTCGTCAGCGCGAGGCTGCGCGCAGCACGTAGACGACCAGCGCGAGCAGCGATCGTTCCCGTCGACGAGCGCCGGTCGCCCAGCCGTGCACAGCCGCCAGAAGGGCAGGACGAACACGAAGAAGCCGAGGTCGCGACCGAAGAGCGGATCGGTCGTGCCGAACGGCGCGGCCGTTCAGGAAGCCGACGACGATCGCCCAGTGCGCGCTGGCGCGCAGCCGGCCACGATGGAGATGACGAGCAGGACGACGGGCAGGAAACGCCGCAGGAGCGGCTCGATGACGACCCGGCCGGGCAGTCCGAGCTGATCCTCGAGCTCCCACACGCACGTCGGGCGCCGCGGTCCGGGCCGCGAACGTGAGGTTGGCGCCACAGGAACACGAGGACGCCGACCAGCATCGCGGTGAACAGCCCGCCGCGCAGGGACAGGATGCTGCAGGAAGACCTGGCTGTAGCCGACCTCGCCGAACCACAGCCAGTCCGTGTAGAGCGGCACGAGCTGGGCGACGATCGCCAGCAGGACGAACACGCAGAATCAGGATGACGACGGGAGGGAGTCGCCTCATGGTCGGCCGTCCAGTAGCGGTACTACGTTCGAGCGCGGGCGGTGCCCGCGCTCTCCTAGTTCTGGGGGAGGGTGCGGAGGGGGCCTCGACGGCTCCCTCCGAATCTCAGGCATCCTTGCGCAGGTCCTTCGCGCTTGTCCGTCCGCTCCCACGTGAACTCGGGCTCGGAGCGACCGAAGTGGCCGAAGGCCGCCGTCTTGCGATAGATCGGCCGGCGCAGGTCGAGGTACTCGATGATGCGCGCGCGGCCGGAAATCGAAGTGCCGGCGCACGAGCTCCTCGAGGCTGGTGCTCCGTCACCTTGCCGGTGCCGTCGGTCTTGACCATGATCGACACGGGCTCCGGCACACCGATCGCGTACGCCACCTGCACCTGCGCGCGGTCGGCCAGCCCGGCCGCCACGATGTTCTTGGCGACGTGCCGCGCCATGTACGCGCCGGAGCGGTCGACCTTCGTCGGATCCTTGCCGGAGAAGGCGCCGCCGCCGTGCGGGCACGACCCGCCGTACGTGTCGACGATGATCTTGCGGCCCGGTGAGGCCCGTGTCGCCCATCGGGCCGCCGGTCACGAACCGCCCGGTCGGGTTGATGTGGTAGACGACCTTGTCCGGATCGATGAGCGCGCGCCGGGATGACCGGCTGGATCACGTGCTCGATGATGTCCTCGCGGATCCGGTCCTGCCCCACGTCGTCGGCGTGCTGCGTGGAGATGCACGATGGTCTCGACGCGCGACCGGCTCGCCGTCGCGGTAGCGCACGCTCACCTGGCTCTTGCCGTCGGGGCGGAGGTAGGGCGAGCTCGCCGCTGCGGCGCACCTGGCTGAGCCGCGCCACGAGCCGGTGCGAGAGCATGATCGGCAGCGGCATGAGCTCCTGGGTCTCGCGGCAGGCGTAGCCGAACATCAGGCCCTGGTCGCCCGCGCCTTCCTTGTCGACGCCGAGCGCGATGTCGCGCGGACTGCTTGTCGATGGCCGCGATGACGCCGCACGTGTGGCAGTCGAAGCCGTAGTCCGACTTGATGTAGCCGATGTCCCTGATGGTCTCGCGCACGAGCTGCGGGATGTCGACGTAGCAGTTCGTGGTGATCTCGCCCGCGACCACGACGAGGCCGGTGGTGAGGAGCGTCTCGCACGCCACGCGCCCGCTCGGATCCTGGGCGAGGATCGCGTCGAGGACGGCGTCGGAGATCTGGTCGGCGATCTTGTCGGGGTGCCCCTCGGTCACCGACTCCGACGTGAACAGGTATTCGTCACGCGCCATGCACTCTTCCTCCCCAACGGCTGAGCTGAAACCGCGTCACTTTAGCACAGACCGGCCGGGCTCCGGCAGCCTGTCGACTGCAACGGCGCCCGCGGAGTGGCACGGCTTCGCCGGGCCGCGAAGCGAGGGGGATTGGGGTGCGTCTCGCACCTCCCATGTCAACCCTCGCGAAGGCGGCGCTTGATCTCGTCGAGCGTGGCGACCGTCCACGGGTCGACACCGCGCAGCACGCCGAGGTAGTAGCTCGTCCACTGGCCGAGGTACGTGAGCGACAGGAGGCGGGCCAGCACGCCGTGGCCACGGCTCCGGCACTCCGACACGCCGCCCGCCGCCGGGCCGACCAGCTCGCGCAGGAGCGCGAAGCGCCGCGCGATGTCCGGCGCCTCTCGATCGTCGCGCAGGAGCACGAGCTGGAGCTCGCGCGCGAGCGGCGTGCGCCACGCCTCGATCGTGTTGTGGTTCATCTCGGGGATGGCGCCGGCGAGCGCGAAGCTCTTGGCGTTCTCCTCGAAGTCGGTCTTCCAGCGGTAGGCGACGGGGCCCGTCACGGGCCCGCCGTACACGGCGGGCCAGCCGAGCGCCGATCGCGAGCGCCAGCTGCTTCGCCTCGTTGCTCGCCGTCGGCCGCTCCGGGGCCAGCTCCGTCGCCGAGCGCGTCCACCACGGCCAGGGCCTCGTCGATCTCGTCGCCCGACACGACGTCGATGTCGCAGCGCGCGCAGGACGCGCGTGATCGGAAAGAACAGGTACCCGAGCGCCATGCGCGGCATCAGGCCCGGCGGGAAGCGTCGCCCAGGGCAGCTCGCGCTGCGCCGCGAGCGCGCCCAGGTCGCCGCCGGCGGTGACGATGACCAGCGGAAGCCCGCGGCGCCGCGCGGCATCGACGGCGGAGAGCACCTCCGCGCTGTCGCCGGAATACGAGACCGCGATCACGAGGGCGTCGTCCCACGCGACCGACGGCAGCCCGTAGCCGCGGTGGACCACCACGGGGATCTCGACGCGATCGGCGGCGCAGGCGGCCACCAGGTCGCCCGCCGCGGCCGAGCCGCCCATCCCCGCGATGACGAGGACGCGCGGACGCTTCATGGCCGGCAGCGCGCGCAGCTCGATGGCGCTCGCGTCCCGGCACTGGACGGGAAACTTGGCGAGCACGTACCGGGCGCCGTGCGGATCGGCGGCGGCCAGCGCGTCCAGATCGTCGAGGACGCGCGGGTCGCTATTCACGATCGATGTCCCGGTGCACGACGCTCGGCGCATGCCCGATCGATTCGAGGAAGTGCCGCAGCTGCTCCACGAAGGTGACGGAGCGGTGCCGGCCGCCGGTGCAGCCGATGGCGACCGTCAGGTACGCCTTGCCTTCGCGCTGGTAGAACGGCAGCAGGAACTCCAGCAGCGAGCCGCAGGCGCTGGAGCAGCTCGCGCGCCTCCTCGTGGCCCAGCACGAAGTCCCGCACGCGCTGGTCGCGGCCGTCGAGCGGCCGCAGCCCTTCGACGAAGTGCGGGTTCGGCAGGAAGCGGACGTCGAACACCAGGTCGGCGTCGAAGGGAATGCCGTGCTTGAAGCCGAAGGAGACGAGCGAGACGGCGAGGCCGCCGCGCGTCTTCGGCGTGACGTAGCACTCGCCCAGCAGCGCCTTGAGCTGGTGCACGGTCTGCGCCGAGGTGTCGACGATGCGGTCGGCGATCTCGCGCATGTGCGCCATGGCCTTGCGCTCGGCGCGGATGGCGTCGAGCACGTTGCCCTCGGCGCCGAGGGGATGGCGCCGCCGGCTCTCGTGATAGCGCCGGACGAGGGCCTCGTCGCTCGCCTCGAGGAAGAGCACCTCGACCGCGTGGCCGCGCCGCTTCAGCTCGTGCAGCGCCTCCAGCAGGTGCGACAGGTACTCGCCCTTCGCGGACGTCGACGCCGAGCGCCACGCGCTGCACGTCGTGGCGCGAGCGCGCGATGAGCTCGGCGAAGGTGGGGATGAGCGTGGTGGGCAGGTTGTCCACGCAGAAGAAGCCCATGTCCTCGAAGCACTTGATCGCGTGGCTCTTCCCCGCCCCGCTGAGGCCGGTGATGATGACGAACGAGGCGGCCGATCGGCCACGGGGCTCAGCGCTTGCGCGGCATCAGGCCGGCGCTGGTGCGACGGCAGGATGCCCAGCTCCTCGCGGTACTTCGCGACGGTGCGGCGCGCGATGGTGAGCCCGCGGCCCTTGAGGATCTGCGCGACTTCCTGGTCGGACAGCGGCTTGGACGGGTCCTCGTTGGCGAGGAGGTCCTGGATCATCTTCTTGACCGAGACCGACGACACCATGTCGCCGTCGCCGGACGCGATGCCGCTGTGGAAGAAGAACTTCAGCTCGAAGAGGCCCTGCGGCGTCTCCACGTACTTGTTGGTGGTGACGCGGCTGATCGTCGACTCGTGCATGCCGATGTCCTCGCCCACGTCGCGGAGCGACAGCGGGCGCAGGTACGGCAGCCCCTTGTCGAGGAACTCCTTCTGGAACTTCACGATCGACTGCGACACCTTGCGCAGCGTGCGCTGGCGCTGGTCCACGCTCTTGATGAGCCACATCGCCGAGCGCAGCTTCTGCTCCACGTACTGGCGCGCGTCGTCGCCCTGGTTGCGCAGGAGCGAGCGGTAGAGCGAGTTCACGCGCAGGCGCGGGATGCCGTCCTCGTTGAGGACCACCATGTAGTCGCTGCCCATCTTGTGCACGACCACGTCCGGCACGATGTAGCGCGAGTCGTTGCCGCCGAAGCGCCGGCCCGGCTTCGGCTCGAGGCCCATGATCTCCTCGACCGACTCCATGATCCGGTCGAGCGGCAGCTTGAGCGCCCGCGCGATGTCGGGATAGCGACGGCGGCTCAGGTCGTCGAAGTGGTCGGCCACGATCTCCACCGACACGGGGTCGGGGTTCGGATCGGCCTTGAGCTGGATGAGCAGGCACTCCTGCACGTTGCGCGCGGCGACGCCGGGCGGATCGAAGCTCTGCACGAGGGCGAGCGCCTTCTCGACCTCGGAGACGTCCACCTTGCAGCGCTCCGCGATCTCGGAGAGCTCGGCGCGGAGGTAGCCGTCCTCGTCGAGGTTGCCGATGATCTCGGTCCCGATGCGGCGGATGATGTCGTCCTCGGTGAGGAACCGGAGCTGCTCGTCGAGGTGGTCGTTGAGCGAGGAGACCGAGCGCACGATGTTCTCGAACGGCAGGTCGTCGCGGTCCTCCTGCGCGACCAGCGACCGCTCCTCGTGATCGTCGAACATCACCGCGGTCAGGTCGAACGGCAGGTCGTCGTTCTGGCGCTCGTCGCGGGTGGTCTCGGGCGTCGGCGCCGTCTCCGCCGCCTGGGACACGCGGGGATCGGGCTCGACGGGGGCTTCACGACTGTCCGGGGCCTCGGGAGCTTCGGGGGTCTCCTGCAGCTCTTCGAGGAGGGGATTCTCCAGCAGCTCCTTCTGGACGACCTCCTGCAGCTCCAGCGTCGACAGCTGCAGGAGCTGGATCGCCTGCTGGAGCAGCGGGGTCATGACGACCCGCTGGCTTTGCCGGAGTGAGAGACGCGCTTCCATCGCCATAAGCAGTCTTCTTTCGCTGCCTAGAGGGAGAACTTCTCGCCGAGATAGATCTCTCGAGCGCGCGGGTCGGCGGCGATCTCGCTCGCCGTGCCCGACACGAGCATCTTGCCCTCGTACAGGATGTACGCCCGGTCGGTGATCGCCAGGGTTTCCCGGACGTTGTGGTCCGTGATGAGAATGCCTATGCCACGGTCGCGCAGCCGCGCGACGATCTCCTGGATGTCCCCGATCGCGATCGGGTCGATGCCCGTGAACGGCTCGTCGAGCAGCAGGTAGCGCGGCGCCGTCACGAGCGCGCGCGTGATCTCCAGGCGCCGGCGCTCGCCGCCCGAGAGGGTGGACGCGGGGTACGGCGCGAGCTGCGTCAGGCCCAGCTCGCCGAGCAGCGCCGCCAGGCGCTCGCGGCGCTCGGCACGCGACAGCTCGAGCGTCTCCAGGATGGCGAGGATGTTCTCCTCCACCGTCAGCTTGCGGAACACGGACGACTCCTGCGGGAGGTACCCGACGACCGCGGCGGCACCGCTGGTACATCGGCAGCCGCGTGATCTCTTCGCCCTCGAGGAAGATGCGCCCGCGATCCGCGGGCAGGAGTCCGACCATCATGTAGAAGGACGTCGTCTTGCCCGCGCCGTTGGGCCCCAGCAGCCCGACCACCTCACCGCGCTGGATGTCCAGGGACACCGCATCGACCGCTTTCCGCCGGCGGAACCACTTCTCGAGCCCGTGCGCGACCAGGCCTTCCATCGCTCAGTTCTGGCACGTCGTCCCGGCCGCGCGCGCGGCCGTCTGGGCGCCCTTCTTCTCGTCGCGCGGGAAGAACACGGCCTTCACGCGCTCCTGCTGCCCACCTTGCACGACGCTCCGGTCCTGCGACAAAAAGATCGTGATCGTGTCGCCGCTCACCACGTTCTCGTCCTGCCAGACGCGGGCGTTGCCCGTCAGCACCATCCGCTGCTCGAGATCGTAGTACTCGGCGCGGCGGGCGGTGCCGGTGCGGCAGTCGCGGGTGATGATCTTCACGGTGCCCGTCGAGACGGTGCGGAGGATCTTGTCGCCCTTCTCGTCGAGGTAGACCTCCATGCGATCGGCGTACTGCACGGAGTTGTTCTGGCGCGCCACCACGTTGCCGGTGAACACGACCAGGCTCTCCTTGCCGAAGCGCTCCATCTTGTCGGCGTCCACGGTGACGGGCTGGGCCTTGTCGTCGGCGGCGGCGCGCTTCTTCGTCGCGGGCTGCGCGGCGGCGCTCGACGCGAGCGCGAGCCCCGCCAGCACCAGCGCCCCGAGCAGACGCCTCACCGCGGCGGCTCGAAGCGCGCACGGACACGGCCTCCGATCGTCGTCGCATCGCTCGCCATCGCGACCTCGAGCGTGCGGCCCTTGATGACGCCGCCGCGGCTGCTCAGGGTCACTGGCGTGTCGGTCCACAACCGACGTTCCTCACCGTTCCAGCGCAGCACGTCGGTCTCCAGGCGCAGCCCGTCGCTCGACGTCACGACCACGTTCCCGCGGAGCTCGATCTTCTTCTCCTTCTGGAGGTACTCGCCCTCGTCCCCGACGATGCTCCACGACCGGTCGGGCTCCTCGACCTCGACGTTCACCGCGCCGCAACTCGGTGCGGCCGGCCCCCCGCTCGTCCCACATCAGCGCCTGCTCCGCGGTCAGCCGCCAGCGCACCTTCCCTGCCTCCTCCTCGATGCGTACTTCCTTGACGTTCAGATCGGCTTTCACCGGCGCCGGACCAACCACCGGCTCCACCTCGCGCGCCCGGGTCCGCGTGTACAGGGTGGCCGCAACCACCAGCACGAACACGACGACCACAGCGAGGATGACGTGGGCTAGGCGACGCATGCTGTCTGCAATTTCGATACCAGACTACCACACGGTGGGTCCTGGCAAGCGAAATTCGCGCTCCTACACGACCTTCGCGCGAAGGATGTGATGCATGTGCACGACGCCGACCGGGCGGCTCATCTCATCAATTACGACGAGGCTCGTGATGGGCCCGGAGGCCTCCATGACGTCGAGCGCCTGCGCGGCCATCGCCTCGGCCTCGATGGTCTTGGGGGCGCGCGTGCCCACGTCTCCGGCACGCTGGGTCCCCACTGCTTCGCCCCGCAGCAACAGGCGGCGCAGGTCGCCGTCCGTGATGACGCCGACCAGGCGCCCGGTGCGATCAACGACGATCGTCATGCCCAGGCCTTCCGCGTCATCTCCTCGACGACTTCCTGGAGGAGCGCGTCGGCCGCGACCATCGGCATGGCGTCGCCCGTCTGCATGAGGTCGGCGACCCGCACGAACGCGCGCCACCCGAGCGCGCCGCGCGGATGCAGGCCGGCGTAGTCCTCCGGCCGGAACGCGCGGAGCTCGAGCAGCGCCATCGCGAGCGCGTCCCCCATGGCGAGCGCCGCGGTCGTGCTCGAGGTCGGCGCCAGGTCCATCGGGCACGCCTCCTGCGACACCGCCACGTCGATCACCACGTCGCACACGCGTGCCAGCGCCGAGTCGGGCCGGCCGGTGAGCAGCACGATGGGAACGGCGAGCCGTTTGATCGCTGGCAGGATCGCCAGGAGCTCATCCGTCTCACCCGAATTGGAGAGCGCGAGCAGGACATCGCCGCGCGCCAGCAGCCCCAGGTCGCCGTGAACGCCTTCGGCGGGATGCAGGAAGTACGCGGGCGTTCCGGTCGAGGCGAGCGTCGCGGCGACCTTGCGCCCGATCAGGCCGGACTTCCCCATGCCGGTCACGATCACGCGGCCCGTGCATCCGTGCAGCACGCGCACCGCGGCGGGGAACCGGTCGTCGAGCTTCGGCACGAGCGCGCGGACGGCGTCGGCCTCGAGCTCGAGCACTCGGCGCGCGAGCTCCCGCAGGCGCGCGTCCGTCACGCCGGGCCGCCGAGCGCCTGCTCGATGCGGCGCAGCTCATCCAGCAGGCGCGGAAGGTCGTCGATGCGCAGCATGTTCGGACCGTCCGAGAGCGGCCGGCCGTCGGGCAGCGTGCGATCGGGGTCCTCGTGCATCTCCATGAAGAGCGCGTCCACGCCGAAGGCCACCGCGGCACGCGCCAGCGCCGGAACGTACGCACGCTCGCCGCCCGACCGGTCCCCGGCGCCGCCCGGGAGCTGGACCGAATGGGTGGCGTCGAAGACCACCGGGAAGCCGTGCGCCCGCATGTCGGCGAGACCCCGCATGTCGACCACGAGGTTGTTGTAGCCGAACGTGGTGCCGCGCTCGGTGAGGAGAATCGCCTCGTTCCCCTTGGAGAGGATCTTGTCCACGACGTTCTTCATGTCCCGCGGAGACACGAACTGCCCCTTCTTGACGTTCACCGGCTTGCCCGTCGCGGCGGCGGCGAGGATCAGGTCGGTCTGACGGCAAAGAAATGCCGGAATCTGGAGGACGTCGAGCACTGCGGCGGCGGCGTCCACCTCGCTCACCTGGTGGATGTCCGACAGCACCGGCACGCCGATGGTCTCGCGCACCTTGCGCAGGATGCGGAGCCCTTCGACGAGGCCGGGTCCGCGATAGCTGTGGACCGAGGAGCGGTTGGCCTTGTCGTAGGACGACTTGTAGATGAAGCCCACCTTCTTGTCGGCGGCGATGGCGGCCAGGCGTTCCGCCGTCATCAGCGCGTGCTTCTCGTTCTCGATCGCGCAGGGTCCCCCGATCAGCACGAGCGGGGCCCCCCCGCCGATCGTGACGGGACCGACCTTGACCCTCGCCGTTCGCGGAGCCACCGGGGTCATCGGCTCGCTCCGTCGTGGAGTCAGGGCGGCCTTCACGAATCCGGCGAACAGCGGATGCGGCTCCCAGGGCCGCGAGCGGAATTCGGGATGGAACTGGCTCGCCACGAAGAACGGGTGCTCCGGGATCTCGATGATCTCGACCAGCTGCTTCTCCGCCCACACGCCCGACACCCGGAGCCCGCTCTTCTCGAGCTGGCGCAGGTAGTCGTTGTTCACCTCGTAGCGATGACGGTGGCGCTCCTGGATGATGCCTTGCCCGTAGAGCCTCGAGGCGGTGCTGCCCTCGCCGAGCACGACGGGATAGTTGCCGAGGCGCATCGTGCCGCCCTTGGCCTCCACCGTCCGCTGCTCGGGCAGCAGATCGATCACGCGATGCGGTGAGCCCGGGTCGAACTCGGAGGAGTTGGCGCCGTCGAGACCGCAGACGTGCCGCGCGTACTCGATGACCGCGCACTGCATGCCGAGGCAGATGCCGAGGTACGGCACGCCGTGCTCGCGCGCGTAGCGGATCGCCTGGATCTTGCCCTCGATGCCGCGATCGCCGAAGCCGCCGGGGACGAGGATGCCGTGCATGTCGCGGAACGCGTCGCCCACGCCCTCCCGCTCGATCTGCTCGGCGTCCACCCATTCGACGTCCACGCGGGCGTCGTTGGCGATGCCCCCGTGCGCGAGCGCCTCGGCGAGGCTCTTGTAGGAGTCCTTCAGCTCGACGTACTTGCCCACGACCGCGATGCGGGTGTGCTCGCGCGGGCTCCGCACCCGCCGGACGACGTCTTCCCAGCGCGAGAGGTCCGCGGGCCGCGGCTCGATGCCGAGCAGCTTCAGCACCATGTCGTCGAGCCCTTCGTGGTGGAACACGAGCGGGACCTCGTAGACGCTGTCGACGTCCTTGGCCGTGATGACCGCCTCTTCCTCGACGTCGCAGAAGAGCGCGATCTTCGACTTGATCCCGGGCGGGAGATAGCGGTCCGTCCGGCACAGGAGGATGTCGGGCTGGATGCCGATCGCGCGCAGCTCCTTCACCGAGTGCTGCGTCGCCTTCGTCTTCAGCTCGGAGGCCGCCTGCATGTACGGCACCAGCGTGAGGTGCACGTAGATGACGTTGTCCTTGCCGACGTCCTTCTTGAACTGGCGGATCGCCTCGAGGAACGGCAGGCTCTCGATGTCGCCGACCGTGCCGCCGATCTCGACGATCACCACGTCGGTGTCCCTCGACACCTGGTGGACGAACGTCTTGATCTCGTCGGTGATGTGCGGGATCACCTGCACCGTCCGGCCGAGGTAGTCACCGCGCCGCTCCTTCTGGATGACGGCGTTGTAGACCTTGCCCGTGGTGATGTTGTGGTCGCGGCTGACCCGGCGGGACGTGAAGCGCTCGTAGTGGCCGAGGTCGAGGTCGGTCTCGCCGCCGTCGTCGGTGACGAAGACCTCGCCGTGCTGATAGGGGCTCATCGTGCCCGCATCGATGTTGATGTAGGGATCCATCTTCTGGAGCGTGACGCGCAGGCCGCGCGCCTCCAGCAGCGCGCCCATCGAGGCGGCCGCCAGTCCCTTGCCCAGAGACGACACCACGCCGCCCGTCACGAAGATGTACTTGGGGGGCACGTCACCGCTCCTTTCTGGATGATCGTCCACGGCTGCCGACTCGGGCCCACGTCCGCACGAACCCTTCCTCCTCGCTCCGCTCCCGCACCTCGCCGTCGAGGCGCGCGTCGCGCAACGCCTCGAGCACCGCCGCGACGTCCGGACCGGCCGGCACGCCGAGCGCGATCACGTCGTCGCCCTTCAGCGTCCCGCGCGCGCGGCTCGCCTCGCCGAACCACGCGAGATGGCGACGAACCGTCGCCGTCCCGCCGAGCGCCAGCGCCGCGAGCTCGAGCGCGCTCCGTCCCCGGAGGACGCGCGCCCGCGCGCTCGCGCGCGGGGCCCGGGTCACCGCCTCGGCGAGCGCCGGGCCCTCGGCGATCGCGCGCGTGATGCGCGCGAGCGGATCGCCCGAGAGGTCGAGGCGGCGCAGCGCCGACGAGACGACGTCCGTCGCCTGCTCGCCCAGCAGCGCGACCAGCAGGAGCTCGACCGGCGCCGCCTCGAAGCCGTGCTCCCGGCTCCACGCGAGCGTTGCCGGCAGCGCGGCGAGCCTGGCGCGCGTGGCGCGGCCGAAGCGATACCGCGGATCGAGCAGGCGATACGCCCCCGTCACACCGAGCCGCACGAGCGCGGTCTCGGGCGAGGCCTCGGCCAGGATGTGCGTCAGCTCCGCGAGGATGCGCGCGCCCGAGAGGGCCGGATAGGGCGCGAGTGACAGCGCCCAGGCCTGACACGCGGTGGTCCACCCGTCGGGCCGGAGGCCGAGCCGCGCGGCGTAGCGCGCGGCGCGGAACACGCGGGTCGGATCCTCGACGAACGAGGCGGGGTGCAGGATCCGCAGCCGTCCCGCGGCGAGATCGGCGCGGCCGCCGTGCGGGTCGAGCAGCCCATACCCGTCGGCCCCGAGCTCGACGGCCATCGCGTTGACCGTGAAGTCTCGACGCCGCAGATCCTGCTCGATCGACGACGGCATCACGCGCGGCAGCACGCCGCGGCCCTCGTAGCGCTCGCTCCGCGCGGTGGCGACGTCGATGCGTCCCGCGGACGTCGGGCCGACCGTCGCCGTGAGGAAGCGCGCGTGCTCGACGTGCGGAGCCGCGAGCGCGTCCGCGAGCGCGCGCGCCACGCCGGGCCCGTCGCCCTCGACGACGAGGTCGAGGTCCGGCGACAGGAGGGGTGTGCCGGCGAGCGCGTCGCGCACGACGCCGCCGGCGAGATAGACGCGCGCCCCACGCTGCGCGGCGACCCGCGCGGCGGTCTCCAGCACGTTCAGCGCGGCGGTCGGCAGGCGACGCGCGAGGCGATCGGCGAGCGACATGGCCGGCGCCGCCGGTTTCGTGGCCCTCACGCCGCCCAGCACGCGCCGGCCCTCTCGCACGACCACGAGCGGCGCGCCGGCCGCGAGGTGGCGGCGCACGACGACTTCGGTCGCGTGCGCCGTCCACGACCGGCACCGGGCGCGCGAGCGCGCGCGCGCGCGCGCCGCCGACGCCGAGGCTCGCCACCCGCGCGAGGTCGTCGCGCAGGATCACCGCATCGCCCGCGACGAGTCCCTGCACGTCGCGGCGCCGGGAGGTGGCGAGCGCCTCGGCGATGGAGAGCGAGGCCGGCACCGCGACGAGCGTCGCGTTCACGAGACCCGCGGCGCCGATCTCCACCTGCGGATAGGGCGTCGCGCGCTTCGCCATCATGCGCGGGGATGCGCGTCCCGATACACGCGCTTCAGCGCATCGGACGGGAGATGGGTATAGATCTGGGTGGTCGAGATGTCGGCGTGGCCCAGCATCGCCTGCACGGCGCGCAGGTCGGCCCGGCCTTCGAGCAGGTGGCTGGCGAACGAATGCCGCAGGACGTGCGGAGACACCGTGCGGCGGAGCCCCGCGACCGCGGCCGCGCGCCGGACGACCGTCCACAGCGACTGTCGCGACAGCGGCGCGCCGCGTGGATTCACGAAGAGCCGGCCGCAGTCCTTCACGCGCGTGAACGTGGGCCGCGCGAGCGCCAGGTAGCGTGTGATCCAGGCCTGCGCCTGCTCTCCGAGCGGCACCAGCCGCTGCTTCTGGCGCTTGCCCGTGCAGAGCGCATAGCCGGCGTTCAGGTTGATGTCCTCCAGGCGAAGCCCGAGGCACTCCGAGGCACGCATGCCGGTGGCGTACAGCACCTCGAGGAGCGTGCGATCGCGCACGGCGCGCGGATCGTCGCCATCGATCGCCTCGACCAGCGCCGCCGCCGCATCGCGCGAGAGCGTCTTCGGCAGCGACCGTCCCGCGCGCGGCGAGTCGACGTGCTCGGTGGGGTCGCGGGTCAGCGACTCCTCGCGGACGAGATGGCGATAGAGCCCGCGCACGGCGGCGAGGCGGCGCGCGATGCTCGCGGGCTTGAGGCCGCGCTTGCGCGCGTGCTCGAGGTACGAGACGACGTCGTCGGGCCGCACGTCACCGATGCCGTGTCCGTCGCGCGCGAGGAAGCGACTGAAGTCGGTGAGATCGCGACGATACGCGGCCAGGGTGTGTCGGGACACCCCCCGCTCCGTCTGGAGGGCCCCGAGGTACCCGGCCACGGGATCCATCAAAGGGTCCGGCGAGCCGTCCGTCCGTGCGTGGGGGCGAGCAGAGTGACCACGTCGGAGCCTATCACGCTCGCCGACGGCGGGGCAAGATCGCGGCGAGCGTCGTGCGCTCCGGCGCGCCGAGGAGCGCGCTGGCCAGCCAGAAGACGAGGGCGCCCCCCACGACCCCGAGCGCGACGATGGCGAGGTCGTCGCGAGCCTCGGCGCCCGGCCAGAGCACCGGCAGCAGCGCGCACCACGCGGCAACCGGCGCGCAGGCGATCATCGTTCGCAGCGCGCTGGCGACGATCGCGCGCCCGCCGAGCCGCCCGAGACGCCGGCGCGCCGCGATCCCGAGCCCGAGCACGTTGACGTACGCGCCGACCGACGAGGCGGCCGCGAGTCCGGCGTGGCCGAGCGGGCCCATCAGCGCCAGCGCCGCCACGATGCCCGCCGCCACGGAGAACGCCCCCCAGCGCACCGCCGTCCCCGGCTCGCTGATCGCGTAGAACGCCTGCGCCGCGATGCGGCCACCGGAGAAGCCCACCAGCCCCGCCGCGTACCACGTGAGCGCCGTGGCGGTCGCGGCCGTCTCGGCCGGTCCGAACTGCCCGCGCTCGAAGAGCATGCGCGTGATCGGCGTCCGCAGCAGGATCAGGCCCACCGTGGCCGGCGCCGCGATGTAGAACGACATCCGGAGCGCGAAGTTCAGCGTCTCGGCGACGCCGCGCGTGTTGCCGGTCGTTCCCGCGCGCGCCATGGCCGGCAGCGCCGCGGACGCCAGCGCGATCCCGAAGATGCCGAGCGGGAACTCCATGATGCGATCCGCGTAGTAGAGGTAGGAGATGCTGCCGGCGGGCAGCAGCGAGGCGAGCAGCGTGTTCATGAAGACGCTCACCTGCACCGCCGCCAGCCCGAAGACCGACGGCAGCAGGAGCCGCACGATCCGGCGCAGCGCCGGATGGCGTCGCTCGAACGCGGGGGCGACCAGCAGCTCCTCGCGGCGAAGGTCCCGGAGCTGCACCGCGACCTGGCCGAGCCCGCCGACGAGGACGCCGACGGCGAGCGCCGCGATCGGCGGATTCATGCGCGTGTGGAGCAGCGTGACCGCGACGATCATCCCGACGTTCATCACCGCGGGGCCGAGCGCCCCTGCGAAGAACCGGCCGTGCGCCTGCAGGGCGCCCATCGAGAGCGCGCTGAGGCCGACGAGCAGCAGGTACGGGAACATGATCCGCGTCAGCAGCGTGGCCAGCCGCCACTGGCCGGGATCGTCCGCGAAGCCCGGCGCCATGAGCCACACGATCCACGGCGCGGCGAGGATCCCGATCGCGCTGACCAGCGTGAGCACCACGCAGGCGGCGCCGAGCACCACCGCGAGCATGCGCGTGAGCTCCGCGCGGGACCGGTTGACCGTGTAGTCGCTGAACACGGGGATGATCGCCGTCGCGAGCGCGCCTTCGCCGAGGAGCCGGCGCAGGATGTTCGGGATGCGGAAGGCGACGAAGAACGCGTCGGTCACCGGGCCCGCGCCGAACGCCAGCGCCACCACCATGTCGCGGACGTAGCCGAGGATCCGGCTCAGCAGCGTCGCGCTGCCGATGCTGCCCAGCGCCCGGATGATCTCGCCGCCGGGCCCCGGACCGGCGGCCGCGCGCGCCGCGGCCTCGCGCCGCTCGCTATCGCTCATTTGCAAAGCGTGCGGGCATCGGGCATGATGGCCGACGGCCTTCGGCCTTTGAACGTTCAGGGAGGATCAGTTGGCGAACACGTCGTCGGCTCTGAAGCGGATGCGGCAGAACGAGCGCCGCCGCCTTCGCAATCGCACCGTCCGCTCCAAGCTCCGCACGGCCGTGAAGACCGCCCGCACGGCGCTCGGCAGCACCGGCGCCGAGGCCCGCACGGCCGTCGACGAGGCCATCCGCGAGCTCGACAAGGCCGTGACCAAGGGCGTCATCCACCGCAACACCGCCGACCGCAAGAAGTCCGCGCTCGCCCGCCGGCTCGTCGCGCCGAAATAGCGTCGTCCTCGTCATCGCGCGCCCGCCACGCCGCACGGCGATGCGGGGCGCGGCGCGCGGCGCAGCTTGGGCGCGTCCCGCGTCAGGTCCTCGAGCAGCGTGAGGCTCGCGTCCACGAGGCACGGGCCCGCCTGCGGGCCGTAGAGCGCGGCGCACGTCACGTAGCCGGACCGGGCGTAGTCAGCCGGCTGCACGAAGTAGCCGAGATAGTCGTTCGACAGGCCGGCGACGAACATGGACGGCCACCGCGGACGGGCCGTCTCCTTGATCTCGCGGCCAAGGGCGCTGACCGGCTCGCCCGGCATCGTCACCCACGCCACCCGGCCCAGCGCGACCGCCACGAGCTCCGTGTCCTCCGGCAACATGCTGCCGAGCGGAAGGCGGGCGAACCCGGGCAGCCAGCCCGCCGCGCAGTGGCGCAGCGAGAGGCCGGGCGACGGGAGCCGCACGCGGGTGGTCCGCACCGTGAGCGGCGTCGTGCTGACCGGCGTCGCGCTCGCCCACGCCGCACGAATCGCCTCCGCCAGCGCGCGGCCCGTGTGCTCCTGCTCCGTCTCGCCGTGATGACGAGGGCTCACGTCGCCGACCGCCCCGTTCACGAAGAGCGCGGGGATGCCGAGCGTCTCCTCGACCGCGCGTGAGGCCACGCCCATCACGTCGCCGGAAAGCCGGCGGTTCCGCGGTCCGAGCATCGTTCCGTGGATCGCGTAGTTCCACACGAGCGCGATCGGCTCGCCCTGCGCGGTGGTGAACTTGAGCACGACGAGCTCGCGATCGACCTCCCCGCCGATGCGGCTGACGGTCGCGGGAGGCGCGTCCGTCGTCGCCACCGCCAGGCGCGCGTCGCGCGCCCCCGCGCCCGCGCGCCGGACCGCTTCCACCATCGCGTCGAGCACGGCCTCGCGCACCGTCGCGTCCTCGCGATCCACGGCGGCCAGCGCGAACACCGCGGGGGCGAGGAAGGCCCCGGGCCCCGAGTGCGTGTGCGACGCGGACACGATGAGGGCGCCGGCGCGGATCCCGCTCGCGCTCAGGCGCTCGCTCAACCGGCGCACGAAACCCTGGTCCACCGCGATGAGGTCCGCGGCGATCCACGTGACGCGCGTCTCGCCGGAGGCGTGCCCGTGGGTCGTGGAGTCCCCGTGTCCGGCGTAGATCACGAGCGCGCGCACGGCGAGCTCGTCGAGCGCGCCCTGCCCCGGCTTGAACCAGAACGCGTGCGGGTAGAGCCCGAGGAGGTCCGGCACGACGAGGCGGCGCCGGAGGCTGCCGTAGCCGGCCAGCGGCGTGCCCGGCGGCACGCGCAGCGGGACGCGCGCGGCGCCGGCCCGCAGGGTCGTCGGCTCGGGAGCCGCGGCCGGCAGCGAGGCGGGAAGCAGCAGGACGGAGACGACCGCGAGCGCCGCCGCCGTCAGGCGCCCGCGCACAGCTCCGCCACGAGCGCGGTCAGCTCCGCGCGCGGCTCGCCGCTCGACTTGAGACGGCGCTCGACCTGCCAGCACCGTTCGAGCTGCCGTGGCAGGCGCTCGCCCGCGGGCCCGCGCGTGCGCGCGACGATCGCCTCCGCGACGCCCGAAGGGACGCGCAGCATCCGCGCGATCTGGTCCGGCGTCTGGCCCCGCTGGCTCCACTCGCGCACCGTCCACGCGCGCCGCAGCTCCCGCGCCAGCACGCTGAGAACGAGCATCGGCTCCTCGGTGACGAGCAGCTCGTCCAGCGTGGTCAGCGCCTTCGCGAGGTTGCGCTGCTCGACGGCGCGCGTGAGATCGAAGACGCCGTTCACGCGATGCTCGCCGACGACGGCCTTCACCTCGTTCGCGCCGACCGTGAGGTTCTCCGGACCGCCCGCGAGCGCGGCCTTCCGCAGCTCGGCGAGCAGCGTGACGGGATCGTCGCCCGTCCACTGGACGAGCAGGCGCGCGGCGTCCTCGGTGACGGTGTAGCCCTCGGCGCTCGCGCGCTGCCGGAGCCACTCCTGGAGCGGCCGGCCTTTGCGGATGACCAGCGTGACCGTGGCGGACGCCGGCACCACGTCCAGCAGCCAGTGCGCCTTCCGATCACGCTCCGGCGTCAGCGCCTCATCGGCCAGCAGGAGCAGGCACGTCGACGGCGCGGGGCGCGCGAGGTAGTCACGCAGCGGCTCGGCGCCTTTCGCCGGCAGCGCCTGGCAGTGGCGGACGGCGACGAGCCGGGTCGAGACGCCGAGCGGCAGGGTCTCGGCGCTCCGCGCGATGGTGTCCGCGGTCGTCTCGCGTGCGTCGAGGACTTCGCGGCCGAGCGTGGCGAGGGCGGGGTCGGTGAACAGCACGCGCGTCACCGCCGCGAGCGCGTCGTCGAGCGCCTGCACGTCCGGTCCGTGCACCAGCGCGAGCGGGGGCACGGCGCCGGTCTCGACGTGACGGAGGAACGCGGTGAGGTCCACGGCCGGCGCCGCTCCGCCGCCCGCGGCTAGAACCGCTCGATGGCGAGCGCGACCACGGCGCGCGCGATGTCGAGCGTCGCGGCCCGCAGCGCGATCTCCTCGCGCGAGATCGTCTCGGCGACCGCGCCGGAGACGCGAAAGTCGGCCTTCTCGCTGAGCCCCTGCCCGTTGAAGAGCACGGTGTTGCGGCGGACGTCGCGCAGCCGCACGTTCAGCGTCACCACCAGGCGGTACAGCCGGACGTTCGCCTCGGGGTCGAAGGCGATGGACACGAGCTCGTAGCTCGTGACTTCCCCCTCCAGCAGCGAATCCGCGGCGTCGCGCGACACGACCTTGAGCCGGCCGTCGGTTGCGAACGCGTCCGCGAGGGCGCGGGTCATCTCGGTCTCGACCGCCGGCTTCATCGTGCGGTTGGTGAGGATCGGGATGGCGACGGTCCGGATGTCGTCGGGCAGATGGCCACGCACCGAATACCCGCACCCGACGAGGAGCAGCACCGCTCCGACGACGGACGCCGAGCGCCGCGCAAGCTTCATGATTGCGTCAGTATTTACCTTGATCGGGGGGATCGGGGCAAGGAAAGGCGGCGGTGGGGTCGGAGGGGGAGCGCGACGCTCCCCCTGGCCCGAGCCGCTGCCCTATTTCTTGGTGATACCGAGCGCAGCATGCGCCTCTTCGGCGGCCTTCACCGACTCGGCGTGCTTGCCTTCGCTGTGGAGCTTCTGCGCCTCGTCCAGCTTGGCGGTGGCCGACTTCACCTTGGGGTCATCGGCCTTCATCTTCGCGGCGGCCTCCTTGCCCTCCTTGATCATCGTCGGGCACTTGAAGGCGAACGCCGGGCTGCCGGCCAGGGCCACGATGGCCACGGCCGCGCATACGGTCATGAGCGTCTTCATCCGGTCACCCCCTTCCGAGCCAGGTTGGCCCGTTGCACTAACTCTCCGCGCCCGTCGCCGGTTCCGCCGAGGCGGCGGCCGGCAAGGGGGTTTGGGGGTCCTGTGTTGCGGGGCCCCCATGTTCAACGGCGTGGAAGTGATCGTAAATCCGTTGCGCCATCTTCGGCGTGACTTTCGGCACCGACGCCAGCTCGGCCACGCTGGCCTCGCGCACCTTGCGCGCCGAGCCCAGCGTCTTCAGCAAGCTCGTCCGGATGGTCGGTCCCACGCCCGGAATCGTGTCGAGCACGGACTGCAGTGTACGCTTCCCGCGCAAGGTTTTGTTGTACGTGATCGCGAAGCGGTGCGCCTCGTCCCGGATCTTCTGGAGCGTCTGCAGCGCGGGTGACGTCGGATCGAGCACCAGCGGCGCGAGGCTGTCGGTCCGGTAGACCTCCTCCTGCTGCTTGGCGAGCGACACCACCGCGATGTCGTCGAGCCCGAGCGCCTCGAGCACGGTGGCGCCGACGTTGAGCTGGCCGCGGCCCCCGTCGATGAGGATCACGTCGGGCAGCACGCTCCCCTGCTCCAGCGCGCGGCTGAAGCGGCGCGTGAGCATCTCGCGCAGCGATGCGAAGTCGTCGGCGCCGATCACGGTCTTGATCTTGTACCGCTTGTAGTCGTCCTTCTTCATCGCGCCGTTTTCCCAGACGACGAGCGAGCCGACCTGCTCGGTGCCCTGGATGTGCGAGATGTCGTAGCCCTCGACGCGATTCGGGAGGCCCGCCAGTCCGAGCGCGCGCTGGAGATCCTCCTGCACGAGCTGGACCCGGTTGCCGCGCGACAGCAGATGGTTCTGCAGCGCGATGGCGGCGTTGGCTTCCGCCATCGCCACGAACTCGCGGCGCGCGCCGCGCTGGGGGACGAGGAGCTGGACGCGGCGGCCGCCGAGCCCGGTCAGGAACTCGGTCAGCAGGTCCGCCTCCGTGACCTCCTCGGAGAGGAGGATCTCGGGCGGCGGCGTGACGTTCTTCGTGTAGAACTGCTCGACGAAGGCGGTGAGCACTTCGCCGTCGGACCAGCCCTGCACCTTGTCGAAGAAGAACGCTTCCTGGCCGACGAGCCGGCCCTTGCGGACGAAGAAGAGCTCGACGCACGCGTCACCGCCCTGGCGCACGACGCCGAGCACGTCCTGGTCGACCTCTTCCACCGAGATGATCTTCTGCCGCTCGCGGACGCGGTTGAGGGACTGGATCTGGTCTCGCAGCACCGCGGCGCGCTCGAACTTCATCTCGGCCGCGGCGGCTTCCATCTCCTTGGTGAGCGTCTGCGCCAGGTCCTCGTCCTTGCCCTCGAGGAACCGCTCCACGCGGCGCACGGTGTCCGCGTATCCCTCGCGCGTCTCCCACCCCGTGCACGGCGCGTTGCAGCGGTGGATCGCGTACTGGATGCACGGCCGCTCGAGGCGGCCGTCGATCGTGATCGAGCACGTGCGCAGCGGGAACAGCTGGCGCGTCAAGCGCAGCGTCTCGCGCATCGCGGTGGCCGGGTAGAACGGCCCGTAGTAGGTGGCGCCGTCGTCCTTCACCTTCCGCGCGACGAGCAGCCGCGGGAACTCCTCGTCGGTGGTGAGCTTGAGGAACGGGTAGTGCTTGTCGTCCCGGAGGATGATGTTGTAGCGAGGCCGGTGCTTGCGCACCAGGTTGGCCTCGAGCATCAGCGCCTCGAGCTCGTTGTCGGTGACGATGTACTCGAGGTCGGTGATCTGGCGCACGAGGCTGTCGGTCTTGGGGTCGTGCGGCCGCGACTCCTGGAAGTACGAGCGCACGCGGCTGCGCAGGGACGCCGCCTTGCCGACGTAGATCACCTGCGCCTTGGCGTCCTTGTAGAGGTAGACGCCGGACCGGTCGGGCAGGCGGGCGAGCTTCTCCTCCAGGGCCATCCCACTTCCATTGTAGGCCCGGGGACGTGCGGCCGAGTGTCGAGGCGCCGAAGACCCCCGGTGTTACTCGCGCATCATCCAGCCGACGAGCGCTTCGCGCAGCGCGGCCGCGTCCTGGGCGGGCTGCGACGCGAGGATCAGGTCCACCGTCCCGATCCGCAGCGTGACGAACGCCCGCGGCCGCGCACGGACCGCGCGCAGGGTCACGAGCCCGGGCGTGAAGCGCACCGGCCCCGCGGTGCGATGCCGGCGTGTCGCGCGCACGGAGCCCGCGGTGCGATCGAACACCACGCGCCACGGCCTTCGCATGAGCGCGAGCCAGCCGAGGACGAGCAGCGACGCGACGGCCAGCGCCCCGGGCAGCACCGGGCTCTGTGCCACGCCCGCCCGATTGGCGATGAAGACGAACACCCAGAACAGCAGCGTGATCCCGAGCACCGCGATCGCGGTGAGCACCCCGTCGAATGACGACGGAGGCGACGCGGTGATCCTCAACTCATCGTTCACCACCGTCCATCCCGACGGCAGGGGCGTCGCCGCCAGGGGATGCGCGCGCACGACCCGTGCGGGCGGCGCGATCGGCTCGACGGGCTCCGCCGGCTCAGGCGCCGGCACGTCCACCCGCGGCGTGTCCGGCGTCGGCGCATCCCACTCGAGCGCGCTGACGTCGATCTCGACCGCCTTCTCCCCGTCCGTCGCCCGCACGGTGCCGTCCGAGAACGACTGGAACTCGAGCCCGTCGTACTGGCCCGGCGCGTAGCGCGCGTCCCCGCGGCTCATCGAAAGGACGACGACCCGCGCGGGGTGCGCGCGGTCGGTGATCTCCGACGTCGCGAGGTACTCGGAATCGTCGGACCACACCATCGACGGGCTGCAGTCCTCGCGGACGATGCCGTTGCTGATCTTCAGGGTCCCGTGCGTCGGCGAGCCCGTCTGGAACGCCCGCGCGTCGGCCATCGTCGCGGTCAAGCGGCCGTCCGGACTGGACAGCGTCACGGCAGTCGGCGAACATCGAGATGGGTTCGCGAACGATCGGGACGCCGGAGGCGCCGCCCGCACGCATCATCTCGGTCAGCATCCCCGGGGAGGTCTGCTCGAACGGGGCGTTCGGCGACGGCGGGGACGGACGCGGCGCGGTCAGCCGCCACACGGCGTCGCAGTGCCGGCACTGGTAGTACTCGGTCGGCAGGGGCCGGGGATCCGTCGCGAGCCGCACGGGCGGCCCGTCCTCGCGGGTCAGGTCACCGGCATCGACGCACGACCCCAGCTGGCGCTGGATGTCCGAGAACGCGGCCTCGGTGGGAACCTTTCCCCGGGGCAGCGGGCAACGCGCGCAGCTCACGACCCCAGGATAGCGTTGGGGCCCGCGAGACCACGAAATCTTAGACGGCCTGGAGCTTGCGGAGGCCCTTCAGCCGGTCGCGGAGCTCGGCCGCCTGCTCGAAATCGAGCCGCCGCGCGGCCTCCTTCATCTGACCCTCGAGCTCCGCGATCCGCCGCGCCAGGTCCGCCGGGGTCTCGAAGGTCTCCTGGCCCGGCTTGTCCACCTCGACCGTGACGTAGTCGCGCTCGTACACGGTCTGGAGGAGCTCGTGGATGTGCGTCCGGATCGACTCGGGCGTGATGCCGTGCTCGGCGTTGTAGGCCGCCTGCAGCGCCCGGCGCCGCTCGGTCTCCTTGATCGTGGTCGCCATCGAGTCCGTCGTGTGGTCGGCGTACATGATGACTTCGCCGTTGATGTTCCGCGCGGCCCGGCCCGCGGTCTGGATGAGCGAGGTGCCGGACCGGAGGTAGCCCTCCTTGTCGGCGTCCAGGATGGCCACCAGCGACACCTCGGGGATGTCGAGCCCCTCGCGCAGGAGGTTGATGCCGATCAGGACGTCGAACTTGCCGAGGCGCAGGTCGCGGATGATGGCCATGCGATCGAGCGTGTCGATGTCGGAGTGCAGATAGCGCACGCGGATGCCGGCCTGCTGGTAGTACTCCGTGAGGTCCTCGGCCATCCGCTTGGTCAGCGTGGTGACGAGCACGCGCTCGTCGCGCTCGGCGCGCAGCCGGATCTCGTGCAGCAGGTCGTCGACCTGGTCGCCCGCGGGCCGCACCGTGATCTGCGGGTCCATGAGGCCGGTGGGCCGGATCACCTGCTCCGCCAGCGCGTCGCCCGCCAGGCGCAGCTCGTAGTCGCCGGGCGTGGCCGAGACGTACACGGTCTGCGGCGCAATCGTCGTGAACTCGATGAAGTTGAGCGGACGATTGTCGAACGCGGACGGCATCCGGAAGCCGTACTCGACCAGCGTCTCCTTGCGCGAGCGGTCGCCCCAGTACATGCCCCCCACCTGCGGGACCGCCACGTGGCTCTCGTCGATGATGACCAGCGCGTCCGGCGGCAGGTAGTTCATCAGCGTGGGCGGGTGCTCGCCCGGGCGCTTGCCCGTGAGATGCCGCGAGTAGTTCTCGATGCCGTGGCAGAAGCCGAGCTCGCGCAGCATCTCCATGTCGAAGAGCGTGCGCTGCTCGAGCCGCTGGGCCTCGAGGAGGCGGCTCTTGCCGCGCAGGAAGATCAGGCGGTCTTCCAGCTCTTCGAGGATGGTCCCGAGCGCGCGCTCCATCTGGTCGGCCGGCGTGACGTAGTGGCTGGCCGGGTAGATGTGGATCCGCGTCCACCCGGTCGAGCACGACGCCCTTGAGGGGGTCGATGCGCGCGATGGAGTCGATGACGTCCCCGAAGAGCTCGATGCGGATGGCGACGGACTCCTCGTTGGCGGGAAACACCTCGACGATGTCGCCGCGCACGCGGAAGGTCCCGCGGTGGAAGTCGTAGTCGTTGCGCTCGTACTGCTGCGCGACGAGCCGGCGGATGATCTCGTCGCGGTCGATCGCCTCGCCCTCGGCCACCGACAGGTGCATCTCCTGGTACGTGTCGGGGGCGCCGATGCCGTAGATGCACGAGACCGACGCCACCACGACCACGTCGCGCCGCTCGAGGAGCGACTTGGTGGCGGAGTGACGCATGCGGTCGATCTCGTCGTTCACGAGCGCGTCCTTCTCGATGTACGTGTCCGACTGCGGGATGTACGCCTCGGGCTGGTAGTAGTCGTAGTACGAGACGAAGTACTCGACGGCGTTGTCCGGGAAGAACTGCTTGAACTCGCTGAAGAGCTGGGCGGCGAGCGTCTTGTTCGGGGAGATCACCAGCGTCGGGCGCTGCACGTTGGCGATGACGTTCGCCATCGTGAACGTCTTGCCGGAGCCGGTCACCCCGCGGAGCGTGACGTGGGGGCGGCCCGCGCGGACGAACCGCGTGAGCGCTTCGATGGCCTGCGGCTGATCGCCGCGCGGCTGGTAGTCGGATGACAGCCGGAACGTCATTTCACCACTCGCGGAGGGCCCGGATTCACTCCGGGCCCGGAGCGTAGGGGGCTTGGGGGATGCGTCTCGCATCCCCCAACTTCAAGCGGTCGGGATCGCGATCAGGTACTTTCGCCACGAGTCGAGCAGCGACGAGGCGTGCGGGTGCCGCAGCATGTGGGTCGAGAACAGGAACTTCGGATGGACGGGCTCGCGCGCGAGCCGCATGCTCACCTCGTGCGGCAGCCGGTTCCCCTTGCGGAGATTGCAGCGGAGGCAGGCCGCGACCACGTTGGTCCAGGAGGTATCGCCGCCGCGCGAGCGCGGCACGATGTGGTCCACCGTGAGGCGCTCGCCGCGGCGGTTGCAGTACTGGCAGGTATACCCGTCCCTGCGCAGGATGTTCTTCTTGTTGAAGGCGACGCGGTCGAGGAACGGCTTGCGGATGTAGACCGCGAGCCGGATCACCGCGGGCAGCGGGAACACGGTCGAGGGCGAGCGGATCACCCGGGGCGAGCTCTCGACCGACTCGGCCTTCCCGGCCAGCAGGAGCGTGATCGCGCGGCGGGCGTTGGTGAAATGCAGCGGCTCGAAGCTGTAGTTCAGCACCAGCACCGCGATTTCGTCCATCTTGCCCATCAAGGATAGACCGCCGCTCACGCGGCTGTCAAAGCATGGGGGGGTGCGAGGCGCACCCCCCATGTCACCTCAGATTGCGCAGCAGGAACAGGACGTTGGCGGGGCGCTCCGCCAGGCGCCGCATGAAGTAGCCGTACCAGTCCTCGCCATAGGGCACCAGGACGCGCAGCGGGACGCCCGCGGCCTGGAGCGCGGCATGCAGGTCGTGCCGGATGCCGAAGAGCATCTGGATCTCCCACGCGGTCGCCGGCACGTTCCGCGATCGTGCGGTCGCGACGGCATGCTGCTGCATCCGCTCGTCGTGGGTCGCAAAGCCCGGATAGACCCCGGCGGTGCGCGCATCGTCCGCGAGCAGGCGCTCGATGAGCCGCCGGTACGCCGCGTCCACGTCGCGCCTTGTCGGGATAGGCGATCGACGGCGGTTCCTGATACGCGCCCTTGCACAACCGAACGGTGGCCCCGAGCTTGATGAGCCGGTCGACGTCGTCCGGCGTCCGCCGGAGATACGACTGGACGACGACGGCCGCGTTCGGATGACCGAGGGCGCACCTTCGCGTAGAGGTCGAGCGTCCGGTCGGTGTAGGCCGACGACTCCATGTCGATCCAGACGCGGATGCCGGCGGCGGCGCGCCCGGTCCAGGAGACGCGTGAGGTTCGCGAGGCACAGCTCCTCGCCGAGATCGAGTCCGAGGTGCGTCAGCTTCAGCGACGGCAGACAGCGCAGGCGGGCGCGCGCGATCCGGTCGAGCAGGTCCAGGTACACGCGCGTCGCCTGCTCCGCGTCGCCGGGCGTGACGACGTTCTCGCCGAGGTACGTCACCGCGGTCGCGAGGCCGCGGCGGTCGAGGTCGCCGATGACGCGGAACGCGTCGTCGGCCGTCTGGCCCGCCACGAACCGGCGGACGAATCGCCGCGTGAGAGGCAGGCGATCCATGGCGGCGCCGATCTTCGGCCGCTGCGACAGCGCGAGGAGGAGCGAACGCGGGCTCATCACGCGGACTCGCTGACGGTGTCCATGATACCTTCCCGCAGCCCGTAGTCGCTCACGACGAGCGTCGTCCACGCCGAACCGTTCCATCGTCGCCACCACGATCGCCGTCCCCGGAATGATGAGATCCGCGCGCCCGGGCTCGAGGCAGGGCAGCGCCCCGCGCTCGGCGACCGTCAAGGCGCCGAGCCGCGCGAGGAGGCGATCCACCGCCGCGCGCGTCAAGCGATGGCCGTGGACCCGCGAGGAGTCGTACGCGGCGAGCTCGAGGTCGAGCGCCGCCAGCGTCGTCACGGTGCCCGCGGTCCCGACGAGCATGCCGGTCGAGGATCGCGCGATCGGCGCCGGCAGCTCCCGCGCGAGCCGGCCGCGGATCTCGTCCAGCATCGACGCGTAGCGCGCCGGCCTCCAGCCGCTGCGGGAACGGGAAGCGCTCGGCGAGCGGCACGACGCCGAGCTTCAGGCTCACGGCCTCGACCACCGCGGCATCGCGCGCCAGGACGTACTCGGTGCTGCCGCCGCCGATGTCGAACGCGACGAACGCCGCCGGCGTCGAGCGCGAGCCCGCGGCGGAGCGCCGCGCAGCGTGAGCCGCGCCTCCTCGTCGCCGCTGATGATCGTCGACCCGCGCGCCGGTCGCCGCGCGCGAGCCGCGCGGCGAACGCGGGGCCGTTCGTCGGCCTCGCGCATCGCGCTCGTGGCCACGATGCGGACACGCGACGCGCCGGCCGCGCGCGCGCGGGCGACGTACTCGACGACGGCGGCCGCGGTGCGCGCCATCGGCGGCCTCGCCGAGGACGCCCGTCGCGTGGAGTCCCTCGCCCAGGCGCGTCACCTGCTGCTCGGCGTGCACCGCCACCCACGGCGCCCCGGCATGGATCTCCGCGACGAGCAGGCGCACGGTGTTGGTGCCGAGATCGATGACGCCGAGGCGCCGGACGTCGGCCGTCACGACGCCGACGCACGAACGCCCCGCTGAACGGATCAGCGGGGCGTTCGAAGCGCGAGATCGGCGCGCGCTACTTCTTGAGCGACTTCACGTAGGACACGAGGTCCCAGCGATCCTTCTCGGAGAGGTGCTTCCACGGAGGCATCGGACCGCGGCCGTTCGAGATCTTCCAGAAGAGCTCGCCGTCGCTCTCGCCCTGGACCTTCGCCGACGTCCAGTCCGCGGGCTTCGGAGTGAGCGCCGCCGCCGCCGGACCGTCGCCCTTGCCGCTGGCGCCGTGGCACGAGACACAGTTCGTCTCGGCGAGCTTCTTGCCGTTCGCCGGCGTTCCCACCGGGATTCTTCTTGCCCTTCTCGGCCGCGGGCGCTTTCCACGGGCCCTGCGCCCACGCGCTCCCGGCGAGGCCGAGCACGGCGACGCGCCGCCACCGCCGCGGTCAACGATGTGATGGACCGACTCATGAGACCTCCCTCGCTCTTTTGACGTGCACGACCGGCAGAGTGTAACACCCGCGCATCGTGTCCTCATGATGGGAACGCGCGACCCGAGGTCAGCGGTTCCCGCCGCCGTGATCGCGCAAGGCCGCCGCGATCTCTTCCAGGCGCGTGAGCTTCACCCGCGGGCGGCCCCTGCCCGCCCCTGCTCGATCTCCAGGCGGTCGAGCACGCGCCAGTCGTCGTACGACAGGCACTGCGGCTGGCGCGAGCGCACGAGCGCATCCGCCGCCGCGGCGCTCGGCGCGGGCGGCTCGAGGATGGCGCCGCCCGCGAGGTCCTCCATCATGCACAGCGACGGTCTCGGCGGCGTCGGGCTTGTTGGTGCCGATGACGCCGCTCGGTCCGCGCTTGATCCAGCCGGCCGTGTACTCGCCGACGCAGCGGCTGCTTGCTGTCCGGGTCGAGCACGCGCCCCTTCTCGTTGAGGATGACGCCCCACTTGTCGTTGAAGGGCACGCCGGGCAGCGGCACGCCGCGGTAGCCGACGGAGCGGAACACGAGCCCGACCGGCAGCGTCCTCGAACTGCTCGGTGGCGCGCGGCTGCAGCGTGCCCGTCGGCGTCTCGTACGAGCTCGTTGCGCACGAGCGTGATCGCCGTGACCTCGCCCGCCGTCGTTCGCCGAGCAGCTCCACGGGCGAGACGAGGAAGCGGATGATCAGCTTGCGCGGCTTCCCGGTCGGCGGCCGGCTGCGCGTACGACTGAAGGATCTCGACCTTCTTCGCGGTCGCGCGATCGGGCGTGCTCGCTCGAGCGCGGCGCGGCTCAGCGGATCCAGCTCGACCTCGTGCGGGTCGACGACGACGTCGGCGCCCGCGAGCTCGCCGAGCTCCTTGATCTCCGGGTTGGTGAAGGCCGCCTGCGCCGGGCCGCGCCGCCCGAGCAGGTAGACCTCCCTGACGCGGCTGTGGCGCAGCGCCTCCAGCGCGTGGTCGGCGATGTCGGTCATCGCCAGCTCTTCGGGCGTGCGGCAGAGGATGCGCGCGACGTCGATGGCGACGTTGCCCACGCCCGACCACCGCGACGCGCTCCTGCGTCAGGTCGAACTGATGGTCGCGGTAGTCGGGATGCCCGTTGTACCAGGCGACGAACTCCGTGGCGGGATGGCTGCCCGCGCAGGTCCTCGCCGGGAATGCCCATGCGCCGGTCGGTCTGCGCGCCCGTCGCGTAGACGATCTGGTGATAGTGCGCGCGCAGGTCGTCGACGGTCGAGGTGCTTGCCGAGCTCGACGCCGCCGAAGAAGCGGAAGCGCGGATGGCCGCGACCTTGTCGAACGCCGCGGTCACCGCCTTGATCTTCTGGTGATCGGGCGCCACGCCGTCGCGCACGAGGCCGAACGGCGTCGGCAGCCGATCGAACATGTCGATCTCGACCACGAGCCCGTCCTGGCGGAAGCAGCTGGTCGGCGGCGTAGAAGCCGGTCGGGCCGGCGCCGACGATCGCGACGCGCAGCGGCCGCGCCGCGGTCCCGGGACGCTCCGTGACGCTCACCGCTCGCTCAGTGCGCGTGCTCCCCGAGCAGCTGGGTCTGCAGCGTGTCGACCTCGCCCTGGTACTGGTCGCGCTGGGCCTTCACGACGTCGCCGATCGAGACCATGCCGATGAGCTTGCCGCCGTCGACCACCGGCAGGTGGCGGAAGCGCCGCTGGTCATCGTGTTCGCCACGGCGTCGACGTCGTCCGACGGGTGGCCGATGATCACGTTCCTCGTCATGATCGTGCTCACGGCAAGGTCGAAGAAGCGCTCGTTGCGGACGGCCGCCCGCACGATGTCGCGCTCGGAGAGGATCCCGACGAGCGTTCCCGTCGCGTCGATGACGACGAGCGCGCCGATGTTGTGCTGGGCGAGCATCGCGAGCGCCTCCCGGAGCGTCTGCTCCGGCCGGATGGTGACGACCTTGACGCCCTTGCTCGCGAGGATCGTGGCGATGGTCATGGCAACCTCCTGCGCTCGATCATCTCCCTCGATCTTAGCGGGACGGCGCCACGCGACGAAAGCCCGGCGAACCCGCAGAGGACCGCGAGGATGCCGTAGGCCCCCGCGAGCGGCAAGGGCTCGGGTCCGGGGCGGCGACCACGGCCAGAAGACGGCGCCGCTCGGCAGCGGCGAGTGCATGAGGCCGAACAGCGTCGCGACGCTTGCCACCGCGAACGCCAGCGCCGAGCCGGCGAACCGGCGATCGATCATCGCCACCAGGGCCGAGCCCCACAGACGACCGCGGTGAGGATGAAGCCGTTGCCGAGCAGCAGCAGCGCGTGCCACGTCCGCGCCGCCTCGCCCGTGAGGTCGGCCGGCGACTTGCCGACGCCCGCGAGCAGTCCGCCGGTCTGGATCAGGACCAGCGCCGCCGCCGACGGGCACGAAGGCGAGCGCGACCGCCGGCCCGTGGTGGCGCGGCGAGGCGTGGAACGCCTGCGCGGTGATCTCGAGCCCGATGAAGACGAGGATCGGCGCCACGATCGCCTCGGGCAGCGCCGTCGACCAGCGCGGACAGCACGCCGACCATCGCGCCGACGCCGATCACCAGCGCCGGTGAGCAGCGTGTAGCCGGCGCGCGCGCCCATCGCCTTGTACGCGGGATGGCCGATGTACGGCGTGTTCTGCACGACGCCGCCGCACGCGCCCGGCGAGCACGGTGGCGAGCGCCTCGGTGAGGAGGATGTCGCGCGTGCGGTACTCGTCGCCCGCGGCCACGGCGCTCTCGGTGTTGTCGATCCCGCCGACGATCGTGACGAGCGCGAACGGCAGCGCGATCGCGAGATACGGCAGCGTCGCGGGCAGCGCGTCGAGCCAGGCGAGCGTCGGCAGCGGCAGCGCGAGCTGCGAGCGCGCTGCCGGCGAGGGCATGCGCGCGAACGCCGCCCAGCCAGACGCTGCCCCAGTGGACGGCCAGCGCCCGCCAGCACGGCCGCGAACGCGGCCGGGCAGGCCGAACGGCATGCGCACGCCGCCGAAGAGCCCGAGGAGCAGCACGAGCAGCGCGACGAGCCCCACGAGCGGCTCGTGCAAGATCTTGAGCATCGGCAGGTACGCGATGAGCAGGATCGCCACGCCGGCGATCGAGCCCAGCAGCGCGGCGCGCGGCACCACGCGCCGGGTCCAGTCGCCGGCGAACGCGAGCACGGTCTTCACGATCCCGATCGCGACCGTCACCGCCATGCCGACCTTCCACGCGAGCACGGGGTCCTCGTCGCGACCTTCACGGGACCGAGCACGCCGAACACCATCGCGAAGACGCGTCGGCGTGTCGATGCCGAACGGCATCGCGGTCACGTCGGTGCGCCCGGTGCGCCGCATCAGGCGAATCGCGAGCCACGTGTAGGCGAGGTCGCCGGCGAGCACGCCGAGCGCGGTGCCCGGCACCATCTGGCCGAGGACGAGATCGGCCGGGAAGCCGAAGACGCCGATGAGCAGCGCCGGAGAGGATGACGAGGACGGTGACGTTGTCGAGCGCGAGCCCGAGGAACCCGTTCAGGTCCCCCGGTCCGAACCAGGCGGGGCGGCTACGGGCTGACGGCGCGGGCGTCAAGCGACGGCCGGCGACCGAACGGGCGAGGTCCCTCACGACGCGCCGGGTGCGCTCCGCGAGATCCGCGACACCACGGGAGCTCGCCGCGATGGTCGGCGACGGTGCGATAGTCGAACTCGACGGGATCGACGAGCTGCTCCCCCAGCCGGACGCGCGCGCCGTAGCTCTTCCCTTCCCGCTCGTCCCCGCTGTCGAGCTCGACTTCAGCCGTGAACTGTTCCCGCTTGGCGTGCGAGGTGAGGAAGTTGTGCAGCCACCGCGCGACGTCGTCGTAGGACCCGCCGGAAAACCCATGGCTCGGAGTCTAGCACCGCCGAGCGACCGTCACGCACGCGAGCATCAGCGTTCGAGCGCGGGCTTCGCCCGCGCAATCCGTCCTGGGGGAGGCGTCGGAGGGGGCCGTCGAGGCTCCCTCCGACGATCGGTTGGGGGGCGAAGCCCCCCTCCGAGGCATCAGCACTCGTTGAAGCCGCAGCGACAGGCACTTCTTGCAGCCTTCCTCGTAGACGAACGTCGCCTGGCCGCACTCCTTGCAGAGGTCGCCGACCGTCTTCTTCGCCGCGCGGTCGCCGGCGCCGTCACCGGCGGCCTTGATCTGGCCGATGTGCTCGGCGAGCGTGCGCGCCAGCGCGTCGGGCAGCGAGAGCACCTTGGACGGGCCGAAGCCCACGGGCTGGGCGCCGCCGATGCGGGAGAGCTGGCTGATCACCTCTTCGAGCCGCCGCTGAGGCGACAGCGGCGAAGGCATCCTCAGCGTGAGCGAAATCAGCCGGCCCAGCGCCTCGGCCACGGCCATGGTGTCCGAGCCGCCCTTGCCGACCTGCAGGAAGACCTCGAACGGCTCGCCGCTCGTCGGTCTCGTTGACCGTGATGAACGCGGTGCCGATCGGCGTCTCCATCCGGTACGTGGTGCCGCGACAGGCTGTGCGGCCGCGGCTTGATCGTCGGCGCCGGCGCCCGACGCCGGCGCCGGCGCCTGCTCCTTCTTCTTGCCCACGCCGACGTTGAGCACCTGCTCGCCCTTGCAGCCGTCGCGGAACACCGTGATGCCGAGGCACCCGAGCTCCCACGCGAGCTGGTAGGCGCGCGCGACGTCGTCCTCGCTGGCGTCGTTCGGCAGGTTGATGGTCTTGCGACACGCCGTTGTCGGTGTGAGCGCTGGAACGCGGCCTGGTGCCGCACGTGCCACTCGTAGCCGATCTCGTGCGAGGTCTTGAAGACGTCGCTTCGCCCGCCTCGGGCAGGCCCGGGGATGCCGTGCAGCGTGCCGCGCTTGGCGATCTCTTCCATGAGCGCGTCGCGAGTAGAAGCCCTGCTCGCGGGCGAGCCGCTCGAACGTCTCGTTGACGAAGGTCAGCACGCGCTCGCCGTCCGGCTGCTTCACGCGGTGCTCGAAGGCCAGCGCGAAGATCGGCTCGACGCCCGACGAGCAGCCCGCGATCATCGAGATCGTGCCGGTCGGCGCGATCGTCGTCACCGTGGAGTTCCGCATCGGCCGGACGTTCCGGTAGATCGAGTGCTTCCAGTTCGGGAACGGCCCGCGCTCCTCGGCCAGCTTGGCGGACTGGTCGTGCGACTTCTCCTTCACGAACGACATCAGCCGGTCGGCCAGCGTCGATGGCCTCCTGGCTGTCGTACGGGATGCCCGAGCGTGAACAGCAGGTCGGCCCAGCCCATGATCCCGAGGCCGATCCGGCGGTTGGCCTTCACCGTCTCGTCGATCTCCGGCAGCGGGTACGGGTTCATCTCGATGACGTCGTCGAGGAAGCGCACGGCCAGCCGCACCACGCGCTCCATCTCGTCCCAGTCGATCGACCACTCGCCGTTCTCGCTCGCGCCGCGCGAACTTCGACGACGTTGAGCGAGCCGAGGTTGCACGCCTCGTTCGGCAGCAGCGGCTGCTCGCCACACGGATTCGTCGCCTCGATCGTGCCGATCTCGGGCGTCGGGTTGGCGGGGCTCTCGTTGATCCGGTCGATGAAGACCATGCCGGGATCGCCCGTGCGCCACGCCGCGCGCACCATGCGCTCGAAGACCTCACGCGCCGACAGGCGCTGCGTGACCTTGCCGTTGTGCGGGTTGATCAGGTCGTACTCCTCGCCCTTGGCGAGCGCGTCCATGAACTGCGTCGGTGGCGGCGACCGAGATGTTGAAGTTCGTGATCCCGCCGTCGAGCTTGCAGTCGATGAACTCGAGGATGTCCGGGTGATCGACCTTCAGGATCCCCATGTTGGCGCCGCGCCGCGTGCCGCCCTGCTTCACGGCTTCGGTGGCGCCGTTGAACACGCGCAGGAACGAGACGGGGCCCGAGGCGCGCCCGCCGGTGGACGCGACGATGTCGTCCTTGGGACGCAGCCGCGAGAACGCGAAGCCCGTGCCGCCGCCCGACTTGTGGATGATCGCGGCCGCCTTGACGGAGTCGAAGATCTCCTCCATCGAGTCGCCCACCGGCAGCACGTAGCAGGCCGAGTACTGCAGCCCGTTGCCCTTGCCCGCGTTCATGAGGGTCGGCGAGTTCGGCATGAAGTACTGCGTCGATCATCATCTCGTAGAAGGCGGTCGGCGATCTCGTGCACCGCCGCCGGGCTCCGGCCGTACCGCGCCTCGCCCGCGGCGATCGACTGTGCGACCCGCCAGCACATCTCCTCGGGGGTCTCGATGACCTCACCGTCCTTGCGCGTGAGGTATCGCTCCCGGAGGACACGCAGCGCTGGCTCGGTCCACTGGCCGACCTTCGACGGGCGAGTTGCTGAGGGCATCCTTGAGTACCTCCCTCATCCGAATGGGAGTGCCCAGACCGTCGGGGCACCTAGATGTAGTGGTGAGGCGGAATCTACCACGCAGTATCTCGCGGCCGTCAAGGAAAAAGCTGTCCACCGGCGTCCACCGGTTATCCACTGTCGCCTTCCCGGGGCGGTCGGGGATCGGGCTCCATCGCCCGATGGGCACCCCCCGAAGTTCGTCAGACGTCGTGCTATCTTGCAGGGCGCAACGGTCGACGCCACCAGTGCAGTCTGGACGAAGGAGAGCACGGTGAGACGGGTTCTGGTCGTCGTCCTGTTCGGGTTGCTCGGCAGCGCCTGTCGGAGCCGCGGCCCAGACGCCGCCCGCCGCCACGTCCGCGCCGCCGCGCGAGGTCTTGACCCAGCGTCCGCTCAGCGTCGACGAGGCCGTCGCGATCGCGCTCGAGTACCAGCCGAAGATCCACGCGCGCCTCGCCGACTACGCGGCGGCGAAGTACCGCGTGGACCAGGCGTTCTCGCCGCTGCTGCCGCAGCTCGCCGCCGTCGGTCAGCACGAGCAAGAGTCACAGCACGACGATCAGCACCTCGTCCACGACCGGGCTCACCATCGACGACCATCAGCGAACCGCGACTTCGGCGAGACGTTCACCGCGCAGGTCACGCTCTCGCAGCTGCTCTTCGACTTCGGCAAGAACGTCGCGTCGACCGACGCCGCGCGCAAGCTCTCCGAGGTCGCGCATGGAGGACGTCGAGCTGCAGCGCCAGCTCATCACGCAGTCGGTGAAGCAGGCGTACACCAACATCAACTTCGCGCAGCGCCTCATCCGCGTGAACGAGCAGGCCCTGGAGCGCGCCGAGCTCAACCTGCGCTCCGCGCGCGGCTTCTTCGACGTCGGCACGCGGCCCAAGTCCGACGTCACGCGCGCCGAGGTCGACGTGGCCAACGCGCGCGTCGACGTGATCCGCGCGCGCAACGCCGAGCGCTGGCGCGCGTGGCGCTGAACACCGCCATGGGCATCGCCGCCGACACGCCGACCCAGGTGCAGGACAACCTCGTCTACCAGCCGATCACGATCGATCGCGCGCGCCTCGAGGAGGAGGCGCTGCGCCAGCGCCCCGAGTACCGGCAGGCCCGGCTGCGCGCGGACGCGGCCGAGGCCCAGCTGCGCCGCGCGCAGTCGCGACTTCCTTCCCGACATCACGGGCGCCGGCGCCTACGGCGGGACGCGGACGCCACCTCAACGAGGCCTGGTCGGTCGACGCTCGACGCTGACGTGGACGATCTTCGACGGCGGCAACCGCATCGCGCGCATCCGGGAGGCGCGCGCCGAATCTCGAGGCGGCGCAGGCGACCGTCCGCGCGACCGAGCTCGACATCCAGCGCGACGTCGAGCAGGCGCAGATCATCGTCGAACGAGGCCGAGGAGCGCATCCAGGCCGCGCAGACGGCGGTCGACTCCGCCCAGGAGAACTTCCGCCTCGCCCAGGGCCGGTTCGACGCCGGCGTCGGCACGATCCTCGAGCTCACCGACGCCCAGCTCGCCCTCACCCAGGCCCAGAACACCGAGGCGCAGGCGCTCGCGGACTACCGGATCGCCCTGTCCAGCCTGGACCGGGCGGTCGGTCGGCGGTAACTGTCCCGTGGCGAAATAGTTTCCACGGCCGGTACCGTCGAACTGACATGCGTCGCATCCTCTGGCTCGTCGTGGTCGTCCTGCTGGTCGCGGGCGGGATCTCGGGCTACTTCTACGCCCAGAGCCGCGGCAACGCCCCCAAGTACCGGACGGCCGAAGATCGAGCGGGGCCCCCTCACCGCGGCCGTCTCGGCCACCGGCAACCTCAACGCCGTCACCACCGTCCAGGTCGGCAGCCAGGTCTCCGGGCAGATCAAGGAGCTCTTCGCCGACTTCAACACCGTCGTCAAGAAGGACCAGGTCATCGCGCGGATCGATCCCGAGATCTTCGAGGCCAAGGTCAACCAGGCCAAGGCCGATCTCGACGCGGCCCAGGCCACGGTCCTCAACCAGGCGGCGCAGGTCGAGAAGGCGCGGGCCGACGTCGAGAACGCCCGCGCCGCGCTGGCCGAGGCGAAGGCCAAGACCGCCAAGGCCCAGGTCGCGCTGGTCGACACCAAGCGCGACTTCGACCGCAAGAGCGAGCTGTTGCGCAAGGAGCTGATCGCCAAGAGCGACCTCGACTCCTCCCAGGCCGCGCACGACTCCGCGGTGGCGCAGATCGATTCCGCGAGGGCCAAGGAGCAGTCGCTCGCGGCCGGCATCGGCTCCGCCCAGGCGCAGCTCCGCGTGGCGGAGGCCATGCTCAAGTCCGCGCAGGCCAGGTCGACCAGAAGAGGGCGGCGCTGCGTCAGGCGCAGGTCGACCTCGACCACACGCGCATCCGCGCGCCGGTCGACGGCGTCGTCGTCTCGCGCGCGGTCGACGTCGGCCAGACGGTGGCGGCGAGCCTGCAGGCGCCGGTGCTCTTCACGATCGCCCAGGACCTCACCAAGATGCAGGTCGAGACCAGCGTCGACGAGGCCGACATCGGGCGGATCCGGCTCGAGGACCGCGCCACGTTCACGGTCGACGCGTTCCCCGGGCGAGACGTTCGCCGGGGACGGTCACGCAGATCCGCAAGGCCGCGCAGGTCGTCCAGAACGTCGTCACCTACACCGTCGTCGTCGCGGTGGACAACCCGGCGGCCAGCTGCTGCCCGGCATGACCGCGAACGTGAAGCTCGTCGTCGCCGAGAAGCCGAACGTGCTGAAGGTGCCGAACGCCGCGCTGCGCTTCCGGCCGGCCGGCGCCGACGCGGGCCCGGGCGCGGGGCCCGCCGGCGGGCGGTGGCGGACCTCGCGGCGGCGGCGGGGCACCGGCCGGCGGCGGGCGTGGCGGTCCGGGCGGGGGCGGCGGCGGCGGCCGGCGGTCGGCTCGAGGCGATCCGCGAGCGTCTCGTCACGCACCTCAAGCTCAACGAGGCGCAGCAAGAAGCTCGACGCGATCCTGCAGGAGAGCCGCGGCCAGATGCCGGCGCTGCAGGGGCTGCCCGAGGACGAGCGCCAGGCCAGGATCCAGAAGATCCGCGAGGCCACGCGGCTCGAAGATCCGCGAGATCCTCACGCCCGAGCAGCACGCGCGGTACGACGCCGATGCGCCGAGCGGCCGCCGGCGGCGGCGGCGGTCGCGCACCGCGCTCGCCCGGCCGCGTGTGGATCCTGGCGGCCGACGGCAAGCTCAAGCCCGTCCAGCTCACGCTCGGCATCAGCGACGGCCAGAGCACCGAGATCCTGCGCGGCGAGCTGAAGGAGGGCCAGGAGATCATCGTCGGCGCCCTCGGCGCGCCCGCTCCGGGCAGCGCGGCCAGCCGCACCGCCGCCCCCACCCCGGCGCAGCCAGGAGGCGGCCCGCGCCTGAGGCGTGAGCCGATGTCATCGTGACCGAGGGGCTGACGAAGGACTACCGCCTCGGGCCGCACGTCGTGCACGCGCTGCGCGGCGTGTCCGTCTCCATCGAGCGCGGCGAGTTCGTGGCGGTCATGGGGCCGTCCGGCTCCGGCAAGTCGACGTTCATGAACCTGCTCGGCTGCCTGGACACGCCGACCGCGGGCCGCTACCTCCTCGACGGCGAGGACGTGGCCGGGCTCGATCGCGACGCGCTGGCGCGAATCCGCAACCGCAAGATCGGCTTCGTCTTCCAGACGTTCAACCTGCTGGCGCGGACCAGCGCGCTCGAGAACGTCGAGCTGCCCCTGCTCTACTCGGGCGTGCCGCGCGCGAGCGGCGCGCGCGCGCGCCCGCAAGCGGCTGGCCGCCGTGGGCCTGGCGGACCGCGAGCACCATCACCCGAGCCAGCTCTCGGGCGGCCAGCAGCAGCGCGTGGCGATCGCGCGCGCGCTCGTCAACGACCCGACCGTCATCCTGGCCGACGAGCCGACCGGCACGCTCGACACGCGCACCAGCGTCGAGATCATGGCGCTCCTCCAGGGGCTCAACCGCGAGGGCATGACGATCGTGCTGGTCACCCACGAGCCCGACATCGCCACGTACGCCGGCCGGATCCTCACCTTCCGCGACGGCCGGCGTGTCGCGCGACGAGCGCGTCGCCGCCCCGCGCGACGCCGCCGCCGCGCTGGCCGAGCTGCCGCGCGACGTCGAGGACGAGCGGAGGAGGCGCTCGCATGAACCCGCTGCAGGCGCCCGCATCGCGCTGCGCGCGCTGCGCGTGAACAAGCTGCGGAGCGCGCTCACGATGCTCGGCATCATCATCGGCGTCGGCGCGGTCATCGCCATGGTCGCCGTCGGCGCCGGCGCCCAGGCCCGCGTGGCCGAGCAGATCCAGAGCCTCGGCTCCAACCTCATCATCGTGCTGTCGGGCAGCACCACCGCCGGCGGCATCCGGGTGGGCCAGGGCACGCCAGCTGACGATCACCGAGGACGACGCGGCCGCGATCGCGCGCGAGATCGCCGCCGTGCAGGTCTCCGCGCCGTCGATGCGCGGCAACGCGCAGGTCGTCTTCGGCAACCTCAACTGGTCCACCGGCGTCCAGGGCGTCACCGCCGACTACTTCGAGGCGCGCGACTGGGCCGTCGTCGCGGGGCCGCATCCTCACGCAGCGAGGACGTCGACGGCGCCACGAAGGTCGCGCTGCTCGGGCCAGACGACGGCGCAGAACCTGTTCGGCGACGCCGATCCGATCGGCCAGATCGTCCGCATCAAGAAGGTCCCCTTCACGGTGATCGGCGTGCTCGACCGCAAGGGCCAGAACTCGTGGGGCCAGGACCAGGACGACGTCGTGCTGATCCCGCTCTCGACCGCCAAGAAGAAGGTGCTCGGCATGAGCCAGGCCAACGCGCGCTCGGTGGGCGCGATCTCGGTCAAGATCCGCGCGGGCGAGGACATGGCCGAGGCCGAGGCGCAGATGCGCGACGCTGCTGCGCCAGCGCCACCGGCTGCAGCCCTACCAGGACGACGACTTCACGTGCGCAACCTCTCGGAGATCCTCCAGACGCAGGAGGAGTCGTCGAAGGTGATGACCTATCTGCTGGCCGCCATCGCCTCGGTGTCGCTGCTCGTCGGCGGGATCGGCATCATGAACATCATGCTGGTCTCGGTCACCGAGCGCACGCGCGAGATCGGCCTGCGCATGGCGGTGGGCGCACGCGGGCGCGACATCCTCGTCCAGTTCCTCGTCGAGGCGGTCACGCTGTCGCTCATCGGCGGCCTGATCGGCATCGCGCGTCGGCCTCGGCAGCTCCGAGGCGATCAGCCAGTTCGCGGAGTGGCGCACGGTGGTCGCCCCGGCGGCCATCGCGGTCGCCTTCGGCTTCGCCGCCGCCGTCGGCGTCTTCTTCGGCTTCTATCCCGCGCGCAAGGCCTCCCGCCTCGATCCGATCGAAGCCCTCCGCTACGAATAAGCGGCGCCGTGCGCTTTGTTATGGTGGCGGCGTGGCTGCACGCCGTCGCCGCCGTCGTCCCCCTCGTCGTACCGCTCGCAAGGCACCGATCGCGGCGGCGGCTGCCGCGCCCGGCGCCGCGCCCGTCGCGCCACCCCCGCCCCAGCACCGTCACCGGCGGAAGCGCTCCTGCTCGCCCTCGCGCGGAGCGTGAGCGCGCGCGCCGGCCGTCATGCACGCGCCGGACGTCGCCGCCATGGCGGAGACGGTCGCGGCGGCCTACGCGCCGGACGCGCCCCTGACGATCGCGCTGCGCGGACTGTCGGCCACCGACAAGACCGCGCAGCTCGCGCTCGGGTGGGCGCGCGAGCAGGTCCGCGTCGCGCTGAGAGAGATCGTGACTGCCGCGCACGCGCCGCCGGGTCATGCGCACCGACGCCGACGCCGACACGCTCGCGTGGCTCTGGCTCGCCGCGTGCGAGTCGCTCGCGCACGAGACGCCGACCGCCGTGCGCGGATCGGGTGCACGCGCTCACCGCGTTCCTGACCGCTCGCGAGCGGTGATAGAGTGCCGCTGATGTTCGCGCCGCCAGGTCCTTGCCGCGCTCGCCGTCGCGATGCCTGGTCACGACGCCCGCCGTCGCCGACACTCCCGCGCAGAGCCGCGCGCGCGCTGATCGCACGCTACGACGAGGACCCCGCCCGCCTCGATCGCGCGCGCGATCTCCTCGAAGCCGCGGTCGCGCAAGGAGCGGCGCCTCGACTCGCTCGTCGACGCTCTCGTACGTCTACTTCCTCCTGGGCGAGATCCGGGCGCGCACCGCCGACGACAAGCTGACGGCGTACGATCGCGGCCGCGAGCTCGGCAAGCGCGCGGTCGAGCTGGCGCCGCGCGACGAGGAGGCGCATCTCTGGTACGCGATCAACACCGGACGCTGGGCGCAGACGAAGGGCGTCCTCCGCTCGCTGTTCCTGCTGCCCACCGTCCGCGAGGAGATCGAGATCATCCTCGAGCTCAATCCGCGCTCCGTCCGCGGGCGCGCTCGCTCGCCGGCAACGTCCTGATGGAAGTGCCCGGGCTTCGCGGGCGGCGATCGCGTCAAGGCGGAGAAGCAGTTCCGGCGCGGGCATCGAGCACGACCCGCACTTCACGGGCGATCCGCGTGGACCTCGCGCGGCTGCTGATCATGGCCGGTCGCTACGACGAAGCGCGGAAGGAGCTGACCACCGGTGATCGAGGAGCGCACGCCCACCAACGTCGCGGACTGGACGGTCAAGGACCGTCCGCGCGCGCGCGAGCTGCTCGAATCCCTCCGCGACAAGAAGTAGCGATCGCGGACCGTGATCCGCCGCCTCCGCCGCGCCCAGCCCGGCTGGAAGCCGCACGGCGCTGGCCGGCGAGAGCGGCGATCCCGTTCCGGGTGCTGATCGCGTGCCTGCTCTCCCTGCGCACCCAGGACACCACGACGGGCCCCGCCGCGGCGCGCCTCTTCGCGCTCGCCGACACGCCGGCCACGCATGCTGCGGCTGACGCCCGCGACAGATCGAGCGCGCGATCTACCCGGTCGGCTTCTACCGCACGAAGGCCGGCGTGATCCTGCGGATCTGCGCCGATCTGCTCGCGCGCTTCGACGGCCGCGTGCCCGACGAGATCGACGATCTCCTCACCCTCGACGGCGTCGGCCGCAAGACCGCGAACCTGGTGGTGACGCTCGGCTTCGCCAAGCCCGGGATCTGCGTCGACACGCACGTGCACCGCATCTCGAACCGCCTCGGCTACGTGAAGACCCGCACGCCGGAGGAGACGGAGATGGCGCTCCGCGCGAAGCTGCCGCGCCGCTACTGGATCGGCTACAACGACCTGCTGGTCACCTTCGGCCAGAACGTCTGCGCCCCGATCTCGCCCCGGTGCTCGGCATGCCCCGTGCGAATGCTCTGCCGGCGTGTCGGCGTCACCACGTCGCGGTAGCGTCGAGGCGCCGAGATGATCTCGGCGCCCCGGTCAGAGACAGGATCAGGATCTCGGCGTCGTCAGTTGCGCAGCCCGGCGGGCGACGAGTCGCCCAGGCCGTTGCCAGTGCACTTGTTACTTCGAGATACGTGTTGTCGGTCCCACCGGTGCCGCTCCCCGTGGTGGTGTCACGGATACCGTAGCCATCGGCCGGGTGACCGCTCTCCGCTCGGCCGTTGTAGCTCGCGGTGTTCCGCTCGAACCGGCTCTCGAGGGCGTGGACCGTGAAGCCGTCCGTGCCGTTGCTGTTCGCGATGTTGAGCGTCAACGTATGATCGCTGCCTTCGACCAAGAATCCCTCGGCGGCGTTGTACTTCGCCTGGTTCCGATCCGCCGTCGCGCCGGCGCCCTCGATGTGGACGCCATCGCCGACGTTCCGTGTACACGAGGTTGCGAAGGATGTCGCTGTTCGTGCCGTCCACGATCAACCCGGCGCCGCCGTTCGATTCGATACGACAGAGACGCACGGTGTTGCTGTCACCTCCTGATGGAGACACCGTCCCCGCGATTGCGTCTCACGATGCACGTTTCGATGACGTTGTCATGGCGCTGGTTTCCACGAACGTGATACCGGCGCCGGCGTTCTCGAGAACCTGGATGTCGGTGATGGTGGTATTGCTGACATCGGTCCCTCTGATCCCGCGCCTGAAGTGCACGACCCGCCCGTTCTCAACCGTGGTCCCGTCCGCTCCCTGGATATCGACGCCGACTCCCACGTCCGAGCCGCGAAGGGTTGCCCCCCCGAGGTCCAGCGTCACGTCATCCAGCGGTGATGATGATTCCTGAGTCGGGACAGATCGTCGTCGTGATCGGGTCAACACCAGGCACCAGGGTGCGGCTGCTCGTCAGCTCATCACCACACTCGCACGGGACCACGCCGCCGCAGGACCCGCCGATCGCGGAAGCCGGAGTGGGAGCGATCGCCGCGCCCCCGACGACCGCCATCGAGATGAACAGCAGGAGGTACCGCAGAGAGAAGTCGCGCATGGAATTCCTCCACTGGCATCGAACGTTGATGACCAATCGCTTCCCTAGTGCGCGAGCGCCGGAGCCTCAGATCGATTCCCTTCCTCCACCTCCATGTTGGCGTCCCGGATGTTGTGGTCGTCGGTGTTCCGTCGACGCAGTTGGCGGCCAGGGCGCTCGGCAGCTCCCCTTGGCTGAGGCCGGAGACCAGCCCGAGGGAGCGCGGGACCCCCAATCGGATCGAACGTTGGTCACCGATCGTTCCGAACCCGGCCGAGCGCCGAATCCTGCCCGCTCGCAGAACCGGCGCCGCGGGTCCACAGTAGTGCGCGCCCCCCGGGGTCCTCAAGAGCCGTTCGGCCCTAAGACATGGGCCGTTTGACCTACCTTGCGGGTGCGCCGGTTCGGTGGTAGAAACTAGTCGGTCACAGATCTGAACCGGCCGGTACCAAGGCCCGGAGACCCTCCATGGAACAGCAGAAGGCCTGGACGATTCCCGCGCACCTCACCACGACGTTCGAGCTCGACTACAGCGTCGACGCGCCGGACCTCCGCCGGCTCTACGAGAACGCCAAGCGCGACCAGTGGAACGCCTCGAAGGACATTCCGTGGGACGCGGCGCCCTCGCCGGACGGCCGGATCATCGCGGACGAGCTCATCGACATCTACGGCAGCCCGCTGTGGACGAGCCTCTCCGAGGCGGACAAGGTGGCGCTCAATCGCCGCATCGCGGCCTGGCGCCTCGGCGTGCTGATGTACGGGGAGCAGGGCGCGCTCCTCGCGTGCAGCCAGATGGTCGACCTCGTGGAAGGCACCGACCACAAGTTCTTCCAGGCCACCCAGGTGATGGACGAGGCGCGCCACAACGAGGTGCTCAAGCGCTACATCGCCGAACGCCTCGAGGACATCAGCTACCCGATGCCGAAGAACGAGGTCGAGCTCTTCGAGTCGATCCTCGGCGAGAGCAAGTGGTACCTGAAGACCATCGCGCTCCAGCTCGTGGCGGAGACCTTCGCGGTCTCGCTCTTCAAGATGATGGCCGAGAGCGCGAAGGACCCCGTGCTCGGCGAGGTCTGCCGGCGCATCCTCTCCGACGAGTCGCGCCACATGGGCTTCGGCATGCTGTCGCTGCCCAACGTCGTCGCCAATGCCACCGCCCGGGAGCGCGAGGAGCTCGAGGACTACACCTGTTTCGCGCTCGAGAAGACGCTCGTCGGCTTCTTCCCGGTGGAGCCGTACCGCGACCTGGGCTTCTCGCAGGCCCAGATCACGAGGTCCAGCGCTACCGGCGCGAGACGGCCGTCCAAGAACGACTACGCGCCGTTCCGGAAATACTTCAAGCGGGAGATGCACGGCGCCATGGTGTCCAACCTGGCCAAGCTCGGCCTGCTCACCGAGCGCGTGCGGCCGCGGCTGGCCGCCATCGGCGTCAGTCTGCCGGCCTGACGGGCCCCAGCACCGCCGCCAGCTGCCGCGTCCGGTAGGCCCAGATCGCGCGCAGCTGGCGGCCCACCATCGCCGCGTGCAGCGCGCGGCCCACGATCCCGAGCGGCAGCCGGTACACCACCCGATCCTCCACGACCGTGCCGCCGTCCTCTTCGAGGAAGCGGTGGCGATGCTCCCAGCGGGCATACGGACCGCGCAGCTGGACGTCGAGGAAGCGATAGGGCGGATCGAACTCGCGCACGAACGCGCGCCACCGGATCGGCACGCCGTACCACCGGAACCGGTAGTCGAGCACGGCCCCCGTCGTCATGCACGGGCACGCGCGTCAGCAGCTGCACGCGGAACGCGGGCGGGGTGAGGCGCGCGAGGTTGGCGGGATCGGCGAAGAAGGCGAACACGTCCGGACGCGGGCGGCCGAGCCACAGGCGCGCCTCCAGAAGGTGGTCGGCCATCGCGGCCACGCTACCATAGCCGGGTGTCCGCTCCCGCTCAGACGCGCGCGTACGTGGCGCTGCTGCTGATCGTCGTTCTCTGGGCGAGCTATCCCGCCGCCATCAAGCTCGCGCTGCCGGACATGCCGCCCCTCGTCATGGCGGCGCTGCGCTGCGGGATCGCGGCCATCTTCCTCGTGATCGTGTTGCTGCGCTCCGGCGCCGACACGACGCCCGCCCTCGCGCCGGGCGCGTTGCGCGCGTTCGCGATCCTCGGCATCGCCGGCATCTTCGTCTCCACGCAGGGCAGCTACCTCGCGATCTTCCTGTCGACGGCCTCGAACATCGTGCTCCTGCAGGCCGCCAGCCCGGTGATGATCGCGCTCGGCGCCCGGTTCTACCTCGGGGAGCGCCTGCACCGCCTGCAGTGGCTCGGCGTGGCGGTCTCGGCGAGCGGCGTCCTGCTCGTCATCACCAACGGGCGGCTGTGGTCGCTGCGTCCGGGCGACGTCCACGTGGGCGACCTGATCAACATCGTCACGCTCGCGGGCTGGAGCGCCTACACCGTCTATTCCAAGCGCGTGCTCGCGACGTACACCCCCGCGATGCTGACGACCGCGGCGTACGTCGCGGGCACGCTGCTGATCATCCCGACCGCGATCGTGACCCTCCCGCTCTTCCCTCCCCCGCGCTTCACGTCGGTGACGGCGTGGGTGGTGGTGCTCTACCAGGCGATCGTCGGCGCGATCGCCCACATCTACTGGTCCCGCGCGATCCAGGTCGTGGGCCCGAGCCGCTCGGCGGTGTTCCTGAACTTGCAGCCCGTGGTGGGCCTCATCCTGGCCGCGCTCCTGGTCCGCGAACAGCTCGGCCTCTGGCAGCTCCTGGGCGGCGCGTGCGTCCTGGCCGGCGTCGCGTTGACCACGCAGGGCCAGCGTCAGTCGGACTCGTCGACGACGAGCCCGCCACGCACGCGTAGACGTGGCGATGATGCCGCGGCCCGGGTGGCGGGGGTGTGACGCCGACATTAGCGGTCTGGAGTGGGCGAATGCCCACTCCAGACATAGCAGGCGGCGGAGCACCCCCGCCACCCGGGCCGCGGCATCATCGCCACGACGCGGTGCGAGAGGTCAGAGCTTCGCGACCTCGGCGAGGATCCTGTCCGGTTCGGGCAGCTCGCCTTTGCCGTAGCGCTCGACGAAGCGCACCGTGCCGGTCGTGTCGACGATGAACGTCGCGCGGCTGTTGGCGTTCCAGTCGGCCCAGTAGACGCCGTAGTCCTTCGCGACGGTGCGATGGATGTCGGAGAGGAGCGGGTAGTTGGCGATGCCCACGGACTTCGCCCAGTTCTCGTGACTGAAGGGGCTGTCAGTCGAGATACCCAGCACCTGGGTATTGGCCTTCGTGAAGTCGCTCACGCGCTTGTCGAAGGCAGGCATGCACTTGCTTCAGCCGGGCGTCCAGTCGAGCGGATAGAACAGGAGCACGACGTTCTTTCCGCGATAGTCGTGCAGGCTGACCTCTTTGAGGCCGATCGACTTCAGCGTGAAGTCGGGAGCCTGGTCGCCTGCGTTGAGCGTCTTGGTGTCACTCACGACCTGCGTCCTCCTTTGGCGGCGCGAGGAATCGGCCGTTCGATCGTAGCACGCGTGGCGGGACGCGCCGGCGGGACGCCGGCCACCGGCTTGCGCGCAACGGCCGTCCAGAGCTGGCGCCGCTGGCTCTCGAGCGCGGCCACCGGCTGCCCGAGGTGCGCGGCCGCGGTCACGACCTTCCCGGTGGACCACAGCCGCTCGAAGCGCGCCCCGAACGCGGCGTCGCGCACGGCGTGATGGTCCATGATCACCCGGCACCCGGTGGCGTCGATGATCCGCAGCAGGTTGTCGATCCCGCGCTCGATGACCGGCGTCCCGACCTCGCGCTCGATGTACGCGGGCGGCCCCGCGAGGTAGAGGAGCGTGGGGCGCTGCTGGATGAGCCAGCCGGCCGCCACGCCGGACAGCGGCCCCTGCACGTCGGACGCGAACACGAAGCGCTCGCGCTCCGCGCGGTCGGTGATCGTGAGCGCCACGACGTAGCCGAGCGTCGTGGCCTCCACCCCATGCGGCAACGGCGGCGAGGCTCGCAGCTCCAGCGCGTGCTCGCGGCGCTCGTAGCTATCGGCCACCGTCGGCCGCGCGTGGGCCTTCAGCATCGTCCAGAGCTCGGCGCCCCGCCGCGCCTGCTGCCCGCCGACCATGCGCTGCGGATTCTTCGCGAGGACGTCGCGGCCCACGTACGTCGCCGGATCGGAGCGGAAATGATCGTCGTGATAGTGGCTCACGAAGATCAGCGACGCCCGGGTGGCGTAGGCGGAGATCCGGTCGTTCGCGCGGCGGAGCGCGGCCCATTCCTCCATGGCCGGCGGCAAGTTGAAGCGCGACGGCGCCAGCGTCGCCCCGGGGTCGATGAGAATGCCCGTCCCGGCGACCTCGACGTACGTGGCCATCGAGCGGACGCCGAGCGAGTCGGCGGCGAGTGGCAGGACCTTCATCTCAGATGCAGCGGCCCCCGTCCACCTCCACGCACGAGCCGGTGATCATCGAGGCGTCGTCGGAGGCGAGGAAGAGGGCGGTGCGCGCCAGGTCCTCCGGCTGGTTGAGCCGGCCCAGCGGGACCGTGGCGATGTACGCCGCGAGCCCTTCCTCGTCGACCTCGCGCTTGTTCATGAAGGTGGGGAGCATCGGCGTGAACGTCGCGACCGGCGCGATCGCCACCACGCGCACCCCGAACGGCGCGCCCTCGAGCGCGAGCGCTTTCGTGAAGGTGACCACGGCGCCCTTGGAGGCGGCGTACACCTGGCCGCCCGGCCGTGGCCGGATGGCGGCGGTCGACGCGGTCACCAGGAAGACGCCGCGGCGCTGCTTCTTCATGACCGGCATCGCGTACTTCGCGCCGAGGAACACGCCCTTCACGTTGACCGCCATGATCCGATCGAAGAGCGCTTCCTCGACGTCCTCGACGCTGGTCTTCCACTGCGGGACGCCGGCGTTCGCGAAGAAGATGTCGAGGCGGTTCCACAGCGACACCGCGCGCTCGACGGCCGCCTGGTTGGCCGCGGCCGTCGTCACGTCGCCCTGGAGCGCCACCGCCCGGCCGCCGGCCTTCTCGATCGTCTCGACCGTGCGCTTGGCGCCCGCCTCGTCGAGGTCCATCACCATGACACGCGCGCCCTCGGCCGCGAACGCCAGCGCCGATGCGGCTCCGATGCCCGAGCCGCCCCCCGTGACGATCGCGACCCGGTCTTTCAGCTTCATAGCGTCAGCTCCGCCATCGTCCGAAGCGTGTTGGGGTCGTTGCTTCCCACCATCAGCGTCGTCACGCCGGCGGCCTTGAACTCGGCGAGTCCGCTCACGGATGCGTTCGCGGGGTCCGCAGAGGGCGACCTCGTCGACCAGCGCGTCCGGCACCGCGGCCTCCGCTTCCTGCTTGCGGCCGGAGAGGTAGAGGTCCTGGATCGTCTTCGCGCGGCCCCTCGTACCCGTAGCGTTGCGCGAGCTCGTTGTAGAAGTTCTTGCCGCGCGCGCCCATGCCGCCCACGTAGAGCGCCAGGCGCGCCTTCACGCTCGCGCGGCACGCGTCGACGTCGTCGCCCATCACGACGGTCACGCCCGGCATGATGTCGAACCCGGCGCCCGGTGCGACCCGCGCGCGTGAAGCCCTCGTCGAGCCAGTCGCGGAACATCGACATCCGCCGCGCCGAGAAGAAGATCGGGATCCAGCCGTCGGCGATCTCCGCGGTCAGCGCCACGTTCTTCGGTCCGATGGCCGCGATGTAGATCGGCATGTCGGCGCGCCCGTGGAGGATCGACTTCAGCGGCTTGCCGAGCCCGGTCGCGTCCGGGCCTGCGTACGGGATCTGGTAGTACTCGCCGCGGTACTCCACCGGCTTCTCGCGCCGCAGCACCGCGCGGATGATCGTCGACGTACTCGCGCGTCTTCGCCAGCGGCTTGCCGAACGGCTCGCCGTGCCAGCCCTCCACCACCTGCGGGCCGGAGACGCCGACGCCGAGCCGGAAGCGTCCGCCCGACAGCGAGTCGAGCGTCATCGCGGTCATCGCCGTCATGGCGGGCGTGCGCGCCGCGATCTGCATGATCGCGGTGCCGACGTGAATGCGGCTCGTCCGCGCCGCGATCCACGCGGCCGGCGTGACCGCGTCGGAGCCGTACGCCTCGGCGGTCCAGATGGAGTCGTAGCCGAGCCGTTCGGCCTCGAGCACCCGGTCCATGTCGATGGCGACCTTCGAGCCGGAGTAGCTGAGATGGATCGCAAGCTTCATCGGGCCTCCCGCCAGGCGCGCTCGTCGTCGACCTGTAGCCGTGCTCGCCCGGCGCGCCAACGCGCCGGGCGGCGTCGCGCCGTGCGACGCCCGGCCCTCGCCGCATCCCATGCGTGCCGCGCCATGTCCACGCGGCCACGCCGCATCGTCACACCCTCCCGCTCGAGCCGCATCCGCTGCGTCAGCATGCTCGGCCGCGTGCTTCCGGCGGCTGATGCGGCCCGCCGCGTTCACCACGCGATGCCACGGCACGTCGTCGGGACAGCGCCGCATCGCGCCCCCGACCGCGCGCGCCGCACGCGGATGCCCCAGCATGGAGGCCACCTCGCCGTACGTCACGATGCGGCCCCGCGGAATCCGCCGCACCAGCGCGTACACCTCACGATCGAACAGCGTGCTCACGATCGCGAGCTCTCGCAGCTCCCACAGCCGCGCATAGAGCCCGCCGCGACGCAGGAGATCGGCGTGCGCTCCCTCTTCGTGCACGCGCCCGCGATGCAGCACGAGGATTCGGTCGGCCCCATGGACGGTCGACGAGCCGATGGGCGATGGTGATCGTCGTCCGTCCCGCCAGGAGGCGCTTCATCGCGTCCTGGATGAGCGCTTCGGACTCGGGATCGACGCTCGAGGTCGCTTCGTCCAGGACGAGGATTGGCGGGATTGTACACGAGGGCCCGAGCGATGGCCAGGAGCTGACGCTGTCCGTGCGAAATGTTCGCGCCGCGCTCGCTCAGTGGCGCGTGCAGACGTCCCGGCAGCGCCTCCACGAAGGCGGTCGCGTTGGCGAGGTGCACCGCACGCTCGAGGTCCGCCGCGGTGACGTGCCGCTGCGACGGTGCGTGACCGTCGACCGCCGCACCGTCGACGCCGAGGCGCAGGTTCGTTTCCACCGAGCCGGTGAAGAGCACGGTGTCCTGGAAGATGATCCCCACGTGGCGACGCAACCGCGTGAGATCCCACTCGCGGACGTCGACGCCGTCGACCAGCACGCGGCCGCGCGCGACATCGTAGGAGCGGTTGAGCAGCCGCGCGCAGGTGCTCTTGCCCTCGCCGGTGGCGCCGACGATCGCCACGTGCTCGCCCGGCGCGATGTCGAACGCGCACTCGCGCAGCACCCACTGCTCGCCGTCGTAGGCGAACCACACGTCGCGGAACGCCACCGCGGTCGCGTCCCCGCCTCGGGCGCCAGCGGGGCGGCCGTCGGGGGCGTGACGATCGCCGGGCGCTCGGTCGAGGAGCCCGAAGATCCGCTCGGCCGAGGCCATCGCCGCCTGCATCACCGTGTACTTGGCGCCGAGGTCGCGAATGGGCAGGAAGAACCGGTTGGTGTACTGCATGAAGGCGACGAGCGCGCCGAACGTCAGCGTGCCGGCGGCGATCTGCGCGCCGCCGTACCAGAGGAGGAGCGCCACCGCGATCGCCCCGAGCGCTTCCACCGAGGCGTAGAGCGTGGCCTCGAAGATCGTCGAGCCGAAGAGCGCCCGGCGGTACGACGCGTTCAGCGCGACGAAGCGGTCGCCGCTCGTGCGCCTCGCGCGCGAAGAGCTGGATGACGCGCCATCCCCTGGAGCGACTCCTGCAGGAAGCCGTTGAGCCGCGCCAGCCGCTGGCGGACCTCGCGGTACGCGTCGCGCGCCCGCATCCGGAAGTACGCGGCCACGGTCACGAGAAGCGGCATGATCGCGAAGGTCACGAGCGCCAGGTGCCAGTCCATCCACAGCATGATCGCCACCACGCCGGCCAGCGTGACGACGTCGGCGACGATGGCGAACAGCCCGCTCGTGAAGACGTCGCTCACCGCCTCCACGTCGTTCAGGACACGCGTCATCAGGCGCCCGACCGGGTTGCGGTCGAAGAAGCGCGCATCGAGGCGCAGCAGGTGCGCGAACAGCGTGGCGCGCAGGTCGTGCGTCACGCGCTGGCCCGTGAGCTGCATCAGGTACGCCTCGACCACCCGCAGCGCGTAGAGCGCGGCGAGGACGGCCACGTAGAGCCCGGCCACCGCCGTGAGGCCGACCCAGTCGCCGCGGAGGATGTGGTCGTCGATCGCGACCTTGAGGAGGTACGGCTGCGCCAGCTCCAGCGCCGCGATGAACGGGAAGAGGAGCAGCGAGGCGTAGATCAGCCGGTGATGCGCGCGCGCGACGGTCCACAACCGCGCGACGAGGCGCCGGTCGAAGGCGCGTCCGAGGACGCTCGTCCTCGTCGTGCGCGTCAGGCACGCGCGATCTCCTCCTCGAGCTGCTGGATGCGCCAGAGCCGCGCGTACACGCCGCCGGCGCGCACGAGCTCCTCGTGGGGTCCCTGCTCCACGACCCGGCCGTCGACCAGCACGATCACGCGCGACGCGGCTCGCGCGGCGCGCAGCCGGTGCGTCATCAGCAGCACCGTGCGCCCGGCGGCCTCGCGCGTGAGGTTGGTGACGATCTCCTCCTCCTTCGCCGCGTCCACGCTCGCGAAGACGTCGTCGAGCACGAGGACGGCGGGGTTCCCCGCCAGCGCACGCGCGAGCGCGAGACGCTGGCGCTGTCCGCCCGAGACCGTGAGCCCGCGCTCGCCGACCACCGGTCTCGAAGCCGTCGCGGAACGCGTCGATCTCGGCGGCGATGCCCGCGGCCTCGGTCGCCGCCGGGCGACCGCGAGCGGCACGTCCTCCCGCCCGAGCGTGACGTTCTCGAGGATCGAGCGCGAGAAGAGGAACGCCTCCTGGGGCACGAAGCCGAGCGCCGCGCGCAGCGCGCCGAGATCCAGCGTCGGGACGTCGCGCCCGCCGACGAAGACCGTGCCGGGTGGCGGCTCCCACAGCCGCGCCAGCAGCAGGCCGAGCGTGGACTTGCCGCTGCCCGTCGGTCCCACGACCGCCACCATCTCGCCGCCTTCGACCGTCGAAGGTCACGTCGCGCAGCACCGGCGCGCGGTCGCCGTAGGCGAACGTGAGCCGCTCGAAGCGAATGGACGGTGCGGCCGAGGCCTGACGGCGGCCCGTCCCACCGGGCGCGGCGGCGGGCGCGGCCGCGGCGAGGATCTCCTGGATGCGCTCCATCGAGGTCAGGCCGCGCCGCACGATCGCCAGCGTCCAGCCGAGCGCGATGGTCGGCCACGCCAGGTACGCGAGGTAGCCGTTGAACGCGACGAGCGCGCCCAGGGTGATCCGCCCGTCCAGCACCGCGCGCCCGCCGGCCCACATCACGACGAGCGATGCCGATGCCGGCGATCAGGCTCATGAGCGGGCTGAAGTGCGCCTGCGATGCGCGCCGAGCGCCGTGCTGCGCCGCAGCAGCTCGCCGTTCGCATCGCCGAACGCCGCCTCGCGCGCGCCGCTCCATCGCGTACGCACGCACGACCGCCATGCCGGCCAGATGCTCCTGCACGACGCTCGACAGCACGCCCAGCTGCGCCTGCTGCGCCTCGCTGCGATCGTGCACGGCCCCGTTGAAGCGCTTGGCGATCAGGATCAGCACGGGAAACGGGCTCATCGCCCACACGGTCAGCCACGGATCGACGGCGAGCATCGCGGCGAGCGCGCCGCCGTAGGCGAGCGCGGTGCTCACGAGGCTCAGCCCGCCGAAGCCCACGAGCTGCTTCACCGCGGAGACGTCGCTCGAGGCGCGCGCCATGAGGTCGCCCGTGCCGCGGCGGCGAAGGTCGCCGGCGAGAAGGTCTGCATGCTCCGGTAGAGGTCGTTGCGCACGTCGAACTCGATCTGCTGCGCGCCGCCGATGATGGCGAACCGCGAGCCGAGCCTGACCAGGCCGTTGACGAACGGCGAACGTCACGATGAGCACGACGTAGCCGGTCAGCGGTGCGCCGGCCGCATCGCGCTCCAGCGCGTCGATCGCCCGCTTGATCGTCCACGGAATGGCCAGGGAGCAGGCCGGTGCCCGCCAGGAGGCACGCCCAGCCGGCGACGTAGCGGGTCGCGGTAGCGCGCCACGTAGCGCACGGCCGCTCTCAGGGAAGACACCGGGGGACCGTGGTGCGGTCCCCCGCCGACGCCGTCGTCAGGCCGGACTCCCTTGCGCGTGCGGCAGCAGCGCCGCGTACACGGCGAACACCATCGGCGTGGGCACGCCGAGACGCTGGCCCAGCCGCACGCGCGTGGCCGTGCAGCGCCTCGAGCTCGAGCGGCTTCCCTGGTGAGGTCGTGGTGGAGCGACGAGTACGCGGTCGGGCGCGAGCCGACTCGCGCCGCCTTCATGATCGCTGTCCACCACGTCGGCGCCGAGCGCGACGCCTTCCGCCCGCGCCGACCGCCGCGAGCTCCTCGACGAGCGCCGGTACATCGCCCAGGTCGGCTCGTCGCGCGCAGATCACGCCGATCGGGCACGCGCGTGAGCGCCGTCATGCCCGGCCTGCGCGCAGATCAGGAGGTACTTCTCCCACAGCACGCGCCGGATGTCGGTCGACAGCTCGGCCGGCATCGCCGGCGCGCGCTGAACGCGGCGCAGCAGGCGTCTCCAGCGCGCGGGCGTGCGCGCCCGTCCAGCTCGCCGAACGCGATCCGGCCGAGCAGGCGGTGGGCGATGACGCCCGGGCGCCTCGATCGTCGCGAAGACGTAGGCGACGCCGCCCACGGCGTGGCCGGGGCCGAGCACGCGGTCGATCGGTCCTCGTTGTCGCACGCCGTTCTGGAGCGACACGCACCGCGGTGTCGGGGCCGATCGCCGGCCGGACGCGCTCGACGCCGCGCCTCGGTGTCGAACGACTTCACGCAGAGGAGCGACGACGTCGGCGGGCGGCAGGCCCGCGCGGGTCGCTCGACGGCCGTCGACCTTCACGATCCACTCGCCGTCGACGCGCCGAGCGCACGCGCAGCCCGATCGCGCCGGATCGCCGTCCAGGTGCGCGCCCGCGCGCGAGGAACGTCACGCCTCCCCCGCCCGGGCCAGCTTCGCGCCGAAGTACCCGCCCACCCCGCCGGCGCCGACCACCAGGACGCGCATCACCACCACCCCCGCCGCTTGAAGTAACGCGATCATGCCCGGCGGCGGTGAGCAGCCATGAGCCCGAGCGCCCACGGGTAGCCGTAGCGCCAGTGCAGCTCGGGCATGAACTCGAAGTTCATGCCGTAGATCGACGCGATGAACGTGAGCGGGATGAAGATCGTGGAGATGACCGTGAGCACCTTCATCACCTCGTTGAGCCGCTGGTTCTGCGCGGAGAGGTAGACCTCCATCACGGACGCCGCCGTCTCGCGGAGCGACTCGACGAGCTCCAGCGCCTGCACGGCGTGGTCGTAGACGTCGCGCAGGAAGACGCGGGTCTCGGCGGTGACGAGGCCCGACTCGTCGCGCATGCAGGCTGCCGACCTCCTCGCGCATCGGCCACACCGCGCGGCGGAGCGACGAGCAGGTCGTGGCGGAGCCGCTGGATGCCGCAGCAGGCATGTCGGTGGTCGACGTTGAGCTCGAGCGGCTTCCGGCCTCGAGCGCGTGCGATCCGCTCGCCCAGCCACGTCGATCACCGGGAAGTACGCGTCGACCACCGCGTCGAGCAGCAGGTAGGCGAGGTAGTCCGCGCCCGCCTCGCGCATGCGGCCGCGCCCCTGGCGGATGGCCTCCCGCACCGGGCCGAAGCAGTCGCCGTCGCGCGCGCTCCTGGATGGTGACGACCCAGCCCGTCGCCGAAGAAGATGCTGATCTGCTCGTCGTTGATGGCTCGGACGTCGGGGCCGCGACGGCCGCCCAGCCGGATCGTGCGCAGCGACGACGAACAAGTGCTTGTCGTAGCGCTCGACCTTCGGCCGCTGCGGCACGTTGAGGACGTCCTCGAGGGCGAGCGGGTGCAGGCCGAAGCGCTCGCCCAGCCGCGCGAGGACGTGCGGGTCGCCGAGCCCGTCGACGTTGATCCAGGTGACCGCGTCCGGCGCGACCAGCGCCAGCGCCTCGTCGAGCGTGCACCTCGCGCTCGTCGAAGGCGCCGCGCGAGAACCGCGATGACGGTGATGCGGGTCGGCGCGGCGGGCCCTTCGACGGGGACGAGGGTGCCCGGCAGGCGTGCCGGGCCGGATGCGGGGACGCGCTGCGCACGCGCGCCGCGGCACGCGGTGCTGACGATCCCGTCGCTTCCACGGCTTCATCGACGGCAACCAGCCCATGCTCCGAGACGGCTCCGCGCGTTGTCAAGGCAAGCCGTGTGCTAGAGTCGCGGGGACATATGATTTCGCTCGAGCGACGCGTGGCCGTCGACGCCGCGCGCGCCGCCGGCCAGCTCCTCCATCGCGAGCACCCCGGGACGCGGCAGGTCTCCTTCAAGGGCACCGTCGACCAACCTGGTGACCGAGATGGACGGGCGCGCGGAGGCGCTCGTCGTCGACGCGCTCCTCGACCGCCTTCCCCGACGACGGGATCCTCGGCGAGGAAGGCAGCGCCCGCGCCGGGGCGCTCCGGCCGCCGCTGGGTGATCGACCCGCTCGACGGCACCACCAACTACGCGCACGGGCTGCCCGTCTACGCGGTCGTCGATCGCGCTCGAGCGCGACGGCGTCGTGCGAGCTCGGCGTCGTCTACGACCCGACCCGCGACGAGCTGTTCGTGGCCGAGCGCGGCGGCGGCGCGTGGCTGCAACGACACGCCGCTGGCGGTGTCGACGACGCGACGCCTCGACGCGAGCCTGCTCGCGACCGGCTTCCCCTACGACATCCGCGACGAACCCCGACAACAACCTGAAGGAGTACGCCGCGTTCGCCGTGCGCGCGCGCGGCGGTGCGGCGGCTGGGCTCGGCGCTCCTCGACCTCGCGTACGTCGCGGCCGGGCGCTTCGACGGCTTCTGGGAGCTGACGCCTGGGCCCGTGGGACGTCGCCGCCGCGGCCGTCATCGTCGAGGAGGCCGGCGGCCGCGATCACGGATCTCACCGGCGGGCCCGTCGACATCGATCGACCGCGCGTCGTCGCCAGCAACGGGCGCATCCACGACCAGATCCTGGCCGTGCTGAAGGAGATCCGCGGCGGCATGATTCGGGATCGGAGAGCACCGTTCACGTCCGCACCATCCGGGCCGAGTGCCGCCGGATCGGCGACGCCGAGCTCGAGGTGACGGGCCACCTCCTCGACGAGCGCCCACGACGCCGCGAGGACCAGACCGTGCACGACATGACGCTCACGGTCCGCGTGCGGCATCCCGACCTCGTCATCACCGCCGTCGAGGGCCGCATGGACCACCGGCCCTACACGCTCTGCACCGACGCCGTGCCGCCGCTGCAGCAGCTCGTCGGGCTCTCGGTGATGCGGGGCTTCCTCCGCGCGGTGAACGAGCGCTTCGGCCGCCAGCTCGGCTGCTCGCACATGACCGCGCTGGTGCACGCGATCGCCCCGGTGATCAAGCAGGGCGCCGGGGTGGTCTTCTACGAGGACGAGACCATGCCGACCCCCGGCAGGACCTCTGGTTCATCAACACGTGCCAGGCGTGGCGCGAGGACGGACCGCTGCACCAGCGCGCCCGCGTCGGCGACGCCGCCGGGCTGCGCGCGTTCTTCGCGCGCGGCCCGCGGGCGAGCGGCGCATGAAGCGCATCCTCACCGGCATCCGGCCCACGGGCGCGCTGCACCTCGGGCACTACGCGGGCGCGCTCGAGAACTGGGTGCGGCTGCAGCACGAGTACGAGTGCTTCTTCCTCATCGCCGACTACCAGGTGTCCGACTACGCCGATGACATCGACGCGCGTGCGCGACTCCGTGTGGGAGGTCGCGCTCGACTGGCTCGCGGTCGGGCTCGATCCCGGAGAAGAGCCACTTCGTGATCGAGAGCCAGGTCCCGGAGCACGCGGAGCTGACGCTGCTGGCTCTCGTGGTTCCTGCCGCTCGGCATGCTGCAGCGCAACCCGACGCTGAAGGCGGAGATGGACGACTTCGGCAAGAAGGCGCGTGCCGGTCGGCGTTCTTCATCTACCCGCGTGATGCAGGTGGCGAACATCCTGCTGCCGCGCGCGCACCTGGTGCCCGTCGGCGAGGACCAGCTCCCGCACATCGAGATGACGCGCGAGATCGCGCGCCGCTTCAACCGCCAGTTCCGGCGAGGTGTTCCCGGAGCCGGACGGTCTCGTCGGCCGCGTGCCGCGCCTCGTCGGGCATCGACGGCAAGGCGAAGATGAGCAAGTCCTCGAACAACGCGATCTACCTCAAGGACGATCCGCGGACGGTCGTGACCGAGAAGGTGCACGACGCATGTACACCGACCCGACGCGCCTGCGCGCCACCGATCCCGGCCACGTCGAGGGCAACCCGGTGTTCATGTACCACGACGCCTTCAACCCGAACACGCGCCGAGGTCGACGACCTCAAGGAGCGCTACCGTCGCCGGCAAGGTCGGCGACGTCGAGGTGAAGCAGAAGCTCGCGGCCGCGCTCAACGCCTTCCTCGATCCGATCCGCGAGCGCCGCGCGCACTACGAGGCCGACATGTCGCTGGTCCGCGACGCGCTCGAGTCCGGCACGGTCCGCGCACGCGCGGTGGCGCAGGAGACGATGGCCCTCGTCCGCGACGCGCTGGACCTGGGCTACCTCGACAAGCACCGCCGCCGCTGAGGGCAGCGGAGCGGCGGCTTCAAGCCGGCGCTCCGCCTCCGTCATGCGCCGCCAAAGCCCTCCAAGCGCCGCCATGTTCAAGGAGGTCCCCATGACCAAGCTTGGCGCCGTGCTCCTCGTGCTCGCCCTTCTCGTCCCCGGCGCGGCGCCTGCGCAGTCGCGCCCGCCCATCAAGATCGGCTTCCTCACCGACCTCACGGGCATCGCCGCGCAGCCCGCCAAGGACATGGTCAACGGCCTCACCCTGTACCTCGACGAGATCGGCCACCAGATGGCGGGCCGGAAGATCGAGCTGATCGTCGAGGACACCCAGGGGCGGCCCGACGTCTCGCTCACCAAGCTGCGCAAGGTCGTCGAGCACGACCGCGTGCATCTCGTGGCCGGCGTGCTCTTCGGGCATCTCGGCTACGCGCTCGCGCCCAAGGTGGAGGAGTACCGGATCCCGACCCTCATCACCGTCGCCGCCTCGGACGACCTCACCCAGCGCCTCAAGTACAGTGGGTGGTCCGGACCGGCTGGGCGTCGAGCCAGCCGTCGCACCCGTTCGGCGAGTACGCCGCCAAGACGCTCGGCTACAAGAAGGTCGCGTCATCGGCTCCGACTACGCGTTCGCGTGGGAGGTGGTCGGCGGCTTCCAGAAGACGTTCGAGGAGAACGGCGGCCAGGTGATCCAGAAGCTCTGGGTGCCGCTGGGGGCGATGGACCTCGCGCCCTACATCTCGAAGATCCGGCGTGACGCCGACGCGGTCCTGACGATGGTGGCCGGCGCCTCGACGATGCAGTTCTTCCGGCAGTACCAGGAGGCCGGGCTTGAAGGGCAAGATCGCGCTGATCGCCGGCGGCCCCGCCGTCGACGAGTCGCTCCTGCCCGCGATGGGCGACGAGACGCTCGGCACCGTGAGCCCGCTCATCTACAGCGGCGCGCTCGACACGCCGGCCAACCGCAAGTTCGTGAAGGACTACCGCGCGAAGTTCGGCAAGGTCCCCTCCTATTTCGCGGAGACCAACTACACGAGCGGCCGGTGGATCAACGAGGCGGTCAAGACGCTCAACGGCAACGTGGAAGACCGGGAGGCGCTGCTCGCCGCGCTCCGCAAGGTGGAGATCCCCGACGCGGTGCGCGGCCCGGTCAAGCTCGACGCCGTCCGGCAACCCGATCCAGAACGTGTACATCCGCAAGATCGAGCGCAACAAGGACGGCGAGCTGCAGAACACGGTGATCCTCACGATCCCCGCGGTCTCGCAGTTCTGGAAGTACGGCGCGGACGAGTTCCTGAAGCAGCCGGTCTACAGCCGCGACTTCCCGCCGTGCAAGGCGTGCTGAGCGCGGCGTGATCGTCGTCGACGCGCAGATCCATCTCTGGGCGGCCGATCGGCCGGACCGGCCGTGGCCCGGGAACCGCTCGCATCCGCATCGCCCGGGCTCGTTCCTGGCGGAGGACGCGCTGAAGGAGATGGACGCGGCGGGCGTCGCGCGCGCCGTCATCGTCCCGCCGTCGTGGGAGGGCGATCGCAACGACCTCGCCCTCGACGCGACGCGCACGTACCCGGAGCGCTTCGCCATCATGGGGCGGTTCGCGATCGAGCGTCCCCAGGACCGCGCGGTGCTCGATGGATGGAAGCGCCAGCCCGGGATGCTCGGGCTGCGCTTCACGTTCGGCTCGGCCTCGCAGCGCGGATGGCTGACCGATGGCACGGCCGACTGGTTCTGGCCCGTCGCCGAGCGTCTCCAGCTTCCCGTGATGCTGTCGGTGCCCGGCTCGCTGCCGCACGTCGACCGGATCGCGGAACGTCACCCCGGGCTGCGGATCATCGTCGATCACATGGGGACGCCGCAGAACACGAAGGACGCGGAGGCCTTCGCGCACCTCCCGCAGCTGCTCGCGATGGCACGCCACGCGAACGTCGCCGTCAAGGCGTCCGCGCTCCCGTCCTACTCGTCGCAGTCGTACCCGTATCGCGACCTGCACGAGCCCATCCATCGCGTCTTCGACGCCTTCGGCCCGGGACGGATGTTCTGGGGCACGGACCTCACGCGCCTCCCCTGCACGTATCGCCAGGCCGTCACGTTGTTCACCGAGGAGCTGCCGTGGCTGACGGGGAGCGACCAGGAGCTCGTGATGGGCCGCGGACTGTGCGACTGGCTGCGGTGGCCGGGCTAACGGCAGTCGCGGAGCGGCACGGCTTTGCCGGGCCGCGGAGCGCGGGGGGCATGGGGGGTGCGTTCGCACCCCCCATGTAACCAATCAGACGTCCCAGGGCGGGTCGAGCACCAGGTTCAGCTCCACGAGCGTCGGACCGTCGGCGGCGAAGCCGGCGCGGATCGCGTCGCCGAGGTCGTCGAGGCCCTTCACCTTCACCCCGCGAGCGCCGAACGCGTGCGCGAGCTGCACGAAGTCCGGGTTCACGAGGTCGGCCTCGCCCCACCGCCCTTCGAACATCCGCTCCTGCAGCCACTTGATCGCGCCGAAGCGGTCGTCGTTGACCACGAGGAACACGATCGGGCAGACGATACTTCACGGCCGTCGCCAGCTCGTTCACGCTGAACATGAAGCCGCCGTCGCCCATGGCCGCGAGCACGGCCTTGCCCGGGTTGGCGATCTGCGCGCCGATCGCCGCGGGCACCGCGTAGCCCAGCACGGCGGAGCCGACCGGGATAGAGGAACGTGCGCGGCCGCAGCACCGGCCACTTCCACTCCGCCCAGTAGTTCACGCCGCTCTGGTCGTTGACGAAGATCCCGTCCTCGGGGAGCACGTCGCGCAGGATCGCGAGCAGGCGGGCCGCCTCGACCGTCCACGCCGGCCCCATCGCGCGCTTGGCGTCCGCGAGCGCGCCGCGATTCCAGTCCGGAGCCGCCGTTCCGTCGCCGAGCGCCTCCAGCAACCGCGTGAGCCCGTCCCTGGCGTCCCCCACGATGCCGAGCTGCGGCGTGAAGAGCTTGCCGATCACGCTCGGGTCGAGGTCGAGATGGATCAGCGTCTGCTCCCGTGAGAACGAGAGCTTCAGCACCAGCCCCTGCGTCGAGCGCGCCGCGAATCGGCACCCGACCGCGAGGACGACGTCCGCGTCGCGGATGGCCGGCTCGCTCGCGCGCCCGTTCGGCAGCACCGAGTGCCAGAGCGGATCGCGCTCGCTGATCACGCCGCGGCCCATCACGGTCGTGATGACCGGCGCTCCCAGCCGCCGCGCGAGCGCGACGAGCTCGGCGTCCGCGCCCGCGGCCACGACCCCGCCGCCCGCGATGATCAACGGTCGCCGCGCCGCGGCCAGGCGCTTCGCCGCCTCCGCGATCTCGGCGACGTGACACGGCGGCCGCCGTCCGGCCCCACCGCGCACCACGCCGGCCGTCTTCCCGAAGAGGAAGTCGTTCGGAATCGAGATCACCACCGGCCCCGGCCGCCCGGTGCGCAGCAGCTCGAAGGCGCCCGCGATGGTCGTGGGGATGTCGGCCGCGCGCTCGATGGACTCCGCCATGCGCGTGACCGAGCGGAAGCACTCGATCTGGTTGGTGACCTCGTGCAGGGCGCCGACCTCGCGGCCGACGTCGGCCGAGGCCACGTCGGACGTGACCACGACGATGGGCTGCGAGCCCGCGTACGACTCGACGAGCGGCGTCAGCACGTTCGTCGCGCCGGGCCCGGTGGTCACGACGACGACGCCGACGCGGCCGGACGACCGCGCGTAGCCGTCCGCCATGAACCCGGCGCCGGACTCGTGCCGCGCGAGCACGTGCCTGATGGGATCGCGCGCGTCCTGGCGGAACAGCGCGTCGTAGATGGCGAGGTTGTGCACGCCGGGAATGCCGAAGACGTGGCGCACGCCTTCCGCGCGCAGCGCCTCCACGACCCATTCGCCGCCCGTCTTCTGGTCGCTCATGCGATCGCCTTGAAGCCGCGATCGATCACGACGTCGACCAGCGACGGGCCCGGATGCGCGAGACACGCCGCCAGCACGTCACGCAGCTCGGCCGGCTTCTCGACGCGCTCGGCGCGCACGCCCAGCGCGCGCGCGATCGCCACGTAGTCGATCGTCGGATCCACGAGGTCCATGCCGGGATAGATGCCCTTCTTCGCGGACGGCAGGCCCATGCCGAGCATGCCGGCCTTGAGGATCGCGTACGAGCTGTTGTTCGGGACGACGTACGTGATCGGCAGCTTGTAGCGCGCCGCCGTCCACAGCGCCTGCGGCGCGTACATCATCGAGCCGTCGCCGATGGTCGCCACGACCTTGCGCTTCGGCAGGGCCAGCTGCACGCCGATCGCCGCGCCCATCCCCCACCCGAGCGTGCCGGTCTTGCCGCCGAAGAACGAGTCGGGCGTCGCCGACGGGAGATACCGCAGCACGTGCCCGAGCGAGGTCGCGGATTCGTCCACGACCACCGCGCCGGCCGGCATCACCCGGCCCAGCGTGTACATGAGGAATGGTTGCGAGATCGGCGTGCGGGCGGCGTCCGCTTCCGCGGCGGCCTGCGCCTGGCCGACGAGCGTCGCGCGCTGTGCCCGCATCTCCTCGACGCGCCGGCGCGCCGCCGACTGCTGCGCCTCGGTCATCCGCGCCGCGAGGCGCTCGTCGAGCGCACGCAGGGTCGAGCCGACGTCGGCGACGATGCCGAGCGAGATCCGATGGCTCTTGCCCACCTCCCACGCGTCGTCACCGATCTGGACGAGCGGCACGTCGGGCGGGATCGCCGTCCCGGGCGCATGGAGGAACCACGTGAACATGGAGGCGCCGACCACGAGCACGGCGTCCGCGCTGTCGAACGCCTTGCGGACCGCGGGCACCGTCGGGAAGAGTCCCCCGCGCCACAGCGCGTGGTCGCCGGGGAACACCGTGCGCCGGTAGATCGGCTCGCCGTGCACGCGCGCGCCGAGCCGCTCCGCGAGCGCCACCACGGCCGGCAGCGCGCGGCCGCGCGCGACGCCGTCGCCGGCGATGATCAGCGGGGTCTTCGCCCCCACGAGCAGCGCCGCGGCGCGGTCGATGACCGCCGCGTCGGCGACCATGGGCGCGCGCACGTCGGGCGCCGGCGCCGCCGTGTCCTCCACGACGTGGGTCATGAGGTCCATCGGCAGCGACAGGAACACGGGGCCGGTCGGCGGGGTGAGCGCGACCTTGAGCGCGCGCCGCATCGCGACGGGCGCCTCGTCGGCGCGGCGGACCTCGTAGGACCACTTCGTGAACTGCTCGGTGAGCCGGACCATGTCGCCGGAGAGGATCGGCTCGTCCAGGAGCAGGCGCGTGTCCTGCTGGCCCGCCGTCACGACGATCGGACTCCGGGCCCGGCTCGCGTTGTGGAGGATCGAGACGCCGTTCGCCACGCCGGGCAGCACGTGGAGGTTCACGATCCCGGCCTGGCCGGACGCCTGCGCGTAGCCGTCGGCGGCGGCGACCGCCGTCGCCTCCTGCAAGGCCACGATGTACTCGAGCCCGGAGTCCGGGAGGGCATCGAGGAACGGCAGCTCGGTGGTGCCCGGGTTGCCGAAGAGGTAGCGCACGCCCGACGAGCGAAGGATCTCCATGAGCACGGCCGCGACGTTCATGGCTGAGACTCTACGTGAAGTGGGCTTACTTCGGGAGCGGGGTCGGCATGGGCTTGCCCATCCGGCCGTAGCGGGCGTCGATGTCCCCGCGAATCTGCGGCGCCGGCATGCCGGCCTGCTGCTTCTGCATCACCAGACGGGTGATGTCGAGGCACACGCTTCAGGTCGCGGCATGGCTCGTCCACGTGACCCGGTCTCCCGACTCCGCCTTGATGTAGCAGGCCCGGTTGGACGTGTGTCCGAAGTCCACGCAGCCGCAGACGCACGGCATGAAGGCGAGCAGCTCGGGATGCTCGGCCGCGAACCGGTAGAGCGCCCGGGTGTCGTCGCCCTGGATGAAGGTCGGCAGCTGCCCGCGGTCGCGCGTCTGCACGGAATCGCCGATCTGGTCGGTCGTGACCGGATCCGCCGCGGACGCCATCCACCACGCGGCGCCGCCCCCGCCGAGGACGAGCACCACGGCCACCGCGAGCAGGACGCGGGTCACGACGCGCGCCGCAAGGGCCACGCCCCGCCCGACAGTCGCAGCGTGCCCGCGCCGCTGGCCTCGTCGTACTCCGCGAGCTGCAAGAGCTGAAAGGCCGCCGCGCGGTTGAACCGCGCCTCGAAGGCGCCGTCCTTCACGCCGGCGTACGGCACGTCGCCGGCCGCGAGGCGCACGGTCGCGGGATCGAGCCGCTGATCCGTGCCGTCGTTGAGGTAGGCGTGGAGCGCGTCACCACGCCGCTCCACGCGCACCACCATGAAGGGCGCGTCGTCCACGCGCACGGGAATGCGCACGCGCGTCTGGATGAAGTAGCCGTCGGCGTCGCGACGGAGGTTGCCGCGCAGGTTCGCGAGGATCCCGGGATGCGTGATCTGGACGCCCTCGTCGTACCAGTCCCCGTCGGCGTCGATCCGGAAGTCGGGCAGCGTGTCAGCCGGCGTGGAGAGTTCGTGAGGCCCCATCATGAGAACACCATGCTCGTGTGGGTGACGACGGCCTCGGGGTCGGGCCACTGGCCGTAGTGGCGCACGACGCCCGGCACGCCGGGCAGGCAGCGCAGCAGCGCGTAGATCGGCGAGAAGCCGCAGATGCGGCGGCGGTCGCCGTCCGCGGCGATGCTGGCGAAGAACCCCTGCGCGTCGCCCCGCGCGACCGGCTCCAGCATGGCGCGGTCCTCGCGCTCGATCCGCCGGAGCTCCGACGGCGACACCCGCTCCGCGTCACCGAAGCGCGGGCCCACGTGGGCGAGGTCGGCCCCGGCCACGAACGCCACGCGCCGCTTCTGCGCCGCCGCGGTCTCGACCACCGCGTCGAGGAACCGCGCCACGCGGGGATCGTCCTCGGCGCGGCGCCCGCGCGCGATGGCCTCGTGCGCGAAGCTCGCCAGGATCGGCACGATCGTGAAGTCGCGCCGGCGCCCGAAGAGGTAGCGGAGGAAGACGGCCTGGAACTCGATGGAGTGCTCGCCGCGATGACCGATCTCCGCGGCGAAGCAATCGTGCCGCGCGCGCGCCACGAGGGCGTCGATGAAGTCCTGGTCGGCCGGCGCGGGACCGAGCGGCGTCTCGTACGGCTTGCGCGTGAGCGCGAACGGCTCGGTCAGCCCCGCGTGGCAGGTCCCGAAGATCACGAAGAGATCGGCGTCGCAGCGCTCCGCCACGTCGCGGTACGCCCACGCGTACGCCGGGCCGCCCCGGTGGTAGTCGATGTGCGGCGCGATCACGCCGCGCACGGGCGATCCCGACGCCGCGGGAGCGATCGGCCCCGGGCCCTTGGGCGTCGAGAAGAATCCGTCCATCGTGCGGCGCAGCTCCTCGGGATCGCTCGCGTAGGCCCCGCCGGCGTGCGAGGCCGGGCGCGTCGGACGACCGCGGAACTCGCGCTCGAGCGCGGCCTGGCGCTCGGCGAAGCGCGGCGTGTCGAGGAACCCGTGCTCGTCGAGGCTCGCGACGATGCCCTCGATCTCCGCCGCGGGCACCAGGCGGCCGTGTCGCTTCATCAGTGCGGCCTGCACGTCCGCCAGCGTGTGCTCACCGTCGAACAGCGAGACGATCTCGAGGAGCGGGCCCGGGAGCAGAACGATCGCGTCCGTGAGCCCCGAGGGGTCACGGAGGGCGACCACGCGCTGGCCTTCGTGCTCGACCGGGAACGCGTCCACCGCGCGCAGGGCCGGCAGCATCTCGCGGCTCATGGCGCTCATGCCCGAGGTAGATGAGCGCCGACGCCACGTAGATGCGCGCGGCGTCCACGAGCTCGGCGACGTCGACGTACTCGTCGACCTGGTGCGGAATGAGCCGGTTGCCCGGCCCGCACGTGACGATCGGAATGCCGCGCGTCATCCTCAGGATGGTGCCGTCCGTCGAGCCCGGCACGCCGCCGAACTTCGCGGCGCGGCCGGTCGCCTGGCGGACACCCTTCGTCATGGCCTGCACGAGCGCCTCGTCCTTGTCCACGCGCGTGGCGAGGCGATACCCGTTGGCCGGGCGCCACTCGATGCTGACGCCGTCGCACGCCGCCGCCGCGCGGCGGCACGCCGCCTCGATCTCCGTGGCGATGGCCGCCTCGTCGGGACCGGGCGTGAGGCGGATGTCGAGCGTCGCCTCGGCCGCTCCGGGAATCACGTTGGACTGGGGTACGCCGGAGAGCGGCGCGCGCACGATCGTCGGCGTGACGGTCGGCGGGCGGAGGTGCTTGCTCTTCGCGCACAGCGCGCGCAGCCGCTTCTGCAGCGCCGGCACCTCGCGCAGCAGCGCGCCCACGCCGGTGATGGGGTTGACGCCCGCTTCCGGCATCGCGCCGTGCGCCATCTTGCCGCGGACCGTCACGCGCGCCCACACCACGCCGCGCTGCTCGAGGCAGAGCTCGTTCTCCTCGGGCTCGCAGATGATCGCCGCGTCGAGCTCACGGCCGATCGCGGTGTCGCAGAGGTGCCGCACGCCGAGCATGTCGCCTTCCTCGTCGACGAGCGCGCCGACGACGAGCCTCCCGCCGAGCCGCGTCCCGCTGCGCTTGAAGGCGGCGGCGGCGATCATCGCGGCGGCCAGTCCCGCTTTCATGTCGGCGGTGCCGCGGCCGTAGATGCGGCCGTCGACGAGATCGGCGCCGAACGGCGGCCGGGTCCACAGCCCGGGATCGCCCTCGGTCACGACGTCCGTGTGCCCTTCGAGGAGAAGGCTCTTGCCCTGCCCCTTCTCGCCGAGCACGGCGAGCACGTTGGGACGGCCCGGCGCCACGTCCTGCACCTCGACGTCGAACCCTTCCTTCACGAACCAATGGTGGACATGGTCGGCGACGGCGGCTTCGGTGGCGGACGGATCGCCGGGGCGGACGACACTGGGGATCCGGACGAGCTCGCGGGTGAGCTCCACGAGCTCGTCCGCGTCGACGTGGGCGAGGACGTCCTTCAGTGGCACGGCCGGCCGCGCGGCGGGGCTACTCGTGCGGGAAGGACAGGATGACCGAATCGAGCCGGATCACGCGATACTCTTCTCCGCTGACGTAGAAGTAGTGCCCCTCGACTTCCTCGGAGCTCTCTTCGAACGCGACCACGGTCTTGAGGTTCGGCATCTCACGAAAGGCGTTCGCGCCCTCGTCGAAGCCGTCCCCTCGCGCTATGACTTCTCCATAGCGGATCGGCGATCCCTTCGGGCAATGGACGCGCACGAAGCCGTCGTCCGGGGCTCCTTCTTGCATGAGCCTCACCAGAAGATTGATGCCGTAGACCTGGACAGAGAGTTGCGTCATCGCCCCCCCGACGTGACAGGATTGACATTCACTATACCACGCGCACTTCGGCGCTCGTGGCGGGCGACCGTGTCTCCGTGGCGCCTGCGAGCCACACGGTGAGCGCAATGGAGATCACGAGCGCGATCGCCCCTTGCCAGTACCGTCCGAGCACGAGCCCGCCGATGCCGAAGAGCCCGAGATAGACGACCACGCAGCCGATCGCCCACCTGAGCAGCCCGCCGCCGATCTCCGCATCGCTGTCCGCCGTCGCCGAGATCGCGCGCCAGCCCGGGCCGCCGGGACGGGCGCGCGCGTAGAACTCGCGCAGCTTCTCGGCCGGCTCCGGCGCCGTCCCATAGGTGACGGCGAGCCAGACGACCGTGGTGGCGGCCGTGGTCAGCAGCAGGAGCCACGCGAACCCCCGCGGGTCATCGCCGCTGAGCCCCGCGGCCTGGGCGCCGAGTGAGACGACCAACGCCGTGGCCATCGCGCTCACCTCGGACCACGCGTTGATCCGCCACCAGTACCAGCGCAGGAGGTAGACGAGCCCGGTGCCGGCGCCCAGCGCGAGGAGGAATTTCCACGCGCCCTCCACCGAGCCGATGTAGTAGGTCACGATGCCCGAGATCACCATCATCACCACCGTCGCCACACGGCCCGCGTTCGCGTAGTGGCGCTCCCCGCGGCCCGGCCTCCAGAACCGCCGGTAGACGTCGTTGACCAGGTACGACGCGCCCCAGTTGAGCTGCGTCGACAGCGTCGACATGTAGGCGGCGAAGAACGCGGCGAGGAGGAAGCCGCGCCAGAAAGGCGGCAGCACGTCGACCATCACCTTCACGTAGCCGATCTCCGGATCCGCGAGGCCCGGGTACTTCACCATCGACACGAGCGCGACGATGATCCACGGCCACGGCCGGAGCGCGTAGTGCGCGATGTTGAACCAGAGCGCGGCGAGGATCGCGTGACGCTCGTTCTTCGTGGACATGATGCGCTGGGCCACGTAGCCGCCGCCGCCCGGCTCGGCGCCGGGGTACCACGACGCCCACCAGTTCACGGCCAGGTAGACGAAGAAGGTCAGCGCGGGCATCCACGCGGAGTCGAGCGACGGCACGATGCGGAGCGGCGCGTCGTCGGGGAACTTCTGGTGGAGCGCGCCGAGGAGCCCGCTCATGCCCCCGACCGACCCCAGCGCGAAGAACGCGAGCACGATGCAGCCGGTCATCGCGAGGATGAACTGGAAGAAGTCCGTCACGATGACGCCCCACAGCCCCGACAGCGCGGAGTAGAAGCCGGTGATCACGAAGAGCGCGATGATCGCCTCGGTCTTCCCCACCCCGAGCGTGAGCCCGAGGATCTTCACCATGGCGGCCGTCACCCAGCCGATGATGATCGCGTTCACGGCGATGGCGAGGTAACACGCGCGAAAGGCGCGGAGGAAGGCTGCCGGCCGGCCAGAGTACCGGATCTCCGCGAACTCGGCGTCCGTCATCACGCCCGCGCGCCGCCAGAGCTTCGCGTAGAAGATCACGGTGAGGATCCCGCTCATGACGAACGACCACCAGAGCCAGTTCCCCGCGATGCCGTACTTCACCGTGAGGCCCGTGACCGCGAGCGGGGTGTCGGCGGCGAAGGTCGTGGCGACCATCGAGGTGCCCGCGAGCCACCACGGGATCGAGCGCCCGGAGAGGAAGAACTCGTCCGTGGAGCCGGAGGCCCGGCGCGAGTAGACCAGGCCCACCGCAAGCGAGGCGACAAAGTAGAGGACGATGACGGCCCAGTCGATCGCGGTGAGCGTCATGCTTCCACCTCCGGCAGCTTTTCCTGGACGAGGAGCTCCGGCGCCGTCAAGGCGCGTGGCTGCTGATCGATCGGCTGGAGCGCATCGATGGTCTCCCCGGACGCGACGCCGAGCTCTTCGAGCTTCCGCGCCGCGGGCAGGACGCGGCCCTCGAGCGATCCCACCGTCGCGTTGTAGGCATCCGTCGCCTGCACGAGGCCTTTCCTGACCTTCTCGAAATGCCCGCCCAGCACGCGGATGCGCTCGTACAACTCGCGCCCGAGCTTGGAGATTCGCTCGGCGCTCTCCGCCATTTGCGCCTGGCGCCAGCCTTGATGGATGGCGAGCAGGAGCCCGATCAGCGTGGTGGGCGTCGCGATCACGACCCGGCGCTCCATCGCGTCTTCCAGGAGCGCGCCGTCCGCCTCGATGGCCGCCGCGAAGGACGACTCGCCCGGGATGAACATGACGACGAAATCGGACGACTTCGCGAACTCCGCCCAGTAGGCCTTGCTCGACAGCTGGGTCATGTGCGCCCGCAGCTGCTGGGCGTGACGCGCGAGGGCGGCCTGTCGCTCGTCCGGCCGCGTCGCGGCCACCGCCTCGAAGTACGCGCTCAGCGGCGCCTTGGCGTCCACCACGATGTCGCGTCGGTCCGGGAGATGGACGACCAGATCAGGGCGGACACGGCCCCCGTCGCCCTCGGCGTGGACCTGCTCGCTGAAGTCGCAGCGCGCGGTCATGCCGGCCAGCTCGACGATGCGCCGCAGCGCGACCTCGCCGTACTGGCCGCGCGCCTGTGAAGAGCGGCTCAGCGCAGTGGCGAGGGTCCCCGTCTCGTGCTGCAGTCGCTCGCTCGTGGTGCTCAGGGTCCGCAGCTGCTCGGTGAGCGAGCCGTACGCGTGCTGGCGGGCCGCCTCGAGCTCGCGCAGGTGCGTCTCGTATCGTGTGAGCGAGTCCCGGAGCGGCTGCACGAGGCCCTTCATGGCCTCCTCGCGCGGGTTGAGCTGCGCGTCGAGCGCCTGGCGCGCCAGCGTCAGGAACGAGTCGTTGCTCTTGCGCAAGGCCTCGGCGCTGAGCGCCTCGAAAGACTTCGTCAGATCCGCCCGCGCGTCGTCGAGGAGCCGCCGCTGCTCCTCGAGGCTTTGCCGCGCGGCCTCCCACCGAGCTTCGGCCCCCGCGCGCTGCGCCTGTTCCGCCGCGAGGTCGGAGCGCAGCCCGGCCACGTCGAGCTCGCGCTGCGTGAGCTGCTTGCGGGTCTCGTCGGTCAGCGTCTCGGCGCCGGCCAGGCGCACGCCGAGCGCTTCACGCTCCGCGGCCGCGGCGGCGCCCAGGTGACCACGCGCAATCAACCAGGCCCCGCCGGCGCCGAGCGCCAGCCCCGCAACGAGGAACGCAAGCTCAAGCACTTCGTGGTCCTTTCGAGTCGCGGGCTCCCGGGCTCACGCCCGCCCGCTCCGGTGGTTCGCTCTCTGCCAGTGCCGACACACGGTGCGCAGGCCGCACGGTCCGCAGACGACGGCATCGCGGCGGTCGAGGCAGTCGCCCGACATCCGCTTGTGGCAGAGCGCGAAGTCGTACTTCACGGGATCGTCGGGATCGAGCGCCGCCAGGCGCGCCGTGATCTCCTCCGACATGCGCCACGTGCGCGAGCGCCGGCGCGTGAGGCCGATCGCGCGGCTCATGTTCTCCACGTGCGTGTCGATCGGCATCAGCAGGCGGGCCGGCGACACGCTCGTCCACAGCCCGAAGTCCGGCGTCTCGCGCCGCACCATCCAGCGAAGGAAGAGGTGCAGCCGCTTGCACGGCCCGCCCATCGACGGCAGCGGAAACAGGTGGCGATACCCTCGGGACAGTCGCCGGCGGGGGAAGAGCCCGAGGACGTCCGCCTCGAGGAACGCGCGCGCGAAGCGCTCGAGCGCGGGACCGATGTGCGGCGCGCCCGGGTCGTCGCCCGCCACGAAGCAGCGCTCGAGCGTCCCGTGGCGCGCCAGGACGTCGCGGCCCGCCGCGCAGAACGCCACGAGATCGGCGGGACGATTGAAACGATAGATGAAGTGCGCGAACAGGGCCGCGTCGCGCGCGGGGTCGAACTCGCGGACGAACGCGGCAGGCGACGGCCCCATGGCGGCGAGCACGCCGTCCAGCGCGCGCCCGAACAGATCCACCCGGCCGTAGGCGAGACACGCGGTCAGCAGCGCGACGATTTCGCGGTCGCGCGCGTCGGCATAGCGCAGCGGGTACCGGATGGCGTCCCGGTCGAGGCGCGACGCGTAGTCGAACTCGCGATAGAGACGCTCGAGGGGCTGACGTAGCCTCTGCGTGGAACGCACGGCTCGGACGCGCGGGTGGACAGGCATCGCGCTGCGGCGATTATGCTGGATATGGCCCCCTGCAGACAAGCATGACACTATACGTGGGGGGATCCGGGAGACTCGCGATGAAAAGGACCGTCGGTATCGTTGGGCTCGGCGCCATCGGACAACCGCTGTGTCGCGCGCTGGACCAGGGCATGCCGGGCCTCGCGCTCGCGGGCGCGACCGCGCGCAACCGGGCGGCGGGCGAGGCGTTCCTCAAGACGCTGCAGCATCCGGTGCGCTTCCTCGATCTGGACACGCTCGTGGCCGCGTCGGATCTCATCGTCGAGGCGTCCACGCAGGCGCACCTCGAAGAGCTGGCGCCGAAGACGCTCCGCGCCGGCAAGGACCTCGTCGTGCTGTCGTGCGGCGCGCTGCTCCGGCACAAGGACTGGATCGATCTCGCCGAGGCGACGGGGTGCCGCATCTACGTGCCGTCGGGCGCGATCGTCGGGCTCGATGGGATCAAGGGGGCGCGGATGGGCGCCGTGACGAGCATCACGCTCGAGATGCGCAAGCCGCCGCGCGGGCTCGCCGGCGCGCCGTACATCGAGGAGCAGAAGATCGACCTCGACCGGATCACGGAGGAGACGCTCATCTTCGACGGCCCCGCGACCGAGGCGTGTCCCGCCTTCCCGGCGAACGTCAACATCCTCGCCGCGCTCTCGCTGGCCGGCATCGGCCCCGAGCTGACCCGGTTGAAGCTCTACGCGGTGCCCGGGCTCACCCGCAACACGCATCGGGTGACCGCCGAAGGCGAGTTCGGGCGCTTCAGCCTCGAGATCGCGAACGTCCCGTCCGAGAACCCGCGCACCGGCAAGCTCTCGTACCTGTCGACGATCGCGCTGCTCCGCGACCTGGGCGCGACGCTCCGCGTGGGGACTTGAATGACATGGGGGGCGCGAGGCGCGCCCCCCAAGCCCCCCACGCCTCCGGGCGGACGTGAAGTCCGCCCTCCGGCGAGTGCCGTTTAGGCCTGCACGGCCTCGAGGTAACGCTCGGCCTCGAGCGCGGCCATGCATCCGGTGCCGGCGGCCGTGATCGCCTGCCGCCACACGTGGTCCTGCACGTCCCCCGCGGCGAAGACGCCGGGGACCGAGGTCTGGGTGGTCCCCGGCAGCACCTTGATGTAGTCGGTCGGCGTCAGATCGACCTGGCCCTTGAAGAGCGCCGTGTTCGGCTGGTGGCCGATCGCGACGAAGAGACCGTCGACCGCCCGCTCGGTCAGGGCTCCCGTCTTCACGTTGCGGAGCTTCACGCCCTTCACCTTGCCCTGCGTCGGGTCGAAGATCTCCGTCACCTCGCTGTCCCAGACGAAGGTGATCTTCGGGTGCTTGAACGCGCGCTCCTGCATGATCTTCGACGCGCGGAGCGCGTCGCGCCGGTGGACGACCTCCACCTTCCGCCCGAGGCGCGCGAGGTAGAGCGCTTCCTCGAGCGCGGTGTCGCCGCCGCCGACCACCATGATGTCCTGGTCCTTGAAGAAGAAGCCGTCACAGGTGGCGCACGTCGAGACGCCGCGGCCCATGAGCACCTTCTCCGACGGCAGCCCGAGGAGCTTGGCGGAGGCGCCGGTCGCGATGATCACGGTCTCGGCGTGAGAGACGTCCGCGCCCGACGCGCACGACGAACGGCCGCTGCGTGAAGTCGACCGCGGTCACGTCGTCGTTGATCATCTCGGTGCCGAAGCGCTCGGCCTGCTTGCGCATGGTGTCCATCAGCTCGGGGCCCTGCACGCCGTCGACGAACCCCGGATAGTTCTCGACCGACGTGGTCAGCGTGAGCTGGCCGCCCGCCTGGACACCGGCGATGAGCAGCGGCGACAGGTTCGCGCGCGCGGCGTAGATCGCCGCCGTGTAGCCCGCCGGACCGCCCCCGATGATGATGACCTTACGCGCCGCTGCCATAAGCTCAGAACCTCCCGCCACTTGTGATGCAGACGGCATGCCGAGGGATGCGACGCACGCCTTACGGGGTGACCCCGAGCACCGGCGCGAGCTCCCCGAGGTCGCGGATCTCGTAGTCGGGCGGCGCGATGCCCGTCGGGAAGCGGCGCGCGGTCGCGGTTCACCCAGGCCACCGGCATCCCCATGCGCTGGGCGCCCACCACGTCGATGTCGGCGCGGTCGCCGACGAAGAGGGCCTCGCCGCGGAGCCACGCCGACCTGCCGCAACGCCGCCTCGAAGATCTCGGGCCGCGGCTTGCGCCAGCCGATCGCGTCGGAGACCACGATCACGTCGAAGAGCTCGCGCGACGCCGGCGGTCCGCAGCATGCCGACCGCCGTGGGCGTGTAGTCGAAGTTGGAGACGACGGCGAGCCGGTAGTGCGGCTTGAGCGCGCGCAGGAGCGCCCGGTAGTGCGCGGGGAACTGCACGGCCTCGGAGAGCGCGGCACGATGCGCGTCCAGCATCGACTCCACGAGGCCGGCCGGACAGCCCGCCGGGTCCACCGCGAGCCGCTGCAGCATGTCGCCCATCCGCTCCGGCGCCGTCACTTCGCGGTGATCGACGGCGCGCAGACGCTCGGCTTCCTGCCAGCTCGCGCGGAGCGCGTCGTAGCACGCCTCGAGCGTCACGCTCGGCGCGTGATCGTTGAGGATCGGAAGGAGGCGTCCCGCGCTGGAGCGGACGGTCTTCCCGGCGATCTCGACCACCGGCAGCCGGTTCGGGTCGAAGTGGACGAGCGTGTCGAACAGATCGAACAGCACGGCCCCGTACGCCCGGCTCATAGCGGCTTCCGGGACGCGAAGCCTTCGTCCATGCCGTGCCAGAAGCGGATGCGTGACTCGCCGTACTTCCAGCAGAGGTTCACCACGCGCCCGTCGCGCAGATGCGGAAAGTCCACCAGCCCCTCCTCGATGCCCTTGGCGACGCCGCCCAGCGCATGCAGCCGCTCCACCGACGCCTGCGCCGCCTTCTTCGCGGCCTCGAGCGCCTCACTGTCGGCGCGCCAGCGCCCCCGGTCGAGCACACCGCCGCCCGCCATCACGAGCCGCTGCTGCTCCGCCTGCAAGCGGTTGCGCCGTGTCTCCACCTCGCCGTGCGCCGCTCGCAGCCGCTCGACGATGTCGGTCAGCGTCGGGATCAGCGCCTCGACCTCCTGCGGCGAGAAGTACCGCTCACTCACGGATCGGCCGATCCACGAAGATCGCGTGCACCTCCTTCGGGCCGTGCACCCCACGGGTCAGCGTGAGCTCGATGTCCGCCGTGCGGCTCGGTCCCGTGATGAAGTTGATCATCGCGCCGGACGCGTCCTCGGTGTGCCACGCCTCCAGGAAGACGCTGACCTGCGCGAGCGACTCCACGAGCGCGGTCCGGTCGAAGACCGCCACGTGGGTGGCGGGCAGCAGGGACGTGGAGCGCGGCCGTCCGGGGCCGGAGCGAAGGATCATCGTCCCCGTCTCCGCAAGCGCCAGGTCGACGCCGGTGAGACCGAGGGGCGTCGTGGCGATCGTCTCGCGCAGCGTCCCTCGCCGCGTGAGGTCGGGAAGCGCGTCGGGCATCGGATGCACGGTCAGGCTCTCGGCGGCGAGCCCGGGCGCGGGATCGAAGCCCAGCGCCACGGGATGCCAGCTCACGACGCTGCCGCGCGTCGCGCTCGCGCGCGAGGCGCCCGACGATCGTCGGCACCTCGTGCACGGTCGCCACCCGATGGAACACGCCCCCCACCCGCTCGAACTCGCGCTGGAACCGCTCCAGGGCGGCCGGCCATCGCTCGGCCAGCTCGCGCCGGATCGTGTCGGCCACCTCGCGCGGCTGCGCCGGCCGCAGCGACGGCGCCGCGGGAAACAGCGCGGGCGTCTTCGCCATCTCGGCGCGGATGCGGCGCAGGAAGTCGGCGCGCGTGGTCAGCGCCGGACTCCCGCTCGAGCGCGTCCCACCGCTCCTTGAACGTCTGCGGCGCCACCGCGGGCAGGTCGCGGGTGCGCGTCCACTCACCGAAGAACCGCGGCAGGCGCTCGATGCGGCCGCCCCGCGCGAATGGCCGCTGGGCCAGGCGCGCCATCGGCGCCGCGAGCCGGTAGAGTCCCGGCCGTCGCAGCAGCCAGGCGAACGCTGTGAACACCACGCGCTCCGCCCACGGCGCGATCTTCTTCTCGTCCACCTCTTTGCGCAGCTCGATCAGCATGCGCGGGATGTCGATCCGCACCGGACACGCGTCGGCGCACGCGCCGCACAGCGACGAGGCGTGCGCGAGGTCCTTCACGGAGCGCCGGCCCGTTGAGCATCGCGGTCAGCAGGATGCCGATCGGCCCCGGATACGTGTGGCCGTAGGCGTGGCCGCCGATGCTGCGGTAGACGGGGCACACGTTGAGGCACGCGCCGCAGCGGAGGCAGTAGAGCGCCTCGCGCAGCGTCCCGCCGATCTGGGCGATGCGGCCGTTGTCGAGCAGGACCAGGTGGAACTCGTCGGGCCCCTCGAGCTCCGTCGCCTTGCGCGGGCCTCGCACGAGCGTGGTGTAGACGGTCAGCTTCTGGCCGGTGGCGCTCTTGGCGAGGATGGCGAGGAAGACGCCGAGGTCCGTCATCGACGGCACGACCTTCTCGACGCCCATCACCGCGACGTGCACGCGCGGCAGCGTGGTCACCATGCGCCCGTTGCCCTCGTTGGTCACGAGGACGACCGTGCCCGTGTCGGCCACCGCGAAGTTGGCGCCGGTGATGCCCATGTCGGCCTGGAGGAACTTCTCGCGCAGCTCGGCGCGCGCGATGGCGGTGAGGACCTCGGGATCCGCGGGGACGTCGGGCCGCTTCAGCTCCTTCGCGAAGAGCTCCGCCACCTGCCCCTTCGTCTTGTGGATGGCGGGCGCGATGATGTGCGACGGCCGCTCGTGGGCGAGCTGGATGATGTACTCGCCGAGGTCGGTCTCGACCGGCGTGATGCCCTGCCGCCTCCAGCGCCTCGTTGAGGTGGATCTCCTCGGTCGCCATCGACTTCGACTTCACGACCATGCGGGTGCCGGTGCGCCGGGCGATGTCGAGGATGATGCGGCGCGCCTCCTCCGGCGTGGTCGGCGAAGTGCACGTGGCCGCCGAGCCGCTCGACGTTGTCGATCAGCTGCTCGAGATAGTGGTCGAGCCGCTGGAGCGTCGCTTCCTTGATCGCGCGGGCGCGATCGCGCAGCGCCTCGCCCTCCGGGAACTCGCCGAACGCCTCGCGGCGCAGCCCGATGAACTTCGTGGTGGCGATCGTCAGCGCTTGCTGCAGGAAGCCGTCCTGGAGCGCGCGGCCCGCCCGATCGCGGAACGGCGTCGCGAGGTCGGTCTCGCTCATCCGAGCAGGTCCGCCAGGTGCACGGCGCGCACCGTGGACTTCCGCCGGCGCAGGCCGCCCGCCATCTGCATGAGGCATCCGGCGTCGCACGCGACCACGCAGGCGGCGCCGGTGGCCTCGACGTTCGCCAGCTTCTTCTCGAGGATGGCCGAGGACACCTCGGGCAGCCGCACCGAGAACGAGCCGCCGAAGCCACAGCACTCGTCGTGGCCGGGCAGCTCGACCAGCTCCGCGCCGTCCAGGTTCGTCAGGAGCGTGCGGGGCGTGGCGCTCTCGTGGAGGCCGCGCAGCAGGTGACAGGAGTCGTGGTAGGTGACGCGGCCGCGGACGCGGCTCGTGAACGTCGTGCGGCCGAGCACCTTCACGAGGAACTGCGAGAGCTCGTAGGTGCGGTCCGCCAGGCGCCGCGCCTCCGCGGCGTGCGGCGTGTCCTTCAGCAGGCCCGGTACTCGTGCTTCACCATCCACGCGCACGAGCCCGACGGCACCACGACGTGGGCGCATCCTTGAAGATCTCGATCAACCGCGCCGCCGCCGCCGCGGCCGCCTGGCGTGATAGCCGGAGTTGAACAGCGGCAGCCCGCAGCACGTCTGGCCGGGCGGGAACTCCACGGTGACGCCGAGCGAGCGGAGCAGCCGCACGATCCCCACGCCCACCTCGGGAAAGAGCATGTCGCCCAGACAGGTGATCATCAGGGCGGCGCGGATGGGCGCGCGCGGAGCGCGCCGGGCTGCGGGCAGCCGGCGTGCGGCGGCGGAGGGGTGACGACGACGAGGACGAGCAGCCGGCGGGGCCGTCGTTGACGACGCCGTGCTCGACGCCGGCCGGCGCGACGACGGCCTCCCCCGGGTCCAGCGTGTCTTCGCTGCCGCCGACGCTGAACCGGGCCCGGCCCTCGAGCACCACGTAGATCTTGTCCTGGTCGTCGTGCGCGTGCACCTTCTGCGCCTGCCCCGGCTCCACGCAGTAGAGATCGAGGAGGCGCGCGGCGTCGCGCCGAGCGCGATCTTCGCCATCTTGTCGGCCTGGAAGCGGACGTGCTCGCGAACGGGGATCTTCATCGATGCCGTCTTCTCCCGCAGCGACCGCGCGAGCAGCTCACCGGGTGCACGACCTCGATCGCGGCGCCGCGCTCGCGCAGCGCCCTTGGCGATCTGCAGGAGGCAGCCCGGGTTGCCGGTCGCCACGATCGACGCCGCTCGTGTCGAGGATGCGCTCGATCTTGCGCTGCGAGCAGCTGGTCGGCCATCTCGGGCTCGAGCAGGTTGTAGACTCCCGCGCTGCCGCAGCACATGTCGCTCTCCGCCAGCTCGACCAGGCGCAGGCCCGGGATGCGGCGCGAGCAGGTCGCGCGGCTCGGTGCGGATGCGCTGGCCGTGCGCGAGATGGCAGGCGTCGTGATACGTCACGGTGACGTCGAGCGGCCGGAGCGGCAGGTCGGCGTCGGCCAGCAGCTCGGTGACGTCACGGGTGCGCGCCGCGAGCGAGCGCGCCCGCGGCGCGTCCGGCAGCCAGTGGCCGTATTCCTTCATCGCGGACGCCGCAGCCCGCCGCGTTGGTGACGACGAAGTCGACGTCCGCACCGAAGAGCGCCGCGAGGGCGGTGGCCTGCCCGCGGAACTCGTCGAGCCGGCCGGCGTGCAGGTCGAGCGCGCCGCAGCACCCCTGCCCGCGCGGCACCACGACCTCGTAGCCGGCCAGCGAGAGCAGGCGCACGGTGTCGCGGTTGACGTGCGGATAGAGGTGGCGCTGCACGCAGCCCGTCAGGAGTGCGACCCGGCCGCGCCGGGCCCCGCGCGCGGGCGTGAGCTCCGGCAGCGTCAGGCGTGCCGGGCACGTGCGGCAGCATCGCGTCCATCGCCGCGAGGCGCGGGAAGCGGCGGAGCACGCCCGATGCGCCGGACGAGGCGTTGCAGCCCGCACCGCTGATAGCGCCGGAGCGGCGCGAGCAGCGCCCCGAGACGCCCGGGGTTCGGGAAGACGCGAAGAGGAACGCGTGAACAGCCGCCGATGCGTCGGGCGCCCGTGGCGCTCGATCTGGGCGCGCGTGGTCTCGAGCAGCGAGCCGAAGGGCACGCCGGACGGACACGCCGTCTCGCACGCGCGGCAGCCGAGACAGAGGTCGAGGTGGCGCGTGAAGGTCTCGGTCAGCGGCAGCCGCCCCTCGGCGCCGCGCGCATCAGGTAGAGCCGTCCGCGCGGCGAGTCCATCTCCTCGCCGAGCACGCGATAGGTCGGGCACTGGGGCAGGCAGATGCCGCAGTGCACGCACTTGCGGATCGCGTCGACGTCCGGAGCGTCGGGACCGATCGGAAGGACGCCGGGCATCAGAGGCCGTCGCACGAAGCGCCCCGGGTTCAGGCTGCGCTCCGGGATCGAACGTCGCCTTGATCGATCGCATGAGCGCGAGCGCGCCGGGAGCGATGGGTCCCCACGGATCGACGCGGCGGCGCACCTCGATCGGCCCGCCCGTGATGACGACGTAGCCGTCGTGATCGGCCAGCGCGTCGCGCAGCGGACGGCACGAGCGCGGCGACGGACTCCGGCGTCGCGCGGTCGACGTCGACGTGCCACACCCCGAGCCCCGCGTGGGCGGTGATGGCGCTTCGCGCGCCGCCGACGGCGCCCAGCGCGCGCGTCAGCACGTCGAACGTCGACGCGAGGCGGCCGGGAAGCGAGCCGACGCGGAGCGACGTGCGTGCCTCACCGCGCGGCGCTCGCCGTGGTCCATCGTCCGGCGACGGCGCGCGCTTCGCTCCTCGTGTCACGCGCCAGACGCATCAGCCGCTCACCCTGCTCCGCGACGGCCTCCTCCACGCTCCCGAAGCTCACCAGCAGCGCCAGCGGCGGGGCGCCGGCGCCCGAGCGCGTGCTCGTTCATCAGCTCGATCCGGTTCGGCTGCAGCGGGGAATCGAGCAGGGCGGCGGTGAGCGTCCCCGCCGCCGCCGCGGAGCCGCAGGGCACCATCCACGTCCGCTCGACCTCCGGGCGCGCGTGGAGGCGCAGCGTGAGCTCGACGAGGACGCCGAGCGTGCCGAGCGCGCCGACCATGAGCTTCGGCACGTCGTAGCCCGTCACCGACTTGACGACCTTCGAGCCGCCCCACGTCGCGACACCGTCGGCCTGGACGAAGCGGACGCCGAGGAGCAGATCGCGCATGGTCCCGTAGCGGAAGCGGAGCGGACCGCTGAGACCGGCCGCGGCGATGCCGCCGATCGTGTGGGCGTCGCCGCGGGGATCGAGGGGCAGGAACTGGCGATGCATCTGCCAGGTGGCGGTTGAGCGCCTCGAGCGGCATCCCGGCCTGCACGGTCACCGTGAGATCGTCGGCGTTGTACTCGACGATCGCGTCCAGGTCCGCGAGATCGACCACGAGGTCGAGGCGCGCGGGCGGCGTGCCGAGATCCAGCGCGGTGCCACCGCCCCGCGGCGCGACGGCGAGGCGTTCCTCCGCGGCCACGCTCATCACCGACGCGAGCTGCTCGACCGACGACGGGCGCACCACCCAGCGCGGGACGACGCCATCGACGGCGAACGCGGCCGCGGCATTCTCGTGATCGATCACCCGGTCCGCCGCGGTGACCGCCCGCAGCGCCGCGGCGACCGAGCGCGTGGCGACCATGTTCATCGGCTCGCCTCGGACGGCGGGGCCCCAGCCCCGCGACGTCCTGCGGCTCGCACGACGCTCACACCCACGCGCCCGCGGGCACGACGGGACGCTGGGGCCGGAACCCCTCGCCGCACGCCGGATGCGCGGGCAGCAGCTTGTCCGGATTCATCAGGCGATCGGGGTCGAACACGCGCCGCAGCCGGTACATGAAGTTGAGGTCGGCCTCCGCGTATTGCATCGGCAGGTTCTTCGCCTTGTCGAAGCCGATGCCGTGCTCGCCGGTCACGCTGCCGCCCAGCGCGATCGCGGCCGCGAGCAGCTCCTCGTTGGCGAGCTTCGCGCGCTCGAGCTCGTCCGCGTTGCGGTCGTCGTAGCAGATGAGCGGGTGCAGGTTCCCGTCGCCCGCGTGGAACACGTTGGCGATGAGCACGCCGTGGCGCCGCGCGATCTCGGCCATCTGCCGCATGATCACGGGGAGCTTCGAGCGCGGCACCACCGCGTCCTGCAGCAGGTACGTCGGCGCCAGGCGCCCGACGGCGCCGGCCGCTTCCTTGCGGCCCTTCCACAGGAGCGCGCGCTCGGCGTCGTCGCGCGCGACCCGCACGTCGATCGCCCCGCACTCCCCGCACAGCGCCGCCGCGCGGGCCGCCTGCGCCTCGACCTCGCCGCGCGGCCCGTCCAGCTCGATGAGGAGCACGGCCGCCGCGCTGATCCGGATAGCCGGCGCCGCTCCCCGCGTTGATCGCGCTGATCATCACGTCGTCGAGCATCTCCAGCGCCGCGGGCAGGATGCCGGCCGCGATGATGGCGGAGACGGCGGTGGCGGCGGCTTCCATCGACGTGAACGTCGCGAGCGCGGTCTTGATCGCCTCGGGGGCGTGGAGCAGCCGCACGGTGACGGCCGTGACGAGCCCGAACGTGCCTTCGGCGCCGACCGCGGTGCCCACGAGGTCGTAGCCCGGACGATCCGCGACCTTCCCGCCGAGGCGCACGACGTCTCCGGCGCCGGTCACGATCTCCAGTCCCAGGACGTGATTCGTCGTGATCCCGTACTTGAGGCAGTGCGGACCGCCCGCGTTCGTCGAGACGTTGCCGCCGATCGAGGACACCATCTGACTCGACGGATCGGGCGCGAAGAACCAGCCGCGGTCGCGCACGGCGTTCGTGAGCCACAGGTTGATGAGCCCGGGCTGCACGGTCGCGCAGCGGTTCGGAAGGTCGACGTCCAGGATCGCGTCCATCCGGTTCAGCCCGACCATCACGCCGCCGCGGGCCGCCATGGCGCCGCCGATGAGCCCGGTCCCGGAGCCGCGCGGCACGATCGGCACGCCGTCACGCCGGCACGCGCGCACGAGCGCCTGCACCTGCGCGGTCGTCGTGGGGAGGACGACCGCGTCCGGCATGCCCTTGTAGAACGTGTGCATGTCGCACTCGTAGACGAGCCGCCCTTCATCGGACACGATCACACCGTTCGTCCCGGCGATCGCGCGCAGCTCGTCGACGAACGCGGCCGTCAGCGCCATGAAAGATCACGCGTTCTTGGGACGAGGTGACGGGGACCGGACATGACGGGCCTTAGCCTACCCCAAGAACCGAACGGTTGGAGATCAGCGGATCCGAGCGCGGGCTTCGCCCGCGCAATCCTTCCTGGGGGAGGCAGAGCGAAAAGAGCGAGCCGACGGCTCGCTCTTTGGCTCGTCGGAAGGGGGGCGAACGCCCCCCTCCGAGTCCTACTCGATCTTCCAGGTATCCCCGGACCTCAGCAGCTTCGCGATGTCGCCAGGCCCGCGCTCCGAGATCGCGCGCTGCTCCTGATCGAGGATCGTGTCCTCGTAGATCGGCGCGTCGATGTCGAGGAGCATGCCGACCGGCACCGGGTAGTCCGGGAAGAAGAGGTCGGCGAGCAACTTTGCGGCATTGAGGCTCTTCTCGTCGTGGAGCCAGAGCGCGCTCTCGGGCGTCTCGCTCGCCTTCACGACCGTCGGCTGGACGCCCTTCATCACGATGGCCTTGCGATCGTCGGGCGGCCCGAAGAGCAGCGGCTTGCCGTGCTCGAGCCGCAGCTCGATGTTGACCTTCGAGTCCTTGTCGTACATGAGCCCCCACGCCAGGTCGTTGTACACGTTGCAGTTCTGGAGGATCTCGAGGAACCCGGTGCCCTTGTGGGCCGCCGCGCGCTTGAGCATCTCTTCCATGTGGCGGATGTCGCGGTCGACGGTGCGGCCGACGAACGTGGCGCCGCAGCCCAGCGCGAACGCGAGCGGGTTCACCGGGCGGTCGGCCGATCCCATCGGCGTCGACTTGGTCACCTTCCCCAGCTCGCTGGTCGGCGAGTACTGGCCCTTGGTCAGTCCGTAGATCCGGTTGTTGAAGAGCAGGATCGTGAGGTCCACGTTGCGCCGCAGGACGTGGAGCATGTGGTTGCCGCCGATCGACAGCCCGTCGCCGTCGCCCGTCACCACGAACACCTTCAGGTCGGGGCGCGCCACCTTGAGACCGGTGGCGATGGCCGGCGCGCGGCCGTGGATCGTGTGGAACCCGTACGTGTTCATGTAGTACGGGAACCGGCTCGAGCAGCCGATGCCCGAGATGAACACGATGTTCTCCCGCGGGATGCCGAGGTCCGGCATCGCCTTCTGCACGGCGCTCAGGATCGCGTAGTCACCGCAGCCGGGACACCAGCGCACGTCCTGGTCGGACTCGAAGTCCTTCTTGGTCAGCTTGCGGGCGCTTCCGCCGCCCCAGGTCCGCTCGTGGGCGTCATCTCGTGCTCTCCAGGAGTTGGTTGATGGCGTCGTAGATCTCCTCGCTCGCCAGCGGGAGACCGCGCACCCGGTTGAAGCCGACGGCGTCGACGAGGTACTCGGCGCGCAGCACGCGGACCAGCTGGCCGCTGTTGATCTCGGGCACGAGGATCTTGCGGTACTCGCGCAGGATGTGACCCAGATCCGGCGGCAGCGGATTCAGGTGCCGCAGGTGGATCTGACGCCACCGACTTGCCCGTCCGCCTGCGCGCGCTCGACGGCCGCGGTGATCGAGCCGTACGTCCCGCCCCAGCCCACCACCAGCACGTCGCCGGTCGCCGGGCCGTTGATCGAGGTCGGCGGGATCTCCTGCGCCACGCGCCGGACCTTCTCGGCGCGCTGCCGGACCATGTGGTCGTGGTTCTCGGGATCGTAGGAGATGTTGCCGGTGACGTCCTGCTTCTCGAGGCCGCCGATGCGGTGCTCGAGCCCCGGCGTGCCGGGCTTCACCCACGGCCGCGCCAGCGTGGCGGGATCGCGCAGGTACGGGAAGAAGCCTTCCGTCTCCGTGCGGAAGTGGACGTCGATCGGCGGCAGCGTGCTCAGGTCGGGGATCAGCCACGGCTCGGAGCCGTTGGCGAGGAAGCCGTCGCTCAGCACCATCACCGGGACCATGTACTTGACGGCGATGCGGACCGCCTCGTAGGCGATGTAGAAGCAGTCGCCCGGCGTGGCCGGCGCGATCACGACCACCGGCGACTCGCTGTTGCGACCGTAGAGCGCCTGCATCAGGTCGGCCTGCTCGGTCTTCGTCGGCAGGCCGGTGGACGGCCCGCCGCGCTGGATGTCGAAGATCACGATCGGCAGCTCCGCGGTGACCGCGAGGCCGATGCCCTCGCTCTTCAGCGCGATGCCGGGGCCGCTCGAGCCCGTCACGCCGATGGCGCCGCCGAAGGCCGCGCCGATCACCGACGTCACCGCCGCGATCTCGTCCTCGGCCTGGATGGTGCGGATGCGGAAGCGCTTGTGCATCGCCAGCTCTTCGAGGATCGAGCTGGCCGGCGTGATCGGATACGCGCCGTACACGATCGGCAGCGTGGAGCGCTGCGCGGCGGCGAGGAGCCCCCACGCGAGCGCGCGGTTGCCGGTCATGGCCCGATAGAGCCCGGGCGGCATGTCCGCCGCCTCGACGGTGTAGTGCTCGCCGAAGATCTCGGCCGTCTCGCCGAAGGCGTGGCCCGCCTTCAGCACGCGGCGGTTCGCCTCGGCGATGTCGTGGCGCTTGGCGAACCTCTTCTCGATCCAGTCGAGGGTCGGCTCCAGTGGCCGGGTGTAGATCCAGGAGACGAGCCCGAGCGCGAAGAAGTTCTTCGTGCGGTCCTTCTCCTTGGTGTCGAGCGGCAGGTCCTTGATGGCCTCGTGCGTCAGCCCCGACATGTCGACCTTGTGCAGCCGGTAGCGCTCGCCCAGCGCGGGATCGTCGAGCGGATTCGACGGGTAGCCGGCCTTGTCGAGGTTCCGCTTGTCGTACGCGGACGTGTTGACGATGAGCAGGCCGCCCGGCTTCAGGTCGCGCAGGTGCACCTTGAGCGCGGCGGGATTCATCGCCACCAGGCAATCGAGACGGTCGCCCGGCGTGTAGACGCGCTGGCTGCCGAACTGGAGCTGGAAGCTGGAGACTCCGAACAGCGTGCCGGCCGGGGCGCGAATCTCCGCGGGGAAGTTCGGGAGGGTGGCGATGTCGTTGCCGGCCACCGCGGATTCCGTCGTGAACTGCTCACCGGTGAGCTGCATCCCATCGCCGGAGTCGCCGGCGAAACGGATCACCGCACGATCGAGCTCCTTTACCGCTTTGGCCACACCTTGAACGGGGGCCACCGTCTCGCTCATCGACTCTCCTCGCCTCGGGCGTGCCGAGGCCGTTCGGCGTCGCTTCCGTGGGGTTTCTGCCCGGGCGGCCTTCTCCAGGGCAGACCAGCGTTAGAGTAGCGAAGCCGCTGGCGATCGGCAAGGGTTCTTACGCGGTTAGACCGCCGCCGTCGCTCGCGTCCTTGAGCAGGTGCTGAACGAAGCGGCTGGCGGTGGGCGTGAGCGGCTTCTGGCGGCGATGGATGATGCCGACCGGCCGGACGAGGTCGGGGATGTCGAGCGGCAGCACGGCCAGCGTGCGCACCCCGGCCTCCATCTGGACGGTGTGCCTGGGCAGGATGCTGACCCCGGCCTTGATCATGATGGCCTGCTTGATCGTCTCGATGTTGTCGAACTCCATCTTGATGTCGACGCGCACGTTGTGCTGCCGCAGCGCGCGGTCGATCGCCTTGCGGATGGTCAGCCCGGGATCGAAGGCCACGAAGGCCTCCCCGTCGAGCTGCGCGACCGGCACGCTGCGCCGCCGCGCGAGCGGGTGGCTCGGATACGCCACGAACGCCATGGGCTCCTGGCGCAGGGGGACCACGGTGAGCGCGCGGTCGGTCGGCGGGTAGGACATGATCCCGACGTCCGCCTCGTCGCGGACCACGGCCTCGACGACCTTGTGGGGGTGCAGGCACTCCAGCTCGACGCGGGCCGCGGGATAGAGGGACATGAACTGCTGCATGTGGCGGCTGACGTCGTGGAGCCCGACGGAGTAGATCGCCGCGACCCGCACGGTGCCGTCCACGCGCGCCCTGACGGCGCCGATCTCCGTCTTGGCCTTTTCCCACCCGTCCAGGAGCGTCCGGCAGGCTTCGTAGAAGGCGTCGCCTTCCGGGGTGACGACGAACGGCCGCTTGGTGCGGTCGATCAGGCTGACGCCGAGGTGCTGCTCGATCTGCTGGATCGCCTGGCTGGCCGCGGACTGTGAGACGAAGTGCTCCTCGGCCGCCCGCGAGAAGCTCCGGAGGCGGACGACGTCGCAGAAGAGACGCAGGCTCTCCAGCTGCATGGGCGAATCCTACCATCAGCAATCCTTATCCACACTATCTGACTTTTCTGCGATGACTAATGCTGGACTTTGCGCGTACACTCGCGGAACTGCAGCCGGTCCAGAGGGCCCCATGTCCAAGAGGAGCGCCGCGATGAATGCGCAGTCGAAGCACGCCCCGCCGATGTTCGCCGGGCAACGCCCCGCCGAAGGTCTCTACGATCCCCGCCACGAGCACGACGCCTGCGGCGTCGGCTTCGTCGTGGACATCAAGGGCCGGAAGTCCCACGCGATCGTGCGGCAGGCGCTGGCGGTCCTCATCAACCTCCTGCACCGCGGCGCCTGCGGCTGCGAGCCGAACACCGGCGACGGCGCCGGCATCCTCCTCCAGATCCCGGACCGCTTCTTCCGGCGCGAGTGCGCCAAGATCGGGGTGACGCTCCCCGCGCCCACCGAGTACGGCGCCGGCGCTCGTCTTCCTCCCGCGCGACCCCCTGCGGGCGGACAAGGTGCGCGCGCTCATCCAGACGATCATCCTCGCGGAAGGCCAGCGCTGTCTCGGCTGGCGGCAGGTGCCGACCGACGACCGCTCGCTCGGCGCCACGGCGGTGTCGGTCGAGCCGCGCATCATGCAGCTCTTCGTCGGGCGCGGCGCCGGCATCGAAGACCACGCGCACTTCGAGCGGAAGCTCTACGTCATTCGCAAGCGGATCGAGAGCGCGGTGCTGGAGCTCGACGACGAGGACCGGACGTTCACCTACCTGCCGAGCCTCTCGTCGAACACGTTCATCTACAAGGGCATGCTGTCCGCGGACCAGATCGCGGCGATGTATCCCGACCTCACCGATCCGGACGTCGAGTCGGCGCTCGCGCTCGTCCACCAGCGGTTCAGCACCAACACGTTCCCGTCGTGGCCGCTGGCGCACCCGTACCGCTACATCGCGCACAACGGCGAGATCAACACGCTGCGCGGCAACCTCAACTGGATGAAGGCGCGCGAGGCGCTCTGCCGCTCGGACCTCCTCGGCGACGACCTCGCGAAGGTCTTCCCGGTCACGCGCGAGGGGCTGTCCGACTCCGCCACGTTCGACAACGTGCTGGAGTTCCTCGTGATGAACGGCCGCTCGCTCCCGCACGCGATCCTCATGATGATCCCGGAGCCGTGGCAGAACCACGAATCCATGAGCCCCGAGCGGCGGGCGTTCTACGAGTACCACGCGTCGCTGATGGAGCCCTGGGACGGCCCCGCCTCCATCGCGTTCACCGACGGCACGGTCATCGGCGCGGTGCTGGACCGCAACGGACTGCGCCCGTCGCGCTACTACGTGACGAAGGACGGCCTCGTCGTCATGGCGTCGGAGGTCGGCGTCCTCGACATCCCGCGCCGAGAACATCCTCGTGAAGGGACGGCTCCATCCCGGGAAGATCTTCCTCGTCGACACGAAGCAGGGGCGGATCATCGACGACGAGGAGATCAAGGCCGCGCTCGCCGCCGAGCATCCCTACGCGGACTGGCTGCGCCAGAACACCGTGCGGATCCAGGATCTCCCCGCGCATCCCGCGCCGGACGCGGATCACGAGACCGTCCTGACCCGGCAGATCGCCTTCGGCTACACGCACGAGGATCTGAGGTTGCTGCTCGCGCCCATGGCCAAGAACGGCGAAGAGCCGATCGGCTCGATGGGCACCGACACCGCGCTCGCCGTCCTCTCCGGCCGCCCGCGCCCGCTGTACGACTACTTCAAGCAGCTGTTCGCGCAGGTCACGAACCCGCCGCTCGACCAGATTCGCGAGGAGCTCGTCACGTCGATGGAATCGACGGTCGGGCCCGAGCGGAACCTCCTGAAGCCGGAGCCCGAGTCCTGCCGGCAGATCGTCGTCCCGGACCCGGTGATCTCCAACGACGAGCTCGCGCGCATCCGCCACGTCGCGCACCCGTGGTTCAAGGCGGTGACGCTGCCGATGCTCTACCCGCCGGCGGACGGCGCGGCCGGCCTCGAGCGCGCGCTCGAGGACCTCCAGCAGCGCGCCAGCGCGGCGATCGCCGACGGCGCGAACATCGTCATCCTGTCCGACCGCGGCGTGAGCCGCCAGCACGCGGCGATCCCGAGCCTGCTCGCGACCGCCGGCCGTGCACCATCACCTCGTGCGGCGCGGCGAGCGCACGCGCTCCGGGCTGATCATCGAGACCGGCGACGCGCGCGAAGTCCATCACATGTGCCTGCTGATCGGGTACGGCGCGGGCGCGGTGAACCCGTGGGTGGCGTTCGAGACCCTGGACGACATGGTCGGCCAGGACCTGCTGCCGGACGTCGATCCCGCGAAGGCCGCGAAGAACTACGTCAAGGCCCTGAACAAGGGGATCCTCAAGGTCATGGCCAAGATGGGGATCTCGACGCTCCAGAGCTACACGCGGCGCGCAGATCTTCGAGGCCGTCGGCCTGAACCGCGAGGTGGTCGATCGCTACTTCGCGGGCACGCCCGTCGCGCGTGAGCGGCATCGGCCTCGACGTCATCGCCGAGGAGGTGCGGCGGCGCCACGCGGACGCGTTCCCCGACCGGCCCGTGGGCACGGCCGAGCTCGACTGGGGCGGCGAGTACCAGTGGCGCCGCGACGGCGAGCACCACATGGTCAACCCCGACATGATCGCGAAGCTGCAGCACTCCACGCGCAGCAACGACTACCGCGCGTTCAAGGAGTTCTCGCGGCTCTGCGACGACCAGAGCAAGCAGCGCGCGACCCTGCGCGGCCTCATGGAGCTGAAGGCCGACGGTCCCGGGATCCCGATCGACGAGGTGGAGCCGGTCGAGACCATCCTCAAGCGCTTCGCCACCGGCGCCATGTCCTACGGCTCGATCAGCCAGGAGGCGCACGAGACGCTCGCGATCGCGATGAACCGGATCGGCGGACGCTCGAACACCGGCGAGGGCGGCGAGGACTCCGCGCGCTACCAGCGCGATCCGAACGGCGACTGGCGGCGGAGCGCGGTGAAGCAGGTCGCGTCCGGCCGCTTCGGCGTCACCAGCGAGTACCTCGTGAACGCCGACGGACCTCCAGATCAAGATGGCGCAGGGCGCCAAGCCCGGCGAGGGCGGCCAGCTGCCGGGCCACAAGGTCTATCCGTGGATCGCCAAGGTGCGGTACGCGACGCCCGGCGTGGGCCTCATCTCCCCGCCCCCGCACCACGACATCTACTCGATCGAGGACATCAAGCAGCTCATCCACGATCTGAAGAACGCCAACCCCGAGGCGCGCGTGCACGTGAAGCTCGTCGCCGAGATCGGCGTCGGCACCGTCGCGGCGGGCGTGGCGAAGGCCTTCTCCGACGTGGTGCTGATCTCCGGGCACGACGGCGGCACCGGCGCCTCGCCGCTGACGTCGATCAAGCACGGCGGCGCGCCGTGGGAGCTGGGACTCGCCGAGACGCAGCAGGTGCTGGTGATGAACAAGCTGCGCGACCGCATCGTCGTGCAGGTCGACGGCCAGCTGAAGACCGGCCGCGACGTCGTGATCGCGGCGCTGCTCGGCGGCGAGGAGTTCGGCTTCTCGACCGCGCCGCTCGTGGTCGTGGGCTGCATCATGATGCGCGTCTGTCACCTGAACACGTGCCCGGTGGGCGTGGCGACCCAGGATCCCGAGCTGCGCAAGCGGTTCGCCGGCAAGCCCGAGCACGTCGTGAACTTCTTCCGGTTCGTCGCGCAGGAAGTGCGCGAGCACATGGCGCGTCTCGGCTTCCGCACGATGGACGAGATGATCGGCCGCGTGGACCGTCTGGACTTCAAGCCGGCGCTGGATCACTGGAAGGCGGCCGGCCTCGATCTCTCGGCGATCCTCCACCAGCCGAACGTGCCGGCGGACGTGCCGCGGCGGTGCGTGCGGCCGCAGGAGCACGCGCTCGAGAAGTCGCTCGATCAGACGACGCTGATCCCGCAGTGCCAGGACGCGATCGAGCGCGCCACGCCGGTCAGCCTGAAGCTGGACATCCGCAACGTGAACCGCACGGTGGGCACCACGCTCGGCTACCACATCACGAAGCGGTGGGGCGCGGCCGGCCTCCCGGACGACACCATCACGGTCCACTTCACGGGCTCCGCCGGCCAGAGCTTCGGCGCGTTCGTGCCGCGCGGGGTGAGCTTCACGCTCGAGGGTGACGCCAACGACTACTGGGGCAAGGGACTGTCCGGCGGCAAGCTCACGGTCTTCCCGCCGCGCGCGTCGACCTTCAAGCCCGAGGAGAACATCGTCATCGGCAACGTCGCGCTCTACGGCGCGACCTCCGGCGAGGCGTTCGTGCGCGGGCTGGCGGGCGAGCGGTTCTGCGTGCGCAACAGCGGCGTCCACGCGGTGGTCGAGGGCATCGGCGACCACGGCTGCGAGTACATGACGGGCGGCCGCGTCGTCGTCCTCGGCCGCACGGGCCGCAACTTCGCCGCGGGGATGTCGGGCGGCGTCGCGTACGTGCTCGACCTCGCCGGCGACTTCAGGAAGCGCTGCAACCTCGGCATGGTGGAGCTGTCGCCGCTGGAGCAGGGCGAGGACATCGAGATCGTGCTCCGCCTGATCCAGCGCCACATCGATGCGACCGGCTCGACGTACGCGGCGAGCATCCTGGCGGACTGGGTCCGGAATCAGCCACGATTCGTGAAGGTGATGCCGAAGGACTACAAGCGCGTGCTGCTCGCCGAAGCGCGAGCGAAAGCCGAGGGTCGCGCGCCGACCTTTGCCGAGCTGGTGGGCGCGACCAGTGGGTAAGGTCACCGGGTTCCTCGAGATCCAGCGCAAGAAGTGGCCGACGCGCCCGGTGGACGAGCGTCTGCGCGACTGGAAGGAGGTCTACCTCCCCTACCCGGAGCCGGACCTCAAGAAGCAGGCCGCGCGCTGCATGGATTGCGGCATCCCGTTCTGTCACCAGGGCTGCCCGCTCGGCAACATCATCCCGGACTGGAACGACCTCGTCTACAAGGACCAGTGGCAGGAAGCGATCCAGCGCCTGCACGCGACGAACAACTTCCCCGAGTGGACGGGCCGTCTCTGTCCGGCGCCCTGCGAGGGGTCGTGCGTGCTCGGCATCAACGACGACGCCGTGACGATCAAGGCCGTCGAGGTCTCGATCATCGAGCGCGCGTTCGAGGCCGGCTGGGTGACGGCGCAGGCTCCCGCGGTTCGCACCGGCAAGAAGGTGGCGGTCGTCGGCTCGGGTCCCGCCGGCCTCGCCGCCGCGGACCAGCTCAACCGCGCCGGGCACTGGGTGACCGTGTTCGAGAAGGCGGATCGGATCGGCGGTCTCCTGCGCTACGGCATCCCCGAGTTCAAGATGGAGAAGCGCGTCCTCGACCGCCGCCTCGCGCTGATGGAGAAGGAAGGCGTCACCTTCCGGGTCGGCGTCGACGTCGGCGGTACCGCTGCCCGTGCGCGAGCTCCAGCGCGAGTTCGACGCGATCGTGCTCGCGTGCGGCGCCGAGGCGCCCCGCGATCTCACGGTGCCGGGCCGCGAGCTGGCCGGCATCCACTTCGCGATGGACTTCCTGCCGCTGCAGAACAGGCGCTGCGAGGGCGACCAGATCCCCGACGAGCGGTTCATCGACGCCGAAGGGCAAGCACGTCGTGATCATCGGCGGCGGCGACACCGGCGCGGACTGCCTCGGCACGGTGCATCGGCAGGGCGCCGCGTCCGTCCACCAGTTCGAGCTGCTGCCGCGTCCGCCCGACACGCGAGCGGCCGACAACCCGTGGCCGCAGTGGCCGAACATCTTCCGCGTGTCCTCGGCGCACGAGGAGGGCGGCGAGCGCGTCTACGCGATCTCCACGCAGCGCTTCGTCGACGACGGGCGCGGCCGCGTGAAGGCGCTCGAGGCGGTGAGCGTCGAGATGGTGCGCGAGGGCGGCCGCCTGGAGTTCAAGCCGGTGCGCCGGCAGCGAGCGCACGTTCGCCGCCGACCTCGTCCTGCTCGCGATGGGCTTCCTCGGCCCGACGCGGAAGGGCCCGATCGCGGAGCTCGGTCTCACGCTCACCGAGCGCGGCAACGTCGCGCGCGACGCGAACTGGATGACGAACGTCCCCGGCGTGTTCACGTGCGGCGACATGCAGCGCGGCCAGTCGCTGATCGTGTGGGCGATCGCCGAGGGCCGCTCGGCCGCGCGCGGCGTCGATCTCTATCTGATGGGGAAGTCAGACCTCCCCGCCCCGCTCCCGTAACGCGGCTGTTCGCTCCGGACTTCGATCACGTGCCGTACTGGACGAGCATCACCGGGATCGTGGTGGTGCGTTCGACGCGCTCGGCAACACTGCCTTTGACGATGCGCGCGATGCCCGTCCGGCGATGGGAGGCCATGGCGATCAGGGTGGCGCGCGCCGCCTCCGCTTCCTCCACGATCTGCTCTGCCGGGTCACCGAATCGTACGGCGACCGACACCGCGACCGGGCTGAGGCCCGCCGCCACGCGCTGGAGGTACTGACAGCCCTCCGCTTCGACCCGCTCGGTCTCCTGATCGGCATACGCCAGGATCCGGCCATCGACTTCGACCTCGTGCGCCGGAGGGTGCACGCCGAGCAGTCGCACCGACGCGCCCTCCGCGCGCGCGATCTCGCCGATCGTTCCGAGGACGGCCTCGCTCCCGGCGGCGCCATCGAGCGGCACGAGGATCAGCCGGTCCGGCGAACCCGCGAGAAGCGGCGCGTCCGCTGCGCGAGGCGGACGTCCGGCTCGCACCCCCAGGGTGCTCGAGAAGGCCCGCAGCAGATCGACCTCGGTGAGAATGCCGACGAGGCGCTCGCCGTCCATGACGGGGAGGCCGCCGATCCTGTTCTCGAGCATGAGCCGCACGGCCTCGGCGAGCGGCTCGCGGGGTCCCACGGTGATCACGGGACGCGTCATCACCGCGCGCGCGGTGAGCCGCTCGAGGAGGTAGTGCATCTCGCGGACGGCCAGGGTCGTCGCCGGCGAGGGCTGCACCGTTCGCACATCGCGGTCCGTGATGATGCCGACGAGCCGACCGTCCTCCATGACCGGGAGATGACGGATCCGCCGGTAGATCATGAGCTCCTGCACTCTGGGAATGGGGACCGACGGTGCGACGGTGAGGGGCGCCGGCGTCATCCACTCGCTGACCCGCATGTCCGCCATGACCGCTCCTCCTGGGCCGCGGGACGTTCCCGCGGGTCCCATCCGCGCTGCCCGGCGACCCAGTATCTCTCGGGCAGGCGCGGCCGCGGTATGACGCGCATCATAGAGGCCGCGATCGTGGACCGGCGGTGGCAAGCGCCCGATCGCACTCGGGCGCCCCGTTCAGAGCGGCTTCGTCAGCACCCGCGTGTAGTCGCGGAACCCGAGCCGGCGATAGAGCGCGCGGGCCTCGCCGTTCCGCTCGATGACGCCGAGGCGAAGCTCTCGGGCGCCGCGCGAGCGGACGAACGACTCGGCCGCGGTCATGAGCGTGGTCGCCACGCCACGGCGGCGGTGCTCCGGCCGGACGAAGAGGTCGTGGACCCAGGCGTAGAGGGCCGGGTCGTCCGGAGAATCGCCACGCGTCGCCGAGACGACACAGATGAACCCGGCGATCTTCTCGCCCACCTCCGCCAGCAACACGGCACCGTCGCGGGCCGCGACCTCGCGCTCGAGGTACGCCACGTAGTCGTCGACGACCGTCTTGCCCTCCGGCCACGAAGGCTCCAGCGAGCGGGAGAAGTCCTGGTGCTCGACGTTCAGCGCGCGGAGCTCGGCGAGGTCCCGCGCGGGCTCGTACGGGCGGACGGTTACTTCAGGCCCCACGAAAAGACGTGCGTCGGCGTGATCTCCAGGATCACGGAGTCGGAGGGCGAGAGCGCCGCCTCCTTGGAATACTGCGGGTACTTCTCGTAGAGCTTCTTCCGCGCGCGCTGGAAGACCGGGCCGCGCTCGATCAGCTTCGCCGTGCCCTGCACCATCACGCCCTTCAGCTCGGCCCAGTAGTCGGAGTACAGATCGACGGTGACCGTGACGCGCGGGTTCGCGCGGAGGTTGCGCACCTTCGCGCCGTCGTCCCCCGAGCCGATGTAGAGCTTGCCGCCGGACACGACGTGGCACACGGGCACGAGGTGCGGCTGGCCGTCGGCATTGGCGGTCGCCACGCGAGACACGCGCTCGCGGGCGACGAGCGCGGCCGCCTTGCCGGACAGCGTCGACCGGTTCCGCCGCTTCGCCATGGGCGCCTCCTACTGCGGGAGCGGGCTCTGCCAGACCGCGTGGCCGATGAAGAACGGCCCGAGCGTCTGCAGATACTGCGACGTCTGCGCCGTCGTCCGCATCCGCTGCACGATGTGAGAGAGCGGATGCAGCGCCTTGCCCACCAGCCCGATCACGAAGTCGTTGTCGTGGACGTCGAGGCCGTGGCAGGCGAGGCGGATGTCGTGCACGAGGTCGGCTTCGCCGTACGCGCGGCCGATCACGCTGTGCTCGCGAATGATCGTGCCCTGCTCCTGCGGCGAGAGGCGGGCGAAGCTCCCGGTCCGGCGCAGCGGATACCACACGGCCCACGGCCAGGCCGCGTTCAGCGCCGCGCGGCGCGGGCGATGGAGCAGCCAGTCGTCGAGGTCGGGCTCGAAGCCGGACGCGTAGGTGCGTCCGAGCATCGTGAGCTCCGGCTTGAGCGGGAGCTCGGCGAAGGCCGGCGAGTTCAGCAGCTCGCGGAACGCGTTCACGAAGTACGCCGGGTCCTCGCTCATCCCGAGCACCGCCACCCCGCGCGGATCGTTGACGTCGCGGTACAGCGTCGCCTCGACGCGCGCGCTCTCCAGGGTGCGGACGAGCGGCTTGGGATCGGGACAGTCGCCGAACGCGATGAGCTGCATGAAGAGGCGCCGGTCCGACGTCTGCTGGTTGGCCCCGCGCTCGCGGACGTCGATCTTCGCGTCGTCGCCCTGGCCACCGTGGCTCACGCTCAGCCTCCCCGGGTGTGCATCTCGAGGTGCGGGTCGCGCTTGCAGGCGCTCGACCTGCAGGAGTGGCGTCCGGTCGCGCAAGGCCAGCCGCTCCTCGGCGCCGCGGTCCGTGCGCGCGGTCCAGTCGCCGGTGATGAGCGCCTTCAGCTCGTCGGCGCTCGCGCCCGCGCGCAGCGGGCCGCGCAGGTCGATCCCCTTCTGCGCGTACAGGCAGAGATACCAGAGGCCGTCGGCGGTGAGACGGCTCCGGTCGCAGTCCGAGCAGAACGGCGCCGTGGTCGAGGCGATGATCCCGAAGATCGTCCCGTCCGGCAGCCGGTAGCGGTCGGCCGGCGCCGTGCTGACCTCGACGACGGGCTCGATGGGACCGTAGCGCTGCGCGAGGCGCTCCAGCATCTCGGCGCGGCTCACGACCTTGTCCATCGACCACCGCGTCGCGCCGCCGACGTCCATGTACTCGATGAAGCGCACCTCGGCCGGCACCGTCCGCCCGTACTCGATGAGGTCGGCCAGCTCGTCGTCGTTCACGCCGCGCATCACGACCGTGTCGATCTTCGTGTCCGTGAACCCGGCGCGCGTGACGGCGCCGAGGCCCTCCAGCACCTGCGCGTGCGTGTCCCGCCGCGTGAGCACGGCGAAGCGCTCCGGCTTCAGCGTGTCGAGGCTGACCGTGACCCGATGCAGCCCCGCGGCCTTCAGGGACGCGGCCTGATCGCCGAGCAGGATCCCGTTGCTGGTGATCGCGAGGTCGTTGAGCGCCTTCTTCGCGGCCAGCAGGCGAACGAGCTGCGGCAGGTCGCGCCGGAGGAGCGGCTCCCCGCCGGTGAGCCGCACCTTGTCCACGCCGAGCTCGATGAAGACGTCGATCAGGCGGTCGAGCTCCTCGAAGTGCAGGATCTCCTGTCGCGGGAGCCAGAGGTACTCCTCCTCCGGCATGCAGTACGCGCAGCGGAGGTTGCAGCGGTCGGTGACGGAGACGCGCAGGTTGCGGAGGACGCGGCCCTGCGTATCGCGGACAGGGGTCACACGAGCTCCGTCGGCGTGGGCGCGCTCGTGCTCCCTGAGGAGCCCCGGCCGCTTCACGCCGACGTCGAAGTGGTCCCACGGCAGCCGCTCGTCGACCGAGCGCACCCGCGTCGTGTAGAAGTCGGGGTCGCCGTCCCACTCGCGCAGCGCGCGCCGCCAGTCGCCGCCGAAGCCGGCGGACAGCTCGATGAAGTCGGCGACCCGCCGGTCGCCCCGCGCCAGCAGCGCCTGCAGCGTCGGCCTCCCGCGGGTTCTCGTGGAGGACGCGCACGGTGCCGAGCTTGCGCGCGCCGCGCTTGATGATCTCGAGCTTCTTCTGCAGCGAGTCCGCGCCGTCGAACGGCTCCCACTGGAACGGCGTCCACGGCTTGGGGACGAACGACGAGATCGAGAGCGTGAGCCGCCCGAACGGATGGCCCTTGGCGTCGAGCACGCGCAGCCGCTCGAGCATGCGCACCGCGAGCTCGGGGATCGCCTCCACGTCCTCGATGGTCTCGGTCGGCTGCCCGATCATGAAGTAACACTTGAGGTTGGGGATCCCGTGCCGGCGCAGCATGTCGCACGCGCCGAGGATCTGCTCGTCGGAGATCGCCTTGCGGATCACCTGGCGCAGCCGCTCGGTGCCCGCCTCCGGCGCGATGGTGAGCGTCCGATGCCCGCCGCGCGCCAGCGACGCGACCAGCTTGTCGCTCAGGCTGTCCGCGCGCAGCGAGGAGATCGAGAGCTCGAGGCCCGCCTCCTCCACCACGTCCATGAGGTCGCCGATCCACGGGTAGTCGGAGACGCACGCGCCGACGAGACCGATGCGCGTCGACTCCTTGGCCACCTTGGCGATGGTCTCGCGCAGCGCGTCCACGCTGCGATGGCGCACGGGGCGATAGACCTGGCCCTCGAGGCAGAAGCGGCAGCCGCGGCCGCAGCCCTTGCCGACCTCCACGAGCGCCATGTGCCCGTATTCCGCGTGCGGCGTCTTCACGAGCGAGATCGTCTCGAACGCGTTCACGTTCCGGAGCCGCCGCTTCGTGACGATCGCCGGCAGCCCGGCCGTGGGCGTCACCTCCGCCACGGAGCCGTCGTCCGCGTACCGGACGTCATAGGAGGCCGGGACGTACACGCCTTCGAGCGTCGCCGCCTTCGCGAGGAACTGCTCGCGGTCGGACGCCGCGCGATAGGCATCGATCAGCTCGTGGACCAGCTCCTCGCCCTCGCCGACCGCGATCAGGTCCATGAACGGCGCCATCGGCTCCGGGTTGGAGAAGGCGCAGACCCCGCCCATGAGGACGATCGGGTCGTGGGGACGCCGGAGGGCGGCGCGGCTCGGGATCCCCGCCTCGTTCAGGAGGCGCACCACGTTGATGTAGTCGCCCTCGTAGGTGACCGAGAACCCGATGAGGTGGAAGTCCGTCAGCGGACGCCCGGACTCGAGCGACAGCGGCACGGCCCCGGTCCGCGCGCGCTCCGCCAGGTCCTCGTAGTCCGCGACGAACACGCGCTCGCACACGACGTCGGGGCGCTGGTTCAGGTGCCAGTAGATCGTCTGGAAGCCGAGGTTCGACATCCCGACGGCGTAGGTGTTGGGGTAGACCAGGGCCACGGTGACCTTGCCGCCCCAGTCCTTGCGGATGGTGCCCTCTTCGTCGTCGAGGAGGGATTGTTCTTTCTTCTTCTGGGTCCAGGACATCCGGTTCAGGATATCACGCGGACCTTCAGCCTACGCGGGGCGGGTCCCTCGCGGCTCTCGACGGCCGCGGCCGCGCGTCGCTTGGTCCACGCGAGCCCGGCGAGGGCCACGGCGACCCCGAGCACGCTCGCGAGCTGCGCCACCCGGAACGGTCCGAGCCAGAAGCTGTCGAGCCGCACGGACTCGATGAGGAAGCGCCCCACCGAATAGAGACCGACGTACGCGAAGAAGAGCGCCCCCGGCTGCCGCTGGAACGCGGCCCCGGAGCCAGAGCGATCAGGACGAGGAACACCGCGAGGTCCCAGAGGGATTCGTAGAGAAAGGTCGGGTGGAAGAACTCGAAGCGCGTGAAGCCGGGCGGCCGGTGCGGAGGCGAGATGTAGAGCTTCCACGGCAGCGACGTCGGCGCGCCGAACGCCTCTTCGTTGAAGAAGTTGCCCCACCGCCCGATCGCCTGGCCGATCACGATGCTCGGCGCCGCGACGTCGAGCCCCCGCAGGATCGGAATCTTCCAGCGCCTCGCGAGCACGGCGCCCACGAGCGGCCCCACGATGAGGCCGCCGTGCATCGCGAGCCCGCCCTCCCACACCGCGAAGATCTTCGCGGGAAACCGGCCGTAGTAGTCCCAGTTGAAGATCACTTCGTAGAGCCGCGCGCCGGCGAGCCCCGCGAGGATCGCCCATTGCCCGACGCTGATGATGTCGTCGGCCGGCAGCCCTTCGCTTGCGCGCCTCCCGGTGCCCGAGCCAGAGCCCGACGACGATGGCCAGCGCCATCAGGATGCCGTACCAGCGAATGACGATGGGGCCGACCTGGAAGGCGATGGCGCCAGGCGAGGACATGTGCCGCTAAGATAGCGTGCCGGGACGGATTCTCCAATGGAACCCGCCGTCCCGTGGCTCACATGACGCCGCCTTCACGCCGCCGCCTGCGCCGACTCCTGCTGCTCGCCGCGGCCCTCGTTGGCGTCACGGTCGCCTTCACGGCGGGCCTCCCCGCGCTCGGGCTCTGGCTGGTCGTCGCCGATCCCCTGGCGCCGAGCGACCTGATCGTCGTGGTCGCGGGTGGCCCCGCCCGCCCGCGAGGTCGAGGCGGCGGCGCTCTACCAGCGTGGGCTGGCGCCGCTCGTCGCGCTGTCGCGCGCGCGTGAGCGCAACACGGTGGCCCGCCAGCTCGCGCGGCTTCCGCACGGACAGTCCGTCGCGGCCGGCATCCTGATGACCCTGGGGGTCCCGGAAGGTGCGATCATTCGGCTCGATCGCGAGGTCGAGAACTCGGTGGACGAGCTGGCGCACGTCGCGGACGTGGCGCGGGCGCGCGGTGTTCGCCGCATCATCCTCGTCAGCTCGCCGCCGCACACGCGCCGCCTTCGCATGATCTGGGACGCGCAGGCCTCGGGCGTCACGGCGCTGGTCCACCCGACGCCACTACGAGACGTTCGACGCGAGCCGCTGGTGGCGTTCCCGCCACGGCGTCGAGACGGTCATCCACGAGCTCGGTGGCATGGTGAACTTCACGCTCGGCATGTGGCTGCCGACGTTCGACGAGGGCGAGGCGAGGCGCTAGTGGTGCGGGCGGCGGGAGTCGAACCCGCATGTCCCGTGAGGGACAATGGATTTTAAGTCCATCGCGTTTGCATTTCGCCACGCCCGCGCTGAAACGTCGGGCTTGTAGTCTATGTCACCGCGCTGCGACGACACCACCGCCCCGGCGCGGGCGGTGGTGGGGAAGCGACGACGAAGAATGGAGGCGGCGGGCGGATTCGAACCGCCGCATCGCGGATTTGCAGTCCGCTCCCTTAACCACTTGGGTACGCCGCCATGCGACAGGTGCAGGACTGAAAATGAAAAGCTGGAGCGGGAAACGGGATTCGAACCCGCGACCCCGACCTTGGCAAGGTCGTGCTCTACCACTGAGCTATTCCCGCGCGTGACGGATTCTACCATCGGGCCCGCGGCGCGTCATCCCGTCTCGCCGCGAAGCGACGCGGCGGCGTCCTCGGGCGGCATCGGGATTGATGAAGAAGCCGCTGCCCCACTCGAAGCCCGCCACGTTCGCGCAGCTTCGGGATGATCTCGAGGTGCCAGTGGAAGTGGTCGAGCCCGTCCATCGCGGAGCGGGGCGGTGTGGAGCATGAAGTTGAACGGGGGCTGATTCAGGACGTCGTGCTCAGCCGGCGCAGGAACTCGCTGAGCAGGCTCGCGAGTCCGCGCAGCTCGTCCACGTCCGACTCCTCGAAGGCGGCGCGGTGGTGCGTCGGCAGGATCCACGTCTCGAAGGGAAAGCGCGGCGCGAACGGCGCCAGGGCCACGAACCCGCCCTGCTCCAGGATGACGCGCTGGCGGCTGCGACGCTCCTGGCGCACGATGTCGCACCACACGCAGCGCTCCTTCATCTCCCAGTACCGCAGCGAGCCCTCCAGCTCCTCGGTCACCATGATCGGAATGATCGGGCGTGGCGATGAGCTGCGAGTGCGGGTGCTCCAGCGACGCGCCCGCGGCCTCGCCGTGGTTCTTGAAGACCAGGACGTACTCGAAGCGCGGGTCCTTCTTGAGGTCGAGGATCCGCTCGCGAAACGCGAGCAGCACTTCGGCCGATCGCCTCGACCGACATGCGTCGCCAGCGTGGCGCTGGTGATCGGGCGTCTCGATCACGACCTCGTGCGCGCCCACGCCGTTCATGCGGTCGAAGAGACCCTCGCCCGTGGGCTCGAGCTCGCCCTCGATGCGCAGCGCCGGAAACTTGTTCGCCACGACGCGATAGCGTCCAGCCCGGGCTGTTGGGGAACCCGCCCGCCGGCGCGGCCGGCCAGGATCTCGGGCGGCGTCTTGTCCTCGTTGCCCGGGACAGAAGACGCAGTTGTCGCCCGCGGGGCCGCACGGGCTCGCGCTGGAAGTCGGTGGGCCGCCGCGCCCGCTCGGTGGAGATGATCACCCAGCGGCCGACGACCGGATCCTTCCTCAGCTCGGGCATGCTCAGACGATCCTCCCGCGTCGGCGCGCGGCCGAGCAGCGCGGTGAGCGCGGCGGCGGGCGACTTGCCCTGGAACAGCACGGCGGCGACCTCCTCGCAGATGGGCAGGCTCACGCCGTGCCGGCTCGCCAGCGCCAGCGCCGACCGCACGGTGCGGGCGCCCTCCGCGATCATGCGCGTCTCGCCTTCCACCTGCTCCAGCGCCTCGCCTTTCGCAAGCGCGATGCCGAGACCCCGGTTACGCGAGAGGCTGCCGGTGCACGTCAGCACCAGGTCGCCCATGCCCGCGAGACCGGCGAGCGTCGCCGGCTGGGCGCCCGAGGGCCACCGCGAGCCGCGTGATCTCCGCGAGACCGCGCGTGATGAGGGCGGCGCGCGCGTTCTGGCCGAGCTCGAGGCCGTCCGCGATGCCGGTCGCGATCGCCATCACGTTCTTGAGGGCTCCGCCCGCCTCCACGCCGACGACGTCGGCGTTGGTGTACAGGCGGAACTCGCGGGTGCCGATCGCGTCCTGCAGGCGCGACGCGAGCGCGGCATCGCGGGAGGCGATGACGGCCGCCGTGGGACGCCCGACCACGACCTCGCGCGCGAACGTCGGCCCGGAGAGCGCCGCCACCCCGGCGCCGGGGAAGCGCTCGGCGAGCACCTCGGTCATTCGCACGTGGCGCTCGGGATCGAAGCCCTTGGTGGCGGAGACCAGCGGCGCGCCGGACGGGATCCGGACGATCGACTTCAGCGTGAGCGCCACGAACTCGGACGGCACGGCGACGATCACCAGCCCCGCGCCGTCGACGACCGCGTTGAGGTCGCTGCTCACCTGCAGCCCGCTCGGCAGGTCGACGTCGGCGAGGAAGAACGGGTTGCGCCCGGTGCCACGGATCCCGGCGGCGATCTCGGGCTCGCGCGCCCAGAGCCGCACCTCGTCGCCGCGGCGACGCATGTGCGCGGCGAGGGCCGTGCCCCAGCTCCCCGCTCCGATGACGCCGACGATCATGCCGCGTTCGCCCGTCGCCCGAATCGGTTCTCGGTCCCGTGCATCAACCGCGCGATGTTCTCGTGATGCCGCACGACGATGATCGCGGCCACCACCGCCGCGGCCGCGACCGCCGGGCGCGGATAGCCGAGCGCGAGCGCGACGACCGGCATGCCGAGGGCGCCCAGCAGGCATCCCAGTGACACGAAGCGCGTCGTGGCCACGACCACGAGGAACACGATCGCGGACGGGACGACCGCCAGCGGCACCAGCCGCAGCATCGCGCCGAGCCCGGTGGCGACGCCCTTGCCGCCACGGAACCCGAGGAAGACGGACCAGCAGTTGCCGGCGACCGCCGCCACCGCGGCCACCGCCGCCCCGAGCGGCCCGGGCCCCGCGATCGCGCCGCCCGCGGCCACCGCGACCGCGCCCTTGGCGACGTCACCCACCAGCGTGAGGATCGCGGGCGTCTTGCCCGGCCGTCCGCAGCACGTTCGTCATGCCGATGTTGCCGCTGCCGTGGCGGCGGATGTCGGCGATGCCGAAGACCCGCGCGATGAGGAACCCGATGGGGATGGCCCCGATGAGGTAGGCGACGACGGCGCCGGCGAGGATCGCGATTGACGGCGATGCGCCGTCAAGCATCTGGCTCACGACCAGCGTTCTTCGTCCGGCACGATCGCGCGGTAGTCCGCCTTACGGAAGAACCGGTAGAAGTAGTCGACCGCCGACACGATGGTCAGCCCGAGCGCGACCCACAGCACACCCGTCGCCGTGACGTGGAAGTCCTGCGACTCGAAGCCCTTCTCGACGATCAGCATGGTCACCGCGACGTACTGGCTGACCGTCTTCCACTTCGCCAGCCGCGACGCGGGCACGATGATCCCGACACTCGCGGCCACCGTGCGCAGGCCCGTCACCGCGAGCTCACGCCCGATGATGATCACGACCACCCAGCCCTCGATCTTGTCGATGGTGAGCAGCGAGACGAGGGCCGCCGCCACCAGGAGCTTGTCGGCGATGGGATCGAGGAGGGTGCCGAGCGTGGTGACCTCGTTGCGCCGCCGCGCCAGCACGCCGTCCAGCCAGTCGGTGAAGGCGGCGAGCATGAAGATCGCGGCGCCGATGAGCGCGTGCACGCGCGACGACGAGATGAGGAAGAGGATCAGGAACGGGGCCGCCACGATCCGGGTGATCGTGAGACCGATCGGTAGATTCACGCTTCAACCCCGCGGCCGTAACGGTCGGCCATCTATCAGACATTTGACGGTCATGGACCGTCAAGGCCACGCCGCCGAATTATCGCGGTCCCCAGACGAGCTTGTCAACGTTCGGCACGAGCGTCGGCACGACCGTGGTCGTATCGAGCGCGAGGCAGAACGCCACGTCGGCGCCGCGCCCCTTCCCGGCGAGCCCTCGCGCGTGCGGCGCATCCCGGGCAAGCGCCGCGAGATCCTTGCCGTAGCGCCGCCCAAGGCTCTGGGCAGCGTCCGCGGCCGGCGTCAGGATGGCATCCGGAGCGTCCGACGCCAGCCGCGCCACCAGCACCCCCGCGCACGCCTCGTCTTCCAGCGACGAGGCGCCGAGCTCTCCCGGAACAGATCAGGATGACGTCGCGTCCCTGGGCGGAGGCCCAGCCGGCCGCCGCCCCCGCATTTACCAGCGCCGCGACGCCGACGGTGGCAGCGCCCCGCGCCGCAGTGAGCGCCCGGGTGCCGTTGCTGGTGGTGAGGACGATCGCCCGGCCGCGCACACGGTCCGCCGTGAACTCGAGGGGGGAGTTGCCCAGGTCGAACCCCTCGGGCGGGTCGCCGTGCCGCTCGCCCGCCAGGATCGCCTCGGCGCCCAGCGCCGCCTTCCGGGCCCGGGCGTCTTCCACGGTCTGCACCGGCACGACGTACGCGGCCCCGTTGCCGAGCGCGGTCACGATGGTGGTGGAGGCGCGGAGCACGTCGATGACGAGCGCCGTGGCGCCCGCGAGGCGCGCCGGGACCACACGCGTCCGCGGTCGGGACGACGTCGTCAATGCGCACGCAGGTCTTATCGCCGGTCCCGGAGCGCGCGGATCTTGAGGCGGAGCGCGTTGAGCCGGATGAAGCCCTCGGCATCGCGCTGCTGATAGACGCTGTCGGCCTCGAACGTGGCGAAGTCCTGCCGGTAGAGCGATCGCGCCGACTTCCGCCCGGCGACGATGACGTTCCCCTTGTAGAGCTTCAGGCGCACCGTTCCCGTGACATCGCGCTGGCACTCGTCCATCAGCGTCTGCAGCGCGAGGCGCTCCGGCGCGAACCAGAACCCGTAGTAGATCATCTCCGCGTAGCGCCCCAGGAGCGAGTCGCGCAGGTGGAGCACCTCGCGATCCAGCGTGATCGATTCCAGCGCGCGGTGGGCCACCTGGAGGATCGTGCCGCCGGGCGTCTCGTACACGCCACGGGACTTCATGCCGACGAAGCGATTCTCGACGAGGTCCACGCGCCCGATCCCGTGCTCGCCGCCGACGCGGTTCAGGTGCGTCAACAGCGCAACGGGCTCGAGCTTCCGGCCGTCGACCGCCACCGGGTCGCCGCCCAGGAACTCGATCTCGACGTACACCGGGATGTCCGGCGCCGCCTCCGGAGACTGCGTGAGGAGGAACATCTTGTCCGGTGGCTCGGCCCACGGGTCCTCGAGGATCCCGCCCTCGTAGGAGATGTGGAAGAGGTTACGATCCGTGCTGTACGGCCGCTCCGTCGTCACGGGCACCGGGATGTCGTGGTGCTTCGCGAACTCGATGAGCGCGGTGCGGGAGTTGAGGTCCCACTCCCGCCACGGCGCGATCACGCGGAGATGCGGCGCCAGCGCCGCATACGTCAGCTCGAACCGCACCTGGTCGTTCCCTTTGCCGGTGGCGCCGTGCGCGACCGCGTCGGCCCCTTCCTTGGCCGCCACCTCCACCTGTCCCTTGGCGATGAGCGGGCGCGCGATCGAGGTCCCGAGGAGATAGGACGCCTCGTACACGGCGTTGGCGCGGAGCATCGGGAACAGGAAGTCGTGCACGAACTCGTCGCGCAGATCGACGATGTGCACGGCGCTCGCGCCCGTGCGCAGCGCCTTGTCGCGGATCGGGATGAGCTCCTCGCCTTGCCCGATGTCCGCGCAGAAGGCGACGACGTCGCACTGGTAGCGCTCGATGAGCCAGCGCAGGATCACGGAGGTGTCGAGCCCGCCCGAATACGCGAGCACGACCTTCTTCGCCTCGGTCACGACAGGCCCCCAAACCCCTCCGTGAGCGCCACGATGATCGCTTTCTGGGCGTGCAGACGGTTCTCGGCCTGCTCGAGCACGACCGACTGCGGGCCGTCGAGCACCTCGTCGGTGATCTCTTCGCCCCGGTGCGCGGGCAGGCAGTGCATGACGAGCGCGGACGACTTCGCGAAGGCGAGGAGCGGCGCGTTGATCTGGTAGCGCGCGAACGCCTCCTGCCGCCGCGTCTTCTCGGCCTCCTGGCCCATGCTGGTCCACACGTCCGTGTAGATGACGTCGGCGCCGCGGGCCGCCTCGTCGGGCTCGGTGGTGATCGTCAGCGCCCCGCCCGTGCGCCGCGCCTGCGCGACCACCTGCGGGTCCGGCTCGTAGCCGGGCGGACAGGCCACGCGCATGTCGGCGCCGAGCACGGCGCCGAGGAGCAGGATCGAGTGGCACACGTTGTTCCCGTCGCCGACCCACGCGACCCGCAGCTTGGCGAGGTCCACGCCGCGCTCCCACAGCGTGAAGAAGTCGGCCACCGCCTGGCAGGGATGCTCGTAGTCCGACAGCGCGTTGATCACGGGCACGGTGGCGTTCGCGGCGAGCCCGGTGATGGTCGCGTGCGCGTAGACCCGCGCGCAGATGCCGTCCACCCAGCGCGAGAGGTTCCGCGCGACGTCGGGCACCGATTCGCGCGTGCCGAGGCCGATCTCCTGGCCCGCCAGGTAGACGCCGCGCCCGCCGAGCTGGTTGACGCCGACTTCGAAGGTGACCCGCGTGCGGAGCGACGGCTTCTCGAAGATCAGCGCGAACGTCCGCCCGCTGAGCGGCGTGGGGCGGCGCCCGGACTTCCAGCCTTGCTTGAGGTCGGCCGCAAGGCGGAAGAGCGCGAGCGCCCCGTCGTGCGTGAGGTCGCCGGTCGAGAGGAAGTGCTTCATGGGGGCAGGACGCGATCGATGATCTCGAGCGCGCGGTCACACTCCGCCTCGCCCACGATCAGCGGCGGCGTGAGACGCAGCACCTTCTCCCCGGCGCTGAGCACCAGCAGTCCGGCCTCGCGACACGCGTCCACGAGCGGTCCCACGACCTGCGTCAGCTCGATGCCGATCAGGAGCCCGCGGCCGCGGACGGCGCGCACGACCGGATGCCGGCGCGCGACCTCGCGGAGCCCGTCCATCAGGTGCTGCCCCATCCGCGCGGCGCGGTCCGGGATCTTCTCGTCCAGCACCGCCGTCAGCGTGGCCAGGGCCACCGAGGTGACGAACGGCGTGCCGCCGAAGGTGGAGCCGTGCGTCCCGGCGGTGAGCGCCGACGCGATCTCGGCCCGCGTCAGCATGGCGCCGATCGGCACCCCGTTCGCGAGCGCCTTGGCGAGCGTCATGATGTCGGGCTGGATGCCGGTGTGCTCGTACGCCCACAGCCGCCCCGTGCGTCCCACGCCCGTCTGCACCTCGTCGAGGATGAGCAGCGCGCCGGTCGCGTCACACAGCTTGCGCAGGCCGGGCAGGTAGTCGTCGCTCGGGATGTTGACGCCGCCCTCGCCCTGGATGCACTCGACCAGGATCGCCGCCGTGCGGCTATCCACCGCGCGCTCCATCGCGCGCAGGTCGTTGTACGGCACGTGCTTGAACCCCGGCACCAGCGGCTCGAACCCGTGCTGGTATTTCTCCTGCCCGGTGGCGGTGACGGTGGCGAGCGTGCGCCCGTGGAACGAGTCGCGCGTGGCGATGATCTCGTAGCGGTCGTCCGACCATCGCGTCTTCGCGTACTTCCGCGCGACCTTGATGGCGGCCTCGTTCGCCTCCGCGCCGGAATTGGCGAAGAACACGCGCTCGGCGAAGGAGTGCTCGCAGAGCAGCTTGGCCAGGTGGATCTGCGGCGCGGAGTGATAGAGGTTGGAGACGTGCAGCAGCGTGGCCGCCGCCTCCTGGATGGCGCCGGTCACGCGCGGGTGGCAGTGCCCCAGCGAGGTGACCGCGATGCCCGCGCCGAAGTCGAGGTACTCGCGGCCGTCGCTGTCCCAGACGCGGACGCCGTCGCCGCGGACCAGGCAGATGGGCGACCGGGCGCCGTAGTTCGGTGTGTGATACGTCGCCGACCACTCGAGGAGCGTTTTCGTGTCCATCACAGGACAATCTCCGTGCCGATGCCCTCACGGGTGAACAGCTCGAGCAGGATCGCGTGCGGGACGCTGCCGTCGATGATGTGGGCCTTGGCGGTCCCGCCCTTGAGCGCACGCAGTGACGACTCCACCTTCGGCAGCATCCCCCCGTCGATGACGCCCGCGCTCATGAGGCGCTCGGCCTCCGCGCGCGACAGCGTGCTGAGGAACTGCTTGGCGCCGTCGAGGATCCCCTGCACGTCGGTGAGATGGATGAGCTTCTCGGCGCCGAGCGCGGCGGCGACCTCGCCGGCGACGATGTCCGCGTTGATGTTGTAGGTCTCCCCGTCGCGCCCCACGCCGACCGGCGCGATGACCGGCACGTACCCGTGCTGCTCCAGCAGCCGGATGGGCTCCGGGTTCACCGACTCGACCTCGCCCACCAGCCCGATGTCGACCTCCGTGCCGTCGGGCATGCGGTGCAGCCGCTTGTGCGCGCGGATGAGGTCGCCGTCCTTGCCGCTCAGCCCGACCGCGCGGCCGCCGTGATGGTTGATGAGGCCGACGATCTCCTTGTTGATCTTCCCGACCAGGACCATCTCGACGATCTCGACGGTCTCCTGGTCCGTGACGCGCATGCCGCCCACGAAGCGGGGCTCCTTGCCGAGGCGCTTCATGAGCGCGCCGATCTGGGGGCCGCCGCCGTGCACGATGACGGGCTGGATCCCGACGAAGTGCAGCAGGATCACGTCGAGCGCGAACGGCTCCTTGAGGTCGTTCCGCTCCATGGCCGCGCCACCGTACTTGATGACGATGGACTTGCCGCGGAACTCCCGGATGTACGGGAGGGCTTCGAGGAGGATCTCGGCGCGCTTCACCGCATCGTGCATGGCCGTCATGAGGGGGTTTGGGGGTCCTGAGTCATGGGGCCCCCATGTTCACAGGATGTACCGCGAGACGTCCTGGTCGCGCACGATGTCGCGCAGGCGCTCGTGGACGTACGCGGCGTCGATCGTGATCTCCTTGCCGGGGAGATCGGGCGCGTCGAACGAGATCTGCTCCAAGAGCTTCTCCATGATCGTGTAGAGCCGCCGGGCCCCGATGTTCTCGGTGCCTTCGTTGACACGGATCGCGAGCTCCGCCACCGCCTCGACCGCGCCGTCCTCGAACGACAACCGCACGCCCTCGGTGGCCAGCAGCTCCACGTATTGCCGGATCAGGGCGTTGCGGGGTTCGGTCAGGATGCGGATGAAATCCTCGCGCGTCAAGGGGTCCAGCTCGACCCGGATCGGGAAGCGTCCCTGCAGCTCCGGGATGAGGTCCGACGGCTTGGCGACGTGGAAGGCGCCGGCGGCGATGAACAGGATGTGGTCCGTGCGCACCACCCCGTACTTCGTCGTCACCGACGAGCCCTCGACGATCGGCAGGAGGTCCCGCTGGACGCCCTGGCGCGAGACGTCGGGCCCGTGGCCGCCCTCCCGGCCGGCGATCTTGTCGAGCTCGTCCAGGAACACGATGCCCGAGTCCTCGACGCGGCGCACGGCCTGGCTCACGACCTCTTCCATGTCGACCAGCTTCTGCGCCTCCTCCTGGACGAGGAGCCGGCGGGCCTCGCTCACGCGCACGCGGCGGTGCTTCGTGCGCGACGGCATGATGTTCGACAGCATCTCCTTCAGGTCGATGCCCATCTGCTCCATGCCCTGCCCGGAGAGGATCTCCACCATCGGGACGGACTGCTGCTGGGTCTCGAGCTCCACCATCCGCTCGTCGAGCCGGCCCTCGCGCAGCTGGGCGCGGAGCTTCTCGCGCGTGGCATCCCGCGAGGCGTCCGGGCCGACCTCTTCGAGCGAGCCGCTGGAGTACGGCTCGGACGAGCGGCGCGGCAGCAGGAGATCGAGGACGCGATCTTCCGCGAGCTGCTCGGCGCGCTCCTTCACGCTCGCCATCACTTCGTTCTTGACCATCGTCACCGAGAGCTCGGTCAGGTCGCGGATCATCGACTCCACGTCGCGGCCCACGTACCCGACTTCCGTGTACTTCGACGCCTCCACCTTGATGAAGGGCGCCTGCGCGAGCTTCGCGAGCCGCCGCGCCACCTCGGTCTTCCCCACCCCGGTGGGGCCGATCATGATGATGTTCTTCGGCGCCACCTCGTCGCGCAGCTCCGGCGAGAGCTTCTGGCGGCGCCAGCGGTTCCGCAGCGCGATGGCGACGGCGCGCTTGGCGCGGTTCTGGCCCACGATGTAGCGGTCGAGCTCGGCGACGATCTGCGCCGGTGTGCTCGGAGCGCCCGTGGGTGACACGTTCATGGAGCGGGCTCCCTGCGCGTCACAGCGTCTCGACCGTGATGTGGTCGTTGGTGTAGACGCAGATGCCGGCGGCGACGCGCATGGCCTCGGTCACGATGGCCTTCGCGTCGAGATCGGAGTGGGCGACGAGCGCGCGCGCGGCCGCCAGCGCGTAGGGCCCGCCGGAGCCGATGCCGATCAGCCCGTCGTCGGGCTCGATGACATCGCCGGTGCCCGACACGATGAACGACTGGTCCTTGTCGGCCACGGCGAGGAGCGCCTCCAGCCGGCGCAGGACGCGATCGGTGCGCCAGTCCTTGGCGAGCTCGACGGCGGCACGCGAGAGGTTGCCGCGGTGCTCCTCCAGCTTGCGCCTCGAACCGCGAGTACAGCGTGAACGCGTCGGCGGCCGTCCCCGCGAAGCCCGGCGACCACGCGGTCGTGGTAGAGCTTCCGCACCTTGCGCGCGTTCATCTTCACGATCGTCTGTCCGATCGACACCTGGCCGTCCCCGCCGATCGACACCTGGCCGCGATGACGGACGCAGACGACGGTCGTGGCGTGGAACGAGGGCCTCCGTCACGGCGTTCGCTTCCCGGCGCGCGCGCGCGGGTGGGCCGCGTCGTAGACCTTCAGCAGGTGCTCGGCGCCGACGTGCGTGTAGCGCTGCGTCGTGGAGAGCCGGCTGTGTCCCAGCAGCTCCTGGATCGCGCGGAGGTCCGCGCCGCCGTCGAGGAGATGCGTCGCGAAGGAATGACGCAGGGTGTGCGGGCTGACCTTCCGCGTGATGCCGGCGCGCCGCGCGGACCGCGCGCACGAGGCTGTAGACCGTCGCGCGGGTTCATGCGTCCCCCGCGCGACGCGACGAACAACGGACCCGGGCGATCGCCACGCGCTCCGAGCCAGGCCTCGAGCGCACGCGCCGCCTTGCTGCCGAACGGCACGATGCGTTCCTTTCGGCCCTTGCCGAGCACGCGCACGGTGCGCTCGCGCAGGTCCACGTCGTCGAGGTCGAGGCCGGTCAGCTCCGACACGCGCAGCCCGCTCGCGTAGAGCAGCTCGAGGATCGCCGTGTCACGCGCGGGTTCGAGCGGGCGCCGCGGTTCGAGGGATGGGGGGCTTGGGGGGTGCGTCTCGCACGCCCCCAAACTCCAGAGAAATCGGTGCGTCTCGCACGCCCCCAAAGTTCATCAGGTCGTGCGCCTCGTCGACCGGCAGGAAGGACACGAGCTTCCTCGGCAGCCGGGGGCCGCGCACCTCGCGCGCGACGTTGCGCTCGACCACGCCGCGCCGCACGAGGAACCGGAGCCAGCTTCGCACGGCGGCGAGCTTGCGCCCCACCGACGCCGGATCGAGACCGCGCGCGTGGAGCGCGACCAGGAACGCACGGATGTGGCGGGTCGTGAGGCCGGCGGGCGCGACGCCTTCGGCGGTGAGGAACGCCTCGAACTGGCGGAGGTCGGTCCCGTAACTCTTGAGGGTGTGCGGCGACGCGTCCTTCTCCGCCGCCAGGTAGCGCAGGAACGCTGCCGGCGTGTCCGTCATGCGACGGTGGGCTCGACCTCCTGCCGGAAGCCGCACCCCTCGCGGACGCACATGCGGACAGGCCGTCCGCCTTTCGCGATCCGCTCCGTGAGGAACGTGGCCTGGCAGCGCGGGCACGGCTCCGCCACGGGGCGCTGCCACACGACGAACTTGCACTCCGGATAGGCGGAGCACCCGTAGAAGGTTCGCCCGCGCTTGGACCGGCGCTCCACGAGCTGGCCTGCGCAGCCGGGCTCGGGGCACGCGATGCCGAGTGTCACGGGCTTGGTCGTCTTGCACTCCGGATAGCCGGAGCACGCGATGAACTTGCCGAAGCGCCCGTGCTTGATGACCATCGGCCGGCTGCAGCTCGGGCACGTCTCGTTGGTCGGCTCGTCCTCGGCGCGCTGGTTCTTGCCGGCATCCCGCGTGTACTTGCAGTCCGGGTACGCCGAGCACGCGAAGAACTTGCCGAAGCGGCCGCGGCGCTCGAGCAGCGCCTGACCGCAGTCGGGGCACGCCTCGCCGGTCTCCGGCGCCGGCCTTCTGGTTGACCATCTCCTTCTTGGCCTTCTTCGAGATCTTTCTCGAAGGGACTGTAGAAGTCCTTGACGGCCTTCGCCCAGTCGAGCTCGCCCTCCTCGACACGGTCGAGCTCGTCTTCCATCTGCGCGGTGAACTCGACGTTCATGATGTCCTGGAAGAACGGCATCAGGAGGTCCGTGACCTCGGTGCCGAGCTCCGTGGGAAACAGCGTGCGGCGCTCGCGCCGGACGTAGCCGCGATCGTTGATGATGGTCCCGAGGATCGAGGCGTACGTGGACGGCCGGCCGATGCCGAGCTCCTCGAGCGACTTCACCAGCGAGGCCTCGGTGAAGCGCGGCGGCGGCTGCGTGAAGTGCTGCTTCGGATCGAGGCCGAGGAGCCGGAGGACTTCGCCTTCCTCGAGCGCCGGCATCGCGCGCTCCGCCTCATCGTCCGCGGCCACGTCATTGTCCTCGTACGTCTCGACGTAGACCGCGGTGAAGCCCTTGAACTTCATGGTCTGGCCCTGCGCGCGGAACACGCAGCGCCCGGCCTCGATGTCCGCCGTCACCGTGTCGTAGACGGCCGGCTGCATCTGGCTGCCGACGAAGCGCTCCCAGATCAGGCGATAGAGCCCGAGCTGGTCCTTATTAAGGAAGCGCGCCACGCTGCGCGGGTCGCGCGTGACGTCCGACGGCCGGATCGCTTCGTGCGCTTCCTGGGCGCGCCCGCGGGACTTGTACACGGGGGGCGTCGCCGGCAGGTACTCGTCGCCGAAGCGGTTCGTCACGAACTGTCGCGTCTCCTGCTGCGCGTCCTGCGAGACCTGCACGGAGTCGGTGCGCATGTAGGTGATCAGACCGACCGCGCCCTGGTCGCCGATGTCGATGCCCTCGTAGAGCTGCTGGGCCACCGTCATCGTCTTGCGCGCCCAGAACCCGAGCTTGCGCCCCGCTTCCTGCTGCAGCGTGGAGGTGATGAACGGCGGCGCCGGGTTGCGGCGGCGCTCGCCCCGCGTGACGCTCCGGACCACCCACGGGACCTGCTCCAGCCCTTCCATCGCCGCGCGCGTGGTGGCCTCGTCGGGCAGCGTGGCGTCCTTGCCGTCGCGCGGGACTTCGACCCGTTCACCATTGATCTCGCGCAGCGTCGCGGTGAACTCCGGGGGGAGCTTGGCTCCGAGACGCGCGTGCAGCGACCAGTACTCGCGCGCAACGAACGCCTCGATCTCGCGCTCGCGGTCGACGATGAGCCGCACGGCCACCGACTGCACGCGGCCCGCGGAGAGCCCGCGCTGCACCTTGTCCCAGAGCAGCGGCGAGAGGCTGTAGCCGACGAGGCGATCGAGCACGCGGCGCGCCTGCTGCGCGTCGACCTTCTTCAGGTCGATCTTGCCCGGACGATCGAACGCGGCCTTCACGGCGCGCTCGGTGATCTCGTTGAAGGTGATGCGGTAGATCTTGTTCTTGGCGACCGGCAGCTCTTGCGCGAGGTGCCAGCCGATGGCTTCGCCTTCGCGGTCGGGGTCGGTCGCGACGTACAGCGCGTCCGCCTTCTCGGCGGCCTTCTTCAGCTCGTCGAGGATCTTCTTCTTGGTGGGCGACACCACGTACTTCGGCTTGAAGTTCTTCTTGGGATCCACGCCGAGCTGCGACTTGGGAAGGTCGCGCACGTGCCCCATGGACGCCTTCACCAGATACTTGCCGTCCAGGTATTTCTGGATCGTCTTGACCTTGGTGGGCGACTCCACGACGACCAAGCCCCGTCCCGTTCCGCGACCGCCCTTCGTTGCTCCCTTGGGCACCTAGCGTCTCCTCGACCGTGTGCCCACGGCGATCCACCGTTGTCCCTCGAGCTGTCGCACGTGACCGGTGAGCTCGAGGGACATCAGGGTCGCACTGACCCGGGCGGGCAGCATCCCGCACCGCACGATCACGTCTTCGATATGTTGCGGCTCGTCGGCCGCGAGCACGGCGAGAACGGTGGATTCGGCGGTGGTCGCGGTGGAGGGCGGCGTCACGTCGAGCGTGCTCGACGTGTCGTCACGCACGGCGTTGCGCCACGGCGACGGTAGTTCTTGCACGACATCGGACCATGATCGTACCAGTGTAGCACCGTCGCGCAGGAGCCCATGCGGACCGCGCGCCGTTTCCGACGTCACACGGCCTGGAACGGCGTACACTTCGCGCCCGAATTCTCCCGCGGCGCTCGCGGTGATCAACGCTCCACTGCGCTCCGCCGCTTCCACGACCACTACCCCGAGTACCAGACCCGCGATCGTTCGGTTCCGCGCCGGGAAGTGCCACGGCTGCGGCGGCGTGCCGGGCAAAAATTGCGAGACGAGCGCGCCGCGCGTCACGATCTCGTCGGCGAGCGCGCGGTTCTCACGCGGGTAGCGTAGGTCGATGCCGTGCCCGAGCACCGCGATCGTGCGTCCGCCGCCGGCGAGCGCGCCGCGGTGCGCGGCGGTGTCGATGCCGCGCGCGAGACCGCTCACGATGGTCACGCCGCGCGCGGCGAGATCCCCGGCGAGCTGCTCCGCGATCTCGAGACCGTACGCGGTGGCGCGTCGCGAGCCGACGATCGCGATCGCGAGCGCGTCCTCGCTCGTGAGCGTTCCGCATACGTACAGCGGCGGCGGCGACGGCGTCGTCGCGAGCAGCGCCGGATAGCGAGGGTCGCCGGGAGTGACGAGCATCGGTGACCTATTGGAAGCGGATCCGGGACTCGACGATTCGTGAGGCGGCGCGGGCGGCGAGGGGCTCATCGGTCCACTGTCGAGCAAACGGAGCGACTGGAAAAGTGTCTAAAGCGATACAGCGCAGCTACTTACGCAGGAACGAGCGCGCCTGGTCGGCGGCCTCCGTCCGGGGATGCTCGCGCATCACGCGTTGCCACGCGGCGGCGGCGGCGGGCCGCTCACGCAGCGAGGCATACGCCTGGCCGATCTTCAACCATCCGTCCGCGGCCGCGGTCGAATCGGGCGGCGCCGCGTCCACGGCCTTGCGGTATTCGAGGAGCGCCTGCCGGTAGTCGCGCTGCTTGAAGTACGCGTCGCCGATCCACAGCTGGGCGCGCAGCGCGAGCGGATGCTTCGGATACTTGCCGACGAAGTCCGTGAGCTCGAGGACGGCTTGACCGTGCTCGCCCGCGCGAAACGTCTTCAGCGCCGACGCGAACGCCAGCTCGGCGTTGCGGGACTCAGGCTCGGCGACGGGCGCCGTCGGCGCGGCGGTGATCGGCGCCGCCGCCGGGCGCTGGAGCGCATCGACGGTCGTGGTGACTTCGCGCAGCGACGCTTCCGCGGCGGCGAGGCGGTTGGCGAGCGCCGCCACGCGGTCCGACGTATCGCGCAGCCGCACCTCCGCATCCCTGACTCGCGCGTTGAGCGCCCGCAGCTCCGTGCGCAGCTCGAGGAGGAGCGCACTGCTGTCGCGGCCCGCGGCCTGATGCTGCTGGCGGATGTCGGCGATGTCCTTCGCGATCTCGGAGAGCTGGGTCCGGGTCTCGTGCACGCTCCCGCGCGTGGCGCAGGCGGAGAGCATGAGGCCGGCGCCCGCCACGACGAGGAGTGCCAGGACACGTCCCATCGGGCGGGTTCCACCGATCTCAGACGGACTGGATCGCAAGGTCCCGGAAAACGATTACTTCCACGTCCCCGCCCGCCGGGATCGTCGTGTCGCCCGTGACGACGGCGAGGCCGTCGGCGCGAACCATCGAGGTGAGGATGGCGGAGCCCTGGTCGCCCGTGAGGCGCGCCCCCCAGGTGGTGCCGTCACGCTCGAGCGTGACGCGCAGGTAGCCCCGACGGCGGCCGGGGTTGTCGATCGGCCCCAGCGCACGCGCCCGCAAGCGCAGACGGTGGAGCGCGCTGAACCCCGCGAGACGGCGGAGCGCGGGCCGCACGAACAGCTCGAAGGTCACCATCGCGGACACGGGATTGCCGGGCAGGCCGAAGACCGCGTGGCCGCCGAGCGAGCCGAACGTGATCGGCTTGCCGGGCCGCATCGACACCTGCCACAGGTGCAGCTCGGCGCCCGCGCGGGTGAGCGCGGTCTTCACGAGGTCGAGGTCGCCGACGGACACGCCGGCGGACGACAGGAGGACGTCCGCCCCCGCGCCCCACTGGAGTCGCTGCTCGATGGCGTCGAGCGTGTCCGCCGCGATCCCGAGGTTCGTCGGCGTCGCCGCCCGCTTCGAGCACCTGTGCGAACAATGAGTAGCTGTTGGTGTTCGGGATCTGTCCCGGGCCCGGCTCGCGCCCGAGCTCGGCGAGCTCGTTCCCCGTCGAGAGGATCGCGACGCGCGGCCGCCGGTGCACGAGCACCTGGCTATACCCAAGGTGGCGAGCAGCCCGATCTCCGCGGGCCCGAGCGCGACGCCCGGCGCGAGCACGGCGTCGCCGACGCGCAGATCTTCGCCGCGCGGCCGCACGTAGGCGCCCTTCTCGACCGCGCTCTTGCAGCGTGACGTGGCCGTCGGATGCCTCGGTGTCTTCCTGCGGGATGACGGCGTCGGCGCCGGGAGGCAACGGCGCTCCGGTGAAGATCCGGATCGCCTCCCCGCCCCGGACATCGCGCGACGGCATCGCACCCGCCGTGACGGTCCCGACGACGGCGAGCCGCGCCGGCACGCCGACGGTATCGTCCGCGCGCACCGCGTACCCGTCCATGGAGGAGTTGGCCCACGGCGGAATCTCGCGCGCGGACACGACGTCTTCGGCCAGGGCCCGCCCGAGCGCCGCCATGAGCGGCACCCGTTCGGTGGGCAGCGGCTTCACGCGGGAAAGAATCTGTTCGAGCGCTTCTTCGACGGTCAGCACGCAACCATTCTAAGCCGTACTCAGACGCTCTCCGTCTCGAAGTGGCGCTCCAAGCCCGTCCTCCTCCTGCCTCGACCCGTGAGTCCAGTAAGCGGCCGCGCCGGAGGCGCACGGCTCTCGCGGGTGTCGCGGGCCGGCGGCGCCCCCGGGGGCGGGTGAACCGTCCCCCGCACCGGGTTCGGCACGTGCTCGCGAGTGAGATGGAAATATGTCGGCGTAGGACCGCGCCAAACACTGTCGGGGTTCAGAGCCCCTGGGGGCGCCGCCGGCCCGCGACACCCGCGAGAGCCGTGCGCCTCCGGCGCGGAGGCTAGTGGCCGCCGGTGTGAGGCAGGTTGAGAACGGGCTTGAAGCGTCCCATGAACCACCGCCGGCTCAGGATGAACAGCGCCGAGGAACCCCGCGGTGATGAGGAGATCGCGCAGCCCGAGCGGGAGCCGATTGGCCGCCGACACGGTCGGGAAGACGACGAGGATGCGCTCGAGGAAGATCCCGGTGAGACCGAGCACGGCGACGACGACGAGCGGCGTGTGCCGCTGCGGCGGCCGGCCCGTGAGGCGCTTGAGCAGGTACGCGAACGGGAACAGCCAGCCGATGAAGAAGATCACCCACGCGAGCGTCTGCCACGGCTGCACGAAGAACCGGCGCGCGAAGAAGCGCGTCTCGATGGGGACGTTGCCGTACCAGATCACGAGGTACTGCGACCAGAAGAAGTACATCCACATGATGGACATCGCGAACTGGAGCTTCGCGACGTCCTGGATGGCGGCGGGCGGAATCGGGATCCCGCGCGAGTTCGTCATCACGCTGAGGATCGAGAGCGTGGCGAAGCTCGTGTAGAGCGCGGTGACGACGTAGTAGCCCCCGAAGAGCCCGCTGTACCACTTCGGGTCCAGCGACATCAGGAGGTCGAAGCCCCACAGCGACAGCGTGATGATCCAGACGAAGAGCAGGATGGTGGCGAGCCGGTTGCGGCGCGCGCGCTCCGGCGCCTCGTCCTGCGGCACCGGGTCACGCAGCAGCCGCCCGATGAAGACGTACGCGATGAGGAACAGCAGGCCCGAGAGGACGAGGGTCCGGCCGAAGAAGAACGGCACGTTGAGCCACGCCGCCTTCACCGGGATCGGAGTCGTCACCCAGCCGTAGAGGTCCGCCCGACCGAAGAACAGCACCACGAGGAGAACGAACGCGACCGGGAGGAACCCGGCCGTCGTGAGCGCGAGACGGCGCACGGTCGGAGACCAGCGCGCCTCGGTCAGCTGCATCATGGCCGCGATGGCCGGTCCGGTCGCCGCGATGGCCGACCAGAACATGAGGTTGGCGAGATAGAGCGACCACGTCTCCTTCGGGTTGACGGAGAGCCCCCACACGAAGCCCACCGCGCCGAGCGCCGCCAGCACGCCCCAGAGGATCGTCATCGCGCCGCGACGCTCCGGAGGAAGTTGACGATGTGCCAGGCTTCCTCGGACGACATCGCCTCGCCGTACGACGGCATCACCGCGCCTCCCGCCATGATGTAGCTGTGCCAGTAGCCGTCGGTGCGTCCCGCCTGCAGCTGCGCGTTCGTGAGGTCGGGCGTGGGGATGAACTTCGTCGACACGGGCCCCGTCACGCCGCCCTTGACCTCGGGGCCGTGGCACGGCGCGCAGAAGGTGACGTAGCGGTCCTTGCCGACCGCGATGGACTCGGCCGTCGCCTTCACCGGGTTCGGCAGCTTCGCCGCGGCCTCGCGCTGCTCCCGCGGCAGGATCACCGTGCCGCCGCGTGCGACGACGCCGGCCGGCATCGGGAACACGCGCTCGCCGGTGGTGATCGCCGGCGTCTGCGTCATGTTGTCCACCCAGCGCAGCGCGACCACGCCGCCCATGCCCGCGGCCACCGCGCCCACCAGCAGCAGGACGAGGATGAAGACGTACTTCATGCGACCGCCTTGATCTCTTCCGCGCCGGTCGACTGGAGGATCTGCCGCACGGAGGCGGCACGATCCGGCGCGCAGTGCACGGCGACGCCGAAGCGGTCGCTCGAGAAGCGCGGATCGTAGGCCGCGGTGGGCTTGAAGCGCGGCAGGCGTCCGAGCGTGACGAGGCCGATGAGCGTGGCGACGCCGCCGAACAGGATCGTCAGCTCGAACGCGATGACCACGAACGGCGGGATGGATGCCACCGGCTTGCCGCCGACGATCAGCCCCCACTGCATCGACGTCCAGATGGTGAGGAGGAAGCCCGACGTCGTGCCCGTGAGGGCGCCCAGCAGCGTGAACAGGCGCACCGGGCTCACCGGACGATCACGCTCGAGCACGTCCTCGATCTCGTGCACCGGCACCGGCGTGTAGACGGTGAGGTCGTGATACCCCTTCGCGCGCAGCTCCTCGAGGGCCTTCACGGTGGTGTCCACGTGCGCGAAGACGCCGACGGACCGGACTCAGTGGTGGCCATGACGCTCCTTCATCGGCGGCGGCAGCGTCTCCTTCACCTCGACGATCGAGAGCGAGGGCATGACGCGGATGAAGGCCAGGAAGAGCAGGAAGAAGAACGCGAAGCTGCCCACGACGATCATCGAGTCCGTGGCCGACGGCACGTAGATGCCCCACGTGTACGGGTAGAAGTCGTGGGCGAGCGACGGCACGATGATGTTGAAGCGCTCGAACCACATGCCGATCAGCACGAGGATCGAGACGGTGTAGAGGATCGGGATGCTCGTGCGCGCCGGCTTCCAGAAGAGGATGAGCGGCGCGATGCAGTTGCAGAAGTACATGGTCCACAGCGCCCACGCGTAGCTCTTGGTCACCTTCCAGAAGAGCGACGCCTTCTCGAAGTGGTCGCCGCTGTACAGCGCGGTGAAGATCTCGCACACGTAGAAGTACGTCAGCACCAGGCCGGTGGTGAGGATCAGCTTCGCCATGTAGTCGAGGTGCCGGTCGGTGACGTAGGCGTGGAGCCGGAAGAAGTAGCGCATCGGGATGATCAGCACCACGACCATCGCGAAGCCCGAGAAGATCGCGCCGTCGACGAAGAAGGGCGCGAAGAGCGTCGAGTGCCAGCCGGGGACGAGCGCCATCGCGAAGTCCCAGGACACGACGCTGTGCACGGAGAGCACGAGCGGGGTCGCGAGCGCGGCGAAGAGCCCGTACGCCCGCCGGTACGGCCGCCACTGGTCGTCCGAGCCCTCCCAGCCGAGCGAGAGCATGGCGTAGATCCGCCGGCGCCAGCCCGTCGACTGGTCGCGCAGGGCCGCGATGTCGGGGACCAGCCCGACGATGAAGAAGATCGTGCTGACGCTCAGGTACGTCGAGATCGCGAAGACGTCCCACACGAGCGGCGAGCGGAAGTTCGGCCAGAGATACCGCTGGTTCGGGTACGGCAGCAGGAAGTAGGCGAACCACATGCGGCCGGCGTGGATCAGCGGGAAGAGGCCCGCCGTCATGACCGCGAAGATCGTCATCGCCTCGGCCGCGCGGTAGATCGACGTCCGCCAGCGCGCCCGGAACAGGTAGAGGACCGCGGAGATCAGCGTGCCCGCGTGGCCGATACCGATCCAGAACACGAAGGTGGTGATGTACATCGCCCACATCTGGGGCGCGCGCTTTCCGGCCGCGCCCATGCCGATGTAGATCTGGTACGTCCACGCCGCGAGGAACGCCGCGAGCAGCAGGCCGATCACGCACATCCACGCGAAGTAGAGCTTCCCCGGCGGGCGCAGGCTGCGCGAGGACGTCGCGGTTGACGTCCGCGAACGTCGGCGTCGGTCCCGGCGGACGGTGGTCGATCACCGCCATCAGGCGTGCTCTCCCCGGGTGACCTTCTTGCAGGTAGGTCACCGACGGCCGCGTGCCGATCTCGTCCAGCACCTCGTACGCGCGCGGCGCCTCGTGGTGCTTGGCCACGGCGCTCTGCGGATCCTTCAGGTTCCCGAAGGTGATGGCGCTGGTCGGACAGGTCTGCTGACACGCCGTCATGATGTCGCCGTCCTTCACCGACCGCTTCTCGTCGCGCGCCTTGTCCTTGCCCGGCCACGATGCGCTGGATGCACATCGTGCACTTCTCCATGACGCCGAGCTGCCGCACGGTGACGTCGGGGTTGAGCTGGACGTCGAGCGGCGACCGGGAACTCGTAGTTGAACCAGTTGAAGCGCCGCACGTGGTACGGGCAGTTGTTGCCGCAATAGCGCGTCCCGACGCAGCGGTTGTAGACCTGACCATTCAGGCCTTCTTCGGTCCGATAGGCCGCGAAGACGGGACAGACCGGCTCGCACGGCGCGATCTCGCAGTGCTGGCACATCATCGGCAGGAACGCGTTGTGCGGGTGCTCGTCCTTGCCTTCCGCCCAGCGCTCGACGCGGAGCCAGTGCACCTGCCGGCCGTACGCGGCCTGCGCCTTGCCGACGATCGGGATGTTGTTCTCCGCGATGCAGGCGACCACGCAGGCCTGGCAGCCGATGCACGAGTCGACGTCGACGCTCATGCCCCAGCGATAGCCGGGATACTGCTGCGGCGCGTACATGCTCGGCTCGTCGTGATGCGCGCGCTTGCCGCGCAGCGCCTGCTCGCGGGCCGCCGGCAGGTCGACGTGGCGCACGATCTCGCGATCGTCCTGGTCGTGGGTCCCCTGCAGGATCGCGAGCGGCGCGGCGCGCGCCCGTCTTGGCGAGCGTGACGCGCACCGCGAGGAAGCTCGCGCCGCCGCCGCGGCTCGGGCGCCGCCGGCAGGAGCGCCATCGGGTTGGTGGGCGTGGGCGTCGCGGTGACGTAGCGCCCGTTCCGGACGTGATAGGGCGCGTAGCGGTGGCCCATCGGGATCGCGACGGCCTGCGGGTGCAGCGAGGCGGAGACGTACGCCGGGAGCTCGATCGCGCCGTGCGGCGAGGTCACGCGCAGCGACGTCGCCGTTCGCGATGCCCTGCTTCGTCGCGACCTCGGCCGGCATCTCGACCCACGCGTCCCACGCGACCTGCGTCATCGTGTCCGGCACTTCGTGCAGCCACGCGCTGCTCGCGCCGCGGCCGTCGAAGAAGCGGAACGACGGGTACGCGAGCAGCGTCGAGCCCGCCGGCATCGCCTTCGAGCTTCGGCGCGCCCGTCGTGACGGCGCCGACCTTCGGCGTCACGCTGGCCGCCGGGGCGACGCCCCAGACGCCGCCCTGCTGGAGCGCGGCGGTCCACTGCCCCTTCACGACCGGCTCCCACGCCGTCTTCACGAACGCCTCGAGGCTCGGCCACGGCAGCGGGCCCTTGCCCTCTTCGGTGATCCCGAGCGCCGCGCGGCCGATCGCGAGCATCACGTCGCCGAACGGCCGCGCGTCGCGGACCGGCATCATCGTGGGCTGCATGAGCCCGACGACGCCCTCGCGCGGCGGCGTAGTCGCCCCACGACTCGAGCCAGTGCGTGTCGGGCAGGACGAGATGCGCGAGCGCCGTGGTCTCGTCGGGCACGGTTGGCGAAGCTGACGACGAGGCCCACCTTCTTCACGGCGTCGGCGAACTTGAGGCCGCCCGGCAGCGTGAACGCGGGATTGATCCCGGCGCCGAGGAACAGCACGTCGATCTCGCCGTTCGCCATCGCCTGCACGAGCGCCGTCACCTCGGCGTACGGCGTGACCCGGCCGTAGGCCGAGTCCGGTCCGAACCGGACGGTCTTGCCGACGGCGCCGAGCGCCGCGTTCAGCAGCGCCGACCGCCGTGTGCAAGGCCACGGCATTGGAGCCGCTGACGGACGCGCCGCCGCCGACCACCAGCGCCGGCTTCGCGTGCGCGAGCGCCTCCGCGATGTGCTTGATCGCGTCGGCGCCGACCCCGGTCTCCTCCGCGACCTTCTTCACGTCGAGACCCGCGGCGGCCTCGGCGAATCGCTTGTCGCACGGCGCCGCCGTCGGCGAGGAGCTTGAGGACGGCGAGGGCGACCTGCGCCTCGGTGCCCGGCGCGTTGCGCACCCACTCGTCGGCATTGGACGCGGTGAGCGACTGGCGCGGCTCGACGTGGATGAACGTGCCGGCGCGGCCCTCGCGGAAGCTGTGCATGCGCGCGAAGCCCCGCGCGTACCCGACGTTGTTGACCCACGTCTCGAGGAAGTCGGCGCCGAACGACACGACGACCTCGGCGTCCTCGAACGCGTGGTACGGCATCGCGTCGCGGCCGAACACGGCGCGGTTGGCCGCGCGCTGCGCTTCGTGGCCGAACGGCTCGAACGCCACGCGCGGCCGCGTGCCGAGCGCCTGCGTCCACCGGTCCAGGAGGCCGGCGAGACTGCCGCTCTCGAGCTGCGTGACGACGGCGATCGCTCGGCCCTTGCCCGGCCGCGCGGGCCTGGCCGACGCGCTCGGTCACGGTCTTGAGCGCGTCGTCCCAGCCCACCGACCGGAGCGCGTCGCCGTCGCGCCGCTGCGCGCCCGTGAAGCGGTCCGGGTGATAGAGACCCTGCAGCGCCGCCTGGCCGCGGCCGCACAGCGCGCCGTGGTTCACGGGGTGATCGGGGTTGCCCTCGAGCTTCACCACGCGCCCGTCGCGGTTGCGCGCGAGCACGCCGCAGCCCGCCGGGCACTCGCGGCAGACGGTCGCGAACCACGACGCGACGCCGGGCACGAGCTGCTCGTTCGGCACCACGAGCGGCAGGATCTTCTCGCCGGCCTGCTGGCAGCCGGCCGTGGCGGCCGTCGCGCCCGCCGTCGCCACGATCTTGAAGAAGTCGCGTCGCTTCATGCGCGGCGCCTCAGAGGGGGTTTGGGGGTCCTCAGTTGCGCGGCCCCCATGTCAGTGGTGGCACGTGACGCAGTCGAGCGGCGCCTTGGCGCCGCGCGTCGCGTTCTGCTCGCGGTGGCAGTCGATGCACCAGCCCATGGTCAGCGGCGGCGGCGCCGGCCGGATGCCGGTGAGGTTGAGCAGGTCGTTGACGATGCTCGGTCCGGTCTCGCCGCTCGCCGTCGTCATCGTCTCCACCGGGCCGTGGCACGTCTGGCAGCGCACGCCGGCGCGCACGTGCGGCTTGTGCGGGAAGTACGTGAACTCCGGCACCTTGAAGACGCGCACCCACGGGATCGGCTCGTTCTTGGCCGCGTACTCCGCCAGCTTCTTGATCTCCGGCTTGTCGGCGGCGGTGATCTTGTGACAGCCCATGCACCGGGTCACCGACGGCAGGCCCGCGTACTCCGAGCGGCGCGCGTCGGCGTGGCAGTACTGGCAGTCGATCTTGTACGTCTGGACGTGGATGTTGTGCGGAAAGTCGATCGGCTGGACGGAGGCCTGCGCGACCGCGGGCTGACGACTCCACGACGACAGCGCCAGGAAGATCAGCACGGCGAGGAGGACCGCGCCGAGCGCACCCACGCCCGCCTTCGCTCTCATGGACAGTCGAATGCCCTCCCGAGGGGTCTGGAAACCTTGTGAACCCTATCACCAGCGTTCAAAGCGTGTCAACGATATGAACACGTTTGATGTTTGAAATTGGGGGTGTGAGAGGCTCACCCCCCAAGCCCCCTCCCGGCGATCGGAACTCCGACGATCGGAACTCCGGCGATCGAACTCCGGTGATCGGCGAGTGTGCGACGTGACCGACGGCGTCTCGCCGGCGCTACTTCGCGAGGGACGCCATCGCCTCGGTGGCGGCGCGCGCCGCGTGCTCGAGGTCGGCGTCCGAGTGCGCGAGCGACACGAACGCGGCCTCGAACTGCGACGGCGCGAGGTAGACGCCGCGCTCGAGCATCGCGTGGAAGAACGACGCGTAGCGCTTGCGGTCGGCCTTCGCCGCGGAGTCCCAGTCGGTCACCGGACCCGCGCAGAAGAAGCCCGTGAGCATCGAGCCCACGCGGTTCACCGTGAGGGGGATGCCGGCCTTGCGCGCCGCTTCGCGGAGGCCGCCCTCCGCCATGGCGCCCAGGCGCTCGAGGCGATCGTACACGCCGGCCGTCCGCAGCGCCGCGAGCGTGGCGAGCCCCGCGCTCACCGCGAGCGGGTTGCCGGAGAGCGTGCCCGCCTGGTAGACGCCGCCGAGCGGCGCCACCTGTTCCATGATCGCGCGGCTGCCGCCGTACGCGCCCACCGGCAGGCCGCCGCCGATGATCTTGCCGAGGCACGTCAGGTCGGGCCGCACGCCGTAGCGCTCCTGCGCGCCGCCGTACGCGACGCGGAAGCCCGTGATCACCTCGTCGAAGATCAGGAGCGCGCCGTGCTCCGCGGTGACCTCGCGCAGCGCCTCGAGGAAGCCGGGCGCGGGCGGCACCACGCCCATGTTGCCGGCCACGGGCTCGACGATCACGGCCGCGATCTCGCCGCCGCGCCGCCGAAGAGGTCGCGCACGCCGTCGACGTCGTTGAAGCGCAGCGTGACCGTCAGCGCGGCCAGCGCCGCCGGCACGCCCTTGCTGTCGGGGATCGCGAACGTCGCGCCACCGGAGCCGGCCTTCACGAGCAGGCTGTCGGCGTGGCCGTGATAGCAGCCGTCGAACTTCACGAGGAGGTCGCGGCCGGTGGCGCCGCGCGCGAGCCGGATGGCGCTCATCGCCGCCTCCGTGCCCGAGCTGACCAGGCGCACCATCTCCATCGAGGGAAACGCGGCGGTGATCGTCTCGGCCATCCGCACTTCCAGCTCGGTGGGCGCGCCGTAGCTGGTGCCGCGACGCGCCGTCTCCGTGATCGCCTCGACGACCGCCGCGGCGCGTGGCCGAGCACCAGCGGCCCCCACGAGCGCGACGAAGTCGAGGTAGACGCTTGCCGTCGACGTCGCAGATGCGCGCGCCCTCGCCGCGCGCGATGAACAGCGGCTGACCGCCCACGCCGCGGAACGCACGCACCGGGCTGTTGACGCCGCCCGGCATCACCTTCTCCGCCGCCTTCATGAGATCCTGGGATCGCGTCATCGGGAGTTCTCCGCGGGGGTCTCGCCACGTGTCGCGCGGGCGCCGAGGTCGATCTCGACGAAGTCTTTCGCCTCGGGGCTCCAGCGGAAGGCCGCCATGCCGTCGATGCGACGCTCGACGACCGCCGTCACCACGTAGGTCGCATCCGGGTACATCGGCACGCCTCCCGGCGTGGCATTGCTCCGGTCGGTCGCCGAGAAATACGCGCCGGCGTCCACGTGCGAGTGATAGATGACCTCCAGGACGAAGCCTTCCTCCTGGAGATCGCGATCCGCAGCAGGTCCTCGGAGTCGATGTAGTAGGCCGTGCGCGCGGTGCGCGGGTGCTTCGCGGGTCTCGCGCGTGCAGCTCGTCCTGCTCGTTGCGGCACCGCAGGAGCCGGCGCTCGATGCCGCGCGTGAGGATGACGCCGCACGACTCCGCCGGATACTCCTCCACCGCCTGGGTCTGGATGCGCTCGCTCTCCTCGGGCGTGAGGATCACGCGCCACCTCTGGTGGGGGCCCGCGACGCCAGGCGCGCTCCGGCGCGACGGCCCCACCCCCGCGAGCGCCGGGATGATGCTCGACCTCGTCGCCGTCCTTCAGGCTGGTGCCGAGCCCCTTCGCGTCGTCGATGGCGTCGCCGTTCACGTAGATGTTGACGTGCCGGTGCACCTCGCCCTGCTCGTTGCGCACGAGTCCCTTGAGCCCGCTGTAGACGCGCTCGAGCTCGTCGAGCACGGCGCCGACGTCCGGCGCGCTCGACTCGACGCGGTCGCGATTGCCGGTGGCCCGACGGAACGGCGTGGGGATGTACACGGTCACGGCCATGACGACGGACTCCTTCGTGGTGTTATCCGAGACTGAGGTAGCGCTCGCCGGTGTCCGGCAGCACCGTCACGACGACCTGCTCCGGCCCCAGCTCGGCCGCCACCGCGCACGCCGCGAACGCGGCGGCGCCCGCGGAGATCCCGACGAGCAGACCTTCCTCGCGGCAGAGGCGACGCGACCACACGGTCGCGTCCTCGTCGCGCACCAGGACGATGCGGTCGATCACGTCGCGATTCAGCACGCCCGGCACGAACGAGGCGCCGATGCCGTGGATCGCGTGCGGGCGGAACTTCCCGCCCGACAGGACGGGCGAGCGCTGCCGGCTCGACCGCGACGATCTGCACGCCGGGCATCTTCTCCTTGAGCACCTCGCCGACGCCGGTGATCGTCCCGCCGGTGCCCACGCCGGCCACGAACGCGTCGAGCCGGCCCTCGGTCTGCTCGAGGATCTCGAGCGCGGTCGTGCGCCGGTGGACGTCGGGGTTGGCGGGATTCTGGAACTGCTGCGGCATGAAGTAGTCCGGATGCTCGCGCACCAGCTCCTCGGCCGCGAACACCGCGCCGGTCATGCCCTCGATCGCCGGCGTGAGGTGGATCTCGGCGCCGAAGCGCGCGAGCAGGCGCTGGCGCTCGACGCTCATGTCGTCCGGCATCGTGAGGATGAGCCGATAGCCCTTCACCGCGGCCACCATCGCCAGCCCGATGCCCGTGTTGCCGCTCGTCGGCTCGACGATCGTGCCGCCCGGCTTCAGGACGCCGCGCCGCTCGGCGTCCTCGACCATCGCGACCGCGATCCGGTCCTTCACGCTGCCGCCCGGGTTGTGCGACTCGATCTTGGCGAGCACGACGGCGCCGCCCGCTTCGGCACGCGGTTGAGCCGCACCATCGGCGTACGGCCGACGAGCTCGAGCACGGACGCTGCGATCTTGCTCAGGTCGGCATCACCATGTGCGGAGGTTCGGGGGCCCGGTTGTGCCAGTCAGATGTGGTACATCGGGCGCGCGGCGGCGCGGCGCCGCGCGGCCTGCGCGGCCAGCTCGCCGAACGTCAGCCGGTCGACCACCTGCGACACCGCGTCGCCGATCCTGCCGCCACAGCTCGGCGAGGTCGTCGCCGTGCGCCGTTGCTGCGGCCGCGCCTGCGGCTCGAACGGCACGCCGGTCCCCTCCACCGCGCGCAGCACCGCGCCGACCGTGATCTCCTCCGGCGCCTTGGTGAGGTGGTAGCCGCCCGAGGAGCCGCGCTTGGAGGTGAGGAGGCCCGCCCGCTTCAGCGAGAGCAGGACCTGCTCGAGGTAGCGCTGCGGGATCGCCTCGCGGGCGGCGATCTCCTGGATCGGGATCAGGTCGCGGTCGCGATGGAGGGCCAGGTCCAGCATCGCCTTGATCGCGTACTCGCCCTTGGCGGAGATGCGCACGGCGCGCTCGCCTCAGCGCAGGTCGAGGCCGCGCTCGATCGCGCGCACGGCGTCCTTGGCGAAGTACGTGATGACGATGTCCGCGCCGGCGCGCTGGATGGACACCAGCGCCTCCATCATCGCGCGCTTCTCGTCGAGCCAGCCGAGCCGGCCGGCCGCGCGGATCATCGCGTACTCGCCCGACACCGAGTAGGCGGCGAGCGGCACGCCGAACTCGGCCTTCGCGCGCGAGATGATGTCGAGGTACGGCAGCGCCGGCTTCACCATCACGATGTCCGCGCCCTCGTCGAGGTCGAGCGCGATCTCGCGCATCGCTTCCAGGCCGTTGGCGGGGTCCATCTGGTACGAGCGGCGGTCGCCGAACTGCGGCGTCGACTCCGCGGCCTCGCGGAACGGCCCGTAGAAGCACGAGGCGTACTTCGCCGAGTAGGCCATGATCGGCGTCTCGACGAACGACGCCTCGTCGAGCGCCTCGCGGATCGCGCCCACGCGCCCGTCCATCATGTCGGAGGGCGCGACCATGTCGGCGCCCGCCTCCGCGTGCGAGACGGCCGTGCGCGCGATCAGCTCGAGGGTCGGATCGTTCTTGACGACGCCGTCCTCGACGACGCCGCAGTGCCCGTGGCTCGTGTACTCGCAGAGGCACACGTCGGTGATCACGAGCAGGTCGGGCACGGTGTCCTTCACCGCGCGCACGGCCTGCTGGACGATGCCGTCCTCCGCGTACGCCTCGCTGCCCCGCGGGTCCTTCTCCTCCGGGATGCCGAAGAGGAGGATCGCCGGGATGCCCATGCCCGGCCGCGTCCTTCGCCTCCTTCACCAGCTCGTCGACGGAGAGCTGGTACTGCCCCGGCATGGCGCCGATCTCCTGGCGCACGCCGCGCCCGTGCACGACGAAGAGCGGATAGACGAGGTCGTCCACGGCCAGCGCCGTCTCGCGCACCATCTTCCGGAGGAGCGGCTTCTCGCGCAGCCGGCGAGGGCGAAACATGCCGTGGGCATCAGGCACTCCTTTTCGGCCGCGCGGCCCCCGGGCCAGCCGGGGCTGCGCTCGAAGTAGTCGACGAGCGCCCGCGTCAGCGCGGGGATCGTGTACTCGCCCGGCATGACGTCGGTGGCGAGGCCGTACTCGGCGGCGGTCGCGGCCGTGATGGGACCGATGGACGCGACGGTCACGCCGCTCGAGCAACGCGCGCCGCTCGTCGTCGGAGAAGAGCTCGGCGAAGTTGCGGGCGGTCGACGAGCTGGTGAACGTCACCGCGTGGACGGTGCCCGGCGGCGAGCGCGTCGCGCAGGCGGCCGGCGTCGCGCTCGACGCGCCGGGTGACGTAGACCGGGATCTCGACGACCTCCGCGCCCGCCTGGCGGAGCTCGGTCACCAGGATGTCGCGCGTCTGCGCGGCGCGCGGCAGCAGCATCGCGGTCGCCGGCACGGACGTCGTGGCGCAGACGCGCGACCAGCCCCTCGGCGCGGTACTCGCCCGGCACCACGTCGGCGCGCACGCCGTGCTCGGCGAGCGCGTCCGAGGTCGCGGGGCCGATCGCGGCCACGCGACGGCGGCCGATCGTCGCCCACGGCAGCCGCCGCGCGGTGAGCCGCCGATCCACCATGGTCACGCCGTTCACGCTCGTGAAGACCACCCACGCGAAGCTGTCGATGGCTTCGCAGCGCGGTGTCGAGCGGCTCCCACGACGGCGGCGGCTCGATGACGATGGTGGGCGCCGCGAGCACGCGCGCGCCCTCCGCCTCCAGCAGCTCCACGAAGCGCTGGGCCTGCGCGGCCGCGCGCGTGATCACGATCGTCCGGCCCTGCAGCGGCCGCATCTCGGCGTCGCCTGCGGCGCCGCGCGCGCGCGGCGACGTGCCCGGTCGTCGCTCCGTGGTCCGGCCATGTGCTCATCGTGACCCTCGCGCGGCGCCAGCGCCACCATCGCCGCGGCGCCCTGGGCCAGCAGCCGTCGGCGAGGCGACGCCCGAGCGCCACGGCCTCCGCCGGCGCGGCGCCGTCCCGCGCTCGCGCAGCAGCTGCCTTGCCGTCCTCGCTCACCACGAGCGCGCGCATCGTCAGCGTGCCGCCGTCCACGGCGGCGTGCGCGGCCACCGGCGTGACACACGACGCGCCGAGCCGCGCGAGAAACGCGCGCTCCGCCAGCGCGCACGCGCGCGTCGCGCGCGTCGTCGAGCGCGGCCAGCGCGGCGCGCACGCGCGCGTCGTCGTCGCGCGCCTCGACGCCCAGCACGCCCTGCCCGACGGCGGGGACGAAGACGTCCGACCGCGAGCGGCGTCGCGTGTGCGGGCGGCCAGACGCCGAGCCGCGCGCAGCCCGCCGCGGCCAGCACGGTCGCGTCGCAGTGCGCCGCTCTCGAGCTTCGCGAGCCGCGTGTCGACGTTGCCGCGCAGCGGCTCGACGGTCGAGGTCGGGCCGCGCGGCGAGCACGAGCGCGCGGCGGCGCGGGCTCGAGGTCCCCACGACCGCGCCCGCGCGGCAGCGCCGTCGAGGCCTCCGGGCGTCGCGGCTCACCAGCACGTCGCGCGGATCCTCGCGCGGCGGAAACGCCGCGAGCACGAGGCCCGCGCGGCAGCTCGGCCGGCAGGTCCTTGAGGCTGTGCACGGCGACGTCGATCGAGCCCGCGAGCAGCGCGTCCTCGATCTCGCGGACGAACAGGCCCTTGCCGCCGACGGCGGCCAGCTGCGCCGTCGGCGAGCCGGTCGCCCTCGGTGCGCATCGGCACGATCTCGACGTCGTGCCCGCCGGCCTGCAGCGCGGCCGCCACCGCACGGGCCTGGACGAGGGCCAGCGCGCTCGCGCGCGTGCCGATGCGGATCACGTGCGCCGCCCCAGGCCGAACAGCTCGTGGACCAGCGCGGTCCACGAGCGGCCGGCACCCGGCGCGCGACGACTCGCGCAGCTTGGTGATCGGCGCGTGCAGGATCTTGTTGACGATGGCGCTCGACAGCGCCTCGATCGCGTCGCGCGTCTCCGGCGGAGGCGTCGGGCAGCCGCGCCAGCGCGCGGCGCACCTCGGCGGCGCGGATCGCCTCTCGAGCCGCTCGCGCAGCGACACGATGGTCGGAATGACCTCGACGTCGCCGCAGCCGCGCGCGCGAACTTCGCCACCTCGCGCTCGACGAGCGCCTCCGCGCGCTGCGCCTCGCGCGCGCGCTCGCGGAGGTTGGCGTCGACGACCTGCTTCAGGTCGTCGATGTCGTAGCAGTAGACGTCGTCGAGCGTCTCCACCGCCTCGCTCGACGTCGCGCGGCACCGCGATGTCGATGAAGAAGAGCGGCCGCCCGCGACGGCCGTGCATCACGCGCTGCACGAGGTCGCGGCGGATGACCGGCTCGGGCGCGCCCGGTCGACGTGACCACGATGTCGACCGAGCCAGCGCGCGTCGCAGCTCGTCGAACGGCACCGCGGTGCCGGACAGCGCCCGCGCCAGCTCCTGGGCGCGCGCCCACGTGCGGTTCGCGACGTAGATCGGGAAGGCGCCCTGCTCGACGAGGTGCTTGGCGGCCAGCTCGCTCATCTTGCCCGCGCCGACCAGCAGCACGGCGCGCCCGGTGAGCCGCGCGAAGATCTTCTTCGCGAGCTCCACCGCCGCGAAGGAGACGGACACCGCGTGGCGCGCGATCTCGGTCTCCGTGCGCACCTTCTTGGCCACCGCGAAGGCCTGCGTGAAGAGCGTGTGGAGCGTCGGGCCGACCGCCTCGCACGCCTGGGCGAGCGCGAAGGCGTCCTTCACCTGCCCGAGGATCTGCGGCTCGCCGATCATCATCGAGTCGAGGCTGGCCGCCACGCGGAAGGCGTGGCGGACGGCGTCCTCGTCGAGGTGCGTGTAGAGCGTGGTCCTCGAGCGCGGCCGGCTCGACGCCGCGGTGCTGGCAGAGGCGGCGGAAGACGCGCGCGCGCGCCTCGCCCGGCACCTCGGCCACGCCGTAGACCTCGACGCGGTTGCACGTCGAGATCACGACGGCCTCCCGCGCGACGCCGGTGCCCTGCACGTCGCGGAGCAGCTCGCGCAGCTTGTCCTCCTCGACGGCGAGCTGCTCGCGCAGCGCGACCGGCGCGTTCCGGTGGTTGAGGCCGGCGACGAAGAGCGGCATCAGGAGCCGTGCCGTCCCGGGCAGGAAGAAGCCCGGCGCTCGAGCGTGAGGACGAGGGCGGCGAAGCCGAAGACGCGAAGTACGCCGCGCGCCGGCCGTGCCAGGCCGGCGACCGCGCGGCCGGCCAGGGTGCCGGCGTAGATCACCCACGCGACGAACGAGAAGAAGGCGAGCGGATCGAACGTGAACACGCTGCCCCACGCCGTGCGGGCCCACACCGCGCCGAGGATCAGCCCGGTGGTGAGGAACGGGAAGCCCGAGCGCGAGCGTGCGATAGGTCAGGCGGTCGAGCGTCTGCAGGTCGGGCAGCCGGTAGTAGAACGCGCCCGGCCGCTTCGCCTTGAGCTGGCGCTCCTGCAGCAGGTACATGAGCGCGCCGGCGAAGTTCAGGACGAAGGCGGCGATGCCGACCATCGCGAGCGCGATGTGGACCCAGATCCACGCGCCGCCGAAGCGCGGCGCCGAGCTGCTCGAGCCCGGCGGGCGCGCCGCCGACGCCTTCAGGCTCAGCACGACGACGACCGGCATCACGAAGGCGCCGAGCACGGGCATGCCGGTAGTGGCGCTCGACGAGCATCTCGAGCAGCACGACGACCCAGATCGCGGTCGAGACGGCGTCGCGCGAGGCTGCCGAGCGGCGGGCGCCCGGTCTCGACGGCGAGCACGATGAGCGCGACCGAGTGCGCGACCCATCCCGCGAGCGTCGCGAGGCTCGGCCAGCCGGTGAACGATCTCCTCGCGCTGGACGAGGTAGGCGAGCGCGAGGCCCGTCGCGCAGACGTACCCGATCGAGCGCCAGGTTAGAGAGCACGGCGCAGCATCACCTAGACTGTTTTACCACATTCCCGATGCATATCACGGTGAGCCAATGACGGCTAAACACGCCCCAGAAAAGGCCTAGACGGCCGTCGCCACCTCGAGCAGCGTGGGGATCGGGCGCCAGTACCCCGCCCGGCGCGCGACGAGATCGAGGTGGGGCGAGCCCCAGTCCTCGACGATCGGGCTCCGGCGTTCCAGCGCTCCCGCCGGTCCACCTCCTTCACGTAGCCCTGGCACGCGTGAGCATCCCGAGATGAAATACCCTTCGTCGGCGCCCTCCGGGTTCGAGACGGGCGAGGTCGTGCGGGCCATCGACGCCGCAGAGCGGGCACCGCACGCGCGAGAAGATCCAGGCGCCGCCGCAGAGGTGGCAGGCCAGACGCGAGGCGACCATCCTCGACGATGTCGCCGAAGCCCGGCGGCGCGCCGCAGAACGGGCAGACGCCCAGCGTCCACACGCCCTCGGCGAGCAGCGATGCGCGCGCCGGCGAGTCGCCCAGGCTCGAGCGCCGGCCGCAGCCCCGCGCAGGCGAGGAACGCCGACGACCGCCGTCCGGATCCCGAGGCGGCGCGCCGCTTCGTCCGCCACCGCGCCCCCGCGTCGGGAAGAACGCCGACGGGCCGAGCTCGCCCGGCGTCCCACGCGTCGGCGAGCCGCGCATCGCCGCGGCGTCCTCGGGTCGCGTCGCGGTGACGGCCTCCATCGCGACCGCGAGCAGGTCCTCGACGTCGGGCGCCGCGAGCGCCAGCGGCGACTGCCGCCAGCAGCGGCACGCCGCGACGCCAGCTCTCCTCGCACGGGCTCGCCTGCCACGACGGCGCGTCGCCGGCGGCGCCCACTGCGCCCACGCGTCGATGACGGGTCCGTAGGGCACGAGGCTGCTCGCGAGCGCGCGCCGGCGCTCGAGCAGGTCGGCCCAGTCGTCACGAAGGTCTGATGGGCTCAGGCCTGACCCGCCGCCATGATCACGTACTTCACGAGGAAGCCGCCGACCAGCACGAGCACGGCCGTCACCGCGCTCAGCGCGAACGACGGACGCGTGATGTCCGACGAGCCCGAGCAGCAGCGGGACGACGGTGCCGACGACGATCGCGCCGCCCCAGAACGTGACGAACGATCGCCAGCAGCAGCGCCAGCGCGCGATCGGCGGCGGCGGAGCCGGCGCCCAGCACGGCGACGATGAACACCACGACCGACAGGGCCTGGACGAGCATCGAGACCACGGTCATCCTGCGGATGGCCGTCGCCCCCTGGCCGCGCGCGCGCCCGGCCACGGCGAGGATGAGCGCGATCGCCGCGGCCGCCGGTCGACGCGCCGACGCGAGGAACAGCGCGCCCAGCGCGTGGCCGTCGCTCCAGAACGGCAGCGCGGTGGCGCTGAGGAGCACGCCGGGGTAGCGGCGAGGAAGAAGCCGAAGACGCTGCCCGACGAGGCCCACGATCCGCTTGAGGCTCCCGAAGTCGCGCCGTTTCAGATCTTCGAGGAGCGTGAGCAGGGCGGCGAGCCCGACGCAGATCGCCGAAGATCCCGACCGCCCACGCGCCGATGGACATCGGCGACCCAGATTGAAGTTCGGCATCATGTTCAGGAACCGCTTCGGCACGCCGAGGTCGGCGATGAGGATCGCCGGACACGGCGCACGAGCGCGGCGAGCGCCAGGTAGACCCGACGCGGACGACGTCGCGGTCGCGCGCGGCTGCCGAAGGTGTCGGCGATGGCGGCGGTGAAGTACGCGCCGCCCGCGATCCCGCCCAGGAAGAAGTACCAGACGATCATCATCTCCCAGCGGGGCGTCTGAGGAGGCATCGCTCGTCCTCCCTTCCCGCGCCGCGGCTGCGGAACGCCAGGAGCGCGCCGAGGCCCACCACCAGCGCCGAGCCGATGGAGAGCAGCGAGTCGACGACGACGTTGCGCTGCGGCAGCTTGGGATTGTCCGGGAGGTTGTAGGTCGCCGGCTTCGCCGAGCAGCAGGAAGAACGCGTTGAGCCCGCCGAGGAAGCCGCTTCGGAGTCGGCGCCGTAGAGCTGGGCGTCCTTGAAGCCCATCCCCTTGAGCGTCTCGACGCGCTTCTGCGCCTTGTTCACCAGGTCGTCGCGGAAGCCGAACTGGATCGACTCGGTCGGGCACGCCTTGGCGCAGGCGGGCCCGAGGCCGTTGTGGATGCGGTCGTTGCAGAACGTGCACTTCTTCGCGGTGCCGGTCTGCTCGTTGAAGCTGACCACGCCGAACGGGCACGACGACACGCAGTAGCGGCAGCCGTTGCACACGTCCTGGTTGATGTTGACGGTGCCGAACTCGGTCCGGTAGATCGCGCCGGTCGGGCACGCGTCGAGACAGCCGGCCTGCGCGCAGTGCTTGCAGACGTCCGACATGAGCAGCCAGGCCAGGTCGCCGTTGCGGCTTGCCGCCGGCTCCTCGATGAAGCGCACGAGCCGGAACGTCTTGTCGGTGAAGTGGGCGTGGTTCTGGTAGCCGCCCGTCCACTCCGGCACCTCGAGGCCCGAGCTCGTTCCACTGCTTGCACGCCACCTGGCAGGCGCGGCAGCCGATGCACAGTGACGTGTCCGTGAACATCGCGAGCGTGCGGGCCATGACTACACCACCCCCTTCTTCACGTTGCAGACGAAGGCCTTCGTCTCCTGGATGTAGACGTTGGGGTCGCCCACCGTGGCCGAGAGGTCGTTGGTGATGTCGCCCTTGCTGCCGGGCAGCCCTCGACGCCGTTCCAGCCCCAGTGCCAGGGCACGCCGATCTGGTGCACGGTCTTGCCGTCGATCGTGAACGGCTTGAGGCGGTTGGTGACCATGGCCGTCACGTGCACCTTGCCGCGCGGGCTCGAGCACGGTGACCTTCTCGCCGTTCTCGATGTCGAGCTCCTTGGCCAGCTCGTGGCTGATCTCGGCGAAGTGCGAGTGGTGCAGCTCGGCCAGCATCGGCAGGTAGCGCGACATGACGCCGGACAGGTGGTGCTCGGTGAGCCGGTAGGTCGTGATGACGTACGGGTAGTCCGGCGAGCCGACCGGCGCGAGGTCGTTCTTCTGGTCCGGCACCTTCCAGATCTTGGCCACCGGGTTGTTCTGCTGCTTCGAGAGCAGGTTCTTCGTCGGCGACTCGATCGGCTCGTAGTGCTCGGGGAACGGCCCGTCGTTGAGCGGACCGAAGAAGCGCGCCCACGAGGTCGGCGCGCATGATGAACGGCTTGTCGCCGTTCTTGGCGTCGGGGGCGAGGAACGCGTTGAAGTCCGGCACGTCGAGCCCGACCCACTTGCCCTTCTCGTCCGGCTTGCGTCGCCGGGCGCCTCCGGGTCCCACCAGATGAGCTTCTTCTTCTCGCTCCACGGCTTGCCCGCGAGGTCGGCCGAGGCGCGGTTGTAGATGATGCGGCGGTTGGCCGGCCACGCGAAGCCCCAGCCGTGCGCCGAGGTAGTCCTTCTCGTCGGCGGGCTTGCGCGCGGCCGCCTTGTTGACGAGCTTGCCGTCGGGGCCCTCGACGGTGACGCCCGTGTAGATCCAGCAGCCCGACGTCGTCTTGCCGTCGTCGGTGAGGTGCGCGAACGTGTTGAGCGGCTGGCCCTTCTTGTAGACGACCTTGCCGTCCTTGTCGGTGATGTCCTCGGTGGCGAAGCCGTTGATCTCCTTCAGCACCTCGACCATGTCCGGCTCGATCGGGCTTGCTCGCCGTACGTGAAGTTGGCGGCCAGGAAGCCCTTGTCGCGGTCCTTCTTGGAGCCCGCGTACATCTTCTGCAGCCGGTGGGCCAGGCGGCAGAAGAAGTCGGCGTCGGAGCGCGACGTCGCCGGGCGGCTTCACCGCCCGCTCGTGCCACTGGATGAGCCGCATGGTGTTGGTGAGCGAGCCGTCCTTCTCCGCGGCCGGCGCGGCCGGCAGGAAGAACACCTCGGTCTTGACGTCCTTCGGGTTGACGCCCGGCGCCTTCCAGAACTCGGCCGTCTCGGTGAGGAAGATGTCGACGACGACCAGCCAGTCGAGCTTGCCCATGCGCGGCGCGGGCGAGCTTGGCGTTGGGGCCGCCCACCGCCGGGTTCTGGCCGTCGGCGAGGAAGCCCTTGATCTTGCCGTTGTACATGTCCACGAACATGTGCTGGTGGCTGTAGGCGTCGGCCGAGGCGCGCTTGGGCAGCCACTGGTAGCCGAACTCGTTGTCCTTGGTGGCGGCGTCGCCGTAGAAGGCCTTGAGCAGGCTCACCATGAACTTCGGCCGGTTGACCCAGAACCCGCCCTTCGGCGTCTCCTTCTCGAGATAGGTCTTGAGATCGGGATGCGGGTCGCGCAGCGGCATCGGCAGGTAGCCGGGCAGCTCGTGGTAGAGCAGCTCGAGGTCGGTCGCGCCCTGCACGTTGGCGTGACCGCGCAGCGCGACGACGCCGCCGCCCGGCCGCCCGATGTTGCCGAGGAGGAGCTGCAGCATGCACAGCGCGCGGATGTTCTCGACGCCGTTGGTGTGCTGGGTGAGGTTCAGCGCGTAGGTGATGGTGCCCGGTCTTCTCGGGACCGGAGTTGCCGCAGAAGAGCTGGGCGACCTCCTCGAACTTCGCCTTCGGGATGCCGCAGACGCGCTCGACCATGTCGAGCGTGTAGCGGCTGTAGTGGCGCCGCAGGAGCTGGAAGACCGTGTTCGGGTCCTTCAGCGTGAGGTCACGCTTCGGGTTGCCCTCGCCGTCGAGCTGGTACTTCCAGCTCGACCGGTCGTAGGTCTTCTTCGCCTCGTCGTAGCCCGTGAAGAGCCCGTCGAGGTCCGTCGGCGTCTTGAACGCCGGGTCGATGAGGAACGACGCGTTCGTGTAGTGGACGACGTAGTCCTTGAAGTAGAGGTTGTTCTGCGATCGCGTAGTTGATCAGGCCGCCGAAGAACACGATGTTGGTGCCCGAGCGGAGCGGCACGTGGATGTCGGCGGCCGCGCTGGTGCGCGTGAAGCGCGGGTCGACGTGGATGAGCTTGGCGCCGCGCTCCTTGGCCTTCATCACCCACTGGAAGCCCACCGGGTGGTTCTCGGCCATGTTGGAGGTCGCCATGATGACATCCGAGTGCTGGATGTCGATCAGGTTCGTCGTCATCGCCCCGCGCCCGAACGTGGTCCCCAAAGCTGGGACCGTGGCGCAGTGTCAGACCCTGGCCTGATGCTCGTGGTAGACGATCCCCAGCGTCCGGTTCAGCTTGGAGAGGAGGTAGCACTCCTCGTTGTCGATGCACGCCGAGCCGAGCGAGGCGATCGCCTCCAGGCGGTTGACGACGACCTCGTTGCCGTCCTTGTCCTTCTCCTTCTCGATGAAGTACTTCTCGCGCGTGTCGTAGTAGCGCTTGGCGATCTGCTCGTACATCCACTCGAGCGGCTTCTCCTCCCACTTGTCCGAGCCGGGCGCGCGGTAGAGCGCCTTGGTCGGCCGGAGCGGGTTGTTCGAGAGCTGGATGGTCGCGGCGCCCTTCGGGCAGAGCCGGCCCAGGGTGTGCGGCGTGTCCGGGTTGCCCTCGATGTCGATGATCTTGTCGTCCTTGGCGTAGATGAGCTGGCCGCAGCCCGACCGCGCAGTAGGGACACACGCTCGGCGAACGCCTTCGCTTCCTTGATCTTCAGCGAGGTCGCCGCCGCTTCGACGGGCGCGAGATCGAACGCCGGCCCCGACCGCGACGCCGGCCGCGGTCGCGCCGCCGAATCTTCAGGAAGTCACGTCGCGACAGGCTCATGGAGAACCTCCTCTGCGAGGGGGTTGGAGGTCCGGTGCGCGGATCACCAGAACTCGGGGCTGGTCAGCTCTTCCCACACGCGGCGCACGACGACGATGCGCTCCGGCTGCGCCGGCGTTCCGCCGTCGAGCCTGCACGATGTCGCCCGCGTTCAGCGCGTCGAGCGCCGCCTGCAGGCGGTGTCTCGTCGGTGACGACGACGCGTCCGCTCGGCGCACGAGACGTCGGTGCAGACGTCGGCCGCACCCTTCAGCGCGGACGCGTCGAGCGGCGGCGTCGACGGCGACGACGATGAGGCGGTTCTGCTGAAGCCAGTCGGTGAGGCTCATGGGTCATGTCCGCGACCTCCTCGATAGGTAACGAAATCGCACATGCGGCGCGACCATAGGGTGGTCAGACCAGGATGTCAAGACGAGCCGCGCCTAAGGAGCATCCCGGCAGTCACTTGCGTCCCCCGACTGCGGGGTCGGGTTCAGGCCTGGACGCCGTCGTCGATGCCGCCGCGATACCGGTCGAGACACGCGCGAATGAGGGCTCGCGCCTCCTCCACCGCCCCCGCGCGCGAGGCACTCGGCCACCCGGCGGCGCGTGGCGAGGTCCACGATCGGGCCGTCCGTGAGCGGGTTGTAGTAGCGGCCGAGGCTCGAAGAGCAGGCGGTCGACTCGTGCGGGATCGTCCAGGTGGCGCGACGGCCTCTCGAAAGAGGTCGACGCGCCTAGTCGTCGCGCTTGTTGCCCTTGTCGCGGAAGCGGCGCTTGTAGGCACGGTCGCTGCTCGGACTCGGCGCGCCCTGCGTCACTCACGCCGGCTCGGCCTCCTCGACGGGCGTCCCTGATCGATGGCAGCGCCACGCACCGCGTCGCCCGCGTACAGGTTCAGGCTGTCGGCACGCACGTAGCCGCACACGGTCACGTTGAGCTGCTCGGCGAGCGCCACCGCCATCTCGGTCGGCGAGGTCCGCGACGCCACCACGGGCACGCCCATCCGCGCGGCCTTGAGGAGCATCTCGGACGAGATGCGTCCGGTGGACAGCAGGATCCGGTCCTCGGTCGGGATCCCGCGCAGCAGCGCCTCGCCCTTGACCTTGTCGACGGCGTTGTGGCGGCCGACGTCCTCGGCGACCACGAGGAGCCGCCGCTCGTCGGCGAGCGCCGCGCCGTGGATGCCGCGCGAGCTCCTTGTAGTGCACGGCGGCGGCGAACAGGTCCTTCATGCGCGCTGTGCAGATCCCGGCGGCCGCACCCGCAGCTGCGAGCGACAGGCGCGGGAACAGGCGATGATCGATCCGGAACGTGATGCCGCCGCCGCAGCCCGAGGTGAGGATGCGCTCGGTCGGCAGCTCCACCGGCTGCGCAGCGTGACGTCGGCGCGACCGTCGACCGGGGAGACCGTGATCCCGGACGTACTCGTCGAGGCTCCGGATGACCTTCTCCATCCAGAGGTAGCCGACGACCAGCGCTTCGAGCTTCATGGGCGAGCACAGCAGCGTGAGGAAGCGCTCGCCGTTGACGTAGACCGTGAGCGGCTGCTCGCGGACGACCTCGCCGGTCACCTCTTCGACGCGGTCCGCCCGGATCTTCAGGTAGGTGCGCATGAGGCTCGTGCGAATTCTAGCAGGTCGCGCGCGGCCCACGTGCTCCGCCGCGCGGCCGTACAGCACCCGGACGAGCGTGAGCGCCGTGGGCGGGCGCGGTGGCGCCCGCGCGCCTGCCGGTCACGCGACCGCGAGGACCTCCGCGAGCCACGCCGGCGGTCGCGCGCCGCGCCCGACCGTCCACGCGCGCTGCCCGACGAGGTTGCGCACCATGTGGTGCAGGAAGCGATCGGCGGAGATCAGCCAGGACGACCCGCGCGCGCCGGCGCAGGACGTGGACGCCGCGCACGTGGCACGTCGGCGGCGCCTCGCGCCCGGGCGCCGCGCAGAACGCGCTGAAGTCGTGGCGTCCCGCGCACGTCGCCGCGAGCGCCGCCCGCATCGCCGCGAGGTCGAGCGCCCTGCGGCACGTGCCAGGCGTAGCGGCGCAGGAGCGGCGCCGCCACCGGCGCCGTTGTCGATCACGTAGGCGTAGCGCTTGCCCGCAGCGCCGACGCCGGGCATCGAACGTCGGCGGGCGCCTCGCGGCACCGAGGATGCGCACGTCGGACGGGCAGCGTGGCGTTGAGCGCCGCGCGATCGTGCGGCGGCGGCGAGCGCGGCGTCGTGGTGAGCGACGCGACCTGGCGCAGCGCGTGGACGCCCGGCGTCGGTCCGGCTGGCGCCGACGAGCCGGACCGGCTCGCCGAGGACGCTCCGGGCGGCCGCGAGCACGGTGCCCTGGACGGTCGCGACGTCGGGCTGGACCTGCCAGCCCGCGTACGCCGTGCCGTCGTAGGCGAGCTCCAGGCGAACGACGCGCCGAGCCGCCGTTATCGTGAAGCTCGACGTCGCCGCTCGGATCAGCGCGGAGCGCCACGGCTATGCCGGGGCGCGGAGCGGGGGGCTCGGGGGGCGCCCGGAGCCCCCCAGTCGAGGACAAGCTCCGCGATCTGCACCGCGTTGGTCGCCGCGCCCTTCCGGAGCTGGTCGCCGACGACCCAGAAGTTCAGGGCGCGCGGGTGCGACAGGTCCTCGCGGACGCGGCCCACGTAGCAGTCGTCCTGCCCCTCGACCGTGATGGGCATGGGATAGCGCTGCTCGGCCGGCTCGTCCCACAGCTTGAGACCCGGGAAGCGCTCGAAGAGCTGCGCGCGCCTCCGGCACGCCGATCTTGCGCCTCGGTCTCGGCGTTCACGGCGATCGAGTGACAGGTGAAGACCGGCACGCGCACGGTGGTCGGCGCGACGAGGAGCTCGGGCAGCTCGAGGATCTTGCGCAGCTCGTTGACCAGCTTCATCTCCTCGCCGGTGTAGCCGTTGGGCTGGAACGCGTCGATGTGCGGGAGCAGGTTGAACGCGATCGGATGCGGGAAGTGCCGCGGCGTGATCGCCTCGCCGCGCGCCCACGCCAGCGTCTGCTCGCGCAGCTCCTCGATGCCGTTCACGCCGGCGCCCGACACCGCCTGGAAGCTCGTGGCCACCACGCGCGTGAGCCGGCCGGCGTCGTGGAGCGGCTTGAGCGGCATCACGGTGACGATCGTCGTGCAGTTGGGACAGGACGAGGATGCCCTCGTGGCGCCGCGCCGCGTGCGGGTTGATCTCCGGCACGACGAGCGGAACCTTCGGGTCCATCCGGAAGGCGTTGGACTTGTCGACGACGACCGCGCCGTCCTTGCGCGATCAGCGGCGCGTACTCCCTCGACTGCGCGGAGCCCGGCCGAGCAGAACGCGATGTCGACGCCCTTGAACGCCCCCGCCTCGACGCGGCGCGATGCGGCATCGTCCTCGCCCGCGAACGTCACGGTCTTGCCCACCGAGCGCTCGGAGGCGAAGCACCGGCAGCTCGCGCACGGGGAACTTGCGCTCCTCGAGGATCTTGAGCGTCGTCTGCCCGCCGCGCCCGTGGCGCCGACCACCGCGATCGTGACTCCCGTCGCCATCAGGCGCGCGCCTCCAGCTCCTGCACGACGAGGTCGCCCATCTCGGCGGTGCCGACCACCTTCGTCCCCGACGCGCGCGATGTCGCGCGTCCGGTAGCCCTGCTCGAGCACGCGCAGCACCGCGGCGTCGATCGCGGTCGGCGTGCGCGCCGCAGGTCCAGCGAGTACCGCAGCAGCATCGCCGCGGACAGAATCGGCCGCGATCGGGTTGGCGATGCCCTGGCCCGCGATGTCCGGCGCCGTCCCGTGCACCGGCTCGTAGAGCGCCGACCTCGCCGCCGAGCGACGCCGACGGCAGCATGCCCATGCGAGCCGACCAGGATCGCCGCCTCGTCGGACAGGATGTCGCCGAAGGTGTTCTCGGTGACGATGCGTGTCGAAGCTGCGTCGGCTTCTGGACCAGCGCCATCGCGCAGTTGTCGACGAGCACGTGCTCGAGCGTGACGTCGGGATAGTCCTTCGCCGACGCGGCGTGACGACGTCGCGCCAGAGCTGCGAGACGATCAGCACGTTGGCCTTGTCGACCGAGGTCAGCTTGCTTGCGCCGCTTACGCGCCACGTCGAAGCCGACGCGCGCGACCCGCTCGATCTCGCGCGACGTGTAGACCATGGTGTTGACGGCACGCTCGCCGCCGTCGGCGAAGCGTCTCGATGCCGCGCGGCTCGCCGAAGTAGAGGCCGCCCGTGAGCTCGCGGATCACCATGATGTCGGTGCCCTCGACCACCGAGCGCTTCAGCGGCGAGGCGTCCACGAGCATCGGGAAAGCACGTCGCCGGCCGCAGGTTGGCGAAGAGGTCGAGCTCCTTGCGCAGGGCGAGCAGACCGCGCTCGGCACGCTGCTCCTGCGGGAGGCTGTCCCACTTCGGACCGCCGACCGACCCGAACAGAATGGCGTCGCGCCTTCCGGCAGAGCGCCAGAGACTCGCGGGCGGCAGCGGCCGGCCGGTGGCGTCGATGGCCGCAGCCGCCGACCAGCGCCTGCTCGAACTCGAACGAGACGCCGGCGCGCTTGCCCACGGCGCCTCAGCACGCGCACGGCCTCCGGCGTGACCTCCTGCCCGATGCCGTCGCCGGGCAGGACCGCGATCTTGTAGGTCGGCATGCTAGGCCCCGGCGGCGTCCTTGCTGCGCTGTCCCGCTGCTGCACGCAGGCGGTTGAGCGCGTTCAGGTAGGCGCGCGCGCTCGCCTCGATGACGTCGGTCGACGAGCCCTTGCCGGACACCACGGTGCCGTCGAAGTCGACCTTGACCGACACCTCGCCGAGCGCGTCCTTGCCGGAGGTGGCGGCGCGGATCGCGTAGTCCTGCAGCCGGCCCTTCATCCCCGTGATGGCGTCGATGGCGGCCAGCACCGCGTCCACCGGACCGTCGCCCGACGCCGGAGTCCTGGAATGATCTGCCCCGTCCTTCTTGAGCTTCACGGTCGCCGACGGAATCACGCCGGTGCCGCTGATGCACGTGCAGGTACTCGAGCGGTGTACGGTCTCCGGCACCTGGGTGGCCTCGTCGGTGACGATGCGCGATGAGGTCCTCGTCGTAGACCTCCTTCTTCCGGTCGGCGAGGTCCTTGAACGTCTTGAACGCGCGGTCGAGCTCGCCGGCCGCGAGGTCGAAGCCGAGCTCCTTGAGGCGCGCCGACGAGGGCGGCGCGGCCGGAGTGCTTGCCGAGCACGAGCTTGTTGGAGGGCCGCCCGATGTCCTCGGGCCTCATGATCTCGTAGGTCGAGCTTCTCCTTGAGCACGCCGTCCTGGTGGATGCCCGCCTCGTGCGCGAAGGCGTTCTCGCCGACGATGGCCTTGTTCGGCTGGACGTGGATGCCGGTGATGTGCGAGAGCAGCCGCGAGGTGCGGAAGATCTCCTCCGTCTTCACGCCGCGTGTCGACGTCGAAGAAGTCCTTGCGCGTGTGGAGCGCCATCACGATCTCTTCGAGCGAGGCGTTGCCGGCCCGCTCGCCGATGCCGTTGATCGTGCACTCGACCTGGCGCGCCCCGTTCATCACGCCGGTCAGCGAGTTCGCGACCGCCTGCCCGAGGTCGTTGTGGCAGTGCACGGAGAGGACGTCCTTGCCCTCGTGCCGCTTCAGGCGCTCGCGGATGTTCGCGATGCGCTGGCCCCACTCCTGCGGGATCGCGTAGCCGACGGTGTCCGGGATGTTGATCGTGCGCGCGCCGGCGTCGATGACGGCGTCGAGCACGTCGCACATGTAGTCGAAGTCGGAGCGCGAGGCGTCCTCGGGCGAGAACTCGACGTCCTCGCAGTAGCCGCGCGCGTGCTTCACGGCCTCCACCGCCGCCTTCAGGATCTCCGCGCGCGACTTGCGGAGCTTGTACTTGAGGTGGATGTCCGAGGTGGCCACGAAGGTGTGGATGCGCGGCTTCCTCGCGTACTTCACCGCCTCCCAGCAGCGGTCGATGTCGCCCAGGCCCACGCGCGAGAGCCCGCAGATGACTGGGCGCGCCCTCGAGCGTGCCCACCTGGCGCGCCACCTCGCGCGTCGCCTCGAAGTCCTCGTCGGAGGAGATCGGGAAGCCCGCCTCGATGACGTCGACGTGCAGTCGCGCCAGCTGCCGCGCCATCTCCAGCTTCTCCATGGTGTTCATCGAGAAGCCCGGCGACTGCTCGCCGTCCCGCAACGTCGTGTCGAAGATGATCACGCGATCCATGTTGAGACCCTCCGTCCGGGGGTCCTTGAACGTTCAGGGCGTGTCCTTCGCGGGCACGGGCTCCGGCACCGGCGTGCGTCCCACGATGAGACGGCGCACGGGTCCGGACAGCGCGTACCCGGTGAAGATGAGGAAGAGGAACAGCTCCGGGTTCGTCGCCACGATCATCACGCCGAGGACGACGACGAGCAGCGTCTGGGCCGGGCTGGCGGCGCGCCCAGTCCGACCTCCTTGAAGCTCCAGTACTTGAACGTCGACACCATCAGCAGCGCCACCAGGTAGGTGCCGATCGCCATCACCACGAGCACCACGCGCGCCGGCTCGACGCCGAGGCTGTGCAGCGAAGATGACGGTCGAGGCGACGCACGGCCGCGGCGGCCGGGATCGAGCAGGCCCGTGAAGTAGCGCTTGTCGCGACGCCGGTGAAGCACGTTGAAGCGCGCCAGGCGCAGCGCGCCGCAGATCGCGAAGAGGAAGGCGGCGAACCACGCCGGCCGGCCGAGCTTCGCGAGCGCGAACGAGTACATGAGGAAGGCCGGCGCGACGCCGAACGACACCACGTCGGCGAGCGAGTCGTACTCCACGCCGAACTGGCTCGTGGCCTTCATCAGCCGCGCCACGCGGCCGTCGAGGAGGTCCATCACCATCGCGACGAAGATGGCGATCGCCGCGTCGGTGTAGCGCCCCTGCACGGTGAGGAGCAGCGCGAGGAAGCCGCAGAAGAGGTTGCCCGTGGTGAGCAGGCTCGGCAGCAGGAAGATCGACCGGCTCCGCTTCTCGCGCAGCCCTGTCCCAGTGCCGGCGCGCCGCGTCGTCCTCGGGTGTCGACGGCGGATCATCGCGAGCGACCCCAGCACGGTGACGCCGCCGATCACGCGGTCACCCGGGCTGCACGTGCACGGTCGGTGCCGCGCGGCATGTAGACAGTCGGTCCGCGAGCCGAATCGGATCATGCCCGATCCGCTCGCCGGCCTCGAGCTTCTGGCCGGCGCGCGACCCGGCACACGATGCGCCGCGCCACCACCCCCGCGATCTGGACGACGGTCACCCGCGCCGCGTCGCCCTGGATGCGGATGGTGCAGCGCTCGTTCACCTCGCCCGCCTCGGGGTTGTAGGCGGCCACGAAGCCGGCCGCGGCGTGATAGGCCGTGTCCACCACGAGCCCGGCGATCGGCGCGCGGTTGACGTGGACGTCGAGCGGCGACAGGAAGATCGACACCCGCACCGCCGCGCCCGACGAACGGATCCACCGCCTCGTCCACCGACGTCACCCGCCCGTCGGCCGGCGAGAGCACGCCGTCGACGACGGCGGGAATCTCGCGCTCGGGATCCCGGAAGAACCCGAGCGACGCGAGCGAGGCCGCCGCGAACGGCAGGGCGAGCTTGCGACGGCCGAGGAGTGCCAAGACCACCGCCACCGCTCCCGGCAGGAGGATGAACGGCCAGCCCTCGCGCGCGACGGGAAGCTTCTCGTCCATCGCTACTCCCGCGGCGGCTTGATCCAGGCCATCATCGAGCGGAGCCGCTTGCCGACCTCTTCGATCTGGTGATCGGCGTCGCGTCGACGCATGGCCAGGAAGCCCGCGCGGTTGGCCTGGTTCTCCAGCACCCACTCGCGCGCGAACTGCCCGGACTGGATCTCGTCGAGGATCTTCTTCATCTCGCGCTTCGTCTCGTCGCTCACGACCCGCGGGCCGCGCGTGTAGTCGCCGTACTCCGCGGTGTCGGAGACGGAGTAGCCGCATGTAGGCGAGGCCGCCCTGGTAGAAGAGGTCCACGATCAGCTTCATCTCGTGCATGCACTCGAAGTACGCGACCTCCGGCTGGTAGCCGGCCTCCACGAGCGTCTCGAACGCCGCCTTGATCAGGTGCGAGATGCCGCCGCAGAGCGTGGTCTGCTCGCCGAACAGGTCGGTCTCGGTCTCTTCCTTGAAGGTGGTCTCGATGACGCCCGGCGCGCGTGCAGCCGACGCCCTTGCCGTAGGCGAGCGCCATGTCGCGCGCCTTGCCGGAGACGTCCTGGTGCACGGCCACGAGCGCGGGGACGCCCGGCCCCTGCACGAAGAGGTCGCGCATGATGTGGCCCGGCGCCTTGGGCGCGATCATCGTGACGTCGACGTCCGGCGGCGGCACCACCTGGTTGAAGTGGATGTTGAAGCCGTGCGCGAACATCACCATCTTGCCCTTGCTGAGCCCCTGCCTGATCTCGGCCTCGAAGACCGAGCGCTGCGTCTGGTCCGGGAGCAGGATCATCACGACCTCGGCCATCGCCGTCGCGTCCGCGACGCTGGCGACCCGCAGGCCGTCCTTCTCCGCGCGGACGGCGCTCTTCGATCCCTTGTAGAGACCGACGACGACGTCCTGGCCCGAGTCGCGCAGGTTCAGCGCATGGGCGTGGCCCTGGCTGCCGTAGCCGATGATCGCGACCTTCTTGGTCTTGAGCAGCCCGAGGTCCGCGTCCTGGTCGTAGTAGATCTTGGCCGGCATGCTTTCCCTTTCTGTATCGGTTCTCGTCGCCCGTCATTGACGGCGAAGCCGTCACATGTCAATCGGCGAATCCGACCACCCGCGGGTCGTCCGCGGATCGGCTCCGCTTTGCGGTTTCCACCTTGCGGGCCACCCGGCCCTTGGGGCCGCGCGCGATCGCCACGCGGCCGGTCCGCACGATCTCCTGGATGCCCATGGGCCGGAGCAGCTCGATGAGCGCGTCGATCTTCGCCTCGTCGCCCGTCGCCTCGAGGATGAAGGAGACCGGCGTGACGTCGATGACCTTCGCGCGGAAGATGTCCGCGCTCCGGAGGATCTCGGCGCGGTGCTGCGGCTCCGCGTTCACGCGAATCAGCACGAGCTCCCGGTCGACGTGGCTGTCGTCGGTGAGGTCCGAGACCTTGATGACGTCGATGAGCTTGTGGAGCTGCTTCGTCACCTGCTCGATCACGAACTCGTCGCCGCGCACGACGAGCGTCATCCGCGAGACGGCGGGGTCGAGGGTCTCGCCCACCGACAGGCTCTCGATGTTGTAGCCACGCGCCGAGAAGAGCCCCGCGACGCGGGAGAGGACGCCGAAGCGGTTCTCGACGAGGACCGAGATCGTGTGCTTGCGCGGCTCGCCGCTGCCGTTGCCCGTGCTCATCAAAACCCCGTCTGCGACTTGGCGGCCTTCTCCCTCGTCTCACGCGAGGGCAGGCGCCAGGATCATGTCGGTGTTGGCGCCGCCGGCCGGCACCATCGGGAAGACGCACTCGTCCTTGTCGACGCACACGTCGAGGATCACCGGCGCCGGCGTGCTCAGCATCTTCTCGATGGCCGGCACCACCTCGCTCGGCTTGGTCACCCGCAGGCCGACGCAGCCGTAGGCCTCCGCGAGCTTGACCCAGTCCGGGATGCCCGGCAGGTCGATCGCGCAGTAGCGCTCCTTGTAGATGATCCGCTGCCACTGCCGCACCATGCCGTGGCCGCTGTTGTTGATGATGACGGTCTTCACGGGCAGGTTCTCCGTGAAGCACGTCGCCATCTCCTGGCTGTTCATCTGGAACGACCCGTCGCCGTCGATGTTGATGACGAGCTTGCCCGGGTGCGCGGCCTGCACGCCCATCGCCGTCGGCAGCCCGTACCCCATCGTCCCGAGACCGCCCGAGGTGCACCACCGGCGCGGGTGCTTGAAGCGGTAGTACTGCGCCGCCCACATCTGGTGCTGGCCGACGCCGGTGACGATGAAGGCCTCGCCGTTGCGTGAGGTTGGAGATCTCCTGCATCACGTACTGGGGCTTGATGACGTCGTCGTCCCAGTCGTAGCGGAACGGGAAGTCACGCTTCCACGCGGCGATCCGCTCGGCCCACTGCGGCGCGCGCTTCGCGCACCGGCGCCGGCACCTCCTGCTTCAGCTCCTCGCGCACGGCCTCGAGCAGCTTGCCGAGCACGCGCCTGCAGTCGCCCACGATCGGGACGTCGACCTTGATGTTCTTCGAGATCGACGAGGGATCGACGTCGATGTGGATGATCTCGGCGTTCGGCGCGAACGCGTCCACGCGGCCCGGTCACCCGGTCGTCGAAGCGCGCGCCGATGGCGACCAGGCAGTCCGAGTGGTGGACGGCCATGTTCGCGTAGTAGCTGCCGTGCATGCCGAGCATGTCGAGCGAGAGCGGATGCGCCATCGGAAACGCGCCGAGCCCCATGAGCGTCTGCGTGAGCGGGACCTGCGTCAGCTCGGCGAGCTCGCGGAGCTCCGGCGCTGGCGTCGGCGGAGATCACGCCGCCGCCCACGTAGAACACCGGGGACTTCGCCCGCACGATCGACTTCGCCGCGCGCTTGATCTGCCCCGGGTGCCCGTCGTACGTCGGGTTGTAGGAGCGCAGGTGCACGCGCTCGGGCCAGATCAGCTCGGCCTCCTTCACCAGGATGTCCTTGGGCAGGTCGATGTGCACGGGGCCGGGCCGCCCGGTCGACGCGATGTGGAACGCCTCGCGGATGATCGGCCCGATGTCCTTGCCGTCCTTCACGAGGAAGTTGTGCTTGGTGCACGGGCGCGTGATCCCGACGTTGTCCGCTTCCTGGAAGGCGTCGTTGCCGATCAGGTGCGTGGGCACCTGGCCGGTGAAGGCGACGATGGGGATCGAGTCCATCATCGCGTCCTGCAGCGCGGTGACGAGGTTGGTCGCCGCCGGCCCCGACGTCACGAGGCACACGCCGACCTTGCCGGTCGTGCGGGCGTAGCCCTCGGCGGCGTGGCCCGCCGCGGCTTCCTGGCGGACGAGGATGTGACGCAGGCCTTCGAAGTCGTAGAGGACGTCGTAGATCGGAAGCACCGCGCCGCCGGGCAGACCGAAGATCGTGTCCACGCCTTCGCGCTTGAGACACTCGAGCACCATCCGCGCCCCTGACATTTTCACAGCCGTCCTCCTAGAGCAGCCCTGCGGTCGCCAATACGTTCGTCGTTGAGGTCAGCCACGCTGTGCCCCCGCCGCCTCGCGCTCGCGGATCCGCGCCTGCGCGGCCGCGAGGCGCGCGATCGGGATCATGAAGGGCGAGCACGACACGTAGGTCATCCCGACGCGGTGGCAGAACTCGACCGACGACGGCTCGCCCCCGTGCTCGCCACAGATGCCGATCTTCAGATCGGGCCGCGTCCGCCGTCCGCGCTCGATGCCGATCTTCACGAGCTCGCCGACGCCCTCCTGGTCGAGCACGGAGAAGGGGTCCGAGGGCACGAGGCCCTTCTGCAGGTAGTCCGGCAGGAACTTCGCGACGTCGTCGCGGCTGTAGCCGAACGTCATCTGGGTGAGGTCGTTGGTGCCGAAGGAGAAGAACTGCGCGTGCTGCGCGATCTGGTCGGCGATGAGCGCGGCGCGCGGGACCTCGATCATGGTGCCGATCGAGTACTTGACGGCGACGCCCGTCTCGGCCGTGACGCCCTTCGCGATGTGCTCCGCCTGGTCGTACGTCAGCTTCATCTCGCCGATGGTGCCGGTGAGCGGGATCATGATCTCGGGCTCGACGCGGACGCCCTGCTCGGCCACCGTGCAGGCGGCCTCCATGATCGCGCGCACCTGCATGCCGTAGATCTCGGGATTGGTGATGCCGAGCCGGCAGCCGCGGTGCCCGAGCATCGGGTTCGACTCGCGCAGCTTCTCGACGGCGGCGATGAGCGCATCGAGCCGCGGGCGCCGCTCGGGATTGATGCCGAGCGCGTCGAGGCGCGAACGCTCCTCGACGAGCTCCTGGTATTCCTTCCAGTTCGGCAGGAACTCGTGGAGCGGCGGGTCGAGCAGCCGGATGGTGACCGGGCAGCCCCTCCATCGCGCGGAAGATGCCGATGAAGTCCTCGCGCTGGAACGGGAGGAGCTTCGCCACGGCCGCGCGGCGCGTGGCCGGATCCGGCGCCATGATCATCTCGCGCACGATCGCGATCCGCTCCGGCGCGAAGAACATGTGCTCGGTGCGGACCAGGCCGATGCCCTCCGCGCCGAACTCGCGGGCCTTCGCCGCGTCCGCCGGCGTGTCGGCGTTCGCGCGCACGCCGAGTGACCGGCGCTCGTCCGCCCAGCCGAGGAACTCGTTGAAGGCGCTGCTCAGCTCCGGCTGGATCGTCTCCACGGCGTCGAGCAGCACCTCGCCGGTGCTGCCGTCGACGGAGATGACGTCGCCGTCGCGCACCTTCACGCCGCCCGCTTCGAACTCGAGACGTTCCTCGTCCACCAGGACGTCGGAGGCGCCGACGATGCAGGGCTTGCCCATGCCGACCGCCACCACGGCCGCGTGCGACGTGCGCCCGCCGCGCGCGGTGAGGATGCCTTCGGCCGCGTACATCCCGGCGATGTCTTCCGGCGAGGTCTCCGGGCGCACGAGGATGACCTTGTGGCCGGCCTTCGCGCGCTCGACCGCGGTGTCGGCGTCGAACACCACCTGCCCGACCGCCGCGCCCGGCGCCGCGGGCAGTCCGCGGGCCAGCAGGCGCTTCTGCGCGATCGCGCGCTCCTTGTCCTTCTCGTCGAAGCGCGGGTGGAGCACGTGGTTGAGATCGGCCGGCCGCACGCGCATGAGCGCGGTGTCGCGATCGAGGACGTGCTCGTGGACGAGGTCCACGGCCACGCGCACGGCCGCTTCCGCGGAGCGTTTGCCCGCGCGCGTCTGCAGGAGGTAGAGCGTGCCTTCCTGCACGGTGAACTCGATGTCCTGCATGTCCTTGTAGTGCCGCTCCAGGCGGGCGGCGATCTGCAGCAGCTCGTCGTACACCGAGGGCATCCGCGCGTGCAGCCCGTCGATGCCTTCCGGCGTGCGGGTGCCGGCCACCACGTCCTCGCCCTGCGCGTTGGAGAGGAACTCCGCGTAGAAGTGCGCCTCGCCCGTCCGCGGATCGCGCGTGAAGCCGACGCCCGTGCCCGAGGACTCCCCGAGATTGCCGAAGACCATCGACATGATCGTGACGGCCGTGCCCCAGTCCCCCGGGATGCCGTGGATGCGGCGATACTCGATCGCCTTCTTCACGAACCAGGACTCGAAGACGGCCTGGACCGCGAGCCGGAGCTGCTCGTGCGGATCCTGCGGGAACATCGCGCCGGTGCGCTCCTGCACGATGTCCTTGTAGGTCTGGACGAGCTTGCGGAGGTCGACGGCGGGGATCTCCGGATCGCTCTTCACGCCGAGCCGCTTCTTGACCGCCTCGAGATGCTCGTCGAACGCCTCGCGCTTGATGTGCAGCACGACGTCCCCGAACATCGTGATGAAGCGGCGATAGCAATCCAGGGCGAAGCGCTCGTTGCCCGTCCACTGCACGAGGCCTTCCACGGTCGTGTCGTTGAGGCCGAGGTTGAGGACGGTCTCCATCATGCCGGGCATCGACACGCGGGCGCCGGAGCGGACCGAGACGAGGAGGGGCCGCTTCGCGTCACCGAAGGTGAGGCCCGGCCGCCTTCTCCAGCTTCTTCAGATTCTCGAGGACCTGGTCCCAGAGCCCGTCGGGCAGTCGCCGGTCGCGACTCGTGTACTCGGCCCACGCTTCGGTGGTGATCGTGAACCCGGGCGGGACGGGAATGCCGAGGTTCGTCATCTCGGCGAGCTCGCAGCCTTTGCCGCCGAGGAGGTTGCGCATCAGGGAGGAGCCTTCCGCCTTGCCGGAACCGAAGAAGTAGACGAGCTTTGTCATGGGCGTGGGTCTCCGTCCTGAAGGACTGAAAAAGCCTTTTGATTCTACAGGATGGACCGCACTCCCGTCAAACAACGTCTCGGCTCCTCCGACCAGGGGGACAAAAACAAAAAGGCCACGGATCAGCATCCCGTGGCCTTACTCCCTCTGTCGTCGCCACGGGCCGATCATCCTGCCCGTGGCACCCGAGCCCGCGCTTAGCTCGTGGATGCTCCGGGCAGGCCCGGCAGCGCCAGGATTACCAAGCCTAGCGACAGCAACCGCGAGCTCGTACGCTGCGTCATCGTGGTCGGAGTGTACGCGGCGCCCGCGCGCCCGGTCAAGGGCTCTTTCGGCCGGAGCGAAGCACGAGCGCTTCGACCGCGACGACGTGATCGAGCATCGCGCGCTCGGCGCCGCCGGCGTCGCCGGTGCGGATCGCGTCGAGGATCCGGCGATGGTCTTCGTGCGAGCGCGTGGGGCGGCCCGGCGTGCTGATCGCCTCCTCCCGGCTCTGCCCGAGCAGATCCATCACCGCGTGGACGATGCGGGTGATCGCGCGGTTGTGCGCGGCGGTGCCGATGGCCGCGTGGAAGGCGGCGTCCTGCGCGAGCCCCGTGTTCCCCGCGCGGATCTCCCTCGCCTGCTCGTCCAGGAGGCGCTCCATCTCCTGGACCTCTTCGCGCGTGGCGCGCCGGGCGGCGAGCGCGGCGATGGCGGGCTCGAGCAGCCGGCGCGCCTCGAAGAGCTCGCCGATCATCTCGCGCTGCGAGAGCAGGACGAGGGCCAGCGGCTCGACGAGCGCCTCCACCGAGACCTCGCGGACGAAGGTCCCCTCTCCGGGCCGGATCTCGATGAGCCCGACGCTCTCGAGGGCGCGCAGCGCTTCGCGCACCGAGGTGCGGCTGACGAGGAACTTCTCCGCGAGATCGCGCTCGGGCGGGAGCTGGTCGCCGCTCTTCAGGCGTCCCTCGCTGATCATCGACTTGATCTGCCGGACGATCTCCTCGTAGATCCGCGTCGACTTGACGGGCGCGATGTCCATCGAGGACGGCCCGGGGACCGGCCCCGGCGGCGTTCCCCCGTCCCGGTCTGGGCCCCGGACTCACGGCGTGGCGTGCCTCTCCAGGCCCGGATCGCGCCGCGACAGCCACCAGCCGAGCGCGGTGAGCCCGATGAACAGCACGATGGGGATCGGGCGATGCAGCGCGTCGGCGGCGGGACCGAGCCAGGTGTGGATGACCTGATCGGTGATGATCATCTCGCCCGCCACGTAGCCGAGGATCCCACCGCCGAGCCACACGATCCACACCCAGCGGCCCATCAGCCAGCCGATCACGCCGCTCCCGAAGACGACGAGCGGCAGCGAGATCAGGATGCCGAACACGACCAGGCCGAAGTTGCCACCTGCCGCGCCCGCGACCGCCAGGACGTTGTCGAGGCTCATCGTCACGTCAGCCACCATGATGACCCAGATGGCATCGACGAGCGACGATCCCTCGCGCACCGACCCGTGGGCGTCTTCCTGCGGGCGCAGCAGCTTGATCGCGATCCAGATCAGGATCGCGCCGCCGACGAACTTGAGGAGCGGCACCTGCAGCAAGAAGGTGACGACGAACAGAAAGGCGAGGCGAAGCACGACGGCGCCCACGGTGCCCCAGATGCGGCCCCACCACTGCTGCTTCGCCGGCAAGGTGCGGACGGCGAGCGCGATGACCACCGCGTTGTCTCCGGCGAGGAGCAGGTCGATCCAGATGATGCGCAGGAGCGAGGTCCAGAACTGTGGGTCGCTGAACGCGGGCATGGCTCTCCTGTCTCAGGTGGATCGCGGCGCCGCGGAAGCGCCGTGCCGGGCCCGCCACCACGGCGTGACCACGGGCAGCACGAAGAAGAAGAGTGCCAGCAGAGTGATGACCGCCGCAATAGGGCGCGTGAAGAAGATGGCGAGGGAGCCCTGCGACATGATGAGACTCTGGCGCAGCGCGTTCTCGGCGAGGTCGCCGAGGACCAGCGCCAGCACGAGCGGCGCCAGCGGATAGTCGAGCTTCTTGAACACGTACCCCACCACGCCGAAGATCAGCATGTACCAGATGTCGATCATCGCGGTGTGGACCGCAAAGGCGCCGATCGCGCACACGACCACGATGAGCGGCGTCAGGATGGCGAACGGGATGCGCAGGATGGCCGCGAAGAACGGCACGAACGCCAGCACCATCACCACGCCGATGATGTTGCCCGTGTACATGCTGGCGATCAGGCCCCACACGAAATCGGGCTTCTCCTTGAACAGCATCGGGCCGGGCTGGAGCCCCCAGATGATGAGGCCGCCCAGCATCACGGCCGCGGTGGGCGAGCCCGGGATGCCGAGGGTGATCATGGGCAGCATCGCGGCGACGCCGGCCGCGTGGGCCGCCGTCTCGGGCGCGACGACGCCCTCGAGCTCGCCCTTGCCGAACCGCTCGGGATGCCGCGAGAAGCGCTTGGCGAACGCGTAGCTCATGAACGAGGCCGGCGTGGCGCCGCCGGGCTTGAAGCCCATCCAGAAGCCGATGAACGAGCCGCGGACGAACGTGCGCCAGTAGCGCGGCAGGATCTTCCACGTGTCGAGCACCACGCTCAGCTTCATGCCGGTGCGGGCGCCGTGGAAGCGGAGCCCTTCCTCCACCGACAGGAGGATCTCGCCGACCCCGAAGAGGCCGATGACGGCCACGATGAAGTCGAAGCCCTTCATGAGGTCGGTGACGCCGAACGTGAGCCGGAGCTGACCGGTGACGATGTCGAGCCCCACCGAGGCCAGCATGAACCCGAAGAGGATCGACACGAGTGACTTGAGCGGATTGCCGCCGCCCAGCCCGACGAAGCTGGAGAAGGTCAGGAGCTGGATCGCGAAGAACTCCGGCGGCCCGAACTTGAGCGCGATCTCCGCGAGCGGCGGCGCGAAGAACGTGATCAGCACGATCGAGAAGAAGGCGCCGACGAAGGACGACGTGAAGGCCGCGGTGAGCGCCTGCCCGCCCTGACCCTGCCGGGCGAGCGGGTACCCGTCGAAGGTCGTGGCCACCGACCACGGCTCGCCGGGAATGTTGAACAGGATCGACGTGATGGCGCCGCCGAACAGCGCGCCCCAGTAGATCGACGTGAGCAGGATGATCGCGGAGGTCGGCGGCATCGAGAACGTGAGCGGGAGCAGGATCGCCACCCCGTTGGCGCCTCCGAGCCCCGGCAGCACGCCGATGACGGTCCCGAGCGCGATGCCCATCACGGCCACGAAGATGTTGAACGGCGTGACGGCGATCTGGAAGCCGAGGAACAGGTTCTCGAAGCCCACGCGTCAGTACCCCAGCCAGGCCTCGAGCGGGCCCTTCGGCAACGGGACGAGGAACCAGCGCTCGAAGATCACGAAGGTGACGAGGGGGATGCCGACGGAGAGCGCGAGGACCGTGCCCCATCGGTGGCGCCCGATCCATCGCATGTAGAGCCCGATGTACAGCGCGGAGGCGACGTAGAGGCCGATCACCTGCATCGCGAGCACGAGCGCCACCGCCGGCGCCAGGACCTTCACCACCGGCACGGCCTGCTGGCGCGGTGATGAAGGGTTTCGGGTCGGCGCGCCGTGCCGCCTGCGCCGCGATGGCGGCGCAGGCGATCATGGCGCCGACGGCCAGCCAGAACGGGAAGAAGCCGCTCTGGGGGCCGTCCGATCCCCACCCGAACCCGAGGCGGATCGCATCGACGAGCACGACGCCCGCCAGCAGGAAGAGCACGCCGGCGGTGGCGAGGTCGGCGGCCCGCATCTACTTCTTGAGGAGCCCGCCCTTGGTCATCAACTCCTTGTGCAGCTGCTCCGCGCCTTCCACCCACTTCACGTACTCGGCGCCGGTCGCGAACGCGGGGCGGAGCGCGCCCTTCGAGAGGTAGTCCTTGAACTCCGGCGTGTCGTAGACCTTCTTCAGGAAGCCGGCGTACCACTCCACGGCCTCCTTCGGCATGTCGGGCGCGCCGAAGATCCCGCGCAGCATCAGGTAGCTGATGTCCACGCCGAGCGCGTCCTTCACGGTCGGGATGTCCTTCCACTCCGGCTCCGGGATGCGCGCGATGTCGAAGACGGCGAGCGGCCGCACGCGTCCGGCCTTCCAGTGGCTGGCGCACTCGATCGGGTTGTTGACGGTGGAGTCGACGTGCTTGCCGACGAGGTTCACGCAGACCTCGCCGCCCCCTTTGAACGGCACGTAGGTGAACTTCAGCCCGAGGGCCTGCTCGAGCTGGATCGTGATGATCTGGTCCTCCTGCGCGGACCCCGTGCCGCCCATCTTGAACTGGCCCGGCTTCTCCTTCACGGCGTTGATGTACTCGCGCGCCGTCTTGTACGGCGTCTCCGCGTTGACCCACAGGATGAACTGGTCGAGCGCGAGCCGCGCGATCGGCGTGAGCTCCTTCCAGTTGAACGGCACCCCGGTGTGCAGCGGCGTCGTGAAGAGGTTGGAGAGGGTGATGATGATGGTGTGCGCGTCGCCCTTCTTGCCCTTGACGTGGAGGAACCCCTCCGCGCCGGCGCCGCCGGCCTTGTTCACGACGATGATCGGCCGCGGGGACAGCTTGTGCTTCTCCGCGATGCCGTGGATCAGGCGTGCCATCTGATCCGCGCCGCCGCCGGTTCCGGCGGGGATGACGAACTCGATCTGCTTGGTGGGTTCCCACGACGCGTGCGCGGGAACGACGGTCGCAACGAGCATAGCGAGAGCGATGAGAAGTCTCATGGCCACCCCCCTGAACATGGGGGCCCCGCAACGGAGGACCCCCAAGCCCCCATGGTGAGACGTCACCTTGATACGACGCGGGCCGAGCCTCACCGAGAGGCCCGGCCCGTCGACCGCGGTCAGCGAGGCGCGACGACGTGGTCGCGCGCGTGCTACTTCGCCGTCAGTGCCGCCTTGCTCGCCTCCAGCTTCCGGAACGGGACCACCGCCGGGATCTCCCACTTCTCCCACATCTCGTCGACCTTCGCCTGGAAGTAGCCGAGATCCTCTTCCGTGAAGTGAGCGAAGCGGCCCTGCTTCAGCAGGTACTCGCGGATGGGCTTGCGCTTGCGGCCCTCCACGATCGCCTTCGTCTTGCCGTAGTACTTCACCACCCCGTCCTCGACCTCGTAGAGCGGGAAGAGGCCGGTCTCGATCGCCAGCTCGCCCATCTCGTGCGAGAGCATGGGGTCATAGTCCCAGCCCTTCGGGCACGGATCGAGCGAGTGGATGAACGTCGGGCCGCCGATCGTCAGCGCGCGCCGCACCTTGTTCATCATCTCGACCGCGTACGAGCCGCAGACGGTGGCCACGTACCGGCACTCGGGGTGGCCCGCCGCCATCATGCCCGCCATGTTCTTCTTCCAGCGGGTGTGGATGTTGCGAATGACCTTGCCCGGAGGGCTGAACGTGGTGTTGGCGCCGTACGGCGTCATGCCGGACAGCTGGATGTCCGTGTTCGCGTACGACTCGTTGTCGTAGAGCAGGATCAGCGAGTTGTACTCCTTGTGCGTCAGCGTCGCCGAGATGGCGCCGATGCCCATGTCGGCCCCGCCGCCGTCGCCACAGAACGCGATGACGTTGATGGGCTCCGACTTCATCTTGCCTTTCTTCATCAACGCCTTGAGCCCGGCCGCCGTTCCCAGGGCCGCGGACCCCGAGGAGCCGAGCTGCGTGTGCATCCACGGCACCACCCACGGCGTCGTGTAGTACGTCGTGTTCGCGACGTACATGCAGCCGGTGGAGCCGAGCACGATCGTGCGCGGGCCCGCCGCCTTCACCATGAGCTTCATGATCAGCGCGGACTCGCATCCCTGGCAGGTGCGATGGCCCGAGGTGAAGTACTCCTCGATCGTGACTCGCTTGATGCCCCGGAACGGCTCCAGGACCTGCGTCGCATTGGTGAACGTGGTGTCGGCCATGGATGTGGTCTCCCTATTCCCGCACGCCGAGCCAGATGGTCTTGGCCTCGGACTTGCCGGAGTTCGCGGCACTATAGCAAAGGTCGGCCGCCTTGCTGACGTCTTCCAGGGTCACCTCACGGCCCCCGAGGCCGCAGATGAAGCTGAGGAGCGGCGGCCGCTTCTCCGAGTTGTACATGGCCGCGCGGATCTCGTTCGCCACCACGCCGGACGCGTAGGGCGAGCCGAAGGAATAGTCACGGTCCACCACGCCGATGGCCTTCGCCTTCGACAGCGCGGCGACGATCTTCTCGGTCGGGAACGGACGGAACCACCGCAGGCGCACGAGGCCGACCTTCTTGCCCTGGGCGCGCATGTTGCGGATGCCGACCTTCATCGGCAGCGAGATGGTCCCCATGCCGACGAGGATGATGTCGGCGTCCTCGGTCATGTACTCCTCGAACCACGGGTTCTCGGGCCCGCGACCGAAGACCCGGCGGAAGTCCGCGTACGCCTCTTCGATCACGGTGTACGCCCGCTTCATCGCCTCGTCGTTCTGGCGCCGGATCTCGATGACCCAGTCCTCGTTGGCCTGCGGGGCCACCGTGATCGGGTTGTCGGGATGCAGCAGGAGGTCGCCGCGGTTGTAGCGCGGCAGGAACTGATCGACCTTCGACTTCGGCGGGACCATGGTGATGGCCTGCGAGTGCGTGAGGAAGGCGCCGTCCGCGGAGATCGCGCACGGCAGGAACACGCGGCGATCCTCGGCCACGCGATAGGCGATCAGCGTGGTGTCGAGCGCCTCCTGCGAGGTGTCGATCCAGCAGAGCATCCAGCCGAGGTCGCGCACGAAGAGGGCGTCGTTGTGCTCGACGCCGAACGCGCCCGGATCGTCGAGGGCGCGGTTCCCCACGAGGCAGACCATGGGCACGCGGAGCGGCGGCGTGACCACGAGGCACTCCATCGCGTACGCCCAGCCCACCCCGGACGACCCGCAGAAGACGCGGGCGCCGACGGTGGAGGCGTGCTTCACGATCTCGAACTGGCTATGCTCGCCTTCCGCCACGATGTATTCGGCCACGAGCTGGCCGCCGGAGATCTTCTTCGCGATCGCCTGCATGACCGTGTCGTAGGGGCGGATCGGATACGCGGTGACGACGTCGATGTCGGCGAGGGTGAGCGACTCCGCCACCGCCTCACTCCCCGAGATGAGGAGCTCCCGGTCTTCGCTTGCGGCCTGTGCCGCCGTGGTCGCGACTGCCATGAGTGCGTGTCCTCCCTAGACCGTCTTGTGGGCGGCGTTCTCGCCCGGGATCCCTGCGATGATCTCGACGCCACCCGAATCGAGCTCGGACTTCAGCTCCTCGTCGTACTGCCCGCGGAAGCGGAAGCCGTGGGAGCGCACGGTCGTCTTCTTGTCGGCGATCTTCGCCCCGAGCCAGGTCTTGTACGCGGCCTTGTCCTGGCGCCACATCTCCCACTGGCTCGCGTTGTCGGAGAAGGCCTGCTCGTTGACCATCGTGATGCAGTGCTCGACGGGGCACACCGCCTCGCACACGCCGCAGCCGCAGCAGGCTTCCATCGCCGCGTCGAACGTGCCGTCCGGCATGACGTCGAAGACCGAGTCCGGGCAGGAGATCCAGCAGAGGTTGCACTTGACGCAGGTGTCGAAGTCGATCACCGGGCGCATCGTGCGGGTCGTGTACTTCTTGAAGTACGGGTTGCGCTCCGGGACGTAGCCCTTCCCATCTTCTTTCGGTTTGCCGACGGGGATCGCGGGGATCGTGACGCCTTCCCGCATCTCCCACCATTTCGGCATCTCGAACGAGAACGGGATCTCGTCGTTGCCCTCGGTGAGCTTGACGTCGCGGCTCTCGATCCGGTCGAAGGCCTTCCGCGCCGACGCGACCTTCAGGTCGGAGCCCCACTCGGACTCCTTGATCGCCTGGCAGACCGCGTCCAGCGTGAGGAACGAGGGCGCGATCTTCGCGAGGGCGCCCAGGATCCGCACCTCGGTGTGGTCCTCGCGATAGACCCACAGGCCCGCGAACGACGCCTTCGCGCGGAGGAGCGAAAGCGTGTACGGCGCGTCCTTCTTGTGGATGTCCTTCAGGAGATCGTCGAAGCCCTGCAGCGACGTCATCAGCAGCGTCCCGTTCGGGACGACCAGCTTGTTGATGGGCTGCAGGCCGTACCAGGCCCACGACTCGACGCCCTTGGAGAGCGTGTCGTCGACGCAGATGGTGACGTCGACGTGCTTGGGCTCGTACCGGGCCATGTTCTGCTCGAGCTCTTCCTTGGTGTCCGCGACGATCGCGAAGTCCTTCGCCGGGATCCCGTTGCGCTGGGGGCTGTCACCGTAGCGGCCGAACGCAATGCCCCACCGGCCGGCTTTGCGCGCCGAGAGGACGATGCCTCGCGTGATGCGCGAGGCGAGATTCTTCTGGAAGATGCCTCGGTACACGACTTCGCAAATCAGGGCGGACATGGATCCTCCTTGTCGATGGGGCCCGCCTCCGCGGAGGACCCCAAAGCCTCAGCCGGTCGGCTGGTCGGACCGGAAAAATACCAGGGATGAGGCCCAGGGGTCAAGGTCTGCCCAGTCTAGAGCGCGTGAGCGACTCGATCCCTCATCGCGTCGGCCACCATCCGGCAGAAGTAACGGTGGACGGACGTGTCGGTCGTCAGCTCCGGGTGGAAGGCGGCCACCAGGACGGTGCCCTGCCGGGCCATGACCGGGTCGCCCCGGTGCCGGGCAAGGGTCTCGACCCCGGGGCCAAGGCGCTGGATCCGGGGCGCCCGGATGAACACCATCTCCAGCGGCCGCCGCTCTCCGTCCAGGACCGCCTCGCCCTCGGTGGAGAACGACTCGCGCTGCCGGCCGTACGCGTTCCGCTCCACCCCGACGTCGATGAAGCCCAGCGAGGCCTGCTCGGGCCCGTGCACGTCGCGCGCGAGCAGGATCAACCCCGCGCAGGTCCCGAAGATCGGCTTCCCGGCCGCGTGGAACTTCTCCAGCGCCGGCACGAAGCGCCACTCGTCCATCAGCTTCAGCAGCGTCGTCGATTCGCCGCCGGGCATGACGAGGCCGTCGAGGCCCTCGAGCTCCTCGGGCTTGCGGACCTCCACCGTCTCCACGGTCATTTCACCGCTGCGGCAGCGTGCGAGCGCCTTGACGTGGAGCGCGAAATCACCCTGGAGCGCGAGGACCCCGATCCTCACCGCAACTACCAGCCTCGCGTCGCCATGCGGTCCTTGTCGGCCATCTTCGAGATCTCGAGGCCGGGCATGGCCTCGCCGAGGTCTTCGCTGACCCGCGCGAGGACGTCCGGGTCCTTGTAGTGCGTGGTCGCCTGCACGATCGCCTTGGCCCGCTTGGCCGGGTCCTCCGACTTGAAGATGCCCGAGCCGACGAAGACCGCTTCGGCGCCGAGCTGCATCATCAGCGCGGCGTCGGCGGGGGTGGCGATGCCGCCCGCGGAGAAGTTCGGCACCGGGAGCTTGCCGTGCTGGGAGATCCACCGGACGAGGTCGTACGGCGCGCCGAGGTTCTTCGCCTCGGTCATGAGCTCTTCGGGGCCGAGGGTGGTGAGCCGGCGCATGCCCGACATCACCGACCGCATGTGCCGCACCGCTTCCACGATGTTGCCGGAGCCGGCCTCGCCCTTGGTGCGGATCATGGCCGCGCCCTCGCCGATGCGGCGCAGCGCCTCGCCGAGATCGCGGCAGCCGCAGACGAACGGCACGCTGAACGCGAACTTGTCGATGTGGAAACTCTCGTCCGCGGGCGTCAGCACTTCCGACTCGTCGATGAAGTCGATCGCGAGCGCCTGGAGCACCTGCGCCTCGACGAAGTGGCCGATGCGCGCCTTCGCCATCACCGGGATGCTGACCGCCTTCTGGATCTCGCGGATCTTCTTCACGGGCGACATCCGCGCGACGCCCCCATCCTTGCGGATGTCGGACGGGACCCGCTCCAGCGCCATCACCGACGCGGCGCCGGCGTCCTCGGCGATCTTGGCCTGGTCGGCGTCGGTCACGTCCATGATGACGCCGCCCTTCAGCATCTCGGCGAGCGCGATGTGCTTCCGGTCGGCGATGCGCAGTCCATTCAGGTCGTCGGACATATCGAGCTCCTTTGTCTGAACGTGTTTTTTCTACACCACGGGGACGGCCGCGCGATCCGGTCCGGAGGATCGCGGCCGCTTCATGGCGCTCTTGATGACCTCGGCAAGACGGCGGACGCCATCATCGATGCGGCGCGCCGGCAGCGCCGAGAACGAGAGGCGCAACGCGCGCTCCCCGCCGCCATCGACGAAGAACGGCCGGGCGGGCGTGAACGCGACCCCGCGCGCGATCGCGGTGGGCAGCAGCGCCGCCGCGTCGAGGCCCGCCGGCAACGTCACCAGCAGCGAGAACCCGCCTTCCGCTTCCGTCCACGTCACCCCTTCGGGCATCCGCTTGCGTAACGCGTCGATCAGCATCGTACGGCGCTGTCCGTACTCCGCCGCCATGCGGCTCGCGTGACGATCGAGCAGCCGGCGCTCGCAGAACCGGTGGACCGCCGCCTGGAGCAGCGCGCTCGTGTGCAGATCGGCCAGGTGCTTCGCGCCGATCAGCCGCTCGATCACCGGCGGCGCCGCGACGACCCATCCCAGGCGCAGGCCCGGAAAGAGGATCTTCGAGAACGTGCCGATGTAGATCACGACCCCATCGCCGTCCAGCGCCTTCAGCGGAGTCGCCGGACGGCGGCCATAGTAGAGGCTCGGGTCGAACCCGTCCTCGACGATCGGCATCTCGCCCCGCGCGGCCACCGCGAGCAGGCGCCGCCCCGTCTCCTGCGTGAGCGACAGCCCCGTCGGATTGTGGCAGTTCGGCTGGCAGTAGAACAGCTTCGGCCGGTGCCGGTCGAGGAGCCGCTCGAGCACGTCGGGCCGCGGGCCCTCGCGCGCCCACGGCACCGCCAGGAGCTGCGCCCCCGCCGCGCGGAACACCTGCAGCGCGCGCGGATACGTGGGCTGCTCGACGGCCGCGAAGTCGCCGGGATCGAGGAACGTGCGCGCGACCAGATCGAAGCCCTGCTGGGAGCCGTTGACGATGAGGATCTCGTCGGGCGTCGCCTCGACGCCGAAGCGGAGCAGGTAGCGCGCGAGGTACTGGCGGAGCGGCGGATAGCCGCGCGCCGGATAGTACTGGAGGAGCACGTCGCCTTCCTCGCGCACGACGCGGTTCAGCACCTGACGAAAGGCCTCGGTCGGAAACAGGTCGCTGTCCGGCATCCCGCCCGCGAACGAGACGGTGGCCTGGTCGACGTCGCCGGAGGCCAGGCGCCGCCAGCGGTCCTCTTCCGCGGCGACGATGCGCGCGCTGCGGGACAGGAGACTCGTCCAATTGATGGGGGTACGGGCCCGCGGCTCGGGCGCCTTTGGCGCGGTCGCCGTCCCCACGACGAACGTCCCCTGCCCCACGTGCGCGCGCGCATGACCGGCCGCGACGAGCTCCTCGTACGCGAGCGCGACCGTGGCGCGGTTGACGCCGAGGCTCTTCGCCAGCTCGCGGGTGGCGGGGAGCTTGATGCCGTTGCCGAGGTGGCCCTCGCGGATCAGCCGTTCCAGGTGCGCCTGGATCTGCCGCGCCAGTGCCACCGGCTTCTCGCGATCGAGCGGGACGTGCAGGGTTGCCACGATGTGCCATTTTTATCCGTATCGAGGCGATGTCAAGGTCCAATTGGCCTGGTCGGACGCGCGCGGCATTGGACGGCCTTGATACTGTACGAAGCGTCAGCCGCGACATCGCGCATCCGAAGAGAGGGACTCCATGGCCGCAGGCGAAGCGCCCATCAAGCAGGCCGTGCAATGGATCGACGATCAGCTCATCGATCGTCCGGAGGCGGACCGCGTGACGCTGGTCGACGAAGCGTCGCGACGATTCGATCTCTCCCCGGTCGACGCCGATTTCCTGTTCCGTCACCTCTCCGAGCGGACGAAGAAGCCATGAGCCTCGAGCGTCTGCTCGCGTGGGGGCGGGCGCTCCGCCCCCACCGCGTGCTCGACGTGGCCACCGGCGCCGGCCACACCGCGCTCGCGTTCGCCGGGCTCGGGGCACGCGTCACGGCGTTCGACCTCACCGAGCCGATGCTCCGCACCGCGCGGGCGTTCCTCGCCGAGCGCGGCGCGGCCGATGTCCGCTTCGTCGCCGGCGACGTGGAGGCGCTGCCGTTTCGCGCGGGTGCTTTCGACGTCGTCACGTGCCGGATCGCCGCCCATCATTTCGCCAACGTCGGGCCCGCGGTCCGACAGGTCGCGGCGACGCTGCGGTCCGGCGGCACGTTTCTCGTGCAGGACATCCTCGGCCACGATGACGCCGAGGCGAGCGCGTTCATCACCGAGGTCGAGCGTCGCCGCGATCCGTCGCACGTGCGCGCCTATCGAGCGATCGAGTGGAACGCGCTCCTGCGTGGCGCCGGGCTCACGGTGATGGAGGATGCCGTGGTCAGCAAGGGGCGTCCCTGGGACGACTGGACGGGCAGGACGCGGATGACTCCCGACGCGCGCGCCGCCCTGGAAGCGTTCGTGAAGGCCGCGCCGGCGGCGCACCGCGACGCGTTCGCTTTTCGGATGAACGGCGATCGGATCGAGTCCTTCACCGATCGCATGATCCTCCTCCGCGCGGAGAAGGACTAGCTCGCTCGCAGCCGGACGATCGTCGCGCCCCAGCCGCCACGGTCTGGCGGCGCGTCCGCGAACGATTCGACCAGCGGATGGCGGCCCAGCACGGCGCGGACGATGTCCCGTTGCACGCCGATGCCCCGACCGTGGATCAGGCGGACTTCGCGGAAGCCGTGGGCCACGGCCTCTCCGAGGTATTCCTCGACCACTGACGCGACGTCGCGCGGGGCGAAGGTGTGGAGATCGAGGGCATCCTCGATCGGGAGGGGAACGGGCTCGTCCTCGTCCATCGCGGTGACGGGCCCGCGGCCGTCACCCGGCGCGCGTCAGAGACGCGGGCCGGCCGTCACGTGCTGCTGCCAGTGCTCGAAGCTCAGGAGATCCTCCCCCGAGAGCTTGCACTGTCAGAAGGTCGCGGCGCGCTCGAAGAACGGGACGTCGACGAGCCCCACCCGCTCGGCCATCGCGGTTTCCGCCACCTTCTGCGTGACCATCTGGCGGACGAACGGGATCGGAATGCGTCCCAGGCGGTGGACCACTTCCTCCGTGCAACGGACCCGCGTGCCGGGCAGCACCGGCCCCTCGGACACCGCGAGGGCCGGTTCCGGCTCGTGCTCGCACGTCTCGGGGACGAGCTGTTGCAGGCGCAGCGACACGTAGTCCGTGACCCACGCTTGCAGCGAGGTCTTCACCTGCTCGGGGCCCGTCACCGCCCCCTCGAGCTTGTCGTTCACGGCGCCGAGCAGCGTTTCGAGGCGGGCCAGCCGCGACTCGAGCGCGTCGAGACGTCGATCCAGCGGAGCGTCGCTCATGCCTTCACTCCCATTCCGTCGGTATCGTCACGGGCGCGACCCCGTGCCCAGCGGCGGCCGCCGTGTGTGCCAGTCCGTGGCGCGTTGCCAGGCATCGGCCACGCGCAGCACCGTCAGCTCGTCGAACGGACGGCCGACGATCTGCATGCCGAGCGGCAGCCCGTCGCCGGTGAACCCGCACGGCACCGCACACGCCGGGTGCCCGGAGAAGTTGAACGGGCGCGTGAGCTTCAGCAGGCTGCCGCGCACGTCCACGGGGACGCCGTCGATCGTGACATCGCGCGCGCCGAACGGCGTCGCGGCGATCGGCGTGCTGGGCGCGAGCAGCACGTCCCGCTGCGCCAGCGCCGCGTCCACCTCGGCGCGCACGCGCGCGCGCACCTGTTGCGCCCGCAGGTAGTGCACGCCGCTCACGAAGGCGCCGCTGAAGAGCCGCTCCCTCACGTCGCGCTGGTAGTCCTGGGGCCGCGTCCGCATGAACCCCGCGTGATACGCGAGCGCTTCCGCCGCGACGACCGCGAGGCTCGCGGCGGGAACGTGGACGGCCTCACGCAGCGTGACCTCGTCGACGATCGCGCCCAGCCCCTCGAGCTGCCGCACGGCCTGGTCGAGCGCGGCGCGGAGGTCGGGAATCAGGCCCTCGGCGAAGACACCCCGCAGCAGGCCAATGCGCAGCCCTTTCACGTCGCGCCCGAGCGCGGCGGTGTAGTCCGGCACCGGCAACGCGCTCGTCGTCGGGTCGGCGGCGTCGAAGCCGGCCATCGCGCCGAGCAGCACCGCGCAGTCGGCGGCGCTCCGCGCCATCGGCCCGACGTGATCCATCGACCACGCCAGCGGCAGCACGCCGGCGCGGCTCACCCGCCCGTACGTCGGCTTGAGGCCGGTGATCCCGCACAGCGATGCCGGAATGCGGATCGATCCGCCGGTGTCGGAGCCGAGCGCCGCGGGCACGAGGCCGGCGGCGACCGCGACGCCGGAGCCCGACGAGGAGCCGCCGGGCACGCGTGGCACCGCGGCGTCCCACGGATTGCGCGTCTGCCCGTAGTGCTCGTTGAGCCCTTCGGGGCCGTACGCGAACTCGTGCATGTTCAGCTTGCCGAGGACGATCGCCCCCGCGGCGGTGAGGCGCGCGGTGACGGTCGCGTCCGTGGCCGGCACGCGATCCGCGAGGATGCGCGAGCCGCCCGTCGTGCGCACCCCGCGCGTGTCGACGAGATCTTTGAGTCCGATCGGCACGCCGTGCAGCGGCCCGACGGGGCGTCCCGCCACCAGCGCCGCCTCCGCGTCCCGCGCGGCCTGCAGCGCGGCGTCGGCGCACACGGTGATGAACGCGTGCAACGTGCCGTCGAGCTGATCGATCCGCGCGAGATGCGCGCGGACGACCTCGACCGGCGAGACCTCTTTCGTCGCGATCATCCGCGCGAGGTCGATCACCGAGGTCCACACGAGATCGGGAATGACGGCGCTCCTCAGATGACCCGGAAGTGCGTGGTGGGCTCGGCCGCGTCGTCGAGCGCGATCGCGTCGAGGCTCGCGAGCAGCTCCAGCATCCGGCCGACCGCAGGCAGCGCCGCCTCGAGCTCGGCGTCCGACCAGGGGAACCCGTGAAGGTCGGCGACGGCGCGCAGGCTCGCGAGCGTGGGTGGATTCATCCCGGCGAGCATACCGGCAGCAGGCGGGGCGCGGCAACTTGTACAATGACCCGACCATGACGATCCCGCTCACGGTCGTCGTGCGTGAACCGGGGGTGCGCCGCGTGCTCGACGTCGACCCCGGCACCACGATCCTCCGCGCCGCGCACGCGCACGGGGTCGACATCGACGCGGTCTGCGGCGGCCGGGGCCGGTGCACGTCGTGCCGCGTGAAGTTCGTCGCGGGCACGGTGCCGCCTCCCACGCTCGGGGACCGCGTTCAGCTCGGCGAGGACCTCGTGCGCGACGGCTATCGCCTCGCCTGCCAGTGCGCGGTGACCGAGCCGATCACGGTCGAGACGGCGCCGCCGCTCGACGAGCGCGCGTTCCAGATCCTCGGCGCCGGCACCGCACCGGCACGCCCGGGGTTCAAGATCGACGCCGGGATCACGAAGCAGGTGGTCCACGTCGCCCTGCCCCGCGAAGAGCATCACCAGACCTCGGACCTCGAGCAGCTCCTCTCGACCACCGGGGCCCGCGAGAGCGATGTGCCCGCGTCGGTGCTCCAGGCGCTCCCGCAGGCGATCCGCGACGACGCCGGCGCCGGCGTCACCGTCACCACGTTCGCGGGACGCATCCTGGCCGTGGAGCGCGGGGACACCACGGCGATGAAGTTCGGCCTCGCGATCGACATCGGGACGACCACCGTGGTCAGCACGCTGATCGAGCTCGAATCCGGCGAGCAGCTCGCGTCGGTCTCGAGCCTGAATCCGCAGGCGGTGTTCGGCGGCGACCTGATGTCGCGCATCGCGTTCGCCCAGTTCAATCCCGGCAACCTGCGCAAGCTCCACACACGCATCGTCGGCCTGCTCAACCAGCACGTGGAGCACCTCGCGCGCGAGTCGGGCGTGCTCCCGAAGTGGATCTACAAGGTCGTCGTGGTCGGCAACACGTGCATGCACCACCTCCTGCTCGGCATCGATCCCACCTGGGTCGGGCTCGCGCCGTACGCGCCCGTGATGCGCCACGCGCTCGTGGTCCCGGCGCGCGAGCTCTTCCTCAAGGTGGCGCCCGAGGCGCGCGTGTGTCTCCTGCCCCTCGTGGCCGGCTTCGTGGGCGCGGACGCGGTGGCCGTCGCGCTCGCGACCCGCATCCACGAAGGCGACGAGCTCCGCATCGCGGTCGACATCGGGACCAACGGCGAGGTCCTGCTGGGCTCGCGCGAGCGGCTGTGGGCGTGCTCCGCGCCCGCCGGCCCCGCGCTGGAAGGCGGGCAGATCCGTCACGGCATGCGCGGCGCGCGGGGCGCGATCGATCGCGTCACCGTCGACGAGGATCTCCACCTGCACACGATCGGCGAGGCCGAGGCGCTCGGCATCTGCGGCTCCGGCCTCATCGACCTCGTGGCGGGCTTGCTCGACGCCGGGGTCATCGACTGGCAGGGCCTCATCCGCGTCGAGGACCGCGACCACCTGCCGCCGTCGCTGCGCGAGCGGGTGACCATGCGCGGGGAAGAGCGGACGATCGTGGTGGCGCGCGCCGGCGAGGCCGGCGCGCCGCGCGAGCTCGTCCTCACGCAGGACGACGTCCGCCAAGTCCAGCTCGCCAAGGGCGCCATCGGCTCGGGGATCGCGATGCTCCAGCGCGTCGCGGGCGTCGGACCCGAGGCGATCGCGGAGCTCATGCTCGCGGGCGGGTTCGGCAACTACGTCTCGATCGCGAGCGCGCAGCGCATCGGGCTGATCCCCGTGCTGCCGCGCGGGACCGTGCGCTACGTCGGCAACGCGGCGTCCCTCGGCGCGCAGCTCTGCCTGCTGTCCGAGGGCGAGCGGGCGCTCGCCGAGCGCGTGGCGGAGCGCGTGGAGCACGTCTCGCTCGCCACGCATCCCGACTTCGAGGAGGTCTTCGTCGACGCCATGAACTTCCCGCGATCCGCATGACCGCGCTCACGACGCTCCGCCTTCCGGCCGGCGTGCTGGGCGCCGCGACGGAGCCCGTCACCCACCTCATCGACGCGCGCTGGCTGATGGCGTACGCGGCGGGACTGGGCGAGACCGACGGGCACTTCTACGACACGCGGACGCCCGCCGGGCTCGTCGCCCATCCGCTCTTCCCCGTCTGCTACGAGTGGCCGTCGGTCGTCACGCTCCGCGAGCGCGTGATCGGCGACGAGCTGGCGCCGCTGAGCGTCCACGCCACGCACGATCTCGTCATCGCGCGGATGCCGCGCGCCGGCGAGACCGTCACGACGGCCGCGCGCGTGATCGCCATCGAGCGCCGCCGCGCGGGCGCGCTCGATGGTCACCCGGCTCACCACCGTCGATGCGCGACGGTCGTGCCGTCACGACCACGGACTACGGCTCCGTGTTTCGAGGCGTCGAGCCGGCCGAGACAGGCCGCGTCGCCGACCCGCTCGGCGACGACGCGCTGCCCGACTCCACCCCCGGTCCGCTGGACCGAGCCCGTCGAGGTGACGGCCGGCATGGCGCACGTCTACACGGAGTGCGCGCGGATCTGGAACCCCATCCACACCGATGCGGCCGTGGCGCACGCCGCCGGGCTCCCGGCGATCATCCTGCACGGCACCGCCACCCTCGCGCTCGCCGTCTCGCGCGTGGTCGCGCGCGACCTCGGCGGCGACGCCGCGCGCGTCCGCCGCGTCCGCGCGCGCTTCACCGGCTTCGTCCGCCTGCCGTCCGTGCTCACCGTCCAGGGACACGGCCGTGCCGGCACCGCCATCGCGTTCGACGCCGCGGGCCCGGACGGCACGTCCGTGCTCGGCCAGGGAGCCCTCTCGACATGAAGCAGATGAGCCGCCGCGACCGCATCCGCGCCGCCCTCAACCGCGAGCCCGTGGACCGCGTGCCGTACGCGGTCTGGCGTCACTTCCCCGCGGTCGACAAGTCCCCCGCCGGGTCTGGCGCAGGCGACGCTCCGCTTCCACGAGCGCTACGGCTCGGACTTCCTGAAGATCACGCCCGCGGGCGGCTACGCGGTGGAGGCGTGGGGCTGCGTGGAGGGCGACGAGGTGTTGCCCGACGGCCACCGCGCGTGCGCCCGCTGCGCCGTTCGCGACGCCGACGACTGGAAGACGATCCGCCCGCTCGATCCCGGCAGCGCCGCCGGCTACGTCGACCAGATCGAGACGATCATCCGCCTCGGCTTCGATCGCCGGATCGGCGACGCGCCCGTGGTGCCCACGCTCTTCTCGCCGCTGTCGCTCGCGCGCAAGCTCTCCGGCGACCGTCTGACCAACGACGTCCGCCAGCACCCGCAGCTCGTGCTGGACGCCGTGGAGGCGATCACGGAGACGCTGATCCGCTTCGCGGACCGCTGTCTCACCGAGGGGCTCGCCGGCATCTTCTACTCGATCCAGGCCGCGAGCCGGAGGTTCCACACGGAGGAGGAGTACGCGCGCTTCGGCGAGCCGTTCGACCGCCGGTTCCTCGCGTCGATCGAGGGCCGGTCGTCGCTCACGATCATCCATTGCCACGGCGAGGATCTGATGTTCGATCGCCTGGCGACGCTCCCCGGCCACGCGTGGAACTGGGACGACCGCGCGACGCCGCCGACGCCTGACGCAGGCGTCCGCGCTCGTGCCCGGCGCGGTGATCGGCGGACTCCACCAGTGGAAGACGCTCCACGCCGGCACGCCGGAGCAAGCGGTGGCGGAGACGCAGGACGCGATCGCGCAGACGAACGGCCGCGGCCTGATCGTGGGCCCCGGCTGCGTCTTGCCGATGAACACGCCGGATGCAAACGTGGCCGCCGTGGTGAAGGAGCTCGGCGGCCCGCTGAAGCCGCTCCCCGGCGTCCAGCTCTAACGGGGCAGCCACTCCGATCCGAGGACGCGATCGGTCAGCGACTGGTGCGGAGCCGGGCGGGCCGGATGCCGGGCGCGGACGCGGCGGGCCGGCGGGGGCATGACGCGGACATTAGCGGTCTGGAGTGGGCGAATGCCCACTCCCGACATAGCAGGCCGCGGAATGCTCCCGCCCGGCCCGCCGCGTCCGCATCCGGCTCCCGGCCCGCCCGGCTCCGCACCCGCGTGGCTATTTCGCGACGTTGAACCGGAAGTGGCAGACCTCGCCGTCGCGGACGATGTAGTCCTTGCCTTCCAGTCGCAGGAGGCCCTTCGCGCGGAGCGGAGCGAAGTCACCGCCGGCGTCGACGAGCTCGTCGTACCCGTTCACCTCGGCGCGGATGAAGCCGCGCGCGATGTCCGAGTGCACGCTGCCCGCCGCGTCCTGGGCGCGCGTCCCCTCGATGATGGGCCACGCGCGCACCTCGTCCTCGCCCGTCGTGAAGAACGAGATCAGGCCGAGCAGCGCGTAGCAGTCGCGCAGCACGCGATGGATGGCGGGCTCGGCCAGTCCCAGCTCGGCGAGGAACGCCTGCTGCTCCTCGCCCGCGAGCTGCGCCACCTCCCCTTCGATCACCGCGGAGACCCAGCCGATGCGCGTGGCCGTCCGCCCCGCGATCTCGGCGAGACCGAAGCGCTCCACCACTCGCGGCCCGTCGCCGACCGCCTTCTCCTCCAGGTTCACGCAGTGGAGGATCGGCTTCTGCGAGAGGAACGTGAAGCCGCGGAGGACCTTCGCGTCCTCGGCACCGAGCCCCGCCGCGCGCAGCGGAGTCTCCGACTCGAGCGCCGTCTTGACGCGCGCGAGCACCGCCTGCTCCGCCACCTCGGCGTCGACGCGGCGCTTCTTGATGGACTGCTCGAGCCGCTCGAGCCGGCGATCCACGACCTCGAGGTCCGCGAGGATGAGCTCGGTCTCGAGGTCGACGATGTCGCGGCGCGGGTCCGCGGCGCCGAGCGTCTCGTCCTCGAAGCCGCGCACGACGTGCAGGAGCGCGTCCGCGTTGCGGAACTCCTTCGTCTCGAGGGACGCGCGCCCGCCCTTCTCGATGCCGGCGAGATCGACGACCTCGAAGGTGGCGTAGGTCGTCTTCTTCGGCGAGAAGAGCGCGCTCAGGCGGTCGACGCGCGCGTCGGGCACCCGCGCCACGCCGGTGTGCAGCTCGGCGCGGCTGGTGTCGTAGCGCGAGGTGGGCACGGCGGAGCCGGTGAGGAGATTGAAGAGCGTCGTCTTGCCGCTCTTCGGAAGGCCGATCAGGCCGATCTTCATGGAACGATTATGCCAGCGCCTCTGGACATGTCGACATCAACCAATTGGTATACTGCCGTCGATGCCGAGCGCCCCCTCGCGAACGCTCGAGACCGTTCCGAACCCGCACCCCGACCGTGACTACGAGGTCGCGATGGTCGCGGACGAGTTCACCTGCGTGTGTCCGATGACGGGTCAGCCCGACTTCGCCACCATCAGGATCCGCTACGTCCCCGATCAGCGGCTCGTCGAGCTGAAATCACTGAAGCTCTACCTCTGGTCGTACCGGCAGGAAGGCGCCTTCCACGAAGACGTCACCAACCGGATCCTCGACGACTTCGTGGCGGCGGCGCGCCCGCGGTGGGCGGAAGTGACGGGCGACTTCAAGATTCGCGGCGGGATCAAGACGGACGTCCGCGCCGTCCACGGCAAGCGGCCCGAGCTCTAGCCCGGGCTCACACGAGCGGCCGGAGCTGGAGGCCGGCCAGCGGTCCGGGCACGTCGTGGAGCGTGATCTGGACCGACGAGCGCGCGTCGGCCGCCTCCTCGACCACGATGTGCACGTTCACGCCGTCCGATCCCGACAGCACCTCGCGCAGCCAGGAGAGCAGGCGATCCCGCTCGCAGAGCATGGTCCCGCTCGTCTCTTTCTCAGGTTCGTTCATGGCATCGACCTTCTGGGTGAGGGATTGCCCGGCCGCCGGCCAGGCGCGGCGCGCGCGACGGTCCCATCGCGCGCGGAAACGTTCGAATGTGCGCTACAGGTTCGGACTTGGGTTTATAATCCCGGGCGGCGTCACCCGATGTGTGTGCAGCCGATGAGTCCGCGATGAATGGTGAGTTCGCGATCCCCGCGATGTCCGGGGCGTGGCAGGAGCCCCGCTGGTACGCCATCAAGACCCGGTCGCGCCACGAGAAGCGCGTGCGCGATCAGCTCGTCCAGCGCGACATCGACACGTTCCTCCCCGTGTGCGACACGTGGCGCCAGTGGAAGGACC
>CAVPPZ010000015.1:0-102986 GCA_963707305.1 uncultured Candidatus Rokubacteria bacterium
TCTTGCCGGGCTGGAGGGTTCCGAGGCTCGTGCTCTGACCGAGTACCGCCGCCGCCGTGCTGGTTGCCGCCATCAGGGCGTCGTGTGGTGACAGCCCCGCCTCGACCAGCATCTCCAGTTCTCGATGCAGCAAGACGCCGGGCCTTGGCCGCGAGTTGGCCGTGTCGCTGCCGGCCACCACGCGCCCGCCGAGGTGCCTGAGCCGGCCCACGAACCGCTTCAGACAGGGAAGGCGCGGCCCGCTCGGGTCCAGCACCGCCAGCGTCGGCACGACATACGCGTGGCGCGCGATGAGCAGGCGGGCGACGGCATCGCTCTCGCGCTCGTCACACGCCGCGAAGCCGGAGGCGTGCTCGAGCCCCTTCACGCCCGCCTCGAGGGCGGCCACCGCGGTCGTGTCCCGCAGATGGGCCGTCACCGGGACGCCGCGCCCGCCGCGCTTCATTCGCAATCGCCTCGACGAGCGTCGGGGTGAGTTGCTCATAGACCTTCAAGCAGTCCACCCCGGCGGGCGATGAGCTTCGCGCCACGTCCCGAGCCTCGGCCGGCGGTCGACACCGACGCGCTCAGCTCCGTTCCGTGGCGCGGCCGGGGCCCATCGATCAGCGGGCCGCACGCGAAGACGCGTGGTCGCACCGCATCGGGGCGTCGACTCTGCCGGCGGAGCTCGAGGATGCGGTCGAGAGCGTTGCCGACGTCGCGCACCGTCGTGACGCCGTGGCGGAGGAATTCGCGATCCATCCATTCGTAGTAGTGCACATGCATATCGATGAGGCCGGGGATGATCCACTTCTCGTGAGCGTCGAGCCGCCGACCGTCGACCGGGATGTTCGTGGCGCCGACCGTCGTCACGGCGGCGATCTGGCCGCCCTGGATCACGATCACGGAGCCGGGACGTGGCTCTCGGCCCGTCCCATCCACGAGCGTGGCGCCGCTGATCACCAGCGGGGCGATCGATTCGCCGCCGGCGGGGGGCTGAGCCCGGGCCGACGCGCCCGCGCACGAGCTGACGGCGATCAGCGCGACGAGGGCCCGGAGGATGCGCATCAGGAAAGGTGGGATCGACGGCGCTCCCCGCGGTGGTGCGCGGGAAGCGCCGCCTGCGGAATGCTACGCGTGCAGGAGCTCGATCGCTTCTTCGTACACTTCCATGTTCTTGCCGTAGGAGATCGCCGAGGCCTGGGCCGCGCTGATGAGGTGGCGCCAGCGCCACGGAAGCCGCGTGGCGTGGAACTCCTCGAACGTCGCCTGGTGATGCTTGAAGGCGTGCATCTCGGTGAAGTTGTCGTGCACGACGATCTTGGCCAGCCGGCTGATCAGCGCATCCGGGTCGTACCCGAGGTTCGCGTACTGCTGCGCCAGGTTCACGGTGTTCTTCACTTCCGGCACCGCGCGCATCTGGCCGAGATTCGTGACCTTGGACCAGTCGGTCGGCGGCTGCGTGTAGATGCTCTCCTCGAGCGCGTCCAGCAACGCGGCCTGGCTGCGATGCGGCAGCGCGGCGACGGCGTCCGCATTCGGCTGCGGCGGCGGCTCCATGCGGTTCTGCGTGTTGCGCACTTCGGGTCCCGTGTGCCAGGTGAGCAGCGCCAGCAGCTTGTTCCGCAGGCTCACGCCTTCCAGCTTCAGGAGATACCGGCGCAGGTTCACGCCGGTGTGCAGGTGCACGTCCATCGGATTGCCCGTCAGCGACCGCATGAACAGGCCCGCGGCACCGACCGACAACGCTTCGCCGGTGCCCTGCAGCGACAGGCCGTCCGCGAGCGCCTTCGCGAGCATCCGCGGGATCTCCGTGTAGGTGTCGCACGTGGTGATCGCCTCGCCCAGCTCACCGATCGCGGGCGTTTCCTCCGGGCTCGTATAGAAGCCCAGCGGGCGCTTGAGCAGCTCGTACTCATCGAGCAGCGGCTCGATGTCACGGAGCGGCGGCGGTGTCGGGAAGCGGCTGACGTACCGGACGGCGGGGCGCATCAGGAACGGCGTGTACTCGCGTCCCAGCCAGTCGAGGGCGCGCCACGTGAACATGGGGAAGATGAAGTAGTGGTCGTCGAGCATGTTCTTCGGGATCGCCACGGTCAGCAGCAGATCCAGCGCCTCGGCGTGGGGGATGTTGTCCCAGAGCCAGAGGAAGGCGTGATCCGCGGCGTTGTAGAGGCCGCGATCCACGGCCGCGAAGAACGCCTTCTTCGTGCCTTCGACGCCGCCCGAGTCCACCGGCTGGTGGTCCGCCAGGATGTACGGGCCCATGCCGGGGTGATTGATGTGCTTGTTCGACAGCGCGACGTGCTGAAGGACGGGCAGGAAGCGCTCGTCGCCCCCCACGCGCTCGACGGTGTTGTGGAGCGCATGGATCCCGACGAGGGGATGCAGCGGTCCGCCATGGTGGCCGGGCGGGAGGTCCGAGGAGCGGGTGACCGCGAGCGCTGACGCGGTCAAGAGCTTCTTGACCGACAGGCCATCGCGGAGCTTACCCAGGGTGGCTTCAAGGAGCCGGTTGGGCTCGGTCTCCTCGATGAACTGCACCAGTGGCTCGATGTCGTCGGGGAACCGGACGGGCCTGTGCATGACCTCTCTCCTCTCGGTCCAGGGGGGAGCGCTCGCGTCGAGGGAATCCTACCGCGGGGCCGAATCGTGTGCACCTGTCTTGTGGACGGGGCCTCCAGGCCCCCGACTTCGGCTATAGTCTTGCCCTCCGGCTCGGGGGCGCCTTTCGAGCCGGAGCAGCGATCGCCGCTGAGTGCTCGAACGCGACCGGTGACGTGCCCTGGTGAAGTAGTCATCTGGATGGAACCATGGCGAGTGTCCCGTCCGCTCCGTTCGTCCGGATCTGGCGTCGCGTCGTCCTGGTGCTCTGCTTTCTCTCCGGCATCAGCGGGCTGCTCTACGAAGTGGCGTGGGCGCGCATGCTCCATCTGTTGTTCGGCGACACGGTCCTCGCCGTCAGCACCGTCCTCGCGTCGTTCATGGCCGGCCTCGCGCTGGGCAGCTTCTGGATCGGACGACAGATCGACCGCCGCCGGCGCGTGCTCGGCGTGTACGCGGGCCTCGAGGTCGGCCTTGGCCTGAGCGCCCTCCTCTTTCCCCTGGCGCTCGGGTCCCTCACGCCGCTCTACGTCTGGCTCCACCAATCGCTGGCGTCCTCGTTCTGGCTCTTCAGCCTCGTGCGCTTCCTCCTCGCGTTCTGTCTGCTCTGCGTGCCCACGGCCCTGATGGGCGCGACCTTACCGGTGCTGAGCCGCTATCTCGTGCGGAGCTCCGCCACGCTGGGATGGAATGTCGGCGCCCTCTACGCGCTCAACACCGGCGGCGCCGTGCTCGGCTGCTTCATGGCCGGCTTCGTGTTGATCGGGTCCCTCGGCCTGTCCTGGACCGTGTGGATCGGGGCCGCGCTGAATTTCACGATCGCGCTCGTGGCGTGGGGCGGACAGCGGTGGATCGAGCCGCCCGACGCTCGGGAGACGCCGCTGAGCGCGCCACGAGAGACCGCCATCTACGACGCCACGACCGTGCGTCGCGTGCTGTGGTCGTTCGCCCTCGCCGGGTGCGCGGCGCTCTCCTACGAGGTGATCTGGACTCGCGCGCTCACCTTCTTCGTCGGGAACTCGACGTACGCCTTCAGCGCGATGCTGACGACCTTCCTGTGCGGGATCGCCCTCGGGAGTCTGCTCGTTGCCCGCCTCAGCGATCGCTCGGGCAACGTGCTGGCGCTGCTCGGGGTGCTCCAGGTCGTCATCGGCATCTACGGGATCCTGACCATCGCGATCCTCGGGCGGCTGTTCTACGGTCTCGACGCGTGGTGGGAGGGCTTCAGCAACGCCTACTGGGGCGCGCCGCTCGGGCTCACCTTTCTGAAGACGTTCGTCGTGATCCTGCCGCCGACCCTGTGCATGGGCGCGACGTTTCCGCTGGTCAGCAAGATCGTGGCGCACGGCTCTCACGTGGTGGGTCGTGGCGTGGGGACGGCCTATGCCTGCAATACGCTCGGGGCCATCGCGGGGGCCTGGGTCAGCGGGTTCGTGGCGATTCCGCTCCTGGGCACGCATCTGAGCCTCGTGCTCACGGCCCTGCTCAGCGTGGGCATCGGCGGCGTGCTGCTCGCGACCGGCTCCCTCTCCCGGTTCCGCCAGGGGATGGTCTATGCCGGCGCGCTGGGCTGCTTCGTCGCGGTGATGATCGCCACGCCGACGTTCCGCTTCAGTGACATCGCGGGCGAGCCGGAGAAGGCGATCCTGCATTACGAGGAGGGGGTCGCCGGCGTCGTGAAAGTCGCCACCGACGTCTACGACCGCAAGCTCCTGAGCATCAACGGCTGGTCCGTCGCGGGGACCGGCAGCCCGAATCCGGATGTCGCGCTGGTGAACGACTATCCCGAAGTCCAGAAGATGCTCGCCCATCTGCCGATGCTGCTGCATCCGGCCCCGAGCCGGGTGCTGGTGATCGGCTTCGGCGCCGGCGGGACGGCCTGGTCGCTGAGTCGCTACGCGGCGCTGCAACGGCTCGACATCGTCGAGTTCGTGCCGGGCGTGATCCGCGCGGCGCGCTTCTTTCCGGAGGTCAATCACGACGTGCTGACCGACCCGCGCGTGCGGGTCACCATCGACGACGGACGCAACTACCTCCTGGTCACGCCCGAGACCTACGACGTGGTGTCGGTCGACACCCTCGATCCGAAGCACGCCGGCAACGGCAACCTCTACACGCGGGAGTTCTACGAGCTCAGCACGCGCGTGCTGAAGCCGGGCGGGATCTTCGTCCAGTGGCTGCCCTATCACCAGGTCGACAACGCGAGCCTGAAGATGATCGCGCGCACCTTCCAGCACGTGTACCCGCACGCCACGATGTGGCTGAACCGTTTCAAGGGGTACACGCTGCTCGTCGGCACCCGCGAGCCGCTCCGGATCGATGTCGCGCGGCTCGACGCGCACTTCCGCGTGCCGGCGATTCAACAGGACCTTGCGGAAGTCCACGTGGCGACGCCGTGGCAATTCCTGGAAAGCTTCGCCATGCAGGCGGACACCGTGCGCCGGTACGCGGCGGGCAGCACGCGCCTCAACACCTATGACCGTCCGTACGTGGAGTTCTACGGTCTCTCCTGGCGGGACCCTGTCGACGAGAACCTCGCCGAGCTCGCGCACTTCGCGGATGACGTCACGCCGCTCCTGGCCGCTTCTCCCGAAGCGCTGCCCAGCATCCGGGAGCGCGTGGCCGTGCACCGGCGCATCTCGCGCCACATCGTGCGCGGTTACCTGGCCAACTGGCGCCGTCAGCTGCAGGAAGGGACCCGCGAGTATCGCAAGGCGCTCAAGCTCGACCCGCACGACGACGGGATCAAGTTCGCCCTCGGCATCGCCGCGACGCACAAACGCCACGCGCTGGCGACGCTGGAGCGCCGTCCGGACGACATCAAGAGCCTGAGCAAGCTCGGCTACATCGCCTGGAACGAGCAGGACTACGCCGAGTCGATCCGGCGCTTCCGGCAGGTGCTGGCGGTCGACCCGCGCCATGCGCCCGCCTACATCCACCTGGGCGTGAGCTATGCCGCGCAGGAGAAGTTCGAGGCTTCGATCGCGGCCTATCAGGAAGCGAAGGATCTCCGGGCCGACCTGGCCGGGGTCGTCGGGCAGAGCATCGATCTCGTCGAGCGCCTGCGACGCGCCAGACAGCACCCCGACGATCCCGCCGCGCAGGCACGACTGGGCGATCTGTACGCGAGCGACGGGCGCTTCGATCGCGCCATCGAGTGCTTCGAGAAGGTGACGGCGCTCGCTCCGCAGGCGCCGCAGGCGTTCTTCGTCCTGGCGCGCGCCTACGAGGCGGAAGAGCGCGAGGCCGATGCGATCCGCGCGTACGACCGGGTGCTGGCGCTCGATCCGACCCACGCGCAGGCGCGGAACAACCAGGAGAAGCTCGCCCTCAAGCGCGCGCTCGATCCCGCCAGCGCGGCGAGCCACTACCAGCTCGGGCTGCGCTACCTGCGCAACGACGAAGCCGACGCGGCGGCGATGACCCTGCAACGGGCCATCGCGCTGCAACCGGACCACGACGACGCGCATCTCTTCCTCGGCCTCGCCTACATCTCCCTCGGAGCGCACGACAAGGCCGAGATCGCGTTCCGGCGCGCCCTCGCGCTCCGTCCCACGAATCCGCAGGCCTACAACTATCTCGGTCTCGTGTACCACCAGCAGCAGCGCTACCGTCAGGCGCTCGGCGCGTACCGCCAGGCCATCGCGCAGGCGCCCGGCTACGCCGTCGCCTACGTCAATCTCGCGGCCAGCCACGAAGCGCTGGGACAGACCGACGCGGCACTCACGGCCTACCGGCAGGCGCTCCGCCACGACGCGAATCTGGTGGCCCTGCAGGAGAAGATCGACGCCTTGGGCAAGCGAGTCGGGAGGTAGGCGATGGCCGAGCTCGCGACGTTCATCCAACAGGTCATCAACGGGCTGATGCTGGGGGGCGGCTATGCCCTCGTCGCCATCGGCTACACGCTGATCTTCGGCGTGCTCAATCTCCTGCACCTCGCGCACGGGGAAGTCGCGATGATCGGCTCCTACGTCGGGCTCACCCTCGTGCTCATCGCCATGTCGCAGGTGGGCGTGCTCCCGCTGTGGGTGGTCCTCGTCGCGGCGATGGTCGGCGCCGGGATCGTCGGCATCCTCGTCGAGCTCGTCGCCTTTCGCCCGCTGGGGCGCCGGCAGCTCCACATCACGCCGCTGATCACCACCATCGCCGTGGCGTTCGTGCTGCAAGAGGCCGCGGTGAAGATCTTCGGGTCCGAGCAGCGCAGCTTCCCGGTCGCGATGTTCGACGAGCTCAAGAAGTTCGACCTGCAGCTCGGGGCCTTCCGCATCACGTACGTGCAGATGTTCATCATCGGCGCGTCGCTCGCGCTCATGGTGGGCCTCTACCTCTTCGTCGAGAAGACCACGATGGGCAAGGCGATGCGCGCCTGCGCGGAGAACACGCAGACCGCCCGGCTGCTCGGCGTGAACGTGCACTGGATCACGATCTGGACCTTCGGCATCGCCTCGGCCCTGGCGGGCGCGGCCGGCGTGCTGATCGGGCTCGCCTACAACATCACGCCGCTGATGGGAGGGACCCTCGGGCTCAAGGGCCTGACGATCATGCTCTTCGGCGGGTCGGGCAACATCGTCGGCGCCATGGTGGCCGCTCTCATCCTCGGCATGATCGAGACCATGAGCGTCGCCTACCTGGTCCCGGCGTGGAAGGACGGCTTCGCCTTCGGGATCCTCATCCTGATCCTTCTCTACAAACCGTCGGGGCTGTTCGGCAGCCGCCTGCAGATCGAAGCGGGCCGGTAGGGAGAGGCGCCGATGAAAGCGGTGATCGATTCGCTCGTGAGCGTCGTCACCGGCGTGTTCTCGCTCGGTGAGGCGGATCTGATGACGATCGGGATCAACATGATCATGGGCCTCAGCATGTTCCTGCCCATGACGGTCGGGCAGCTGTCCTTCGGTCAGGCCGGCTTCATGTCGATCGGCGCGCACATCGCCGTGGTGCTGACGCTCTACGCCGGCGTCCCGTTTCCGATCGCCCTCGTCGTCGCGGGACTGGGGAGCGGCGTCGTCGGCTTCCTCGTCGGTGTCCCGGTGTTGCGCATGCGCGGATTGCTCCTGGCGCTCGTGACCTTCGCCTTCGGGCAGGTGGTCGAGGTGTTCTTCCTCAACTTCAAGCCGACGGGAGCCGCCGAGGGGATCCGGGGCATCTACCCCCACACCACGCTGTGGTACGTGTTCGGCTTCCTGGTGCTCGTGGTGCTGTTCCTCGCGCGCCTGCGCCGGTCACGGATGGGGCGGGCCTTCGAAGCGGTCAAGCTCGACGAGACGGCGGCCGAAGCCATGGGCGTCAACGTGACGCGCGCGAAGCTCACGGCCTTCGCGACGGGCGCGTTCGTCGCGGGGGTCGGGGGCGGCCTGTACGCCCACCATGCCGTGTTCATCCAGTACGACAACTTCGGCTTCGCCCGCGGCGTCGACATCGCGATGTACATGGTGCTCGGGGGCATGGACGTGCTGTACGGGCCCCTGCTCGGCGCGTTCATCATCACGTACCTCTCCACCGCGCTCCAGTTCCTGGCGGACTGGCGCTGGGAGGTGTGGGGCAGCATCGTCATCCTCGTGATGATCTTCCGACCACAAGGCATCCTCGGGCGGGACACGCTCAACTTCCGCCGCTGGAAGGGAGGGAGAGATCGGGACTTGACTCCGCAGCGGGCTGCTTCCTGAAGGGGTTCTTTCACGGAGAGAGGAGTCACGATGAAGAGACCGCTCGTCCTCCTCAGTTGTGCGCTCGTCGCGGTGCTGACGTTGCCGGCCCTGGCGCACGCCTTCGGCGACGAGATCGTGGTCGGGTTCATGGTGCCGCTGACCAAGAAAGGGGCCAGCTACGGCGTCCAGAGCCGGGCCGCCACCGAAGTCGCGGTGGAAGAGATCAACGCCGCCGGCGGGATCGGCGGCCGCAAGCTCAAGATGATCACGAAGGACACCGAGGGCGACAACGCTCTCGCCATCCAGCTGGCGCGCGGCCTGATCGACAAGGACCAGGTCCTCGCCGCGCACGGCCCGCAGTGGAGCGCGGAAGCCGAAGCCGTGTTCCCGATCTGCGAGCGCTCGAAGATCCTCTGTTTCTCGCCGACCTCGACGAAGCCCGGCGTGTCGGCGCCGTACTCGTGGGCCTTCCGCAACACGGTCGACGAGAACGTCCTGGTCCCGCAGACGCTCAAGTGGGTCAAGGAGCACTACCCCTGGGTGAAGAAGGCGGCCATCCTCACCGACGTCAAGGACGCCTACTCGAAGAGCCTGGGGCACGACACGTTCCGCCCGCGACTCAGGGAGTTCGGGATCGAGGTGGTGGAGGTGGTCGACTACCTCACCGGCGACACGGATTTCAGCGCCCACATCACCAAGATCAAGGCCAAGGGCCCGGACATGATCGCCGTCGGCGGCACCTGGGTCGAGACGGCCAACATGATGAAGGAAGCGCAGAAGCAGGACCTGAAGGTGTTGTGGGTCGGCGGCGTCGGGATGGGGAACGCGCGCATCGTGGAGAACGCCGGCCTCGCGTCGGAAGGCGCCGTCCACAATGCGACGTACGACAAGGATGCCAAGACGGAGATGAACCAGAGCTACGTGAAGCGCTTGCTGGCCAAGGTCCCGAATGAAACGCCCCACTGGCCGGCGGCGAACTGCTACGACGCCATGAAGATCCTGGCGCACGCCATCAAGGTGGCCAACGTCACCAACACGGCGAAGACGCTCGAGGCCGACCGCAAGAAAGTGCGCGAGGCCCTGGCCGGCGTCAAGGATTTCCCCGCGCTCACCAGCGCGGACGGCAAGATCACCATGGTCGACATCGGCGTCGACGGCAAGCATGCCGGCGATGCGATCAAGAAGGGCACGCTGATCCAGGTCCAGAACGGCAAGTTCGTCCCCGTCGGCGACGGCAAAGCGACGGCGCTGAAGCTGCGATAAGGGTTAACGAGCACCGCCCCGGCTCCGCCGGGGCGGTGGCGAGCGATGGGGGGCTTGGGGGGCGCCCGGAGCCCCCCAATGCAGGAAATCACATGACGATCCTCGCGGTGACAGGGGTAACCAAGCGCTTCGGCAGCCTGGTGGCGGTGAGCCGGGTGGACGTGCACATCGCGCCCGGGACCATTCACGCGATCATCGGGCCCAACGGCGCCGGGAAGACCACGCTGTTCAACTGCGTCACGGGGCTCCACACGCACGACGAAGGCTCGATCCAGTTCAAGGGGCAGCTCCCTCGAGGGCGTGAAGTCCCACGAGCGGGTGAGGCTCGGGATGAGCCGCACCTTCCAGAACATCCGGCTCTTCTCCCAGATGACCGTGCTCGAGAACGTCATGGTCGGCCGCCATTGCCGCACGCACGCCGGCTTGCTGCGGATGTTCTTCCGGCTCGGGTCCTTGCCGGAAGAGCGGGCGATCCGCGCGCGGGCCGAGGAGATCCTCGCCTTCATCGGTCTGGGGCACCGGCGCGATGCCGCCGCCACCACCATTCCGTTCGGCGAGCAGCGCCGCCTGGAGATCGCGCGGGCCCTGTCCACGGATCCGGATCTGCTGCTCCTCGACGAGCCGACGTCGGGGATGAATCCGCGCGAGACCGAGGAGCTCGACGAGGTCATCAGGAAGATCCGCGGCCTGGGCAAGACGATCCTGCTCATCGAGCACGACATGTCCGTGGTCATGAAGATCTCGGACCGCATCACGGTCCTGAACTTCGGCGTGAAGATCGCCGAGGGGCCGCCGGAGATCGTGCAGAAGGACCCGCGCGTCATCGAAGCCTATCTCGGGACGGAGGACTAGCGCCGATGCTGCACGTGAACGATCTCCACGTCGGCTACGGGGCCATCGCGGCGTTGCGCGGCGCCAGCCTCGAGGTCAAGGAAGGCGAAGTGGTGGCGCTCATCGGCGCCAACGGCGCGGGCAAATCGACCCTGTTGCGGACGATCTCCGGCATCCTGACGCCGAGCCGCGGCGAGGTGACCTTCGAGGGGCGGAACCTGCGCGGCCTGGGCGAGGACAAGATCGTGCGGCTCGGGATCTTGCAGGTGCAGGAGGGCCGGGGAATCCTGACCCGCATGACGGTGCAGGAGAACCTCGAGATGGGCGCGTACGGGCGCTCCGACAAGCCCGAGATCCGGCGCGACATGGAGATGGTCTTCGACAAGTTTCCCGTCCTGCGCGAGCGCCGCCGGCAATTCGGGGCGACCCTCAGCGGCGGGGAGCAGCAGATGCTCGCCATCGGCCGCGCGCTGATGGCCCGTCCCAAGCTCCTGATGCTCGACGAGCCGTCGCTCGGTCTGGCGCCCCTCCTCGTGCGCGAGATCTTCCGGATCATCATGGAGTTCAAGCGGGAGCGGCGCACGATCCTGCTCGTGGAGCAGAACGCCCGCAAGGCGCTCCAGTGCGCCGACCGCGGGTACGTGCTCGAAACGGGCACCATCGTGTCGAGCGGCTCGGGCGAGGCGTTGCTCAGGAGCGACGAGGTCCAGGCCGCCTATCTCGGGGGCGTGGCGAAAGCCCGCGCGTAGGGGCCGATCGAGCGAATCGGGCGCCGGCATCCGCAGCGCCTGTTGACAGATCGTTATGACAACCCTACATTTGGGCCATGAAGCTCAGGGCCGGCGGGCCCGCTCCCCCTCTACTACCAGCTCGAGCAGGACCTGCGCGATCGCATCCGGACCGGGCGAGTTCCCCGGCGGCGCGCCGCTGCCGACCGAGCAGCGCCTCTGCGAGACCTACGGCGTCAGCCGGATCACGGTGCGGCGCGCGCTCGACGGCCTCCTGGCGAACGGCCTGATCGCGCGGCGCCAGGGCGTCGGCACGTTCGTCAACGGGCCGGGTGAGACGGTGAAGTCGCTGAAGCTCATCGGCTCCCTGGACGACATCACCGCCTACAGCGCGCAGCTCACGTACAAGGTCCTGGCGAAGGAAACGACGACCGCGCCGCCGCTCGTCGCGGAGGCGCTCGACCTGCCCGTCGGGACACCGGTCACGCGCCTGGAGACCGTGTTCTCGCTTGCGCGGCGAGCCGTTCGCCCACGCCGAGTTCTTCTGGCCGCCGGACGTCGGCGATCTCATCGCCGAGGCCGACGTCGTCGGACACGCGTCGCTGATGGCGCGTCGTCGAGCGAAAGCTCGGGCGGCCGATCGAGCGTGCCGACCAGACGGTCGAGGCCGCCCTCGCGGACCGCGCATCGCGCGACACCTCGCGCTCCGGCCGCGCGCGCCGGTGCTCAAGGTGAACCGCACCTACTACACGGATGCCGATCGCCCCGTCGTCGCGGCGGTCGGTCCGCTATCACCCCGAGCGATACCGCTACACGGTGCAGCTCTTCGCCAACGCGCGGGCGGCGCACGCCCGGGCTCGGACGGAGCGCCCCCGATGAGCGGCGCCGGCTGGTCCTCGCCCTCCTCGGCGTCGTCGTGCTCGTCGCCGGCGCGTACGGCGTCCAGGCCTGGCGCCACTGGGACCGGCACGTCTCGACGGACGACGCCTTCGTCGAGGCCCACGTGTCGCCGGTGAGCGCGCGCGTTCGCGGCACCGTGGTCCAGGTCCTCGTCCGCGACAACGAGGAGGTGCCGGCGGGGGCGCCGCTCGTGCGCCTCGACCCGCGCGACTTCGACGTGAAGGTGCAACAGGCCCGCGCGGCGTTCGCGTCGGCGCAGAGTCGGATGCAGATGGCGGCCGCCGGCGTGCCCCTGACGGACGAGTCCACCCGCAGTCAGGTCGCCATCGGCGAAGCGTCGGCGGCCAAGGCGGCGCTCGGCATCGACAGCGCCCGGCGCGCGCTCGACGAGCGTCGCAGCCGGCTGCTGGCGCGACGAGCATCGGTGCAGGGGGCGCAGGCGGACGTCGCGGCGCGCCAGGCGGACCACGAGCGGGCCGGGCTCGATCGCGGGCGGGCGCACGAGCTGCTCGAGCGCGGGCTGGTCGCGCGTCAGGAGTTCGACCACGCGGACAGCGCGTTCAAGTCGGCGGCGGCCGCCCTCGAGGCGGCCCGGCAGCGCCTCGACTTCGCGCGCGCCGAGGTGGCGCAGGCCGAGGCGGAGGTGGCCAGTCAGGAGGTGGCGCTGGCGCAGGCGGGCCGGCAGCGCGAGGAGTCCGATGCCGTGCTTCGCCACGCGCGAAGCCGCCGGGGCGAGGTGCCGATCCGCAGCGCGGAGGCGGCGAGCGCCGAGGCGCAGATGGCCGAGGCGGGCGCGGCCCTGCGCGAGGCCGAGCTGAATCTCGAGTACACGACGATCACCGCGCCCGTGGCCGGCCGCGTGACGCGGCGGACCGTCGAGGCCGGGCAGGTCGTGCAGCCGGGGCAGCCGCTGCTCGCCGTCGTCGACGTGGCCAACGTGTGGGTGATCGCCAACTACAAGGAGACGCAGCTCACCCACGTGCGGCCGGGCCAGCGCGCGTCGATCTCGGTCGACACGCATCCCGGGCTCACGCTCCACGCGAAGGTGGATTCGATCCAGAGCGGCACCGGCTCGCGCTTCTCGCTCCTGCCGCCGGAGAACGCCTCCGGCAACTTCGTGAAGGTCGTCCAGCGCATCCCGGTGAAGCTCGTGCTCGAGCCCGGGCAGAACGGCCACGCGCTGCTCGTGCCCGGCATGTCGGTCGTCCCCGTCATCGAGCTGCGATGAACACAGGGCCTCCAGCGCGCCATCGTCGCCATCACGACGATGATGGCGACGTTCCTGGTCATCCTCGACGTCACCATCGCCAACGTCGCGCTCGATCACATGCGCGGCACGCTCTCGGCGGGCGTGGACGAGATCACCTGGGTGCTCACCTCGTTCCTCGTCGCCAACGCCATCAGCCTGCCCGATCACCGGCTGGCTGACCGACCTGCTCGGCCGCAAGCGGCTCTTCATCGTCGCCACGGTCGCGTTCACGATCACCTCGGCGGCGACGGGGGCGGCGCCGAGCCTGGTCGTCATCGTGATCGCGCGGTTCCTGCAGGGGCTCGCCGGCGGGCCGCTCGTGCCGCTCTCGCAGGCGACGATGATGGAGACGTTTCCCGCGCACCAGCGCGGGATGGCGATGGCCATCTGGGGCATCGGCATCATGTTCGCGCCGATCATCGGGCCGACGCTCGGCGGCTGGATCACCGACAACTGGAGCTGGCGCTGGGTCTTCTACATCAACGTGCCCGTCGGCGCCGCCGCCGTGCTGCTGTCGTGGCTCTTCGTCCCCGACTCGACGACGGAGCGGCCGGCGGTGCGGCGCGTGGACGTGCCCGGCCTCGTCCTGCTCGTGGTGGGCGTGTCCGCGCTGCAGTTCGTGCTCGACCGCGGGCAGCGCGAGGACTGGTTCGCCTCGTCGCTCATCGTGGGCCTCAGCGTGGTGGCGGTGGTGGCGCTCATCGCGCTCGTCGTGCGCGAGCTTCGCGCGGAGGAGCCGGTGGTCGACCTGCGCGTGCTGCGCCACCCGACGTTCGCGGTGGCCACGGCGTCGATGTTCGTCATCAGCATCGCGTTCTACGGGATCATGGTGCTGTCCCCGCTGTTCACGCAGATCCTCATGGGCTACACGGCGATGCTGGCGGGGATGGTGCTGGCGCCGGGGGGCCTGTCCACCCTCGTCACGATGCCGATCGCCGGCGCCCTCATGAACCGCGTCGATCCCGCGCTGGATCATCGTGACGGGCTGCGCGCGTGAACGCCTACGCGATGTACCTGATGGCCACGCTCACGCTGGAGGCGAGCTACTGGCAGATCATGCTGCCGCGCTTCATCCAGGGGCTCGGCATCGGCTTCACCTTCGTGCCGCTCTCGACGGTGGCGCTCAGCGCCGTCCCCGATGCGCGAGCTGGGCCACGCGTCCGGGCTCTTCAACTTCACCCGGACCATCGCGGGGAGCATCGGCATCGCCACCATGGCGACCATGCTCGCGCGCGGCGCGCAGGTCCACCAGGCCCGGCTGGCGGCGCACATGAGCCTCGTACGATCCGGACGTGTGGGACCGCGTCCAGACGCTGGCCGCGATGTTCGCGGCGCGCGGGGCGGACGCGGTCACCGCCGAGCAGCAAGCGTGGGCGCACCTGTACGCGATGGTGCAGCGCCAGGCGCTCATGCTGTCGTTCATCGACAACTTCTGGCGCCTCGTCTGGATCTTCGCGGCCGTCATCCCGTTCGTCCTGTTCCTCGGACGGCGGCCGCGCCTGGCCGAGCCGCCCGCCGACGTCGACCGCCACACGGCGATCGCGGAAGCGTGAGCGGAGCGGGCGCGCGCCCGGCTTGACACGCCACCCTCCACGTATGATCATATCCACATGCAATTATCCGATGACATGTTCGAGCCGGTGGCCGAGCGGCTGCGGATCCTGGGGGACCCCACCCGGCTGCGCATCCTGAACCTGCTGCGGGCGGGGGAGCGCACCGTGCTCGACATCGCGGCGCTGACCGGTTCCACCCAGCCCAACGTGTCGCGGAACCTGGCCCTCCTCCTGCGCGCGGGCATCGTGAGCAAGCGCCAGGAGGGCCGGCACGTGCACTATCGGATCCTCGACCCCTTCGTGGACCGCATCTGCGCGGCGATCTGCGGCAGCCTCCACGCCCACGTCACCCGGCAGGTGCGACGCCTCCCCCCCGCGCTGACCAACGGATCCGCAAGGAGAAGGAAATGACGGACGTGACGACCCGCGCCCTTGTCGTGCACCAGATGCGCGCGGAGAACTGTTTCGCCTACCTCATCGCCGACACCGAGACGCGGGAGGCCGCGCTGGTCGACCCGCGCGCCGATCGCGTCGCCGACTACGTGCGAGAGCTCGAGGAGCGCGGGCTGCGCCTGCGCTGCGTGATCGAGACCCACACGCATGCCGATCATCTGTCGGGCGCGGCGGAGCTCCGTGCGCGGACCGGGGCCGACGTCTACCTCTCGGCACGGGCGACGTCCGACGTCGCCACGCGCCGGCTGCGGGACGGCGATCGCGTGGCCCTGGGCGGCGGCGAGATCCAGGTCATCGCCAGCCCGGGACACACCGACGACTCCGTGAGTCTCCTCGTGGGCGACGCGCTGCTCACCGGCGACGCGCTGCTCGTCGGCGGCGCCGGGCGCACCGACTTCCAGAACGGGAGTCCGGAGGCGCTCTACGACACCCTGCACGCGCGCTTCGCGGAGCTGCCCGGCGACGTCACCATCTACCCGGCCCACGACTACGCCGGGCGTACGCACTCGACGCTGGCGCAGGAGCGGCAGACGAATCCCCTGCTGCAGTTGACCGACCGCGATCGGTTCGCGACGACCCTGCGCGCGGGGCGGCAACCGAAACCCGCCAACATGGACGCGATCGTGGCCGCGAACATCCACGGCCTCCGGCCGTCACCCCCTGTGAGAGTCGAGGAGCTGGCCCGGGCGCTCGCCGGGGCCGGACGCCCCGCTCGTGGTGGACGTGCGCCTGCCGGCGGAATACCGATCGGTGCACCTGGAGCCGAGCGTCTCGATACCGCTCGACGACCTCGCGCAGCGTCGCGGCGAGCTTCCGCGCGAGCGCGAGCTCGTGCTCGTCTGTCGCACCGGCACGCGCGCCCGCCTGGCGGCCGCGCAGCTCACCGGCTACCGGACGCGCGTGCTCGAAGGCGGCCTCGTCGCCTGGCAGCAGGCGGGCCATCCGGTCGTCGAGGGCAAGGCCCACATGAGTCTGGAGCGTCAGGTCCGGGTCGCGGCGGGCGCGCTCGCCTTGATCGGTGGCGTCGCCGCCGTCACCGTCAGCCGGTGGTTCGGCCTGCTGCCGGCGTTCGTGGGGGCGGGCCTCGTCTATGCCGGTCTCACGGACCGGTGCGGCATGGCGATGGTGCTGGGGAAGCTTCCCTACAACCGGGTCAGCGCGGACGAAACGGCAGGCGGGACGTGCGCCGCACCGGTCGCCGACGCCGGCGGCACGTGTGCGGCGCCGATCGTTACGGTGGACCCGCGCGGCTGACGCACACCATGTCCTCCTCCACCCGCACCTCGTAGGTCGGGATATCGGCGGAGACCGGGCCGCTCAGCAGCTTGCCGGTGCGGACGTCGAACGTCGCGTAGTGGAGGGGACACTCGATGACGTGGCCGGTGAGCGTGCCCGTCGAGAGTGGTGCGCCCCGGTGGCCGCACATGTCACGCAGCGCGTAGAACGCGCCGTCGACGTTCACGACGAGGATCCGCTGGCGGTCGACCACCGCCCACCTCATCGTGCCCGGCGCGAGCTCCGACGCCTTGACCAGCGGAACGCACCCGTCGAGCATCCGCGCGGCGCTAGCTCAGCGAGAAGCCGAAGAGCCGCGCGGCGTTCTCCGACGTGATCTTGCGCAGATCCGCCTCGGGCGTTCCCGCGAAGATGCGATCGAGGAAGTCCCGCGACTTCGGCCACGTGGACTCCGCATGCGGGAAGTCGCTCCCCCAGAGCATGTTGTCGACCCCGATCCTGTCGCGCAACGCGACCCCGAGGTCGTCCTCCATGAACTCCACGAACATGTTGCGGCGCCAGTAGTCGCTGGGGAGCAGTCCTTCGCGGGATCGCCACCCGCGCGTGAACACCGGACGCTCGCGATACGTGAAGTCCATCTGCTGGAGCCAGTGAGGGATCCACGACGCCTCGTGCTCGACCGACCCGGCCTTCAACCGCGGATAGCGGTCGAAGACGCCCGCGAAGACCATCGCCGACAGCGAGTAGCGCACCCAGTAGTCGGTCGTGGAGCGGCCCGCGCCCGTGAGCTCGGAGACGTTCATCGTGAACTCGCAGCCCGGCACGCCGCCGCGTGGCGTGCCGATGTGCAGGAGCAGCGGGATCCCGACGTCCTGCGCCGTCCACCAGAGACGCTCGTAGATCGGGTGGCGATAGGGCCGGTCCGCCAGCGGCGTCACGGGAATGAACGCCCCGACCAGCCCGAGCTTCGCGCAGCGCTCGAGCTCGTCGCAGGCCTCCTCGACGTCGTCGACGTTCAGCATCGCGATGCCCTTCAGGCGATCCGGGAACGGCTTGCAGAACTCCGCGATCCACTCGTTGTAGACGCGGCAGATGGCGGAGAGCAGCCCGCTGTCGGGGATGCGGTACCAGAAGAGTCCCTGGCTCGGCTGCAGGCACGCGCCCCACACGCCGTCCATCTCGTTCTCCTTGACCATCGCCGCCGGCTCGTAGGCGCCGAGCCTCACGTCTTCCCACACGCCGAGGAAATCGATCTGCGACGGGTCCTCGAACCGCTGGCCGGCCTGCATGACCGCGCCGAGCGTGCCGACCTGCTGGCCGTCGATGAACCAGGCGTCGTACTTGCGCCCCGCGGGCGTTTCCATCCGCTCCATGCGGGGCGCGCGCTCCCTGAACCGGTGCGTCGATGCGGGTCGTGTAGAGATCCGGTGGCTCGACGATGTGGGAATCGGCCGAGATCAGCCTGGACGAGGCCATGACACACCTCCCGCGTGATTCGTCCGCTAGGACGGCAGGCCGTAGTACGCGGCGCAGTTGTCCCAGAGGATCTTGCGTTTGCTCTCGTCGGAGATGGGCAGCCGGAGGAACGACTCGACGGCGACGGGGAACTTCGAGTCCCCGTGCGGGAAGTCGGTGGAGAAGACGATGCGATCGTCGCCGATCGCGTCGATGACGTACTTCACCGGCTCCTCGTCGCCTTCGACCGACACGAAGCACTGCCGCTTGAAGTACGCGCTCGGCGCCATCGTCAGCTCCGGCGCGTAGACGTCGCCTTGCCGCTCCCAGTGCTCGTCCATGCGCCACAGCAGGAAGGGCACCCAGCTGCAGTTCCCCTCGAGGAACGCGACGCGCAGGTTCGGGTGGCGCTCGAGGATGCCACCCATGCAGAAGCTGCCACAGGCCAGCATCTGTTCCACCGGGTGGCAGTAGACGTGCTTGAGCATGGCGTTCGCGCCGAACTGCTCGCCGACCTGCCGGAGCTGCGAGCCGGCGCCCTCGTGGAAGCCCAGGGGAATGCCGACCTCTTCGAGCGCGCTCCAGAGCGGCTCGTAGTACGGATCGTGCCAGTTGCGGCCCATCACTTCGTTGGGCCGCAAGAACACGCCCCGGAAGCCGAGGTCTCGCACGCAGCGCCGCGTCTCGGCCACGGCATCGTTCACGTCGAACGGAGAGATCATGCCGGCGCCGATCAATCGCTCGGGGTTTTCCTGACAGAACTCGTAGAGCCAGTCGTTGTACGCGCGCGCCATGGCGGCGGCGAGCGCGGGGCTCCATGTCCGGGATCGTGAGCGCGAAGAGTCCGCGCGACGGGTAGATGACCGCGACGTCGATGCCCTCGGTGTCCATCGCTTCGAGCTGGATCTTCGACGTCCAGCCGCGCTCCTGGAACGGCCGCCACCGTTCCTGGTTGCGCGCGTGGTCGTGTCCCCGCTTGCGCTGGCTCCGGTCCGCGTCGGCGGCGACACGGCCCCAGGGCTTGCCGTTGAGCGCGAGACGCAAGTCGCCGGCGTCCTCGGTCAACCCGTGGGGCGCGCGATCACGGAAGGCCGGATCGATGTAGCGCTGCCACAGGTCCGGCGGCTCGATGATGTGGATGTCGCTGTCGAGCACCTTGAAGTCGCGGTGCATGCGCCACCTCGGTCGAGCGGAGTGTGGCGGCAATCTACGCCCGTGCCGGGTCGGTGTCAAAGCCAGGATCTACTGGAGGACTTCGTCTGCTCGCAGCAGCACCGACGGCGGAATCGTCAGGCCCAGCGACTTCGCGGTCTTCAGGTTGACGACGAGCTCGAACCGGGTGGGCTGTTCCACCGGCAGGTCGGCCGGCCTGGCGCCCTTGAGGATCTTGTCCGCGTAGGACACGAGACGGCGCAACAGATCGCCGAAGTTCGGTCCGTAGGACATCAGGGCACCATCGTCCACGAACTCCCGCACGCCGGCGATCGTCGGGAGGCGGTGCTTCGCGGCGAAGTCCGCCACGCGCTTGCGATGGAGATAGATCAGAGGGTCGGCCGCGAGCACGAGCGCATCGGGGCGGTCACGGGTCATCGTCGTGAACGCCGCGTCGAGGTCGGCCTCATCGCGCACGGGAATTGGGTGCACCTCCAGGCGCAGTGTGTGCGCCGCCTCCCGGAACGTGCGCTCATACGGCGCGAGGCCCGGTCGCGCCGGGTCCACGACAATCGCGACCCTCGAGAGGCGCGGCACCGTCGTCTTGAGCAGCTCCAGGAACTTGCCGGCAATCTCCGGCGTCACGTCGACCGAGAGGCCGGTGGCGTTGCCGCCCGGCCGTGCGAGGCTGCGAACGAGCCCGAGCTCGACCGGAGACACACTCGTGAACACGATCGGGATCGTGCTCGTCGCCTTCAGGGCCGCCAGCGACTCCGATGACCCGAACGCAAGGATGACGTCGACCTTCCGGCGGACCAGGTCGGCCGCGAGATCGGGAAGCTGGTCCACCCTGCCGGCCGCGAATCGTGATTCGACGACGAGGTTCCGGCCTCGCTCGTACCCTCTGTCGCGGAGGGCGTTGAACACGATGGGCCCGTACGTGCTGCTGGGGCCGGCGGCCGTCGACAGAATGCCGATGGTGTAGACCTTCCCCGCCTGTTGCGCCTCGGCGGCCTGCGGGGCGGCGATCACGGCGAGGCAGAGTGCCACGAGCGCATATCCCGGGAACGTGCGGAGATCCGCATGGGCGTCCTCTTTCCCCGCGGCGACTCTAGCACCGCTTTCTCCTTGCCAGCGTGCGCGAAGTGACGGACCGTGACGTACGGCGAGTCCACCAAGGAGACCGGCATGCAGAAGCCCTTCCGCCTCGAAGAGGCGACGATCGACGAGCTGCACGCGGCGATCCGGTCGGGCGCGATCACCTGCGTGCAGATCGTCCAGCACTACATCGACCGGGCGCGCGCCTACAACGGCGTGGCGAGTGCGCTGGTCACCGAGGATGGCGCGCCGGTCCCGGCCGCGCCGGGCGTGGTGCGGGCGGGCGCGCCGCTGCGGTTTCCGACCGCGACGGTCAAGGCCTCGACGCGTGTTGCCCGATCTCGACACGTACAAGGGCGCGCCGCTCGAGTACGGGCGCATGGAGTCGACGGCGTCGGACCCCTCCGTGCAGCAGCAGTACGGCATGATCGTCGGCATGCCAAACGCCGGGCAGGTGAACGCGCTCGCGACGCTCAACATCCGCGGCGAACGGTCGGTCACCTGTCGCGGCGACTTCGACCGGCATCCGTCGAAAGGGCCGCTGCCGCCCGGCGCGCCCCCCGTGTGCGAGATCTTCCGCCACTATCCCGACGCGCTCGAGCGCGCGGCCGAGCTCGACGCGGCCTACGGACGCGCGCCCGATCTCGACGCGATGCCGATGTACGGCGTCGTCTTCTCCTTCAAGGACCCGTTCGACACGAAGGACATGCGGACGACGGCCGGCGGCGACGCCGCGTACGACATCGACGTCCCGGCGCGCGACCACGTCCTGGTGGAACAGCTCCGCACCAAGGGCGCGATCATCTACGCCAAGGCGGTGAGCACGGAGTACAACGGCCGCGCGGGAAACCCGGGCGGGCGACACGCGCCGGCCGCGGTGCTGCCTTCGACCCTCGGGTATCAGCGCAGCAGCTGGGCCGGCAATCCGTCGAACCCGTACGACACCACGCGCGCGGCGTCGCTCGGGTCGAGCTCGGGCTCGGCGGTATCCGTGAGCACCAACCTCGTGATGGCGAGCCTCGGCGAGGAGACGCGCGCCTCGACGCGCGGGCCCGCGAACCACAACGCGGTGGCGCTGATCCTGCCGCACAAGGCGATGCTCGGCTTCAACGGCGGGGCGATCGGCGCCGACATCTACTGCGATCGCGCGGGCATCCTCGCCCGGACCATCGGCGACTGCGCCAAGGTGCTCGACGCGCTCAGGGATCCGGCCGACGGCTACTACGATCCGCGTGACCCGTTCACGACCGTCCCGCGCGCCTCGATTCTCTCCACGCCCTTCGCGAGCCACACGAGGAGGCCGGGGACGCCCGGCGCGCTCGTGGGCACGCGCATCGGCGTGATCCGTGAATCGATGGTGTTCCCGCCCGGCTCGTTGACGGAGGTGCCGATCGTCACCGCGGCCGCCAGGGAGATCACAGCCATCCTCGGCGACAGGCTGGGCGCGACGCTGGTGGAATCGACCGATCCCCACTGGCCGCGCGATCCCGACCTCGAAGTCATGAAGACGGATTTCCGGCGCGCCCTCGCGCGGCTCGTCCCGGTGTTCATGCCCGACCTGCTGTTCCGGTTGGGACCGGACGGCCGGCCCGTGTTCAAGGAGTTCGCGGCCGCGATCGAGCCGACGGAGTTCCTGCCCGGGAAGGTGTTCGGTGGCGGCGCGATGAAGCCGATCGACTACTGCGTCGAGCTGGCCGAGGGACGGATCGAGCCGCCCGCGAACCTCGACATCGCCACCATCCAGGACCAGGAGCTCGCGACGACGTTTCGCTTCCACGTTCCGCAGTATCTGACCCGGCGCGCCCAGGACTGGAAGACGCGAGGCTTCGGCGAGACGCTGATCGACTTCGCCCAGCTCAATGCCCGCTCGAAGTTCTGGGGCGCGGACCAGCGCGCGGCCTTCAAGAACTGGGAAGAGGTCGCCGACCCGCGCAACCGGCTCGACGGCCGCCAGGGCGTGAACGAGCGGATCATGCTGCGCGAGCTCCTCCGGCGCGTCGACATGATGGTGATCCTCGAGAACCGCCTCGACGCGCTGGTGCGCCTGCACACGCCCTGGCCGCCGGGGAAGATCGGCGGCGCTCACCAGCCGCGGGGCGGCGTCAGCAACCTCAGTCGAGAGTCGCTGTACGGGCCGAACGCGGGCCTCACCGAGGTGCTGATTCCGGCGGGGTACGTGACGACGGTCTATGACCCGGTCTTCGTGCTCTCGCCGGACGGGACGCGCTACGTGCCGGCGCCGTCCACGACGCCGACCACCATGCCAGAGCCCGGGCTCCCGTTCTCGCTGGTCTTTCGCTGCGAGCCCGGCCGGGAAGACGTCATCCTCGGGATCGCGTCGGCCTACGAAGCCGCGTCGAAACGTCGCGTGCCGCCGCCGGCGTTCGGACCGTTGCCGCCGAAAAAATCTGACTGACCACGCTGGAACTTGATTCTGCGGCAGAGCATGGCTATCCTCCCCCCCAACAGGATCTCGGCCGGGGCGAGGGGGCCAGGCCGCGAGCACAAGGAGGCCTTGCCATGGTGCGAAGACTCGTTCCCGTGATGCTGTCCCTCGCCGTCACCGTGCTCGTGTCCGGATGCGCCACGAAGGATTTCGTGCGTGAGCTCGTGGGCATGACGGATACGAAGCTGAAAGAGACGACCGATCGGACCACCGCCAACACCCAGGCCATCGACGCGACCGGCCAGCGCGTCCAGGCGCTCGACACGCGCGTGGGCGAGGTGAATTCCCTCGCGACCGATGCGAAGGGGATCGCCACCGACGCGAAAGGTCTCGCGACGAGTGCGAAGAAGGATGCGGAGACGGTCGGCACCCAGCTGCGCCAGACCGAGACCGAGCTGAACCAGCGTCTGGTGAACCGCAACAAGTACTCCGAGCTGGGGGCGAAGTCGGTCTACTTCCCCTTCGACAAGGCGGCCCTGCAAGACAACAGCATGAACGAGCTCGACGAGATCGCGGCCGCCCTGAAGGCGGATCCCAACGCGGTCGTCGAGCTGAAGGGGTTCGCCGATCAGCGCGGGCCCGACCGCTACAACTACCAGCTCACGCGTGACCGCGTCGACGCGGTCGTCCGGTATCTCGTCGAGCGTCACGGCATCGATCTGCGGCGGATCCATGCCGTCGGTATGGGCCGGGTCGCGTCCAACGGCGACAAGCCCACCAAGGAAACCAACGCCAAGAACCGTCGCGTCGACGTCCGCCTGCTCGCACCGCAGAGTTGAGCGGCCGGCCGGGCGGGGAGCCGATCGCCGGCTCCCCGCCCGGAGAGGTTCTCCGATGAAGCGCTATGCGTTCACCCGCGCGCATGCGCGCGGGCTCGTCTGGATGGGCTGGACGGTCTTCGCGACGTGTCTCGTGGTCGGCGCGATGCTCACGGTGGCCGGGACGCGGATCAGTCTGGCGACCTACTTCGCCGGCAAGGGGTACGCCGAGTCCGCGGCGGCACTCCTCGCGGTGGGCGTCATCGTGATCGTCAGCGCCCTCGCCGGCGTCGTGCTGGCGACGCCGTTCATCGTGGCCGGGCAGTTGATCCTGATCTTCCTCGACCAGCGCGCGATCGCCGCGAAACACCTGCGCATCGCGAAGCGCATCCACCGCGCCGTCCGGCCCCGCACGCCGGACGATGCGCGAGTCTCGCGGAGGCGCGTGATCTAGACCGTCAACCGAACGGCTGGCGCGCGGATCGCGAACGATCCGCCGCGGTCAGCCGTGGGAGACGCAGCTCCCCCTCGTCCGATGGACGCGGTCGGCGACTCGACGACGGCAAGAACGTGCCGCCAAGCTCTATCGAGCGGGCGCGGACGTCGCCGGGGCTGCCGACGTCGCACGCGAGTCGGCGACGACCGGATACTTCGCGCACGCCGTGAGCCCCACCACGAGCGTCATCAGCGCAGTCACGAGCACGACCGATTTCAGTCCGGAGTCCATGGTGATGTCCTCCATTCGAACGGCCCCGCGTGTGTGCGGTACCGGCCTGGGGGTGCACGCGTGGTGCCAGAGCCCAAACCTTCGCCGTATCAAGGGTTAGCGGTCCGGGTGGGCGTGGCATGTGACAGCGAGGCGCACGGAGGCGACGGGCGTTGTCAGCGCGGCGCTAGAATGGCGGCCTCGCGGCCGAGGCGCCGAATATCCGCAGGAGGAACAGCATGAGCGGTCCGCTGCGCGTCGTGCACTACCTCAACCAGTTCTTCGGGGGCATCGGCGGTGAGGATCGCGCGGACGTCGGAGTGACGGTGAAGAGCCGGAGCCGTCGGACCGGGCCGACTTCTCGAGACGGCTCTCGGAGACGGCACGCGCATCGACGCCACGATCATCTGCGGCGACAACTTCGCGGCGGAGCGCGCGGACGATGTCGCGCGCGCCATCACGGCCGAGCTCGAGCGGCTGAAGCCGGACATCGTCGTGGCGGGGCCCGCGTTCGGCTCGGGGCGCTACGGCCTCGCGTGCGCGCACGTGTGCAAGGTCGCGCAGGATCGGGGCATCGCCGCGATCACCGCCATGCATCACGAGAATCCCGGCGCGGCGAGCGCGCGGCGCGGGATCTACATCGTGCCGACGGGCGCGTCGACGACGTCGATGCCGGCCGCGCTCGACGCGGTCGCGCCGCTCGCGCGTCGCCTCGGGCGCGGCGAGACGCTCGGACCGGCGGAGGTGGACGGCTATCTGCCGCAAGGGCGGCGGCGCGTGTACGACCGCGGGCGTCCGGGGTACGAGCGCGCGCTCGACATGCTGCTCGACAAGCTGCACGGCCGGCCCTATCGCTCGGAGGTGCCGTACGCCCCACCGGAGCGCGTGCCGCCGGCGCCGCCCATTCCCGATCTCACGCGCGCCCGCATCGCGATGGTGACGACCGGCGGGCTCGTGCGAAAGGGGAATCCCGACAAGCAGGTGTCGGCCAACCCCGTGCGCTATCACCGGCACTCGGTGGGTGAGCTCGAGTCGCTCTCCCCGACGGAGTGGGAGGCCTACCACGCCGGCTACTTCAATCACATCGTCAACAGCAATCCGAACTACATCCTGCCGCTCTCGTTCCTGCGCGATCTCGAGCGCCAGGGCGCGATCGGCAAGGTCCACGAGCACATCTACGCGCTGCCCGGCGTGAGCACGCCGGTCGCGGTCTCGGCCGGACACGGCCGGAGCATCGCCGCAGATTTGAAGGCGGGCGGCGTGGACGGCGCGCTGCTCGTCGCCACCTGAGGGACCTGCAATCGTTGCGGCGCAACGATCGCGAAAGAGATCGAGCGGGTCGGGATTCCGGTGGGCATGATCTCCGCCATCTACAACTTCGCGTTGACGACCGGCGCCAACCGCGTGATCCGCGGCGCGCGCATCGAGCACGTCTGCGGCGATCCGACGCTGAGTCCCGAGAAGGACTACGCGTTCGGCATGCGCATCGTCAGGACCGCGCTCACCACGCTCACCGTCGCGGTGCCCGGGCCGACGCTGTTCGATCCGATGGCCGCGTCCAAGGAGGGTTGACCATGCGCCTCGAGATGGGCACCTTCCCGGTGCACGACGTCGTCTTCGGCGGCGCGACCCGCTACGACGCGGGACGGCTCACGGTGGATCGCGACGCGGTCCTCGCGGCGGTGCGGCAGGACCCGCGCATCGCCACCGCCGAGCTCGAGATCGCGCGGCCGGGCGAGTCCGTGCGGATCTGGCCCGTGCGCGACGTCATCGAGCCGCGCATCAAGGTGGAGGGCCCGGGCGTCTGCTATCCGGGCATCTGCGGGCGCGACATCGCCACGGTGGGCGAGGGACGCACGCACCGGCTCGCCGGCCTCGGCGTGGTCGAGGTGTCGAGCGTGAACTGGCACGACGCCGGCGGCGACTTCGTCGAGACGTACCTCGACATGTCGGGCCCGTACGGCGCGATGTATCCGTACTCGCGGCTCCTCAACCTCTGCCTGGTCGTCGAGCCGGACGCGACCCTCGGCGAGGAGGTGAGGAACTACGCCGTCCACCAGGCGGCGCTCACGGTCGCCGATCAGCTCGGCGAAGCCGTGCGCGCGCTCACCCCGCCCGAGCGCGAGGTGTTCGAGCTCACGCCGGTCGATCCGTCGCTGCCGAAAGTCGTCTACATCTGGTGCGTGCACTCGCCGCAGGCGATGTCGGGGTCGCCGACGGCGTTCTGCACGACGACCTACGGGCTGACGCAGCTCACGCCGCCCTGGTACCTCCATCCGAACGAGATCCTCGACGGCGCCTTGACGGGCCCGTATCGGACCGCGTTCGCCATGTCGTGGACGGTGGCGAACAACCCGCTGTTCCTCGACCTCTATCGCCGGCACGGCCGGGACTGGAACTTCCTCGGGGTGATCTCGCTCCGCACGGAGTGGACGACGCAGACCGAGAAGCAGCTCATGGCCAACCAGACGGCCAAGCTCGCCAAGCAGCTCGGCGCGCAGGGCGCGGTGGTGACGTGGGACGCCGGGGGCAACGAGTTCATCGAGGTGATCCGCAGCATCCAGGCGTGCGAGCGGCTCGGCATCAAGACGGTGTTCCTCACCAGCGAGGACGACGCGACCGACGGCGCGCCCACCATGCTCGAGCCGCTGCCCGAGGCCGACGCGATCGTGAGCACGAGCTTCTTCAAGAACGTCACGCTGGCCGTGCCCGAGACGCCCGCCGTCGCGCGCGTCATCGGCGTGCCCACGAAGAAGGTGCTCCGCGGCTCGACCATCGGGCTCCACGGCGGCGCCGATGCCGCGCTCCAGACGGCCGGGCCGCTTCCGCCGCCCTGGCGGTACGACGATCACTACGGCTTCGGCAGCCTGAGCTGCATCGAGTAGGCACGGAGGAGACCATCATGACGAGCCGCCTCACCCGACACCTCGTGGCCGGGATCCTCGCGCTCGTGTCGGTCACGTGCGCGCCGGCGCTCGCGGCCGAGCCGCCGGCCGGGCAGATGACGTGGGCGCTCCACTTCACGCCCGCGCCGAGCCTCTTCGAGCCCGCCGAGACGCCCGGCCTCATCACGCCGTTCCTGTTCCTCTACGCGCTCCACGACGGCCTCGTGAAGCCGATGCCGGGCCATCAGATGTCGCCGAGCCTCGCCGAGTCGTGGACGGTATCGCGGGACGGTCTGGTCTATGAGTTCGTGCTGCGCAAGGGCGTGAGATTTCACGATGGCTCTGCCCTCACGGCCGACGACGTGAAGTTCTCGTTCGAGCGCTACCGTGGCGTCTCCGCGAAGGTGCTGAAGGAGAAGGTCGCCGCGATCGAGACGCCGGATCCCGGCCGCGTGCGCTTCCGCCTCAAGCAGCCGTGGCCGGACTTCATGGCGTTCTACGCGCACGCCGGCGACCGGCGCGGCATGGATCGTTCCGCGGAAGTACGTCGAGAAGGTCGGCGAGGACGGATTCAAGAAGGCGCCGATCGGCGCCGGGCCGTATCGCTTCGTCTCCTTCAATCCCGGCATCGAGCTGGTGTTCGAGGCGTTCGACGGCTACTGGCGCAAGACGCCGTCCGTGAAGCGCCTCGTGTTCAAGTCCGTCCCGGACCCCGCCACGCGACTGGCCATGCTCAAGCGGGGCGAAGTCGACCTCGCGTTCGCGGTGAACGGCGAGCTCGGCGAGGAAGTGCGGCGCACGCCCGGGCTCACGCTGAAGCCCACGCTGTTCATGTCCATCCACTGGCTCGTCTTCGCCGACCAGTGGGACCCGAGCTCGCCGTGGCACGACCGGCGCGTGCGTCTGGCCGCCACGCACGCGGTCGATCGGCAGGCGGTCAACCAGGCGGTGACGCTCGGCTTCTCCCGGATCAACGGCAGCATCATCCCGCCCAGCTTCGACTTCTACTGGCAGCCGCCGCTCTATCCGCACGACCGCGCCCGGGCGCAAGCAGCTCCTCGCCGAGGCCGGCCACCCGAACGGCTTCGACGCCGGCGACTTCTGGATGCGACGCCGCCGCGCCGACGTACGCCGAGCCGATCCTCAACGACCTCCTCGCCGTCGGCATCAAGACGAGGATGCGCCCGCTCGAGCGCGCGGGGTTCATGAAGTCGTACCAGGAAAAGAAGCTGAAGAACGTCATCTACGGGCTGAGCGGCATCTTCGGCAACGCGGCCACCCGGATGGAGCCGTTCGTGATCTCGGGCGGCGCCTACGCGTATGGCGGCTACCCGGACATCGACGGGCTCTTCAGGGAGCAGGCGAACGAGCTCGATCCGAAGAAGCGCGAGGCGATCCTCCATCGCATCCAGCAGCTGATCCACGAGAAGGTCATGGTGCTGCCGATCTGGCAGCTGGCGCTCCTGCAGGGGATACGGCCCGCGCGTGGCGGAGTCCGGGCTCGGTCTCATCAGCGACTACCCGTGGTCAGCGCCTTACGAGGACCTGAAGCTCAAGAAGTGAGGAGGAGACCGTGACCAAGATCATTCTCGTCGCGCTCGTCCTGCTCTCGGGAATCACCGGGTCCGCGACGGCGGCACCCGAAGGCACGATGACGTGGGGCGTTCACATCACGCTGGCGTCCCGGTGGCTCGATCCCGGCGAGACCGAGGGGATCGCCACGCCCTTCATGGTGCTCTACGCCCTGCACGACGCGCTCGTGAAGCCGATGCCGGCCGGGACGTATACCCCGAGCCTGGCGGAGTCGTTCACGCCGTCGAAGGACGGGCTCACGTACGAGTTCGTCATTCGCAAGGGGGCGAGGTTCCACAACGGCGACCCGGTCACGGCCGCGGACGTCAAGTTCACCTTCGATCGATACAAGGGCTCGGGGGCGAAGATCCTCAAGGAGCGCGTGCGCGAGCTGCAGGTCGTGGATCCGGGCCGCGTGCGCTTCCACCTGAAGGAGCCGTGGCCGGACTTCATGGCGTTCTACGGCACGACGGCGACCGGCGCCGGGTGGATCGTCCCCAAGGCCTACGTCGAGAAGGTCGGCGACGACGGCTTCAAGAAGGCACCGATCGGCGCTGGGCCGTACAAGTTCGTGAGCTTCAATCCCGGCATCGAGCTGGTGATGGAAGCATTCGACGGCTACTGGCGCAAAGTCCCCCACGTGAAGCGGCTCGTCCTTCGGAGCCTTCCGGAGGAGACGACGCGTGCCGCCGCCCTCAAGAAGGGCGAGGTGGACATCGCCTATCTCCTGACCGGTCCCGTGGCCGAGGACATCCAGAAGAGTCCCGGGTTCAAGCTCGTCTCGCGCGCGATCGCGCCCTCGGTGTTCTGGCTCGATCTCCCGGAGCAGTGGGATCCGAAGTCGCCCTGGCACGACCGCCGCGTCCGCCTGGCCGCGAGTCTCGCCGATCGACCGGCAGGCGCTCAACCAGGCCGAGACGCTCGGCTTCTCGATGCCCGTCTGGCTCGCTGATCCCACGCGCGCTCGAGTTCTCGAAGTTCTTCGAGCCGCGATCCGTTCGATCCCACGAGGGCCAAGCATCTCCTCGCCGAGGCGGGCTACCCCAACGGCTTCGATGCCGGCGATCTCTATCCGTGGCCTCCCTACTTCTCGATGGGCGAAGCGCTCGCCGGGTACCTCCAGACGCGTCGGCATCCGGACGAGGGTGCGGACGATGGAGCGCGCGGCGCTGACCACGGCCTGGCGCGAGCGCAAGCTCAAGGGCGTGATCGTCGGCATCTCCGGCGCTGGCGCCAACGCGTCCGCGCGGCTCGAGGCGTACGTCAGCAAGGGCGGCACCTACACCTCCGGCGTCATCCCCGAGGTCGAGGACCTCTTCCAGCGCCAGGTGCGCGAGCTCGACGCGAAGAAGCGCGAGGCGATGCTCCACCAGATCCAGCAGATCCTCTACGACCGGGTGACCCACATCCCGATCTACGAGCTGGCCTTCATCTGGGGCGTCGGCCCGCGCGTGGAGGAGCCGGGCATCAACCTGATCCGAAGCTTCGCGTACTCGGGGCCGCTGGAGGACGTCAAGCTGAAGCGGCCGTGAGTTTGCGACTACACTACCGGCGCGCAGCGACTCTCGACCCAGGAGGAAACCGTGGCCAAGATCCTCACGCCCCCGCAGCCCGCGCCCATCATGGAGATCGCCCAGGAATTGCTCCCGCCCGGCATGGAGCTGGTCGTCGTCGATCCCGCCAAGCCCGAGTTCTACGACGCGGCCGGTGACGCGGAGTACTACCTGGGCTCGCCGCGGACCGGGATCGGCAACGAGTTCTTCCGCGCGACGCCGAAGCTGAAGCTCGTGCAGCTGACCAGCGCCGGCTACGATCGGGTGGACATCGAAGCAGCGCGGAAGGCCAAGGTGCCCGTGTCCAACAACGGCGGCGCCAACTCCGTGGCCGTCGCCGAGCACGCGGTCATGCTCATGCTGGCCGTGCTGAAGAAGCTCGTGTGGCACCACAACAACGTCGCCGCCGGCAAGTGGCGCGTCGGCGATGCCGTGGCCACCCGCACGTACGAGGTGGAAGGCAAGCGGCTCGGCATCGTGGGCCTCGGCAACATCGGCAGGAAGGTCGCGCGTCGGGTCCAGGGCTTCGACATGGACGTCCGCTACTTCGACGTGCTCCGCCTCACCGAGGACCAGGAGGACACGCTCGGCGTCCGCTACGCGCTCTTCACCGAGATCCTTCGCACGTCCGACATCGTGACCCTCCACGTGCCGCTGAACGACGTCACGCGGAAGATGATGTCCACGAAGCAGTTCGCGATGATGAAGCGCAGCGCGATCCTCATCAACACGTGCCGTGGCCCTGTCGTCGACGAGGACGCGCTCCACCAGGCGCTCACGTCGGGCACGATCGCCGCGGCCGGTCTCGACGTGATGGTGGAGGAGCCGCCGAAGCAGAGCCACCCGCTCTTCTCGCTGCCGAACGTCACGCTGACGCCGCACAGCGCCGGCCCGACGTGGGACAACTGGACGAAGGCGTACCGCAACGGCTTCGACAACATCCTGCGCATGGAGTCCGGGCAAGCGCCGCTCTGGGTCGTCCCCGAGCTGCGGGGCCTGCTCGGGTAACGGATGCGGCTCGAGCTGCACTGGTTCGACGTCGACGCGATGACGGTCGCGTCGGCCACGCGCCTGGCGGCGAAGCGCCTCGAGATCGATCTCGAGGCGCTTCGCGCGCTGCTGTCCGCCGACGCGCGGCTGACCGGGGTTCGCCTCGACCTCGCGCATCCGGGTGAGCGCTGCCGGATCGGTCGTGTGTTCGACGTGATCGCGCCGCGCGCCAAGCGCGACGGCGGCGCGAATTTCCCGGGTGTGCTCGGGCCCGTGGCGAGGACGGGTCAGGGCGTGACGCTCGCGCTGGCGAACGTGGCCGTGGTGGCGACGGATCAGCAGGCGGACGCCACCAGCCCCCTCGCGGTGATCGACATGGACGGGCCGAACGCGGCGCTTTCCGCGTTCGGCCGCACCCACAACCTCGTGATCTCGGCGTGGCCGGCGCCGGGCACCGACCGCTCGGACTATCTGGCCGCGGTCCGGCTCGCGGCGTTGAAGGCGGGCGTGTCTCTGGCCCAGGCGGCACGCGACGCCGAGCCGGATCGGGTCGAGGTGTTCGATCTGCCGCCGTCGCCGCGCGTGCCCCCGGAGCTCGCGCACCTGCCGCGGGTGGCGTACGTCTTCCAGATCCACTCGCACCAGCGGCCGACGGGCCTCGACGAGGGGATCCTCTACGGCGATCCCGTGCGGCGGATGCTGCCGACGATCGTTCATCCGAACGAGGTGCTCGACGGCGCCGTGCTCCGCGGCTTCATGGGACGCGCCGTCACCACGTGGGCCACCCAGAACCACCCGATGATCCGCGCGCTCTACGCGCAGCACGGCCGCACGCTCTGGTTCGCGGGCGTCGTCGTCACCGTCGCGCAGGCGACGGAGCCCGAGCGCGTGCGCTCGGCGTTCCTCGCCGCCGGCCTCGTGGCCCACGCGCTCGGCGCCGACGGCGCGGTGCTCACGAAGATCGGCGGCGGCGCGCCGCACGTGGACATGGCGCAGGCGGCCGCGCAGTGCGAGGCGCTCGGGGTGAAGACCACGGTGGTCGTCGAGGACATGTCGACCGACGGCAGCGCCGAGGGCATGCTGCTGTTCGACGTCCCCGGCGTGGATGCGATGGTGAACGTGGGCAGCGCGCAGGCGCCGCTCACGCTGCCCGCGATGGATCGGGTCGTCGGCGCCGACGATCTCGCGGCGAAGCTGCGCGGCGAGTCGCGCGTGACCTACGGAATGCTGTGCGGCGCCATCGAGCAGGTCGGAGCCACCAGAGTGATGTCGGAGGTGCGGTGATGACAGCCGGTCCGCTGCGCGTGGTCTGCTACGTCAACCAGTTCTTCGGCCAGCTCGGCGGCGAGGAGAAGGCGGGCGTCGGGCCCCAGGTGGTCGACGGCGCCGTCGGCGCCGCGCGCGCCGTCCAGCAGGCGCTCGGTGACGCGGGCACCGTCGTGGCGACCGTGATCTGCGGCGACAACTACGCCGCCGAGCAGGCGGAGCGTGCGGTCGGCGAGATGCTCGCGCTCGTCACCGCGGCCCGGCCCGATCTCGTCGTCGCCGGTCCTGCCTTCCTCGCCGGCCGGTACGGCGTTGCGTGCGGCGCGCTCTGCGCGGCCGTCGAGGCGACAGCTGAAGATTCCGGCCGTGACCGGGATGCACGCGGAGAATCCCGGCGTCGACCTCTATCGCCGGCACGTCTACATCGCGCAGACCGGGGCCGAGGCCACGCGGATGCTGGCCGAGGTGCAGCGCGTGGTCGCGCTCGGCCTGAAGCTCGCGCGCCGGGCAGAGATCGGCGCGCCGGCGGCCGAGGGGTACTTCGCGCGCGGCGTGACCCGCAACGTCGTCGCCGGCGTGCCGGCGGCCGACCGTGCGGTCGGCATGCTGCTCGACAAGCTCGCAGGCCGAGCCATTCGCGAGCGAGGTCCCGCGGCCCACCTTCACGAACGTTCCCGCGCCGCGTCTCCTGAAGACGCTCGAGGGCGCCACGGTCGCGCTCGTCACCGACGGCGGCCTCGTGCCGCGGGGGAATCCGGACGGGATCGAGCGGTTGAATGCGACGCGCTACGGCGCGTACAGCATCGAGGGCAAGGCGAGCCTCGACGCCGCGCAGTACGAGAACCCGCACGGCGGGTACGACACCTCCTGGGTGAAGCAGGACCCGCATCGCCTGGTGCCGGTCGACGTCGCGCGCGAGCTCGAGCAGAGCGGCGCCATCGGCAAGCTCCACGAGACCGTCTATTCCACCGTCGGCGTCGCCACCACGCTCGCGCAGAGCGCGCGCATGGGCCGGGAGATCGCCGAGCAGCTCAAGGCCGCGGGCGTCGATGCCGTCATCCTCACGTCGACCTGAGGGACGAGCACTCGCTGCGGCGCAGCGATCACGCGAGAGCTCGAGCGGGCGGGACTCCCGACCGTGCAGGTCTCGACGATGACCCCGGTGGCGGTGATGGTCGGCGCCAATCGCATCGTGTCCGCGGCGGGCATCATCCACCCGCTCGGCAACGCGGACCTGTCGCCCGAGGACGAGAAGGCGTTGCGCCGGCGCATCGTGGAGCAGGCGCTCCAGGCGCTCAAGACGGAGGTCGTGCGGCCGACCGTGTTCACGGTTGAATGACCGTCCGCCTCGACGTCTTCTCCGACTACCTCTGCCCCTGGTGCTACAACGCCGCGGTGCGGCTTCGCGAGATCCAGCAGGCGTACGGGGACCGGGTGCGACATCCACTGGCGGACCTTCCCGCTCATCCCCGACGAGCAGCCCGGACCGTCGCGTGACCCAGAAGACGCGCGAGGGACGGCAGCGCGTGGGCGCGGAAGAACCGCGGGCGAGCTTCGTGCCGCCGGAGCTCGACACGCCGCTGCCGTCGTCGAGCATCCCCGCGCTGACCGCCGCGAAGTGCGCCGAGCGCCAGGGCGCCGCCGCCTTCGAGCGATTCCACGAGCGGCTCTTCACCGCGCACTTCCGCGACAACCTCGACATCAGCCGTCCCGACGTGCTGCGCCGCCTCGCCCGCGAGACCGCGCTGGACCTGGCGCGCTTCGAAGCGGACTACGCGGCCGAGGCGTACGAGGCGGTCCTGCACGACTGCGCGGAGGGCGCGGCGTGGTTCGGCGTGTCCGGCCTGCCGACGGTCGTCCTCAACGAGAAGCTCTCGCTGGTCGGCGCCGTCCCGACGGATCGCTATCGCCTGTTGATCGACTGGATCCTGGCCGGCGAGCCCGGCGGCGTGATTCCGTTGACGGCGGACGCGCCGGCCGCGGGACAGAGCTCGGTGGACGCGGGCCCGGCCCCGCGGTGAGCGTGCCGCTCGTCTCGTTCCGCGACGTGGAGAAGACCTACCGTTCGCTGCAGGGCGTCGACTACGGCGCCGTCGAGCACTTCAGCCTCGACATCGAGGCGGGGGAGTTCTTCTGCCTGCTCGGCCCCAGCGGGTGCGGCAAGACGACCGTGCTGAAGATGCTCGCGGGATTCGAGGCGCCCACGGCGGGGCAGATCCTGATGGACGGTCGGCCGGTGACGGGCGCCAGTCGCGACCGCGGCGTGGTCTTTCAGGGGGACGATTCGCTCTACGGCTGGCTCACCGCCATCGAGAACGTCGAGTTCGGGCTGCGCATGCGACGCGTGCCCAAGGCCGAGCGGCGCGACCGCGCCCTGCACTATCTCGAGCTCGTCGGCCTCACCGGCCAGGCGCAGAAGTATCCGGCCGAGCTGTCCGGCGGGATGAAGCAGCGCATCCAGATCGCGCGCGTGCTGGCGAACGAGCCGAAGATGCTGCTCATGGACGAGCCCTTCGCCGCGCTGGACGCCCAGACCCGGTCGCTGATGCAGGACGAGCTGGCCAACATCTGGCAGGCGACGCGGACGACCGTCCTGTTCATCACGCACGACATCGACGAGGCCGTCACGCTGGGCCGGCGCATCGGCGTGATGCGCGCGGGGCCGCGCTCGCAGGTGAAGGGCGTGGTCGACGTGACGCTGAACGGCGCGCGCAGCCGCACGGACGACGTGTTCCTCCAGTACTACAAGCAGGTCTACGAGATGATCCGCGACGAGGTCGCGGCCGCCATCGCCCGCGCGAGATAGCGCATGCGACGCGCTGTGGAGCCTGTACGGAGGGTACGCGCTGGGGTTCGTCAGCCTGTTCGTGATCTGGCAGCTCGCCTCCGTCTACCTGGTCAGCTCCGTGCTGTTCCCGCCGCCGACGGTCGTGTTCGCCAAGGGCGTCACGCTCGTGCGCAACGGCGTGCTCTGGGAGCACCTGTCGGCCAGCATGCAGCGCATCCTGGCCGGGTTCATCGCCGGCTCCCTGCTGGGCATGCCGATCGGGCTGGCCATGGGATCGTTCCGGCCCGTCCGGAAGGTGCTGGAGCCGTACACGGAGTTCCTGCGCTTCATCCCGTCGGTCGCCATGATCACGGTGGCGGTGATCTGGTTCGGGATCGGCGAAGGCTCCAAGATCTTCCTCATCATCTACACGACGATCTTCATCGTCATCCTGAACACGGCGGCCGGCGTGTCGGCCATCGCGCCCAACAAGATCCGCGCGGCGCAGTCGCTGGGCGCCACGCGGGCGCAGATCTTCCTGCACGTGGCGCTGCCGGCCACCGTGCCCTACATCCTCACCGGCATGCGCCTGGCGATGGCGAACTCCTTCACCACCATCGTGGCGGCGGAGCTGATCGCGGCCAACGACGGGCTCGGCAAGATGCTGTGGGACGGGCGGCATGTTCATGCTCGTGGACGACATCTTCGTGTCGCTGGTCTGCCTGGGACTGCTCGGGTTCGTCGGTGGATCGCCTGTTTCGCTGGAGCATCTACACGTTCGCGGGGAAGTATTCGCCGGCGACCTGATCGCCGTCAGGGGAGGGGCAACCGTCATGTGGATCGCGGTCTGCCTGCTCGTGGTGAGCCTGCTGCTGTGGAGCGCGCCCGCGTGGGCGCAGACGAAGATGACCATCGCCACGGGCGTGGATCCCGTCTTCTCGGCCTACTACGTGGCCCAGGAGGCAGGCCTGTTCAAGAAGCACGGGCTCGACGTGCGGATCAACACCGGGCCGTCCGGCTCGGCGATGGTCGCCTTCCTCGTCAACGGCCAGATCGAATCCGCGTTCGGCTCCGAGATCGCGGGCGTCGCCAACCACAACCTGGATCCCAACGTGGTCGTCGTCGCGCAGGCCACGCGCCTGGTGCGGTGGATCGCCGTGGTCGGGCCGCAACGTCGAGAACCTGGATCAGCTCAAGGGCAAGAAGGTCGGGATCGCGCGCGGCTCCGGCGGCGAGGTCTTCTGGCTCGCCATGATCGACAAGCTCAAGCTGAACGCGGCGGACTACACGGTGGTCAACGTCGAGGCGCCGGAGATGGTGGCCGCGCTGGAGCGCGGCAACATCGACGCCTACGCGGTGTGGGAGCCCTGGGTGACCCGCGGCCTGGCGGCCGTCAAGAACACGAAGGTGCTCAAGGACCAGGAAGGCATCCTCGAGCAGGGCGTGTACATCTACATGAACCTCGGGTGGATCAAGAAGAACCCGGCGCAGGCCGAAGGGTTCATGCGCGCGCTGGTCGAGGCGACGGACATCATCAACAAGGACCGCAAGCGCGCCGCCAAGGACGTGTCCGACTTCCTCAAGAGCCTGGACCCGCCGATGGTCGAGCAGCTCATGACCAAGCTCACCTTCGACATGGAGCTGGGCCCCTCCACCATCAGCATGTTCCGGCTGGCCGAGTCGCAGCTCAAGCAGCAGGACAAGCTCACCAAGCCGCTCGACTACGGCACGTTCGTCTACCCGGACCTGTTGCGGAAAGTGCAGCCGACGAAGGTGAACTACAAGCCGTAGGCGGCGTCGAGGTGTGTCAGCGCCACGCCGACGCTCGATCCCGCAGCTTCGCCTTCGCGAGGGCGTCGAGCGCTCTGGCGACTCGGCGGTTACGCGCGGGCGTGGCGCGGCGGCGCTTGGCCATCGCCCTGAAGATAGCATTGTGCCGCCGGGACGGACGCTTGACGCGTGGCGTCCAGTCCATTCAAATGCTCGCGTGACGCCGCGCTCGATGCCGGTCATCCGCGACGTGTCGCTCGTGCTCGCGCACGTGCCGAGCTTCGTGCGCCTGGGCTCGAAGCCGCTCCGGGAGCTGCGCCGGGTCGAGGAGCCGATCGGCTATCTGCGACCGTCCCTGCGCGACTGGGACGCCGCGTGCGCGTACGCGCCGAACCAGGTCTTCATCGGCAATGTCGGCGTCGACGATCTCGCGGCGCACGCCGACGCCGTGGCACCGCCACCCGGTGGCCGGCGCGCAGCGGTTCGGCGTGGACGGCGAGATCATGCCCGAGGACGAGTTCCTCGCGCTCCTCGCCTCGTGCGACGGGTTCGATCTGCTGGCGCTCGAGCGCGACGTGGCCGATCGTGCGCGGACCGCGCTGGACGCGCATCCCGTGGTCGGCCGCGCGTCGGGACGACCGGCCGTGCCCGCCGGCGTGTCCGCGGACGTGCTGCGCGAACGGATCGATCGGCACAACGCGGTGCCCCTGCTCGGCGTCGATGGCCAGCTCCTCGGCGCCGTGCTGCCCGGCCATGACGAGGACGACACGCTGACCGGCCAGGTCTTGCTCGAGAACCTCGCGTGCAAGGCGACGGCCGGCCTCGCGCTGCGCCACCTGCTCGCGCGACCGGGCGCGGTCGCGGCCGCCGACGTTCGCTACGTCATCAACTGTGGCGAGGAGGCGGTGGGCGATCGTTACCAGCGCGGCGGTGGCAACGTCGCCAAGGCGGTGGCGGAGTGGGCGGGATGCGCGCGCGCGACCGGCAGCGACGTCAAGGCGTTCTGCTGCGGGCCGATGCATGCGCTCATGATCGCCGGCGCGCTCGTGCAGTCCGGCCTGTACGACGACGTGGTGGTGCTGGCGGGCGGCTCGCTCGCAAAGCTCGGGATGAAGTTCCAGGGTCACGTGAAGCACGCGATGCCGATCGTGGAGGACGTGCTCGCCGGCTTTGCCGCGCACGTCTCCCGCGACGACGGCGTCTCGCCCGTGCTGCGTCTCGACGCCGTCGGCCGTCACGAGGTCGCGTCGGGATCGGCGCCGCTCGCGGTGGTGAAGGCGCTCTACAGCGAGCCGCTCGGACGCCTCGGGCTCACGCTGCTCGACGTCGATCGGTTCTCGCTGGAGCTCCACAATCCGGAGGCGACGGAGCCGGCGGGCAGCGGCAACGTGCCGCTCAACAACTACCGCACGCTCGCGAGCCTGGCGGTCGTCGAGAAGCTGATGGGACGCGAGGGCATCGACGCGTTCGTCCGCACGCGCGGGATGCCGGGCTTCTCGCCGACGCAGGGGCACATCGCCTCCGCGATCCCGTATCTCGGCCATGCGCTGCGCGGACTGACGAAGGGCACGCTCACGCGTACGATGTTCACGGGCAAGGGCAGCTTGTTCCTCGGACGGATGACGCAGCTTTCCGACGGAATCTCGCTGATCGTGGAACGCAACGGAGCGCGTGCCTGATCGTCGGGCGCGCACGAGAGGAGTGAACGCATGGAGCTTCGGGGGAGAAAAGTCATCGCGCTCGGTGAGCGCGACGGCGTGCCGGGACCGGCGGTGGCGGAGTGCGCCACGCGGGCGGGCGCCGAGGTCGTGCTCACGCTGACCGCCTGCTACGTCTGAACGGCGGCCGGCGCCATGGGCCTCGAGGATCAAGCGGCGGTGAAGCGGGTCGCGGACGAGCTCGGGGGCGACGTGGTGGTGTTGCTCGGCACTCCCGATGCGGAAAGCACGCAGACGCTCGCCCAGACCGTCGTCGCCGGTGATCCCTCGTACGCAGGCCCATTGGCCGGAGTCCCGTTGGGACTCCCGGTGCTCCACGTGTTCGAGCCGGACGTCAAGGACCAGGTGCCCGCGGATGTCTACGAGGCCCAGGTCGCGCTGATGGAGATGAGTCTCGACCGCGACGCCATCCTCGCCGGGCTGCGGGAGGCGCGGCGGATGGCGCCGGCCCCGTGAGCGTGGAGCGTATAGTCTGCCCATGACGATCACGCGATCCGGTCCCCCGACGACGAACGATTCGGTGCTGTGGCGTGTGCCGCTCAGCGCCCCGCCGTCCAGTGCCTGGCAACACGCCTTCCAGACGGTGGACGACGTCACGAGCGTCGCGAGCCCCAGGCACGTGCAGTTCGAGCGCGAGGCCCTGACGTTCCGGAGCAGGGATGCCCACGTGCCCGAGTGGGTCGAGTGCATCGACCGGTGGATTGCCCGCGCGAACACCGTGCAGGCCGGTCTCGAAGGTGAACGACGGACCGACGTGGCCCGCGCGCAGGAGCAGACCGACGTCCGGCGTCAGAAAGCCAGCGAGGCGAACGAGAGGTTCAAGAACCTCTGACGATCGCGGACCGTTGATGAGACGGTGAGACGGCAGGCGCGAGAGGCCGCCGACGCGGCTCCAGCTGCCTGGCGACGGCTGCGGCCTCGATCCTGAGCGCCTCGCGGAGCGAGGCCGGCTCGAGCACCTCCGCTTGCACGCCGTATCCCAGGATCCACCGGCGCACCTCGAGCGTGTCGGCCACCTTCAACACGACTTCGAGCCGCCCGTCCGAGAGGTCGCGAAACTGCTGGCTCGGGTGCCACAGTCGCTCGCGAACGTACCGCGCCATGGCCGGCACGAAGGCCACGCGAACCGTGACCAGGTCGCCCCGCAGAATGCCGAGCGCATTGTCGAGGTAGCGCGCGACGTCGAAGTCCGCCGGCGGCGTGAACCGGGTGCGCAGCACGTCCAGTGCGCGGACTCGCTCCACCGCGAAGATCCTCACCGCCTTCCGCAGATGGCAGTAGGCGACGAGGTAGAGCCCCCCGTTGAAATAGGTCAGATGGTAGGGCTCGATCGTGCGGCCGGTCTCCTCGTCTCGATGAAAGGAGTGGTAGCGAATCCGCACCGCGCGCCGTTCCACGAGCGCGGTGTGCAGGCGCGGCATGAGATCGGCCACGGGCGCCTGGAGCTTCGCCCCGAGCAGGCGGACGCCGATCGTCTGGCGCATCTCGTCGAGCAAGGTGAGCGCGTCCTTGCTCAACACGCCGAAGATCTTGTCGTAGGCGGCCGTCACGGCGGGCCCGAGCGCGCTCGCGCCGACCGGGGCGAGCAGCTCCCGGCTCATCACCAGCGCGGCGAGCTCCGCGAGCGTGAGCTTCAGCGGAAGCCGCTGCTTGAAGTCGTCGTTCACGCGCCAGACGCTGCGGCGTCCGTCGGCGCCGGGATCGTCGTAGATCGGAAACCCCGCGTCCTCGAGCACGCGGAGGTCCCGCCAGATCGTGCGTATCGTGCACTCGAGGTCGGCCGCGGCATCGTCGACCGTGACGCCTGTCGGACGGTCGAGAAGCTGCAGCAAGCGCCACTGCCGGGTGAGCTGGTTGCCCCGCGGCATACGGTCACCGATTGTGGGCGGTCCGCGACGATCCTGTCAATGCGCCCTAATAGCGGTAGCTCAGTCCGAAGTAGGGACCGCCGCGCTCGATGATGATCTCGCCCAGTCGGTTGCGGCTCGTTCCGGTCACGGCGAAGGTGGTCTTGGTGCCGCTGCCGGAGTCGATCCGCCAGAACTGATACCCCGCGTCGATGGAGAGCCCCTTCCACACCGTGTACGTCAGGCCGGCGTCGAGCTGGACCCCGAAGCCTCCGTCGGCGGTGGAGGAGAAGCTCGGGTCCTTCCGGAGATCCGTGCGCAGGTGATGGGTGTCCTCGAGCTCCGTGTGCGTGTAGGGCAGCAGCACCACGCTGCCACGCAGAGCCAGTCCCTTCCACACGGGCACGTGGGCACGTCCGCCCACGCGCACGCTGCTGAAGGAATACTCGTGGGTGATGACGTCCGTGCCGTTCGGAACCGAGATCGGAAGGACACCGAAGCACACGCCTTTGAGACCGATCGCCTCGTACTCCTCCTGCCAGTACTGGTAGCCGACGAAGAAATCCACGAACCCCCGCGTGCCGGCCTGGGGCCCCTGCCACTGGAACGCGCGGTACCCGACATCGCCGTTGACGTAGAGCACGCTGCCGCCGTCGACGAGCGATCGCGTGTGGGAGAAGCGCGCCTGCCGGCCGCTGGCGAGGAAGTCGTCATCGATGAGCACACCGTCGTCCGGCCGCCCGCCGCCCAGGCTCAGCATGAACACGAGGCGCTTCCACACGACGTCCGTGCTGCCCTCCACGATGACGGCGTCCGTGCCTCGCCAGCGCAGCTCGGACAGCGGATCGACGCCGGCGCCGCTGAAGTTCCACTTGGTGTAGCCGCTCGTGACCCAGGTGCGCAGCCCGACATCCCCTGACACCGGGTCTTCAGCGGCGGCGGCGCCGGCGACGAGCAGCACTGCGAGCAGCGTGATGCCGAGAGCCGTCCGGGCCATGTCGTCCCTCCGCGTGTTCCGCTTCAGCGTTGCTGTGGCCGGCGCGACTTGCCCGGCGCTCCGGTGTCGCCCGGAGCCGCGGGGAAGTCCAGCAGCTCGCTGAGGCTCAGCCCCAGCGCCGCCGCGATCTTCTCCAGGTTGTCGATCGCGAAGTTGCGTTCCCCCCGCTCGATGGCGCCCACGTAGGTGCGATGCAGCTCGCACCGCTCCGCGAATGCCTCTTGCGAGAGCCCTTTCGCCCGCCGGAGCCGGCGGATTCGTTCTCCCAGCCGCTGACGAATCCAGGTCACGCCCAGCACCCGAAGGTACGGAAGCGACGAATGGATCGTCCACAGACGATGAGTAGCAACGGGCGGCTCGTGCGCATGGGGGCGTTGTATCCGGGCTGGCGTGACAGCCTGGGTCACGCCTGGCTGCGAGCCGTAGCTACGTGGGTCGCTCTTCGGCGCCAGCGTCCCAGCCGAACTCGCGGAACCAGCCGTCTCCCGGAAAAGTCTCGAGGGCTTCGCGCACGTACGGAATCGTGTCGCTCGGGAGGGCCGAGAGCTTCGCCCAGATCACCTCGGAGCACTTCTGCGGCTCGACGTTGCGACGGCTGCTCGGTTTCGAGGCGATACGGTACAGGAGGAAGTCGATGCGCTCGTCGGCCGACTTCCGATGCCGATCACGCCGAGCAGGAGCACCTCATCGTCTTTCATGACGAAGACGTGCACGGCCACGGGGAATCGCGGATGCACGCCGGGACCATAGCAGATTCCGTGGGTACGCTTCCGCCCGGCGCGGAGCTCCGCGAGCGTTGCGGCAAAGCCCGCGTGTGAGGCATCCTGCGCCGGGCGGAAGCGGCCCAAATGGTCGCGTCCGTGCGCGGTCGTTCCTGCTCTGACCCACGCCTCCCCCCGGAATCCGAGATCGCGGGGACGGAGATCGGGTCCGCGACCTTACTGACGCTTCTCGATCGTCGAGGCGATCTGCACGGCGCGCTCCGCCACCTCACGGTCGCCGAGCGCCGCGAACGACGTCGCCACGCGCAGCAGCCCGGGAACGGATCGCTCGTCGCGCGCGCGGAACAGCGCCATCAGATAGACGGTGCGCGCCTGCTCCTTGCCGTTGCGCTCGACGCCCGCCGCGCGTTCGATGCGCAACCGCGCGTCGCCGACCTCGACGAGGCCTTCCCAGCGCCGGTCATGGAGCGCGGCGCCATGCGCCGGCTGCCATGCCCTCATCGCGGCGGCCACGTCGCCCAGGGCGAGGGCCTCGTCCACCGCGACGATCGATGCCGACCACGGCGTCACCGCGGGCGGGCGCGGCGCCGGGCGTGGGGAGCGCAGGACGGCCGAGATTCCTTCGATGGCCAGGGCCGGCAAGAGGAGACCGAGCCCGAAAACCATCACGACGGCCGCGGTCCTTGTGGTTTTCATCGCCTTCCCCCTACAGAGAGACTGGCCCCGGTCGCAACGCGTATGCCAACCGTGTTCATCGGAAAAAAGATCGGAAATCCGGACCGCGCGCTCGTCCGTAGACGTAGAACCGGGCAGAATGTCCGCCGGGCCGCCGCGGGGCTCCCGGCGCAATGTCCGCGGTGAGAGGAACGGCCGTCGCGGAGCGGCACGGCTCCGCCGGGTCGCGGAGCGCGGGGGCTTGGGGGGCCGTCTCGGGCCCCCCAAGTTACTGGTCGAGCAGCGCGGTCGCCGACGCGGCCAGCGCGGGGACGGATTCGGCGATGCGCTCGTGGCGGGGATCGGCCGACGCGCCGTCGAGCCACCGATTGTGCAGTTGCTGCACCACCACCGCCGTCTTCCACTGGGCGAACGCCTCGTACCAGCGGATGGGCGCCGGGTCGAGGCCCGGTCCGCGCGACGTAGCGGGCGGTGATCTCGGCACGCGCGGGGAGCCCCATGTGACGCATGCCGTCGTGGCTGCCCCGGCGAACGTCCGGAGGATCGGCGGGATCGGGCCAGTAGTTCAGCAGCGTCCCCAGGTCGACGAGCGGATCGCCGAGCGTGGTCATGTCCCAGTCGAAGATGGCGCTCGCGCGATCGGGATCGGCCGGGTCGAAGGCGCAGTTGTCGAGCTTGAGATCGTTGTGGACGATCGACGCCCGTTGCGGCGCGGGCACGGCGCGCTCGAGGCGCGCGCCGATCGCCGCCATCACGCCGCGCAGGTCCGGACTCGACCGCGCTTCGGCCAGCTCCCAGCGCTTGCGCCAGCCATTCACCTGTCGCGCGACGAAGCCCGCCGGCTTGCCGAGGTCGCCGAGCTCGGCACGATCGGGATCGAGGAGGTGGAGCTCGGCCATCGCGTCGACGAGCGCGAAGCTCGCGCGGCGGGCCACGTCGGCGTGACGCGCCATCGGCGCCGGGATCTCGCCGCGAATGACCACGCCCGGGCGATGCTCCATGACGAAGCAGTCCGCGCCCGCGATCGCGTGGTCGTCGCAGAACAGATGCGCGCGCGGCGCGCGGTCGAACCGGCGCCAGAGGCGCGACAGCACGCGCCACTCGCGCTTCATGTCGTGCGCGCCGGGCGCGATGGTGCCCGACGGCGGCCGCCGCAAGACGACCGCGCGATCGCCGAAGTGGAGGAGGTACGTCAGGTTCGCCGCGCCGTTCGTGAACTGCTGCACGTCGCGGAGCGGCGCATCGAGGAGCGACGGCAGATGATGGCGCAGGTACGCGGCGATGCGCGGCCAGTCGAGCTGGTCGGCGTCGCGGACCGGCGCGAGCCCTTCGCGAATCGACGAGATCGGTCACGAACCCTCCCGGCCTCCACCATAGCCCGCCGCGCCGTACAATGCAGGCCGACCATGCCACCCGAGCCGCTGCGCAGCGTCCGCGAGATCTCCGGCATCGCCTACGGGTTCATGGCGTCGAAGGTCCTGTTCACCGCGCTCGACCTCGACGTCTTCACGCGCCTCGCCGCCGGCCCACGCGGCCTGGACGCGCTGGCCGCGGAGACGCGCCTGGAGCCGTCGCGCCTCGAGATCTTCCTCGGCGCCTGCGTGAGCCTCGGCCTGCTGGTCCAGACCGAGGACGGCTACGCGAACGCGCCGGCGAGCCAGGCCTATCTCGTGCGCACCGCGCCGAGCTACTTCGGCGACTACTACCGCTACCAGATCGACCGCCAGATCTATCCGGCGTTCGAGCGTCTCGGGGGCGCGCTGCGGGGCGAGCGCGCGGAGTTCTACCGCCTCATGGAGGATCCCGAGGAGGCGCGAAGCTTCAGCCGGGGTCAGCACGCCGGGTCGCTGGGGCCGGCGGCGGTGCTCGCGAAGGCCGTCGACCTCGAGGGCCGCCACCGCCTGCTCGACGTCGGCGGCGGCAGCGGCGCGTTCAGCATCACGCTGTGCCAGCGCCACGCGAAGCTGCGCGCGACGATCATCGATGCGCCGGGCGTGCGCGCGACCGCGGAGGCCTACACCCGTGACGCGGGGGTGAGCGATCGCATCGCCTTCGTGGCCGGGAACGCGCTCACCACGCCGTGGCCCGAGGGTCAGGACGTCGTCCTGCTCTCCTATCTCCTCAGCGCGGTGTCGAGACGTGACATCGACCCGCTGCTGGCGCGCGCGCACGCCGCGCTCGTGCCCGGCGGCATCCTGCTGCTGCACGACTTCATGGTCGAGGACGACGGCGCCGGGCCCTCGACGGCGGCGCTGTGGCTCGTCAACGCGCTGCTCATCGATCCCGACGTGGCGCGGCTGTCTCCGCGCTTCCTCGAGGACCGTGCGCGGGCGCATGGGTTCGCCGACGTCCGGCACGTGGAGGTGATCCCCGGGATCACGCGCGCGCTGGTGGCGACGCGGCCGTGATGGGAAAGGGACTTGTCCTGGCGATTCTGCTAGCATCCGGCGCTATGGCTGACATCACACCCGCCGTCCGCACCGATCTCGCTCCGACCGGCAAGCTCCGCGCCGCGATCAACTACGGCAACTTCATCCTCGCCACGAAGGACAAGGCGACCGGCGAGTCCCGCGGCGTCGCCGTGGACCTGATGCAGGAGATCGGCACGCGGCTCGGCGTGCCGGTCGAGATCGTCGCCTACGACAGCGTCGCCGTGATGGGCGACGCGGCGCCGAGCGGCGTGTGGGACATCGCCTTCCTCGGATCCGATCCGTTGCGCGAGAAGCTGATGAGCTTCACCGCGGCCTACCTCGAGATCGAGGCGACGTACCTCGTGCCCGGGTCGTCGGCGCTGCGCACGGCGGCCGAGGTCGACCGCGCGGGCGTGAAGGTCGCGGCGCCGGCGCGCGCGAACTACGAGCTCTTCCTCAGCCGAAACCTCAAGAACGCGCAGCTCGTCTCGACGCAGGGCGCGGACGCGGCCTTCGAGGCGCTCACGAGCGGCAAGGTCGACGCGCTCGCGGGGCTCACGCAGGCGCTGACCACGCTCTCCGCGAAGCTGCCCGGCTCGCGCCTCGTCGAGGGCCGATTCATGGGCGTCCAGCAGTCGATCGCGGTGCCGAAAGGCCGCGACGCCGGCCTGCGCTTCCTGCGCGCCGTCGTGGAGGAGGCGAAGGTCTCGGGCCTCGTGGCGCGCGCGATCGAGAAGACCGGCGCGAAGGGCGTGTCGGTGGCGCCCAGGGCGCCGGTGCAGTAGCGCGCGGCCGGCTCAGCCGGCCTGGCGGCGCGCGTCGAGCAGCTCCGCCACCATCTCCTCCAGCAACCGTGAGATCTCGCGCTCCGCGGCGTGCCACGGCACGCCGACGACGCGCTCTGTCTGCCACACGATCGGCGGGAAACGAGCGCGGGGGCGGGCCTGGGATCGTGACGATCCGCTCGACGCCGAGCCGCACCGCGCCCACCGCGTAGGTGCCGGAGAACGGCAGCCAGAAGCCGCGCAGGGCCGATGCGCTCGTCGGCCGCACCGCGACGGTGAGTCGGATCCGGTCGGTGCTGCGCTCGGACACGAGGATCGACGACTCGGCCTGGCCGAGACGCTCCTGAAGCCGGACCGAGAGATCCTCGGGGGTCATGAAGTCCAGCGGATGGTCGACGTCGACGCTGACGTCCACCTGCCGCAGGCGCGCCAGGCCCGGGAGCTGCGCGCTCGCGGACGTGGCCACCACCGCGATGACGACGATCGCGACCAGCGCGTGCCGGCAGGTTCGGGTGCCCACCCCGGTATAATCGCGCACGGAGGTGGCGCGATGCAGATCCGTCTGTCACCCGATCTCGACAAGCGGGCCCGGGCGATGCGGCTGACCGTCGATGCGTTCCTCGCGCGGTTCCCGGAGGTGCCCCGGGACCTGCGTGACGAACCGGTGCTCGCCGAGTTCGTGCGCGCGTTCGGCCCGCAGCTCGCGGTGGCCCAGAAGCCGTCGCCGTGCGTGGCGCGCGACGGGGGCGGGGACGCCGAGCACCACTTCTACACGCGCCTGGTGAACGACCTCGCCATCTACGGCATCGGGCTCGCGCGTCGCGAGCGAACGCTCCAGCGGCTGGAGCGCTTGCTCGCGGACTACCGCGCCCGGCCCGCAACGTTCGCGTGCTCGCTGGTGCCGCGGCAGGCGCCGAACGCGCCTCGCCGCGGCTGCAGCTGAAGACGGAGGGACCATCCATGCGCCTGGCTGGAAAGATCGGGATCGTCACCGCCGCGGCGTCGGGCATGGGACGGGCAGGGGCGCTCCGCTTCGCCCGCGAGGGCGCGCAGGTCGTCGTGGTGGACGTGAACGCCGACGGCGTGAAGCGCGTGGTCGACGAGATCACCGCCGCCGGCGGGACCGCGCACGGCCTCCCCGCCGACCTCACCAAGGACGAGGACTCGCGCCGCATCGTGTGGGACACGGTGAGCCGCTTCAAGGGCCTCGACTTCGTGTGGAACCACGTCGGCCATCCGGGCCCGGCCGCGGTCGAAGGCATCGACATGAACGCGTTCGACCTGGCCGTCGACCTCAACCTCCGCACGGTGCTCGTCACCACCGAGGCCGCCATCCCCGAGATGCGCAGGCGAGGCGGCGGCAGTCTCCTGTTCACCGCGTCCACGTCGGGACTGCAGGGCTCCGCGTACAGCCCGGTCTACTCGATGTGCAAGTTCGGCGTGGTGGGCTTCGTGAAGAGCCTCTCGGTGCGGCTCGCGCCCGAGAAGATCCGCGTCAACGCGGTCTGTCCCGGCCCCATCGACACGCCGATGCTGCGCGTGTTCGTGGCGCGGCCCGATCAGAAGTCGACGGCCGGGATCGATCCGGAGGAGCTCGTGCGCAAGCGCGCGCACGGCTCGGTGCCGCTCGGCCGCACCGGCAAGCCCGAGGAGATCGCGAACGCCGCGCTCTTCCTGCTCTCCGACGAGGCGTCGTTCATCACGGGCGTCGCGCTCCCGGTGGACGGAGGCGTGACGGCTAGTTGACATGGGGGGTGCGAGGCGCACCCCCCATGCCCCCCGCGCTCCGCGGCCCGGCATAGCCGGGCCGCTGCGCGAGTGCCGTCACCGTCAGCGGCCCCGCACGTAGCGGCGCAGCACGAGCCGCAGGTGATCGCGGAAGTGCGGCTTCAGCCGATCGGTCCACTCGCTCTCGCGCGCCTTCTTCCACTCGGCGGACTCCTGCACCTCGGGACCGTCGAGATGGTAGAGCGCGACGTACGTGCGGTTGCCGCTCGTGCCGCGGAAGCGCCGCGCGGCGAGCACGCCCGGAACGGCGGCGAGCGCGGGGATGTGCTCCTTGTCGTACCACTCGTTGAACTCCGCCTCGAATTCGGGCGTGACGTTCATCGCGTTCAGGAGCAGGCCGCCCGCCCCGGCGGGCGCGAGCTGATCGCCGGGCAGGATCTGGTCGCCCTCGAAGCGCATCAAGCGATCGACTTGCGCGGTGACGCGCTTGGACCACGGCGACAGGTTCTCGCCGCCGATCGCGAGATACGCGGGCGTCTTCAGCACGCCGACCGTCTCGAGATCGTAGGTGGCGACGGAGACCTTGCGGTCGTCGGCGCCGATCCAGCGCTCGCAGCGCAGGAAGCCCGGCACGCGCACGCGCTCGGGGAGATGCTCGGTGTCGTACCAGTCGTGGAACTCGTCCTCGGCGGCCTTGCCGATGTTCATCGCGGCGATCAGCGTGCCCTTCGCCATGGTCTCAGCGCTCCTTGATCGACACGCGCCAGTGGATGCGGTCTTCTTCGGGTGGATAGTCGCCCGCCGCCTTGTGGTACGAGCAACGGTTGTCCCAGATGACGATCTCGCCCTTGTGCCACTTGTGCCGGTACTCGGCGCCGGGCGGGACCATGAGGCCCGTGAGCTCCTCGATCATCGCGTCGCTCTCCGCCGGCTCGAGGCCCTCGATGCTCAGGATCTTGCCCGGATCGAAGTAGAGGCCCTTGCGCTTGGTCTCGGGATGCGTGCGGATGATCGGGTGGCGGACGGGGACCCAGTCGCGGTCCTCGGGGTTGAGCATCGCCTGCGCCTTGCGGCGTCCGCCGTACGTGAACACGCCCATCCGTCCGTCGAGGCGCTCCTTGAGACGCTGGGGCAGGCCGTCGTACGCGGCGTACATGCTGGCGAAGTGCGTGTCGCCGCCGCGGCTCGGAATCGCGAGCGCGTAGAGCTGCGTGGCCTTGAACGGCTCCTGGTCGTACGCGCCGTCGGTGTGCCAGCCCTCCGCGCCGCGGCGATAGATGTCCTGATCGAGCGTCCCGTCCGCCTTGAACTTGTTGACGCCGAGATAGGTGATCTCGGGGTAGTCCGGGTGGCGCGTCTTCTTCGACGGGTGCGGGACGATGACGCCGAAGCGCCGGCTGTAGCGGAGGAAGTCGTCGATCTCGAGCTCCTGGTCCACCACGACCAGGACGTTGTGGTCGAGCCACGCCTGGTACATCGCGCCGAACGTGGCGTCGTCCACCGTCTTGACGTCGACCCCGCTGACCTCGGCTCCTACCTGCTCACCCAGCTGTCGGATCTTCATGGTCGCCAGCCTCCGCGCGAATCGTGCGCCCGGGACAGGCGCGTCGTCAAGGACGCGGTAGACTGCGGCCCATGCCTTCACCCAAGCCCTCCGTCCCCACGTTCCTGTACGGCACCGCCTGGAAGGAAGAGCGGACCCCGGCCCTGACCGAGCTCGCGATCCGCACGGGATTCCGCGGGATCGACACCGCGAACCAGCGCCGCCACTACTTCGAGGCCGGCGTCGGGGAGGGGCTCGCGGCGGTCTATCGCGCGGGGCTCGTCACGCGCGCGGACCTGTTCCTGCAGACCAAGTTCACGTATCGGCCGCGGCCAGGACCATCGGCTCCCGTACGACCCCAACGCCGACCTCACGACGCAGGTCGGGCAGTCGATGGCGCGATCGCTGGAGCATCTCGGCACCCACTACGTGGACAGCTACGTGCTGCACGGACCGGCGTCGGGCCGCGGCTGGAGCCAGTACGACGTCGAGGTGTGGGCGGCGATGGTGAAGGAGCGCGACGCGCGGCCGCACGCGTCTCCTGGGCGTGAGCAACGTCTCGCTCGGCGCACCTGGAGGACATGGAGGCGACGGGCGCGGAGCTCCCCGCGTTCGTCCAGAACCGCTGCTTCGCGCGCCTCGGCTGGGACGCCGAGGTCCGCGAGTTCTGCCGCGCGCGCGGCATCGTCTACCAGGGGTTCTCGCTGCTGACGGCGAACCCTGAAGTCGTCCACGACGATCTCGTCCGCGCCATCGCCGCGCGCGAGCAGGCCACGCCCGCGCAGGTCGTCTTCCGCTTCGCGCTCGCGGTCGGCATGCTCCCGTTGACGGGCACGTCGAGCGCCGAGCACATGACGCAGGACCTGGCGAGCGGCGACCTCACGCTCTCGGCGGACGAGGTTCGCGCGATCGAAACGCTGGCCGACTCCTAGAACCTCGCAGCAGAGGCGCGGGTGGGCGCGGGGCCGGGTCGGCGCGCCGGGACCCCCGAGGGTCGGGTCACCCGTTCCCCGCATCGGGTTGGTACGTGCTGGCGAGTCCGATGGAAACATGTCAGCGCCGGACCGCGCCAAACACTGTCGGGGGTGAGAGGACCCTCGGGGGTCCCGGCGCGCCGACCCGGCCCCGCGCCCACCCGCGCCTCTGCTGCGCGCTTCTACGCGGTGGCCGCCTTCAGATCGTCGAGCTGGCGACGGACGCCCGCGACCATGCTGGCCAGCTCGGACGTCAGCATGACGAGGTCGAACCCGCGCTTGACCGCGCCGGCCGCGAAGGCCGCGCTCGCGCAGTGCATGCACGCCTTGATCTTGTGCTTGTGCGCGGCATCGCGGATGCGATCGCACGTCGCGATGTGGATCGGATCCGGGTTGTCGCCGCGCGGGGCCATGCCGAGCGCGAACGACAGATCGGCGGGGCCGATGTAGACCGCGTCGAGGCCGGGCGTGGCGCAGATCGCGTCGAGGTTCGCGAGCCCTTCCTTCGTCTCGATCATCGCCATCAAGACGATCTCGTCGTTGGCGTTCGCGACGTAGTCCGCGCCGCCGTAGTGGATCGCGCGCACCGGACCCGACGAGCGGATGCCGACCGGCGGATAGCGGCAGGCGGCGACGGCCTTGGCGGCGTCCTCGGCGGTGTTCACCAGCGGCACGATGATGGCGTACGCGCCGAAGTCCAGCGCCTTCATGATCGTCGCGGAATCGTTCGACGCCACCCGCACCACCGGCACCGTGTCGGTCTGCGAGATGGCCTGCAGCATCGGCCACAGGTTCGCCATGTCGGTGAGCCCGTGCTGCATGTCGACGACGAGGGCGTCGAACCCCTGCCGCGCCATGACTTCCGCGGTGAACGGGTGGGACACCGAGAGCCAGCCCATCGTCACGCACTTCCCGTCACGCCACATCTGCTTGATCTTGTTCGGTCGCACTGTCGCCACCTCGCGTTCTGTGGGGAGGTTGCCGAATCGGCCGCTTCATTGTAAACCGCAATCGCGGAGCGGCGCGGCTTCGCCGGGCCGCGGAGCGCAGGGGGGCTTGGGGGGGCGTCTCGCTCCCCCATGATAATCAATGAAGATCGCCCAGGTGACCGTGAACGTGGTGCGGGTGCCCGTCGACCGGCCGTACGTGGCCGGGGCGCGGACGGTGGATGCGAACTGGCACGTGCTCGCGCGCGTGACGACGTCGGACGGCGCCGAGGGTATCGGCTACGTCGTCTATCCACGGTCCGATCTGATGACGACGATCGGGCACGCGGCGCGCGAGCTCGGCGAGCACATGCTCGGCATGAGCGTGCTCGAGCCGGAGGCGGTGTGGGATCGCCTCGCGCGTCGTGGGGACTGGGTCGGGCCCGGCGGACTGCTGCACGTCGCCCTCGCGCCGCTCGACATCGCGGTGTGGGACGCCGCGGGCAAGTCGCTCGGGCAGCCGCTCCATCGTCTGCTCGGCGGCTATCGCGATCGGCTCCCGTGCTATGCGAGCGACGGCCTGTGGTACAGCCTCTCGCCCGACGAGCTCGCAGCGTCCGCGCGCCGTCACGTGGACGCGGGCTTCAGCGCGGTCAAGCTCCGGCTCGGCAAGGAGCCGACGCCCGAGGGCGAGGCGCGCCGCGTCCGTGCGGTGCGCGAGGCCGTCGGGCCGGACGTGAAGATCATGGTGGACGCGACCGAGAGCTGGACGCTCCCGCAGGCGCGGCGAACGGGCCGCGCGCTTCAGGACGCGGGCATCGCGTGGCTCGAAGATCCCGTGCACCACCTCGACCTCGCCGGGCTCGCGGAGCTGCGGCGCGAGCTCACGGTGCCGGTCACGGGCGGCGAGCACCTGTATCACCTCGACGCGTTCCGCACCCTCCTGGAATCGCGCGCGGTCGACGTGGTCATCCTCGACCTCGCGCGCGTGGGCGGCATCACGCCGTGGCGCAAGATCGCCGCGCTCGCGCAGGCGCATCGGGTGCCCGTGTGCGGGCACGTGGTGCCGGAGATCCAGGTGCATCTGCTGTGCGCCGTGCCGAACGGCCACCTCGTGGAGTACGTGCCGCGATCCGCCGGCATCCTCCTGGCGATGCCGCGGCTCGAGCAGGGGCAGCTCGTCGCGCCGTCCGCGCCGGGTCTCGGCCTCGAGCTCGACGACACGGCGTTGCGCCGCCACACCGTCGCGTGACGCTCGCCGCGTTCAAGGTCCGCAGCTACCGTTACCAGTGGCCTGCCGACCTGCTGACCTCGTGGGCGTCGGAGATGGAGGCGCTCATCTTGAGCTGGTTCGTGATGGTGCACACCGGCTCGGTGGTGTGGCTCACCGCGTTCGCGTCACTGCTGTCACTCGGCACGCTGGCCGCACCCATGTTCGGCGTGCTCGGCGACCGGCTCGGCGTCCGCACGATGCTGTGTGCGATGCGGACCACCTACGTCGTCCTCGCCGCGCTCGTGATGGGCCTCGCGTTCGCCGACGCGCTGACGCCGGCGTGGGTGCTGGCGATCGCGACGGTCGCCGGGGTCGTCCGCCCCAATGACCTCGTGATGCGGAACTCGCTCATCGGCGAGACGATCCCGCCCCAGCACCAGATCGGGGCCGTGGGCATGTCGCGCGCCAGCCAGGACTCGGCGCGCATCGCGGGCGCCCTCTCAGGCGCGGGGTTGTCGGCGGCGCTCGGGATCGGCGTGGCCTACACGTTCGTCACCGTCGCCTACGCGGTGAGCCTGGGGTTGACGTTCGGCGTCGCGCGCACGCGTCCGGCGCCCGATCCGAGCACCGCGACGCCCGGCGCCGTGGTCCGGCTGTCCCCGTACCGGGATGTGAGGGACGGCCTCGTGCACGTCGTGACGACGCCGGCGCTGCTCGCGGCGATGGTCCTGGCGTTCCTCATCAACCTCACCGCGTACCCGATCACCAGCGGGCTGTTGCCGTATGTGGCCAGGCAGATCTATCTCGTGGACGCGACCGGGCTCGGCTGGCTCGTCGCGAGCTTCTCGCTCGGCGGACTCCTCGGCTCGATCTTCATGGTGGTGACCGGCCGGCCGGGGCGGCCGGAGCGTTCGATGCTGGTGTACGCGGCATGCTGGTACGCGCTCCTGCTCGCCTTCGGGCACGTCGCGAGCTTCGGGCCGGGCCTGGGGCTCTTGCTCTTCGCCGGGTTCGTGCAGAGCATCGCGATGATCTCGCTGATGGGAACCGTGCTGGCGTCGGCGGACCGCCGCTTCCGTACGCGGGTGATGGCCGTGCGCCAGCTTGCCGTCTACGGGATGCCGCTCGGGTTGATGGGATTGGGGGTGATGGTCGAGCGCGTGGGCTACCCCGCCACCGTCACCGTGAGCTGCGCGGTGGGTCTGGTGTCCGTCGTTCTCATCGGAATGCGGCGCCGCGCTCAGGCCTCCAGCTTCAGGGCGCGGAGGCGGTTGTGGAGCGTCTTGTAGCTCACGCGCAGGATGCGGGCGGCATCCGCGCGATGCCAGCGGACGCTCTGTAGCACCGTCAGGAGTGCCTGTCGCTCCGCCGCCTGGGCCGCCTGGCGCCCGATCTCCTTGAGGCCGAGCGTCTCCTCGAAGAGAGGCAGCGGGTCGGCCACGACGGCCTGGTCTTCCGGCCACTCGTTGTCGCCGGCCACGACGACGCGCTTCACGAGGTTCTCCAGCTCCCGGATGTTGCCGGGCCAGCTGTGCGTGAGAAAGCTGCGCATGGCGGTGGGCGACAGCGTCGGGAGCGGGCGGTCGTACTGCCGGGCATAGAGGTCGAGGAAGTGCTCGATGAGCCGGGGGATCTCGTCGCGGCGTTCGCGGAGCGGCGGGACGTGGATGTTGACGACGTTCAGGCGGTAGTACAGGTCCTCGCGGAATTCTCCCGCGTGGACGAGACCCGCGAGGTCGCGATTGGTCGCCGCGATGGCGCGCACGTCGACGCGCACGTCCCCACGGCTGCCCAGGCGCGAGAACGCTCCGTCCTGGAGGACCTGGAGGAGCTTCGCCTGGATCGCCAGCGGCATCTCGCCGATCTCGTCGAGGAAGATCGTGCCCGTGTGGGCGAGCTCGAACTTTCCGGGCTTCTCGCGGTCGGCGCCGGTGAACGCGCCCCGCTCGTACCCGAAGAGCTCACTTTCGAGGAGCGCAAACGGGAGCGCGGCGCAGTTGACCTTCACGAACGGGCGGTCGCATCGCCGGGAGTGCCGGTGCAGACGTTGCGACACGCCTTCCTTGCCCACGCCGCTCTCGCCGTCGATGAGCACCGTGACGTCGATCGGGGCGACGCGGTCGATGATCGCGGTGATGGCGCGCATCGCCGAACTCGTGCCCATGGACTGCTCGATCGCGGGGGCCGGACGGTTGGAGGGCTGCGACATGAGGACAGCTCAACTCTAGCGGGCGTCGTCCCGCCGGCCCATTGGACCTTGGTCCAATTGCGACGAACGGCGGATCGGCACACGCTGTACCGACCGCTGAAGCTCGTCGGAATTCGAAAGAGGAGAGCGATATGAACAGGGATTGGATCAAGCCGGGCGTCTGGGGGTTCGTGGGCGGCAGCGTCGTGACGATGATCCTCGGCTTCGGTTGGGGCGGCTGGACGACGAGTGGCAGCGCCGACCGGATCGCGATGGAGCGCTCCAACGCGGCGGTGACCGCGGCCCTGGTGCCGGTCTGCCTCGAGAAGTCGAAAGCCGATCCGGCCATCGCCAAGAAGGTCGGGGCGCTGAAGGCGTTGACGTCGCTCTACGAGCAGCGCGACGCCGTGGCGAAGGACGGCTGGGCCAGCATCGGCGCCGGCGAGGCGAACCGCGAAGTCGCGGAAGCCTGCGCGACCGAGCTCCTCAAGGTGGCGGCGAAGTAGCGACCGCGGAGTGCGCCGCCCCGGCGGTCGTCGCGGACGGCCGGGGCGGGCGACCGATGCCCAGCATCACGTCACGCGATTCTGCGCCTCCGGCGAGCCTTCCTTGCGACGACGCTCGGTCACGCCCGCTCCCGTGCGCGTGACCTTGGAGGAGCTCGCGAGCGTCCTGAGCACGCGCGGGGCCAGGAACCAGACAAGGCGACCGGCCGTCGAAGGACCGTTGGGGAGATCCACGAGCGCCGCGCCACCCTTCTCGAGCGTGAGCCGGCCCGTACGCGTCGCGCCGAGCAGGCGCGCGAGGAGCGCACCGAGGATCGGCTCGTGCCCGACGAGCGCCACCGTCGCACTGACCGGATGGGTCTGCAGGGCCGCGACGATCGCGTCGACACTCTGATCGGCGAGCGACGCCTCGACCCAGGGCTCGACGTGTTTGAAGGCTCGCGCGGCGATCTCGGCGGTCTCCTGAGCGCGCGGCCGCGGGCTCGTCAGCAGCACATCGGGGTGCGGCGCCACGCGGGCGAGCCCGCGCGCGGCCGTCCGGAACTTGATCTTGCCGGCGGTCGTGAGGGGGCGCTCGTTGTCCAGGACACCCGGCGTTCCCCGGGGCAGAGCGGCCGCGTGGCGAATGATCAGAGCTTTCATTCCGGCACTATAGGCGCGACGTCCGCCGAGCGGCCATTGGACCTTGGTCCAATGATGTCTCGAGGTCGCTAGGGGCGGGTGGACTGCGGCACGATCACGCCGGCCCGATCGGCCAGACGCACCAGCTCCGCCACGGATCCGGCCTGCATCTTCTCCATGACCCGAGCGCGGTGCACCTTGACCGTCTTCTCGCCGATGCCGAGCTCGCCGGCGATCTGCTTGTTGAGCATGCCGGTGACGACGAGGGCGAACACCTCGGTCTCTCGCGGCGTCAGCTGCTCGACGCGCTCGCGGATCTCCGCGGTCCGCCCCTCCTCGCCCAGCGTCTTCACGTCCTTCGTCACCGCCCGATCGACGGCGGCCAGGAGCTGCTCGACGTCGAACGGCTTGGTGAGGAAATCGACGGCGCCGCTCTTCATCGCCTTCACGCTCATCGAGATGTCGCCGTGGCCCGTGATGAACACGATCGGGATGCGATGGCCCTTGCCCGCGAGCGCTTCCTGCAGGTCGAGCCCGCTGAGGCCGGGCATGCGCACGTCGAGGACGAGGCAGCACGGTCCGGCGAGCGGCTCGCGCGCCAGGAACTCTCGCGCCGAGGCGAACGCTTCCACCGCGTAGCCCGCCGACACCATCACGCGCGTCAGGCTCTTCCGCACGGACGGATCGTCGTCCACGATGAAGATCACGGGTGCGGCCGCCGTCATGGCGGGGCCTCCTTGTCCACGGGCAGCGTGAACCGAAACGTCGCTCCGCCCTCCGCGTTGTTCGCGGCCGTGAGCCGGCCGCCATGGGCGTCGACGATCGTGCGCGCGATCGCCAGCCCCATGCCGATCCCTTCGGCCTTCGTCGTGTACAGCGGATCGAAGATGTGCTCCGCGTCCTTCGCCGCGATGCCCGGGCCCGCATCCCGCACCGCGACACCGACGACTCCGGCGTCGCCGTCCGTGAACGTGCGGATGACGAGGGTCCGATCCCCTCCGCCCGGCTCACGCATGGCATCGAGGCCATTGAGCACCAGGTTCAAGACGACCTGCTGGAGCTGGACGCGGTCACCGCGCACACGCGGCAGGCCGGGAGCGGCTTCGACACGGATCGACACGTTCCGGATGGCCGCGTCGCTCATCACGAGCCGCGCCACGTCCGCCACCACCTCGTTGAGATCCAGCGAGGTGTACTCCAGGTCGCCCTTCCTGAGGAGCTGGCGCAGGCGCCGGATCACGTCGGCCGCGCGCTTGTCGTCCGCGACGATGTCATCCAGGATGTCGCGCAGCTCCTCGACGTTCACGACGTCGGCCGCGAGGAGGCGCTCCGCCACGTGGGCGTTGTTGAGGATCGCCGTCAACGGCTGGTTCAGCTCGTGCGCCAGCGACGCCGTGAGCTCGCCCATGGCCGAGACGCGGCCGATGTGGGCCATCTCCTGGCGGAGCCGCTGCGCCTCGAGCTCCACCTGCTTGCGCGAAAGGGCGTTGGCGAACACTTCCCCGAGAAGCCGGAGCCCCTGGATCGGCTGCTCCGGCTCCCACGCGGGCTCGTCGCGGCTGCTGGAGAAGACGAAGCCGCCGACGACGGTTCCCCCGACGACCAGCGGCAACGCCACCTGGGACTTGATGCCGAGGGCGCGACACGTGCGCCGATCCACGGCCGCGTCCTGCGGGAAGTCCTCGATCCGCGAGACCGGGACCACGTCTGCCGCGTTGCACGACCGACGTCGTCCACGGGATGTCGGCCGCGGTCATGTCTCCGTCGACGGTCCACGTGCGGGCGGCGTTTCCGTCGCGCGTGAATTCGATCAGACACGCCCCGGTCGACACCGAGGAACTCGACGATCCGGCGCAGCCCGTTCACCATCTCTCGATCGAAATCGACCGCCCAGAGGTTGCTGAACGTGGTCGACAGCGACGACAGCAGCGTCTCGAACGCCAGACGCTCCGCGAGCGAGACCTCGATGCGCCGGCGCTCGAGGGCGCTGGCGAAGGCCGCGCTGAGCAGGCGCAGCCGCTCCACCAGCTCCTCCGACCAGACCCGTTCGGCCTGCACGGAGTCGAGGGAGAGCACGCCGAGCATGTGAGGGCCGGCGCGCAACGGGAGCGAGACGTGCGATCGCGTCCCCACGCGCTCGTAGCTGGCGCGATCCGTCGCGGCCGCCTCGGGAAGCTCATCGATGCGGGCGAACCGGGCGATGTCGTCGTGTCGCAGCCGCGCCGCGGTCCAGGGGAACTCGGCTTCCATGATCGACGGCAGCTCCTCGATGCCCGGCGCGGCCCACGAGATGCGCGCACGAGGCTTGCCGCCGTCGTGCTCGTCGAGCGTCCCGCGATCCGCGCCCAGGAACGCCACGACCTGGCCGAGCCCCTGCTCGAGCGCCTTGTCGAGTCCGGCGGCCGGGACATGGATCAAGCCGGTGGAGAGCTGGGACAGGAGGGTCTCGAAGCGCAGGCGCTCTTCGAGGAGGACCCGGGTCAACCGGTGCCGCCGGTCGCGCACGAGCAGCAGGACGATCAGCAGGGCCTCGACCACGATCAGGAGCGCTGCAGCGATGCCGACCGGGCCGATATGGCCTCCTTATCCTCCTACGGAAGGAGGGCGCGAGCGGGCACGCTCAAACCATACAACAGTGCGCGAGCCGGGCGTCCCTGTCGATCTTGTCCTGGATCCCGGGGGCAGGCCGAGGCGGGGTCTGCGCGCAGGCCGCGCAGAGCGTCATCGTCGCGACCGCGATCGTCACACTCGTGAACGTCCACACTCTTGAGGCCATTGGGCGCCACCGTAGCAGGCGTGGGGGCCGGCCCCAATTAGACCTTGGTCCAATGGGTCTCGGTCCGCATCATGCGGAAGCAGGCCTCGGTCGGGGGTCCCCGACCGAGGCCTGCACGTGGGCTAGTACATGTCGCCGTGAGGCATCTGCGGCGCGCCCGCCGCGGTGGCCTCCGGCACGTCGGCGATCAACGCCTCGGTCGTGAGCATCAGCGCGGCGATCGACGCCGCGTGCTGCAGCGCCACCCGCGTCACCTTCGTCGGGTCGATGATGCCGGCCTCGAGCATGTCCACGTAGGCCATGGTTTCCGCGTCGAACCCCTGCGTCGGGGACGCGAGGCCCTTCACCTTCTCGACGATCACGCTGCCCTCCGCGCCCGCGTTCTCGACGATCTGGCGGATCGGCGCCTCCAGCGCCCGCTTGACGATCATCGCGCCGACCTTCTCGTCGCCCTCGACGTCCTTCAGCCCGTCGATCGCCTTCGCCGCGCGGAGCAGCGCCACGCCGCCGCCCGGCACGATGCCTTCCTCGACCGCCGCCCGGGTCGCGTTGAGCGCGTCCTCGACCCGCGCCTTCTTCTCCTTCATCGCGGTCTCGGTCACGGCGCCCACCTTGATGACCGCGATCCCGCCCGCGAGCTTCGCGAGCCGCTCCTGCAGCTTCTCGCGTGTCGTAGTCCGAGGTCGTCTCCTCGATCTGCGCGCGGATCTGCTTGATGCGCGCCTCGATGGCGGACGGCTTGCCCGCGCCGTCGATGAGGGTCGTGTTGTCCTTGTCGATGACGACCTTCTTGACCTTGCCGAGGTCGTCGAGCTTGATGTTCTCGAGCTTGATCCCGAGATCCTCCGTGATGGCCTTGCCGCCCGTCAGGACCGCGATGTCGTCCAGCATGGCCTTGCGGCGGTCTCCGAAGCCCGGGGCCTTGACCGCCGCGCAGGTGAGCGTCCCGCGGAGCTTGTTCACGACCAGGGTCGCCAGCGCCTCGCCCTCGACGTCCTCGGCGATGATGAGCAAGGGCTTGGCCGCACGCGCGACCTGCTCGAGGAGCGGCAGCATGTCCTTCATCCCGCTCAGCTTCTTCTCGTGGATCAGCACGAGCGCGTCCTCGAGCTCGACCTGCATCCGCTCGGGGTTGGTCACGAAGTACGGCGAGAGGTAGCCGCGGTCGAACTGCATGCCCTCGACCACGTCCAGGGCCGTCTCCGCGGATTTCGACTCCTCGACGGTGATGACGCCGTCCTTGCCGACCTTGTCCATCGCCTCGCTGATCAGGCTGCCGATCGTCGGGTCGTTGTTCGACGCGATCGTCGCGACCTGGGCGATCTCCTTCTTGTCCTTCGTGGACTTCGAGAGCTTCGCGCAGCTCCTTCGACCACGACGTCGACGGCCTTGTCGATGCCGCGCTGCAGGGCCATCGGATCGGCGCCCGCGGTCACGTTCTTCAGGCCTTCCTTGAAGATCGCCTGGGCGAGCACGGTCGCCGTGGTCGTGCCGTCGCCCGCCACGTCGGAGGTCTTCGCGGCGACTTCCTTCACCATCTGGGCGCCCATGTTCTCGAACGGATCCTTCAGCTCGATCTCCTTGGCGACGGTCACGCCGTCCTTGGTGATCGTCGGGCTCCCGTACTTCTTGTCGATGACGACGTTGCGGCCCTTCGGCCCCAGGGTCGTCTTCACCGCGGACGCCATGACGTTGACGCCGCGGAGCAGGGCGCCTCGCGCATCCTCGTGGAACTTCAGCTGCTTGGGCATGATTACTTGTCCTTCCCGAGGATCGCGAGCACGTCGTCCTCGCGCATGATCACGTATTCGTCGTCCTCGACGTTGACTTCGCTGCCGGAGTACTTCCCGAACAGGATCCGGTCACCCTCCTGCACGTCCATGGGCGATGCGCTGGCCCTCGTCGTTCACCTTGCCGTTCCCGACGGCGACGACCTTGCCCTCCTGGGGCTTCTCCTTGGCCGTGTCCGGGATGATGATGCCGCCGCGGCCGACCTCCTGCGCCTCGACGCGTGCGACCAGAATGCGATCGTGTAGCGGGCGGATCTTCATAGAGATCCTCTTTCTTGTGGGGTACTTCCGGGGCGGGACCGGGGGGGAATCCCCTTCCGTGTAGAAGGCACGCGAAGAGCCCTTCTGGAACCGACTGTAGGCGATCGCAGGCCGGCGCGGTATTGGACCTTGGTCCGGGGTCGCCCGGCCTGGGAATCCCCTCCGCGTGGAAGACGCGAAAGGGACCCCCACGGCGCGTGCTAGTTGCTCGTGCTGAACAGCACTTCGACTCGGCGATCGCGCGTGAGCCGCGTGTCACCGAACGCACCGGTCTGGATCCTCGACGACGGCACGCCCGCCTGGATCAGCGCATCGCGAACGGCACTGACACGGCGGTCGCTCAGGTTCTGGTCGCGCGGGTCGCGGCCCTGCGGATCCATGGAGCCGTCGATCCCGACCTGGAGCGACGGGTTCTGCTTCATATACGCCGTGATCTCGTTGATCTTGCTCGCATCGGCCGCCTGCATGTCGGACCGGTTTTCGTCGAACGTGAACTCGCGGTACGAGGTCCAGCGGTCGACCACACCGACCACGCCCTGGGCGCCTGTCGCGCCCACCGGGCCTTGCGCCCCGGCAGGGCCGGAACGGCCAGTCGGGCCAACGGCGCCGGCCATGACGTTCCCCTGTGCGCCCGTCGGTCCCGTCACGCCTTGCACGCCTGCCACACCGGAATAGCCGGCCGGACCGGAAGGACCGACCAGCGCGGGGCCTTGCGCACCCGTCGCGCCCGTCGCGCCTTGCGGACCCGCGGGCCCAGCCGCGCCGGCTGGTCCGACGGCCCCCGTCAGGCTACTGCCCTGCGCACCCATCGCGCCCATGGCGCCCTGAGCGCCTGCGGGCCCGGGAGGGACCGACGACGCCTGCACCACCGGCGACGAGAGCGCCCGAGGCACCCGTCGCTCCCGTCGGGCCTTGCGCACCCATCGCGCCAGTCGGCCCATCAGCGCCACGCGCCCCGACCAGGACGGACCCTGTGGGCCCCGTCGTTCCCGTCGAACCCATCGCGCCCGTGGGCCCGGACGGGCCGTCAGGACCGCGCGGGCCGACCAACCCCGGGGATTCCATGGCAGTCGGCGGTGACTGCGCCGTGCTGCAACCCGACGGCGACCATTGCGACAGCCGCGAACAGCATTCCTCGTCTCATTGTGCTGACCTCCACCCATCTCATCTCTTGAATTGCAAGGCTCACGCTAGTCGCCATCGGGGCGCGTGGCTATTGGACCTTGGTCACTACAACCTATGGTTATCGACGATCGCGGAGCGCCTGGATGCGATCGGCGGTGGCTGGATGCGTCGCGAAGAACCCGCCGCCGTTCGCGCCTTCGATCTGCATGAGCCACGTGAGCGTGTCGATCATCGTGGCGGCGGGATACCCGGCGCGCGTGAGGATGTCGACACCATGACGGTCCGCGGCGTACTCCTCGTTGCGGCTGTAGCCCCGCGTGACCAGGTGGCCGGCGATCGTCGTCAATGCGCCACTGCCCGGGATGAGCTGCTCGAAGATCACCATCCCGATGCTGAGCCCCACGCCGAGCACCTGCGCCTTGGCGACGTGGCCGAGATCGTCGTGCGCCAGCTCGTGCGCGAGGACACCGACGAGCTGCCGGTCGGTCGCCTTCTCGAGGAGCCCGGTGGTGACGGAGAACGCGCCGCCGCCGCCGCTGGCCGCATTGATGTGCGAATCATCCAGGATGCCGATCGTGATCTGATCGGGCGGCCGCGGGTGGTCCGTCACGCTGACGAGCGGCGCCATCACGCGCTGAAGCCGTTGCGCCTCCTGTGGAGTGAGCGCTCGTGTCGACGGCTCACCAGACGTCTGGGACGTCGCCGGCGCGCGGCCGGCACCGGGAGCGCCGGGCTCGGCCCACGAGGGCAGGCCACATCCGGATGTCAGCGCGCAGACGACACCCATCGCCGCGAGGCCGCGCAGTGCTCGCGGGAAGGAGGGCGGGCGCTCCTTCACGTCATCCCGCCAGAGGCGCGGGCGCTGTCGGTGCGGAGTCCGGCCCGACGGCCAGACGGATCGCGTCGAGCACGGCGACCGCTTCGAACGGTTTCCACAGGTGACCGGCGGCTCCGGACTTCTCGATGCGGGTGCGGGTGGAGTCATCTTCGTGCGACGTGATGAAGATCACGGGCACGGCGAGTCGCTGCTGGAGCTCGAACCCGCTCATCTCGTGCAGGTGGACATCGAGCACGAGGCACGCCGCCCGCCCGCGGGGGAGCCACGCGAGGAACTCGCCGGCGGAAGCGAACGTCTCGACCACGTAGCCGGCGGCCTGCACCAGGCGACGGAGCGAGCGACGCACGGACTCGTCGTCGTCCACAATGGCGATGACCGGGACATCTTTCACGGTGCGTCCCCCCTTTGGGTCAACTCTAGGTGACGCCCGAGGGGCGGGCTATTGGACCTTGGTCACGTGCGGACTAGCAGCGCGCGCCCGCCATGACGTCGCGCAAGCGCTCGTCGACGACGTCCCAGGCGACAACCTTCCACCAGGCGGTGAGGTAGTCCGGGCGGCGGTTCCTGTATTGCAAGTAGTACGCGTGCTCCCAGACGTCGCAGCAGAGGAGCGGGGGAGTCCCGTGCACCAGCACGCTGTCCTGGTTGGGGAGCGACACGATCTCCAGCCGCTCCGAGGACCGGTCGACGACGAGGAATGCCCACCCCGAGCCGAAGTGTGTGTGCGGCCGCATCGGTGAAGAGAGACTGAAACCGCCCGAACGAGCCGAAGTCCCGGGTGATGGCGTCCGCGATCGCGCCCTTCGGCGCCCCGTCGGCGCGCGGGGCGAGACTCTCCCAGAAGCATTGATGGTTGGCGTGCCCTCCGCCGTTGTTCCGGACCGCCGTCCGGATCGTTTCCGGCACCCGGTCGAGATGACGGAGCAAGTCCTCGATCGTGAGCTGAGCGAGCTCCGGGTACGGCTCGAGCGTCTTGTTCAGGGTGTCGACGTACGCGCCGTGATGCTTGTCGTGATGGAGCTCCATCGTCTGTGCGTCGATGTGCGGCTCGAGCGCGTCGTACCAGAACGGCAGCGGCGGAAGCTTGTGCGCCACGTCGGCACCTCCTCGATCTCGCCACCGTACGCGGTCGTCTCGCAGCCCGCCTATTGGACCAAAGTCCACTGGGCCGACCGCTCGGCGCGGACTAGATTGAGGACGTGTCGAGTCCGATCGTGCGGACGACAGGGTCGACCCCGTGTGCCTCGTGTGGGGTCAACACGTCTCATGACCTCGGGCTGTGCCCGCACCATGTCGAGGGCGGCCACGACTGGGCGGTCGCCAACCGGATCATGTGCGACTTCTTCCACCGCCGGAAGGTTCCTCGACGACTGACGGAAGCCGAGCGCCACGCTGACACCCTCGACGCGGAGCGCTACCTCCGGCTCCGGAGACCACGCCTGACGAGAGGCGGCGAGGTGGCTCAGTCGAGCAACGCCTCGCCGCCCGCGTCGTAGGAGATGGGCGTGAAGTGGACGTCCCCGGTCCCGAAGTAATCGATCCACGCGTCGATACGCCGGGGGCGGTCGGTCACGAGCTCGAGTGGCGCCGCGGGCGTCTGTTGCGGCAGCGCAGGGCGTCCAGGCTCTTCGGTGCTGCCGCGGCTGTTCCTCATGCGTGCTCCTCATGCTCGGTGTGAGGGTGACGTGCGATGCGGGCGAGCGTGGCCATGACGCGCCGGGGCTCTCCGAGATCGTTCCACCCGACGCCGTCGAGCGGAAGCACCGCGAGGTTTCCCGGGCGTGTCTGCAAGACGTCGTTCGCGAAATCCGTCGACGGCAAGTGCGAGTAGACCTTTCGGAGACTGGGTTGTTCCCACGCGGTGCCGAGGCTCGACTCCACGGCGGCGAAGGCCTCGGCGAGGAGCGGGGCCGCTTGCCTCATCAGGGAGAGGAGCGCGGAGGGACGGGCGACCATGACGACGCTGTTCCACAGGCCGCCGCGCGTGCGCAGCAGCGCCTCGGCGAGGATGCGCGGCGGCTTCTGCCACAGATGGCGCACCTTGAAGAGAGAGCCCGACCAGGGCCCGCGGATCACATCCGCAGGCTCGATCCACTGATACTCGACCTCATCGGTGTCAGGCGTGATGCCGACCAGCACCAGCAGGTCGGGGCGAGCTCGGACGACGTCGACGGCGACGTTGACGTGCGCCATGAACGCGCGGTCATCGGCGACATAGTGATCGGCTGGAAAGATGGCGGTCGGTGCATCAGCGGAGAGGCTGAGCACGCGGAGCGCGCCGTAGAGGACGGCGGTCGCGCTGCCACGATCTTCGGGCTGGATCAGCACCCAGGGCGCGTGCAAGTGGTTCAGCAGCGGCGCGTAGAAGCGTTCGTGCGCGTGCACGACGACCGCCAGCACATGGTCAGGTGCCGTGAGCATCGCGGCGCGCCGCAAGGTCTGCTCCATGAGCGTTTCCTGGCCCAGCACCCTGCAGAACTGCTTCGGGCGCTCGTCGCCGGAGATCTTGCGCATCAGGGGACGCACCCTCCGGCCGTCGCCTCCGGCGAGGACGAGGCTCCACGCGGGCAGTGACGGCGACCCGACCACGCCGGCGCTCGGACTCTTGTCGGCCATGTCGGAACCTCCTCGAGCGTGCTCCGTGGAGCCGTGTCGAGGCAGAACATAGGCGGCGGCCGACGCGCCGCCTATTGGACCTTGGTCTACTGCCGCGCTTTCTGTGCAATGAAGCGCCTCGAGTAGACCTTCGTGAACTCGGCGCCGAAGAAGACGATCTGAGCGGAGTAGTAGACCCAGAGCAGCATGACGATCAGGGAGCCGGCCGCGCCGTACACCGACCCCACCGTGCTGCGGCCCAGATAGAGTCCGATCAGCGTTTTCCCAAGGGTGAACAAGACCGCCGTCACTGCGGCACCGGTCCACACGTTCCGCCACGCGAGCTTCACGTCCGGCAGGAGCTTGTAGATCACGGCGAACATGAAGGTGATGACCACGAACGACAGGAGGGCGTTGGCCGACTCCAGCAGCGCCGCGGGCAGCGGCAACAGGCGGGAGAAGAACTTTCCCAGCGCCGCCAGCCAGGCACTGGCGGCGAGGGAGACCAGCAGCAAGAACCCGATGCCGACGACCATCGTGAACGACCACAGGCGCTTCTTGACGACGCCGATCACGCCACGGCCGGGCGTGGTCGTCACGCCCCAGATGGTGTTCAGCGCGTCCTGCAGCTCGCCGAAGACACCCCACAGGCCGAACAGCAGCGTGATGATGCCGAGGCTGGTGGCCAGGAGACTGCTGCCGGCGTGGCGGGCGCTCTCGATCGCCGCCTGAACCGCCTGCGCTCCCGCGAACCCGGCGAGGTCCTCGACCTGGCCGATGATCTGGCCTTGCGCCGCCTCCTTTCCGAGGAGGAGCGCGGTGAGGGCGATGATGAGGATCAGCCCCGGGGCCAGCGCGAAGACCGTGTAGAAGGCGAGGGCCGCCCCCAGCCTCGGCGCTCGATCCTCGTACCACTCGACGCACGTCTCGCCGAGCAGTGACCAGACGACGCGCGGGGTGAGGCGGGGGACGGACGGTCGCGCGATGTTACGCGCGAACCGTGTCTTCGACGGCCCCGATGGCGTCCGCGGCCTGCTCACGGGCACCGCGGATCTTCCCGCCGAGAAAATCCTCGATCTCCTTGCCCCACAGCCAGACGACCACGGCGCCTGCGATCGCACCGGCGGCGAACACGTCAGCGGCGCGCATGATCAGATCCGTCCTGTGATGGCGAGGATGATGACGACGATGAGTCCTGCGCCGAGGAGGCCGCCGGGGAAATACCCCCACTGCCGGCTGTGCCGCCAGGTCGGGATCGCGCCGATGACCATGAGAAGGAGCACGACGATAAGGATGGTACCCAGCATTGGAGTTCTCCTGGGCGAAGCGTTCGCCCCACACCGAATCTAATCGGCGGACTTCGGTTTGCCTATTGGACCTTGGTCTCCCCGCGCAGGCCTGCCTCGCGTATCGGACCAAGGTCCAATAGGGGGCGCGCGCGGCGTCGGCTAGATTTCAGACGTCGAAGGAATGCCTGAGGAGGTGCGATGCGCAGCATGACGGACACCCGTTCGCGCCCCGGTCGTGCACCCTGCGTCCTCTGCCCCCACTCGATCGAGCCCGGTGATGAGACGGCGGAGGTGGAGGGTCTCGCGGTGCACCGAGCGTGCTTCGACCGCGTCAAGGACGCGGGGTGATTCAGCGAGTGCTCTCCTTCGAGTGGCGCTCGATCAGGCGTTTCGTCAACAGCACGAGACCGAAGATCTGCGTCCATTCTGAAACGATGTTGCCAACGACCTGGCCCCATTTGGCCTCGGGGTCCATCGCGGCATAGAGCGCAATCCATCCGGCCGCCGTGATGACGAGAAAAATGCTGAGAGAGTGGTCGCGCAGTCGCTCCCGGACGGGGCTCAACAGGGTCTTCGGCGGACGTCGACTCTCGGCCGAGCCCTTTTCGTACAAGTACTTCGTCGCGAAGACCATGAACACGACGCCCGACCAGTCGGCGATGGCATTGCCGAAAAATGAACCAAGATGGGTGCGGGGGCTGGAGACGGTGTAGAGACAGATCCACACGGTGAGGATGCCGACCGAGGCGATGCTCAACGAATGCTCACGGATGAAGCGGTGTTTTCGGACTGTCACTCGACGTCTTTCGCGCCGGCGATGGGACTGTCTTCCAACACAGTGGTCCTGAGCGCGGCGCGCCGGGCCAGGTACTGGTCGATCCGCCGCTCGATCTCGTACGGGAACTCCGGCACCGGCCCCGCGAGCTGCTGCTGGTAGACGCGGAGCATGATCTCGCGGAAGATCGGCAACGCGGCACGGCCCCCGGTCTCCTTGTCCCCGAGCTCGCGGTTGTCGTCGAAGCCGATGCGGATGGCCACCGTGATCCCCTGCGGGCCGTAGGTCGACCCGATGAACAGCGCATCGCGGAAGTCGCTCGTCGTCCCGGTCTTGCCCATCACCGGGATCGGGAAGTCGCGGCCCGCGAGCGCGTGCGCGGTGCCTTCGGGGAGGCGGACCACGCCGCGCAGTCCCTCCTGGATCAGGGTGAGGCTGGTCGAGCCGATCTCCTGCCCGGTTCGGGGCGCCTGGTACAGCACGGCGCCCGCGACGCTGGTCACACGATCGATGATGTGGGGCTCCGCGAGGATCCCGGAGGCCATCGCCCGATAGACGCCGGCGAGCTCGAGCAGCTTGACTTCCGACGCCCCGAGCGCCGTCGTGATGTAGGACTGCAGCGGGCTGCGGATCCCCAGGTCACGCGCGGATCTGGAGCATGCTGGCCACGCCGATCCGGCGGGTGACCCGCACCGCCACCGCGTTGCGGGACTCGGCGAGCGCCTGACGGATCGTCATCGGCCCCTTGAACTCGTTGTCGTAGTTCGTGATCCACTTCACGGGGCGGTTCGCCCCCATCGACACCGCGATGGGCTCGTCGGGGACCATCGTGTCGAGGTCGAGGTCGTGCTGGAAGGCGGCCATGTACACCAGCGGTTTCCAGGCCGAGCCCGGCTGGCGCAGCGACTCCGTCGCACGGTTGTAGTCGGAGGAGCGCGCGGGGCGGTCCTTGTAGATCTTCCGGCCGCCCGCCTCGGCGAGGATCCCGGCGTCCGCGTTGCGTAGACACGACGACCGCGCCCTGGATCAGCCCCTTCGCCTCGGGGTGCCGCTGCTCGTAGCGAGCGAGACCGTTCTCCAGAGCCTCGTTCACGATGGCCTGCACGCGCCCGTCCACCGTGGCGAGCACCGCGATCCGTCCCTGCACGAGGTCCTCGACCCCGAAGCGGCCGGCCCCGTGTCGCTTCAGCTCCTCGAGCACCGTGTGAGTGGCGGCGGTCGCGCGAGTCCTGACCGGTTTCTCCCTGGTCACGACGATGGGCTCGGCCTGCAGGCGCTTCGCGAGGTCCGCCGGGATGGCGCCGTTGCGCGCCATCAGCGCGAGGATCTCGTTGCGGCGGCGCAGCGGCCGCGGGTCGCCGGGCACCGGCGCGTAGTCGCGGGGCGCCTTGGTGATCCCCGCCAGCAGCGCCGCCTTCCCCGCGTCCTCCGACGTGTAGCTCGACAGCGGCTTCCCGAAGTAGTACTCCGAGCCGGCGGCGAAGCCGTACTGGCCGTTGCCCAGGTAGTTGAAGCTCGCCGAGCGGGCGAAGATCTCGCGCTTGGCCTGCTCGTGCGAGCCGAAGTGCCGGCGCATCTCGTCCTCGAGCCACAGCGACAGTCGCATCTCCTCCAGCTTCCGGAGGAGCTTGTTCGTGGTCGGAACCCCCAGGATCGCGGAGAGGACCCACGAGGTCACCGTGTCGCGGAACAGCGTGGCGCCGTTCTCGCGGCTCGCACGGTCCTGGAGGAAGTACCCGCGGACGAGCTGTTGCGTGAGCGTCGAGCCTCCCTGGGGGAAGCGGAGCCGGACCGCGCCCTCGCCCTTCCACCACGCGGCGACCGAGTGCACCACGGTCTTGTACGCGACCCTCGGCAGCGCCCGGTATTCGACGCCGGAGTGGGACGAAGAAGTTCTTGTCCTCGGCCGCCAGGATGGCGTGGCGCAGGATGGGCGGCACCTCGTCGTAGGACACGACCCGGCGATGCTCCCGCGCGAGCTCGACCAGCACCTCGCCGCGAGCGTCGTGGATTCGCCCGGCGCGAGATCTCGAAGCGGATGAAGGGCTCGAGATCGGGCAGAAGCCGCCGATCGAAGTAGATGTGATGGACGAGCCCCACGACCGGGAGCAGGAGCAACAGCGCGAGGCACGCGGCCGCCAGGATGAGGGGATGGCGCGAGCATGCCGACCGCCCACGGCGGGCGACGACGACAGCGATGTGCTCGCGAGCCATGGTGATCGCGTCACTCCGTCTCGGTGAGCGCGAACAGCTCCTTTCGACTTCGGAGGATCTGGCGATCGAGACGCTCGAGGCTGCTCTGGCAGCCGACGCAGGTCTCCACTTCGGGCAGGGCGCGCAGTCGCGCGGGCGACAGCGGCTCGCCGCATTCGATGCAGACGCCATACGCGCCCTGGCGGAGCCGGTCGAGGGCGTCCGACAGCCGGTTCACGCGCTCCACCAGCATCTCGCGCGTGGTCCAGCCGATCGCGCGGCTCGTGGCGGATTGACTTCCGTCGAGCGCGTCGGCGCCGGCCGAGTTGTCGCCGATCGCGCCGGGACGCTGATCGATGGCGACGACGCGGCCGAGCCCGTGAAGTCGCGCGCGGGCGGTGAGCAGATCCTGTTCAAGCTGCCTTCTGATCGTCGCGCTCAAGGCGTTCTCCTCCCCGGATCTCCTCCGCGCGCAGGGGCACGGAGGAGATCCTTGACGGCGCACACTCACTGTGACATCAGCGTCGGGCGGCGAGGACCTCCACCCGCCGATTGAGCGAGAGGCAATTTTCGCCGGCGTTCCGGCAGAGCGGTGTCCGGGCACCAAAGTCACCGCTCGAGATCCGGCGTGGGCGCGATGCCCCCCGTGATCAGCGCCTGACGAACCGCGGACACGCGCCGCGCGCTCAGCGTCGGATCGTTGTCGTTGGCCTGCGTGTCATCGACGTGACCATCGAGTCCGATCGCGACCTGGGAATTCGTGTTCATCCAGCTGACAAGCATGGCGATCTTGTCCGCGCACTTCGACTGGATGGCCGCCTGCTTGAACTCGAACTGCACGTTCTCGACCGAGCGCCAGCTCCCGTCAGACGGGAGCGAGCCACGCGGTCCTGGGACGCCCGCCGGTCCTGCGGGTCCCGTCGGTCCCTGGGGCCCTCTGATTCCACGCCGGCCCGGCCGTTCCTGCCGGTCCTGCCGGTCCTGCCGATCCCGCAGGCCCACCCGGGCCCATCGGTCCCGCCAGCCCCGCCAAGATGTACGGGGCTCGCGGATAGCACGGCAGTCCCTCCCACACCTGGCCGGGCCGTATCGGCGCCTTGTCGACGTAGCCGTCCTTGTAGGCGTACAGGTTCGGCCCGTCGTACCCGACCGTCCCGCACCCCGCCACGCCGGCGAGCAGCGCGGTCACGAAGAACCCTCGAATGACGTGTCTCATCGTCGCATCTCCCTGGGACTGCATGGCTACTTGCTCGCCGCCGTGGAGCCGATCAGCACCTCGACGCGCCGGTCACGCTGCCAGCAGGCTTCGGACTGGTCGGTGCACTTGACCTTCGTCTCGCCGAAGGCCCCGGTCTTGATCTTGTCGGCCGGCACGCCGGCCTGCATCAGCGCGCTCTTGATGGCGTCGACGCGACGCTCGCTGAGCGCCTGGTTGTAGCGGTCGGTGCCTCGCGGATCCGTGTGGCCGTCGATGCCGACCGTGAAGGACGGGTTCTGCTGCATGTGGGCCGCGATCTCGGAGACCTTGCTCGTCTCGTTCGGCCGAACGTCGGACTTGTCGAAATCGAACAGGAAATCGTTGAACGCGGTCCAGCGCACGGCGGCCGCGCCCGCCGTACCCGCCATGCCCGCGTCGCCCATCGGCCCGGCTGGACCTTGGACGCCAGGCGACCCCGGCGGTACCAGCGGGGCCGGCGGGACCGGCAGGACCGGCAGGACCCGTGGGACCGGCCACGCCCTGGGGACCGGTCGGACCGTACATCTTCCAGCCCGTCTCACCACCGATGGGTCGCGAACTGCAACCCACGGCGAACAGCGCGATCGCGGACAACAGCAGTGCTCGTTTCATCGCGTCGAACCTCCATCTGAATGTGAGCTGCCGTGTGCTGCTGGTTGATGGCCAGGGCATCGCTCCCGTCACCGCCGTGTCGAGGTCTGCCTCGTGAGGACGGCGAGGAGCAGCCCGGCCGCGAACCGGTCCGGAACGATCTGCGTCTGCGTGCTCGGTTCGCGGCGCCGCCGCCCATCCGTCCGCATCCGTTCGAGGAGCTCCTCGAAGGAGGACGTCCGGATGATCGCGTTGAGCTGGCTCCGATAGTGCGAGACGAGACTCGCGTGTTCCGACACGACGTCGTACACGGTCCATCGCAGGTTGCGCTCGTGCAGGCGGTAGTCGATCGCGATCGCGGCGCCCTTGTTCGGGGTGATCCGCGAGCGCACCTGCGCCCACGGGCCGTCGATCGCTTCGCCGAGGAACGTCACGTTCTCGCTGGTGGCCCCATCGACGTTCGCGATGAACGCCCGATCCAGGACCTCCGTGAAGAGCTGGACGAACTCGTCCTGCTCACCGGGCGACACGTCTTTCCAGTGCTGGCCGAGGACCCGGCGCGCGATCTCGTTGAAGTCGAACAGCTCATGGCTCACGGCGACGATCCCGGTGCGTCGCTGGTCGCTCCCCGTCGGCGATGAGTGGACGACTCCCAGCACGCGGGCCACCGACGACTTCACGAGGGTGAGAGGTCCGAGGGGCGCCGTCTCTTTCATCGGCAACGCTGCCACTGGCGAAGGAGAGGACGAGAGCGATGGTCAGGAGCGAAAGTGCCTTGATGGGCGCTGCTGCGTGTAAACGATGCATCACGCTCAGAGTCTAGGTGCCCGGGGTGCGTACTCCTATTGGACCTTGGTCCATGAGGCTCGGAGGGCGCGATGCCGCCGTCAGATCACACCGAAATGCCGCAGCGCCTCTTCGATCGCCTCGCGCTTCTCGGCCGGGCACGGCTCGATGCGGTTCACCTCGCGCAGCGTCGGGAGACCGTGCACCTTCTTGACATGGGCGATCCACCCCGTTTTCGGGATGAAGCCGTGGTGACGCTGCACGTACTTCCGAATCTCGGTGTCCGTGGCCATGTCATCTCCTCCACGATCGGACGGTCATGATCATCGACGCTGCCGCGCACGTGCCCGTCCGACTCGGGCGCGGTCGATCTCCGCGATCACCTCGCCGCCGAAGAGCAGGATGACCGCGGCGGCCTCCAGCGTGAGCAGCACGACGATCGCGGCGGCCATCGCCCCATAGATCACATTCACCATCGACAGCTTGGCGAAGTACCACACCATGACATGGCGGGTCACCTCCCAGAGCACGGTCGCGGTGACGCCCCCGGCCAGGGCGTGCCCGAAGCGAATCTGCCCCACCGGCAGCACCATGTAGAACGCGGTCAGCAGCAGGGCAAGCCCGACGACGCCCAGCAGGTAGAGCACCGCGCCGGACAGACCCGCCGGGGGCCACGTATGCCCGAAGACGCGCACCGCACGGACCGCGTGGAGCGCGCTGCTGATCACCGTGATCAGCAGGAGGCCCACGCCGATCAGCATCATGAAGAGATACGGGAGGAGCACCGACACGAGGAAGTGCCGGTGCTGCGTCACCGTGCGATGGTGGAAGATGATCGCCATGGCGCTCTCGATCACGGTGAAGGCCGTCGAGCTGAAGAAGACGAGCGCCAGCAGCCCGACGATCCCGACCACCTCGCGGTGGGCCAGGAAGCTCTCGACCTGCTCGGTCACGACCGCGGCCTGGCTGGGGATCACGAGCTGGAGATTCGAGGCGACCGTGTCGAGCAGCCGATGCTCGTCGACGACGTGCGACAGGCCCACCAGCAACACCACGAACAGCGGCACGATCGCCAGCAGCGTGTAGTAGGCGACCGCGCCGGCCAGGAGAAACCCCTGGCTCCGCTGGAAGCCGGACACGACGCGACCACCGAAGTCGAAGAGCGATCCCTTCAATCCGTCCGGCGCGCGCTACCGAATGCGCACGTCGCGCAACGAACCCAGGACCCCGAACGCCTGCAACAGCCAGATGACGACCACGATGACGACCACGACGTTGAGGATCGTCTTGATCTTCGAATCCATCGGGACGTAGTTGTTGAGCAGCCAGAGCAGGACCCCGACGACGACGAGCGTGCGATGTCCTCTTTCGTGTCCTGCAAGAATTCGTCGACCCGATGCAGGGCATCTCCGCCGCGGTCCAGCACCTTCCCGGCCGTCTCCTCTACCGACCGAACGCCCTCCGCGGCCTTCGTGCGCAGCCCGCGCGTCTTCTCCTGCACGTACTCCTCCATCTCCCGTCCCCACAGCCACACGACGGCCGCCCCCACGATCGCTCCCAGGACAAAGGCCCCACCGGTTCGCATCGCAGTCCTCCTCATTGGCGATTCAACACGATCCACGCCGGCCCGGTCGGCGAGGCTGCACCAGCTGCGCCACCGATCCGGCCCGCATCTTCTCCATGACCCGGGCGCGGTGCACCTTGACGGTCTTCTCGGCGATGCCGAGCTCGCCCGCGATCTGCTTGTTCAGCATGCCGGTCACGACGAGGGCGAAGACCTCGGTCTCGCGCGGGGTCAGGAGCCTGAGCACGCTCGCGCACGTCTGCGGTCCGGCCTTCTTCGTCCAGATCCTTGACGTCCCTCGCCACCGCCCGCTCGATGGCGTGCAGGAGAGTGTCGACGTCGAACGGCTTGGTGAGGAAATCGACGGCGCCCCGTTTCATCGCCTCGACGCTCATCGAGACGTCGCCATGCCCGGTGATGAAGACGATGGGCAGGCGGCGTCCCGAGCGTCCGAGCGTTTCCTGGAGGTCGAGCCCGTTGCATCCGGGCATCCGCACGTCCAGAACCACGCAGCACGGCCTGACGAACGGTTCGCGCGCCAGAAACTCTTCCGCCGACGCGAACGCTTCCACCGCGTAGCCGACCGACGCCGCCATGCGCGTCAGGCTCTTGCGCACGGCGGGATCGTCGTCCACGACGAAGACCGTCGCCGGCGTCATCGCGTCGCGCTCGCCCCGGCGTCGGCCAGGCGATCGCCGTTCCACGACCATCAGGTCAGTCATGTGCGTCCACCTTGAAGGGGGATGAAATCACCGTTCGCGGGCAGGTGCACCGGCCTTGCCACACTGGATCGCACGGAAAGTCGAGACTGAGGTCCACGACGCGTATCGCTCGTGGGGTCTGCGCGTCCCACGTGTGACGCGCGCGCCCCATCACTCGTCGGTGCGGTCTACCCGCTGGGGCGGGCCGCTGTCCGTCGCTCAGCCTGCGGCCCGCGGCGACCGTGTCGGCGGAGCGCGCGCTGATCCGCCGGTCCGTGCGCCGGCGCGATCGGTGAGGTGCATGAGCGTCGGAAGGACGACCAGCGAGGCGATCAGGATCATCGTGGTGCCGATCGCGAGCAGCAGGCCGAGGCTCCACACGCCGCGGTGATCGGCGACGAGCAACGCGCCGAAGCCCGCGATGGTCGTGAGGCCGTTGAACACCACGCCCATGACCGTGCTGCGCGCCAGCCGAGGTCCGCCGTGCGTCCGTGACTCGAGGGCCCGGAGCACGATGTTCAGCCCGTACTCCGCGGCGGAGCCCACGATGAGAGGCAGCGCCCAGACGTTCACGAGATTGAACCTGAGCCCGAACGCCTGCATCAGGGCGACCGTCCACAGCATGCCGAGCATCAGCGGGACCAGCGCGAGCACGGTCTCCCGCCAGCGACGGATCATGAGGGCGGCGATGCCGGCGACGAGGAGGACGGCGTAGGCCAGGCCTTCCCGCGACGCCCTCTCGACGAGACGCATCGATTCGTACGCGACGATCGGCTGTCCGGTCACGTTGGGGTCGATCGTCCGCAGCTCCTCCACGAAGCGCGTCTGGCCCGCGCGCTCCCAGACGTCGAGTCCCGAGTAGATCTGGAGGAGCAGCTGGCCACTCGTGCCGATGGACCGCCGCCGCAGCTCTTCCGGCAGGTCACCGAGCGTGAGCGGGGCCGGTCTGGCGGCGAGTTGAAGCTGCTGCCAGGCTTCCGCGAAATCGCGCGCGAGCCGCGCCTGGAAATCGGTGAGCGTGGCCTCGACGGCTTTCCCGTCACGGGTCTTGATCCGCCCGAGCAGGGCGGACGTCTCCCTCGCGATGAGGATCAGCTCCGGTCGCGCGTCACCACCGGCCGTGTGCGCGAGCGCGAGGCGCCGGTGCAACGTCTCGAGCGCCGCGACGAGTGCATTCAGATCGAGAGCGCCCGCGTCGGCCACACGGATGCTGTCCGTGATCTCGGCGACGCGGGTCAGGATCGCGAGCTTCTCCGCCTGTCGATCCGGCAGCACGGACAGCACGCTCTCGACGTCCGAGACAGACGGCAGCCGGCGGAACGCGTCCTGCTTCGCCTCGAGCTCCTCGAGCGATGACGCCGTCGTCAGCGCGGCGAACCCGGAGCGGCCCGCGGCCGCCGCGATCTTCCGCTCCCACACGACGGATTCGCTGCCCGCGCCCTGCAAGTTCATCAAGTCGTAGTCGAAGCCGACACGCGGCGCGGCCCACAGCGAGGCACCGGTGGCGATCGCGGCGGCGAGGAGGATCGGCTTCGGGTGCCGGATGAGCCACTCCAGGAAGGGGACGTCGAAGAGCGGTGCCCGAGCGTCCGGCTGGCCGGCCGTCCTCACGCCTCGTGAGACGCGGCGTCGCCCGTCGATCAGCACCAGGGACGCGGGAAAGACCGTGACCATCGCGAGGAAGGCGAGCAGGATCGCCGTCCCGGAGATGAAGCCGAATTCGCGGATGCCGGGGAACTCGGCGATGGTCAGGATGTAGAAGGTCGCGGCGGCCGTGAGGGCGCCGAAGAGCATGCCGGGCCCGCTTCGCGCCGCCGTGTTCTCGAGGGCGTCGGTGAGATGCCGCCCGAGCACACGCTCCTCGCGATACCGGAAGAGGAAGTAGATGCCGTAGTCGATGCCGATGCCGATGACGACGGACACGAACATCACGGAGAAGCTCGTGAGCTGGCCCACCAGCACGGTAATGACGCCGAGCGACCAGCCGAGACTCACCGCGAGCACGGCGAGGAGCGCGCACGAGGTCACGAGCCGGCGGAAGGCGAGCACGAGGAGGCCCAGCGTCACGACGAAGGCGAGGACGCTCGCGATGTCGCCGTCTCGGGCGGCGGCGCTCATCTCGTCCGTGAACAGTGCGGGCACGCCGGTGACGCCGGCCTCCACCGCGGAGAACTCCGGGCGCAGACCCGCGATGGCGTGTCGGATGTCGCTCGACCGCCTGGCGCTCCACGGCGAAGGTGCGTGGCGAGCCGGCGAGCGCGATCACGACGTAGAGCAGGCGCCCGTCGGGCGAGAGGAAATAGTGATCCTTCGTCGGCGTGACGACGGGGGCCTGGACCAGGGTCACCCAGGGAGAGTGGTAGGCGCCGCCGTCGAGCCGCTCCGACATGCGGGTCACGAGCTCGCGAAGCAGACCGGTGGGCGCCGCGCTCCCCTGGGCCTCGCTGCCGGACCCGAAGACCGAGGGCAGGAAGCCGGCGCCGACCCCCTGGTTGATGCTGGCCACGAGCCGGTCGAGCGTCGGCGTGGCGGCGAAGTCGGCGAGCACGTCTTCCTGGAGCGGCGATCGTATCGAGGAGGTCTCGCAGCCGTTCGACGGGCAGGTACAAGAGCGCGCGCCCTTCGAGGTGAGCGGGGTCGAGCCGATAGCTGATGCGCGCGGTCGCGAGCGAGCCCTCGCGAAGGACGCCGGCCAGGCGCGCCGCGTACGCCGTGGAGAGCGCAACGGTCGGGCTCTGCACGACGACGACGATGTCCTCCAGGTGGCTGAAGTCCTCGCTGTAGCTCTTGTACAGCGTGGCATAGGGCCGATGGGCCGGAAGCAGGTGGAACTTGGACGGGTCCAGCGTGAGGGCGTGCCACGCATAGCCGCCGCCGATCGCGGCGAAGACGACGCCCAGGACGACCGTCAGCGCGGGGCGGGCGCAGCAGACCCGCACCACGCGCTGCATGAGTCTCGCCGTCAGCGAGAGTGGGCTCGCCTGCGGGTCACCTTCAGACATTGGGCTATCGCGTTGAGGTCGGTCCCAAGGCGACGCCGCGGGCGGCGAGAACTCGTCCTGCTGGGACTTCAGCCTCGTCACCAGGTCCGCGTACGAGGAGTTCCGGATGATCCGGTTGAACTGGGCCCGGTAGTTCGCCACGAGACTGATGCCGTCGATGCTGAGGTCGTAGACCCGCCAGCGGTCGCTGACGTTGTGCATCGAGTAGTCGAGCGGCATCTGCACGTCGCGGGCGAGGAGGAGCGTCGTCCGCACGACCGCGTGGCCGCGATCCACCGTCTCGCCACGAAAGATCGTCTTCTCCGAGCCGTGCTCGTCGATCTTGGAGAAGTACGAGCGCTGGATCAGCTCGGTGAAGAGGCGGGCGAAGTCCTGGCGCTCCGCCGGCGTTCGCTGCGTCCCAGTGCCGCCCCAGCGTGCGCTTCGACATCTCCCCGAAGTCGAAGATCTCGCCGGCGATCCGGGTGACGGCGGTCCTGCGCTGAGCGGCCTTCTCGTCGCCACTCATATCCGGATCGCCGAGGATCTTGAAGATCCGCTCGATCCCGGTGCGGAGCTGATCGGTCGGCGGGCCGGCCTCGGCCGCGGGCACCGAAGGCCAGCCCGAACGAGAGCATCAGGGCGAGGAGCACTGCCGGCGTCGAGAGCTTGAGCATGAGTCGCGCCCTCTCAGGTGCGAGCCGGCCACAGCATGCGCTGGGCAACGCGCTGGGCGATGATGATGATGACCGCCCCCACGAAGGCGACGGCGACCATCGCGAACCATCCGCCGCCGGAGGCGATGCCCAGGGTCCGGAAGACCCAGCTCCCCACGATGCTCCCGCCGATGCCGAGGAGGACGTCGCCGATCAGGCCGTAGTCTCCACCCTTCATGACGAAGCCGGCCAGCCAGCCGGCCACCAGTCCCACGACGATCGCGAGCACGAACGCTTCGAGTGTCATCGCACATCCTCCTCGTCTCGATGCTAATCGGAGGCCGCCCGCTCACCCCATTGGACCTTGGTCCAATGAACGAATGGAGGGGACGGGTGTTAGCCTCCCGAGCAGGTCGGAGAATGAACGTGTGAGCGACAGCGACCATGGGGCAACGTCGGCGGCGGAGCTGTTCGATCTGCTGTGGGAGTCCCTCGCCGATGTCCTCGGAACCGCCGCCGCCGCCATCATCCTGCGTCGCGCGATCCAGCAGGCGGCGCTCCGCACGCCGTCCCCGGAGCGGGTGATGATCATCCGGAACGGCCTGGACTACGAATACCGGGTCCCCGGGACGTGGAAGCGGCCCGGGAACGACGCGGCCGTCGATGCGCTGCGGGTCGTGGCTGCCGCGCTGCGTGTGCTCCTCGTCGAGCTGACCGGCCCGGTCCTCGTCGATCGGCTTGGACGTCTGGCCCCCTTCCGCAAGTGGGGGATCGACTTCAGCGACGAGGCGACGAGATGACGGACCACGCGTCGACCCTCGAGCGGCTGAGCACGGGCTCGGAGGCCCTGGACGCGATTCTGGGTGGTGGGATCCCCGACCGGTCGGTGACGATCATCGCCGGCGCGCCCGGCGCGGGGAAGACCGTCTTCACGCTCCAGACCCTCTTCCACCATGCGCGGCAGGGCAGGAGGGTCGTCTACTTCAGCACGCTCTCCGAGCCGTCACTGAAGATCCTCCGCCACATGCAGATGTTCTCGTTCTTCGACCCGCGCCTGATCGAGGACCGTCTCGTCTTCGTCGATCTCGGCTCGGCCCTCCGGAGCGGTGGCGCCGAGAAAGCGCTGATCCAGGTCATGGAACGCGTCGAGCGTGACGGCGCCGATGTCGTGGCCATCGACAGCTTCAAGGCCATCCACGACCTCCTGCCTGCGGACGGCTCGAGGCGACTCTTCGTCTACGACCTCGCCGTCGGCATGGCGGCGTGGGGGACGACGACGCTGCTCGTCGGTGAGTACACGTCAGCCGACATCGGGATCGCTCCTGAGTTCACGATCGCCGATGGCATCCTGCACTTCACCAACGAGCGCCAGGAGCTGACGAGGGCGCGGCAGCTCGAAGTCTTGAAGATGCGCGGTGCGGACTACGTCACCGGGCGTCACTTCTTCGAGATGAGCCGCGACGGTCTCACCTTCTACCCGCGCGTGCGAGGACCGGTGATCGGCGACGAGCCGCTCGTCGACCTCGCCGATCGGGTCACCACCGGCATCGCCGGGCTCGACGCCCTGCTCCTCGGCGGCCTGCCGCGGGCGAGCACGACGGTGATCGAGGGCGGCACGGGAACAGGCAAGACGCTCGTGAGCTTGCAGTTCCTTCTCGAGGGCGCGCACCGGGGTGAGCCCGGCATTCTGTTCACGCTGGAAGAGACGCCCGCGCAGATCCGGGCGGTCGCGAAGAGCTTCGGCTGGGACCTTGCCGCGCTGGAGGCGCAGGGCCGGCTCGTGATCAGCTACACCTCGCCGGTCGAGCTCGCCACGGACCGCTTCCTCCATGAGACGTTGCGGCAGATCGCGAAGGTCGGTGCGCGCCGCGTCGTGCTCGACGGCCTCACCAGCCTGTCGCTCGGCGCGAGCTCGCAGCGCCGATTCCTCGAGGTCATCTACGCCCTGATCAAGCACGTGCGCGTCGCCGAGGTGACGGCCCTGATGACCATGGAGGTCACCGGCCACGGCGTCGCCTCCATCGCCGACAACGTGATCGTGTTGCGCGCCGTCGAGGTGGACGGACATCTGGAGCGCGCGGTGTCCATCCTCAAGGCGCGGGGGATCGGCCACGTCACGGAGCGGCGCCGCTTTCTGATCGACGACCGCGGGGCGCACGTCGGCTAAGTGCCTGTCGGTGTAACGGCAGTCGCGGAGCGGCACGGCTTCGCCGCGCCGCGGAGCGTGGGGGGATCGGGGGTGTCTCGCACCCCCCATGTCACTAGGTGCGCGCCTGCCAGAACATGCGCTGGACGACGATGAGGACGACCGCGCCCGCGAAGGCGGTCGCGATCGTGGGGACCCATTCCCGTCCCGGCGCGCTCGCGAAGACGTTGAAGAGCGCGCCCCCCGCGAGGCTTCCGCCGATGCCGAGCAGCACGTCACCCGCCATCCCGTAGCCGCGACGTTTCATGGCCAGGTCGGCCAGGTACCCGGCGGTGAGCCCGACGAGCAGCACGGTCATCGCATGAAGCGTCACGACGCATCCTCCATCGCGGGCGCTGCCCGCTGCGCCGCCTCGTACAAGCGCTCTTGCGAGCGGAGCGGGACCGCTCCCGCCCCGATGCGTACGGAGCGGCCGTCGCCGAGGATGCGGCGCGCCTTCACCGTATCGGCGAGCTGCACCAGCAGGATGTCCCGGATCTGGGCCTGAAGGCGGGGATCGAGCACGGGGAAGGCGATCTCGACGCGACGATCGAGGTTGCGCGGCATCCAGTCCGCGGAGGCGAGCAGGTATTCCGCATCGCCGCCGTTCCCGAAGTGAAAGATGCGCGCGTGCTCGAGGTAGCGGTCGACGATCGAGATGACGCGGATGTTCTCCGACAGCCCGGGGACGCCGGGGCGCAGACAGCAGATGCCCCGCACGATCAAATCGATCCGCACGCCCGCCCCGCTCGCCGCATACAGCTCCTCGATCAGGCGGCGGTCCGCGAGTCCGTTCATCTTCGCGATGATCCGAGCAGGTCGTCCCGCCCGCGCATGCGCGGCCTCGCGAGCGATGCGCTCCACGAGCCCTTCGCGCAGGCCCATCGGTGCGAGCAGCACGTGGTGGAAGGCGGACGGCTGCGTGTCGCCGGCGAGGAGATCGAACAGCGCCGTGAGGTCGTCCCCGAACGAGTCGCGACTCGTGAAGAGCCCGAGATCGCCGTAGACTCCGCCCGTACGCACGTTGTAGTTGCCGGTGGCGAGGTGACAGTAGCGCCGGATGCCCTCCGCCTCCTGCCGCACGACCAGGCACGCCTTGCAGTGGGTCTTGAAGCCGGCGAGGCCGTGGACCATGCGCGCGCCCACCTTCTCGAGCGCCCGCGCCCAGCGGATGTTCGCCTCCTCGTCGAAGCGCGCCTGCAGCTCCACGAGCACCGCGACTTCCTTCCCGTGTTCGACCGCCGTGCGCAGCGCGTGCGCGATCGGTGAGGCTGGGCTCACGCGATAGAGCGTCATCTTGATGGCCAGCACGTCGGGATCGACGGCGGCCTCCCGGACGAAACGCGTGACGGCATCGAAGGCGTGATACGGGTGGTGCACGAGGATGTCCTGGGCGCGCATGGCGCTCCAGATGTCGGACCCGCCGGCGAAGGCGGGGACGGCGCGCGCCGGCCGCGGACGATCTTTGAGCCGGGGCATGTCGACCGCGTCGTAGAGCGTGAGCAGGGCTTCGAGCGCCGTGAGGCTCTCGCCCGGGTAGAGATCCGCGGGCTCGAGCTCGAGCTCCTCGACGAGGGAGGCCACGATGTCGGAGGGAAGGTCCGCGTCGTGCTGGAGTCGCACGGCGGCGCCGAGGCGCCGCTCGAGCAGTCCCTCCTCGATGCTGGCGAGCAGATCGCGGGGACGGCCCCGCGGCGGCAGATCGGCGTCGCGCGTGACGCGGATGACGTGGCTCGAGAGGACCTCGTCGCCGGCGTAGAGGCTCGGGAGGTACGGGCGGATCACGTCGTCGAGCAGCATGAAGGCGTGCCGGCCGGCGGTCTCGGGCACCACGACGAAGTGCGGAAGCCCGTGGCCCGCGATGTGGATCACGGAGAGCGAGTCGCGCGATGGCGCGGAGGACCCCGCCGGTCGGATCGCCGTCACGAGGCACGCCGAACGATTCCCGAGGTAGGGGAAGGGACGGTCGAGAGCGACGGCGAGCGGGGTCAGCACGGGCAGCAACGTGCGTCGGAAATATTCGTCGAGAAAGTGCCGCTGCGCGTCCGTGACCGTGTCGGGGCGGAGAAGGACGATCCCTTCGGCGGCGAGCCGCGGTTGAATCTCCTCGCGAAAGCAGCGGGCATGCGCCTCGACCAGCTCGTGGACACGCGCGGCGATCGACGCGAGCGCGTCCTGCGAGGTGAGCCCGTCGAGTCCGGGGGTCTCATCGCCGGCGGCGCGACGGCGCTTGAGCGCCGCCACCCGGACCATGAAGAACTCGTCGAGGTTGGAGCTGAAGATGGCGAGGAACTTCACGCGTTCGAGCAAGGGGACGCTGGGATCCTGCGCCTCTTCGAGGACGCGCCGGTTGAACTCGAGCCACGAGAGCTCGCGGTTGACGAACGCGTCCGCGTTCACCTCGCCCGTCCGCGGCCGAAGGTCTCGCGCAGCAGCACGCCGTCGCGGACGCCGCTCGAGCAGACCGCCAGCGTCAGGTACCCGCCGAAGACCATGACTTCCTCGATGACGATGGCGCCGGCCAGGATGATGTCGGCGCGCTCGGCCTTGAGGCCGCGGATCTTCCGGCGCCGTCGGCGCGAGCGGCCTTCGAGCCGCTCTCGGATCGCGGTGACGTCGGACTGCCACAGCGCGAGGCCGTTGCGGTGCTCGCGGTCCCCCCGGTGGGCGCGCAGGTGAATGCTCGCGAGCGTGCGGACGGTGCCCCCGAGCGCGACCATGACCTCGCCGCCGCCGGCGGGCGGCACGGCGTCCTCGATCTGCCGGCGCACCTCGTGACGGATCGCCTGCAGCTCGCGCGGGCGCGGCGGATCGTGATGGAGGAAGCGGCGCGTCGTGCGCACCGCGCCGAGCGGAAGCGTCGCGGTGGAGACGACCCGGCGACGACGCACCCGGCTGATCTGCAGGCTGGACCCGCCGAGGTCCGCCACGATCCCGTTCTTGAAGCGCAGCCGGTTCAGGGCGGCGTCCACGCCGAGTCGCGCCTCGTCGCGCGCGCTCAGGACGTGCACCTCGATGCCTTCGAGGCGGCGGAGCGGGCCGAGCAGCCGTTCGCGGTTCGTGGCGTCCCGCACCGCCGAGGTCGCCACCGCAACGACACGCGGGCCCCGGCTCTTCGAGGTGTGGCGCGCAAAGAAGCGGTGCACGGCGCGCAGCGTCTCTTCGATCGCCCGACGGGGCAGTCTGCCAGGCGCGCCGCCGCCCAGTCGCGTCGGCACCCGCTCCTCCACGAGCACGCGGTATCCGGCACCCGGAGCGATCCGCGCGAGGAGCAGGCGGACGGCCGTCGACCCCAGATCGACGACCGCCACGAGCTCGGGCATCAGGCTACGTGGTGTCCCGGCGCGGGGCCCAGGTCCCTGCGGCGTAGTCGCGGAGCGCGTGCACGAGCACCGCGCTGAGCGTCGTCCCTTCGCTGGCGGCGCGGGCGCGCGCCGCGCGCTGAAGCTCGCGGGGCACGCCGCGCACGAGGTAGATGCCCGTTTTCGCCGTGCGAGCCAGGACTCGCGCCAGCATGTGCGGCGCATGGACATGGACGTGAAGACCGGACGTTGCTGTCATGACGATGGACTCCTTGACGACCGGATGCCGGGCTAGAGCCCGGTCCAGTTCGCGACGATGAGACTGATGACCACCACCAGGCCGATCACCAGGCCGACGCCGATCGTCCTCGTCATCGCGACGGATGCGCGATGGCAGCGTGGTCGCGTATGGAGGCGAGGTTCAACGCCGCGAGCATCCGGATGACCGGCCAGGACGGATCGAATTCGCGCCGGGCGATGCTGAACTTCGGCGCGCGCGGGTAGGCGTGATGGTTGTTGTGCAGGCTCTCGCCGCCCGTGATCCATGCGAGCATCCGGGAGTTGTAGGCGGTGTTGGGAAACGTCCGCTCGCCCGCCCAGTGCCCGCGGGCGTTGATGAGCGGCGCCAGAACGCCGACGTAGACGACGGCGTGGATGAGGGCGGCCAGCAGACCGGCCCACACCCCGAGCACCGCGCACAGGAACATCGTGCCGATGCCGACACCGAGCAGGCCACGGGAGAACAGTCTCCGCTCCCATCGGTCGTCCACCAGCTCGGGCGCGAACGTCTCCAGCGTCCCGGGCTTCCGCGCCTCTCGCATGTAGTACACCGCGTTCATCAGCTGAACGCGCCAGAAGCCGAGGAGCCGTGGGCTGTGGGGATCGCCCTCCCGATCGGTGAACGCATGATGCTTGCGATGGACGGCCACCCATTGGCGGCGACTCTGTCCCGTCGTCAGCCACAGCACCGCTCGAAAGACCATGTCCGTGATGGGATGGAGCACGAGCGATCGATGGGCGAGCGCGCGATGCAGGTAGACCGACGTCGCGATGACCGCGAGCTGACTGACGGCGACGCCGACCACGGGGGCGACCCAGAGTTGAATGGACACGCAGCCTCCTTGCCCGGAACTCTAGTGGCCGTCATCCCATCTGCCCATTGGACCTAGGTCCAATACGCGCGCCGGGCCACCCGTGCGTAGAGTGCGGCCATGAGCGAGATCACGGCCGAGCGAGCATCGACGCGCACGGATGTCATCAAACGGACGACCGCCCCCGCAACGACGGACGGCACGCGCTGGGAAGTGCAGTTGAGCGCGACGCCGACCCGCGAGTGGCTGGAGTTCTTCAAGAAGGTTCCGAGCGAGCCCCACGGAGCGCCCTCCTCGCAGCGCCTGGTCTTCGACCGGGCGTCGGTCGTCTTCAAGAGCGACGAGGACCACGTCGTCGTGTGGATCGAGTCGATCGACCGATGGTGCGCGTGGACCGAGGCGCGGTACCTCGTGAGCCTCGACGAGGCCAGCCGCGCGCGATCCGTCCGTCTGGACGCCGAGGCCAAAGAGCGCGAGCGGATCCAGGAGCTCAACGAGCGATTCAAGAACCTGTGAGCCCGGAGGAGACCCCGTCATGAGCTTCGTGATGTTCGCAACGTGGGTGCTCGTGGGCGCTCTGGCCGGCGTGCTGGCGGGCCTCGTCATGAAGCGAGGCGGTCACGGGCTCAAGGTGGACGTCATGCTGGGCCTCGCGGGAGCTCTCGTGGGCAGCTGGGTCTTTCGCGGCCTCGTGTATGCGGGGACAGGCATGCTCGGCGGCGTCGTGGTCGCGTTCATCGGCGCGGCGGCGGTCCTCGTGGCGCAGCGCAGGTTCTGGCCGACGGAGCGTGCCGCCGACGCGAAAGGCGCGGTCTGGACGTGGGGGCTCGGCGCCGCCCTCGTCGCCGCGATGGTCTGGATGAACCTCGCGCCCTCGCCGCCGGCCGCCACGGCGGCGACGACCGAGGTCAAGAGCTACGCGGTGACCCCGGCGTCGTTGCGCGTGAAGGCGGGCATCGTCACCGGCGAGATCGCCGAGATGAAGGTGACCGAGCAGGTCGAGGTGGGCTCCGACCGCGTCGTCACGCAAGCGAAGCTCAGCGGCATGCTGCGGCTGAAGAACACGTCCGAGAATCAGACCGTGCGGCTCGTGTCCGCCAAGCTCCGGTACATCGACGCGCAGGGGCAGCCGATCAAGCTCGAGGACACGCGGACCGAGCCGGCCGTCAAGTTCAGCTCCCTCGCCAATGACCGGCTCGATCCCGGGCAGGAAGTGTCGGAGTCGATGGACGTCGACTTCCCCGCCGAGGCGCTGAAGGACAAGCGCTTGAAGGAGATTCGCCTGGAGCTCGCCTACATCCCGTCCCCGTACCGCGAGGAAGCGATGCAGTTCCCGGTGTCCATCGGGAGCGCGACGCCGCGGTGAGGAACGCCGCCGAGCTCACCGACGTCATCAAGATCCACCTGGCGGGCGGCGAGTCCGGCGTCGAGTTCCAGGAGGCCGGCCTTGTCACCAGGGTTGGCGACGGCATCGCGCACGTCTATGGCCTCCGGAATGCCATGTCGGGCGAGCTGCTGACCTTTCCCGGTGGCGTCGTCGGGATGGTGCTGAACCTCGAGCGGCACGACGTGGGCGTGGTGCTGTTCGGCGGGGATACCGGCATCAAGGAAGGCGATACCGCCCAGCGGACGGGCCGCATCGCGCAGGTCCCCGTCGGCGCGGCGCTCCTCGGACGCGTGGTCGATGCGCTGGGCCGGCCCGTGGACGGCAAGGGGCCCGTGGCGACCCGGGAGTTCCGGGCGATCGAGCGCTACGCGCCGGGCGTCGTGGACCGTCGCGCGGTGACGGAGCCGCTCCACACGGGGCTCAAGGCCATCGACGCCATGATTCCGATCGGACGCGGACAGCGCGAGCTGATCATCGGGGACCGCGGCACCGGAAAGACGGCCATCGCGGTCGATACGATCATCAACCAGCGCGGCGAGGACATCTTCTGCTTCTACGTCGCCATCGGCCAGAAGCGCTCCACCGTGGCGCACGTGGTGAAGGTCCTCGAGGACGCGGGCGCCATGGCGTACACGACGGTCGTCGTGGCGTCGGCCTCCGAGCCGGCGCCGCTCCAGTACATCGCGCCCTACGCCGGGGTCACCATGGCCGAATACTTCCGCGACTCCGGGCGTCACGCGCTCTGCATCTTCGACGATCTCTCGAAGCACGCCACCGCGTACCGCCAGCTGTCGCTGCTGCTGCGCCGTCCGCCGGGGCGCGAGGCGTACCCGGGCGACATCTTCTACGTGCACTCGCGACTCCTCGAGCGCGCGGCCAAGCTGAACGACGAGCTCGGCGGCGGCTCGCTCACGGCGCTGCCCATCATCGAGACGCAGCTCGGCGACGTGTCGGCCTACATCCCGACCAACGTCATCTCGATCACCGACGGCCAGATCTATCTCGAGTCGGACCTCTTCTACGGGGGCATCCGCCCCGCGGTGAACGTCGGGCTCTCGGTGTCGCGCGTCGGCGGCGCGGCCCAGGCGCGGGCGATGCGGCAGGTGGCGGGCAAGCTCCGCCTCGATCTGGCCCAGTACCGAGAGCTGGCGGCCTTCGCCCAGTTCGGCTCGGATCTGGATCGCGCGACGCAGAGCCAGCTCGCGCGCGGCGACCGCATGGTGGCGATCCTCAAGCAAGTGCAGTACGCGCCGCTGGCGATGGAGCAGCAGGTCGCCATCCTCTTCGCGGGCACGCAGGGCCTGCTCGACGACCTGCCCGTGGAGGCCGTTCGCGCGTTCGAGACCTTCTTCCACGATTGGCTGGAGCGCACGGAGCCGGAGCTGCTGAAGATGATCCGCGACACTCGCACGCTGTCCGACGACCTGCGCGAGGCCCTGACCCGGGCCGTGCAGGCGGGGAAGAGCGCGTTCACGGAAAAGCCGGGCACGGAGGCTCACCACGATGCGCACGCTGAGGATGGCGGTGAAGGCTGAGCCCCGCTCGGCGCGGCGACGCGCCGGGGTGCTCGTGATCCTCGCGGCGGCCTTGTGGTGGCACCAGTGGATGCCGGGCCTGATCCTCGTCGCGTTCATCACCTGGGCCCTGGTTCACACGCGATACCAGGGCGCCCGGCGCGAGCGCTTCATGCGCTTCCGCGGCCGCGTCTGGCCGCCCGCGCCCCTCGTGCTCGTCGTGGTGATCGTCGCCGGCACGGCGATGTACGGGATGGCGAGCGCCGCGATCGAGATGAAGGTGTTGCCGATCGCGCTGAACGTGCTCGCCGCGGGCACGATGGCCGTCACGGCGTGGCGGGGGGGCTCGTGGTCGGGAATGCTTCCGGCACCTGCGCCGGAGTGAGCCTGCTCCTGGTGGCGGTGTCAGGGTGGACGCTGTGGCATGACGTCGGCATCTATGAAGCCGGGGGGCCGACCCATCTCGGCGGCCCGACGTACGCAGTCTCCTCGTTCCGGACCGAAGCCGACTGTCATGCCGGGCAGCGCGAGGCCATGGTCAACGAGGAGCTCCCCCGGCGCGGGCCACTGACCGAGCGGCTCCCCGACGGCGTCCTGGTCTGGGACGCGAGCGGCCATCACTACACGACGTTTCGGTACCGTTGCGCGCCGACGGGCGTCCCGACCCGACCGATGTCGCCGAGCCGCTGAGGGAAGGGATCGGCGGTGTTCAAGCGGTCGGCCCCGTCACCGCCCGAGCCCCCGATTCGCTCGGAGCTCTTCGGGATCGAGCGCCTCGAGCAGCACGCCGACAGTCTCGCGACCGCCCAGCTCGTCACGCGGTCGACGGGGCGTGGTCAGCCCCTCCTCGCCCGCGTCACGGAGAACGGGCGCGTGCTCCGCGAGTCCTATCGAGCGATCGCCACGGCGATTCGTGAGGAGCGCGCGATCACCCCGGCGGCGGAGTGGCTCGTCGACAATTTCTACGTCGTCGACGAGCAGCTGCGCGAGATCCGCGACGACCTCCCGGCCGGCTATTACCGGAAGCTGCCCAAGCTGATCGAAGGGCCGCTCGCCGGCTATCCACGGGTGTACGGCATCGCGTGGGCGTTCGTGGCCCATACGGACAGCCGGTTCGATCCCGAAGCGCTGCGACGCTTCGTGGAGGCCTACCAGCGCGTGCAGCCGCTGACGATCGGCGAGCTGTGGGCGGTGGCGATCACGTTGCGTGTCGTCCTCGTCGAGAACCTCCGGCGCCTGGCGGAGGGCATCGTGCGCGGGCGCGCGGCGCGGCAGGAGGCCGATGCGCTCGCGGACGAGCTGCTCGGGGTCGGCGGCCGTGCGGCCATCCGCGAAGGGGCTCGCGCGATTCGAGGGCACCCCGCTCGTCACCGCCTTCGCCGTCCAGCTCGTCCAGCGACTGCGTGACCAGGATCGCGCGGTGACCCCGGCGCTCCAGTGGCTCGACGGGCGGCTGTCGGCGCAGGGCACGACGTCCGACGAGATCGTCCGCGTCGAGCATCAGCGGCAGGCGGCGATGAACGTCACCGTCCGCAACGTGATCCTGAGCATGAGCCTGATCTCCGCGCTCGACTGGGCGGAGTTCTTCGAGACGGTGAGCCTCGTCGACAAGGTGCTGCATACGGGCGCGCACTACGCCGCGGTCGACTTCGCCACCCGCGATGCCTACCGTCACGCGATCGAAGAGCTGGCGGAGGGCTCCGGGCGTTCCGAGCTCGACGTCGCGCACGAGGCCATGGTCCGGACGCGGGGTGCGGACGGGCCCGACGACCGGCGGCTGGATCCCGGGTTCCATCTCATCGGCAGCGGGCGCGTCGCCTTCGAGGGAGCGCTCGGCTACCGCGTGCCACCGACGCGCCGGCTCCTCCGCGCCTACGTGGCGGCCGCGACGCCGGGATACCTCGGCACGCACGCGGTTCTCACCGGCCTGGTCCTCGCGCTCCCCCTCCTCGTGGCCCATGCCGCCGGCGTCGGCCCGGGGGGACTCCTGGTGCTCGCGCTCCTCGCCTCCGTGCCCGCGTCCGACCTGGCGATCGCGCTGCTGAATCGCAGCGTCACCGCGCTCGTCACGCCGGGCGTGCTGCCGCGGCTCGAGCTGCGCGACGGCGTGCCCGCGCATCTGCGGACCCTGGTCGTGGTGCCGACGCTGCTGGCCGACGTCAGCGACGTCGAGGAGGCGATCGACCGACTCGAGGTGCACTTCCTCGCGAGCCCGGACGGCGATCTTCGCTTCGCGATTCTTTCCGACTGGCTGGATGCGCCGCTGGCCCGCATGCCCGGCGACGACGACACGCTGGCGGCCGCGCGGGAAGGCGTCGCTCGTCTGAACCGCCGTCACGGGGCCGCGCCGGATGGCGGCGAACGATTCTTCGTCTTCCACCGCTACCGTCGCTGGAACGAGAGCGAGCGGAGGTGGATGGGGTGGGAGCGGAAGCGCGGCAAGCTGCACGAGCTCAACCGGCTCCTCCGCGGCGCGACCGATACGAGCATCCTGCCCACGAGCGCCGGCGTGCCGTCGGGCGTGCGCTACGTCGTCACGCTCGATGCCGACACGCGACTGCCGCGCGGCGTGGTCGATCGGCTGGTCGGGACGATCGCGCATCCGCTCAACCAGGCGCGGTTCGAGGCAGGAAGCCGGCGTGTCGTCGAAGGCTACGCGGTGCTGCAGCCGCGCGTCACGCCGCCGCTCCCCGGTCCGCGAGGCCTCGTTCTTCCAGCGCCTGTCGTCCGGGCCGGCGGGCATCGACCCGTACGCCGCGGCGGTGTCGGACGTGTACCAGGACCTGTGGGGCGAGGGCTCGTACACGGGCAAGGGGATCTACGACGTGGACGCGTTCGAGACGGCGCTCGCGGGACGGGTGCCCGACAACGCGCTGCTCAGCCACGATCTGTTCGAAGGCGTGTTCGCGCGCGCCGGTCTCGTCACCGACATCGAGCTGTTCGAGCATGCCCCGTCGCACTACGGCGTCGCGTCCGCGCGCCAGCACCGCTGGGCGCGCGGCGACTGGCAGCTGCTGCCGTGGATTCTCGGGACCCGCATTCCCGTGATCGGCCGCTGGAAGATGATGGACAACCTGCGCCGCACGCTCTCGGCGCCGAGCGCCTTCCTGGCGCTCGTGGCCGGGTGGATGGTGGGCGGCTCGCCCGCGGCGTGGAGCGCGTTCGTCGTGGCGACGATCGCGGTGCCGGCATTCCTGCCCGTGGTCGCCGGCCTGCTGCCGCGCGGCCGTGAGATCTCGAAGCGCAGCCACGTGCGCGCGGTGGGCCGTGACGTCGTGCTGGCCGTCGCGCAGACCTGGCTCACGATCACGATGCTCGCGGACCAGGCGTGGCTGATGACCGACGCGATCGTGCGGACGCTCGTCCGCGTGTACGTGACGCACCGGCGACGGCTCGAATGGGTGACGGCGGCGCAGGCGAAAGCCGGCCTTCGCCTCGATCTCCCTGGCTTCGTCCGACGCATGGGCGGGGGAATGGCGCTGGCGATCGCCGCCGCGCTCGCCGTCATCGTGGGACGGCCGGAGGCGGCGCCGGCGGCCCTGCCGTTCCTCGTGCTCTGGCTCGCGGCGCCCGCGGTCGCGCGCTGGATCAGCATGCCCCGCGGCCGGGTGGCCACGCCGGCCCCGTCACCCACGGATGCGCTGGCCCTCCGGGCGATCGCGCGCCGCACCTGGCGGTTCTTCGCGACCTTCGTCGGTCCGGAGGACCATGCGCTGCCGCCGGACAACTTCCAGGAGACGCCGAGCCCGGTCGTGGCGCATCGCACGTCGCCCACGAACATCGGTCTCTACCTGTTGTCGGTGGTCGCCGCGCGCGATTTCGGCTGGATCGGCACCACCGAGACCGTCGAGCGTCTCGAGGCGACCTTCGAGACGCTGCACACGCTCGATCGCTTCCGCGGCCACTTCTACAACTGGTACGACACGACGGACCTCCGGGCGCTCGACCCGAAGTACGTGTCGTCCGTCGACAGCGGCAATCTCGCCGGTCACCTCATCGCGCTGCGGCACGCGTGCGAGGAGATGATCGAGCGCCCGCTCGTGCCCGACGCCGCGCTGGCCGGCATCGCCGACACCGCGCTGCTGGTCCGCCTCTCGAGCCTCGACATGGCGAGCAATACCTGGCCGCGCACGGACACGCGCCGGCGGCTCGACGACGCGCTCGACGCCGTCGCCGCGCGGGTGCAGGGGCCGGTGACCGATGCGGCGGACTGGGCGGCGCGACTGGCCACGCTGAAGGCGCACGCGGACGCGGTCGTGGACTGCGCGCGGGCCGTGATCGGCGAAGATCCTCAGCGCGCGCAGACCGACGTGCTCGTGTGGGCGGAGGCGCTCGCCGCCGGCGTGCGGAGCCACGTGCGCGACCTCGACGCCCCCGAGACGCTCGTTCGCCGGCTCACGGTGCTCGCCCGCAGCGCGGCCGCGATGGTCGAGGCCATGGACTTCGGCTTTTTCTTCGACCCCCTGCGGAGGCTGCTCGCGATCGGGTATCGCGTCGCCGACGGCAGCCTCGACGCCGGGCGCTACGACCTCCTCGCATCGGAAGCTCGTCTCGCGAGCTTCGTCGCGATCGCCAAGGGCGACGTCCCGCTCGTGCACTGGTTCCGGCTGGGCCGCGCACTGACGCCCGTGGCGCTCGACTCGGTCCTCGTGTCCTGGTCGGGATCGATGTTCGAGTACCTGATGCCGGCGCTGGTCATGCGGGAGCCGGCGGGCAGCCTGCTCGAGCAGAGCGCCCGGCTCGTCGTCCGCCGGCAGATCCGGTATGGCGCCGAGCGGGGCGTGCCGTGGGGCGTGTCGGAGTCGGGCTACAACGCGAGAGACCTGGAGATGACGTACCAGTATTCGAATTTCGGCGTGCCCGGGCTCGGGCTGCGACGCGGACTCAGCGACGACGTCGTGATCGCTCCCTACGCGACCGGCCTGGCGACGATGATCGATCCGACGGCGGCCGTCCGAAACTTCCGGCGCCTCGCCGAGGCGGGCGCCATGGGGACCTACGGATTCTACGAAGCCCTCGACTACACCGCGCTGCGGAGGCCGGAAGGTGCAGACGGTGGCCGTGGTTCGCGCCTACATGGCCCACCACCAGGGCATGCTGCTCGTCGCCATCGGAAACGCGCTCCACGACGGCGCCATGCGCGCGCGGTTCCATGCGGCGCCCATCGTCCAGGCCACCGAGCTCCTGCTGCAGGAGCGCACGCCGCGGGATGTGCCCGTCGCGCGGCCGCGCGCGGATGAAGTGGAGGCCGTCGGCGACGTGCGCGAGCTCGTGCCGCCGGTCGACCGGCATTTCACGTCGCCGCACACCGCGACGCCGCGGACCCAGTTGCTCTCGAACGGACGCTACGCGGTGATGCTGACGGCGGCGGGCTCCGGCTACAGCCGCTGGCGTGATCTCGCGGTCACGCGGTGGCGGGACGACGTCACGCGCGACGCGTGGGGCACCTACGTGTTCCTTCGCGACGTGGAGAGCGGAGAGACCTGGTCGGCCGGCTACCAGCCGCGGGGCAGTGAGCCCGAGAGTTACGAGGTGACGTTCTCCGAGGATCGGGCGGAGATCATCCGGCGCGACCATGCCATCGGAACCACGCTCCAGGTCATCGTGTCGCCGGAGGACGATGCCGAGGTGCGCCGCGTCTCGCTCACGAATCTCGGAACGAAGCGCCGCGAGATCGAGCTCACCTCGTACGCCGAGGTCGTGCTCGCGCCGCCGGCAGCGGACGCGGCCCACGCGGCCTTCTCCAACCTCAGCGTGACGACGGAGTGCGTGCCCGAGCTCGAGACCCTGCTGGCGACACGCCGGCCGAGGTCACGGGGCGAGACGAGCGTCTGGCTGGCGCACGTGGTCGTGGTGGAAGGCGCGACGGTCGGCCGCCTCCAATGGGAGACGGACCGCGCCCGGTTCCTGGGCCGCGGACGTCTGATCCGGACGCCCGCCGCGGTGATCGACGGCCGGCGCCTGTCCGATACCACCGGCGCGGTCCTCGATCCCATCGTGAGCCTGCGGCGGCGCGTGCGGCTCCCGCCGGGCGGCACCGTGCGCGTGACGTTCTCCACGCTCGTCGCGCCGTCGCGCGCGGACGCGCTCGAGCTCGCCGAGAAGTATCACGATGGGGCGACGTTCGACCGCGTGGCCACGCTCGCGTGGACGCAGGCCCAGGTCCAGCAGCACCACCTCGGCATGGGCCCCGACGAGGCGCACCTCTTCCAGAGCCTCGCCAGCCGCGTGCTCTACTCGGATCGGACGCTCCGGCCGTCCGCGGAGGTGCTCGCGCGTCACGCGGGAGGGCCTGAGGCCCTGTGGGCGCATGGGATCTCCGGCGACATTCCCATCGTGCTGGTGCAGATCGAAGAGCTCGAGGACGTGGGCATCGTGCGCCAGCTCCTCCGCGCCCACGAGTACTGGCGGTTGAAGCGCCTCCCGGTCGATCTCGTGATCCTGAACGAGCACGCGCCGTCGTACGCGCAGGATCTGCAGTCGCTGCTGGAGACGATGCGGCGGACGAGCCAGTCCGCGGGATCGGGCGAAGGCGACGGGCCGCGGGGGCACGTGTACATCGTGCGCGCGGACCGCATGACCGCGGCCCAGCGCGACGTGCTCCTCGCGGTGGCGCGCGTGGTTCTCTCGAGCCGGCGCGGCACGCTGGCCCAGCAGCTGACGCGTGTGCCGCGTCCCGCCGCGGCCGCCCTCGTCCGCGTCCGGCCCGCCGCCCCCGCGAAGACGGCGCCCGTGGCCGCGCTCGCGCCCCGCGCGCTCGAGCACTGGAACGGCCTCGGCGGCTTCGCGGAGCACGGGCGCGAGTACGTGACCGTCCTCGATGACGGCCGGTGGACGCCCGCGCCGTGGATCAACGTGATCGCAAACGAGAGCCTCGGCTTTCACGCCTCCGAGTCCGGGTCGGGGTACACATGGTCGATCAACAGCCGCGAGAACCAGCTCACCACGTGGTCGAACGACCCCGTGAGCGACCCTCCGAGCGAGACGTTCTACGTCCGTGACGAAGAGACCGGCGATCTGTGGGGCCCGACGGCGCTCCCGATTCGCGCGGACGGCGCGCCCTACGTCATCCGGCACGGGCAGGGGTACACCCGCTTCGAGCACGTCGCGCATGGCGTCGCGCTGGAGCTCCTGCAGCTGGTCCCGGTCGACGATGCCATCAAGATCTCGCGCCTCACGCTGACGAACACGACGGGCCGGCCGCGGCGTCTGGCCGTGACCGCGTACGTCGAGTGGGTCCTCGGCACGTCGCGCAGCGCCGCGGCCCCCTTCGTCGTCACGGAGATCGACGGCGAAACCGGAGCGATGTTCGCGCGGAATTCATGGCGGCGCGAGTTCGGGGGGCGGGTCGCGTTCGCCGACCTCGGCGGCGCGCAGACGGCGTGGACGGCCGATCGGACGGAGTTTCTCGGACGCCACGGGACTCCGGATCATCCCGCGGCGCTCGAGCACAAGGGCCGGCTCTCGGGGCGGGTCGGTGGCGGCCTGGACCCCTGCGGCGCGCTCCAGGTCACGCTCGATCTGCCCGCCGGGGGGCGGGCGGAGACCGTGTTCTTCCTCGGCGAGGCGGCGAACGCCGCGCAGGCGCGGGAGCTCATCACGCGCTACCGGAGTCGCGACGTGGCGACGGTCCTGGCCGCCGTCACGCAGCACTGGGACGAGGTGCTCGGCATCGTGCAGGTCACGACGCCGGACCGGTCCCTGGACATCGTCCTGAACCGCTGGCTGCTCTACCAGACGCTGGCCTGTCGCATGTGGGCGCGCTCGGCCCTCTATCAGGCCGGCGGCGCGTACGGCTTTCGCGATCAGCTTCAAGATTCGACGGCGCTCACGGTGTCCGCGCCCCGCGTCGCTCGGGAACACCTGCTGCGCGCGGCGGCGCGGCAGTTCGTCGAGGGCGACGTGCAGCACTGGTGGCACCCGCCGGGCGGGCGCGGCGTCCGGACGAGGATCTCCGACGACCTGCTCTGGCTCCCCTATGCCGTGGCCCGCTACGTCGAGGTCACCGGGGATGGCGCGGTGCTCGACGAGGTCGTTCCGTTCCTGGACGGCTCGAAGCTCGCGCCCGGAGAACAGGAGTCGTACTTCGAGCCACGCGTCTCCGACGAGCGCGGCACCGCTCTTCGAGCACTGCGCGCGCGCGCTCGATCGCAGCCTGCCGGTCGGCGCCCACGGCCTGCCGCTGATGGGGACGGGCGACTGGAACGACGGGATGAACGAGGTCGGCGTCGAAGGGAAGGGCGAGAGCGTGTGGCTCGGGTGGTTCCTTCACACGGTCCTGTCCGAATGGGCCCCGCTGGCTGACGCGCGCGGCGAGGGCAAGCGCGCGGAGCCATGGCGTCGCGCCGCTCGGCGAGCTCACGCCGGCGCTGCACGAAGCGCATGGGACGGCGCGTGGTATCGGCGCGCGTACTTCGACGATGGCACGCCGCTCGGCTCCGCCGTCAACGACGCCTGCCGCATCGACTCGATCGCGCAGTCCTGGAGCGTGATCTCGGGGGCGGGCGACCCCGCGCGCCAGGCGCGCGCCATGGAGGCGGTCGACGAGCACCTCATGCGCCGCGCCGACGGCCTGCTGGTGCTGTTCGCGCCGCCGTTCGACGCCACGCCGCTGGAGCCGGGCTACATCAAGGGCTACCTCCCCGGGGTGCGGGAGAACGGCGGCCAGTACACGCATGCGGCGATCTGGGCCGCGATCGCCTTCGCGACGCTCGGCGACGGCGACCGGGCCGCGGAAGTCTTGACCATGCTCAATCCGATCGCCGCGGGCGCGCACGGCCGCCGGCGTCGAGCGCTACAAGGTCGAGCCGTACGTCGTCGCCGCTGACGTCTACGCCGAGCCACCGCACGTCGGCCGCGGCGGCTGGACCTGGTACACGGGATCCGCGGGCTGGATGTACCGGGCCGGCCTCGAGTGGCTGCTCGGCTTCCGCCTCCGCGGCCACGCGCCTGATGATGGACCCCTGTATTCCCCGGGCGTGGCCCGGCTTCGGGATCACCTTCCGCTATCGTTCGGCGCGGTACGCCATCACGGTGGAGAACCCTCGCGGGGTCTCGCGGGGCGTGGGGTCAGTGGAGGTCGATGACGTGCGCGTCGACGGCACCACCGGGATCCCCTCGCCGATGACGGCGGCGCCCATCGCGTGCGGATCGTCCTGGGCTGACGCGCCGCGCGCTACGGCTGCGTGAAGTAGCCCCAGAGGTTCAGGGCCACGATGAAGAAGAGCATGAAGAGGAACGGTCCGGTGATGCCGCTGCCCTTCTCGCGTCGGTCCATGGCGGGTCTCCTTCGTCCGGTGCATCGGCGGCCCGCCCGCCGGACTTGAGCCGAGATTAAAAGGTGCTCCCCTTTAGAGGGTCAGCTTCTCGAACTGGCTGACCTGCTCCCGGACCACGTCCAGGCTGGCCCGCCAGAAGGCGGCCTGGCGGACGTCGATCCCGAACCGGGCCGCGAGGTCCGCCGCGCTGTGGAGGCCGGTGGAGGCCAGGAGGTCGTCGTACCCCGCCCGGAAGCGGTCCGGGGCCTCCCGGTACCGGGCGTAGAGGCCCAGCCCGAACAGCAGGCCGAACGTGTACGGCCAGTTGTAGAAGGAGCGGCCGGTCGAGTAGTAGTGCGGCTTCATCGCCCACATGGACGGGTGCAGGACCTCGGGATCGAGGCCGTCGCCGTAGGTCTCGCGCTGCGCCTCCAGCATCAGCGCGTTCAGCTCGCTCACCGAGAGCTCCCGGCGCGCCCGACCCTCGAACACGCGCGACTCGAAGAGGAAGCGCGAGTGGATGTCGACCACGATCTGGCAGCTGCCCTGGAGCTGATGCTCGAGGATGGCGAGCTTGTCGGCGGCCGACCCGGTCTCGATCGCCGCGTTGGCCACGATGGTCTCGCAGAAGATGCTCGCGGTCTCGGCCAGCGCCATCGGCGTGTCGCGCTGCCACGGCGTGCGCGTCGCGAGGTTCGTGTTGTGGTAGGCGTGGCCGAGCTCGTGCGCGAGCGTGCTCACGCTGCTGAAGCTCGGGCCGAAGTTCATGAACACCGCGGACTCGTCGCCGCGCACGCCCATGCAGAACGCGCCGTCGCGCTTGCCCTCGCGCGGCTCGGCGTCGATCCAGCGATCGCGCAGGGCACGGCGCGGCAGGTCCGCCAGCTTCTCGGAGTACGAGGCGAACTGCTCCACCACGAACGCGGAGGCGTCGTCCCACGACCAGGTGCGCACGTGCGCGCCGCCGACCGGCGCGAACAGGTCGTACCAGGGCAAGCGCGCCTGGCCGAGCAGGCGCGCCTTCGCGCGGAGATAGCGCCGGAAGTCGGGGAACGACTCGCGACACGCCTCGTGCATCGCGTCCAGCGTCGCGCGGTCGATGTTGTTGGCGAACAGCGCCGGCTCGAGGTCGTCCGGCCAGCCGCGCCGCTGGTTGAGCGTGTGCACTTCGGCCTTGATGCTGTTGAGCGCGGCGGCCAGGGGCACGGCGACCCGCTCCCAGCCCTTGAGCTCCGCCTCGTACGCCGCCCGGCGCACGGCGGGATCCGGGTCGTGCGCGAGCGCGCGCACCGCGCTCATGGGCAGGGGAGCCGGGCGGCCCTCGACCTGGACCGTCAGCTGCGAGGAGACGTTGCCGTGCAGCTTCGCCCACGCGGTGCCGCTCGACGGGTTGAGCGACGCCGCCAGGTGCTCCTCGGGCTCGGTCATCTGGTGCCGCGCGGCCTGGGCCGCCTTGCGGAGGGGAAACGCGTGCTCGCGGGCGAGCGCGGAGCGCTCGATCAGCGCCTCGACGTCGATCGATCCGATCCACGCGAGGAAGCGGGTGCCGAGCTGGCTCAGCGCGACCAGGTGCTGCTGCAGCTCGCTCTGGCGCGCCTGCGCGACGTCGTCGCGCGAGTTCGTCGAGACGAAGGCGCTGATGTAGGCGGACAGCGTCCGCAGCGCCTCGGTCAGCGCGTTCTGCCGCGTGGCCAGCGCCTCGAACGCGGCCACGGTGCCGGCGTCGAGCCGGCCGTCGTCGCGCCGGCGGATCCCGGCCTCGTCGTACTGTGCACGCAGCGCCGCGATGTCCGCGACCACGCGATCGAACGCGGCGCGAAAGGCGTCGCTCGCGAGGTCGGGGTAGATCCTCGACATGTCCCAGCGGGGCAGGGCTCCGGTCGTGGTGTCCATGCGGCTATGTTCTGATAGATTCGCGGCCATCGCCATGGCCAGAGGTGCCTCATGATCATCCGACACGATCCGGACGGCGGACTCCTCCTCGTCGGGCAGACGGATCACTCGCGCTTCGTGGGCCAGCTCGCCGCGCACTGGGGCAACGCCGAGTTCGCGACGCCGGCGCCCTACGACGCGGTCGTCCGGGCCGCCACCTTCCACGACTACGGCTGGCTCCGCTACGAGGCGAGCCCGCTGATCCACCCGGAGACCGGCGAGCCGTACCCGTTCCTCCACGTGCCGATGACCGCCACGCAGCTCGGCGCCTACCAGTGGGCGCTCGACTGGATCGCGGACATCGATCCGTACTCCGGCCTCATCGTCAGCATGCATCGCACCGGGTTGTGGAAGGCGCGCTACGACACCATCAAGCATCCGGCCTGGCGCTACAACCTGACGACGCTGAGCCCCGAGGTGCAGGCCTTCATCGAGCGGAACGAGGCGTGGCAGGAGCAGACCTCGGCGACGCTCGACGCGAAGGGCGTGTGGACGAACTACCGCCTGATGCAGGTCTGGGATCTGCTCGGGCTCTACTTCTGCTGCCAGGAGCCGTACGAGGACTTCGTCGAGCCGGTGCCCGTGAGCTACGCGGGCGCGCGCGACGACGGCGTCAGGATGACCATGCGACCGGCGGGCCCGCGGCGCGTCGCGTTCGACCCGTATCCGTTCGACGTCCGGCCGTGCACGGTCCAGCTCAGCTACAAGCGGGTGGCGCAGCGGCGCTTCGAGAGCGTCGAGGCCTTCCGGCGCGCCTGGTTCCAGGCCGACGTGGCGGTGATGGAGTTCGCGACTGGTGTGAGGCTACGCGGTCGCGAGCTCGCCGGCGGCGCTGCTGCGTGATACTCGCGCAGCGTCGTGTTCGCCGACGCGATCGTCGCCAGCTCCGCCACGAGCGGCGCGAGCGCGCGCCCGGGAATCGCGAGGTAGAGCTCGTCGTCGCCGAGATCGGTGTAGACGCGATTGCCGACGCACGCGCTGCTCAGGAGCACGCCCTGCGCGAGCGCCGCGGGGAGCGCCATGCACGTCGGACGGGCGAGCAGCGCGGTGGGTGCGGCGACGCCGGCGCGGATCGCCGCTTCCTGGAGCAGCATGATGCGGCTGGGCCGGCCCGCCACGAGCACGACGTCGGGATCGACGGGCGTCGCCCCGAGCGGCGCGTACACCACGGCGCCGGGCGTCTCCGGCAAGCGCGGGATCCCCGGGACTTCTTCCATGCGCACGTAGCCGAGGCCGGTCATGAAGGTGAGCGTCTGCTCGAGCTCGGCCGCGCGCGCCGCCGGCAGCGGGATCGCGTGCGTGTGCGCGCCGATGGCGCAGTTCGCGTGGTCGACGGGGACCGTGTAGAACACGCGGCCCTCGGCGGCGAGCCGCCAGAAGCTGCAGCCGGACGGCTGGGTGCCGCTGAACTTCTCGACGCCGGCCGGAGGGGTGGCGCGGAAGGCGACCGCGATCGGGCGGGCGCGTCGTGCCGAGGTGTGCGGCGAGCTGCTGCGCGATCTCACGATAGTCGTTGGTCATGCCCGGGAGTATACGGGGCTGTCTTTCCTCCGGCGTGGAGATGGGCTATGCTGGGCGCGTGCCGAATACGGAACGTAATTCCAATTCCGGAACCCGGACGGTGACGACGGACGGCGGGCACCGCGCGGCCAACCGCGTGGTCGACATCCTCGAGCTGCTGGCCGCGCGCGCCGGAAGGGCTGCCGCTCCGCGAGGTGAGCGCCGCAGCTCGAGGCGCCGAAGAGCAGCCTGCTGCCGCTGCTGCGCGCGCTGACCGCGCGGGGCTACCTCGCGCAGGACCGCGCGGGCGAGTATCGCCTCGGGCCCGGCGCGCTCGACCTGGGCGCGGCCGCTCCCGCGCCAGCGCGAGCTGATCGAGGTCGCGCGCCCGGCGCGCGGTGGCGCTGATGCGTCGCACGGGCGAGACGGTGTTCGTCGGCGGTGCTGTCGAGCGATCGCACGTCCGTGGTCTACGTGGACAAGGTGGAGAGCGATCACATCATCCGGTACGCGGGCGGCGTGGGCGACCGGCGGCCGCTGCACGCGACGTCGAGCGGCAAGGCGATCCTCGCCTTCCTGTCGGCCGAGCGAGCGCGAGGAGCATGCTGCGCTCGCTGTCGCTCTCGCGGCACACGGACCGGACGGTGACGAGTCTGTCGGCGCTGCGCGGCGCGCTCGACGAGGTGCGCCGCGCCGGCGTGTGCGTCACCATCGACGAGATGGTGGCGCGGCGCGTCCGGCATCGCGGCGCCGGTCTTCGACCGCTACGGGCGCGTGGCCGGCGCCTGCGCGATCGGCGGCCCACGGACCGGGTGCGGCCGCGCCTCAAGATGCTGGCCGGCGAGGTGAAGGCCACCGCGCGCGCGCTTCTCGGCGCGCCTGGGTCATCGCGCGGTCGACGACCGGAAAACGACCGGGAGGACATCATGAAGGTCGGCGTTGCGCTCAACATGCTGCAGAAGGAAGGGCGATCGGACGCGGAGGTGTTCGCCGAGCACCTGGCGCTCGGCGATCTCGTCGAGCCGCTCGGCTTCGACTCGCTCTTCGCGCTCGAGCACCACTTCACCGGCTACGCGATGTCGCCGTCGCCCACGCAGCTGCTCAGCTACTACGCGGGGCGGACGAAGCGCATCGCGCTCGGCACCGCCGTCATCGTGCTGCCGTGGCACGATCCCGTGCGCGTGGCCGAGCAGATCGCGCTGCTCGACGTCATGTCGCGGCGGCCGCTGCCTCTTCGGCTTCGGCCGCGGCGCCGCGAGCGTGGAGTACGCGGGCTTCCGCATCCCCATGGAGGAGGCGCGGGCGCGCTTCGTCGAGTCGGCGAAGATCGTCGTCGAGGCGCTGACCCACGACTCGTTCGAGTGGGACGGCGAGTTCTTCAAGATCCCGCGCACGGCGATCCGGCCGCGGCCCGATCTCGCACCCGGAGCGGCGCTTCTACGCGTCGTCGGTGAGCCCGGAGTCGGCGGAGATCATGGCCAAGCTCGGCTTCGGCCTGCTCGTCATCATGCAGAACGAGTGGCCGAAGGCCGCCGAGGACATCCGGCGCTATCGCGACCTCACGGCCAGCGTGGGCCACACGCCGCGCGCGCCCATCATCCTCACGAACGTCTCGTGCGCGGACAGCCGGGCCGAGGCGCAGGAGCGGGGCGAGCAGTACCTGAGCCGCAAGTGGGACTCGATCGACACGCACTATCACTTCTCGGACGGCCATCTCGCCACCGTGAAGGGCTACGAGTTCTACGGCGGCATGGCGAAGACGTACTCGAAGATGAAGGACCCCGGCTTCCGCAAGAAGGCCACGGAGTTCTACGTGCGCATCCAGGTCGTGGGCACGCCCGACGACTGCATCCAGCAGCTCGCCGAGCTCCAGCGCCTCACCGGGCTCGACCATCTGGTGACGGAGTTCGGGTACGGCGCGATGCCGCACCAGGAGGCGGAGCTGAACATGCGCCTCTTCGCCGACCGCGTGGTGCCGGTGCTGCAGCGGGACCGCGCGTTCACGATCGCGCCGGCGAACGGCGCCGAGCACGGGGCCGGCGCCGCCGTGCCCGGCGCCAGCGGGATCTTCGCGCCGGCGTAGCGCCCGCGCCGATGTCGACTCGCGTCGAGCTGGGCGGGGTGCGCCCCGGCTCGTCGCGCGCTCCCGCGGCCGCGCCGGCGACGCTGCTGCAGGAGGCGCGCGGCGGCGCCTGGCGCGTGGTGGTCGCCACCTTCGTCACGCTCGGCCTCGCCTACGGCTTCTGGTACGCGTACTCGGTCTTCTTCGTCGCGTTCCTGCGCGAGTTCGGCTGGAGCCGCTCGGTCGTCGCGGGCGCGTTCTCGTTGCTCGTGGTCGTGCACGGCGTCTCGGGTCCGGTGCTCGGCTGGCTCGTCGAGCGCTTCGGCCCGCGCGCGGTCATCGCGAGCGGAGGCGCGCTGCTGGCCGTCTCGCTCATGGTTGGCGCGCACGTCAACGCGGTCTGGCAGCTCTACCTCGTCATCGGCGTGTGCGCCGCGTGCGGGATGAGCGCCGCGGGCTGGGTGCCGTCGGTCGTGCTGATCCGTTCGTGGTTCCCGTCGCGCGTGGGCACCGCGCTCGGCCTCTCGTCCGCGGGCATCGGCGTCGGGATCTTCGCGCTCGTGCCGTTCACGCAGCTCCTCATCGAGTGGGTCGGGTGGCGCTGGGCGCTCCGCGTGCTGGCCGTGATGATGGTGGTGTGGATCGTGCCGGCCACGCTGCTGCTCGTCCGCAACGCGCGTGGACCGGCGGTGGTCGCCGCGGCGTCCGTTCCGGCCGCGAGTGCGGCCCCGCCACGCCGGCACTGGACCGTGCGCACCGCGGTGCGCACGTGGAGGTTCTGGGCGACCGGGCTCGTCTTCTTCGCGGGGAGCGCGGCCACGCAGATGCTGCTGGTCCACCAGGTCGCCTACCTGGTGGACCATGGCGTGTCCGCGTTCGTCGGCG
>CAVPPZ010000016.1:0-180669 GCA_963707305.1 uncultured Candidatus Rokubacteria bacterium
CGGGGCGGCGCGCGTGCGCGATCTCTTTGCCCAGGCGCAGGCGAAGGCGCCGAGCATCGTCTTCATCGACGAGCTCGACGCCCTGGGCAAGGCGCGCGGGACGAACCTGGTGGGAGGCCACGACGAGCGGGAACAGACGCTGAACCAGCTGCTCACCGAGATGGACGGCTTCGACACCGCCAAGGGGATCATCATCATGGCGGCCACCAACCGGCCGGAGATTCTTGATCCGGCCCTCCTCCGGCCTGGCCGGTTCGACCGGAAGGTCGTCGTGGACAGTCCCGACCTGAAGGGCCGCGAAACGATCCTGCGCGTGCATACCCGAGCGCTGACGCTGGCCTCCGATCTGGATCTCGCGCTGGTGGCCGCCCGCACGCCGGGCTTCGTCGGCGCCGACCTCGCCAACCTCGCCAACGAGGCGGCCCTGGCGGCGGCCCGCCGCGGCAAGGACGCGGTCGGGCTCGAGGACTTCGACGAAGCCATCGACCGGGTGGTGGCCGGCCTCGAGCGCAAGTCGCGGGTCATGAGCGCGCGCGAGCGGGACATCGTCGCCTACCACGAGGCCGGGCACGCGCTCATCGCCCAGCTCCGGCCGCACGCCGACCCCGTGCACAAGGTCTCCATCATTCCGCGCGGCGTGGCGGCACTCGGCTACACTCAGCAACGGCCGACGGAGGACCGCTACCTGATGACCCGCGCGGAGCTGCTCGATCGCCTCGACGTGCTCCTGGGGGGACGCGTGGCCGAGGAGATCACCTTCGGCGACGTGTCGACGGGGGCCCAGGACGATCTCCAGCGCGCCACCGACATCGCCCGCCACATGATCACGCGGTGGGGGATGAGCGAAACCCTGGGCCTGGGCGCCTTCGAGGAGCCGGATCGTGCCCCCTTCTTGCCGGGCCAGGGTGCGCCGCGGCGGGAGTACAGCGAGGACACCGCGCGGGCGATCGATGCGGAGATCCGCCGGTTCCTGGAGCAGGCGCACGCTCGGGTGCTGGAGACGTTGACGTCCCGGCGGACGGCCCTGGAGGCGCTGGCCAAGCTCCTGATCGACCACGAGGTGGTCGACGGCGAGCAGCTGAGCCGGCTCGTCCCCGCGAGTCACTGAAGCGCACGTCCGCCGAATCCTCCGGGCGCGATGCTGAACGAACGTCTGTTCCTCTCGTTCCGCCACGTGATGTACAGCTTGCGCGGCGGCTTCCTGGTCCGCCCGCTCATCATCGCGCTCACGCTGGGATCGGCGGGCGCGCTCCTCTCCGCGCTGGAAGAGGCCGTCCCCGCGCTCAACACCTGGGCGCCGAAGGTCCTGTTCCCCTCGCACGCCGATCCCCAGGTCGCCCAGGTGATTCTCGCGGCGATCGCGGCCTCGATGATGACGGTGGTCTCGATCGTCTTCGCCATCCTGCTGATGACGCTCACGCTGGCCTCGATGCAGTTCTCCCCGCGCATCATCGTGAGCTTCGCGCGCGATCGCGTGACCCAGCGGACGCTCGGCATCTTCCTCGGCACCTTCTCCTACTGCGTGGCCGCGCTTCCCGCGGCGCGCTCGGTCCCGGAGCCCTTCGCGCCCGTCCTGACCGTCCTGGGCGCGATGCTGCTCGCCCTCGCGTGCGTCGCGTGGCTGCTCTTCTTCATCCACCACATCTCGCAGGCGATCAGCGTCAACCACATCGTGGACAAGATCGCCAGCCGAGACGGAAGCCATCATCGACGAGCTCATGCCGGAGCCGCGGCGGCGCAGTCGAATGCGAGCAGCCCGGCGTGCCCGAGCCGACCGCGCGCGAGGCGGAGGTCTCGAGCGACGTCTCGGGCTACGTCCGCTTCATCGACATCGGCCGGCTGGTCGTCCTGGCGAGGTCGTACGGCGTGAGCATCCGGATCGTCCGGCGGGTCGGCCAGTTCGTGCCGGCGGGCGTTCCGCTGTTGACGGTGTCGAAGGGAGACCGCCTGTCTCCCCGGTCAGAAGCGCCGAGCTGCGGGGGGCCTTCGACCTCGGCCCGACCCGGACGCTCCAGCAGGACATCGAGTTCGGCATCCTGCAGATCGTCGACATCGCGCTGCGGGCGATCTCGCCCGCCGTGAACGACCCCAGCACCGCCATCAACTGCGTCGACCAGTTGAGCCGCATCCTGATTCGCTTCGCGTCCCGGGAAGAGCCGGCGTCCCTGCGCTACGATCCTCCGGGCCTCCTGCGCGTCAGCATCCCGTGGCCGCGGCTTCGACCGGCTCGTGGACACGGCCTTCGACCAGATCCGTCTCTACGCGAAGGCCGACGTGGCGGTCAGTCTGCGCGTGCTGCGTGCCCTCGGCGACATCGCGGAGCACGATCCCCGACTCCGGCGCCCAGCGGAGGCTCGCCGAGCGGGCGAGGCGGATCGTGGCGGGCTGTGCCGAGAGACTCACCGAGGACGAGCTCGGGGAGCTGCGCGTGCGCCTGGCGTCGTTGGAGCGGCAGGCCGTCACGCCGCCCGTCCCCTGAGCCGCCGCGACCTCAGCGGACCTCGTGGATGTGCTGGCCGAGCATGTCGGGGGTGATGAGGGTGATCCCACCCTCGGTGACGAGGAAGCCTCGCGCGCGGTCCGCGTCGGGGTCGATGCCCGCCTGAAAGCCGTCGGGCAGGGTGGCGCCCTTGTCCACGATCACCCGGCGCAGGTGGACGTGGCGGCCCGCCACCACGTCGGGCAGGATCACCGAGTCCTCCAGCCTGCTGTAGTTCTCCACGGTGACATTGGAGAAGAGCAGGGTGCGACGCAGCGTCGCCCCGCTGATCACGCAGCCGCCTGACACGAGCGAGTCCACGGCCATGCCCCGCCGGTCGTCCTCGTCGAAGACGAACTTGGCCGGCGGGAGCTGCTCCTGGTACGTCCAGATGGGCCAGTCCTTGTCGTAGAGGTTCAGGTCGGGCGTCACCCGGGTGAGCTCCATGTTCGCTTCCCAGTAGGCGTCGAGCGTGCCCACGTCGCGCCAGTACGGGACGCCGTGTCTCATGTCGACGCAGCTCTCCGCGAAGGAGTGCGCGAACACGCGCGCACGGGGAACGAGAGAGGGAATCACGTCCCGGCCGAAGTCGTGGCTCGAGGCGGGATCGGCGGCGTCCCGGGCCAGCTCGCGGTAGAGCACGTCGGTGGAGAAGACATAGATGCCCATGCTGGCCAGGGCGCGGTCGGGCGTGCCGGGCAGGCTCTTCGGCTGCTCCGGCTTCTCCTGGAACTCCACCACCCGCCCCTGGTCGTCGACACCGATCACCCCGAAGCCGCGGGCGTCCGCGATGGGCACCTCGAGGCAGGCCACCGTCACGTCGGCGCCCGTGGCCACGTGGGCGGCCAGCATCTTGCCGTAGTCCATCTTGTAGATGTGGTCGCCGGCCAGGACCAGGACGAAGTCGGGCTTGTTGTCGCTCAGGATGTCGAGGTTCTGCCACACGGCATCGGCGGTGCCCCGATACCACACCTCCTCCAGCCGCTGCTGGGCGGGCAGCAGCTCGAGGAACTCCTGGAACTGGCCGGAGAGGAAGCTCCAGCCCCGCTGGATGTGGCGGATGAGGCTGTGCGACTTGTACTGGGTGGCCACGCCGATCTGCCGGATGCCGGAGTTCACGCAGTTCGACAGCACGAAGTCGATGATCCGGAACTTGCCCCCGAAGGGCACGGCGGGCTTGGCCCGCCAGTCGGTCAGGTGCTTGAGGCGTGAGCCGCGGCCCCCGGCCAGCACCATGCCGAAGGTGTTCTTGGTGAGACGGCTGACGAACCGGGGAGAGGGCTTGGGGCGATCCGTGGTGGCCATGTCGATCACGACGCGAACGCGCGCACGGCTTCCTCTCTGGTGCCGTGGATGTCGAAGATCCGGTGCATCCGCACGAGCTCGAACACCGCGCGGACCTGCTTGGACATCCCGCAGAGCTTCAGGTCGCCGCCCTTGGCGTTGAGCTTGCGCAGGCACGAGATGAAGGCGCCGAGCCCGGAGCTGTCCACGAAGCGCAGCCGGCTCAGGTCGAACACGAGCTTCGTCGTCGCCTCCAGCAGCGGGGCGACCTCGCGCTTGAACTCCGCCGCGTTGCTCGCGTCGAGCTCCTCCATCGGCACCACCGCGACGGTCACGTCGCCCATCCTGTCGAGTGCAATGGCCACGGCGCCGTCCTCCACCTCAAGAAGTGCGAAGCTTGACGAGGGCGATGCAGTTTCCGCCGCGCTCGTCGCGATAGTAGCGAACGTCGTCGACGCTCCTCGTGATGAGATACACGCCGAACCCGGACTCGCGGGAGCCGTCGAAGGAGGGCGGGGGCACCGCCGAGGGATCGAAGGGATCCCCGAGATGGTGCAGCCGGACCGCGACACGGTCCGGAAACGCCTCGGCCTCGAGACGGATGCGTCTGATCGGCGCGGCCGTGGTAGGCGTGCTTCATGACGTTGCTGGCCGCCTCGTTCACCGCCAGCTCCAGCGCGGCCACGCGGTCCTCGTCGAGCGGGTGAGCCGGGAAGCGTGGCGCAGAAGCTGCGCACGAATTCGCGGGCGCGGGTCAGATCCCTGAGATCGCTGCGGATCTCCATCTCCCCTCGCGCGAGGGGACGCCGCCGTTCGCCGACTTCGACGGCCACGCACGTGAGGTCGTCGGTCAGCCGCTCCGATCCGACGAAGGCCACGACGGCCGCGCGGATCGCGCCCACCAGCGCGTCCGGCGCGAGATTCGCCGTTCGCGCGGGCACAGGCCATCAGCCGGTCGGCGCCGAACAGCTCTCCGGCGGCATTGGACGCTTCCGTGACCCCGTCCGAGTAGAAGAGGAAGACGTCGCCGGCCTCGAACGACACGGCGATCTGATCGTAGATCTCGCCTTCGCGGACTCCGAGCGGCAGGTTGTCCCCGTGGATCATCTCGCAGAGATCGGTCCCGCCCCGCACGTGGATGACCCCCGTGTGCCCGCAATCGACGAGGTCGAGGCGGCGCCGGCTCAGGTCCACGCGGGCGTAACAGAGGGTCACGAAGCTCTCGAGCTCGATCAGATGCCGTCGCCATGCCGGCATGGGCCAGGGTCACGACTTCCCGGGGCTCCGGAAGCGTACCCGGCCGGGGACAGCGCCATCAGGTGGCACAGGGCCTCCGTGAAATGGCTCTTGGTCGCCGCGCCCAGGAGCGCCGCGGGAATGCCCTTGCCCATCACGTCGGCGACGATGACGTCGAGGCTCTCGTCCTGGTGGGTGAAGAAGTCGTAGAAATCGCCGGCGATCCGCTGCGAAGGAATGTTGAGCGCGGCCACGCGCAGTCCGGGGATGTCCCGGGGCGGCTCGTCGAGGAGCAGCATCTGCTGGATCCTGAAGCCGATGGCGACCTCGCGCTCGCGGACCACCTCCTCCGCCTCGGCCTTCTTTCGCTCGGCCTGCGTGCGCAGGCTCACGATGCCGTAGCCCAGATCGCCGGCCAGCTCGGTCAAGAGCCTCACTTCCTCGCCCCCGAACGCCTCGATCTCCGAGGAGTAGATCGACAGCGCACCGAAGGGCCGCCCATCGTCCACGAGCGGAATGGCGATGCTCGAGGCGTAGCCGCGCCGGAGCGCGTCCGCGCGCCACGGCGCCAGCCGCGGATCCGTGGCGATGTTCTTCACGATCTGGATCTCCCCCGTGCGGATGCAGGTCCCCGTCGGCCCACGACCACGCTCGGTGTCGGCCCAGCTGATGTTCGCCGCTGTCCAGGTACCCGTCGTCGAATCCCGCCTGCGCGATGGGCCGCACGGTGCTGGCGGGATCCTCTTCCGCATAGCCGACCCAGCAGAGTCGATACCCGGCTTCCTCGACGATGATCCGGCAGATCTGCTGGACCAGCGCGGACTCGTCGGTGGCGCGGACCAGGGCCTCGTTGGACGTGCTGAGCGCACGATGCGCGCGATTCACGCGACGGAGCTGCTCCTCCGCGCGCTTCCGCTCGGTGATGTCCTGGACGGTGCCGATTCCCCTCACGGCGCGCCCGTCCGTGTCGGACTCGACCTGCGCCCGCTCCCGCACCCATTTCACCGCGCCGCCAACGACGATGCGGTGCTCGATGTCGTACGGGGCTCCGCGCAGGGCGGCGGCCCACGCGCGATCGACGGCTGCCCGGTCCTCGGGGTGCACCCAATCGAGGAAGGCTTCGTAGGTGAGGGCCGTGCCCGTGGGGACTCCGAAGATGCGAAACACTTCATCGGACCAGGCGAGTCGATCGCGGGCGACGTCCAGATGCCAGCTCCCGAGGTGCGCGATCTCCTGCGCTCTGTTCAGGCTGGCCTCGCTCTCGCGCAACGCTTCCTCGGCTTGCTTGCGCTCGGTGATGTCGTGCACGGTGCCGCGCACGAGCACGACGTGGCCGTCGGCGTCGCGCTCCACTTCGCCGCGGCCCGTGACCAGACGCGGAGTCCTGTCGGCCGTCACCATCTCCAGATCCAGCTCGTACGGGGTCCCCGTCCGCAGGGTCTGTTGCACCGCCGCGTCCAGTCGGGCGAAGCTCTCCGTCGTATAGAAACGCGCGTGCTCGTGGTAGCCGGGCGGAGGCTGCTTCGGATCGCGGCCGACGATACGGTACAGCTCTTCGGACCAGGTGACCTTGTCGATCCGTGGATCCCACCACCAGCTACCCACTCGGGCGAGGCGCTGCGCCTCTCTGAGCTCCTCCTCCCGCCGGAGCAGAACATCCTTCCGCCCTTCGGCGTTCGACATCGGCGCGATCGATCAGGTATCCGACCAAGACGGTGAGGTTTCCCAGCAGGGCGATCATCGCCACGATCATCAGGGTGCCCCCGCTCCACGCGGAGGAGAAACCCGCAGACATGGCTTGCCACGACAGGGCGCCGAGCAGGATCGGAACGACGATGGCGGCCGGCAACAGCCGGCGGACGAGTGTTCCGCCGACGCTCCCGCTGACGAACAGGGCCGGGACCCCCCGTTCGGTGCGCGCACAGACCACGGCGAGAGAAAGCAGACACAGGGTGATCGCCGTCTGCAGCGCGATGTGCGTGTAGGAGATGCTCGACTTCAGAACGAAATCGAGGAGGCCGACGATCGAGGCCAGTCCCGCCACACCCGCAAGGACCTGGGCGGGCGAATACCGGCGCGATCGCCACGAGATCGTCCAGTCCAGCCCGAGCAGCGCGAGCCCCAGGAGGAGAAAATCCAGGGCGGTGATCGGCGCCATCAGGCCTGGACGAAGGCTTCCCATCGCGTCCGCGGCGGTTTCCTGGAACAGCACCTGATCGATCCCCAGGTCCCAGCCGACCAGGTGCTCGGTCAGGCTCAGCAGGCCCATCGTCGCGACGAGGGCCGCCAGCAGCTGGCCGCCGAGCTTTCGGGCTCTGGGGACGAGGTGATCGTCTCCTTTCCGCATCAGCCACAGCGAGAGACCGATCAGCACGAGACAGACGGCGGCGTTTGGCCTGATGACCACCTGACCCGGAATGACGCTCTTGAACACAGGAATGTGAAACATCCAGCCCGCGAGCCCCAGCGCTCCGACGCAGGCGGACAGCACGCTGGTCAACGAGACGAAGCGACTCAGGCGTCGGACCACATCGGGGTCCGACAACGCGCGCGCAGGCTGTCCGGCGGACGTGCGGAGGGGGCGGACGGCCGCGACCACCCCGATGGCGAGCCCGCGGTCGTCTCGATACACCGACGCGTTGTAGAGCACCGACGTGCTGTGTCCGTCGCGATGCCGGAGCTCGAGCGCGTGGTCGCGCACGAGGCCCGCGCGCCACGCCTGCTGGTACCCCGCTCGGGCTCGCTCCGGCTCGGTGAAATAGCCGGAGAAGTCCGTGCCGATGAGCTCGTCTCGCGGAAGACCGGTCACCGCCTCGGTGGCGGTGTTCACGTCGATGATCCTGCCGTCGGCGCCGATGGTCACGAGCGGATCGAGGCTCGCCTCGATCAGGCTCCGGTTGTACGCGCTCGCCGCCCTCGCGGCCCCGGCCGCGGCCGCGCGCCGCTTGGCCCGCTCGGAGAGGTGGCCGGCCGTGATGGCGGTGACGAGAAAGGCGGCGAGCGCGACCCAGTTCTCCGGATCGGCGATGGTGAAGGTGTAGATGGGCGGCAAGAAGAAGAAGTTGAAGCACAGCATGGCGAGCACCGACGCGACCATCGCCGGGCTCCTGCCCCAGACGGTCGCCACGAAGAGGACGACGAGCAGATACGCGAGCGCGACGGTGGTGGGGCTGAGCGCGGCGTGAAGCGGCGCGAAGGCGACGGTCACGGCCGCGACGCCCAGGATCGCCGCCCAGTATCCGGCGCCTCTCCGGTGCGAGAGGTCAGCTAGCATGGCGCGCTCAACGCCCGCTCGATTCCCGCAATCGTTGCAACAGATCGTTCAGGCGGCGAAGCTCTTCGTTCGCGCGCGTGAGGGCAGAGGTCGCGGCATCCAGGAGGGTCTTCACCGAGCCCTCGGCTCCCACTCCCACCGGCCGACCCGGCGCCACCTCGGCCCCCGCTTGCGATGCCGGCCCCCCGAACACCCGCGCGATCGCACCGTCCAGGGTCTCTTCCATGGCGATCCGATCCCCGAAGCCGACGATCACACGCTTGAGCTCGGGAAGCTGCCCCTTCTCGGCGGCGATGTAGAGCGGCTGGACATAGATGAGGGAGCGCTCGATGGGGATGACCAGGAGATTCCCCCGGATCACCTGAGAGCCCCGCTGGTTCCAGAGGGACAGCTGCTGGGAGATGAACGAGTCCTGGTCGATCCGGGCCTCGATCTGCCGGGGCCCGTAGATCAGTTTCTGCTTGGGAAAGTTGTAGACGACGAGCTTCCCGTAGTGGGGCGGGTCGCTCCGGGCCGCGAGCCACGCAGACAGGTTGTCCTTCTTGCTGGGATTGAAGGGGATCAGAAGGACGAACTCCTCCTTCGGTTCGCCGGGCAGACGCAAGATCAGGTAGTAGGGCTCCATGACCTGCTCCCGCCCATCCACGGAGCGGACCGGGAGGCTCCAGAGGTCCTCCTTGTTGTAGAACACCTGGGTGTCGCGCATGTGGTAGACGGCATACATCGCCGCCTGGATCCGGAACAGCCCCTCGGGGTAGCGGATATGGGCGCGGAGGTCGGCCGGCATGGCGTCCAGCGGCTGGAGCAGCCCGGGGAAGATCCGGGCGGTCGTGCGGATCAGGGGATCGGCCGGATCCGCCACATAGAAATTCACGCTTCCGTCATAGGCGTCCACCGTCACCTTGACGGCGTTGCGCACGTAGTTCCCGAGCCTGGGCGTCGCCGTCGAGTACGGGAACCAGTTCGAGACCGTGTAGCCATCCAGGAGCCAGACGATGCGCCCCGCCGCCGAGATCACCATGTAGGGGTCATCGTCGTACAGGAAGAACGGGGCGATCCTCTGGACCCGTTGCCGGATGTTCCGGTGGAGCAGCACCCGACTTTCAGGCGTCAGGTCGTTCGACATGAGGAGCTTGATGTCCCCGAGGTGCGCCGCGAAGAGCGCCTTGCGCGCGAATGACCGCAGCGGGATGCCCCCGTGTCCCTCGTACACGGTGTAGACGTTCCGGTCCCCCGCCGGGTAGTCGAATTCCTTGGCCCGGGTCTTCACGAAGACATAGTCCGTGGCCAGCTCGCTGAAGTAGAGCTCCGGGCGGGAGATCCGGAGATCGGCGGAGGAGGCCGGCGGGATGTCCTTGATCCAGAACTCCGGGAGCCCCTCGCGCGTCACCCGGTTCACCGGGCCGACCACGGCGCCGTAGCCGTGCGTGTACGTCAACCGCTCGTTGATCCAGATCCGGCTCGGCAGATCCTTGGCCGAGAGCTCCCGCGGCGACAGGGTCACCTGCCGGTACTCACCGTTGATGCGGTACCGATCGATATCGATATCCGTGAACTTGTAGTACGTCCGGATCTCCTGGAGCTGGCTGTACGTGGCGAGCAAGGGCCGGGTGTCCCAGAGGCGGATGTTCTTGAGCGTCGCCTCGTTCGGGCGCAGGTCCTGAAGCGTCAGCGTCTCCACGGCCGGGAACTCCCGCTCTTCGATGTTGTCCAGACCGTAGGCCACACGGGTATAGCGGATGTTGAAGTCGATGTACGGCTTCTCTTTGTCGATCTCGTTGGGAGACACCCGATAGCGCTGGATCAGGCCCGGGTACGCCATCCCTCCCAGGATCGCCACGACCCACCAGCGCGGCCAGTGCTCCACAGGAGGGGCCGCCAGCTCGAGAGCCGAATCGTGACGAAGCACAGGAGCGCGACCAGGCCGGTCATGACCACCAGCGCCTTCAGGACCGGGAGCTGCGCGTGGACGTCGGCATACCCGGCGCCGAACGCCACACCCCGCCGGGAGAAGAGGAGGTCGAACATGGCGAGCCGGTACCCGGCGGCCTTCAGCAGGAGCAGGAGGCCAGCGAGGACCAGGAGATGCCCGCGGACCCGTCGGGAGATCGAGACGCCCGATGGAGAGAGCTGGATGCCGCGGGCACAGAAGTACACCACGATGACGGCCAGACCTGAGACGACCAGGCTCCCCATCAGCCAGCCATAGAGCGAGTTCCAGAGGGGGAGGCGGAACACGTAGAACGCCACATCCTGGTCGAACAGCGGATCCCGGATGCCGAACGGTGTCGGATTCAGGGCCTTCAGGACCAGCTCCCAGCGGTCCGTCCCCAACCAGCCGGCCAGAAGCGCGATCATCACACTCAACGGGAAGGGCCAGTCGCCGAAGGTACGGATCCAGGATCTCCGGGCTCGGCAACCCCGCGACATCATCCACGGCCACGAGGACGTCGCGCGGGACGCAGCCGTCGGGCCACCATCACGTTGCCGTAGAGGATGAGGAAGAACACGACGCCCGTGACCATCCCGACGAGGACTTGCGCCTGGAGCACGGTGAGGAAGACCGACGTGAACTGAACTTCGCGGAACCAGAGCCAGTCCGTGTAGAACCCCACGATCTGGCCGGCCGTGTTCACCACGGCCAGCATCGCGATGCCCAGGATGAGCCAGGGAGGGAAACGGCGACCGCGCATGGGGGCCTCGCCTTCCTACAAGGCCCGGAGGAACGCGACCAGGTCGTGCTTTTCCTGGGCGGACAGTCGCGTGCCGAGGATCAGGTTGAAGAACTCGACCGTGTCCTCCAGCGTCAGCAGGCGATCGTCGTGCAGGTACGGGGGCGAGTCCTTGATGCCGCGCAGCGGGAACGTCTTGATCGGACCGTCCGCGGACGCCTTGCGGCCGTTGATCATCACCTCGGCGTAGAAGCGCTCCGTGCGCAGGTTGTGCATGAGGTTGTCGGTGTAGTACGGCGCGGGGTGACAGGCGCCGCACTGGGCCTTGCCGAAGAACAGCGCCTGGCCGCGCAGCTCGCTCTCGGTCGCCTTCGCCGGGGTCGAGCCTGCCGAGGACGTTGAGCTTCGGCGCGGGCGGGAAGTCGAGGAGGTCCTGGATCTCGGCCATGAAGTGCACCTGGCTGCCGCGCTCGAGGATGTTGACGCCCTTGCGCTGGGCCTGGACGGGGTCGCCGTCGAAGTACGCGGCGCGCTGCTCGAACTCCGTGAAGTCCTCCACGCTCTTCATCGCGCGCTGCGAGCCGAACAGGCGCTGGATGTTCACGCCGCGGAGCGTCGGCGTGTCGATGCGGTGGCGATGCTCGTTCGGACGGATGTCGCCGACGGTGTGCGTGGCCGCGTTCGTGTGCCCGTTGGCGTGGCAATCGAAGCACGCGACGCCCTGGTGGGCGGTGAGGGCGCGACGGTCCTCGGTGGCGTTGAACTGCGCCTGGGGAAACGGCGTGACGAGGAGCCGCAGGCCTTCGAGCTGCTTCGGGTTGAGCGACGTCCTTGAAGAGCTCGTAGAAGTTGGCCAGCGTGACGAGCTGGCCCTTCGACACGTCGCCCAGGTCCGGACGCGTGGTCAGGTAGATCGGCGCGGGAAACTCGGGCAGGAGATGCTGCGGCAGATCGAAATCGAGGTCGAACCGGGTGAGGTCACGTCCGGTCTGGCGCTTGGTCTCGTCGATGAGCACCTGCGGGAACACCATGCCGCCCGCCTCGTGATGCGGATGCGGCAACGGGATAGAACCCCGCGGGCCAGAGATTCTTCTCCTTGATCTCCTCGGGCGACATCGCGGCGAGCTGCTCCCACGTCGTGTCCTTGGGGAGCTTCACGCGGACGCCCCCCTGCACGGGCTTGCCCCTGGACATCGTGACGCCCTGGGCCGGACGGTCCGCCAGGTCGTAGCGCGCCGCGAGCAGGGCCCGATGTCGCGCGGCGAACTTCGGCTTCTCCCCCTGCAGCCGGGTGACGAGGGCCGGAAAGTCTTCTGCAATGCTGACGCGCGCGACCGCGGCGCAGACGAGCAGCACGATGCCGAACACCATGACGGACCACCGATTGGTGCGGTTCCTGGTCTTCATCGCCATACCTCTTCCTTCCTGACGTCTTCTCGCTCAGCCCTCGACGCGGCCGATCTTCCAGATGTCGCGGGCGTACTCCCCCACCGTGCGATCGCTCGAGAAGCGGCCGATGCGGGCGACGTTCAGGATCGCCTTCGCGGCCCACGCGCCGGGCCGGCTGAATTCCTCCGAGACCCGGTGCTGCAGGTCGATGTACGCGGGAAGATCGGCCACGTGGAAGTAGGGGTCGCCGCGATCGAAGATGGCCTCGTTGATCCAGCGAAGCAGCCCCGGCTCGTCCGGACACAAGAGGTCGGAGTCGAACGCATCGAAGATCCGCTTCACGTGCGGGATGTGGGTGCACAGGTCGCGTGGGCGATAGCTCCCGTCCGCGCGCACCCGGTGGATGTCCTCCGTGGTGAGGCCGAAGATGAAGATGTTCTCCGCGCCCACCTCGGCGAGGAGCTCGACGTTCGCCCCATCGAGCGTGCCGATCGTCAGCGCGCCGTTCATGGCCAGCTTCATGTTTCCCGTTCCCGACGCCTCGGTGCCGGCCGTCGAGATCTGCTCGCTCAGGTCGGCGCTCGGGATGATCTGTTCCGCCAGGGACACCCGATAGTCGGGAACGAACACGACCTTGAGCCGCCCGTCCACCCGCGGATCGTTGTTGATGACCGATCCGACGCTGCAGATCGGTCTTGATGATCTGCTTGGCGGCCCAGTACCCCGGCGCCGCCTTCCCCGCGAAGACGTAGGTCCGGGGCACGGTCGGTGGCGCGCCGTCCTCGATCAGGCACAGATACTCGTGCACGATGTGCATGACGTTGAGCAGTTGCCGCTTGTACTCGTGGATCCGCTTGACCTGCACGTCGAAGAGCGAATCCGGGTCGACGGTCACGCCGGTCGTCTCCGCGATCACCCGGGCCAGCCGCTCCTTGTTGGACCGCTTGATGGCCATGAACTCGTTCGCGGAAGGCGGCATCGTCGCGCCCAGGGCTCCAGCGCGCGGAGCTCGTCGAGGTCCGTGATCCACCCATCGCCGATCGTCCTGGTGATCAGCCGCGCCAGCAGCGGATTCGCCTGCACCAGCCAGCGGCGCGGCGTGACGCCGTTCGTCTTGTTGTTGAAGCGCTCGGGCCAGAGACGGTAGAAATCCGGCGCCAGCGAGGTCTGGACCAGCCGGCTGTGGAGCTCGGACACGCCGTTGACGGAGTGGCTGCCGACGATGGCGAGGTGCGCCATGCGCACCTGCTTCGACGGTCCTTCCTCGATCAGCGACATCCGCCGCAGGCAGCTCCTGGTCGCCCGGCCGCACGGCGGCCACGTGCTCCAGGAACCGGCGGTTGATCTCGTAGATGATCTGCAGGTGCCGCGGCACGACGCGCTCGAGCAGCGCGACGGGCCACTTCTCCAGCGCCTCCGGCATCAAGGTGTGGTTCGTGTAGCCCATCGTCGCCTGCGTGATCTCCCAGGCCTGCTCCCACGGGAGGTCGCGCTCGTCGACGAGGATGCGCATCAGCTCCGCCACCGCGAGCGCGGGATGGGTGTCGTTCAGCTGGATGGCGACCTTGTCCGCGAAGGCGTCGAAGCTCCGGTGATCGCGCTCGTAGCGCGTGACGATGTCCCGGAGCGCGCAGGCGACCAGGAAGTATTCCTGGATGAGACGCAGCTCGTGACCGGCAGGGACGGCGTCGGACGGATAGAGCACCTTGGAGACGGTCTCCGACGCGATCTTCTGTTCCACGGCTTTCACGTAGTCGCCGGCGTTGAAGATCTTCATGTCGAAGTCGTGCGACGACCGCGCGGAGAAGAGGCGGAGCACGTTCACCGTCCGGCCGCCGTAGCCGACGATCGGATAGTCGTGGGGCACGCCGACCAGGAACCGCCAGTCCAGCCACATCGGGTTGTACTGGCCCCGGCGGTCCACCCCGTGCTCGATGCGGCCGTAGACGGGGATCAGGCACGCCTCCTCGGGCCGCTCGATCGCCCAGGGCGTCGGGAACGCGAGCCAGTTGTCCGGCTTCTCCGTCTGCTCGCCGTGCTCGATCTCCTGGCGGAACAGGCCGTACTCGTAGTGGATGCCGTAGCCGTAGCCGGGCATGTCGAGCGTGGCCAGCGAATCGAGGAAGCAGGCCGCGAGCCGGCCCAGCCCGCCGTTGCCGAGCGCGGCGTCGCGCTCGCTCTCTTCCACGTCGGCGAGGTCGGCCCCGAGGTCTCGCAGCGCGTCCCGGCACAGGTCGTAGAGGCCGAGGTTGCTCAGGTTGTTGGCGAGGGACCGACCGAGCAGGTACTCGATGGAGAGGTAGTACACGTGCTTGGCGTCCGCCCGCCGCTGGCGCTGCCGGGTCTGCTGAAGCGCATCGACCATCACGTCGCGCACGGCGAGCCCGACGCAGTGGAAGCGCTGGCGCGCGACAGCTCCTCCCACGGCTGGGCGACCGAATAGCGCGCGTGTCGCGCGATGGCCTCCCGGAGATCGGTCACGCGCTCCACTGCCAGTCTCGAATCTCCGGCATGTCGTCGCCGTGGGTGCGGATGTATGCCTGGTGCTCGACCAGCCGGTCGCGCATCGCCTGCTTGACGTAGGCGCGCGTCGCGCCGAGCTGGGGCAGCCGATCGACGACGTCGCCGACCAGATGGAAGCGGTCGAGGTCGTTCAACACCGTCATGTCGAACGGGGTGGTCGTGGTGCCCTCCTCCTTGTAGCCGCGCACGTGCAGGTTCTTGTGGTTCGTCCGCCGGTAGGTGAGGCGGTGGATCAGCCACGGGTAGCCGTGGAACGCGAAGACGATCGGCTTGTCGGTCGTGAACAGCGCATCGAAGTCCCGGTCCGACAGCCCGTGCGGGTGCTCGCTCTGCGGCTGGAGCTTCATGAGGTCGACCACGTTGACCACGCGGATCTTGAGGCCGGGCACGTGGCGGCGAAGCTGCGCGACGGCGGCCAGCGTCTCGAGCGTGGGCACATCGCCGCAGCACGCCATCACGACGTCGGGATCGCTGCCGCGGTCGTTGCTCGCCCACTCCCAGATGCCGATCCCCGTCGCGCAGTGCTTCACGGCCTCGTCCATGGTGAGGTACTGCAGCGCCGGCTGCTTGCCGGCGACGACGACGTTGACGTAGTGGCGGCTGCGCAGGCAGTGGTCGGTCACCGACAGGAGCGTGTTCGCGTCCGGCGGCAGGTAGACGCGGATCACCTCGGCCTTCTTGTTCACCACGTGATCGATGAAGCCCGGGTCCTGGTGACTGAAGCCGTTGTGGTCCTGGCGCCAGACGTGCGAGCTCAGCAGATAGTTCAGGGACGCGATCGGCCGGCGCCACGGGATGTGACGGGTCGTCTTCAGCCACTTCGCGTGCTGGTTGAACATCGAGTCCACGATGTGGATGAACGCCTCGTAGCAGTTGAAGAAGCCGTGACGGCCCGTGAGCAGATAGCCCTCGAGCCAGCCCTGCATCTGGTGCTCGCTCAGCATCTCCATGACCCGCCCATCGGGCGAGACGTGCTCGTCGGTCTTCAGAATTTCCGCCGCCGACATCCGGTCCGTCACGTCGAAGAGCGCCCCCCAGCGGTTGGAGGCCGTCTCGTCGGGACCGAAGATGCGAAAGTTGCGGCTCTCCATGTTGAGCTTCATCACGTCGCGCAGGAACGTGCCCTGCACCCGCGTGGCTTCGGCGAGCACCGCACCGGGGCGCGGCACGTCGACGGCGTACGCGCGGAAGTCCGGCATCTTCAGATCGCGCAGGAGCGTCCCGCCGTTGGCGTGCGGGTTCGCGCTCATCCGCCGCTCGCCCCGCGGGGCGAGCTCGGCGAGCTCCGGCCGGAGTCGACCGCGCTCGTCGAACAGCTCCTCGGGCCGGTAGCTCTTCATCCAGCGCTCGAGGAGCCGGACGTGCTCCGGCTTCTCGAACAGCTCGGCGAGGGGCACCTGATGCGAGCGCCACGTGCCCTCGACGGGCTTGCCGTCCACCTCCCTGGGCCCGGTCCAGCCCTTCGGGCGTGCGAAGGACGATCATCGGCCAGCGCGGGCGCCGGCTCCAGTCGAAGCCGGTCGACCGGGCGTCGACCTGGATCCGCTCGATCTCGTCGAGACACGCGTCGAGCGTCGCGGCGAGCCGCTGATGGACGGTCTCCGGGTCGTCTCCCGTCGACGAAGTAGGGCGTGTACCCGTACCCGCTGAACAGCTGCGTCCAGCTCCTCGTCGGAGATGCGCGCGAGCACCGTGGGCCCGGCGATCTTGTAGCCGTTCAGGTGGAGGATGGGGAGCACGGCGCCGTCGTGGACCGGATTGAGGAACTTGTTGGAGTGCCAGCTCGTGGCCAGCGGGCCGGTCTCGGCCTCGCCGTCGCCGATCACGCAGGCCACGAGCAGGTCCGGGTTGTCGAACGCCGCGCCGTACGCGTGCGACAGCGCATAGCCGAGCTCGCCGCCCTCGTGCATGGAGCCCGGGGGTCTCGGGCGCGACGTGGCTCGGAATGCCGCCGGGAAACGAGAACTGCGTGAAGAGCCGCTTCATGCCGGCCTCGTCTTGCGACACGTTCGGGTAGACCTCACTGTAGGTCCCCTCGAGATACGCGTTGGCGACGAGCCCGGGACCGCCGTGCCCGGGACCGGTGATGTAGATCACGCTCAGATCACGCGCCTTGATGGCCCGGTTCAGGTGCACGTAGATGAGGTTGAGCCCGACCGTGGTCCCGAAGTGCCCGAGCAGCCGCGGCTTGATGTGCCTGGTGTGGAGCGGCTCTCGGAGGAGCGGGTTGTCGTAGAGGTAGATCTGGCCGACCGACAGGTAGTTCGCGGCCCGCCAGTACGCGTCGATCTTTCGGAGCAGGTCCGGGCTGAGGGGGTGTGCGATGGTCGTCGGCATGAGGGTCACCGAAGTGCACGGAGTGTGCCCCGCGCGGACTCACGGGATTCCGGGGCCTTGGGACACGCGCACCGAGCGCGGTGTCCCGCCGCTGCCTCAGCCGCCTGAGGCGCCCTTGTCGCACTCGCACCACGACTGAGGAGGGCCGATGTCGACACGTGTGCCCCGACCACACTCGAGCGCGGAGGAGCTCGCCGAGCTCGAGCGCCTCCTGAAGCTGTGCGAGGTTCAAGCCATCCGCTCGGGCGTGCCCTTGCCTCTCGGGGCGCATCCGCGCGGGGACGGCGTCAACTTCGCGGTGTTCAGCCGGCACGCCACCGGCGTGCGCCTCGACCTCTTCGCCCATCCCGAGGATGCGGCGCCGATCCGGAGCCATCATTCTCGATGCGGCCAGGAACAAGACCGGCGACATCTGGCACGTGTGGCTGGCGGGGATCACGCCCGGCCAGCTCTACGGCTTCCGCTTCGCCGGACCGTACGCGCCGCGCGAGGGGCACCGCTTCAATCCGAACAAGCTCGTGGTGGATCCCTACGCCACCGCGATCGCGCTCGCTGCCGGGCCGCGATTTCGACGCCGCCGTGGGCTACGATCCGTCCTCGGCGCAGACGGACCTGTCCTTGTCCGAGATCGACGACGCGGCGACCGCCCCGAAGTGCGTCGTCACCCACGCGGACTTCGACTGGGAGCGTGACCAGCCCCTCCGCCACCCGTGGACATCGACGGTCATCTACGAGCTCCACGTCCGCGGCTACACCATCGATCCCAGCGGCGGCGTCCGATTCCCCGGGACGTACCGCGGCCTGATCGAGAAGATCCCGCACCTGAAAGATCTGGGGATCACCGCGGTCGAGCTGATGCCCGTCCAGGAATTCAACGAGCACGCCCTGGCGAGGGTCGACCCGAGCACGGGCGAGCGCCTGAAGAACTTCTGGGGCTACGATCCCCTCGGCTTCTTCGCTCCCAAGGCCTCGTACGCGAGCGTCCACCAGGACGGCGCGCAGGTGCTGGAGTTCAAGGAGATGGTCCGCGCCTTTCACCGGGCGGGTCTCGAAGTGATCCTCGACGTGGTCTTCAACCACACGTGCGAAGGCGACGAGCTGGGACCGACGGTGGGGTTCCGGGGCATCGACAACGCGATCTACTACTGGCTGGACACCGACAAGCGCTTCTATCGCGACTTCACCGGCACGGGGCAGACGGTCAACGCGGCGCACCCGGTCGTCCGCGACCTCGTCCTCGACGCCCTGCGCTACTGGGTCATGGAGATGCACGTCGACGGCTTCCGCTTCGATCTCGCCTCGGTGCTCGGCCGGGACGTGCACGGCCGCGTGCTCGCCGATGCCCCCTTGCTCGAGCGCATCGCCGAGGACCCGATCCTCCGCGACGCCAAGCTCATCGCCGAGGCCTGGGACGTCGCCGGCGCCTACCAGGTGGGCTCGTTCTCCCAGCGCCGGTGGGCGGAATGGAACGGCCGCTTCCGCGATGACGTGCGCCGGTTCTGGCGCGGGGACGCCGGCATGATGGGCGCCTTCGCCAGCCGGATCTGTGGCAGCGCCGATCTGTACGCGACGATCCGACAAGGGACCCGAGTGCAGCATCAACTTCGTCACGTGCCACGATGGCTTCACCCTGAACGACGTCGTGAGCTACGAGCGCAAGCACAACGAGGCCAACGGCGAGAGCAACCGCGACGGGACCGACGACAATCACAGCGCGAACTACGGGGTCGAGGGCGACTCCGACGACCCCGCGATCGACGCGGTCCGACGGCGGCAGATCAAGAACTTCCTGCTCACGCTCGCCATTGCCCGCGGCGTGCCCATGCTGCTCGGGGGCGACGAGTTTCGCCGCACGCAGCGGGGCAACAACAACGCGTACTGCCAGGACAACGCGACGAGCTGGCTCGACTGGTCGCTCGGCCACCGGCACGACGAGATCCTCCGCTTCGCCCGCACGGTGCTCGCGCTGCGCCGGGCTCATCCCGTGCTGCGCCGGGAAGCCTTCTACACCTCCGAGGACATCCAGTGGCGCGATCCGCGTGGCGAGAGCCCGGACTGGTCCGATTCCCGGCGGCGAAGCCTGGCCTGCCTGATCCGCGCCGGGGAGGAGCCCGCGCTCTACCTCATGTTCAATGCCCTCCCCGAGCCGGTCACCTTCGCGCTGCCGGCGCCGCCTCGGCCGGGCCGCTGGCGGGTCGCGGTCGATACCGCCCAACCCTCGCCCAACGACTGCCACGCCGCGGGAGAAGAAGGCGACCTCGCGAGCCAGACGAGCTACGCCGTCGGATCGCGCACGAGCGTGGTGCTGGTGGCGCGCTGATTGACGTCGTCTACACTCCCGGCGTGGACTTCGCCAGGATCCTCGCCCTCGCGATCACGGTCGCCGCGATCTTCAGCTACATCAACCACCGATGGGTACGGCTGCCGCGGGCGATCGGTCTCCTGCTGATGGGGCTGGCCGTCTCCATCGTGCTCGCGGGGGCGGGGCGATGGCTGCCCGAGCTCCAGCGGACCGCGCTGGACACGCTGGGCGCCATCGACTTCAACCGGCTCGTCCTCCACGGGGTCCTCGGCCCCCTGCTCTTCGCCGGGGCGCTGCAGCTGAATCTCGACGACCTCCGCCGTCACGCCGCCGTCATCGCCGTGCTGTCGACGGTCGGCGTCATCGCGTCGACCGCGATCGTCGGCTGGCTCACCTGGCAGGTCCTCGGGGTGCTCGGGATCGGCCTGCCGCTGATCGACTGCCTGCTCTTCGGCGCGCTCGTCTCGCCGACCGATCCGATCGCCGTGCTCGCGGTCGTCCGCTCACGCGTCTCGAAGAACCTGGAGGTCCAGCTCGCCGGAGAGTCGCTGTTCAACGACGGCATCGGGGTCGTGGTGTTCCTGACGCTGCTCCGCTTCGCCGGTCCGCGCGGGCCGGACGCCACGATCGAGGCCGCCGGCGCGGCGCTCCTGGTCGTCCAGGAGACGCTGGGCGGCATCGCGCTCGGCGCGGTCACCGGCGTGGTCGCGTTCGTGCTCATCAAGACCGTCAACGACTACCGGATCGAGATCCTCCTCTCGCTGGCGCTCGTGCTCGGCGGCTACACGCTGGCGGAAGCCCTGCACGTCTCGGCGCCGCTGGCGACGGTCGTGGCCGGCCTCCTCATCGGCAATCACGGCCGCGCCTTCGCCATGTCCGACGCGACACGGGAGCGGCTCGACGTGTTCTGGGAAGTGATCGACGAGATCCTGAAGGCCGTGCTCTTCGTCCTGGTCGGGCTCCAGCTCCTCACCGTCGAGGTCACGCCCGCCGTCCTCGCCGCGGGCGCGGCGGCGGTCGTCGTCACCGTGCTGGCGCGCTGGCTGTCGACGGGGATCCCCCTGACGCTGCTGCGGCGCTACGCGCGGGTCGCCACGCCCAGCGTCGGCTTGATGACGTGGGCCGGTGTCCGCGGCCCCCTGTCGATCGCGCTCGCGCTGTCGCTGTCCCAGCATCTCGCGGCGCCGGCGTCCAGCGGGACGCCCGTGATCGTCGTCATGACGTACGCGGTCGTGATCTTCTCCGTGGCCGTGCAAGGCCTGACGCTCGGACCGATGGTCCGTCGGGCCGCCGCGCGCTCCGCGACTGCCGCTCAATAGCGCGGGCATCCGCGTGCCCCGCGAGGAGGTTGCGCACGGCATCGAGGAGACGATCGGTCTCGGCCATGTCCCGACCTGACGGAACCCCACCCTGGGGACGGACGCGCGTAGAATCGGAGCTGTCGTCATGGACGCCCTCATCCCCGTCGCGCCGTTCCCGGTCCCATGAGCCAGCCGCGGCCCGATCCCGACGCGCTGCTGGCGCGCGTGAAGGAAGAAGAGGCGCGGCAGCGCCGCGGCAAGCTGAAGGTGTTCTTCGGCGCCGCCGCCGGCGTCGGCAAGACGTACGCGATGCTCGAGGCCGCGCGCGAGGCGAAGGCGGACGGGCGGGACGTCGTCGTCGGCTACGTCGAGACCCACGGCCGCGCGGAGACGGACGCGCTCCTGGAAGGCCTCGAGGTCGTCGCGCCGCTGCGCGTCCCCTACCAGGGCGTCACGCTCCGCGAGTTCGACCTCGACGCCGTCCTCGCGCGCCGTCCCGCCGATCGTGCTCGTCGACGAGCTGGCGCACACCAACGCGCCCGGCGCCCGCCACGCCAAGCGCTGGCAGGACGTCGAGGAGCTGCTCGACGCGGGCATCGACGTCTACACCACGCTCAACGTCCAGCACGTCGAGAGCCTCAACGACGTGGTCGCGCAGATCACCGGCGTCGTGGTCCGCGAGACCGTGCCGGACTCGGTGCTCGAGCAGGCGGACGAGGTCGAGCTGGTCGATCTGCCGCCCGACGAGCTGCTCGAGCGCCTGCGCGAGGGCAAGGTCTACGTGCCCGGCCAGGCCGAGGAGGCGATGCGGAACTTCTTCCGCAAGGGCAACCTCATCGCCCTGCGCGAGCTGGCGCTGCGCCGCACCGCGGAGCGCGTCGACGCGCAGATGCGCAGCGTACATGCGCGAGCACGCGATCGGCCGGACGTGGCCGGTCGCCGAGCGCCTGCTCGTCTGCGTGGGCCCGAGCCCGTACGCGGCGCAGCTGGTGCGCGCCGCCAGGCGGATGGCCGACCGGCTCGAGGCGGAGTGGATCGCCGTCTACGTCGAGACGCCCGCGCATGCGCGCCTGACGCCCGAGGCGCGCGACGCGCGTCGTGCAGACGCTCCGACTCGCCGAGCAGCTCGGCGCCACCACGGTCACCGCGAGCGGCGCCCGGATGAGCGACGAGATCCTCGCGCTCGCGCGCGGCCGCAACGTCACCAAGATCGTGGTCGGCAAGCCGGCGCGCACGCGCTGGCGCGCATCGTCCTCGGCTCGATCGTCGACGCCCTCGTCGAGGGCAGCGGCGAGATCGACGTCTACGTGATCAGCGCGGAGCGCGAGGAGCGCAGCCGCCCCGCCGGTCCGCCGCCGGCGCCCTCGCGCCGACTGGCAGACACGCTACGGCGGCGCGGCGCTCGTGGTGGCGGCCGCCACGGGCGTCGCGGCCGTGATGGCGCCGCGCTTCGAGCTCGCGAACCTCGTCATGGTCTACCTGCTCGGCGTGCTCGTGGTCGCCACGCGCTTCGGCCGCGGCCCGTCGCTGGTCGCCTCGGTCCTGAGCGTGGCGGCGTTCGACTTCTTCTTCGTGCCGCCGCAGTTCACGTTCGCCGTCTCGGACACGCAGTACCTCGTGACGTTCGCCGTGATGCTCGCGGTCGGCGCTCGTGATCAGCGACCTCGCCACGCGCATCCGCGCGCAGGCGGATGCCGCCCGCGAGCGCGAGCAGCGCACGGCCGCGCTCTACGCGATGAGCCGGGACCTCGGCCGCGCGCGCGCGGTGCCCGAGATCGTCGGCGCCGCCGCCCGGCACGTCGCGGAGGTCTTCGCCGCCGAGGTGGCGTTTCTCCTGCCGGGGCCGGACGGCGTCCTCACCCTGCAGTCGGGCACCGCGGCGTCGTTCGATCCCGACGCGAGCGACCGCGCGGTGGCGCGCTGGGTCTTCGAGCATCGCCAGCCGGCGGGGCTCGGGACCACCACCCTTCCCGGCGCGCGCGCGCTCTACCTGCCGCTCGTCGCGTCGCGGGGCGCCCTCGGCGCGCTCGGCGTGCGTCCGGCCGATCCGCACGCGTTCGACGCGCCGGACCAGCTCCACCTGCTGGAGACGTTCGCCAACCAGACCGCCCTCGCGCTCGAGCGCGCGCAGCTCGCGGGAGAGGCCCAGCAGGCGGAGCTGCACATGGAGACGGAGCGCCTGCGCAACTCGCTGCTCAGCTCGGTGTCGCACGACCTCCGCACGCCGCTGGCCGCGATCACGGGCGCCGCCACCACGCTGCTGTCGGACGACGCCCGGGTCGACGACGGGGTCCGCCGCGAGCTGCTCGAATCCGTGCGCGACGAAGCGGAGCGGCTCAACCGCCTGGTCCACAACCTCCTCGAGATGACGCGGCTCGAGTCCGGCGCGCTCGAGCTCCACCGCGAGTGGCACGCGATGGAGGAGGTGGTCGGCACCGCCCTGCGGCGCTGCGGCCGCATCCTCGCCGGCCGCCGCCGCGACGTGCGCGTGCCGCCGGACCTGCCGCTCGTGGAGATGGACGACGTCCTCATCGAGCAGGTCATCATCAACCTGCTCGACAACGCGGCGAAGTACACGCCGGCCGGCTCGCCGATCTCGGTCGCGGTGACGGGCGATCCCGAGCGCGTCACCGTGGAGGTGGCCGACCACGGGCCCGGGCTCCCACCGGGCAGCGAGGAGCGCATCTTCGAGAAGTTCTACCGGACGGGCACGGCGCCGGGGCGCGGCGCCGGCCTGGGGCTGGCGATCGCGAAGGGGATCGTGAGCGCGCACGGGGGGCGCATCTGGGCGCACAACCTCCCGGAGGGTGGCGCCGCGTTCTTCTTCTCGCTGCCGGTGACGGCGGCCCCCCGCGCACCTGGCCGCCGCGATCGACGGCGCCGCGCGTCGAGACGTGGATGGCTGAGCCGGTCGTGGTGGTCATCGAGGACGAGCCGCAGATCCGCCGCTTTCTCCGCGCCACCCTCCAGAGCCAGAGCTATCGCCTCTTCGAGGCGGCGACCGGCGCGGACGGGCTCATCGAGGCGGCGAGCCGTCAGCCCGACGTCGTCATCATCGACCTGGGTCTCCCGGATATGGACGGTCTCGAGGTGATCCGGCGCCTGCGCGAGTGGTCGTCCGTTCCCGTCATCGTGCTGTCCGCGCGCGGCGGCGAGCGCGACAAGGTGACGGCGCTCGACGCGGGGGCGGACGACTACATCGAGAAGCCGTTCGGGACGGACGAGCTGCTCGCGCGCCTCCGCGTGGCCCTCCGCCATTCGGCCGGGGGCGCGCGCGAGGCCGACGCGGTCTTCAAGGTCGGCGACCTGCAGGTCGATCAGGGACGGCGCCGCGTCCAGCTGGACGGCAAGGAGGTGCACCTCACGCCGATCGAGTACCGCTTGCTGACCACGCTGGTCCGCCACGCGGGGAAGGTCCTGACCCACCGCCAGCTCCTGCGCGAGGTGTGGGGGCCGAACCACACGGAGGACGCCCACTACCTGCGCGTCTTCATGGCGCAGCTGCGCCGCAAGATCGAGCGCGACCCGGCGCAGCCGCGCTACCTGCTGACCGAATCGGGCGTGGGCTACCGGCTCGTGGACGAGTGAGGGATCAGCGGCCGTTCTCGGGCCGACCGTTGGCTCGCGCGCCCAACTTCCGGTCGATGCGTTCGAGGAGTCCCGTGTGCCGTTCGAGGAGCGTCGTGTGCCGGTTGAGCGTCTTCACGATCGAGAGGCCGACGCTCCGGAGATCACGGAACGCCGCCTGCGTCGCCTCGAGGACCTTCTGGGTCGCGGCCTCACGCCGGGCCGCGTCCTGCCGGAACTCCACCAGGATCGCCTCGAAACGCTGATCCGAGCGCCGGCGGTCGGCCTCGGCCGCACGGCGGTCGGCCTCCGCCGACGCTTCGGCGCGGCGCCGGTCCTCACGCGCCTCACGCCGCAAGTCGCGGATCTCGGCCAGGATCACGCCGATGTCCGGGTCACGGGGCCGGCCGTTCGCGCCCTGAGCCATGGGTTTCCAACGTATCGATGGCGGTGTCGGTGGTCAACGTGCAGTTTTCGATACACCGTGAGGTCTTAGCGGGAGACGAGCGCCGGACGGCGGGCGGACAGCGCGCCCCGGATGATGCCGGCGGCCGAAGCGCCGAACAGCGCCGCGATCGCGAGACCCACGACAATGTCGGGCCACGCGGAGCCGGATAGCATGACCGCGGCGGCGGCCACCAGCACGCCCGCGTTGGCCACCACGTCGTTGCGCGAGCAGAGCCACGCGGAGCGCATGTTGAGGTCGTCGGCGCGATGGCGCCACAGGAACGCGAGCACCGAGGCGTTCGCCAGGAACGCGACGGCGCCGATCGCGCTCATCACGCCGCTGTCCGGCGTCACGCCCCGCGCCAGCTTCATCGCGATCTCCACCGCGATCCCGGCGGCGAAGGCGGCCATGATGCCGCCCTTCAGCAGCGCGCCGCGCGCCTGCCACTGCGCGCCGCGCCCGATGACGTAGAGGCTGAATCCGTACACGACGGCATCGCCGAGCATGTCGACCGAGTCGGCCAGCAGCGCCGTGGAGTGGGCGAGGAGGCCGGCGCCGAACTCCAGGGCGAACATGGCGAGGTTGATCCACAGCACCACGCGCAGCACGCGCCGCTGGCGCTGCTCGACCGGGCGAACCTCGCAGCACGCATCCATGCCGGAGACAGTATCAGCGGATCGTGTAGGTCGCGACCATTCCCGCGTTCAGATGGTCGGCCACGTGGCAGTGCAGCAGCCACGTTCCCGGGTTGTCCGCCATCATGTCCGCGGTGACCATGCCGCCCGGGAACACCTCGATCACATCCGTGGTGCGCCCGGTGACCCTGAGCGTCTTCCCGTGCCAGTGCGCGGTGTGGATGTCCTTCTCGTTCCCCATCCCGAGGACGTACCAGCGGACCCGCTCGCCCGCGGTCATCGCCGGCTGCGGGAGGTTGCCGAAGATGAAGCCGTTGATCCCATGCATGAGCCCGCGCTCCGCGCCGCGGGCCTGGTCGAAGATCATGAACAGCAGCACGATCTCGCGATCCACGTCCGCCGGCGTGGCATCCGGGCGCGCCTTGCCCTTCGCCGTCACGACGATCGGGCCGAGCAGCCCGGCATTGGTTTCCGCCGGCCTCGTCGACGTGCGAGTGATACCACCAGACCACCGACGAGGGATCGGCGGGCCCGGGCCCGCTGCCGTCATCGGCCACCCACTCGTACGTGAAGCGGCCCCCCGGAGCGATCTTCGCGCCGGCTCCCGCGGGGCTGTAGTGCGCGCCCTCGTGCTCCTTGGTGTACCGCAACCCGTGCGGGTGCATGCCGTAGTGTCCGCGCGTGCGGTTCAGGAAGTGCACACGCACGATGTCCCCCGTCTCGGCGCGAAGGATGGGCCCCAGGATGCCGAGCCACTCCGGCTGCGGCTTCCGGGTCGTGAACGTGTCGTCCGTGTATTCGATGTAGCGCAGCTTCTTGTGCCGCGTGCTCTTCGCCCACGGCGCCGGAATCGCACCGTCCTTGCCGCCGTGGGCCATCACGAGGTTGCGTCCGGACGGAGCGAAGTCCCACGTCACCTCCTCGGCGGCCACGAAGTATTGCCGGAGGCGCGGTTCTTGCCCCATGGGTGGCACGCCGAACGGCGACGAGGTGATGGCGACGACGAGCACCGCCAGCAGGGTGAGCCACCGCCCCCGGCGCGTCGCCGACGGGAGCCCCTCACTCAAGGTCGATGTCCGGCGTCAGGTTCATCGCGTCGGGCACCGGCAGACCGGCGGCACGGCGCTGTTCGACGCGCGTCGCTACCCCCTTCCAGTAGCAGTCACGGAACGACGCGAACTCGCTCCGTGAGTCCGCGCCGGCCGAGAGACTGAGGGCGCCGTCGAGCCCGAGATGGTCCACGTGAAGCGTGGCGTAGCGGTGCTCACACGCGCGCGCCGCCCCCCAGTACACGTCGAGCAGCACGTCGTCACGCAGCGCCGTCTCGCGCGTCGATGCACACCCCGCGAGCTGGAGTCCCGCCATGCAGATCACCGCGATCATGGTTCGCATGGCCTGCGCGTGTCGCAACCGATATGCCAGACCTCGCGCCCGCGTTTCCGCACAGTTACAAGAGCGGGGCGTGCCCCGGTGCGGCGCGCGCTCCCCACCGCATGCTGCGCGCGCGCCCCATCGTCGCGCCGAGACCGCTCAGCCGCCGGCGGAACGCCCGCGCTCGACCAGCCCGCGCACCGCGGACGGGATGAGCGGCGTCCGGGTCACGCGCACCCCGAACGGCGCCAGCGCGTCCTCGACGGCGTTCGCGATCGCCGCCGGCGGAGAGATGGCGCCGCCCTCGCCGATGCCCTTCATGCCGAGCGGGTTGCGCGGCGACGGGTACTCGAGGTGCACGGTCTCGATCAGCGGGAGGTCGAGCGCCTTCGGGACCGCGTAGTCCATCAAGCTGCCGGTGAGCAGCTGCCCCTGGTCGTCGTACACCATCTCCTCGAGCATGCCGCCGCCGACGCCCTGCGCGACGCCGCCGTGGATCTGGCCCTCCACGATCACCGGATTGATGACCGTGCCGCAGTCGTGCGAGACCACGTAGCGCAGGAGCTTCACGCCGCCCGTCTCCGGATCGACGTCCACGACCGCGATGTGGACCGCGCTCGTGTACGTCACCGTCGGCTGATGGTGGTAGACCGTCGCCTCGAAGTCCGGCGGCGCCACCCCGGGCTTCGCGAACGTCGGCAGCGCCGCCTGGATGACGCGGGCGAGCGGCACCGCGGAGCCCGGCGCCCCCCGCACGGACAGCATGCCGTCGGTCATCTCGATGTCGGCCGGCGCGGCCTCGAGGAGCGCCGCCGCCGCGACGATGACCTTCTCGCGCACGCGCGTGGACGCCTCGTGGATCGAGGTGCCCGCGTTCACCGCGCTGCGTGAGGCGAACGTGCCGACACCGAACGGGATGGCGGCGGTGTCGCCGCCCACGACCGTCACCCACTCCAGCGGAATGCCGAGCGCATCCGCGGCGAGCTGCGCGAACGAGGTCTCGTGGCCCTGTCCCTGCGAGCACGCGCCGGTGGCGACGACGGCATGGCCGGACGCGTCGAGCCGCACGGTGGCGCCCTCGTGCGGACCGATCGCGGTGCCCTCGACGTAGCCCGAGATGCCGACGCCGCGATAGATCCCGCGCGCGCGAAGGCCGGGCTGCGCCTTGCGGAGACCGTCGTAGTCCGCCGCCTCGAGCGCCGAATCGAGCGCCGCGCGGAAGTCGCCGCTGTCGTAGACGAGCGGGTTGCCGTCGCGATACGGAATCCGCAGCTCGTACGGCAGGTCGGCGGCGCTCAGATAGTTCCGCCGCCGCAGCTCGGCCGGGTCCATGCGCAGCTCTCGTGCCAGGCAATCGACAATCCTGTCCATTGCGAACACCGTCTCTGGCCTTCCTGCTCCTCTGTACGGCGCGTTCGCGATCCGGTTGGTGACGACGCCGCGGCACTCCACCGCCAGGTTCGGCACGCGATGCGGGCCCAGCAGGTGCGCCACCGTGTTGTACGGCAGCACGATGCCCCACACGTTGTACGCGCCGAGGTCGACCCAGATCCGGTCGCGCACGGCGAGCATGGTGCCGTCGCGCTTCGCCGCGAGCTCGATCTCGTGGATCTGACCGCGCGCGTGCGCGGACCCGATCATGTGCTCGCGGCGCGACTCGATCCACTTCACGGGACGGCGGGTCGCGATCGCCGCGGCGGGGACGAGGAGGTCTTCGGGATACCCGTTCGCCTTCGTGCCGAATCCGCCGCCCACGTCCGGCGCGATCACGCGGATCTTGTGCGCGGGGAGCCCGAGCGCGGCCACCAGGCCCTGCTGCACGAAGTGGACGACCTGGGTCGTGTTCCAGGTGGTGAGGCTGCCGTCCCGCGCCTCCCACTGCGCGACCACCCCGCGCGTCTCGATCGGCATGCCGACGTAGCGCTGGATGTCGAAGCGCTCGCGGACGGTGACGTCCGCCGCGCGAAACGCGGCGTCGGCGTCGCCGAAGCCCGTGCGGAAGTGCACCGCCACGTTGTCGCCCCACGCGTCGTAGAGCACGGGCGCGCCGGGCGCCGCCGCGGCGATCGGGTCGCTCAGGACCGGCAGGGCCTCGTAGTCGACCTCGACGAGCTCGGCCGCGTCCTCCGCGACCGCGGGGGTGTCGGCCAGCACCATCGCGACGATCTCCCCCGCGTGGCGGACGAGGTCCTTGCACATGGCGAGCTGGACGGCCTGCTTCATCGCCACGTCGACGCGCGCCGCGAGCCCCGGCGGGATCGCGCCGAAGAGCGGCATCGGCTTCATCCAGCGCTCGAGGTCGGCGAACGTGAAGACGCGGGCGACGCCGGGCACCGCGCGCGCCCGGTCCGTCGCGACGCGGCGGATGCGCGCGTGCGCGTGCGGGCTCCGCACGAACGCCGCGTGCAGCAGGCCGGGCAGGACGATGTCGTCGACGTAGCGCCCGTCCCCGCGCAGGTAGCGCGGGTCTTCCTTTCGCAGGACCGACGCGCCGAAGTATTTCGCTCCCACCGTTACCTCACCGAGGGTTGAGAAGGATCGTGATGCCGAGCGTGAGGAAGAGATCGGGACTGGCGCGCGTGGCGCCGAAGCCGGCCGCCGCATCGAGCCTGACGCGCTCCCCGAGCGCGTAGACCGTGCCCACGCGCAGCACGAGCCGGTCGTCGGTCTGACGACTCGTCGCCAGGTCGGTCACCGCCTCGGCCGCGATCGACCACGCGCGAGTGATGGCCGTCTCGACCGAGGCGAAGATGTTGACCGAGTCGGCGGCCCGGTCGTGCGTGGCGAAGACGTAGCCGCCGTTGATCGTCGCCGTGACGGGACCGAACGTCTTGCTCGCGACGGCGAGCGCCTGGACGTCGACGCCGCGGTCACCGAGCCCGCGGTCCGCGTCACCGGTGGGCAGTCGCATCGCCACCGCGGCCATCAGGGCCGGGATCCGTTCGGTCTCGTCGAAGAACCGGTACTTGAGCCGGATCGCGCTGTCGCCGGGGCCCGCGCGGCTCGGCGCCCCGTCGGGATCGGAGAGAAGGAACAGGGTCGCGACGGTTGCTTCGAGCCGGGGAAGAAGCCCGATGTTGAAGGCCAGCGGGCCCGGAAAGACCACGAGGTCGGCGCTCGTCCCGCGGATGTAGTCGAGACCGACTTCGAGCTCGACGGCGCCCGGCTCGAGCGTCCCGGTATCCTCGGTCACCAGCGGCCGTCCCGCCCACGCGGGCGACTCTGCCGCCACGACGCCGAGCGTGAACGCGATGGCCCATGCCGCGACTCGCACGATCGTCCTACCCTCCCAGGTACGCGCGCTTGACGTGCTCGTTCTCGCTGAGGGCATGCGCCGGCCCTTCGAGCACGATGCGTCCCGTCTCCATCACGTACGCGCGGCTCGCCAGCCTCAAGGCCATGTACGCGTTCTGCTCGACCATCAGCACCGTCGTGCCCTCGCGCTGGATCCCCGCGATGATGCCGAAGACCGACTCTACGACGGTCGGCGCCAGACCGAGCGACGGTTCGTCGAACAGGATCAGGCGGGGCCGCGCCATCAGCGCGCGGCCGATCGCCAGCATCTGCTGCTCGCCGCCCGACAGCGTCCCCGCCGCCTGGCGTCGCCGCTCCTTCAGGATCGGGAAGTGCTCGAACACGCGGGCGAGGTCCGACGCGACGGCGGCGTGGTCGCTCCGGACGTACGCGCCCATCGCCAGGTTCTCGTCCACCGTCATGTACGGGAACACGCGGCGGCCCTCGGGGCAATGCGCGATCCCGCGCCTCAGGATCTCCTGCGCCGGCAGTCCGTGGATGTCCTGCCCGTCGAAGCGGATGCGCCCGGCGGCGGCGGGCACGAGGCCGGAGATCGCCTTCAGCGTGGTGCTCTTGCCCGCGCCGTTGGCCCCGATCAGGCACACGAACTCGGCGGCGGCGACGGTCAACGACACGCCGGCCACCGCCGTCACGGGACCGTAGCGCGCGACGAGCCCCTCAAGCGCCAGCATGCGCTCCCGCTCCCAGGTACGCGCGGATGACCTCGGGATCGCGCTGGATCTCCGCGGCGCTGCCGTCCGCGATCAGCCGGCCGTAGTTCAGCACGAGCACGCGATCCGAGATCCCCATCACGAGCCGCATGTCGTGCTCGACCAGGAAGATCGTGATCCCGTCGCCGCGGATCCGCTGGATCAACGCGGCCAGCGCCGACTTCTCGGACGCGGTCATCCCCGACCCCGGCTCGTCGAGCAGGAGCAGGCGCGGCCGCGCGGCGAGCGCCACGGCCAGCTCCAGCAGGCGCTGGTCGCCGTACGCGAGCGCGCTCGCGAGCGTGTCGCGCCGCGCGCCGAGCCCGACGAACTCGATCACCCGCCGCGCGTCCTCGGCGAGAGCGCGCTCCTCCTCGCTCACCCGGCCCCGGCGCAGCAACGCGGCGCCGAGCCCGACGCGACCGCGGAGGTGAAGTCCGGTGAGGACGTTCTCCGTGACCGAGAGCCCGGGGAACAGGCTCGTCTTCTGGAACGTGCGGACGAGCCCGCGCGCGGCGATGCGATGCGGACGCCAGCCGGTGATCGCGGTGCCGTCGTGCATCACGGCGCCCGCCGTCGGCCGCTGGAATCCGGTGATCACGTTGAACGCGGTCGTCTTGCCGGCGCCGTTGGGGCCGATGAGGCTCGTGACGGTGCCCGGCGCGGACGCCGAAGCTCACGCCGCCGACGGCCGTGACGCCGCCGAAGCGCACCGTGAGATCACCCACGGCGAGCACCTCGCTCATGCGCGCCGCGGCCCGCCGCCGAGCGACGGCACGATCCCGCGCGGCATGAAGAAGAGGACCGCGACCAGCAGGATGCCGTAGAGCAGCATCTGCCATTGCCACGAGGTCGCCGCGCGCAGCACTTCCGGCAGCGCGGTGAAGAGCACGGCGCCGACGATCGGCCCGGTCAACGTGCCCTTGCCGCCCGCCACCACCATGATGACCATCGTGACCGTGTAGGTGAACAGGAAGACCTCGGGGCTGACGAACCGCGTGTAGTGCGCGTAGAGCCCACCGCCGAGGCCCGCCATGGCCGCGCTGACCACGGTGGCGAGCACGAGGTAGTGGGTGACGTTGATCCCCACCGACTCCGCGAGCGTCTCGTTCTCGCGGAGCGCCACGAAGGCGCGGCCGACGCGGGAGCGCACGAGCGGCGGCGCACACGAGGTAGCAGAGCGCGACGGCCACGAGCACGACGTAGTAGAACGCGGTCTTGGTCCGCAGCGAGAGCTCGGGCACCCCGGGCAGCGCCAGCGCGAGCGCGGGCACGCCGGGCAGGCCCAGCGGTCCGTTCGTCAGCTCCATCCAGTTCACGCTCACGAGCGAGACCACGCCCGCGAAGCTGATCGTCAGCAGCACGAAGTACGCGCCGCGGATCTTGAGCGCGAGCCGGCCGATCACCCACCCCGCGAGCGCGGGCAGGGCCACGGCCGCCACCAGGCCGACCCACGGCGACCACTCGAGCTTCACGGTGAGCAGGCCGGACGCGTAGGCGCCGATGCCGAAGAACGCCGCGTGGCCGAGCGAGAGCTGGCCGGTGTAGCCGAGGAGGAGGTTGAGGCTCAGCGCCAGCACCGCGAAGATCCCCGCCATGATGAGCGTGTGCAGGTGGTACGGGTTCCACACCCAGAGCGGCGCCGTGGCAGCCACCACGAGGGCGCAGCCAGAACCGACGGCCCAGGCGTCACGTGCCAGCCTTGACGGCCCATGCCGTCACTCCCTACGCGTTCGGCGCGCGCGAACAGACCGGCGGGGCGCAGCAGCAGCACGGCGACGATGATGAGGAAGCCGACCGCGTCACGGTAGCCGGACGAGATGTAGCCGGCGCCGAGCTCTTCCGCGACGCCGAGCACGATCCCGCCGAGCGCCGCGCCCGCGAAGTTCCCGAGCCCGCCCAGGATCACGACCGAGAAGGCCTTGAGCGACGCGAGATCGCCCATCGACGGGTACAGGAGGAACACGGGGCCGAGCAGCGCGCCGGCCGCCGCCGCGAGCCCGGCGCCGAACGCGAACGTGATCGTGTGGACCCGGTCGATGTTGACGCCCATGAGCGCCGCGGTCTCACGGTCCTGGAACGTCGCGCGCATCGCGCGGCCGAGCTTGGTCTTCGCCAGCAGGAGGTGCGCGCCGAGGATCAGGAGACCGGAGACCACGAACACGAACAGGCGCAGCGGCGACAGCGACAGCGGCCCCGCCGTCAGCGGCTGCGACGGCAGCGGGGTCGGCACGGACTTCGCGACCCCGCCCCACCCGAGGAGCTCGGCGTTCTGCATGGCGATCCACACGCCGATCATCACGAGCATCACCGTGTCGATCGAGGCGCCGCGCAGCGGGCGGAGCAGGAAGCGGTCGCAGAGGGCGCCCGCGAGGGCGCCCACCACGATCGCGATCGGGATGGCGAGGAAGAAGTTGACCGAGCCCAGCACCAGCGCCGCGAACGTGGCGTACGCGCCCAGCGTGTAGAACTCGCCGTGGGCGAAGTTGACCACGTTCATCAGCCCGAAGACGAGCGTGAGCCCGATCCCGAGCAGGCTGTACGTGGCGCCCAGCAGCAGCCCGTTCAGCAGGTGCTGGAGGAGCTGGTCCAGGTCCTATTTCTTCGCCACGAACGCGGGCAGCGCGATCTTCCCGTCCTTGATCTGGACGATGAAGATGCTCGGCTTGCTCTGCCCGCTCTCCTTGCCCGCGGGCCCGTCCTTCTCGAACTTGATGGGCCCGTTCACGCCCATGAGGTTCACCTTCCAGAGCGCGTCCCGCACGGCCTTGGGATCCGGCTTGCCGGCCGTCTTGATCGCCTCGGCGGCGGTGAGCACGCCGTCGTGACCGCGGAAGCCCTCGGTGAGCCCGTCGAACGGGTGGCCGCGCTTGTTCCACTCGTCCACGAACGCCTTCGCGAGCTTGCCGTCCGGCATCGCCTCCGGGAACCACGGCAGGAAGAAGAGGATGTGGTACGTCCCCTCCGCCGCGGGCCCGGCCTGCTTGATGAGCTGGCTCGGCGCCGAGCTGCCGCCCGTGGTGATCACCTTGCGCGCCAGCCGCTGCTCCTGCGCCTGCCGCAGCACGAGCGTGATCTGCTCGACCGAGGTGGTGACGAACAGCGTGTCGGCGTTGTCGGCCTTGATCTTGGTGATCTGCGCGTTCATGTCGGTGGCGGCCTGCTCCATGAACTCCGAGGCGCCGACGGTGGCGCCGGAGCGCTTCAGCAGGTCACCGAAGGCGCCGACGGCGCCGCGCCCCCAGTCGGTGTTGACCGCGAGGAAGTCGGCCTTCTTGATGCCGAGGTCCTTCATGTACTTCTCGAGCCCGAGCGCTTCCATCTCGCTCGGCGGGCTGATGCGGAAGATCCACGGGTTGCCGCGCTTGGTGATGGTGGCCGCGCTCGAGGTCTCGACGATCATCGGCACGCCGTACTCCTCGAGCTTCGGCATCGCCGCGAGCGTCATCGAGCTGCCCCAGGCGCCGACGATGACCGGCACCTTGTCCTTCACGATGAGCTTCTCGGCGGCGGTGGCCGCTTCCTTGGGATCGGACTTGTTGTCCTCGATCAGGAGCTGCACCTGCCGCCCGAGCACGCCCCCGCGCGCCATTGATCCAGTCACGTCCGATCTCGGCGCCCATCCGGATGTAGTTCCCGGAGGCCGCGACGGGCCCGGAGAGCGGCTGGATGACGCCGATCTTGATCGACTCCTGCTGCGCGAAGACGCCGGACCAGGCGGCGCCCAGCACGAGGGCCAGCATGACGGAAACGGTGAGGACGGCTCGCCTCATGACGTGATCTCCTCCGCTCGAGTAGCGCTGCAACCCGCGCGTACTTTCTATCGTCGCCGAGCGCCTGTCAATCACGCGCGCCGGCCCGTATCTTGTGTCCGTGTGGACAGCATGGATCGCGGTCGTGTCGCGTGGTGCTCGCCGCCGGCGGGCTCGCCGCAAGCGCCGCGGTGCGCCGGCGGGTGACGCCCCCCAAGGATGCGCACGTCGATTGGGCGCTCGGGGTCGCGGCGCTGGTGCCCGCGTGGCTCGTGGCCGTCCTGGGATTGCTGGGCCCGCACGTGCGGCCGCGGATGACCGTCATCACCGCGGTCGCCCTGCTGGGAACGATCGCGGCCGCCCTCGGGGGGGCGATCACGACGGAAGCACGAGTCCGTGCCGACGCCGGCTCAGGGCGGCTCAGCCGGGTCCGCGCGTGGTGCCTTGGCGTGCTCGCCGTGGCGCCGGCGTGGCTCGTCGCGATGGCCGGAGCCCTGCTCCGATGACGTCCGCACCCATGTGTCGGGCCGAATTGTTGACATTCCCGGCGGCGGCCCGAAGAATGCTCGCGTCATGACGGCCACTCCGTGGGACCGCTACGCCTCCGCGCTGCCGTCGATCGCCGAGGCGGTCGGCCGCACGCCGCTCGTCAAGCTCAACCGCATCACCCGGGACATCGCGCCCGCCATCTACGTGAAGATCGAGTGGTACGGCGCCACCGGGAGCCTCAAGGACCGCATCTACCTGCACATGTTCACGCAGGCGGAGCGGCGCGGCGCCCTGAAGCCCGGCATGCGCGTGCTCGAGTGCTCCACCGGCAACGCGGGGATCGCCTGCGCGTGGGTGGCGGCGGTGAAGGGCTACCCGTGCACGATCGTGATGCCGGAAGGGATGAGCGACGAGCGCAAGAAGATCATGCGCGCGTACGGCGCGGACCTGGTCTTCACCCCGGGCGGCGAGAGCGACGTCGATCTCTCCCTGCAGAAGCTCGAGCAGATCCGCGCGGCCGCCCCCGGCCAGTACTGGGTGCCCGGGCAGTTCGACAACCCGGACAACGTCGAGACCCACATGCTCACCACCGGGCCCGAAGTCTGGGAGCAGAGCGGCGGGAAGATCGACGCGTTCGTGGACTCGCAGGGCTCCGGCGGGCTGCTCACCGGCGTCGGCCGCTACCTGCGCACGCAGGATCCGCGCGTGCGGCTCTACGCCGTCGAGCCGGCGGAATGCGCGCTGCTCTCGAAGCGCGCGTGGGGCCACCACGGCATCGAGGGCATCGGCGACGGATTCGTGCCGCGCAACCTCGACGTCTCGATCCTCACCGGCGTGATCACGACGACGACGCAGGAGAGCGTCGACGTCGCGCGGCGGCTCGCCCGCGAGGAAGGCATCTTCTGCGGCATCTCGAGCGGCTGCAACGTGGCCGCCGCGCTCAAGCTCGCGCGCCGCCATCCCGAGCTCGGCACGATCGTCACGCCCATCAACGACACCGGGCAGCGCTACTTCACGACGCCGCTCTGCGGTGAGGACAAGCACGTCGAGATCCCGGAGCGCGAGCACCCGCTCGACCCGTACACCATCGAGCAGCTCGACCGCTACCAGAGCGCGTGGGAGATCGTGACGTGACGATCGCCCCCAAGGAGTACGACTTCCACGCCGCGCGCCTGCGCCTCGAAGCCAAGACGAAGTCCGCCGCCGAGAAGCTCACCACGCTCGAGAACGCGGTGGGGCGCGTGAAGCCCGGCGACCACATCGCGATCGGCGGGTGCCTCTACTCGCGCACGCCGCTGGCGCTCATCTGGGCCCTGCTGCGCCAGCGCCCGAGCGGCCTCACGCTCTCGCGCAACCTCATGTCGTACGAAGGCGAGTGGGCGGTGGTCGCGGGCGCCGCGGACAAGCTGGTGACGTCGTGGATGGGCATCGGCCTGCCGTGGGGCCTCTCGCGCATCCAGCGCGAGTACGTCGAGAGCGGGCGCATCCAGTTCGAGGAGTGGAGTCACCTGGCGCTCGGTCTGCGCTATCGCGCCGCCGCGATGGGCGTGCCGTTCCTTCCGTCACTGACCATGCTCGGCTCCGACCTGATGAACGTCGGCGGCTCCAAGACCGTCGAGTGCCCCTACACCGGCCACACGTTCCACGCGGTCCCCGCGCTCTTCCCCGACGTGGCGATGATCCACGTGCATCGGGCCGATCGCTTCGGCAACGGTCAGATCGACGGCTATCCGCACATGGACGCCGACATCGCGCGCGCCGCCACCACCGTGCTCATGACGGCCGAGGAGATCGTGCCCGACGACGCGATCCGCAAGCATCCCGACCGCACCCTCATCCCGGGCTTCATGGTGGACGCGATCGTCCACGTGGCCTATGGCTCGTATCCGCACGAATGCTACGGGCTGTACGACTCCGAGCCGGCGCACTTCACGACGTACGTGGAGGGGATCAAGCAGCACGGGGCGGCCGCGGTGAGCGCATACCTGGACAAGTACGTCTACGGACCCGGCAATCACGCCGACTACCTGGAGCTGTTCGACGAGGGTGTGCGGCGCGACTCCGCCCGCCGGGCGCGGTCCCTGACGAACCCATGACCGTCACCGCGAACGAGCTGCTCGCCGTGATGGGCGCCCGCGCGCTGAAGGACAACACGACCGTGTTCGTCGGCGTCGGCGCGCCGCTCATGGCCGCCTCCCTCGCCCAGCGCATGCACGCGCCGAGGCTCACGATGGTGATCGAAGGCGGCATCGTGGGGCCGGCGTTCAAGGCCGGCGACCTGCCGATCTCGACCAACGAGATGCGGACGGCGTATCGCGCGCAGATGCTGCCCGGCATCACCGACGCGTTCCTGCTCGCGCAGCGCGGCTTCCTCGACGTGGGGTTCATCGGCGGCGCCCAGATCGACCGGCACGGCAACCTCAACACCAGCGCGATCGGCAGCTACGACCGGCCGACGGTGCGGCTGCCGGGCAGCGGCGGCGCCAACGACATCATCTCGCTCTGTCGCGAGGTCATGATCCTCACCGTGCACGAGAAGCGCCGGTTCATCGAGCGCGTGGACTTCGTGACCAGCCCCGGCTATCTCGACGGCGGCGACGACCGGCGGCAGCGGGGGCTGCTCTTCGGCGGCGTGTCGCGCATCATCACCACGCTCGGCGTCTTCGACTTCGAGCCGACGAGCCGGTGGATGCGTCTGATCGCGCTGCACCCGGGCGTCACCATCGACGACGTCCACGACAACACGGGGTTCGAGGTCCTCGTCAGTCCAGCCCTCGCCAGGACGGAGCCCCCCAGCTTGAAGGAGCTCGACCTCTTGCGACTCCTCGATCCCAAGCGGCAGTTCATCGGATGACGGACTTCGGCCTCGCGATCCGCAACTTCGTCGGGCCCGGCGAGGTGCCGGACATCGACGCGATCTACGCCTACGCCGCACGCGCGGAAGCGCTCGGCTTCGAGTCGCTGTGGGCGTGGGATCACATCCTGCTCGGCGTGGAGCCGTCGTTCCCGATCATCGACTCGATCACGACCCTGGGCGCCGTCGCCGCGCGCACCTCGCGCATCAAGCTGGGCACCGGCGTGCTCGTGCTGCCGCTCCGCAATCCCGTCGTCGCCGCCAAGGCGCTCGGCAGCCTCGACGTGATCTCGCACGGCCGCCTCGTGCTCGGCGTCGCCGCCGGGTGGTACGCGCGGGAGTTCGACGCGGTCGGCGTCCCCTTCAAGGGCCGCGGCCGGATCTTCGAGCGCAACCTCGACATCCTGATGAAGCTGTGGAGCCAGGAGCGCACCACGCTGAAGGCGGACGAGTTCAACCTCCGCGAGGCCGTGATGGTCCCGCGCCCCGTCCAGCGACCGCGGCCGCCGATCCTCGTGGGCGGCTACGTCGACGCCGTCCTCAAGCGCGCGGGCACCGTGGGCGACGGCTGGCTCACCTACTTCTACACGCCGGAGAGCTTCACGAAGGGCTGGGCGAAGGTGCAGGCGTTCGCGCGCGAGGCCGGGCGCGATCCGAAGACGCTCAGCTCGACCAACCAGCTCGCGATCTACGTCGGCCGGGACCGCGAGCAGACCACCGCCGACATGCGCCACTGGCTGTCGACCGAGTGGGACGTGGCGGCGTGGAGCGAATCCACCATCGAGCACGCCATCCACGGGTCCCCGGACCAGTGCGTGGAGCAGCTCCGGGCCCACGTCGCGACGGGCGTGAATCGGATTATCCTGATCCCGTACCGGTACCAGCCGGACCAGGTCGAACGCGTCGCCAAGGAGGTCTTGCCAAGGCTATGAGCACCCCCGTCTACATCGACATCAACTGCGACATGGGCGAGAGCTACGGCCGCTGGACCCTCGGCGCCGACGAAGAGATCATGCCGAACATCACGTCGGCCAACATCGCCTGCGGGTTTCACGCGGGCGAGCCGCACGTCATGCGCAAGACGGTGGAGCTCGCGGTGCAGCACGGCGTGGCCATCGGCGCGCATCCCGGTCTTCCGGACCTGATGGGGTTCGGTCGGCGCCGCATGGAAGTGTCGCCGCAGGAGATCAAGGACATTCACCGCTACCAGGTCGGCGCGCTCTGGGCGTTCGCGAAGGCGATGGGCGCGCCCCTCCAGCACGTGAAGGCGCACGGGATCCAGTACTTCATGTTCGAGGAGAACCTCGCGCTCGGCCGCGCCTCCGGCGAGCAGGTGGTCGAGCTCGACCCGAGCCTCATCCTGATGACGATGGCGATGACGAAGTACGACACCGAGGTCCGCAAGGTCCCGGGGCTGCGCGTAGCGGCCGAAGGCTTTGCCGACCGCGTCTACGCGGACGACGGCCAGCTCGTCTCCAGGAAGCTCGGCAAGGACGCGCTCGTGAGCGACCCCGCGAAGGCCGCCGATCAGGCCGTGCGCATGGTGATGGAGCAGAAGGTGCGCACGATCAGCGGCAAGCTCATCGACGCGAAGGTCGAGACCATCTGCATCCACGGCGACTCGCCGGGCGCGGAGAAGATCGTGGCGGCCGTGCGCGACGGGCTGGTCAAGTCCGGCGCGATCGTGAAGCCGCTGCGCGACTGGCACGGCAAGCCACATGGGGGGTGCGAGACGCACCCCCCAATCCCCCCGCGCTCCGCGGCCCGGCAAAGCCGGGCCGCTCCGCGACTGCCGTTAGACGAAGACTTGTCAGGGCGCGCGGCGCCGCTAGGCTCTGCCCATGCTCCAGCAACCGTCGTCCGAGTACCGAGGCTTCCGCACCGCCGGCATCCGTCTGCGCGAGGAGATGCTGCCGCAGCTCGCGCGCATGACGGCCGGCCGCATCACGCCCATGCTTCATGTGATCCACGCCTTCGACAAGGCGCACGCGGTGATGCTGGTGGAGCGCGGCCTCCTGTCACGTGAGCACGGCGCCGCCATGCTCCGCGCGCTGCGCGAGATGGAACGCGAGGGCGTCACGGCGGCGCGCGTCCGCGTCGGCGGCGGCACGCACTCCGGCGAGCAGTACCTGATCCGCGCGCTCGGCGAGGACGTGGGCGGCCGGCTCCACCTCGCCCGCAGCACCGGCGATCTCACGTCGGTCGCCATCAACGTCTACCAGCGCGAGAAGCTCCTGGCCGTGATGGAGGCGGTGAACCGCCTGCGCCGCGTGCTCCTCGACCTCGCGCGTGCGCACACGCGAGACGATCATCCCCGGCTACACGTTCGGGCAGCACGCGCAGCCGATGACCCTCGCGCACCTGCTGCTCTCCTGGGTGGCGACGCTCGCGCGCGACTTCGAGCGGCTCCACGCCGCCTACCGCCGCGTGAACCAGAGCCCGGCGGGCGCCGTCATCATGGTGGGCTCGGACTTCCCGATCGATCGCGCGCGGACGGCGGAGCTGCTCGGCTTCGACGGGATCCACGAGAACGCCGCGGACGCGATCCTCGAGCTGACGCCCGACGACACGCTCGACGTCGCGAGCGTGCTGGCGCTGCTCTACCACTCGCTGGCGCGCTGGGCGGACGACCTGATCCTGTGGTCCACGAGCGAGTTCCACTTCCTCGACATCCCGGACCGCTTCTGCAACACGTCGTCGATCATGATGCAGAAGAAGAACGTGGTCGGCCCCGCCGAGATCAAGGGCGCGGCGGCCGAGGCGCTCGGCACCGTGGTGACGTCGTTCCACGCGCTGAAGGGCTCGACCGGCCTGCCGGTCACCGAGCGCTACTACGCGCTCGAGCAGCTCTGGCGCGTCGCCGACAACTGCGTGCGCGATCTGGGCTGGTTCTGCGAGCTGCTGCCCGAGGTCGGCGTGCGCCGCGAGTGGCTGCAGGAGCAGGCGTGGCAGCACTGGGGCACCGCGACCGACCTGGCCGGCGCGCTCGTCCGCGAGCGCGGTCTCCCCTGGCGCACCGCGCACCAGATCGTCGGCATCCTCGTGCGGCTCTGCGAGGAGCGCGGCCTCGGGCCCGCGGCGGTCACGTCCGCGCTGCTCGACGAGGCGGCGGTCGCCTACCACGGGCGGCCCGCCGGGCTCAGCGACGCGTCGATCAAGGCGGCGCTCGATCCCGTGCGCTTCGTGGAGGCGCGCGATCTTCGCGGCGGGCCGGCCTCCAAGGAAACGCGCCGGCAGGCCGACGTCTTCGGCGCGGCGCTCGTCAGCGACGAGCGCGTCGTCGCCGACGCGCGGGCGCGGATCGCGAGCGCGGCGGCTCGGCTCGAGGCCGCCGTCGACGGCATCGCGGGCTAGCAGGCCAACGTTCCGTCGCGTGCTGACCTGGGCCGCTGGTTACTTGATGCAGGCCGCGCCTGCCCCGCCGACAGTGGTGGTCGCGGTCCGGTTCCGCACCCACTGGGTCTCACACGGCGAGGCCGGGTCGTCATCGAACAGGTCCGCCACGGAATTGCCGCTGGCGTTGGTCTGGCTGATCACGCTTCGCGGGCGCCGGCGTGAACGGCAATGCCCCGGGCGTTGCCGGGAGCCGTGGTCTTGAACGATTTGTTGTGAACGCCGCCTAGCACCTCCACACCGTCGGCGCCATTGCCGGCGGTGTGGTTGCCGATCAGTTTGTTCTCGTCGCCCGCGATGCCGATGCCGCTGCCGCTGACGCTCGCGCTGGCGGTGTTGTTCCTGACGAGGGTGTGATCCGAGTTGATGAGGATGTTCGTCCCCTGGCTCCCCGTGACGTGGTTGTGCTCGACCAGATTGTGGTCGGCGCCTGCGGCCAGGATGATGCCGCTCTCGCTGTCGACAACCGTGTTGTCTCTGAGCTGATTCCGATCCGAGGTGACCGCGATGCCGACATCGTTGCCATCGACGGTCAGGCGGCGCACGGTGTTCCTGCCCGCTCCCCCCACCCGGACCGCCGTGTCGCAGCCGGTCACCCTTCCATTGCTCACGACGGCGAACTGGTTCGCCAGGTCGAGGCCCGTGCCGCCAGGGGCGCACGTGACCGTTCGGCCGCCGAGGTCCAGCTTGGCGCGGGTGGCTAGCGTCAGAGCCGGACTCGTGGCCATGTGCGAGCAGTCGAGATCGGCGGTGAGCTTCACCGTGCCGGTGATCGTGGTGCCGCACGCCGGTCCCGCGAGGGCGCCCCCCGGGGCGGCGATGGGCGCGACGAGCCCGGCGGCCAGAGACCACGCGATCGTGAGTGCCAGTCGGCGGCAGTGCATGATTTCACCCTCCCGGGAGGATCTCAGAGGCTGTGAGTGGAATCGAGGCGCGTCCCGGCCCTCAGTTGCACAGCCCCGGCGGGTCGGAGAGGCCCAAACCGTTGCCCGTGCAGTGGTTGAGCACGTACGTGTTGGCCGTGCCCAGGGTGCCATGGCCCGTGGTGTGATCCTGGATGCCGAAGCCGGCGTTGTCGTCGGTGCAGTTGCGGGCGATCGTGCTCGCGGTGGCCGACACGCTGAGGCCGCTGTGGCCGGCTTTGCTGTCGTGCGCGAAGTTGAGAGTCACCTGGTGCCCAACGCCTGCCACGCTGATTCCTGGCCCATTCGTCGGTGTCGTTTCCCCGGTTGCGGTCGACGACCGCGTTCGTGCCCGCGATGACAATGCCGCCGAGTTGATGGCGCTGCGCAGCGTTGCGGGCAACGACGTTCCCCGTGCCGTCGACGGCGATGCCGACAACGCCCTCGCGGGTGCGGTTGAGCTTCACCGTGTTGTCGTCACCCTCGATGTCGATCGCGGTCCCGCCGGCGGTGCGAAGCACGACGTTCTTCTCGATGGTGTTGCGGTCGCTCGATTCCAGGAAGATGCCCTGGAAGCAGCTGTTCTCGATCTGGAGGCTCGAGATGGTGCTCGCGGTGACCGCTGCTCCGACCACGCCGGCCGCGAAGCCGATGACGCGTCCACGGGTGACCGTCGTGTTGGCACCGGAGTCAATGCGGAGACCCTGGCCCGTGGGACAAAGGCCGCGGAGCGTCTTGCCGCCGAGATTCAAGGTCACCCCGGCGGCGACGGCGAGCCCCAGCGCCGGGCACACCGTCCGGGTCACCGGATCCGTCGACTTCAGCACGGTGGACGTGGTGACGGTGTCGCCACAGTGACACGGGACGTCCAGGCCCCCCGGCCCGGACCTGTCGCCACAGTCCGCTCCGAGGGCCGGAGCGATCGGGGCCTGGGCAAGGACGACGAAGGCAAGCACCGCGAGAAGAGTGACGCGGGAGCGCTGTCGCAGATGGCGCACGGGGAACCTCCAGTCGTGCCAACCGTTGAGCATCGCGATCGTTCTCAGCCCTCCGCAAGATACCATCAGGCCGCCTTTACCTCTCGTCTGTCGGTATCAGCCAGTGGAAGAGCGCGGTCGCGGCGGCGGCGCCGGCGAGTTGGGCGGCGATGAATGCCGGGGCGTCGGCCGGACGGATGCCCGCGAACGTGTCGGTCGCGGAGCGCGCGAGCGTGACCGCGGGGTTCGCGAACGACGTCGACGCGGTGAACCAGTACGCGGCGGTGATGTACGCGCCCACCGCGAACGGGACCGCGGCTCGGCCGCGAGCGCGCGCAGCCCCAGATCACCGCCAGGAGGCCGAAGGTCGCGACGAACTCGCTGAAGGCCTGGGCGGAGCCCGCGCGCACGTGGCGCGAGGCGAAGAAGAGCGGCGCCTCGAACATCACGTGCGCGGCGGCGACGCCGGCGAACGCGCCGACCACCTGCGCCGATGATGTAGGACGGCACCTCGCGCCACGGCAGCCCGCGCTGGCTCGCGACGGCGAGCGTCACCGCGGGGTTGAAGTGCGCGCCCGAGATCGGGCCGAACGTCAGGATCAGCGCGACGAGCGCGGCGCCCGTCGCCACCGTGTTCGCGAGCAGCGCGAGGGCGACGTTGCCGCCGGCGAGGCGCTCCGCCATGATGCCGGAGCCGACCACGGCGGCGAGCAGCAACGCCGTGCCGACCGCTTCGGCGGTGAGCCGGCGGGCGAGGGTGATGACGCGTGCGTCCGTCATGATTTCGTCACAATCCGTGTGCCGTCCGCCGGGCACACTACACGAGGCACCGAGCGATGAACAAGACGCGCGTCCTCTTCCTCTGCACGCACAACTCGGCGCGCAGCCAGATGGCGGAAGGCCTGCTGCGCGCGATGGCGGGCGACCGGTACGAGGTCGCGAGCGCCGGCACGGAGCAGACGCACGTGCGCCCGCAGGCGATCGCGGTCATGGCGGAAGCCGGCATCGACCTCGGGGGCCACACGTCGAAGACGCTGGACCGGTTCCTTCACGAGCCGTGGGACTTCGTGATCACGGTCTGCGACAGCGCGAACGAGGCATGCCCGGTGTTCCCGGCGGCCGCGAAGCGCCTGCACTGGAGCTTCCCCGATCCGTCCCGCGCGACGGGGACGGAGGCCGAGAAGCTCGCGGTGTTCCGTCAGGTGCGCGACGCGATCGCCGCGCGCCTGACGGAGTGGCTCGGAACACTCACGAAGGACCCGCCAAGCGGCCTCTCGTAGCACAGGCTGAGCGGGGTCGTTGGTGTAGGGGCCGAACGGCGGGATCCGGTAGAAGCCCAGGCGTTCATACAGCCGGATGGCGGCCTTCTGGTGAACGCCGGTTTCGAGACGGAGCAGCGTGACGCCATTCGCCAGCGCATGCGCGGCGAGATGGTCCACGAGCATGGCGCCGAAGCCAGCGCCACGAAACTCCGGGCGGACGAACATGCGCTTGAGCTCGCCATACTCGCGGCCGACCAGCTTGATGCCACCGCAGCCGGCGGGATGGCCGTCGGCGCGCAACACGAAGAACGCGACCGACTCGGCGATCAATCGATCGACGCTGAACCCATGGCGGCTTTCGGGCGGGTAGAACGACTCCAGGTGCGTCTGCAGCTCCTCGATCAGACGCATGGCGTCGGGAGTATCGGGACGCTCGGCAGCGATGACCGCTGTCATGGGCGAAATCTCTCCTCGACCCGGTTCTCGAACTAGCCGCAGCAGCGGCCGGTGACCGCCGGCTTGCGCGCGCGCACGAACGCGCTCAGGAACTTGCCGTCCACCGCAGGGGCGATCGCGTCGGCGTCGATGCCTTCGCGATCCCGCAGGAACTCGCGCGCGTCCTCGGCGCGATAGATCCGCGTGGGCTCCAGGCGTCACCTGCTCGAAGCCGGCCTTCTCCAGCTTCGCGCGGTAGTCATCGTGGTCGAGCGCGCCGGCGATGCAGCCGATCCAGAGCTCGACGCTCTTGCGGATCGCCGCCGGCACCTCACCCCGCACGACCACGTCGGACACCGCGAGCCGGCCGCCGGGCTTCAGCACGCGGAACGCCTCCGCGAACACGCGGTCCTTGTCGGCGGACAGGTTGATCACGCAGTTCGAGATGATGACGTCCACGCTGCTGTCGGGCAGCGGGATCTGCTCGATCTCTCCCTTGAGGAACTCGACGTTCGCGACGCCGGCCTTGCGCTGGTTCTCCCGCGCGAGCGCGAGCATCTCGTCGGTCATGTCGAGCCCGTACGCCTTGCCGGTGGGCCCGACGCGACGCGCGGACAGGAGCACGTCGATGCCCCCGCCCGAGCCGAGGTCGAGCACGACCTCGCCCGGGCGCCAGCTCGGCGAGCGCCGTCGGATTGCCGCAGCCGAGCGACGCGGCGACCGCCTCCTGCGGGAGGCCGGCGGTCTCGCCCTGCTCGTAGAGCTTCGAGGTGACCGGATCGCAGCTCCCGCGCGACGACGCGGTGCCGCAGCACGAGGCGTCGCTCCCGCTCGTCACGCGCAGGGCCGCCTTGGCGTACTTGTCCTTCACGACGTCCTTGATGTTCTGCTCAGCCATCTGCCCCTCCTTCGGGTGTCTCACATCATCGAGCCAGGCGTTGACGCGCGCCAGCAGATCACGCGGCAACGCCGTGCGGTGTTGAATGCCGAGGACCGCTTCCTTCCGCGCCGGCAGCTCGTCGGTCTCGACACGGCTCAGCGGGACGACGACCAGCGGCATCGAGGTCCGCCCGTCCCATCCTTCGGTCACGACGAACCCGAGCTCCTTCAACGGCCGGTCGAACGTGGCGTCGACGTCCAGCCAGCCGCTGCTGCGATAGATCTGGAGCGCGGCGTGGCCCCGCACGATCCCGTCGTGCACCAGCGGCCGCAGCTCCGGTGGGAACTCGCCCGGCATGTCGTCGAGCCGGTACGGACGCGCTCGAAGACGTCCACGACCTGCGCGTCGGTGACCGTCTCGGTCCAGCCGGCTCCGCAGCAACATCCGCCCGCGGGTAGAGTAGTTGTCACTGGCAACCTATTGGCCGACACGCGAGAGACGTATGGGATCCGTCATGGGCTCAGGCCGGGCGCTTCGTCAGCGCCGCGCAGGCGGTGCGGGTGCGGCTGGCGCGTCGTGAGGCGCTGGATGAGCTCGGCGGCGGACTCGCGCACTTCCTCGGGGAACTCCGCCAGCAGCGCCTTCTTCTCCTCCACCAGGTCGCCACGGATCCGCTCGACCAGGCGCTGGCCGGTGCCGGTCACCGTCAGCAGCACCGCGCGCGCGTCCCGCGGATGCGGCGTCGCGGGCGACGTAGCCCTTGCGCTGGAGCGTGGCCACCACCCGGCTGGCCGTGCTCTTGTCGAGGCACAGGTCGCCGGCCAGCTCGTTCAGCGTGGCCAGGCCGCGCCGCAGGAGCGCGTCGAGCGCGTAGCACTGGGTGACCGAGACGTCGTGGCAGCAGATCCGGTCACGGTCGCGGAACTGGTAGACGCGCAGGAACTCGGCGAGCGCGTCCTGGAGCTCGGCGGCCTGGCGGGTGAGCGTCGCGTCCGGTCTTCATGGTTGCTAGTGGCAACTATATAGCCTCGTGCCGCCCCTCGGTCAAGGGCCTCGGTGTTCCTGCCGGCTCCTGCGCCAAACCGGGCTAGTCTGACGTCGCATGCCCCTCCCCGCCGGGCTCCGCGCGCTTGGGCAGCGGGACTACCGCGTCTACTTCGCCGGCACGCTCGTCGGCCAGGTCGGGACGTGGATGCAGACCGTCACGCAGTCCTGGATGGTCCTGCAGCTCACGAACTCGCCGTTCCTGCTCGGGCTGACGTCCACCCTGCAGTTCGGGCCGATCCTGCTCTTCTCGGTCTTCACCGGCGTGCTCGCCGACCGCGTCAGCCGCCGCACCCTGCTGCTCATCACCCAGAGCACGCAGTGCGTGCTCGCGCTGACGCTCGGGCTCCTCGCGTGGAGCGGGCACGCGCGCTACTGGCACGTGCTGGTCGTGGCGGTCTTCTGGGGCATCATGAGCGCGATCGATCAGCCCGCGCGGCAGTCCCTGGTGATGGAGCTCGTCGGACGCGGCGACGTCACCAGCGCGGTCGGCTTGAACTCCGCCTCGTTCAACGGGGCCAGGATCATCGGCCCGTCGATCGCCGGCATCCTGATCGCGCGCGTCGGCCTCTCGCTCGGCTTCTTCCTCAACGCGCTCGCCTTCGTGTTCGCGATCACGATGCTCACGCGGATTCCCGGACGCCCGCCGGCGCCGCGCCCGACGGCGACGACCGTGCTCGAGGACATCCTGGAGGGCATCCGCTACGCCCTCCGCACGCCGACGGTGCGCTACATCATGGGCCTCCAGCTCATCTGCTCGTTCTGCATCTTCAACTTCAGCGTCTACGTCCCCCTGCTCGCGCGCGATCGCCTCGGCATGGGGGCGGAAGGCTTCGGCCTGCTGATGGCGTGTCTCGGGGTGGGCGCGCTGGCCGCCGGCCTGTCGCTCGGCGCCCTGAGCGTGAGCGCGCCGCGCGCCAACACCATCGCGTTCGGGCTCGCGATCGCGCTCGGCGGGCTGGTCGGTCTCGCGTTCGCGCGCTGGTTCTCGCTGGCGGCGGTGCTCCTCGCCGTCACCGGCTTCGCGGGCACGATCGTGGTGACGGGCTGCAACACGTCGCTCCAGCTCCGCGCGCCGGAGGCGCTCCGCGGCCGGGTGATGAGCCTCTACACGCTGCTGTCGGGCGGCGTCTTCCCGCTCGGCGCGTTCTGGGTGGGCTTCGTCGCCGAGCACTGGGGCATCGAGACGTCGTTCTTCGTGAACGGCGTCGCCGGGTTGATCGCGCTCGGCGCGCTCCTGCTCTGGTGACGCTCCGTCAGGCGCGCAGCCCTGGCATCGTGAAGCCGCGCGCGTCCAGATCCGCGATCAGCGACCGCGACTGCTCCGGCGTCAGCTCGACCAGCGGCGGACGCACCGTCATCCACGCGGCGTCGCCGCCGTAGTGCGCGATCGCGGCCTTCAGCGCCGGGATCATCGGGTACTTCGCGAACGTCGTGCGGATCTCGTCCAGGCGCGCCTGCTGCGCGTCGGCGTCGGCGGCCTTCCACGTCTCGAAGAGGCGCGCGATCGGGCCGGGGTTCGTGTTCGCCGTCGCGCTGATGCAGCCGGCGCCGCCGTGGCGCATGCCCTGCGAGCAGGAACGTCTCGGCGCCCGGGAAGACGTCGAAGCCGTGCTTCGCGTACGCGTCGAGGAACGCCTTCGTGTTGTTCCAGTCGCCGCCGCTGTCCTTCATGCCCGCGATCGTGCCCGGGTACTTCTTGAGCAGGCGCTCGACCAGGCCGAGCGTGATCGGCACCTGGGCCACCGGCGGGATGTGATAGAGGTACACGCGCAGCCGCGGCTCCCCCACCCGCTCGATGATCTCCGAGAAGTTGCGGTAGAGGCCCTCGTCGCTCACGCCCTTGTAGTAGAACGGCGGCAGCATCAGCACGCCGCGCAGCCGAGCTTCACGGCGTGCGCGGTCAGCCGCACCGAGTCCGGGATCGCGCAGTGGCCGGTGCCCGGCATCATCCGCGCGGGATCGACGCCCGCGCTCACCAGCTTCTCCAGCAGCCCCACCTTCTCGTCCACCGAGATCGAGTTCGCCTCGGAGTTCGTCCCGAACACCGCCAGCCCGACGTTCTGCGACAGCAGCCACTTGCACTGGCGGACGAACCGGTCGGGATCCGGCGAGAGATCGGCCTTGAAGGGGGTGACGACCGGGGAGAGCACGCCGGTGATGCGCTGCGCGTCGTTCATCGCTGTCCTTTCGTCGCGGCTTTCGTCCCCACGATCATACCGGATGGCCGCACGAGAGCCCTCACGGCCCCGGGGCGTGCGACTTCAGCGCGAGCTCGAACGGCCCCTCGGTCAATCGCACGAGCCCGGGCCCCTTCGCGCGCCACTCCACGCGCGTGGACTCCGACGGCGTCGTGCTCCCGACCGGCGTGTTGACCGTCCGGATCTCGAGCCGGACCGCCTCGAACCGTCCCGCCGGCACGACGACCGTCTCCTTCCGCACGACGCGGACGAAGCGCTTCGAGTCGGAGCGGAACTCGCGATCCGCGCGCGGACTCTTCACCTGCGTGGTCGCCTCCCACCGCTCGCCCACGGTGAGCGGCAGCCGTCCCACCGTCACCGGCGGCGCATACGTGGCGCGGCCCTGCTCCCCCGGATCCACGGCGTCCTTCCACTCCACGGCGACTTGCTGGATGGTGTCGGGCGAGACGGCGAAGTGGTTGCGGACGGTCACCTTCGAGCCCGGTCCGTTGGGCGAGCCCGGCAGCTCGCGCTCGACGCTGAGCACGATCGTGCTCTGGCCGTCGAACGTTCCGGCGCCGAGCGCGGTGAAGACCGCGGTGCCCGTGCGCGTCGCGGCGGGGTTCGCTCCGAGCTCGGTGACGACGTACTCCCATCGCCGCCCGACGGGCTCGGTCGGATAGTAGTCCGCGAGCCGTTCGCGCGGAGCGCGGAAGTACACGTACGCGGAGACGCCCGCGCCGGCGACGGCGAGGACGAGGACCAGCGCGAGAAGCGCGCGCTTCACGCCCTCACGCTTACGTTCTGCGATTTCGTCACCTTCGATCGGTACGCCTCGGGCACGCGCTCCAGGCGATCGCTGAAGTGCGTCACGCCCTCGGCGTCCGTCCACCGGTAGAAGTCGAGGCTCCGGACCGGCTCACGTTCGGCCGGGGGCGCCGGAGGCAGCGGCGGCGCGGCCGACTCTGCGGCCGGGGGCGCCGGCGGCGGATTCGGGATCCACACCCATCGATACGCCGTCGTGATCCCGTCGCCCTGCAGCACGTACCGCCCGTTCGGAAACTCGATGACCGTCTGCATCGGCGGCGGCGCGTAGCTCACGGAGGGCGGATAGTACGCCGGCGGCGGCGGGACGTACTCGGGGACCGCGTACGTTGGCGTCGAGTACGCGTACGTCCCGTACCCGTACCCGATGACCGGCGGCGCGTACACACCGTAGCCGCCGCCGTACGGGAAGAACCGCTGGCCGTTGAAGTGCCGGTGAGTGATGATGCGGGAAGACGCGTGTCGGCAGCGACGTGCGCAGGCGGTCTGCCGTGGCCACCGCGGCCTGACCGCCCCGGCCGCCCTGGCCGGGCCCGCCGCCCGCGAAGGCCGGCCCCGCCACGATCACCACGAGTGCCAGAGCGACGAGCGTGGCGTTCGTCATGTCACACCTTCCGCAAGAAATCGAAATCGCAGCCGTGCTCCGCCTGGAGCACGTGGTCCATGTAGAGCTTCGCATACCCGCGGCGCGCCGGCACCACCGGCGGCGTCCAGGCCGCGCGCCGGCGCCCGAGCTCCGCCTCGTCCACCAGCAGGTCCAGCCGGCGCTGCGCCACGCTCAGCTTGATGCGGTCACCGTTCCTCACCAGCGCCAGCGGTCCGCCGACGGCGGCCTCGGGCGAGACGTGGAGCACGATCGTGCCGTACGCCGTCCCGCTCATCCGCGCGTCCGACATCCGCACCATGTCCTTCACGCCCGCGCGCGCGAGCTTCGCGGGGATCGGCAGGTAGCCGGCCTCGGGCATCGCGTAGCCGCTCTTCGGGCCCGCGTTCTGGAGCACGAGGAAGTCGTCCGGCGTGACGTCGAGGTCCGGCGCGTCGATGCGATTCGCGAGATCCTCGAGCGACGTGAAGACGACCGCGCGCCCCTCGCGCTCGAACAGCGCGGGATCGGCGGCCGAGCGCTTGATGATCGCGCCGCTCGGCGCCAGCGTGCCGAACAGCGCGGCGAGGCCGCCGACCTTCTGATAGGGATCGCCGAGCGGCCGCACGACCTCGCGATCGACCCACCCGGGCTCCGCCTCGAGGCGCTGCCCGAGGGTCTCGCCGGTCACGGTCAGACAGTCGAGGTGCAGGAGCGGCTTCAGCTCGCGCAGGACCGCGCCGAGGCCGCCCGCCGCGTTGAGATCGGACATGTAGTGCTGGCCCGTCGGCTTCAGGTCGACCAGCACCGGCGTCGCGTCGCTCAGCTCGTTGAGGCGGTTCAGCGAGATCGAGATGCCGGCCCGTCCGGCCACGGCCGTCAGGTGAATGATCGCGTTGGTCGAGCCGCCGATCCCGAGCAGCACGCGCAGCGCGTTCTCGACGGACTTCGCGGTGATGATGCGGCTCGGGCGCAGGCCTTCGCTCGCGAGCGCGACCGCGCGCTTGCCCGTCGCCTCCGCCGCGCGCAGGCGGTCGGCGTGCACGGCGGGAATCGCGGCGGTGCCGGGCAGCGCCATGCCGAGCGCTTCCGCGATCGCGGCCATCGTGCTCGCGGTGCCCATCACCGCGCACGTGCCCGCCGTGGTCGCGAGGTTGCCCTCGATCTCCTCGATCTCCGTCGCGGTCACGCCGCCCGCGCGGTACTTCGCCCAGAAGCGCCGGCAGTCGGTGCAGGCGCCGAGCCGCTCGCCGTGGTACGGCATCGGCAGCATCGGGCCCGCGAGGAGCTGGATCGCCGGCACGTCGGCGGACACCGCGCCCATGAGCTGGGCCGGCACGGTCTTGTCGCAGCCGCCCACGAGAACGACCGCGTCCATCGGCTGCGCGCGGATCATCTCCTCGACGTCGATCGACATGAGGTTCCTGAACATCATGCTGGTCGGGTTCAGGAAGATCTCGCCCAGCGAGATCGTGGGGAAGTCGATCGGCAGGCCGCCCGCGGCGAGCACGCCGCGCTTGACCGCGTCGACCAGCTCCGGGAAGTGGCGGTGGCAGTTGTTGAAGCCGCTCGCGGACTGCGCGATGCCGACCACCGGCCGCGCCAGCATCTCCTTCGAGTAGCCCATCGACTTGGCGAACGAACGCCGCAGGTAGAGCGAGAAGTCCGCGTCCCCGTAGTTGGTGAGGCCGCGCGCGAGACCGTGGGGCGTCTGTGCCATGGCGCCCAAGCGTATCATCCGCCGAGGATCAGCAAGACGAGGCCGAGCACCATCACCACGCACCCCGGCCAGATCAGCTTGATGCGCGCGCCCTCGCCGAAGACGAGGTAGCCGACCGCGAGCGCCATGAGCAGCTCGAGCTGCTTCACGGCCTCCACGTACGAGCTCACCGTCATGGTGTAGGCGGCCGTCCCGAGCCACGTCGAGATCGCGGCGAAGGCGCCCAGCGCCACGAAGCTCCACCAGTGGTGCCCGATCTGGCGGAAGTGGCGGCCGGAGCGGTAGATCGCGAACGGCGTGATGATCGCCGCGCAGAACACGTAGCCCATGAACACCGCGAAGGTGGGGTTCGAGAGCAGCGCGATCTTCTTGATGAAGATCACGCTGGGCGCGAAGAAGAACGCGGCGCCCAGCGTGTAGCGCTGCCCGGGATCGCGCACGAGCGCGATCAGCGGCGCCCACGGCGACACGCGGGCCCGCTCGACGTTGAGCAGGTAGACGCCGAGGACCGAGACGACGACGCCGGCCACCCCCATCGCCGACGGCGTCTCGCCGAGCACGAGGACGCCCCACACGACGAGCAGCAGCACGCTCAGCTTCCACAGCGCGGTCACCAGCGAGATCTCGGCGACGTTGAGCGCGAGCGCGAGGAACTGGGTCCCCGTGATCTGGCTGATCGCGAAGAGCAGGCAGTAGAGCCAGACGCCGGGCTGCAGCGTCGGCCAGCCCTGCGCGAGCACGCCGAGCGCGGCGAACGGCAGGATGAAGGTGAAGCGCCCCCACACGTTGATCGTCTCGTCGAGCGCGTGCCCGAGACGCTTCATCACCATGTTGCGGAGGACCTGGAAGAGCGCGCTGCCGACGGCGAGGGCGAACCAGAGCATGCGGGCCAGTGTAGTCCAACGCGCGGCGTATAATGCCCCGGCGCATGATCGAAGGCGTCTCCAGCACCACGGATACCGTTCCGGTTCGCGACGTTCATCAGATCGACGCGGACGCGCTCGAGCGCTATCTCGTCGAGCACGTCCCCACCTTCCGTGGGCCCCTCGAGCTGCGCCAGTTCCAGGGCGGCCAGTCGAACCCGACGTACTACATCCGCGCGGGCAGCGGCGAGTACGTGCTGCGCCGCAAGCCGCCGGGCAAGCTGCTGCCGTCGGCGCACGCGGTCGATCGGGAGTACCGCGTGATCACGGCGCTCCAGGGCAGCGGGGTGCCGGTGCCGCGCACGTACGTGCTCTGCGAGGACCCCGCGATCGTCGGCACGCCGTTCTACCTGATGGACTGCGTGCACGGACGCGTCTTCGCCGACCCGCTGATGCCGGGCCTCAGCCGCGCCGATCGCGCCGCGCTCTACGATCAGTTCGCCGAGATCCTCGCGCGACTGCATCGCGTCGACTGGCAGGCGGTGGGCCTCGAAGGCTTCGGGCGCCCCGGCAACTACTTCGCCCGCCAGATTCATCGCTGGACGACCCAGTACCGCGCGTCGGAAACCGAGAAGATCGAGGCGATGGAGCGGTTGATGGCGTGGCTGCCGGAGAACATCCCGAGCGACGACACCGTCACGCTCGTGCACGGCGACTTTCGTCCCGGCAACATGATCGTCCATCCGACCGAGCCGCGCGTGCTCGCGGTCCTCGACTGGGAGCTCTCCACGCTCGGCCATCCGCTCGGCGATCTCTCCTATTTCTGCGTCCCGTATCACATGGGGCCGGGCGAAACGCTCGGCGGCGTGGACGGCATCGACCTCCCCGCGATCGGCATTCCGTCGGAAGACGAGTACGTCGCCGTGTATTGCCGGAAGGTGGGGCGCGGGCCGATCGAGCACTGGGACTTCTACGTCGCGTTCGCGCTCTTCCGGCTCGGCGCGATCGCGCAGGGGATCATGGGCCGCGTGCGCGACGGCACCGCGAACGATCCGCGTGCCATCGAGCGAGGCAAGCGCGCCCGCCCGCTGGGCGAGGCCGGCTGGGCCGTGGTCGAACAAACTCGACGAGGAGTGTGACGTGCGAGCCAATACATTGCGAGAGATCTGGGCGAAGGGCGAAGCGGTCGTCAACGGCTGGGCGTCGATTCCGAGCGCGTTCTCGGCGGAGGTCATGGCCCACCAGGGCTACGACTCCATCACCATCGACATGCAGCACGGCGTCGTCGACTACCAGGCCATGGTGACGATGCTCGCGGGGATCTCCACCACGAACGTCATCCCCCTGGCGCGCGTGCCGTGGAACGATCCGGCCATCATCGGCAAGACGTGGGACGCCGGGGTGTACGGCATCATCTGCCCCATGGTCAACACGCCCGAGGAAGCGGAGCGGCTGGTGCAGGCGTCGAAGTATCCGCCGCGCGGCTTCCGCAGCAACGGGCCCGTGCGCGCCTCGCTCTACGCCGGCAGCGATTACTGGAAGCACGCCAACGACACGCTCCTCTGCATCCCGATGATCGAGACGGCGGAGGCGGTGAAGAACATCGACGCCATCCTCACCGTGCCGGGTGTGGAGGCGATCTACGTCGGACCGGCGGATCTGAGCTGGTCGCTCGGCTGCATGCCGCCGCGCCTCGACCAGACCGACGCGCCCGTGGTCGAAGCGCAGAAGACGATCCTGAAGGCGTGCAAGAAGCACGGGGTCTTCGCCGGCATTCACTGCGGGACGTCCGCCTACGCCTCGAAGATGATCGACGAGGGCTACCAGCTCGTGACGCTGGCGAGCGACAGCCGCCACCTCGCGATGATGGCCGCCGCCGAGATCAACGCGGTCCGGAAGAGCGGAACGAAGGCGGGAGTTCTCCCGGCGTACTAAGACGATGAGCTCGGGGAGTCGCGCACCAGGCGAGCCATCGCCGAGGCCGACTCCCCGCTGTCCTCCAACAAGCCCTCCACCACCCCGGCCTTGTCCTGCGCGGGACGGTTCTGGCTCACCTTCCACTTGCCGACGAGGCGGCGTGAGCGGGATCTCGATTCCCACGATGGCCTTCACCATCGTATCGATGTAGTCCGCCGGGGCGTCGGTGACCTTCCACGGGTCGCGACGCGTCCCCTCGTGGCGATCCGTGAGCCGCTCCACGAACGCGCGCACCCACGCCCGGTCGTCGATGACACGCAGCGGGCCGTGCGCGTGCACGACCGCGTAGTTCCAGGTCGGCACGACCTTCGCCGTCTCCCGCTTCGTCACGTAGAACGACGGCGAGATGTACGTATCCGGACCCTGGAAGATCGCCAGCGCCTCCACGTCGGAGACGTGACGGGCGAGCGGATTGGCGCGCGCGACGTGACCGCGTAACGTCCCGAACGGCGCGGGCTCGGGATCGATCTCGAACGGGATGTGATTGGCGTCGAGGCCGGCCGGCGTCAGCACGACCAGGGCCGCCAGCGGATGCGCGCGGATGAGGTCGTGAAGGACGGGCACGCGCGTCTCCTCGAAGTGCTTCGGCAGATACATGCCCGTCCCTCACCCCTCGCCGTGCGTGCTACGAGTGCTTGCGCAGCTCGAGCCGCCCGATCTGGCGGCGATGCACCTCGTCCGGACCGTCCGCGAACCGCAGCGTGCGCGAGTGCGCCCACATGAAGGCCAGCGGGAATTCCTGGCTCACGCCGCCGCCGCCGTGGACCTGCATGGCCCAGTCGACCACCTGCAGCGTCACGTTGGGCACCGCCACCTTGATCTCCGCGATGGCCTGCTTCGCGGCCTTGTTGCCGACGGTGTCCATCATGTAGGCCGCGTGCAGCACGAGGAGGCGCGCCTGGTCGATCTTGATCCGCGCCTCCGCGATGCGCTCCAGGGTCACGTCGTGATCGGCGATGCGCTTGCCGAAGGCGACGCGGCTCATCGACGCGCTTGCACATCAGCTCGAGCGCGCGCTCCGCCACGCCGATCTGCCGCATGCAGTGGTGGATGCGGCCGGGCCCGAGCCGGCCTTGCGCGATCTCGAAGCCGCGGCCCTCGCCGAGCAGCAGGTTGCCTGCGGGCACGCGGACGTTCTCGAAGAGCACCTCGCCGTGGCCGTGCGGCGCGTCGTCGTAGCCGAACACGGTCAGCATCCGCTTGATCGTGATGCCCGGCGCGTCGCGCGGCACCACGATCATCGACTGCTGCTTGTACCGGTCCGGGTTCTTCGGCGTCGGTCTTGCCCATGAAGATGAGGACCTTGCAGCGCGGGTCGCCGATGCCCGGACGTCCACCACTTGTGGCCGTTGATCACGTAGGAGTCGCCGTCGCGCTGGATCCGACGACTCGATGTTGGTGGCGTCGGAGGACGCGACCTTCGGCTCGGTCATCGCGAAGGCGGAGCGGATCTTGCCGGCCGAGCAGCGGCTCCAGGAACTGCTTCTTCAGCTCCGCGGAGGCGTAGCGCTCGAACACCTCCATGTTGCCGGTGTCCGGCGCCGAGCAGTTGAAGACCTCGGGCGCAATGTGCGAGCGGCCCATGACCTCGCACAGCGGCGCGTACTCGAGGTTGGTGAGGCCGGCGCCGCTGCGGCTCTCGGGCAGGAACAGATTCCAAAGACCGCGCTCGCTTGGCGACGGCCTTCAGCTCTTCCATGATCGGCGGGATCTGCCAGCGCGTGGGGCCGCTGTCGAGCTGCTCGTGGAAGACGTGCTCGTTGGGATAGATGTACTTGGTCATGAAGTCGGTGAGCTGCTCCATGTACATCTTCGTCTTCTGCGAGTACTCGAAATCCATTGCCCTCTCCTTCGCCCGCGGGGTACCGGAGTCTTTTTCGTGCCCCGAACCTAAGCCGGATGGCACGAGGCGTCAAGCTGGCCATGCCCACCGGTTACTACCCTCGTCGCTCGCAGGACCGCAACACGCTACTAGCGCGGGCGCGGAGAAGTCTGTGAAATCGTCTGCGACACACGCGATCGGGTGCACGATGGCGTGTCGGGGGACGAATGGAGCCCACGAAGCGTGACGAGGCCCTCTCGATCATCTCTCACGAGCTCCGCAACGAGCTCAGCGTGCTGGCGACGTGGGCGGCGCTCCTGCGCCACTCGGCCATCGACGCCGCCCGGCGCCAGCTGGCGGCCGCGGCCATCGACCGCGGCACGGAGATCGCGCGACGCCTGTGCGACGATCTCGGCGGCATCCTCGCCGACGTCGAGCCGACGTTCGTCCCGCTGCGGGTCGATTTCCGCGCGATCGTGCTGGCCGGGGTGCGGGCCGTCAGCGCGGACGCGCGGCGCAAGGGCGTGCGCATCGTCCAGCACAGCGACGGGATGCCGGTCTGGGTGATGGGGGATCGGGTGCGCCTCGGCGAGGTGATCTCGAACCTCCTCCGAAACGCCCTTGCGTTTACGGATCGGGGCGATACCATCACGGTCGAGGTCCACCACCGTGACGGTGAAGCGCGCCTGGTGGTCGCCGACACCGGCGCCGGGATCAGCCCCGGATTCATTCCGAACGTCTTCGACAAGTTTTCCCAGGAAGCGAGGCTCCGAAGAGGCGGTCGCGGTCTCGGCTTGTACGTGGTCCGCAGGCTCATCGACCTGCACAAGGGCAGCGTGGAGGTCCACAGCGACGGTCGCGCGCTCGGGACACGGTTCATCGTGACCCTGGCCAGCGCCGCCGCAGACGCCGCCTGAAGGCGGCCCGGGGTCGACACCATGCGCGCGGGGAGGCAAACGGCTGCACGTGCTCGTCGTCGAGGACGACTCGCGCGTGCGCTCGCTCGTCGAAGACATTCTCGGGACGACGGCGGTGGTCCATGCCGCCTCGGGCACCGACGAGGCCACGGAGTTTCTCACCCGGGGCCCGGGCCCGAGCTGCCCGGTGGATCTCGTGATCGTCGATTGCCTGCTCCCCGGCCCCGACGGACGGCTGGAGCCACATGGGATAGAACTGATCGGCTCTATCCACGCGCAGTGGCCCGCGCTGCCGATCCTCGCGATCACCGGCGCCGGGAACGTGGAGGCGATCGTGGTCGCCGCGTTCCGGAGCGGGGCCCGCGACCTGCTGCGCAAGCCCTTCGGCATCGAGGACTTTCGCGCCAGCGTGGCCCGGCTGACGCTCCGGACCGGCCGGAAGCTCGAAGCCCATCCACGCGCCCGCGCCGGGGTGGCGCGCGTGCTCGCGTTCCTCGCCGAGCACGTCGGGCAGACGGTATCGCTCGGTGATCTCGCCAGCGTGGCGGCGATGAGTCGCTCGCACCTGTCGCGCACGTTCCGCGACGCGGTGGGCGTTCCCTTGCGCGTGTACGTCCGCAACCTGCGCCTCGAGCGCGCGCAGCAGATGCTCGCGCGCGCCCCGCGGGCGTCCCTCACCGAGGTCGCGCTCGAGGCCGGCTTCTACGACCTCCCGCACTTCGACAAGGTCTTTCGCGAGCGGTACGGCGTCTCGCCGAGCGAGTTCCTGCGTCGCAAGTCGTTCGCGCCGGGCCAGGCCCAGCCCTTCGCCAGGCGGACCCGCCGCACCGCTTGACGCTGCCCCGGCTCGCCGAGCACACGTGGATCGAGGCGCGCGCGCTCGGTCGCAATCCCCGCGTGGTCGTGCTGCTGCCGCTCGGCGCCATCGAGCAGCACGGCCCTCACCTGCCGCTCCTGGTGGACTGGCTCGGGGCGGACGAGCTCGCGCGCCGGATCGCGCCACACCTCCGCCGCGCGGGCTGGACGCCGGTGCTCGCGCCGTCGCTGCCCTACGGGGCGAGCCCGCTCGCCGCGGACTGGCCGGGCACGCTCTCGCTGTCCGTCGCCACGCTCCGGCGGGTGATCGTCGAGGTCGTGCGCGCGCTCGCGCGCCACGGCTTCCGCCGGGTGGTGCTCACGAACTATCAGGCGGATCCCGGCCAGCTCCGCGCGATGGCGCTGGCCCGGCGCGATCTCCGCCGCGTGCGTTCGCTCACGCTGCTCTTCGCCGGCTTCACGCCCGAACCGTCCGCGGCCATGCTCACGCCGCGGGTGACGCGGCTCCTGCGGAGCTCGCGGCCCGATCGCGAATGGCATTCCGGCGAGCTGGAGACCTCGATGATGCTCGACGCCGCCCCGCGGCTCGTGCGTCGCGACGTGGCCCGCCGCCTGCCGCCCGCGTGGGTGGACTGGCGGGCCGGGTTGAAGCGCGGCGCGACGTTTCGCGCGATGCAGCCGAACGGGCGGGGCTACTTCGGATCGCCGGCGGCCGCGCGCGCCGCGACGGGCCGGCGCGCGATGGCGCTGCGCGCACGGCTGATCGCGGCCGACCTCGTCGCCGCGCTCCGGCGCCGCGCGCGACTAGGCCAGCGCGAGCGGATCGTGATCGGCAGGTCGCGCGAGCGGGCACGGCTTTGTCCGGGCCGCGGAGCGCGGGGGGTCTTGGGAGGTGCCCGTGAGAACAGCTCCAGGCTGATCCATCGGCTTGCCTTCCTTCGTCTCGCAGTCCGCGCAGTCGGCGGCGTGGATCTTCGCGTGCTCGAGCCGCACGCTCACCGACTGCAGCGGCCAGGTCTTGCGTCGCGCGTACAGCGCGACGGTCATCGAGGTTCAGGCGCCGAGCGCCGCCAGCAGCAGGTCGTAGGGGGACGGACCGATGTCCGTCCCCCGGCATCCCTCGGCTCGTCCGCGTCGAGGCGGTGCGTGCCCGCCGCGATCTCCTGGTGGAAGCCCGACGCTCCACCGTAGACGGTGACGACCGCCATCAGGGCACCCGCGGAGCGCGCGGCTTCACGCCGCGCGCGAAGCGTGGGGGGCTTGGGGGGCGCCCGGAGCCCCCCATGTCAATTGACGGGGTACATCGAGAAGTCCTCGGCCTTCTCGGTGATGAACTCGAGCAGGACCGGCACGCCTTCCTGCGTCTTCTGGATGCCGCGCTTGATGGCCGGCACGATCTCGCTGGCCTTCTCCACGCGCTCGCCCTAGCCGCCGAACGCCTTCGCCATGTCCGCGTAGTTGCCGCTGATGTCGGTGCTCCGGTACTTCTGCGTGGCCGTCTTCATCACCTTCAGCTCGATGGCCATCGAGAAGTTGTTCGAGAGCACGGACAGGATCGGGATGCGCTCGCGCACGCAGGTCTCGAAGTCCATGCCGGTGAAGCCGATGGCCGCGTCACCCCAGAAGTTGACGCAGAGCTTCTCGGGGAACGCGAGCTTCGCGCCCATCGCGAGCCCGAGGCCGTAGCCGAGCTGCGTGGTCTTGCCCCAGCCGATGTACGACAGCGGCGCGGTCGGCTCCCAGAACGGCGAGATCTGATCGCGCGGGCTGCCCGCGTCGTGGGTGATGATCGTGTTGGAGAGGTCGACCGAGTGCATCAGATCCCAGATCACGCGATAGGGCGAGAGCGGCGACGTCTCCTGCGTGAGCCGCGGCATCCACTGGTTCAGCCACTCGGTCTTGAGGTTCTTGATCTGCTGGGTCACGTCGGTCAGGCGGCCGCGCGGCTTGCCCTTCAGCCGGTCCTTGATCTCGACGATCAGCGCGTCGAGGACGAGCCCGGCGTCGCCGAGCAGCCCGTCCGCCACCGTGATGTCCTTGTTGAGGTCCGCGGCGTCCAGCGTGGCCTGGATGATCCGCTTGCCCTTCGGCATCGGCACGCCGTAGTTGGTCGTGGTGAAGCTGCAGCCGATGCCGAAGATCACGTCGGCGTTCGTCAGGAAGTGGTGGAGCTGCTTGCTGATCGAGCGGCCGCCCGAGCCGAGCGACAGCGGATGCGTCTCCGGGAACGCGCTCTTGCCCTGCAGGCTCGTGGTGACCGGGCACTCGAGCAGCTCGGCGAGGGCCTTGCAGCTGCGGCCACGCCTTCGCGTAGTGCACGCCCTGCCCGGCGTAGATCACCGGACGCTCGGCGGCCACGAGCGCGGCGGCGATCCGCGAGACGTCCTTCGGATCCGGCGCGACCTTCAGGCGCGGAGCGGGCGTGTAGTTGAACGGCTCCGGCACGTCCTCGCGGAGCACGTCGACCGGGAACTCCACGAGCACCGGACGCGGGCGGCCGTTGCGCACCTGCGTGAACGCGCGCCGCATGGCGTCCGACACCACGGACGGCAGGATCACCTGCTCCGCCGACTTCGTGACGTGCTGCATGTTGAGGAACGAGTTGAAGTTCGGCGGGACGTTCGTGATGCTGCGCGGGTAGCCGCCCGGCAGCACGACGATCGGCACCGAGTCGCCGTACGCCTGGGCCACGCCGCCGAACGCGTTCTCCGAGCCGGGCCCGTGCTGCATCGCGAACACGCCGATCTGATCGGCGGAGGTCACGCGGCTCACCGCGTCGGCCATGTGGAGCCCGGTGCGCTCCTGGCGCACGATGATCGTCCGGATGTCCGCTTCCGCGGCCGCCTCGATGATCGGGTTGACCGGATAGCCGATGAGGAACTTCACGCCCTCGCGCTTGAGGATCTCTGCGACCGCCGCCGCCGCTTTCATGAGGGTTACCTCCCTTTCGCCCGACGAGCGTCCCTCATCCGGGTGCCGCCGTCAACCCGACCTCGCGTAAGATGGCGGGCCATGAACCAGCATGAGCGCGAGACGCTGATCCGCCAGTACGCCGACGGGCCCCGACGGTTGCGCGAGGCGCTTGCCAAGGTCCCGGACGCGGCCAGAAAGTGGCGGCCAGCGCCGGGCGAGTGGTCCGCGCACGAAGTCGTGTGCCACTGCGCGGACTCGGAAACCAATGCGTACGCGCGCATCCGGTTTGTCGTCGCGGAGAAGGAGCCGGTGATCCAGGGCTACGACCAGGAAGTGTGGGCGCGGACGTTCGACTATCACGCACTCCCGCTCGATGCCGCGCTCGCCACGGTGGACGCCGTTCGCGCCACCACGGCCGCGCTCCTGCGCACCTTCTCGGAGGCGGACTGGGCGAAGCGCGGCCATCACACCGAGTCCGGCGCCTACGGCGCCGAGCCGTGGCTCCAGATCTACGCCGACCATCTCGAGAACCACGCGCGGCAGATCGAGAACAACCTCGCCGCGTGGCACAAGGCGAACCCTGACTCATCCAAAGGAGAAAGCCGATGCCCATCAAGCGTCACGGAGTGGGACCGCGCCTCAGCCAGGCCGTCGTGTACGGCGACACCGTCTATCTCGCCGGGATCGTCGCGGAGGACCCGTCCGCCGATACCAAGGGACAGACCGAGCAGATCCTCCGGAAGATCGACGGGCTCCTGAAGTCCGTGGGCAGCGACAAGTCCAAGCTGCTCTCCGCGCAGATCTTCATCACCGACATGCGGAACTTCGCCGACATGAACGCGGTGTGGGACGCGTGGGTGGACAAGGAGAACACGCCGGCGCGCGCGACGGTGCAGGCGGGCCTCGCCAACCCGAAGATGCTGGTCGAGATCATGGTGCAGGCCGCGGTCTAGACTCGGAGGGGGGCTTCGCCCCACCTGCGGAGGGGGCTCGACGGCGCCCGCTCCGAACACCTCCCCCAGGGCAGGATTGCGCGGGCGAAGCCCGCGCTCGGAGCGGCCGTTCGATCGCGGTGTCAGCGAGAGAACGCGTCCCGTCTTTCACGTCAATCGCGCTCGAGTCGCACGTAGTTCTGGTTGAAGGCCGTGCCCGTGCCCGCGGTGTAGCGCGGCTCCGTCAGCACGTTCAGGCCGCGGTCGTACTTCGCCCAGTCGCCCTTCGCGACCAGGACCGAGTCCGGGCGCACATCGTCACCGCACTCGAGCCGCACGGGCAGCGTTCCGCGCGCGGAGACCAGACGCGCGTCCTCGCCGTCGCGCAGCCCGCGCGCCTCCGCGACGCTGGGATGCACGCGCGCGGTCACGCGGCCGGGGCGCCGGCGCTCCTCGGGGACCTGCGAGTTGATCGCGCGGTCCGACGCCAGCGCGATCAGGTGCAGCGGGAACTCCGCGGACGGCAGCACGGGATCGTCGTCGAGCGCCGGCGGGAACACGAAGCGTCCCGACGGCGTCCGGAACTTCCCGTCGGCCCACGGCACGCGCGGCAGCCCTTCCGGCCAGAGGCGACCGCCGGCGGCGACGAGCGACGCGTACGAGACGTTCTGGTGGCGGAACGTCGTCGTGAGCTCGTCGATCCAGTGCGCGGGCGTCCCCGCCATGTCCGCGCCGAACCCGAGACGGTCGGCGAGCTGCTGCAGGATCGTCAGATCGCTGCGACATTCTCCGTGCGGCGCCACCACGGGACGCATGAGCTGCATCCACTGGTGGCCGTAGCTCGGCAGGAAGTCTTCCTCCTCCAGCATCGTGGTGGACGGCAGGAACACGTCGCAGCACTCGGCGGTGTCGGTGAGGAACTGGTCCACGCACACGCCGAACTCGAGCGCCGCGAGCGCGCGCCGGGTGGCGGGCGTGCCGGGCATCTGGTTCACGAGGTTGCTGCCCATGAAGAAGGCCATCGTGATGGGCGGATCGTTCGTCGCCGCGAGGGCCTCTGCGAGCTTGCTCACGGGCACCGTGCGCACGGGCGCGGTGCGCCGCTCCAGCGCGACGGGCTTGTGCATGGTGGCCCATGGCCAGTTCGCGAAGTTCACGCCGCCGCCCGGGACGCCGATGTTGCCGGTCAGCATGCCGAGCGCCGCGATCAGCCGATACGTCTGCGCGCCGCGCGTGTACTGCTGGAGCCCGATGCCCTGGAGGATGGTGGCCGGCGTGGTGTCGGCGTAGTCGAGCGCCAGCGCCTCGATCGCGTCCACCGGCAGATCGGTGCGCCGCGCCACCTCGTCCATCGGCATCGCGTCCACGAGCGCGAGGTAGTCGTCGAAGTGCTCGCTGATGGCGGCGATGCGCGCGCGATCCACACGGCGCTGCGCGAGGATCACCTTCGCCATGCCGATCGCGAGGTGGCCGTCGCTCCCCGGCCGCGGCTGGACGTGGCCGTCGCAGTAGCGCACGGTCTTGGTCACGGCCGGGTCGATGACGATCGCGCGCGCCCCGCGCGCCCGCGCCTCCTTGAGGACCGGCATCATGTGGATGTTCGTGACCGCCGGGTTGCGCCCCCAGATCAGGAAGAGGCGCGTGTGCTCGGCGAGGTCGAGCGGATCGTGGATCTCGCACGCGCCGAACGACTGCGTGGTGCCGTGGTCGCCTTCGCCGCCGCAGAAGCGGCCGACCGCCTGCGTCACGCCGCCGTAGAGATTGAAGAAGCGCTCGCCCATCACCTTCAAGCCCGGCGAAGGAGCCGTTGCCCTTGTGGTAGAGCACGGAGAGCGTGCCGGGCCGCGCCTTCGTCCGCGTGAGCCGCTCCGCGATCAGATCGAGCGCGTCGTCCCACGCCAGCCGTTGCCAGCGCGCCGTTGACCTTGCGCAGCGGATGGAGCTGGCGATCCGGGATGGTAGAAGCGGTCGCGCAGGTAGTGGTTGACCTTGTTGCAGAGGGCGCCGCGGGTGAACGGGTGCGCGGGATCGCCGCCCAGCCGAACGATCCGTCCGTCCTCGACGTGGGCGACGATCCCGCACGCGTCGAAGCAGTCGAGCGAGCACGCGGTGCGGCGGATCTCCGTGGTCATGGCCCCTCCCGGCAGACCATGATAGTCCTCGGAGGATGACCGACGTCGCGCTCTGGCTCGTCGTGGGCGCGCTCCTGGTGCTCGGCCTGGTCGGCACCGTCGCGCCGTTCCTGCCCGGCACGCCGCTCATCGTCCTCGGCGCGCTGGTCTACGCCTACGCGACCGACTGGACACCGGTCGGCGGCGGACGGCTCGCGATCCTCGCCGCGCTCTCCGTGTTCAGCTACGCGCTGCACTATCTGGCCGGCGCGCTCGGCGCCCGGCGCGGCGGCGGAAGCGCGTGGGCGTTCGTCGGCGCGCTCGCGGGCGGCATCGTCGGCCTCTTCTTCGGGCTCCCGGGCCTGCTGCTCGGGCCGCCGCTCGGCGCGATCGCGGGCGAATTGCTCAGGAGCGGCGACCTCCGGACGAGCGTGCGGACGGGCATCGGCGCGTTCCTCGGGATGGTCGCGGGCGCCGTCGCGAACTTCGCGATCGGCGTGACGATGATCGCGCTGTTCCTCTGGTGGGTCGCGCGCGCCTGACCTCAGCGACGCAGGAGCGCCTCGACGGGCGGCCGCTCGGCGGCGGGGAGCTTCACGTCCAGCAGCGCGGCCAGCGTCGGCGCCACGTCGAGATGATCGAGCCCGTCCAGCGCTCTCCCCTGCGCGATCCCCGGCCCCGCGGCCACGAATCCGGCGCGCAGCCGTGGATCGTCCGGGAGGTGACCGTGCATCCCCAGGTACAACGGCGCCGCGGCGGCCGCTTCCTCCGTGGCGTACTCGCTCAAGTACCAGCCGTCGGCAGCGACCAGCATCAAGTCGCCCTGCGTGGGATCGTCCTCGGGACGGGGCAAGCCGAGGTCGCCGAAGGATTCGGGCCCCAGGACGAGACCGACGCCCGGGACCGCGGCGAAGCGCTCGCGGACGCGCTCCACGAGCGCGTCATGGTCCCGGCCCGGCCCCACGTACACGTGGGCCGCGCCGCCATTGGCCGCCACCCAGACGCGATGATCGACGACCGTGCCGTGACGGTCGAGACGCAGCAGGCCTTCCGGATGGAGCAGGGCGTTCGGAAGCGCGCGCCGATCCACCGGCGCGAACCCGTGGTCGCCGACGACGACGACGTTCGTCTGCTCGAGCCGCCCCGCCGCCGCCAGCTCGTCCGTGAGCGAGCCGATCAGGCGGTCGACGTACTCCAGCGCCCATCGCGCCTCCGGGCTGTCGACGCCGTAGTCGTGCTGGAAGCTGTCGACCACGAGGAAGTGGACGAGCAGCACGTCCGGCGGGCGACGGCGCAGGAGATGGCGGGCGATCTCGAGCGTCAGCCAGTCCTGCAGCGGCCCGAGCGCGTGGCGCGCGCTCCACTCGCCGTACCGATCCACGGGCAGGCCGGCCGCGCACAGCTCGTCCCAGAGCGGGCGGCTGGCGTACTGCTCGAACAGCTCCTGCTCGTAGAACTCGGGGATGTTGTCGCGCAGGCACCCCGCGCCCCGCGTCTGTGGCCAGCACACGGCCGCCGTCGTCCGTCCCGCCGCCGCCGCGGCCTCGTACAGCGTCTCGACGCGTGGTCGCATCCCGCTGCGGTCGCCGTAGTGCGAGACGGGGCGGCGCTCGCGCCGGTCGAACACCTGGTTGCCGAGGATGCCGTGGCGTGCGGGGCGCGCGCCGGTGACGAGCGTGGTGTGGCACGGCCACGTGACGCTGGGGAAGCTCGGCGTGAGACCGACCGACGTCGCGCCCCGCGCCGCGAGCCCGCGGAGCGCGCCCAGGGTCATGCTGCGATCGCTCAGCGCCGACGCGCACAGGCCGTCGACGCTGATCAGACAGAGCGGTGGTGCCGTCATCTCGCTACCCCCGTCCGGCGATCAGGCGGTTGGCGGCGGTGGCCGCCTCCTCCAGCGCCACCTTCGGCGTCTTCTTCTGGAGGAACGCGTCCTGGATCGCGTCCTGCACGAGCTTGTAGATGCGCGTGCCGCCGCGGCCGGGGAAGTTGTACCACGGCACCATCTCGTCGAGCTGGCGGTACGTCACCGCCGCGTTCGGCGTCTTCTTGAGGAAGTCACCCATGAGCTCCGCCTTCGCGAGCGGGCTCTTGCGCACCGACAGGTAGCCCATGCCTTGCGCGGTCAGCGTCGTCCCCTCGGCGCCGGTGATGTACTTGATGAGCTCCCAGCCCGCGCGCTGCTGGTCCGGGTCCTTGGCGAAGATGTAGACGTTGTTGCCGCCGGCGGGGACGCGCCGCGGATGCTGCGGGTGCTTCGGGAAGAGCGTCGCGCGAACCGGGAAGCTCACGCCGGTCGACAGCACGGTGAGGAGCGCGGTCGTCGTCGAGAGCTGCGCGATCTTGCCGGCGTTCCACGACTGCTGGGCCTGCGTCCAGCCGAGCATCGGCTTGGCCTTGTGCTTGTTGATGAGATCCACCCAGAAGCTCAGCGCCTCGATGCCCGGGCGCTTCGTGGAACGCGACCGACTTGCCGTCCGGCGCGATCATCCGGCCGCCCGCGCACTCCGTCATCGCCTGGAAGAGCCAGTTGCCGGTGATGTCGTAGTGGTACCAGACGCCCGCGCGATCGCCCTTGGCCAGCGCGCGCGCGGCCTCCGTCACGTCGGGCCACGTGGCCGGTGGCTTGCCCGGATCGAGCCCCGCGTCACGATACGCCTGCTCGTTGTAGTAGAAGATCGGCGTCGACACCGCGTACGGCAGGCCCCACTGCACGCCCTTCTCGTCCTTGCCGAGGCCCAGCATCGCCGGCGCGAAGTCGGACACGTCGAACTTCTCGGCGTCGATGAACTTCTGGACCGGCGTGATCGGGAAGCTGCCCGAGTAGAACTTGTGGTAGACGAACCCGCCCTGCGCGACGGCGGGCGCCTGGCCGGCGGCGTTCATCGCCTGCAGCTTCTCCACCGCGCCCTCGTACGAGCCCTGGACGAACAGCTCCTTCACGCGCACGCGCGATTGCATCTGGTTGAAGTTCTCGATCTGCTTCTGGACGGTCTGCTGCTGGACGCCTCCGTGGATGTGGAGGAACTCGATCTCGACGACCTTGCCCTGCGCGCGGGCGGGGCGGGCGGCGGCGAGGGCGAGGGCGGCGGCGCCCCCCTGGAGGAAGCGGCGACGATCGATCATGGACGTCTCCTTATCCCTTGAGTCCGCTGCGACTGATGCCGTCGAGAAACCAGCGCTGCGCGATCAGATAGAGCGCGAGGACGGGCAGCGTGCCCATCGTGGCCGCGGCCATCGTGGCCTGCCACTGCACATCGAGGTCGGCGCCCGTGAACCGCGGGATGCCGATCGGGAGCGTGCGCATCTCGTCCGCCGTGATCACCACGAGCGGCCAGTAGTAGTCGTTCCACGCCGCCACGAAGGCGAGCACGCCGAGCGCGACGAGCGCGGTCGCGGAGAGCGGCAGGTAGACGTGCCAGAGCGTGCGCACGTGCCCGCAGCCGTCGAGGGCGGCGGCGTCGGCCAGCTCGCGCGGGACGCCGAGGAAGAACTGCCGCAGCATGAAGATCCCGAAGCCCCACGCGAGGTGCGGGACGACGAGGCCCTGGAACGTGTTGACCCACCCGAGATGGTGGAGGAGGACGTAGGACGGCACCATCAGCGTCTGGGGCGGCACCATCATCGTGAGCAGCACGAAGACGAAGACGGCGTCTCGGCCACGGAACCTGAAGCGCGCGAACGCGTATGCGGCGAGGAACGACGTGATCACCTGGCCGAGCGTGAGGAGCGCCGCCACGAGGAGGCTGTTGCCCAGCCAGCGCAGGAACGGCGCGCGCCGGAAGACCTCGAAGTATCCGTGCAGGCTCAGGTGGCGCGGATCGAGCCACGAGGCCGGCGCGAACAGCTCCGCGGTCGGCTTCAGCGAGAGCCAGACCATCCAGAGGTACGGCAGCGCGACCGCGGCCGCGGCGAGCGCGGCCACCCCGTGCGTCGGCCAGAGAGAGCGGCTACTGATAGTGGACAAAGCGCTCGCCCCGGCGAAGCTGGATGAGCGTCAGGGCGGCCACGAGCGCGGCCATGAGCGTGGCCAGCGCCGCGGCGTAGCCGACATCGAAGAAGCGGAAGGCCGCCTCCCAGATGTGATAGACGAGCACGTTGGTGGCGTTGGCGGGTCCGCCCCGCGTCATCAGCTGGACCGATGCGAAGACCTGGAACGAGCCGATCACGCCCATCACGACCACGAACAGCGTGACGGGCGAGAGCAGCGGCCACGTCACGTGCCGGAACACCGTCCACCCGGTCGTCGCGCCGTCGAGCGCCGCCGCCTCGTAGACTTCGCGGTCGATCGCGGCGAGACCCGCCGTGAAGAGGACGACGTTGTAGCCGAAGCCCTTCCACACCCCCACGACGACCAGCGCGACCAGCGCGGTGGCCGGATCGTTGAGCCAGTTCGGACCGCCGACCCCGACCAGGCGCAGCCCCTGGTTCACCACGCCGATCTGGGTGTTGAAGAAGAACAGCCACACGAGGCTGACGACCGTGATCGACGTGACCACCGGCAGGAAGAAGACGAACCGGTAGACCGTGCGCGCGCCCGGCACGCGCTGGATGGCGAGCGCGAGCCCGAGCCCCACGCCCGTCCCGACGATCACCGTCCCCGCGACGTAGAGCAGCGTGTTGCGCAACGACACGAGGAAGACCGGGTCCGTGAGCACGCGGCGATAGTTGTCCAGGCCGACGGGCGTCATGCGGGGGCTCGCCATGTCCCAGTCGAAGAACGACAGGTACAGCGAATAGGCGGCCGGGCCGAGCCAGAACAGCGCGTACAGGGCCAGCGCCGGCGCGAGGTAGAGCCAGGCCGCCGACGGGGTCGTGCGCCGCCGCCGCGCCGCCGCGACCGGCTCGGCCACGACGGCGTCGAGCGTCCCGTTCCGCGTGATGACCCGCGCCACACGAGCACCGTAGGCACTGTCGATTGCGCGGACGTCACGATCCGACGACGTCTTCGTTGAGAGAGCGCTGCTGATACACTCGGCGCCATGCGCCTGTCCGTCCTCGACCAGTCCCCCATCCGGAGCGGCGGCACCGCCGCCGACGCCATCCACGAGACGCTGGAGCTCGCGCAGATCTGCGAGCGCCTCGGCTACCACCGCTACTGGCTGGCGGAGCACCATTCGTCCCGGGGGCTGGCGGGCACGAGCCCCGAGGTGCTGATCGGCCAGGTCGCCGCGCGCACCTCACGCATCCGCGTCGGGTCCGGCGGCGTGATGCTGAGCCACTACAGCGCGCTGAAGGTCGCCGAGCAGTTCCGCGTGCTCGAGACGCTCTTTCCCGGCCGCATCGACCTCGGGATCGGCCGTGCGCCGGGGAGCGACCAGCGCACCGCGTGGGCGCTCGCGAATGGCAGCGGCCGCGACATCGAGCAGTTCCCGCAGCAGATCGCCGACATGGTCGCGTGGCTGCACGACCGGCTGCCCGATCAGCACCCCTTCGGCGGCGTCCGCGCGATGCCGGCGGGGCCGACGGCGCCCGAGATCTGGCTGCTCGGCTCGAGCGACGCCAGCGCGCTCTACGCGGCGGACCAGGGGCTCGCGTTCTCGTTCGCGCACTTCATCAACGCCGACGGCGGGCCCGACGTCACGCGGCTCTACCGCGAGCGCTTCTGCCCCTCGCCGGAGCTGGCGGCGCCGCTCGCGAGCGCGGCGGTCTGGGCGGTCTGCGCCGACACGGACGAGGAGGCGCGCCGCCTCGCGCGCTGCCGCGAGCTCTCGCTGCTCCGCCTCTACACCGGGCGCTACGGCCCGTTCCCCTCGGTCGAGGAAGCGGAGACCTTCCCCTACACCGCGCGGGACCTCGCGATCATCGAGCACGCGCGCGGACGCACGGTCGCGGGGACGCCGGAGGTCGTGCGCGAGCAGCTCGAGGCGATGGCGCGCAGCTACGGCGTGGACGAGCTCGTCGTCGTCACCATCACCCACGACTTCAAGGCGCGCGTCCGCTCCTACGAGTTACTCGCCGAGGTCGGACGCTTCGGGCTCAAGGGATAATCACCGCATGACCACCCTGCCCGACCTCGACGCGTTCATCGACCGTCGCCAGCGCTTCGCGGAAGCCCTCGGCGAAGGGATCGCGATCATCCCGGCCGCTCGCGAAGTCGCGCGCAACAGCGACGTGCACTACGAGTTCCGCCAGGACTCGGACTTCTTCTTCCTCACCGGCTTCGACGAGCCCGACGCGGTGGCCGTGTTCAATCCGAGCCACGCGAAGGAGCGCTACGTCCTCTTCGTCCGGCCGCGCGACCGCGAGACGGAGATCTGGACCGGGCGGCGCGCCGGCGTCGAGGGCGCGGTGGCGACGTACGGGGCCGACGCCGCGTATCCGGTCGAGCAGCTCGACCAGAAGCTGCGCGAGTTCGCGGTGGACCGGCCGGCCGTGTTCTATCGTCTCGGCACCCCGGCCTTCGACGCGCGGGTCACGCGCCTGCTCGTCGAGCTGCGCGCGATGCAGCGCCGCGGGCATCACGCGCCCGCGCGCGTGGAGGACCCGGGGCCGGTCCTTCACGAGATGCGGCTGCGCCGGTCTCCCGCCGAGCTGGCGCGCCATCGCCGCGCGTGCGAGCTGTCGCGCGACGGGCACATCGAGGCGATGCGCTACGCGCGGCCGGGCCTCTACGAGTACCAGGTGCAGGCGGCGATGGAGTTCGTCTTCCGCGAGGGCGGCTCGCCGCGCAACGGCTATCCGTCCATCGTCGCCTCAGGACCGAACGCGTGCATCCTCCACTACAGCGAGAACCGCCGCCGCATGGAGGACGGCGATCTGCTCCTCATCGACGCCGCCGCCGAGTTCGGCTACCACTCGTCGGACATCACGCGCACGTTCCCCGTGAACGGCCGCTTCACCGGGCCGCAGCGCGCGATCTACGAGGTGGTGCTGCGCGCGCAGCTCGCCGCCATCGCCGCCGCGAAGCCCGGCGCGCGCTACGAGGCGATGCACGACGCCGCGCGGCGCGTGCTGGTCGAAGGGCTGGTGGACCTGAAGCTCCTGCCCCGCGGCGTCGAGGACTCGCTGGCCATGCACCTCTATCGCGAGTTCTACATGCACGGCACCGGGCACTGGCTCGGCATGGACGTGCACGACGTGGGCGACTACAAGATCCGCGGCGAGTCGCGGGGGCTCGATCCCGGCATGGTCTTCACCGTCGAGCCCGGTCTCTACTTCGATCCCGACCGCGCGGAGGTCACCTTCCACCTGCGCGAGTTCAGCGAGCAGGAGATGTGGGAGCGCCGCGACCGGCTCGGCATGACGGCGGCGAAGAAGATCGAGGACGAGGAGAAGGCGAAGGCGCCGACCGTGACGCATCCGGTGCCGCCGGAGTTCCGCGGCATCGGCGTGCGGATCGAGGACGACCTCCTCGTCACCGCGAGCGGCCACGAGGTGCTGACCGCCGGCACGCCGAAAACGGTCGACGAGGTCGAACGCACCTGCGCGGAGCGCCCGCGGCTGCCGCGGGGCTAGGGAGGGCCCAATGGCCTCACGTGATCGCATCGCCTACTTCAACGGCCGCTTCGTCCCCGAGCGCGAGGTGGTGGTCCCGTTCCGCGATCGTGGGTTCAAGTACGGCGACGCCGTGTTCGACACGACCCGCACCTTCGGGCACCGGATCTTCAAGCTCGCGGAGCACGTCGACCGCCTCTACCGGTCGCTCCGCTACCTGCGCATCGATCCGGGCATCGCGCAGGGCCGCATGGTCGAGATCACCGAAGAGGTGCTGCGGCGGAACCTGTCCCTGCTCGAGCCCGACGACGACTACTGGGTGACCCAGCGCGTGTCGCGCGGGCTCGATGCCTCGGCGCGCGAGGTGTGGCCGCAGGACGGCGCCACCGTGATCGTCGAATGCCTGCCGCTCCCGCTGCGCGAGCGGGCCTCGCTCTATCGCGACGGGATCCGGGTGCTGACGCCGTCCGTGCGCCGCACGCCGCCCGAGTCACTCTCGCCGCGCGTGAAGACGCACAACTACCTGAACCTCGTGGCCGCCGACCTCGAGGTGCGCGCGCAGGATCCGGCGGCGTGGGCGGTGCTCCTCGACACCGACGGCAATCTCGCGGAAGGGCTCGGCAGCAACATCTTCCTGGTGCAGGACCGGACGCTGCTGACGCCGCGCGAGCAGACGGTGCTGTCCGGGATCAGCCGCGAGACCGTGATCGCGCTCGCGAAGGAGGCCGGCCTCACGGTGGTGGAGCGCGACCTCGACCTCTACGACGCCTACAACGCCCACGAGGTGTTCCTGACGTCGACCAGCCTCTGCATCTGCCCGGTCGCCACCGTGAACGGCGCCGCGATCGGCGATGGCCTTCCCGGCCCGGTGACGCGCCAGCTCACCGAGGCCTACTGCCGCTTCGTCGATTTCGACTTCGTCGGTCAGTACTTGAAGCGGCTCGGCTGAGCGTCAGGTTCGGAGGGCGTCGAACGCCTTCATGACGGAGGGCATGCTCAGGGCGTGCTGGAACCCGTCGAGGTCGCGGATACGTCCGGTGGGGATGCGATCCGGACCGACCTGGAGCTCGATGTGCCGCTTGGCGATGATCACCGTCGCGACGTGCCGGCCGTCGAGCGTGAAGGTGAAGCCGTCCGGCCCGGGGTCACCCTCGGCCGCGGGGAAGCGGTTCCGGATGACTTCGAGGACCCGCCGGGCCATGAGCCGGATGTCCTCGTCCTTCAGCGAGGCGAGGAATCTGAGGACCGCCGAGATGTCCGGCACCCGCGTGAGCACGGGCACCGGCGCCTCGTCCGCCTCGGCGGACTCCGGCGCGGGCAGCGCTTCGGCTGCGCTGAGCGCCGCCGCCAGCGGTTCGATGGGATCGGGCGGGGGCGGCGCGGGACGTTCTTCTGCGACCGGGGCCGGGGGTGGGGCCGGAGGCTCGGCGATGGGGGGCGGAGCCGGAGGCTCGGCGACGGGAGGCGGAGCCGATACCCGCATCGGCGGGGTATGGAGCTCAGCCGGAGTCCGCGGGGCGGCCTTGACGGGCTTCTCGTGGCCGCGGCCGCCGCGCTTGCCGTTCCGGGCGACCTCCGCGATCTCCTCGATCACGGCGAGCTCCCGGACGATGCGCTCGTCACCGGAGAAGGCCGCGCTCAGCCACTCGCGGACGATCGCGACCGCGCCGTCCCCGTCGATCTCGGCGCCCGGAAGGCACAGGAAGTTCGCGTTCAGCCGGACCCGGCTGTGGCGCGCGGCGTCGGCGTCGCGACAGGCGAACGGCACGGATCCCGTTGAACTTGTTCGCCGCGATCGCCGCGCCGAGGCTCGTCTCGCAGACGATGACCCCGAGGTCGACGAAGCCCTTCACGAGGGACGTCGCGACCGCCCTCGTCATGGCCGGGTAGTCGACGGGATCGGGCGAATGCGTCCCGAGATCGAGGACCGCATGCTCCTCGCCCTCCAAGACTTCGACGATCGAGGCCTTGAGCGGAAACCCGACGTGGTCGCTCCCGATGGCGATGCGCATCCTCTGTCGAGGATAGCCCACCCCCCTCGCCAGGGCTGCGAGTTATCGTCGGCGCGGATCGAAGCCTACCGGCAGAGGCCCACCGGGAGCGCGTCGCCCAGCGAGTTGCCGTTGCACTGATTCGATTTCCAGGTGTTCGCCGTCTTGGACGTCTTGGTGCCGGTCGAGTTGTCGGTCATGCCGAACCCGATGTTCCCGTCGGCGCGGTTGCTGGACAGGATGTTGTTCGCGGACCCCTGGAGGACCAGGCCACGGTCCCCGTTGGTCATGACCTCGTTGCCGTAGACGATGTTCAGGTTGGACGCGGACAGGAGGAGCATGGCGGTGCCGCCGGCGGACACCACCCGGTTGCGCTGGACGTCGTTGTCGTTCGACTGCTCGAGCACGATGCCGTCCGCGGTCGAGTGGTCGACCGCGTTGCGGAAGAGGAGCACCTTGTTCGTGCTGACCACGTGGATGCCGCGGTCGTTGCGGTCGACGTTGTTCTGCGTGATGGTCGCGTTGTCGGCATCCATGAGGAGCACGCCGACCCCCTCGCCGCTGCCGGGGGCGGCCCGGTTGTCGTTGACGTCACTGCGGTTCACGTGCACCACCGCCCCGCCGCGAATGACGAGACCGACCGGCGCCGGTGTCCCGATCGGCCGATTCAGGTTCCCCGTGATCGCGCTGTAGAGGACGTTGCCGGTCGTTCCCTGCCCCTCGATCACGACGCCCGCGCCCTGGTAGTTGTCGATGGTGCAGTTGTCGATGGTGACCTTCGTGATCTGCGGTCCACCGGGAACGCCCGCCTGGAGCGCGATGAAGCCGGCGCCGCTGCCCATCGGCTGCCTGCCGGATGTCCGAGATGATGACGTTGGTCAGCGTGCCCGTCGTGTCCTTCTCGAGGAGAACGCCGATGAGGGCCGTCCCGGCCCCGGGGCCCTGGATGGTGAAGTGCTTGATCTTGACCTTCACCTTCCGGCCCGTCACCCGGATGATGGCCTTCGGATCGGTCATGGAGGCCGGAGCATGGATCGTGGTGAATCGCTCGCCGGAGCCGGCCAGCGTCACGCTGCGACGAATGGTGAGCTGCTCGGTGTAGTCGCCCTGCGCCGCGTGAACGATCAGGCACGCCGGATCGTCGAGCGCCTTCTGGAGCGTCGCGTACTTCTTGGGCACCTTACACTCGCCGGGGCCGTCGCCGCCGAGAGCCGAGCTCCCACCAAGAAGAACTGCCGAGACACCGATCGCACCGAGCACCCGCTGCAGTCGCATGCGCTTCCCCTTTCGGACACGCGGCCTCGAGACCGACGTCGAAGGGAAAGGTCCAAACGGCGTGCCACATTCGTGATCGGGCGGAAGCGGGCGGAGATCCCGCGGAAAACGCCGAGAGCCGACACCACGGTCGCCACGGCCGCATCTCCGTGTGCGCGCGACGCGAGCGTTGACGACCTGATTTCGGTGGGACGTGCCCTGCGATGGGAACGCCCACGCCTCATCAATCTGGATGAGACACGCTACTGCGACGCACCCGCCAACCCGAAGACGCGGACACCCTGGATGCCGGCCGTCACGTACACGTGGTCACCGACGCTCGCCGCGCCCATGGTCTCCGCCAGGCCCAGACCAGCGGGTCCGAGGTTTGCGAACGCCTCTTCGACCAGCGTGCCTGGCGGGTCGACGTCGAGCACATGGAACTGGCCGGTCCCACCCGCATAGAAGAGGTGCGCGCGCCCGGTCGAGAGCGCCATCCCACCCTGATCGATGTTGGCCCGTGACCAGAGGAACAGGCACGCGGAACAGGTGGTGTACCGGGTGGGCAGCATCGGGTTGAGGAGCGAGATAGGCAGGGTGTAGATCCCGGAGAACCTGCCGTACGCCGCGAGCATGTACACGACGTCCCTGGCCAGATCGACCTCCACGCCCAGCACGAACGGCACGTAGTGCGTGCCACGGAAGATCGGATTCGTGGGCACGGTCACGTCGAAGGCGTACAGACGTCCGTAGTTCCAGTCGTTCGTCAACAGCAGGTTGCCGGCGACGACCACGGAGGTGGCCTTGGCGGCCCCCGCCACGGGGTGAGTCCGCATCTTCGCCGTCAGCTTCACGTCCTGAGATGCCGCGTGCCATGCGATCAAGCCGCGTACGGCGACGCGGGTCGGCCGACTCGGATCGACGATGCTGATCACGTACAGCTCGCCGCCGAAGCTGACCGCGTACAGGACGTTGCCCTTCACCGCGACATCCCAGATCAGGCCGGGCAGCCGGAGGTTGCCGACGAGGGTCGGCGCCGCAGGATTCGAGATGTCGATGACGTAGACGCCGGCTGACTGGCAGGCGAGGTAGGCGTGAGCACCGACGTCGATGCCCTGGCACTCCGAGGAGGTCCCGGTCGAAAAGGTGCCGACCACCACCGGCGCCGCCGGATTGCTGACGTCCAGCACGCTCATCCCGGTGTCGGTGGCCACGTAGGCAAAGTTGCCGACGACCTTCATGTCGTGCGCCGCCGACCCGAGCGAGACCGTCGTCACGGGGATGAGCGCGTCGGCCGGCGGGGCGAGGCCGACGATCGCCGCGAGGGTCAGCGCAAGAACGATGATCGTCATGCGGTACTCCTTTCCCAACCGGTGTTCGCCGATCGATTCAGGGCCGCGAGAAATTGTGAATGATGAAGCCGGCGATCGAGTGATGCGAGGGCCGGATCGGGAGCTGGTCCCACGGGAACCAGCGCGCGTCCTCCAGCTCGGTGGTGTCGACCTTCACGTCGCCCCCCGCGTACTCGGCGACGAAGCCGCACATGAGCTGGCTCGGGAACGGCCAGTTCTGGCTGCCGACGTAGCGGATTTCGCCAACCTCGACGCCGACTTCCTCCATCACCTCGCGCCGCACGCACCCCTCCAGCGACTCGCCGTTGTCGACGAAGCCGGCCACGAGCGCGTAGCGGCCCGGTGCCCATTCCGCCTTGCGCGCGAGCAGCACGCGCTGGCGCGGCGTGTCACGAATCAGCGTGATGGTGCACGGGTGGAGGTGCGGATAGTGCTCGTAGCCGCACGCGACGCACCGCTTGCCCCACTCGCCCTCGATGCGGCTGGTGGCCTCGCCGCAACGGGGGCAGTGGCCGCTCGTCGACTCCCACCAGAGCGCCTGCGCGGCCATGCCGCCGAGCGTGAGCAGATCGTCGGGCAGCTTGGTGCCGCGCATCGGCACGATCGTCTCCGCGTGGAACCCGGGCGGCAGTGCCGCGCCCTTGGGAAGCGAGAGCACCCAGTGCGCGACGTCGCCGCAGTGGCCCAGGCAGATCGGCTCCATCGACGCCGCGTCGAAGCCGGCGGGGCGCGGGCCCGCCGGCAGCGACAGCTCGTGGCTGTCGGTGGCGACCACGAGGCTCTGCTCCTGCATGATGAGCCAGCGGCCAGCGGGCACGCCCTCGACGGCGCCCCGCTTGGCGGGCTCGAACCCGCTCGTGATGCACTCGCGGTTGTACGGCAGGTACGCGGCCAGCGGAACGATGTCGCTCATGAGCGGGGCTCCCACCACGGATAGAAGGGTGGCATGTCGGCGCTCGGCGCGAGCGTGAAGCGCGGCGGACGCTTTTCGATGAACGAGGTCACGCCTTCCCGCGCATCCGCGGAGCGCCCCGTCCAGAACATGCCCTGCGAGTCGAGGCGATGCGCGTCCATCGGATGCTCGGCGCCGAGCAGCTTCCAGAGCAGTTGTCGCGAGAGCGCGACGGACACCGCCGAGGTGTGGTCGGCGATCTCGCGCGCGAGCGTGCGCGCGGTCGGCAGCAGCGCCTCGGGCGCCACCACGCGGCTGACGAGGCGCGCGCGCAGCGCCTCCTCCGCGTCGAACACGCGGCCCGTGTAGACCCACTCGGCGGCCTGCGCGATGCCGACGATGCGCGGCAGGAACCACGTGCTGCACGCTTCCGGGACGACGCCGCGCCGCGCGAAGACGAAGCCCATCCGCGCCGCCGACGAGGCGATGCGGATGTCCATGGCGAGCGTCATCGTGATGCCGAAGCCGACGGCGGGCCCGTTGATCGCCGCGATCACCGGCTTCTTCAGGTCGAAGAGCCGGAGCGTCACGCGGCCCCCGCCGTCGCGATGCTCCGTCGGGTGCTCGTGCGCCTGCGCCGGGCTGAACGTCTCACCGCCGCCGCTCAGGTCCGCGCCCGCGCAGAACGCGCGGCCGGCGCCGGTGACGATCACGGCACGCACCCCGTCGTCACGGTCCGCCGCATCGAAGGCGGCGATCAGCTCCTCGATGCTCGTCGCCGTGACCGCGTTCAGCTTCTCGGGGCGATTCAGCGTGACCGTGCAGACGCGCTCGTCGACGTCGTACCGCAGGGTCTCGAACCGCACGCGGCTCAGGACCCCAGCATCCCGACGCTCACCTTCGGCGCGTCCGGGGCGACGGCCGCGGGCGGCGGCGGTGGCCCGAGCTTCTGCAGCTGCGGCATGACCTCCTGCGCGAACAGGCGAACGTTCCGCTCGGCCTCGTCGTACGGCATCCCGGCGTAGCTGAACACGCCGACGAAGTGGTCGTTGCCGACGCGCCGGCGGATGTCGAGGATCTTCTCGTAGCACTGCTCGGGCGTGCCGGCCACCTGGAGGTCGACGAAGAAGTCGATGACGCCGCCGGCGCCGTAGGTGGCGATCTTCTCCGAGAACTTGCCGTAGTACTCGTAGCCCTTCATCGTCTTCAGGTGCTCGCCGGCGAACTGGTAGTGCTCCAGCACGGACTCGAAGTAGCCGCCGACGTAGCGGCGCGCCATCTCGCGCGCGCGGTCGGGGTCCGGATCGCAGAACGTCCACCCCGCGCAGATCGGCGGCGGCGCGTCCGCGCCGTTCACCTGGCGGTAGACCTCGCGGTACGCGCCGAGCTCCTTCGCCACTTCCCCCCACGGCTTCTGCGGGAATGATGAGCATGCCGACGCCGAGCTCCGCCATGATCGGCACCGACTCCGGCGACACCGCCGCCGCGTAGGTGCGGCCGCGGAACGACTTGAACGGCGCCGGACGGATGGCCTTCTTGCGGCTGCTTGACGTAGCGGCCGTCGAACTCCACGTAGCCGGTCTCGAGCCCGCGCAGCAGCATCTGCGCCGACTCGACGAAGCGGTCGCGCGACTCGTCCATCGAGAGGCGGAAGCCGTCGAACTCCACCTTGCCGGCGCCGCGCCCGAGGCCGAGGATCAGCCGGCCGTCCGAGATCGCGTCGAGCATCGACACTTCCTCGGCCACGCGCAGCGGATCGTGCCACGGCAGCACGACCACCATGGAGCCGAGCTGACACGCGGCGCGTCCGCCCCGCCATGTACGTGAGGAACTGCAGCACGTCGGGACACATCGTGTAGTCGGTGAAGTGATGCTCGACCGACCAGATCGAGTCGAAGCCGAGCGGCTCGGCGAGGTCGGCGAGCCGCAGCTCCTCGCGGTAGACGTCGCGGTCGGTGCGAAGGCGGCCCGGGTTCTGGAAGATCGAAGCCATCCCGACGTGCATGCCGGGCATTCTACTCCGCCACGATGCGGCCCTTGGTGAAGCGGTAAGTACCGGGCGCCAGCGCGGGCACCCGCATCCGCACGGTCTGCCCCGGCGGAATCACCTTCTCGATCTTGAGGCTCTGGCTCTCGAACCGGGCGGCGCTCCTGTCCTGGTTGGTGATGACCAGCATGAACGGCGCGCCCGCCTTCACGTGGATCTCGGCCGGAGCGAACGTCTGGTTCCGCACGACCACCGCCGCTTCGCGCGTGGCGTCCACCGCGGAGGCGTGCCCGCTCAGACCGGCGAGCACCGCCACCACCGTCACGACCATCGCCGCCAGTCGCATCGCCGTCCTCCACCCTGCCCGAGGCTAGGGTATACGATCACCGCATGTCCCCGTCTCTCCCGGCGTGGCAGGCCGTCGGTGAGCTCTATCACGCGTACATCACCGGCCTGATCCTCACGACCGTCACCCGGCGCAGCGCGGACGACGCCGCCGAGCTCGTCTTCCGGATCTTTCGCCGCCAGCAGCGCGAGAAGTTCCTGCCGGGCCTCGAGAAGCTCGGCCTCCGCGGCCTGCCGGACGCGGTGGCGTGCGCGCAGTATCACTACCTGTCGAACGATCTCGGCGGCGTGCGCGTCGAGTACATGGTCGAGTCGGACCGCAAAGCGTGGGTGCGCTACGTCCCGCCGCGATGGATCTACGAGGGCGCGACCATCTGCGCCGTCCCCAGCGCGGTGACGCGCGCGATCCTGCGTGGCTGGCACGGGAACAACGGCGTGCTTCTGGGCAACCCGCGGCTCGGGTTCGTCTGCACCAAGATGACGACCGAGGGCCAGCCGGGGCTCGAGGGGTACTACGTCGAAGCCGACCGTCCGCTCGCGCCCGACGAGCACCTGCGCTTCGCGTTCGACGAGGAAGCTCCGGACTTCGATCCCGCGCGCGCGCCGCGCCTCGACTCCGCCACGTGGCCGCCCGAGCGGCTCGCGAAGGCGATGCGCAACTACGCGATGACCTACGTGCGCACGATGCTGCCCGAGCTCGCCGATCTCTTCGGCGACGAGGAAGCGCGCCGCCTCGGCGGGATCACCGGCCGGCTGATCGGGATGCAGTACTACGCGCGGATCGCCGAGCGTCTCGGCGTGAAGGACGCCTCGCTCGAGGCCTTCGCCGACTACCTCACGCAGCTCGGCGCCGCGCAGGGCGACGACGCCGACGTGGACGCGCGACGGCGACGCCGTCGTCGTCCGCCAGCGGTCGTGGCGCCTGATGGACGGCGCGCCGGACGTCTCGGGGGCGGTCTTCGACGCGTGGAACGAGCTGTGGGCCGGCGCGCTGTCGATTCATGACCGCCGCGCGCGTCTGCACGTGGAGCAGCGGCCGGGCGCGGACGGCACCGCGATCACCTGGCGCATCGAGCGTGCACGGCGGGCATAAGCGGGCACGCCGCCGGGACTACCGGCGGCTCTCCGCATCGCCGATCTGGGCGGCGAACCGCCGCTACTACGACCGCACGGGCATCGACGCGTGGCGCACCGGCACCGTGCCCCACTACGTCACCAACAGCGTGGCCCTCGCGACCGCGTACGCGCGCGTCGTCCTCGGCTATCGTTCGTGATGGGGGGCTCCGGGCGCCCCCCATGCCCCCCAGCGGGCGGGGCGCGGCGAAGCCGCGCCCCGCCCGAGTGCCCCTCCAGCCCCTCCACATCCTCGAGCTGGGCGCGGGCAGCGGGCGCTTCGCCTTCCTCTTTCTCACGGTGCTCGAAGCGATCGAGCGTCGCGCGGGCGTCACGAGACTGCCGATCCGGTACGTGATGACCGACGCCACGGAGGCCACGATCGGGTTCTGGCGGCGTCACGAGGCGCTCGCGCCGTTCGTGCGCGCGGGCAGGCTGGACTTCGCCAGGTTCGACGCCGAGACCGACGGCACGCTCGTTCTGCGGCACGCCCGCCACACCATCGCTCCCGCCACCCCCGTGACGCGCCTGGTCGTCATCGCGAACTACGTGTTCGACGGTCTGCGGCACGATTCGTTCACGGTCCGGCGGGGCCGCGTGTACGACTACCTCGCGGCCGCGGAGCTGCCTCGGCGCGGACCGGCGGCCGACGCGTCGCTGACGTGGCGCGTCGGCCCGCAGGTGACGACTCCCTATCCGGAGGACGCGTTCAACGCGATCGTCCGCAGCTACGCGACGATGGGCACCGAGGGGCGCCTGGTCTTTCCCGTCTCCGCCTTGCGGTGCCTCGATCGTCTGGCCGCGCTCGCGCGCGAGGACGTCCTGGTGCTGGCCGCCGACCGCGGCACCACGGACGCGGCGGAGGCGATCGCGCGTCCCGTCAACCTGGAGCTGGCGCGCCACGGCAGCCTCTCGCTTCCGGTGAACTTCCACGCGCTACGGACCTGGGTCACGGACCGCGGCGGCCAGGCCTTCCACCCCGCGAAGAAGCACCGCCACCTCCACGTCACGGCCCTCGCGCTCGGCGCCCGTCCGGGTGGATGGCCCGAGACGCGGGCGGCGTACGAGGAGACGATCGGCCACGGAGGGCCGGACGAGCTCTACGACCTGCGGCATGCCCTCACCGACACGGCGGACAGGCTGGGCGCGGCGGAGCTCTTGTCGATGATCCGCCTGTCCGGCAACGACGCGCGCGTCATGGCCGAGTGCATCCGCCCGTTGTGGCGTCACCTCGCCGGCGCCGACACGCGCCTGCGTCTCCAGATCCGCGACGCGGCGCTGGCCGCGTGGGACCACTACTTTCACCTGGGCGAGGAGTACGACCTCGCGTTCAATCTCGCCCTGCTGCTGTACGAGACGCACGCGTACGCCGACGCGCACGCGCTCTTCACGGAGTCGCTCCGCCTCTACGGCGAGAACGGCGCCACGCTCTGGAACCGCGGGCTCTGCGAGGTCGCGCTCGGGAAGCCGGACGAGGCGATGGCGTCGTTCCAGCGCGCCCGCACGCTCGCGCCCGATCTCTACCCGGCCGGACTCGCCGTGGTGAAGACGCCTTTGAACAAGCCCCCTACAGGTTCACGCCCTTCATCTGCGGCGCGGGATAGCGGGGGCCCGAGGCGGCGCCGGCCGGAATCGCGTCGCTGATCTTCTTCACGTCGTCCGGGCTCAGCCTCACCGTCACCGCCTCGACGTTCTCCTCCAGCCGCTGGCGGCGCTTCGTGCCGGGGATCGGCACGATGTCCGGCCCCTGCGCGAGGAGCCACGCGAGCACGAGCTGGCCCACCGTGCAGCCCTTCTCCGCCGCGAGGCCTTCGAGCCGCGCAACCAGCTCGTGGTTGCGGGTGAGGTTCTCGTCCTGGAAGCGCGGATGGTCGCGCCGGCGGTCGCCGTCCGGAATGTCGGCCGCCGTCTTGACGGTGCCCGTCAGCATGCTGCGTCCCAGCGGCGAGTACGTGACGAAGCTGATGCCGAGCTCGCGCAGCGTCGGCAGCACGGCCTCGGCGTCCTGGCGGTAGAGCAGCGAGTACTCCGACTGCAGCGAGGCGAGCGGATGCACCGCGTGCGCGCGGCGGACGGTCGCCGCGGAGGCCTCGCAGAGGCCGATCGCGCGGACCTTGCCCTGCTCGATCAGCCGCTGCATCGCGCCCACCGTCTCCTCGATCGGCACACTCGGATCGACGCGATGCTGGTAGTAGAGGTCGATCACCTCGACGCCGAGGCGCTTGAGGCTGGCGTCGCACGCCTCCTTCACGTACTCCGGACGGCCGTTGACGAGGTTGGGGCCGCCCGCCGGGTTCTTGACCTGCCCGAACTTGGTCGTGACGAACGCCTGGCTGCGTTTCCCCTTCAGGGCGCGTCCGAGCAGCTCTTCGTTCTGCCCCCACCCGTACATGTCGGAGGAGTCGAGGAAGTTCACGCCGAGATCGAGCGCGCGATGAATGACCGCGACCGATTCGTTGTCGTCGGGCTTCCCGTACACCCCCGACATCGACATCAACCCCAGCCCCACCGCCGACACCTGAAGACCGCTTTTCCCGAGCGTCCGCTGTTCCATCGCGAAGCCCCCTTTCGAGTTACTGGGTGAGCCACACTTTCATGAACGTGATGTTGTCGTACGCGCTCGGCGAGTGCTTGTAGTTGCGCACCTTCCTGTCCGTGAAGAACCACCCTTCCACCCAGCCGACGGGCACGGCGCTCGGCGCGCCGTTGAGGAAGTGCCGCTGGGCCTCCTGGTAGATCTTCGCGCGCTGGGCGCGGTTCGTCTCGCGCAGCCCGCGCTCGGCGAGCTCGTCGAACTTCGGATCCGACCACTTGCCGTAGTTGCTGCCGCCCTGGGTCGTCCAGATCAGCGAGAACGGGTCGCCGGGGTCGGTGCCGTCCATCGCGCGGTCCTGGGCCGTGATCAAGGTGAAGTCACCCTTGCCGAACGCCGCGAAGCCCGAGGCGCTCTCGTGCGTCTTCAGGGTGCCGCGGATGCCGATCCGGCGGAGCTGGGCGGCCACGAGCTGCGAGCGGTCGGTGTAGTTGCCGACCTGACGATACGCCATCTCGATGTCGATCCCGTTCGGGTGATGCTTCTTCACCAGCTTCTCGGCCTCGGCGATGTCCTGGTCCTTCTGCGGACGGCAGCCGGGGATCTTCTCGACCTCCGCGAGCGGGAGCGCGCCGTCGCCCACCAGCTTCGGATCGAGCATCGCGCATGGCACGCCCGCGCCGTCGAGCGCCTTCCCGATCAGCTCCTGCCGGTTGAGGGCGAGGTGCACGGCACGCCGCATGTCGGGGTTGTCGAACGGGGGCTTCTGCGTGTTGAGGAAGACGATCCAGATCGTGTTGATCGGCCAGCGGTAGACGTCCACCTCGTTGCCGCGGGTGGACTTGAGCTCCTCGGAGGCGGCCTTGCTCATCGGCGGCCAGGTGTCCCAGAGATGGATGCGGCCCGCCTTCGCGGCCGCGAGCTGCGTGGGCGCCCCCACGAGGATGTACTGCTTCACGCCGTCCAGGTACGGCAGCCCCGGAATGAAGTAGTCCTTGTTCTTCTCCCACTCGATCACGCTGCCGCGCTCGTACTTCTTGAACTTGAACGGCCCGGTGCCGATCTGCGCCTCCGGCTTGTTGAGGTCGCCGAACTTGTCGAGCACGTGCTTGGCGGCGATCCGGCACCAGGCCGACGACACCGCGCTCAGGAACGGATCGGGCGCGGCGAACTTCAGCCGGACCTGGAACGTCTGCGGATCGACGATCTCGGTGCCCGCGACGAGCGGCTTCAGCGTGGCGCCGCACTTGGGGCTCTTGAAGTCCGGGTTCAGCACCCGGTCGAACGTCGCCTTCACGTCGGTCGCCGAGAACGGCTGCCCGTCGTGCCACTTCACCCCCTTGCGGAGGTGGAACGTGTAGGTGCGCCCGTCCGCGGACACGGTGTAGCGCTCCGCGAGGTCGGGCGCGATCCTGGTGGGCTCGTCGGGGTCCTTGTGGAGCAGGCCGCTGTAGACGCCGGCCGTCGCCTGCTGCACGACCAGCGGCGACTCGGCGTGGACGTCGAGCCGCGCGGGGTCGCCGTAGTCGAACCAGTTCAGCACGCCGCCATACCGCGGCTTCTCCTGCTGCGCGAACCCGCCGGCGGCGAAGGTGCCGAGGATCAGCGCTATTGCGATCCCGCCTATTGCGATCACTGCGATGCGTCGCTTCATGTGGCCTCTCCTATGTACTGCCCCTTACTCGCGTAGAACCGTGGGTGGCGAGCCCCACTGCCCCTCTAATCTGCCTCAGCTACTTGACGATCTTGGACTCGGGCGGTTTTGGACTCGTCATTCTTGGACTCGCCTGTTCGGACTCGCGTGCTTGAACTCGTCTGTTCTGCGGCTCGTCGTTCCGGACGCGTCCTCATCGATCGGGCTAGCCGAGGTCGCCCCGGAGGCGGGGGTCGGCGATGTCCCGGATCGCGTCGCCGAGCAGGTTCAGCGCGAACACGGCGAGGCTGATCGCCACGCCGGGGAAGAGGAACAGCCACGGCGCGGTGTCCATGGCTTGCGTGCCCGCCGTGAGCATGCCGCCCCACGAGGGCTCGTCGGGCGGCGCGCCCACGCCCAGGAAGCTCAGCGAGGCCTCCACCACGATGGCGTACGAGATGTTCGTCGTGACGAGCACGATATAGGTCGCCAGGCAGTTGGGCAAGACGTGGCGCAGCACGATCCGCACGTGGGAGCCGCCCGACGCGCGGGCGGCCTCGATGTACGGGCTGGCGACGATGCCGAGCGCGACCGACCGCACCGTCCGGGCCGCCGTCGGCGTGAGCAGGATCGTCAGCGCGAGAATGACGTTGTTCACGGACTGCCCCACCGCCGCCATGAGGGACAGCGCGAGAATGATCGGCGGCAGCGCCATCAGGCAGTCGACGACACGCTGGCTCGTCGTGTCCGCGGCGCCGCCGAAATACCCGGTGAAGGCGCCCCACAGCGAGCCGATCGTGATCCCGATCATCACCGAGGCGAGCCCGATGTAGAGCGACAGCCGCGCGCCCCAGATCACCCGGCTCAGCACGTCGCGGCCGAGGTTGTCCGTGCCCATCGGGAACTCGCGCCCCGGCGGCACGTACTGGGCGAAGGTCGCCTCCTTCGGCCCGTGCGGCGCGAGCACGGGCGCGAGGAGCGCGGTCGCGACGAGCACCAGCGTGACGATCGCGCCCGCGACCCCGAGCGGTTGACGGACCACGAGGCGCCGCACCGTCGTCATGCGAGGCGGATCCGCGGATCGAGCCACGCGTAGAGCAGGTCCACGAGGAGGTTGAGGGCGAGGAAGATCAGCGCCATCACGAAGACGATCGCCTGCACCGTCGGGTAGTCACGGAAGCTCACCGCCTGCACGAGCGCGGTCCCCATCCCCGGCACGGCGAAGATGATCTCCATGATCACGACCCCGCCCAGCAGGCGCCCGCCCCACCAGCCGATGAACGTCACCACGGGCAGCAGCGAGTTGCGCAGCGCGTGCCGGTAGATCACGGCGCGGTTCGACAGGCCCTTGGCGAAGGCCGTGCGCACGTAGTCCTGCCGGATCACCTCGAGCATCTGCGAGCGCGTGAGCCGCATGATGGGCGCCGCGATGTAGTACGCCTGCGCCAGCGCGGGCCAGACGAGCTGCTTGAGGTTCTCGGCCGGGTTCTCGGTGAGTGCGGTGTACTCGAGCGGCGGCAGATACCGGAAGAAGCGCACGAGCAGGTAGAGGATCAGGACGCCGGTGAAGAAGATCGGCAGGCTGAGCCCGCTGATCGACAGCACGCGCACCACGTAGTCGAGCCACGTGTTCTGCTTCACGGCGGAGATCACGCCGAGCGGGATCGCCCAGAGCATGGCGAGCCCCAGCGTCAGGATCGCCAGCTCCATCGAGCGGGGAAAGCGCTCGATCAAGATGTCGCGCACGGGACGGCGCTGGCTGTAGGACTCGCCGAAGTCGAGGGTGACGGCGTCGCGGAGCCACGCGAGGTACTGCACGACGAGGGGCCGGTCGAGGCCCAGCTCGTGACGGATCTGGCGGATCTGCTTCTCCTGCACCGCGCTCTGCTCCGAGCCGGTCTGGTACACGAGGATCTGCGCGATGTCGCCGGGGACCATGCGCATGAGCACGAAGATCAGGAGCGAGGCGCCGAAGAGCGTGGGAACGAAGAGGAGCAGTCGCCGGACGACGTAGACCTGCACGTCAGGCCATCGCTCCCCCGTCCACCGTGTAGATGCCGCCGGTGATGTAGGCGGCGTCCGTGCTGCAGAGGAAGGCGACGAGCGCCGCGACTTCCGCCGGCTCGCCGAAGCGACGGAGCGGCAGCGTGGCGGTCAGGCGCTCGCGCGCGGTGCGGCCGGCGCTCGCCTCGAGCGCCTTCACCATGTTGGTCTCGATCGGCGCCGGACAGATCGCGTTCACGCGAATCCCGCGCGCCGCCAGCTCGAGTGCGCCGGTGCGCGTGAGGCCGATCACCGCGTGCTTGCTCGCCGTGTACGCGGCGAGGTGGCGCGAGCCCATGAGCCCCGCGATGGACGCGGTGTTCACGATGGCGGCGCCCGGCGTCCGCATGGCGGGCGCGACGTGCTTCATCCCGAGCCACACGCCGCGCACGTTCACGGCGATCACGCGGTCGAACGTCTCCTCCGCGTACTCGGTGAGCGGCGACGAGGTCGCCGAGGATCCCGGCGTTGTTGTGGAAGCAGTCGATCGCGCCGAAGCGCCCCAGCGTCTCCGCGACGTAGCGCCGGACCTCGTCGCCGCGGGTGACGTCGGCGCGGATGGCCAGCGCCTCGCCGCCCGCGCGCTCGACGGCGCTCACGCTCTGCTTCAACCCGGCGTCGTCGACGTCGACGAGCGCCACGCGCGCGCCCTCCGACGCGAAACGCTCGGCCACGGCACGGCCGATCCCTCCGCCGCCGCCCGTGACGATCAGCACTTTGCCGTCGAAACGCCCCGCCATTGCCGCGCGATTCTACCCGAAGACCAGCAGGACCACGCCCGAGACGAACAGCAGCGCGAAGACGATCCGGCGGAAGCGGACCGGGTCGATGCGGGTGAACAGGCTCATGCCGGCGAGCGTCCCCGCGAGCGCGGGGAGGAGAAAGATGCCGGTCAGACGCACGACCTCCGCCGTGACGAGCCCCGCGAGCCCGTACCCGAGCAGGATGACGCCCTGGTTGACGAGGAAGAACGCCTGCAGGTTCGCCTTGAACGTGCGCGGGCTCCAGTCCTGCGTGGCCCCGTAGACGATGACCGGCGGTCCCGGCAGCCCGACCGCGCCGCCCAGCAGCCCCGCGAGAATCCCGGTGCCGAGGCCCCATCCCCGGCCGTGGAGCCGCCGCGGGAACCTCCCGGCGAGCTCGAGGCTCACCACCACGATCAGCATCGCGCCGATGAGCCGGTTCACGACGTCGGCGGGCGCCACCGCGAGGATCCACACCCCGGCCGGCGTTCCCACGATCGATCCCACGGACAACCCCACGATCGCGCGCGGCGCGCAGTCGCGACGGAGCGGAATGAAGATGACGATCGAGAAGAGGATGGTGAGGACCGTCATCAGCACGATCGCGTCGCTCGTCGTCATCAGGAACGGCAGGAACGCCATCGCGACGAGCCCGGTGCCGAAGCCCGCCACGCCGTAGACCAGGTGGGCGGCGAAGACGACGACCGCGCCCGCGAGCCACGCGAGGCTCACGGAGCGATGCGCTCGTCCCAGGCCATGGCCCATGGTACCGTGAGGGCCGCCCATGAGCTCGCGAGAGGCGGTCTTTCTGGAGGGTCTCGACGCGCGCGTGCGGGACATCCTCGACCACTGCACGGCCTGCGGACGCTGCGTGGAAGTGTGTCCGACCGCCGAGCCCGGCGGGGTCGACCGCACCGATCCCCGCGCCGTCGTCACCGACGTGCTGGCCATCCTCCGCGGCGCCGGCGATCCGAAGAGCGCGGGCGCCCGCTGGGCGGAGACGTGCACCGGCTCCGGTCGCTGCCTCACCGCGTGCGAGGACGGCGTCAACCCGCGGTTCATGCTGGCGATGACGCGGGTCACGCTGAACGAGGCGAAGGCGGACGCCGACCGCCGCGCGGCCGGCCAGAAGGGCTTCCACACGATGTCCCAGGGCGTGAAGGTGCTCTCGCGCCTGCAGCTGCCCGCCGACCTCGTCGCGCGCGTCACGCGCTCGGCGCACGCGAGCGAGGGCCCGGCGCCCGACGTCGTCCTCTACCTCGGCTGCAACGTCATGAAGACGCCGCACATCGCGCTGCTCTGCATGGACGTGCTGGATCGCATCGGCGCCCGCTACGCGGTCTTCGGCGGGCCCGCGAACTGTTGCGGCGTGATCCAGTTCCGGGCGGGCGACACGAAGACCGCCGGCCGCATCAGCGGGAACACCGTGGCCGGGTTCGCCGCCACCGGCGCCGCCAAGGTGCTGACGTGGTGCCCCACGTGCAACATCCAGCTCGGCGAAGTGGTGATGCCGACGACCTCGGCCCCGTTCGCGCTCGATCACGTGGTGCCGTACATCGCCGCGCGGCTCGACCGCCTGCGCCCGCACTTCGTGAACCGGATCGAGCAGCGCGTCGCGCTCCACGAGCATCCGGGCGTGGGCGGCGTCACCGAGGGCGTCCTGCAGATCCTCGGCGCGATCCCCGGCCTCGAGATCGTGGACCTCGCGCAGCCGCGCGTCGGCTACATGTGCAACTCGCTCGCGCCGGTGCCCGCGTACAAGCGCGCGCTCCACGCCCAGGAGCTCGAGGCGGCGGCGGCGGCCGGCGTCGACGCGCTCGTCGGCGTCTATCACGCCTGCCATCGCGAGCTGTGCGCGCACGAGAGCACCTACCCGTTCCGCGTCGTGAACTTCCTCGAGCTCGTCGGCGAGGCCATGGGCGTCGACCGTCCCGACCTCTTCAAGCAATGGAAGATGATGCAGGACGTCGACCGCGTGCTGGCCGAGACGTCCTCCCAGATCGCCGCCGCGGGCCTGGAGATGGATCAGGTGCGCGAGGTGATGCTCACCGCGATCCTCGGCGAGCAGCCCCTGCCGCTCGGCCGTTCCGCCTCGAGGTAGCGCTCAGCGAGCGGCGGGTGGCGTCGCCGCCGGCCGGCTCGGATCGTCGGCGACGATCTGTTCCGCAAGGAACCGCGCGGTGGGGCCCTGCGCCATCGTGCCGATGACCGTGACGAGATCGCCGGGACGCAGCCGCACGGCCTCGGTCAGCTGCGAGGTCTCGATCGTGAGCTCGACGCCGGCATCCGTCTTCAGCGTCACCGTCCCGAGCCCGATGCGGTCCACCGAACCGTGCACGCGGTCGAGCAGGCGCCCCGGGACGGCGGCGGACGGCTGGATCTCGATCGCTTCGACGGCGGACGCGATCGGCATCGCGCCGGGGCTGCCGCTCTTCAGCGCCACCATGACGGGGCCGCCCTCGCCGAGGCGAGCCAACGCGGCGGCGTCGAGTCCGGCCGAGTTGATGGTGTGCACGCGGCCATCGTCGCCGCGAAGCACCAGCGTCCCTTCGCGATGCTGCACCACGGAGCCGCGCACGACGTCGATCGGCGCCGAGTGATCGATCGGCGAGTAGATGTCCGACAGGATGTCGCGCACGGCGTCGGCCGGCTGCTGAGCGCCGGCCGGGATGGTCGTTCCGACCAGCGCAGCGAGCGTTGTAACAATCGCCAGGACCGCCGCCGTCATACCCCTCCCTCTTGCAACTTGCGCGCCCGCGTCGGATGCCGCTAGAGTCGCGTCGTGGACACGGCGATGCCGAGGCCCTCGGGGCCCCTCAGCGAGACATCGGCAGTTGTGGCGTGCGAGATCAGATGAAAATCGTCCGCCGGTTCGAGAGCGCCTTCAACCAGCAGGACGTCGACGGGCTCGTCGGCTGCTTCACCGAGACCGCGACGTACACCGACACGTTCTTCGGCCCGCACACGGGCCATCCGGCGCTGCGCGCGATGTTCGCGCGGATGTTCCGCGAGGGCCGCGACTACGCCTGGCGGATGGACGCGATCGTGGAGGACGCGCGGCACGCGGCCGCGGAGTGGTCGTTCAGCTACGTCGTCACCGACGCCGTGCCGCGCAGCGCCGGACGGAAGGTGGGCTTTCGAGGCATGAGCCTCTTCGTGCTGGAGAACGGTCGCATCGCCGACTACCGGGAGTATTTCGACGAGGGCACGGCGCTCCTGCAGCTCGGGTTCGCGCCCGAGTCCCTCGCGAAAGTCCTACGCCGGCGCCTCTAGCCGGCGGCGATCACCTCGAGCGCGATCTCCACCGCCCGCCGCATCACCGCCAGGTCCATGCTCGGCTCGTCGAGCCCGGACGCCGCCACCATCGACGGCACACACGGGACGTGCAGGAACCCGACGCGCGGGGGCGCGGGCATCCGGGCGACCGCGTGGAGCGTCGTGTAGAGCGTGTGATTGCAGAGGTAGGTCCCCGCGGTGTCGGAGACATAGGCGGGGATCCCCGCCTCGGTGAGCCGGTCGACGATCGTCCGCACCGGCAGCGTGGCGAAGTACGCCGCCGGCCCGGACGGCACGCACGGCTCGTCGCGCTTCTGACAGCCGGCGTTGTCGGGCACGGCGTAGTCCATCACGTTGACTCCGACCCGCTCGAGCGCGATGCGCGCGCGCCCGCCCGCGAGGCCGAGATGCAGCACCGCGTCGGGACGCAGCGTGTCGAGCAGACTCGCGACGCGCGGCGCCGCGTCGGCGTGGTGGACCGGCAGCACCGCCGACCGGACGACGGCGTCGCCGACCCGGTAGCCCTCGAGCGTGCGGGCGAGCTCCTCGGTCGGATTGATCTTGTGGGGCGTGAACGGCTCGAAGCCCGTGACGAGGACGATCACGCGGAGAGCGCGCTCCGGAAGCGCCGCACGACACGCCGGGCGCCCGCGTCACCGTCCAGATGGACGCGCGTCGTGCCGTCGCGCTCCGCCGCCGTCCGGATGCGGACGGTCGCGTGCGGCGTGAGCCGCGCCTCCAGCGTCCCGGTCTCGGGGTCGTAGCGCGTGATGCGCGCGCCGAGGCGCCGCAGCGCCGCCGCGCTCGACAGGAGCGCGGCGTCCGGCTCCGCCGCCACGACGATCGCGGCCCTGCCCCGGCGCCGCCACCACAGGACGACGACAAGCGCGCCGACCACCGCGAGGACCCCGACCAGTCCCTCGGTCATGCCGGGCACGATAGCACGCCCGGCGCAGGCCCCTCAGGCCGCGCGATCGGCGACGCCGTGCTCGCCCACCATCCGGGCGCAGTTCGCGCAGCAGAAGACGCCGCCGCCCGCTTCCACGCCGTGACCGATCACCTTGCAGCCGCAATGCGCGCAGACCGGCGCGAGCCGGTGGATCGCGCACTCGAAGCTGTCGAACGTGTGCCGCTGACCACCGAGCGTCACCTCGAACGCCTTGTCGTACTCGTTGTCACAGACTTCACAGCGCGCCATGGCATGCCCTCCCGCGACCCTGACCGGCCGTGCGAGACGCATGCCACCGAAAGCGGGTCGCCCGGCTCCCTGGCACTCCGATTGAATCCAGGAACACCGGGGGGCCGTCGTGAACGTCTGGAACAGCTGGAGCTGGCCCGTCATTGCGCTCGCGGTCGGCATCGTCGTCGGCATGGTGAGCGTCACGGTGATCGCCGTGATCCTGCTCGAGACGCAGCGCCGCCGCGATCAGCGTGCCGCCGCGTTCCAGGACCGGCTCGCGGAGCCGATCGCGCGCGAGCTCGGACAGGTGGGCGTGTCGGTGCTGCCCATCGTGCGCATCCCGTTGTGGAGCGCGGCCACGCGGCCCGCCGTCATCCAGCTCGTCGGCCAGGTGCCGTCCCACGACCTTCGCGATCGGGTCGTGCGGATCGTGGAGCGGGAAGCGATGCGGCTGCAGTACTTCCGCATCGAGGATCGCATCCGCGTCGCGCCCTCGGCCGAGGGCTCCGGTCGCCGCCTCGCCTGAGTTGCCGCGCGGCCCGCTCAGGCCTCGGGGGGAACGCGCGTCCCCCATTCCGTCCACGAGCCGTCGTAGACCGCCACGTCCGCGCGGCCGACGCGGTGCAGCGCGAGCGCGAGCACCGAGGCCGTGATCCCGGAGCCGCACGTGGTGACGACCGGGCGCGCGAGGTCCACGCCCGCCGCGACGAACGCCGCACGCAGCGCGTCCGCCGGCCGCAGGGTGCCGTCGGGTGCGTGGAGCTCGTCGTACGGCAGGTTGAGGCTGCCGGGAATGTGCCCGCCGCGCAGCCCGGGACGTGGCTCGGGCTCCGTGCCCGCGAAGCGCCCGCGCGACCGCGCGTCGAGCACCTGCTCGCGCGCGCTCCCGATGTTGGCCTTCACCTGCGCCAGGTCGCGCACGAGCTCCGGCCGGAACTTCGCGGTGAACCGCCGCGGCGCCGGCTTCGCCTCGCCGCGTTCCAGCGGGCGGCCTTCGGCCCGCCACTTCGGGAGGCCACCGTCCAGCACGGTGACCGCGTCGTGGCCGAAGACGCGGAAGGTCCACCACACGCGCGCCGCGCTCACGACGCCGCGCGAGTCGTACACGACCACGCGGTCGCCGTCGCCGATGCCGAGCGCGCCGACCGCCTTCGCGAAGACGTCGGAGGACGGCAGCATGTGCGGGAGGCTGCTCGACGTGTCCGCGATCGCGTCGATGTCGAAGAACACCGCGCCCGGGAGATGGCCGTCGGTGAACTCGCGCGCCGGGTCGCGCTTGGCCTGCGGCATGTGCCAGCTGCCATCGACGACGCGAAGGTCGGGCTCGCCGAGGTGCGCGGCGAGCCAGTCGGTGCTGACGAGTGGGTCCATGGACCGGTATCGTAGCCGAGCGCGATGCCGCGCGCACGGCATCAGCGGTAGAGCGTCTCGGCCGCCTCCATGAGGGACTCGGACAGCGTCGGGTGCGCGTGGATCGTCAGCGCGAGGTCCTCGGCGCGCAGCGCCGACTCCACCGCGAGGGCGCCCTCGGCGATCAGCTCGCCGGCCCCGGGACCGACGATGCCGACCCCGAGGAGCCGATCCGATTCCGGATCGACGATGAGCTTCGTCAGGCCGTCGGAGCGCCCGAGGGTCGCCGCCCGCCCGGACGCGGCCCAGTGCGAACTTCGCGACCTTGACGGCCCGGCCCTCGCGCGCGGCCTGTGGCTCGGTGAGCCCGCACCACGCGACTTCGGGATCGGTGAAGACGACCGCGGGCACCGCGACGCTGTCGAACGCCGACGGGCGGCCGGCGATGGCCTCGGCCGCCACCTTGCCCTGGCGCGAGGCGCGATGCGCGAGCATCGGCTCGCCGGTGACGTCGCCGACGGCATAGATGAGCGGGTCCGCGGTCCGGCCGCGCTCGTCGACGGCGATCACCCCGCGCGCGTCCGCGCGCGCCTTCGTATGCTCGAGCCCGAGCCCGTCGCTCGCCGCGCGCCGTCCGACCGCGACCAGCACGCGATCGAAGCGCTCGGTCCCCTTCCCCTCGAGGTCCGCTTCGACGCCGCCGCCGGTCTCGCGCAGCGCGACGACCTTGGTGCCGAGGTGGATCGCCGCGAAGAGCTTCTCGCACCGCCGCGCGAGCGGCTGCACGAGATCGCGGTCGACGCCGGGCAGCAGGCCGTCGGTCAGCTCCACCACGGTGACGGCGCTGCCGAGCGCCGCGTAGACCTGTCCCAGCTCGAGCCCGATGTAGCCGCCGCCGATGACCAGCAGACGCTCGGGAATCTCGGGGAGCTCGAGCGCGGCGGTCGAGTCCATCACGCGCTCGCTCACCGGGAACCCGGGCAGCCGCGCCGGCACCGACCCGGTGGCGATGATGGCGTGGCCGAAGCGGATCACCTGCGGCTCGTCGCCGCCGACCCGCAGGCTGCGCGAATCCTCGAAGGCGGCGCGCCCGCCGACGATCTCGATCTTCTTGCTCTTCGCGACGCCGGCGAGGCCGCGCGCGAGCTTGCCGACCACGCGCTCGGCCTTCCACTTGCGGAGCGGATCGAGCGAGATCCGCGGCTCGCCGAAGTCGACGCCGAAGTCCTTCGCGCGCTCGGCTTCGTGCAGGACCGCCGCGACGTGCAGCAGCGCCTTGGACGGAATGCAGCCCTCGAACAGGCACGCGCCACCGAGCCGCTTGCCGGCGTCGATCACGACGGTCTCGAGCCCGAGCTCCGCGCACCGGAACGCCGCCGCGTAGCCGCCCGGCCCCCCGCCGATGACCGCGACGTCGACTTCGTTGACCAGGTCGCCCATGACCATGAAGTGCCCCTACTCGGAGCCGAGGTGCAGCCAGCTGGGCGTGCGCGGTCCGGAAGCGTGCAGGGCACTCGCGGTGCGGCAGGCTCACGGCGATCGCCGATGGGCACGCGGGCTCGCGTCCGGGCATCTACAGCTCCAGCAGCAGTCGGGGCGGACGATGTCGGACGCGAAGCGGGCGGCGTCGGCGCCGTCGGCGACCCGGTGGTCGAACGTCAGCGACAGCGGGAGCAGAAGGCGCGGGACGATCTGGCCGTCGCGGACGACCGGCTCCTGACGCCCGCGCGCGACGCCGAGGATCGCGACCTCCGGATAGTTGATGATCGGGATCGCGCCGGTGCCGCCGAGGGCGCCGATGTTCGTGATCGTGAACGTGCCGCCCTTCAGGTCGTCGAGGCTCGCCTTGCCCTCGCGCGTGCGCTGCGCGAGCGCGGCCAGCTCGCGCGCGAGCTCGAGCAGCGGCTTCTTGTCGACGTCGCGGATCACCGGCACGATCAGCCCGCGGTCCACCGCCACCGCCACGCCGAGGTGGACGTAGCCCTTCACCACCAGCTCGCCGGCCGCGGCATCGAGGCTCGCGTTGAAGTGCGGATGCGCGCGCAGCGCGAGCGCCGACGCCTTCAGCAGGAAGCTCGTGAGCGTCAGCGTCACGCCGCGCTCCTTCGCCCGCGTCAGGTTGCGGGTGATGAGCGCGTCGAGGTCCGTGATGTCGGCGCGATCGAAGTGCGTCACGTGCGGCACGATCGTGGCCGACAGCGTCATCCGCTCGGCGATGGTGCGGCGCAGATGCGAGAGCGGCTGGCGCTCGACCGGCCCCCACTGGCTCGAAGCTGGGCAGCGGCGGGATCTCGAGCCCGACGGTCGCGAGCGGCTTCGCGGGGCCGCGCGGGACGACGGGGGCCGCCGGCGCACGGCATCTCCGCGTACGCCGCCGTCCGCCGGCGCGGCGCCACCTCCCGTCGCGGCGGCGCGCACGTCGTCATCGGTCACACGTCCGCCGGGCCCGCTCGCGGTCACCGTCCGCAGATCGACGCCGAGCTCACGCGCGAGCCGTCGCGTCGACGGCGTGGCGGGCACCGGGATGGTTGAACTCGCGGGCTCCCGGGCTTCGCCCGCCCGCTCGGGTGCCGAACCGGCGCGCTCGGCTGTCGCGCGCGATCCGGCGCGAGCGCGTGCCGAGCGCGGGTGCTCTTCGGCCGCGGCGCCGCGCGCGCCGTTCCCCTCGGCGTCGTCGAACGTCACCAGCACCGAGCCGACCTTCACGGTCTGGCCGGCCTGCACGTGGATCTTCGCGACGCGGCCGCTCATCGGCGACGGGATCTCGACCTGCGCCTTGTCGGTCTCCACCTCGAGCAGCGGCGCGTCCTCGCGGATCACGTCGCCTTCGCGGACGAGGACCTTGACGATCTCGGCCTCGGTCAGCCCTTCGCCCAGGTCGGGGAGGACGAAGGGACGCGGCATCAGTAGGCCAGCGTCTCGCGGGCGGCGGCGACCACGCGCGCGGCGTCGGGCACGTTGGCCTTCTCGCGCGCGAAGCCCGGGAACGGCACGTCGTAGGCGGTCACGCGGCGGATCGGCGCCTCGAGCGACAGGAACGCGCCGTCCATGATCGACGCCAGCACCTCGGCGCCGGGGCCGAAGCTCTTCGGCGCCTCGTGCACGATCACGACGCGCCCGGTCTTCTGCGCCGAGCGCACCAGCGTCTCGGCGTCGAGCGGCGCGATCGTCAGCAGGTCGATGATCTCGACCGACGCCCCGTCCTCCGTCTGGAGCGTGTCGGCGGCCTCGCGCGCGACGCGCATCATCGCGCCCCACGCGACCAGCGTCAGGTCGCGGCCCTCGCGGTCGACCTGCGCGCGGCCGATCGGCATCGTCTCGGCCTCGTCCGGCACGTCCTCCTTGGCGGCGTGGTAGAGCGCCTTGTGCTCGAAGAAGATCACCGGGTCGGGACTGCGCAGCGCGGACACGAGCAGCGCGCGCGCGTTGCGCGGGCCCGACGGGATCACCATCGTGAGCCCGGGGATGTGCGCGTAGAACTGCTCCTCCGACTCGGAGTGGTGCTCGAGCGCGCGCACCCCGCCGCCGAACGGCATGCGGATCACCATCGGCACGTGGAAGCGGCTCTGGGTGCGCGTGCGGTAGCGCGCGACGTGGTTCTCGATCTGGTGGAAGCACTGGAAGGCGAAGCCGGAGAACTGGATCTCGCACACGGGCTTCAGCCCGTAGAGCGCCATGCCGACGGCGGTGCCGATGATGCCGGCCTCCGCCAGCGGGCTGTCGATCACGCGCTTGCCGCCGAACTTGCGGTGGAGGTCCTCGGTGACGCGGAACACGCCGCCGTCGACGCCGACGTCCTCGCCGATGATGACGATGTCGTCGTCGCGCTCCATCTCCTGCAGCAGCGCCAGGTTCAGCGCCTTCACCATGTTGAGCTTGGCCATCGTCCTTACCCTTGACCGTCCATGACGGTCAATTGTCAGCGCCTCGTCATGCGCTGGCCGCGCATCGGGGGGGACACGGTGTCGTCGGCGCGATCGCGCCCCGGCGCGACCTCCGCGAGGCGCTCGATCATCTCGGCGCGCTGCCGCTCGAGGTGCGGCGGCCGCTCCGCGTAGACGTGGTCGAAGATGCGTGACCGGATCGGGCGGCGGCATCGACTCGAACCGCTCGATCGCGCGCGGCGATCTCGGCGTCGACGTCCGCCTCGACGCCGGCCGTCGCCACGCCCTTGCGCTCGAGGTACGGGACCAGCCGCGTCAGCGGATCCTTCTTCTCCCACGCCTTCACTTCGTCCTCGGACCGGTACTTCGTCGGATCGTCGGCGGTCGTGTGCACGCCGAGCCGGTACGTGACGCACTCGATGAGCGTGGGCCCCTCGCCCGCCCGCGCGCGCGCCACCGCCTCGCGCGCGGCCGCGTAGACGGCGAGAAGGTCGTTCCCATCGACCTGGATGCCGGGGAAGCCGTACGCGAGGGCCTTCTGCGCGAGCGTGCGCGAGTTCGTCTGCTTCTTCAGCGGCACCGAGATCGCCCACTGGTTGTTCTGGCAGACGAAGACGACCGGCACATGCCAGACACCGGCAAAATTCGCGGCCTCGTGAAAATCCCCTTCGGATGTCGCACCGTCGCCGAAGTACGCCATCACCACCGCGTCATCGTCTTTATATTGCGCCGCGTAGGCGAGGCCGACGGCGTGCGGAAGCTGGGTCGCGACGGGAATGGTGATCGGCAGGTCACGCTGGGTGGGAGCGGGTTGGCCGCCTTCCAGGCAGCCCGCGAAGAACAGCAGCATCTTCTCGATCGGCCACCCGCGCCACAGCATCGACGCCGTCTCGCGGAACGACGGCACCATCCAGTCCCGCGGCGTGAGCGTGGCGACGCTGCCGATCTGCGCCGCCTCCTGCCCCTTGATCGGCGCGAACGTGCCGATGCGTCCCTGCCGCTGCAGCCGCACCATGCGCTCGTCGAGGCGCCGCCCGAGCAGCATCGCGCGGATACATGCGGGTCAGCGTCGTCGCGGGACAGCTCCGGCTCGAGGGCGGCGTCGAGCGTCCCGTCGCTGTCGAGGATCGACAGGTATTCGACCTGAAACCGGGGTTCCACGCGTGTGCGCGGCATGATGGGCTCGACGCTTCTATCTTACCGCGAGGCATCACACGGCATGCCAAGCTGGGAGGCGGTCAGATCGGGCCTCAGGCCGCTTCGCGCAGCGGCGCGGCTCCGGGATGCTGCACCACGAGCTCGTAGCCCGCGGGCAGGTGCGCCAGGATCGGCTCGGACACGCCGACGAGCACGGGGTCCCAGCCCTCGGGGACCGAGACTTCGACGCGCCCGGCGCGCCATGGAGCCTCAGGAACGACTTGAAGTCCGAGCAGGGAGTCCCCGTGGAGCTCCTGCCGCAGCACCGCGTCGATGTCGGCGCGAATTGCCAGACCGCGGTCGTTCAGGCGCTCGTGCCAGGCGCGAAGGATCAAGGGACCGACAACCAGAACCGCGAGCACGACCGCGAAGATCGCCATCCCCACCATCGCCGTCCTCCTTTACCCTCGGTTTTGCGATGGCGGGGGTGGCGGGAAAGATTCTCAATTGCCGAGGCGCCGGCGGCAGTCCTGGTAGGTCACGTCGGTCGGTCCGGGAGGCTGGAGACCTTCGCGCGACGGATCGCGAGTCGGCGGCGCGATGCCCGTGAAGGTCGTCGCGCCGCTGGGCATCGGCATGCGCGGATCGAAGCCCGGCCACGAGGTCCGTGGACCACGCGCGCGATCCGTGGCGCTCACGCAGGGATCAGCGGCGGGCTCCGCGGTCGGCGTGCGCTGACGGTCTTCGGGCTGCGCGGCGGCGAGCACCGGCAGCACGAGGAAGGCGAGCACGGTGAGTGTGGTCTTCATCACTTCGTCCCGGAGTCGGCCGATGGCGACGCCAGGCCGGCATCCGTCCCCTCGGAACGCATCACGTCGATCGCGACGGCTTTCGAGCCACCGCGGGTGCTCACCGTGATGAAGTCCCCCGTCTTCAGCTCCCGGAAATCGGCCGCCGTGATCTCGTAGCCCGGGTCGACGTCGCTCTGGTCCCACGTCCCCTTGGGCCGGACGACCCGAATCTGCGTGCTCGGTCCCAGGGCAACCGTCTGCTTGGTGATGCCGGTGTTCGGCCCCTTCCACGGGCCCTGTTCTTCAATGACGACCTTGCCGTCGGCACGAATCTCCATGACCCGCCCCGAAATGCGTCCGTCTCCGGCCCCCGCGAGCGCCGGGGTCGCCCCCAGGAGCAGGGTGCCCGCGAGCGCCAGTGCGATTGTCCGTGTCATGCTGCCTCCTTCCGCCCCCTCCGGTCTCCCCCGGGGCGGCCCACCCCTGGGAAAGAGCCGCAAGCGAAGTGCCAATGAAGGCCCTGTGAATGAGACGCCTGGAAGGCACGTCGTATGGAAGGTATGACCCTCGTCACCGGTCGACACTCAGGAGGTGTCACACGCGCATGAAAAGATCTGCACGACTTGCAGGAGTCCTCACGCTCGGTCTCGCGCTCGGATTGACCGGCGGCTGGCTCGCCTCGAGCCACGCGCAGGCGCCTCACCCCTCCCCCCGGCCGGCCGCAGCGGCCGCAACTGCGAATACCGGCTCCTTCGCCAAGCTGGCCGAAGCGGTGAAGCCGGCGGTCATCAACGTGAGCTCGCAGTCCAGGTCCGGCGGTCGCACGTCCCTCGAGGAACATTTCGGAGAAGACTTCTACAACCGGTTCTTCGGCAACGCCCCGGAGCGGATGCCGCGCCGCGGCCTCGGGTCCGGCGTGATCATCGACCCGTCCGGCATCGCGCTCACCAACGCGCACGTCGTGGACGGCGCGACCAGCATCGAGGTCGTCACGGTCGACGGCGCGAAGCACAAAGCGAAGGTCGTCGGCCTCGACAAGAAGACCGACCTCGCGGTCCTGCAGCTCGACGGCGGCACCAGGTCGTTCCCCTTCGTCGCGCTCGGTGATTCGGACGAGGCGCAGGTCGGTGACTGGGTCATCGCGGTCGGCTCGCCCTTCGGTCTGCAGGCCACGGTGACGTCGGGCATCATCAGCGCGAAGGCGCGTCAGATCGGCGCGGGTCCGTACGACGACTTCATCCAGACGGACGCGGCCATCAACCCCGGCAACTCGGGCGGTCCGCTGCTGAACATGCGCGGCGAGGTCGTCGGGATCAACACCGCGATCGTGCGTGGCGGCTCCGGCATCGGCTTCGCCATCCCCTCGAACCTCGCGAAGCGCGTGGCGTCCGAGCTGCGCACGAGCGGCAAGGTCACCCGCGGGTGGCTCGGCGTGAGCCTGCAGCCGCTGACCTCGGATCTCGCGACGTCGTTCGGCGTGAAGGATGGGAAGGGCGGGCTGGTGTCCGATGTCGCCCCGGATGGCCCCGCCGCGCGCGGGGGCCTGAGGTCGGGCGATGTCATCGTGCAGTTCAACGGAAGGCCCGTGGAGGACCCGTCGGCGCTCGCCCGCGCGGTGGCCGTCGCGAAGCCGGGCGAGAGCGCGAAGCTCACGGTCTGGCGTGACCGTCAGCAGCAGACGCTCGAGGTCAAGCTGGGCGAGCTTCCGGGCGAGCGCATGGCCGCGACCGCCGAGCCGAGGGACGGGCGGGCGAGCACGTCGAGCCTGGGCCTGACGGTCCAGCCCGTCACCCCCGAGATCGCAAGAGAGCTGGAGCTGAAGCAACCGGTCGGCGTGGTGGTCAGCCGCGTGGACCCGTCGGGTCCGGCCGACAGCGCCGGCATGCAGCGCGGCGACGTGATCACGGAGGTCGACCGCAAGCCAGTCAAGTCGGTGGAGGATTTCGAAAAGCTGACGTCTCAACCCGGCAGGCAGGTTCTCCTGAAACTCCAGCGCGCCGGCGGCGCACTGTATATCGCCCTCGCCCCTCCACCGAGGTAGCGTGCGGGGAGCGCGTGAGCGGTCGATTAAGGACTGAAGAACGGCGAGCTAAGCCTTCGGATTCTGTAGCTAAGTCCTAAGCGTCGGTGAAGTAAGCCCAGCCGCTGAAGGGGCGGGCGGCGTCCGGCGGGGCGGGGGTGTGACGCCGCCGTCACCGGCGTCGGGAAGTGGCGAAGCCGCTTCCCGACATGTCCAGGCGGCGGCACACCCCCGCCCCCGCCGGACGCCGCCCCGCCCCGTCAGCGCTGACCTGACTCCACCGGCGCGTAGCCTTTGGCGACCATGCACCGATCGTAGGCCGCGCCGCGCTGCCGATCCTCGAGCGCCACGACGACGGCATCGGCGATGCCGCCGACGACGGTGTCGACGAGGTCCCCGGCCCCCTCGGTGTCGCGCACGCACTCGACCTCGTCGAGCGTCTCCTGCTGGAACGACGTGTCGGCGCGTTTCCACTCGACCCCTGCGATGTCGAGCACCCGCGTGCAGCCCGAAAGCAGGACGACCGCCGCCGCCAGCCGCAGCACGACTCTCATGGAGACCCTCCGAGGATCCGGCGTGGCGACAGCGTAGCAGCAATCGGGAGAAATCAGGCAGCGCGCGGAAGACGCCGGAGCACGCCGGCCCGCGCGGCCTTCTCGATCTCGGCGTCGACCTCCGCGCCCACCAGCATCACGTAGCTCGTCAGGTAGAGCCAGAGCATCAGCAGGATGACGCCGCCGATCGAGCCGTACGTCGCCGAGTAGTTGCCGAAGTTCGCCACCCACGTCCGAAGCCCGAATGACATCGCGAGCCACAGCGCGACGGCGAGCACCGCGCCGGGCGTGATCCAGCGCCACGGCTGCCCGCCCGACGGGGCGACGTAGTACACGATCTGGACGCCGACGAGCACGCACGCGATGACGAGCGGCACGCTCACGAAGTTCCACAGCAGGGTGAACGCGGCGCCGAGCCCGAACAGCTCGGCGGCCATGTGGCCGAGCCGTGGCCCGAACACCATCAGGATCAGCGCGGCCACGATGAAGACCGCGAAGACGATGGTGAGGCCGACCGCGAGCAACCGCCGCCGCCACCACGGCCGCGTTTCCTCTTCACCCCACACCGTGTTCATGGTCGTCATCACGGTGCTCATGCCGGCCGAACCGGCCCACAGCGTGACGAGCGCGCCGAGGGAGACGAGCCCGCTGCGGCGGACGCTGAGGACCTCGGTCAGCGTGCGCTCGAGCGTGGCCGCCGCGTCGGGAGGCAGCACCTTGCTCGCAATACGCGAGGAGCCGCTCCTGGAGACCCGCGAGCGGGAGAAAGCCGAGGAGCGCGGTCAGGAACAGCAGCGCCGGGAACAACGCGAAGAGGAAGTAGTACGACAGGGCGGCGGCACGATCGCCGACCTCGTCCACGTCGAGCTCGCGCCACACCCGTTTCGTCAGCTCCCACACGGAAAGGTCGCCGAGCCTCCAGGGCGAGAGAGCGCGCGCGGGCGTCATCGAGGACACGTGGTGCAGCGCGCGTGCCGTCACGCGCCGTTCCCGCCGTCACACCCGACGCGGATGACCTTGAACGATTGACAATGAAGCGACTCGGACGAGAATGGGGCGCAAAAGGGGGACCTGAATGCGCGTCCTGAACGTCGTCGTGAGCTTCGCCGTCCTCGTGTGCACGGCGTCCCCGGCTGCGGCCCAGGCCCTGAAAGCCGGCATCGTGACCACGCTCGAGGGCAACGTGACCGCCACGCGCGCCGCCGCGGCGCCGGTGGCTCTGAAGTTCAAGGACGACGTGTTCGTCCAGGACCGCATCACGACCGCCGAGCAGTCCCTGGCGCGCATGCTCCTCGGCGGCAAGGCCGTGGTCACCGTCCGCGAGCGCTCGGTCCTCACGATCACCGAGGTCCCAGGCCGTTCGACCATCGAGATCGACAGCGGCAAGTTCGCGCTCGCCGTCGCGCGCGAGCGGATGCGACCGGGCGAGGTCATCGAGATCCGCACACCCAACGCCGTCGCCGGAGTCCGGGGCAGCGTGATCGTCACCGACGTCGAAAGCCCCGCCGGCGCGCCGACGGTCGCGAGCAGCCTCTACGTGCTGCAGGGCTCCCTGACGGATGCCCAGGCGCGCGACCCGGCCACGCGGGCGGGCGTCGGGACGCCGCGCACGATCAACGCGATGGAGCAGTTCAAGGTCGTCGGGCTGCTCGGCACGGTGCTTCCGATCCGTCCTGAGCAGCTCGGCCCCATCCGCGCGGGCCTCCAGCCGAAATCCAAGCCGCACGATCAGGCGCAAAACCAGGAGCAGCTCGCGACCCAGCAGATGCAGACCGCGGCGGCGCTGGCGAACGCGATGAACACCCCGGCCGGGAGCTCGGCGCTCCTGCCGCTGACGCCGACCGCGACCCCGCCGTTGCCGACGACTGCGACGCCCACCAACTCGATCGCGCCGATCATCCCGCTGACGGCCGAGGCGCAGAAGGCGCTCGCCGCAGGCACGGTGCCCGGGACCGGCGCGAACGGCGGGGGGCTCGTGGGAGGCCTCTTGACGAACCCGGGCTTCGAGGCCGGCAGCCTTGCCGGGTGGACCTTGAACGGCGCGGGCGGTGCCGTCTCCGCGTTCGGCTCGCTGACGCCGCCGGAAGGCACGTTCATGGGCCTGCTGCACACACGGAGCGGCTCCACGCTGCCCGGGTGCGGGCCGGGGAACGACTGCTCGCGGTCGTCGCTGAGCCAGCAGTTCGCGGTGAATTCGATCGTCACCGTGAGCGCGAAGGGCTTCCTGCTGTCGAACGAGTTCCCGATCTTCACCAGCAGCAGCTCCGCCTTCAACGACCGCTACCTCCTCCAGCTGATCGACTCGACGGGCACGGCGTTCACGCTGTTCGACCAGCGCGTGAACCAGACCAGCTTCACCGCGTCGTCCTTCACCGCGACGGCGTTCGGGTTCACGCTGGGCGTGGGCGGCGGCATCGCGGTGTTCGATCTCGGCAAGAAGACGCAGGTGATCGCGGGCGGGATCGCCAACCTGGTCGCGACGATCTCCAACGTCTCCGATACCCTGCTGGACTCGGGATGGCTCCTCGACGCCGTCACCGTGACCCAGGACCCGCCGCGCTTCTTCATCACCTCGGGGCTGTTCGCGCCGGCCGGCACGCTTCTGCCACTGGCGAACGACTCGCTGAGCTTCGACTCCGTGCTGATGGCCTGCTGCGGCGCCACCGTGCAGCTCGAAGGCCCGGCGCTGGCGGCGACCAACAGCGTGCTCGACGTGCCGTTCGGCGTGGTCCACGCGATCCAGGGCGGCCGGATCATCAGCAGCAGCGGAGGGCCGCTGGTCCAGCTCGAGGGCGGCCACTACGCGCTCGGCACGGTGACCAGCATCTTCAGCGCGGCCGGCGTGAGCCCCGACGGCTCGGACGAGCCGCTCCGGCACGCGGGGACCTTCCTCGACGCGACCGGCGCGACGATCCAGACCAGCAACGTGATGATCGTCGACACCGCGCTCCTCGCCGCGACGGCGCCCCTGCTCAACCTCAAGCAGAGCACGATGACCACCACCGACAGCGCCCTCGACCTGTCGTTCCGCGCGAAGGTGACCAGCCTCGGTCCGCTCTTCGCGCTCAACGGGAGCACGCTGACGGTGGCGAGCGGCGCGCTGGTCAACCTCCGCAACGGCAGCAGCCTCTCCGTGAGCGGGGACCTCGTGCGCCTGGCCAACGGCAGCAGCCTGAACCTCCTGAACGGCCCGCTGGTGAGCGTCGCCGGGAACTCCGCGCTGACCGTGTCCGGCCAGCTGGTCTCGTTCGTGGGCACCGGCAACATCTTCACGGTCAACAACAACCTGTGCGCCATGTTCGGGTGCGCGAAGGTGGGAGGCCTCAACGTGGCGCTCATCGGGGGGGCCACCGTGAACAACGTCAGCATCGTGAACCCGATCAGCGGCAGCGGCGCGGTCAGCATCGCCCCCAACGCCGCCGCCGTGGTGGTCAGCGGCGCCGGGAGCTCGGTGAAGGTCGGGAACTGACGCTCAGCCCCGGATCGCGACCTTCTTCAAGAGGGGCAGGTCCTCGAGCATCCGCCCGGCGCCGCGCGCCGCGCAGGCGAGCGGATCGTCGGCGATCGTGACGGGCAGGTTCGTCTCCAGCCGCAGCAGATGATCGAGCCCACGCAGCCGGGACCCGCCGCCGGACATCACGATCCCGTTCTCCACGATGTCCGCCGCCAGCTCCGGCGGCGTCCGCTCCAGGCAGGCGCGCACAGTGTCGACGATGCAGGTCACGCCCTCCCGCAGCGCCTCCCGCACTTCCTCTTCCGTGACCGTGATCGTCTTCGGGAAGCCCGAGACGACGTCGCGGCCCTTCACGACCATCTTCCGGGATTCCTCGTCGACCGCGCACGCGGAGCCCAGCGCGAGCTTGACGGCCTCCGCCTGCCGCTCGCCGATCACCAGGCTGTGGTGCTTGCGGATGTACTGCGTGATCGACTCGTCCATCTCGTCGCCCGCCCGCCGCATCGACTGGCAGTGCACGACGCCCGAGAGTGACAGCACCGCGGCCTCGGTCGTGCCGCCGCCGACGGTGACGATCAGGTTGCCGCCTGCCTCGGAAATCGGCAGCCCGGCCCCGACGGCGGCCGCGACGGGCTCCTCCACGAGGTAGACCTCGCGGGCGCCGCCGTGCAGGGCCGTCTCCCGGACGGCCCGGCGCTCGACCTGCGTGATGCCCGCCGGCACGCTCAGCACGACGCGCGACTTGAGCCGCGTCTTCTCGCGACCATACGCGCGCGCGATGAAGGCGTGGAGCATCGTCTGCGCCATGCTGAAGTCGGCAAGCACGCCGTCCTTGAGCGGGCGCACCACCGAGACGCTGGCGGGCGCGCGGCCGAGCATCGCCTTGGCCGGCGTCCCGACCGCCACGAGCGACCCGTCCGCCGAGCGGACGGCAATGATCGACGGTTCATTCACCACGACGCCTTCGCCCCGCGCGAAGATCAGCGTGTTCGAGGTCCCGAGATCGACGGCGAGGTCACGTGCGAAGTACCGGTTGAGTACGTCGAGCATCAAGTGACCTCCTGCTGGGGGATACGGGTTCGCGCGCGGGTCGAGCAAGAGGCGCGCCACGAGTCGCCGATCGAATTTGCTTGGAGATCGTGAAAAAGTGTCGAGAGGAGTGTCGCGGACTCGACGCGGGCTGACGGCCGCCGTCCGGCGGGCGTCAGCCCGCGCGCATGCTAGCGGAACTGGGTCAATCTGGCGCGTCCGGCGCTGTACGCCTCTTCGCGCGACTCGTACGCGGCCCAGTCGCGAGTCCAGCTGTCGGCGAGCACCTCGTTGCGGATGGTGTCGCGGATCTCCCACCGCCACAGGCACGGGTCGTCCATCAACTCGACCTCGACCTCCAGGCTCCTGGGATCGCACTGCATCGTGCGGCCCTCCTTCACGCAATTGCGGGACGCTGGCGGATCTCGCAATCCGTGTGCCTGCCGCGTGTGGAGCGCATCTCCGCGTTCTTGATGACGCGCGCAGACCTCCGTGGGGTGACGGCATGAAATCTTTTTCAAACTCTTGGCGCGGTGCCCTGACCACGTGGCGTCGGGAGCGAGGCCCTACCGGTTGATCGTCCCGAGCTCCTTCTTGAACCGCTCGCACGGGTCACGATCGTCCACGCGGGGCGTGAGCCACACGTAGTCCACCGCGAGCGCCGGCGGCGCGGTCATGTCGGCGCGCACCTCGATGAACGCGACGCTGGCCGTCTCCGCGTCGGGCAGCATGCGTGGCACCCCGAGGTCGCGGCGCACGTGGCCCGCGCCCGCGATCAGCACGGCGCCGTCGGCCGCCGCCGCGCGCATCGCGGCGGCCATGTGGGCGTCCCGCGCGCGCTGCACGAGGATGAAGCTCTCGACGATGCGGTCGGGCCCATGGCCGCAGTGCGCGTCGCGGATCTCGGTGGCCAGCCGCTGGCGCACGTCGTCGGCGAGCGGACGATCGAGGCCGAGGCGCGTCGCCTCTCCCGGATCCAGCGCGCCCACGCCTCCGCGGCGAAGCGCGGCGGTCGCGGCGGCCGACGGGTTCGCGGCGACGAGCGCCAGCTTCCCGCGCAGCGCCACCTCCACGATCGGCTCGTACATCGACCAGGCCGGCCACCCGGATTGCGCCCATTGCAGCGCGTCGCCGAGCCCGCGCGCATCCTCCGGCGAGGTCGCGAGGTGCCGCGCGATCGCGTCCGCCTGATCGGCGCGGAACATCTCGAAGGCGACGGCCGGACGGCGGCCCGCCGCCACGAGGGCGGCGAGCGTCCACGCCTGGAGCCGATGGTGGTCGGGATTGTCATGCTTCTCGCCGAGCAGCACGTAGCGGCGCGCGGCCAGGCGTGCGATGAGCGTCTCGCGCGAGATCGGCGCGGCGGCGCGCACGTCCCAGATGGTGCCGGTCAACGCGTGCGCGCGGCCGAGCGGGGCTTGCCACTCCGGGAGCGGCGAGGCGCCGAGGACGACGAGCGCGAGCAGTGCCGTCGCGAGGCGACGGCGGACGCCCTCAGGCACCGAGCCCCTCGGAGGGTGTCCGCATGGTCATCGGCAACGAGAATACGCGACTACGGCAGGATCTTGAGCACGCCGACCGTGCCCGTGACGATTCCACGGTCGTCCCGGAGCAGCGCCATCGCACAGCGCACGGCGATCGCGCGGCCGCCGCGCGCGGGAAACGTCGTCAGATAGTCGCGCAGCGGCACGCCCGCGCGCAGGCGCCGCATGATCCGCTGCGCTTCCTCGAGCCCTCCGGGATAGAGCTCGGCCACCGGCCATCCGACGAGCTCGGCGGGAGCGTAGCCGGACACCGCCTCGACGCTCGCGCTGATCCACGTCACGCGCCCCGCGACGTCGGTGATCACGATGGTGTCGGTCGCGCCGCGCCCGAGCAGCTCGAGAAGCGTCGCCGCCGGGACGGACGTCGCGTCGGTGACGCCGGGACACGCTTCGGCCATCGCTCCGGCGCACGAGAAGCGCAAGGCGCATGCCGTACCTCTTCCCGCAAAGTTCCGCGGACTTACGGTGAGGAACGGCAGCCGGCCCCGGGAGAACTTCCCCGGAGGATCAGGAGGCGCGGAGATCCGGGCGCACGGCGAAGTTTCGGCTACGCGACGCGCTCGAGTCGTTCGGTGCGGGCCTGGCACTCCACGCAGCGGGTCGCGAACGGCACCGCCTTGAGCCGCTTCGGCGCGATCGGCCCCTCGCACTCGACGCAGATGCCGTAGCGGCCGGCGTCGATGTCGACGAGCGCACGATCGATGAGCTTCAGGTCGCGCGCGAGGCGATCGACCGTGATGGCCGCCAGCTCGTCGTCGTGGGAGGTGGACGCGCTCCCGTACGGATCCTTCGAGACTTCAGCGCGGTCCGGCACATCCCGTGTCGAGCGAATCGTGGTCTGGAGCGCGCGCGTGAGCGCCGCGCGCCGCTGTTCGAGATCTTCCCTGAGCGTGTCCATGGTGCGCCTCCCTTCGTGGCGCCGCCGCGTGCGGCGTCGCATTGCCTCTGCGATCAGAGGCACGTGCTGTGCCAAGCGACGGCGGTTCTCGAGATTGTGCCGCGCGCGTGTTCATTTGCGGAGGATTCGCCCGCGGATTCCGTGGGACCGCTGCCGGCTCCCGGACACAAAAGGATGGAAAAATTTCCACGCCGTGTCCGCTTCGGGGTCATCCGTGCACCTCGGTGGCCACCCGGTTGCTGCCTCGAACGAGGAGGACACCGCCGGCGCGCACGTCCGAAGGACGCTCCGGACCTTCGCGCCGATGGTATGCTCATCGACGTCATTCGGAACCCGGCGTCGTCGCTCGAGGGATCGCATGAAAGGAGCGTTCCAATGTCCGTGAAGCTGTTCGTCGGCGGCCTGTCTTTCACTACCTCGAACGACAGCCTCCGGGCGGCCTTCGCCCGGTACGGAGTCGTGGAGTCCGCCGCCGTCATGACGGACCGCGAAACCGGGCGATCCCGAGGCTTCGGCTTCGTGGAAATGGCCACCTCCGAGGAGGCCGAGCGCGCGCTCGGCGCCCTGAACAACACCAACCTCGACGGCCGCAACATCCGCGTCGACAAGGCGACCCCGCGCGGCTCCGGTCCTCGACCCGGAGGCTTCGGCGGTCCGCGACCAGCGCGGCGGGGGCGGCTACGCGCCCCGGCCTGCGGGCGGAGGATATGGTGGTGGCGGCGGCGGCGGTTTCTCGCCGCGCCCGGCCGGTGGCGGGTTCGGAGACCGGCGGCCTGCGGGTGGAGGCGGGGGCGGCTTCGGCGATCGGCGGCCCGGCGGGTGGGGGCGGCGGCTTCGGCGCGCCGGCACCGAATCCCTTCGCGAACGAGGGGCGCGGCAATCGACGCGGTCCTGCCGGGCCGGCTGGCCGCGGGCGCGGTCAGGGCCCGGGGGCGATCGGCCGCGACGTCCGGGCGGACCGAAGAAGAAGGGCGACCCGGGCCGCGGCGGTGGCGGGCGCGGTCGCCTCGGCACCGACGGCGACTACAAGTTCGGACGATAGACATGCGGCGTAGCGCCGACCGATCGGTCGCTCGGCACTTGCCGTGGGTCGGCATTCTCTCGGCACTCGCCGGAGGGCCGACGTCACGTCGGCCCGGAGGCGGGTGCCGAGGGGGCCCGACGGGCCCTCCAGTTTATCGTCCGCGGAAGATCGGCTCGCGCTTCTCGACGAAGGCCTTCGTCGCCTCGCGGTGGTCTTCCGTCTGGCCCGTCCGCGTGTGATGCCACGCCTCGAGATCGAGGACGTCTTTCAAGCTTCCCCGTTCGGCCGCGTTGAGGTTGCGCTTCATGTAGCGGTGCGCGACGCGCGGCCCGCGCGCGATCCGCCCGGCCAGCGCGAGCGTCTCCTCTTCGAGGCGGTCGTCGGGCACGACGCGGTTGACGAGCCCGAGCCCGAGCGCCTGCTTCGCGTCGATCAGCTCGGCCGTGTAGTAGAGCTCGCGCGCCTTCGCGGTGCCCACGAGCTGCGTCAGGTAGTAGCTGCCGCCGAAGTCGCCGGAGTACCCCACGCGCGCGAACGCCGTGCCGAACTTCGCGCTCTCGCCCGCGACGCGGAGGTCGCACGCGAGCGCCAGCGACAGGCCCGCCGCCCGCGGCGGCGCCACGCACCATCGCGATGGTGGGCTTCGGCATCTCGTGCAGCCAGCGCGAGGTCTCCATCTTGGCGCGCAGCCCTTGCGCGCGCTCCTCGAGCGTGTCGCCCGCCATCTCGCGTCCCTCGGCCATGGCCTTGACGTCGCCGCCCGCGCAGAAGCCACGCCCGGCGCCGGTGAGCACGACGACGCCGACCTGCGGATCGGCGGCGAGACGCGAGAGCGCGTCGAGCATCGCGTCGAGCATCGACTCCGACAGCGCGTTGAGACGATCGGGCCGGTTCATCGTGAGCACGGCGACGCCGTCCGTGACGACTTCGAGCAGTTCCTGGCTCATGAGCGTCCTCCGCGCGCTATCTTACTCGGACCATGACCTTCACCGACGAGCTGTGGCAGTCGATCGCGCCGATCTACGCGGCGATCCTGCGGCATCCGTTCCTGCGCGGACTCACCGACGGCTCGCTCGCGCGCGACGGCGTTCCGCTTCTACGTGATCCAGGACGCGCACTACCTGCGCGACTTCGCCCGCGCGCTGTCGATCGCGGCCGCGCGCGCGCCCGCGCGAGGACTGGATCATCATGCTCAACGAACACTCCGCGGGCGCGCTGCGCGTCGAGCGGTCGCTGCACGAGACGTTCTTCCGCGAGTTCGGCCTGACGGAGAAGGACGTGGCGGCGGTGCCCTCGCGCCGACGAACCTCGCGTACACGAGCTACCTGCTCGCCGTCGCCTACGGCGCGCCGTTCCACGAAGGGCTGGCGGCGCTGCTCCCCTGCTACTGGATCTACTGGGAGGTCGGCAAGGAGCTGGAGCGGGCGGGCTCGCGCGATCCGCTGTTCGGCCGCTGGATCGCGACCTACGCCTCCGAGGAGTTCGGCGAGCGTCGTCCGCGCCGTGCTCGAGGCCACCAACGCAGACGGCGGCCACCCTCACCGAAGAACAGCGCGCCGCCATGCGGCGGCATTTCGTGACCACGAGTCGCTACGAGTGGATGTTCTGGGACATGGGCTACCGCACCGAATCGTGGCCGGTCTGAGATAACGCGGAGTTGCATGCGGCACCGGGCTTGCACTCTTCCTGAGCGGCGTTGGGGCGCGCCGGATGGACGGGCCCCCGCCTTGGAGGCCCGCTATGACGGCCCTGTCCCGAGGTCTGACCGTCGCGTTGTTCCTCGCGCTCGGCGTGGCGGTCGCCACGCCGGCCTCGGCGGAGCCGCCGATCGACGCGTTGCGCAGCTACGTCGATCGCCTCTTCGTGGTGCTCGACGACGCCGGCCTGAAAGGTCCGACCCGGGCGGTCGAGCGGCAGCGCACGGTGCGCGCGATCGCCGAGGAAGCGCTCGACCTCAACGAATCGTCGCGCCGCGTGCTCGGGGCGCACTGGGACGTGCGCACGGCCGCCGAGCGCACGCGTTTCGTGCGGCTCTTCACCGACCTCATCGATCACGCCTACATCTCGCGCATCTCGCTCGACGGCGAGTCGATCGCGCTCGACGGCGAGACCGTGACCGGGCAGGAAGCCGTCGTGAAGGGCCGGGCGCTGTCGAAGAGCGGCGGGGCCACGCCCGTGCTGTTCTTCCTCGTCCAGGGCGCCGAGGGGCGCTGGCGCGTCTACGACGTGTCGTTCGAAGGGATGAGCCTCGTCGGCAACTACCGGGCGCAGTTCAACAAGATCATCCGTGCGAGCTCCTTCAACGAGCTGGTCAATCGCCTCGAGGCCAAGACGCGCGGTGACGCGCAGGCGAACGGCGAAGCGACCCCGAAAACGTCTCCGTAAGGTTTCGACGCGGCGGGCGCGCGCGTCGACGCCGCTCGCGTCGTGGTTCCCGGCCGGGGTCGCGCGCGCGCGTCGCCGGCTGCGTCAGTCCCCGATCCTCTTCCCCGCGCGCGATCGCGCCTGGCGCGCGCTCGTGCCGCCGTTCGACGAGGTCGTCACGCTCGCGACCTCGGGGCTCCCCTTCCAGATCGCCGCGGAGCGCCGCTACGATCGCTCGGGGCGCGCGGCACGATTGCGGCCGGCGCTGGCGGCGGGCAAGACGGTCTTCCTTCCGCAGATCCACCAGGTGCTCCCCCGCGTGATGCGGCTGATGGTCGGCGCTCCGTGTCGCCTTCATGGGGACGGGACGTGAAGAGACGTCGTTCCTCTTTCTCGTCGACGGGACGGGCCGGGAGGGGCTCGGGCTCCACCACGACGGCGAGGTGCACGCGTTCTGGCTGCAGCTCGAAGGGCGGAGAACCGTCACGCTCGGTTCCCCGGTGCCACGCGGCACGCCGCAGGAGATCGCGGAGCGACAGATCCGCGGCGCCGTCACGACGCGCGCCTTGCCGCCGGGCAGCCTCCTGTATCTCCCTCCGCGCACGCCGCACCGGGTCGTGTGCTACGAACGGTCGCTCGCGCTGTCGCTCACGTGGTCGGTGCGCCGCACGCGGGGATCGCCCACGGGCACGCTCGCCGCGTGGGACGTCGTGTCGGGACGCGTGGCCGCGCTGCCGCGCACCAGCCGCATCCGCCTGTGGACGCAGGTGCCCGCGATCGCCTCCGCGAGCCGGCGCGACGGCTTCACGCTCGCTGACTCCCGATCTCACGCGCATCGCCGTGCCGCGCTCGGTGCGGCGCCTCGCGCGAGCGCTCGCGATGATGAGCACCTTCTCCCGTGCGGCGCTCGGCGACGCGCTGCCCGTGCTGGAAGCCCACGGGATCGTCGCGCCCCAGGATCTCCCGCAGGTCGTCCGGCCCGACGCGCCCGCCTCGCTCGACGGCTGGCGCTTCGCGTAACGACTAGGGACATGGGGGGTGCGAGACGCACCCCCCAATCCCCCCTCGCTCCGCGGCCCGGCAAAGCCGGGCCGCTCCGCGACTGCCGTTACGCCGACAGACTCTTAGCGGGCGGCGTGCCCGTCACGCGACGCCAGCAGGCGCTCGAGGTGACGGGCGAGGTCGTCGGGAACGACGGGCTTGATGAGGTACGCGTCGGCGGCGGTGGCGCCGTCTTGCGGGCGTCCGCTCAGCATCACGACCGGAAGCGCGCGCGTGCGAGCGTCGGCCTTCAGCGCGCGACAGACCTCCTCGCCGTCCCCGTCCGGGAGCTGGCGATCGAGCACGATCGCGTCGATCCGGCCCGTCCGGCTCTTCGCCAGGGCCTCGTCGCACGTCGCCGCCTGGAGCGTCGCGAACCCGATCGCCTTGAGGAACTCGGCGTACATGTCACGCGTGTCGGCGTGATCGTCGACGATCAAGACCATCGTGCGAGCGCGGCTCGTCATCTGCCCTGCCGCGGCCAAAGCGATAGCAGTCCGCCGCCGCGTTGTCGCTCCACAATGGTAGACTCGGCGACCTGACCGCATGGCAGACCTGCTCGAAACCGTCGAGATCGACGTTGCCCCTCGCCGCGCGCGGCCATCGTGTGGATGCATGGCCTCGGCGCCGACGGACACGACTTTGCGCCGATCGTGCCGGAGCTGCGGCTCCCGGTGCCCGTGCGCTTCGTGTTCCCGCACGCGCCCCTGCGCGCGGTGACGATCAACCTCGGCGCCGTCATGCGCGCGTGGTACGACGTCCGCGGCGTCGGCGGCGAGCGGCGCGAGGACGCGGACGGCGTGCGCGCCTCGCAGGCGCAGATCGAGGCGTTGATCGCCCGCGAGCGCGCGCGGGGCATCGCGGCGGACCGGATCGTGCTCGCGGGATTCTCGCAGGGCGGCGCGATGGCGCTGCACACGGCCCTGCGGCATCCCGAGCGGCTCGCCGGCGTCCTGGCGCTGTCCTGCGCCCTGCCGCTCGCCGGCGCGCTCGAGGCCGAAGCGGCGCCCGCGAACCGCGACGTGCCGATCTTCATGGCGCACGGCACGCACGACGACATGATCCCGCTCGCCCGCGCGCGCGGCGCCCACGACGTCGCTCGTGCGTCTGGGCTTCCGGGTCGAGTGGCACCAGTACCCCATGCCGCACACGGTCTGCGCGGAGGAGATCGCCGACGTCTCCGCGTGGCTCTCCACGATTCTCGGGACGTAACCACATCCAGGAGGTCGCGATGGCATCCCCCGTCGATCCCAACGAGCCGTTGATGACCGGAGAGAACTCGTTCATCCGCCTGAGCCCCGACGGCGGCACGACGATGACCGACCGGTTCAGCCACTGGCGCGTGCTGTGGTGCGCGGCCGGCGCCGGCCACGTGCTGTTCGCGCAGAGCAAGCAGCTCACGAGCGGCCGCGTGCAGATCTACAGCGACAACGTCGCGGTCGCCCGCTGGCTGCAGCGCAGCATCGAGAAGCTACTCTTCCCCGCGTTCGCGGACGAGAACATCCCGGTCATCGCGGCGGAGTTCGCGCGCGGTGGGGACCCGCGCGGGGTGGCCTGGGAAACCGTGAACGCCGCGTCCGAGAAGATCCGCCTCACGTGGTACGACTGCATCGCGCCGTTCGTGCTCACCATGGAGCCCGGCAGCAACAACCGCCCGATCGGCGTGTTCAGCACGTTCTTCCCCGCCCGCTCCGCGCAGGCGGAGATCAACGGGATGGCCGCGACCACCAAGCCGTGGGCGGAAAAGCGCGGCGACCGCGACTCGTCGAGCGCGTGTCTCGCGTGGTCGGAGACGTGGGTGAAGCCAAGGAGCTGAGCCGCACCCTCGCGTTCCGACGTCGCGCCTTGTATCCTCGGGACCGCTCATGCGCGGGTGGTTCCGAGGACGAGAGCGCGCGGCGTCGCAGCCGGACATCGACGTCGGCGAAACGATCAGCCGGATCGGGCAGCTGATCGCGGCGGAGCTCGACCTCTCGAGCCTCGTCAAGGCGGTCATCGACGCGGCCACGCTGCTGAGCGGCGCCGCGTTCGGCGTGTTCTTCTACCACGTCGTCGATCCCAACGGCGCGCGCTCCACCCTCTACGCGCTGTCCGGCGCGCCGCGCGAGGCGTTCGAGAAGTTCCCGATTCCCACCAACTCTGCGGTGTTCGCGCCGGTCTTCCGCGGCGAGGGCCTCGTCCGCATCGACGACGTCACGAAGGACGCGCGGTACGGCAAGATCCCGCCGCACTTCGGGATGCCGAGAGGTCACCTCCCCGTCGCCAGCTGCCTGGCGGTCCCCGTGGTGGCGCGCTCGGGGGAAGTCCTCGGCACACTCGTCTTCGGCCATCCCGAGCGCGGCATGTTCACGGAGCACCACGAGCGCCTCGTGGTCACGCTCGCGGCGCACGCCGCGAGCGCGGTGGAGAACGCGCGCCGTTTCCAGGCGACGGAGCGCGCGCGAAGCGCGGCCGAGGCTGCGGAGCGCCGCGCCGCGCTCCTCGCGGACGCCGGCACGATCGTCGCCGGGGCGCTGGACGTCGAGACGGTCCTGCACCGCCTGACCGAGGTCGCCGTCCCCGCCATGGGCGACTGGTGCGCGGCGTTCCTGCGCCAGCGCGACCACTCGGTGCGCTGCGTGGCCTTCCAGCACCGTGACGCGGCGAAGACGACGGAGGGCCTCCGGTACTTCACCGCGCAGCCCTTCGATCTCGTGGGGGTCGGGAAGGTCCTGCGCACGGGAGAATCCGAGATCGCCGGCAACCTCACGGGCGATGAAGCGCTCGGTCATGGGTCCGTGCTGACGGTGCCCCTGGCGCTCGACGGTGTCGTGCAGGGCGCGCTCTCGTTCGGGCGTGCCGAGCGCGGCGCGTACGACGCCGACGACCGGACACTGGCGGAGAGCCTGGCCTCTCGCGCCGCGCTCGCCGTGCAGAGCGCCCAGCGCTACCAGGAGACGCTGGCCGCGCGCGACAAGGCCGAGCGCGCGCGCTGGCAGGCCGCGTTCCTCTCGGAAGCGAGCCGCCTCTTCGCCGCATCGCTCGACTACGACGCGACGCTGGATGCGCTGATCCGTCTCCTGGTCCCGACGCTCGCGGACTGGGCGGTCGTGCATCTCGCCCAGCGGGACGGGGCCCTGCGGCGCATCGGGCCGGCCTACGCCGATCCGACGCTCGCACCGCTCGCCGAGGCCGCGCGTCGCGTGGCGCCGCCCATCGACCGCAGCGTCGCGAGCTCCACGGCCGCCGTCGTACGCGGCGGCCAGCCGCTTCTCGTCACCGAGATCTCACGCGAGTGGCTGGAGCGGACGATCGACGATCCGTCGTACCTCGCGTTCGTCCTCCGGCTCGACCCGCACTCCCTCCTGATCGTCCCGCTGGTGTCACGCGGCCGCACGCTCGGCGCCCTGACGCTCGTCGCGCTCAAGTCCGGCCGCCGCTATGGCGAGGCGGACCTGATCTTCGCCGAAGAGATCGGGCGCCGGGCGGGCCTGGCCGTCGACAACGCGCGCCTCTACCGTCAGATGGAGCGGGCGAAGGCCGACGCCGAGGACGCCAACCGCAAGAAGGACGAGTTCCTCGCCGTGCTCTCGCACGAGCTCCGCACCCCGCTCAACGCGATCAACGGGTGGATCCAGCTCGTGGGCGAGGGCACCGTGCCGGGCGCGCCCGCCGGACGGGCGCTCGACACGGTCCAGCGCAACGTGAGCGTGCTGCGGCGCCTGATCGAAGACCTGCGCGACGTCTCCGCCATCATCGCCGGCAAGCTGTCGCTCGAGACGACGCCGTGCGACCTCGCGTCGGTGATCGAGCAGACGATCGAGAGCCTCGGCCAGGAGGCGGAGGCGAACGGCGTGACGCTGAAAGCAGATCTGGAGGCGCGCGTGGTGGCCGACGCCGACGTCGTCCGGCTCCGCCAGGTGATCGGCAATCTTCTGGCGAACGCGATCAAGTTCATGCCGGCCGGCGGCGTGGTGACCGTCACCCTGAAGCGCGCGGCCCGCCGGGCGTTGATCGTCGTCTCGGACACCGGCCCGGGATCCCGCGCGACGCCCTGCCGCACGTGTTCGATCGGTTCCGCCAGGCCGACCGCGACGGCGCGATCCGTCACGGCGGTCTCGGCCTCGGCCTGGCGATCGTGAAGCACCTGGTCGAGCTCCACGGCGGCACGGTGCGCGCGGAGAACCACGCGGACGGCCGCGGCGCGGCCTTCACCGTCGAGATACCGACGCTGACGTGACGAGTGGTGCCTGACCCGGCTCAGCCCACCCGTCGGCGGCGGTGCTCGACGAAGTCGACCACGACGTACTCGCCGAGCTTCTCCGGGGACACGTAGAAGGCGCGGCCGCGGTTGATGCGCGTGAGCTGCTCGATGAACTGCGCGAGCCACGGCGTGCGCTCGAGCATGAACGTGTTGATCGTGATGCCGTCGCGCGTGCAGCGCCCGACCTCGCGCAGCGTCTCCTCGATCGTCCGCCGCGTCGGCGGGTAGGAGAAGTCGGCCTCGCCGTTCTCGAGGTGCGCGGTCGGCTCGCCGTCCGTGACCATCAGCACCTGGCGGTTACCGCCGCGGTGGCGCGCGAGGAGCTGGCGCGCCAGCAGGAGCCCGGCGTGCATGTTGGTGCCGACGTTCCACTCGCTCCACGACAGCGTCGGCAGCTCGGCCGGCGTGAACTCGCGCGCGTAGAGCGAGAAGCCGACGATGTAGAGCGCGTCGCGCGGGAACTGGCTGCGGATGAGCGCGCCGAGCGCCAGCGCCACCTTCTTCGCGGGCAGGAAGTAGCCGTTGTTCAGCATCGAGCGGCTCATGTCGAGCATCACGACCGTGGCCGCCTGCGTGCGGAGCTCGGTGCGATAGACTTCGAAGTCGGTCGGGCGCGAGGCGTGACCGGGGAGCCCGCGTCCCTGCCGCTCCACCGCGTTCATCACGGTCTCGCGCAGATCCAGCAGGAACGGGTCGCCGAACTCGTACGCCTTCGTCTCGTCCGTCTGGTCGCCGCCCGCGCCGCGGCGGTTGATCTGGTGGCCGCCGAAGCGGTCGCGCGAGAGCCGCGCGAAGATGTCGCGCAGCGCCTTGTCCGCGATCTTCCGGATCGCGCGCGCGGTGAGCTTCAGATCGTCGTCCTCGCCCTCGAGGTAGCCGGCGTCCTTGAGCGTCTTCGCGAGCTCCTTCAGGCGCGCGAGGTCGTTCGCCGCCTCGGGGCCGAGGAGCTCCTCGACCTTCTCCCCTTCGATCCGGTCGAGGTCGCGCGAGGTCACGCACGCCCTTCAGCTCGCGCTCGAGCTGGTCGAGACGGTTCATCTCGTCCATGAGCTTCATCGCCTGCTGGAGGTTGACGTCCTCGTCGCCGCGGAACGGATAGCGCTGCGCCATCTCGTCCATCGGCAGGAGGTCGCCCGAGGTGCATGGCGAGCTGCCGGAGCTGCGCCTCCAGCCGCTCGTCCTTGCCCGAGCAGCGACCGCATCATCTCGTCGAGCTGCTGGCGCTGCCCCGGCGTGAGGCTCTGCATCAGGGACTGCATCTGGGCCATCTGCTGGCCCATCTGCTCGAGCAGGTCGTCGAGGCTCTCCGCGTTCGGGAACTGGTCGCCCCACTTCTGCTTGAACGCCTCGAAGTCCGGCTCGTTGCCCTCGGCGCGCTCGCGGAGCATGCGGTTCAGGTCCTGCAGCATCTCGCGCAGCCGTGCCATGTCTTCGGGCGTCATGTTGCTCATGGCGTTCTGCATGCCCTGCATGAACGGCTTCAGCATCTGGTCGCGCAGGGACTGGAGGAGCTCCTCGAACTTCTGCTTCGCCTCGGGATCGACGAAGTCGTACTGCTGGAGGTCGCGGATCTGGCCGGCGGGGTCTTTCGGGAGCTGGTCGAGGGCCTGCTTGTTGCGTCGCGACGGCCTTCTCGAACTTGTCGAGCGTCTCGCTTCGGCACCTTCCCCTGCTGCGTACCTTCGCGCGCCTCGTTGACGCGCTGGTCGATGCCCTCGCGCTCGGTCTTGACGACCTCGTCGAGCTTCTTCTTGATGTCGTCGAGGCTCGAGCCGAGGTCGTAGCGGTCGAGCCGCTCCTGCCGGCGCTTGCGGAGCTCTTTCAGGACGTCCTGCAGGCCGCGACGGCGCTGGTTCTCGCCCGGCGGCACGCCCTGGTGCATGAGCCGCTGGAGCGCGCGCCACGGATTGCCGTCGGCGAGGACGTCGTCCGCCATCGCGGAGAGGAGATCGTCGGCGTCGAGCTCGATCTTCTGACTGACCGTCCCACTGCGAGTAGCGGAAGAGCCAGGGCATGGCTCAGCCCCGGTACCGGAAGCCGCCGGCCTGGACGTCCTTGTTGAGCTTTTTCGTGAGGTGGAGCCCTCGAGGACGAACTCGATGCGCGGACGCGGTCGCCGCCGGCTCGGTCGCGCCGAGCTTCGTCGCCGCCTGCCGGAGCCCGCGCAGCTCGGCCACCTGCTTCACGTAGTCCGCCGACGGCATCCCGTCGGACGCCACGCACGACGAGCCCGCCCTCGAACGCCTTGACGACGTCCGCCAGCTCGGGCTCCGCGAACGTGCGCTTGAAGACGTTGAGGACCGCGCGCTGCATCAGCCGCGCGAGGATCTTCTCGTCGCTCGCCTCGCCCACCGCCTCCAGCTCGATCTTGCCGGTGGTGGACGCGGCCACCGCGCCGAGGTCGCTCACGCGCGGCACCGCGTCCTTCTCCCCGAGCCGGATGGCGCGCTTGAGCGCGCTGGAGAGGATGTTCTCGTAGTTGGCGATGCTGACCCGGACCGACACGCCGGAGCGCTGGCTGATGTCCGACGATGCCGCGCGAGGTGCGTGAGCTCGGCGACGATCTGCTTCATGTACTCCGGGCTGCAGCATGCGGATGCCGTCGGTGGTGAACGCCGTGCGCTCGGCGTCCATGATCGCGATCTCGTGGTCGAGCTTCTTCGGGTAGTGCGTGCGGATCTGCGACCCGAACCGATCCTTGAGCGGGGTGATGATGCGGCCGCGGTTGGTGTAGTCCTCGGGGTTCGCGCTCGCGACCACGTAGAGGTCGAGCGGCAGCCGCACCTTGTAGCCGCGGATCTGCACGTCGCGCTCCTCCATGATGTTGAGGAGGCCGACCTGGATGCGCTCGGCGAGGTCCGGCAGCTCGTTGAGCGCGAAGATCCCGCGGTGCGTGCGCGGCAGGAGCCCGTAGTGGATGGTGAGCTCGTCGGAGAGATAGCGGCCTTCCGCGACCTTGATCGGATCGACCTCGCCGATGAGGTCGGCGATGGTGATGTCGGGGGTGGCCAGCTTCTCCGCGTAGCGCCGGTCCCGGGGCAGCCGCGCGACCTCGGTGTCGTCGTTCACGCGGCCGCGACAGGCCGGGCAGATCGGCGCGAGGGGGTCGCAGTTGATCTCGCAGCCGGCGACGACGGGCACGGTCTCGTCGAGCAGGCCGACGAGGAGCCGCGCGATCCGCGTCTTCGCCTGTCCGCGCTCGCCGAGGAACACGACGTCCTGGCCGGAGAGGATCGCGTTCTCGATCTGCGGCACGACGCTCTCCTCGTACCCGACGATGCCGGGCAGGAAGGGCTCCCCCTTCCCGAGGTGCGCGATGAGATTGTCGCGCATCTCCTGCTTGACCGACTTGGGACGATACCCGCTCTGGCGGAGCTCGCGGACGGTCGAAGGCGTATTCATTGGTCGCCATGATGCGCGCCGCCGCGCGCCGAAGTCAATCCGACGCCGGCCTCCCGCGAGCTACAGTGAGTGGCATGAGGCTCCTGATCGCCGTCGATGCTCCTGCTGGTGGCTGCGCCCACGCTCGCGTCCGACACCGGACTCTCGGGCGCCGAGGGCCACCCGCGCGCGCGGCTGCCGCTGGCCCTGCACATGAGCTCGTTCGGCGACGCGGCGCTCGATGCCGCCGCGACGAAAGCCGTGGACGACTGGAACCGGGTGGCGCGCGAGGCGCTCGGCGTCGCCGTGTTCGCGCGGGTCGGAACGAAAGCGGAGGCCCGGGTGGCCGTCGAGACGCTGCCGCGCGACGCCCGCGGCCTGATGGGGTTCGCCGAGGTCGAGACGGGCGGTGACGGCGCGATCACCCTCCCCGTCCGCGTCGTCGTCCACGAACCCACCGCCCGGGGACAGACGTCGCGCGAGACGATCCTCTACCAGGTGCTCGCCCACGAGCTGGGCCATGCCCTCGGTCTGCCGCACACGACGGACCCGCGCTCGCTCATGTGCTGCGTCCACGCCAGCCTCGACATGAACGACCCGGCGGTGCGGGCCGCCTACGTCGAGTCCCGGCGTCACCCCGACGTGGCCTCGGCCCGCGCCCAGCTCACCGCCCACTACGAGCGGGTCTGGCGCACTCGTCCATGACCGGGATCAAGGCGCCCGGGTGATACGATGAGCGAAATGAGCGACACGCCCAAGCCGGCGAACTTCATCCGTCAGGCGGTGGCCGACGACCTCGAGTCCGGGCGGTTCACCCGCCCCATCGTCACGCGCTTCCCGCCCGAGCCCAACGGCTACCTGCACATCGGCCACGCCAAGGCGATCTGCCGTCGACTTCGGCATCGCGCAGGAGTTCGGCGGGCACTGCAACCTCCGCTTCGACGACACCAACCCGACGAAGGAGAGCCAGGAGTACGTCGACGCGATCATGCGCGACATCCGCTGGCTCGGCTTCGACTGGGGCGAGCACCTCTATCACGCCAGCGACTACTTCGAGCAGCTCTACCAGTGGGCCGAGCAGCTCATCCAGCGCCGGCAAGGCCTACGTCGACGACCTCACGGCCGAGCAGATGCGCGAGACTCGCGGCACGCTGACCGAGCCCGGCACGCGACAGCCCGTACCGCAACCGCTCGGTCGAGGAGAACCTCGACCTGTTCCGCGCGCATGCGCGCCGGCGAGTTCGCCGACGGCACGCAAGACGCTGCGCGCGAAGATCGACATGGCGTCGCCGAACATCAACCTGCGCGACCCGGTGATGTACCGGATCCGCAAGACCTCGCACCAGCGCACGGGCGACGCGTGGTGCATCTATCCGATGTACGACTGGGCGCACGGCCAGTCCGACTCGATCGAGGGCGTGACGCACTCGCTGTGCTCGCTGGAGTACGAGGACCACCGGCCGCTCTACGACTGGTACCTCGACGCGCTCGGCATCTTCCACCCGCAGCAGATCGAGTTCGCGCGCCTGAACCTGACGCCACACGGTCATGAGCAAGCGCAAGCTGCTCGCAGCTGGTGGAGAGCGGCCAGGTCGCGCGGCTGGGACGATCCGCGCATGCCGACGCTCGCCGGCCTGCGCCGCCGCGGCTACACGCCGGAGTCGATCCGCGACTTCTGCCGAGCGCATCGGCGTGACCAAGGCCGCCAACGTCGTGGAGCTGGCGCTCCTCGAGCACTGCGTGCGCGAGGATCTGAACAAGCGCGCCGAGCGCCGCATGGCCGTGCTGCGCCCGCTGAAGCTGGTCATCGAGAACTATCCCGGAGGGCCAGGTCGAGGAGTTCGAGGCGGTCAACAACCCGGAGGATCCGTCCGCGGGCACGCGCAAGGTGCCGTTCGCGCCGCGAGCTCTACATCGAGCAGGACGACTTCCGGGACCCGCCGCCGCCGAAGTACTTCCGGCTGTCACCCGGCGCCGAGGTGCGGCTGCGCTACGCCTACATCGTCAAGTGCACGGGTGTCGACGCGCGACGCCGCCGGCCAGGTGACCGAGGTGCGCTGCACCTACGATCCCGCCACGCGCGGCGGCGACGCCCCGGGCCGCAAGGTCAAGGGCACGATCCACTGGGTCTCGGCCGCCCACGCCGTCGACGCCGAGGTCCGGCTCTACGACACGCTGCTTCACCGCGCCCAAGCCCGACGACGCCGAGGACTTCGCGACCGATGCTGAACCCGAATTCGCTGGAGGTGCTGACGCGGCGCGAAGGTCGAGCCGGTCGCTCGCCGACGTGCGCGCCGGAGACGCGCCTGCAGTTCGAGCGCACCGGCTACTTCGTGGCCGACTGGCACGACGCACGCGCCGGGCGGCCGGTCTTCAATCGCACGGTCGGCCTGCGCGACACGTGGGCGAAGATCGAGAAGGCCTCGTAGCGCCGCGCGGCTAGCTGGCCTTCTTCTCCTTCATCATCGCCGCCACGCGGCGGTCCAGCTCTTCCATCGACACGTCCTCGATGTGCGACGAGAGGTTCCACGTGTGGCCGAAGGGATCCTCGAGCGCGCCGTTGCGGTCGCCGTAGAACTGGTTCTCGAGCGGGCGCTTGACCGTCGCACCGGCGGCCATGGCCTGCGACCAGACCTTGTCGACGTCCTCCACGTACATGTGGAGGCTCACCGGCGAGCCGCCGAACTTCCGCGGCGCGTGGGCGTCGTGGTCCGGGTGCTCGTCGGCCAGCATGACCACCGTGTCCCCGATCCGGACCTCGGCGTGGCCGACCTTGCCGTCCGGCGCGGTGTGGCGCATGAGCTCCTTCGCGCCGAACGCCTGCTTGTAGAAGTCCAGCGCACGGGCGGCGCCGTTCACGATCAGATAGGGCGACACGTGGTTGTGGCCCTCGGGGATCGGATTCACCTTTGGCATTGGCTACTCCTTTCCCCCGATCTTACCCACCAGAGTCGATCGGCGCTGTTACGTGCTGGTGTCTGCGAGCGCCTCGGCGAGGGCGGCACGCTCGGGGGCCGGGATGGAAGCCGCCTCCAGACAGCGCCGGAACATCGCCAGGTGCTGGTGCGCGCGCGTCGGGGTCGTGAGCGAGCGCGTCGCGGAGGGCCGCGTAGCTGAGCTGTTCGAGCTCCTCGCGGAGCCGCGACGAGACCTCGTCCATCCCGCGGACGAGGCGCACGAGGCGGTAGACGGCCTGGACGAACTCCTCCGACGCCACGCCCGGGCCCGGCGCCGCGGCGCGTGCCACGCTGAGCAGCACCGCCAGCGCGCAGTACTCCAGATCGATCGGCTTCCGGACGAAATCCGTCGCGCCCTCGCGGAGGAGCTCGCGCGCGAGATCCTCGTCGTCGGCGCCGGTCACGAAGATCACCGCCGCGGTCGGTTGCATCGCGCGGATCCGGCGGAAGAGATCGGCGCCACTGATCTCCGGCATGCGCAGGTCGAGGAGCGCCACGTGCGGGCGCCACGCGTCGAAGAGGTCGAGGCCGACCCGGCCGTTGTCGGCGATCCGGACCTCGTAGCCCTCGTCGCTGAAGTAGTCCTGGAGGATCTCGGCGACGAAGACATCGTCGTCCACCACCAGCAGCCGCGCGAGGGCGCTCATCGGTCCCACTATCGTACCCCGTGGCGCCCTTGCCGCCCGCACTCGGCGTCGTCTATCCTGCGTCTACATGCGTCGAGTCCTTTGCCTCCTCGTCCTCCTGGCACTGCTGTCCCCCGGCCTCGTGGGCGCCAATGGCCGGCTCCACCTCGTGCTCACGCCGTCGCAGAAGCCGACCGATCTCCTGGCCGCCGGCGAGGACTTCGGGAAGGCGCTCGGCCAGCTCGTCGGCGTGCCGGTGCGCGTCACGGTGGCCTCCGACTACGCGGCGGTGATCGAGGCGCTGCGCAACCGGACCGCCGATCTCGCGTTCGTCCATCCGGCCGGCTACGTCCTCGCCAGCCGCGAGGCGAAGGCCATGATCGTCGCGAGGAACCTGTGGCACGGGAAATCCACGTTCAGCTCGCGGATCTTCGTGCGCAAGGACAGTGGGTTCAAATCGCTGGAAGACCTGCGCGGCAAGACCATGGCCTTCGTCGATCCCGCCAGCTCGTCCGGCTACATCTATCCGATGGTGATGCTCATGCAGCGCGGGCTCGTGAAGGGTCGCGACCCGAAGACGTTCTTCCGCGAGGTCGTCTTCTCGGGCTCGCACGACGCCAGCATGCAGGCGCTGCTGAACGGCCACGTGGACGCGATCGCCACCTTCGACCTGGCGCACGAGCAGTACCTGAAGGATCAGGCGCAGCGGGACAAGCTCATGTGGGTGGCGGAGACGCCGCAGATTCCCGAGGCCGGCATCGCCGCGCGTGAGGGCCTCGACCCGGCGATGGTGAACCGCGTCCGCGCGGCGCTCCTGAAGATGCGCGGCGCCGAGTACGCGACCATCCTCAAGCGCCTCTACGACATCAGCGGTTTCGAGCCGGCCGAGGACAAGGACTACGACCCCGTCCGGCAGGCGGTCGACCTGCTCAACTTGCGCCCCCGCTGAACGCCGCGGCCGCGATGATCGAGGTCGCGGGGCTGCGGGTGACGATCCCGCCCGCCACCGTCGTCCTCGACCACGTCGACCTCACCGTGCGGCCGGGCGAGTTCGTGGTGATCCTGGGCCGGAGCGGGGCCGGCAAGACGACCCTGCTCCGCGCCATCAACCGCCTCGTGGAGCCGACGGCGGGCACCGTGCGGGTGGCGGGTCGCGAGGTCACGGGCGCGCCGCCCGCGTCGCTGCGCGAGACTCGCCGGCGGATCGGCATGATCTTCCAGCAGTTCAATCTCGTGCGCCGCACGTCCGTGCTCGAGAACGTCCTCGCCGGTCGCCTCGGCTACGTGGCGCCGGTGCCCAGCGTCTTCGGTCACTTCCCGGCGGACGATCGACGCCGCGCGCAGGACTGCCTCGCGCAGGTCGGCCTCGCCCACTTCGCCGACCGGCGCGCCGACACGCTGTCGGGCGGCGAGCAGCAGCGCGTCGCGATCGCGCGCGCCCTCGCTCAGTCGCCGGCGGTCATCCTCGCCGACGAGCCCACCGCCAGCCTCGACCCGGCGCTGACCGGCAGCATCATGGACCTGCTCAAGCGCATCAACGTCGAGCACGGAATCACGCTCGTCGTGAGCCAGCACCAGCTCGAGACCGCCCTCGCCTATGCGAGCCGGATCGTCGGTCTCCGGCGCGGCCGCGTGATCTTCGACGGCGCCCGCGACGCCGTCACGCCGACCGTGGTCCGCGCGATCTACGACGAGGTGCCCGCATGAGACGCGCGACGCTGTTCGTCGCGATCGTCGTGCTGGCGTGGATCGCGTGGGACACGAGCGCCGACCCGGTGCGCCTCGCGCGCGGCCTGCCGTGGATGTTCGACTTCTTCCGCCGCATGCTGCCGCCCGACCTGTCGGTGCTGCCGTCCGCGCTGCTGGGCGCGGTCAGGACGGTGGAGATCGCGCTCCTCGGGACGACGGTGGCCGCGATCAGCGCGCTGCCGCTCGGCTTCATCTCCGCCCGCAACGTCGCGCCGCCGGTCCTGTACCACCCCGCGCGCGCGGTGCTGAACTTCTTCCGGAGCATCGACACGCTCGTCTACGCGCTCGTGTTCGTGGCGGCGGTGGGACTCGGCCCCTTCCCCGGCGTGCTCGCCGTCATCGCGTACACGACCACGTCGCTCGCCAAGCTCTACTCGGAAGCCATCGAAGGCATCGAGCGCGGCCCTGTGGACGCAATCACCGCCACCGGCGCCACGCGGTTGCAGGTGTTGCGGTACGGCGTCCTCCCCCAGGTGCTGCCGCTCTTCCTGTCGTACGTCCTGTACCGTCTCGAGTCGAACATCCGCGCGGCCACGGTGCTCGGATTCGTCGGCGCGGGCGGCATCGGCTTCTACCTGCAGACGTATCTCCGGATCATCGACTACCCCGCCGCCTCGACGGTGTTGCTGGTGACGGTGGTGATGGTGATGGTGGTCGACACGCTCAGCTCCCGCCTGCGCGACCGGCTCGTGTAGCACGATGCCGCTGCCTCGCGGCCTGCGCGCGCTCTCGCACCGTGACTACCGGCTGTTCTGGTTCGGCCAGCTCCTCTCGCGGATCGGCACGTGGATGCAGAGCGTCGGCCAGGCCTGGCTCGTGCTGGAGCTGACGGGCTCCCCCTTCCGCCTCGGCCTCATCAGCACGCTGCAGTTCGCGCCGGTGCTGGCGTTCTCGTTCCTCGCCGGCGTCATCAGCGACCGGATGGCCAAGCGCCGCCTGATCGTGGCCACCCAGATCGCGATGATGCTGCAGGCGTTCGTGCTGGCGGCGCTCGTGTGGAGCGGCCACATCGCGTACTGGCACGTGGCGGTGCTGGCCGCGGTCTACGGTGTCGCGAATGCCCTGGACATGCCCGCGCGCCAGTCGTACGTGATCGAGCTGGTGGGCAAGGACGACCTGATGAACGCGATCGCGCTGAACTCGGCCGTCTTCAACAGCGCGCGGATCGTCGGCCCGGCCGTGGCCGGCATTCTCATCGGCGCGTACGGCGTCGGCACCGCGTTCTTCATCAACGCGGTCAGCTTCATCGCCGTCCTGGTCGCGCTGGCCGCCATGCGCATCGATGGCGCGCCCCGCCCCGGCGCGCGGGCCACCGTGCGCGAGGAAGTGATGGAGGGCGTCCGCTACGCCGTGCGCACGCCGATCATCATGCTCGTCCTCGGCCTCCTGCTGTTCGTGAGCCTCTTCGTGCTCAACTTCAACGTGGTCGTCCCGCTCCTCGCGCGCGACGTGCTCCAGCAGGGAGCGCACGGCTATGGCCTCCTGATGTCCGCGCTGGGCGTCGGCGCGGTTCTCGGCGCCGTGGGGGTGGCGAGTGCCGGCCTTCGCCGCCCGTCGATGCCTCTGGTCCTCGTCGCCGCGATCGTCGCGTCGGTGGGAGTCCTGTCACTGTCGCTCGTCCGCAGCGTCGCCCTCGCCGCCGCGGTGCTGATGGTGACCGGCCTGGCCCAGATCCTCTTCACGTCGTCGGTGAACAGCATGATCCAGGTGGCGGTCCCCGACGGCATGCGCGGCCGGATGATGAGCCTGTACGTCTTCGTCTTCGTGGGCGTCAACCCGTTCGGCGCGTTCCTGGTCGGGTCCGTCGCCGAATCGTTCGGCATCGCGACCGCCTGCTTCGCCGGCGGCTCCCTCGGCCTGATCGCGGTCCTGCTCCTGTCCTGGCGCTGGCACCACACCCGAACGACGCATCTGTAGTCGCGAGATCGATCTCGCGAGGCAGCGGTGCCGCCTCCTGCATCGGTCTCGTTCCGAACGATCTTCAGTAAGGCCGTCCAGCGTGGGAGGCGACGCGGCGGGGACGCGCGGAGGCGTGAGGGGCGGGCGGGGGCCCCAGGGGTCCGGTTGACCCGTCCCCCGCACACGGTCGGTACGTGCGTCGCGAGTCCGATGGAAACATGTCAGGGCAGGACCGCGCCGCCGTCTGTCGGGGGTCAGAGGCCCCCTGGGGGCCGCGCCCGCGCCAGCCCCGCTCCGCCGCCGGCGCCCCTCGTCCCCGCGTCGCCTCCCACGCTAGACCGCGATACCGAAGACGGCCTTCGTGACGATCCCGATCAGGTAGGTGACGCCGACGGCCGCCGCGATGATGACGAGATTGGTGAGGATGCGACGGCGGACGTTCATGCCGGAGAGGAACGCGAGGAGCATGGAGACGATGACGATGGTGGCGCCGGCGACGACGGCCGAAGGCCACGCGGTGTGCGCGCCGAAGAGGACGGGCAGCACGGGGACGAGGGCGCCGGCGAAGTAGCTGGCGCCGACGAGAAGGGCGGCGCCGAGCGCGGATGCGCGCGGCTCGTCGTCGGCGCCGTTCTCGCCGAGGAAGCGGCGGCGCGCGGATTCCGTGTCGCGGACCTCGGCCTCGGAGCCGGTGGCGACGTAGGCGCCGGCGGCCATCGAGAGCGCGCCGGCCACGGCCACGGTGACGCCGGCCATCAGCACGGTGGCGGCGTCGCCGAAGGCGGCGAAGAAGCCGCTGACCGCGCCGAGAATCTCGACGAGCCCGTCGTTCAACCCGAGGAAGATGTTGCGCACGCGCTCGGGGTTGATCCGGCGCTCGGTGTCGCCGGCCACGGTCGCGTCCTCGTGCTTGAACTCGTCCTCGAGCACCTCGCGCAGCGCGGCGCCGAGCGGCCCGTCGCGATAGCGGTCCCACACCTGCAAGTACTTGCGGACCCCGTGCACCTCGATGGCTTCGAGCACCAGGTGGATGGCCGGCGCGCCGAACACCCGACACACCAGCGCGATCACCGCGAGCTTCACCCGGCGCCCGACATCGAGCCGCGTGAGGCTCAGGCCGAAGAACCGCTGCCAGAACGCGAAGTGGCGCCGCTCGACGGCGATGAGCTCGTCGAGCATGCGCCGGAGACCGGGTGGTGCGACGGCGTGGAGGGCCTGGTAGAGCGAGAGATCGAACAGCTCGTCGAGGATCAGGCGCCGTCCGAGGCGGACGTCGGCGGCGCTGGTGGTCTGGCTCACATCGCCAAGGCTACCACCCCACCGGAGGTCAGCGGATCCGGGCGTCGACCACGAGCACCACCGCCGTCGCGAACGCGATCCCGGCGAAGAGGCCGCCCACGACGTCGCTCAGCCAGTGCGCGTTGACGTAGATCCGGCTGTAGCCCACCGCCGTCACGAACGCGATGCCGGCCGCGCGCGCCACGCGCTGCCATCGGCGCGGGGCCTGGAACGCCCACAGCAGGTAGACGGCGACGATCACGAACACGGTCACGCCGTACACGTGCCCGCTGGGGAACCCGTAGCCGCGCAGCGTGGGACGCGGCTTGTCGATCATCCACTTCATCAGGGCCAGCGTCGCGGACGTGGTGGCGCCGGCCACCGGCAGGATCACGGCCAGCGCGCGATGGCGCAGGCGCCAGAGCACCGCGCTGCCGATGAACGTCACGGGCAACAGGACGTCCCCGGACCCGAGGACGCCGATGAACCACATGGGCTGCTCGAGCGCCGGCGGGCGGCCCTCGCGGATGAGCGCGCGCGCGCCCTGATCGACGGCCGCGAGACCGTTGCCGCGCGCGATCCAGGCCGCGAGGAGGAAGAGCACGACGGCGAGCATCGCCACCACGACGGCGGAGCGGCGCGCCGTCCCGTCGAGTCGCCTCACCGGTCCCTCAGGCCGGAGCCTTCACGGCGTGCGTACCTGCGAGCATCGTCGGCATCGTACGTGATCGAGTGCGCGCGTGCCAGAGTACGACGTCCTCGTCGTCGGCGCCGGCTTCGGTCGAATCGCCGGCTCGCACGCGAGCGCCGCGTAGCACCGGGCGGCGGCGACGGCGCGCGGGGCGAGGGGGCCCCCAGGGGGGCTCTGAACCCCGACAGTGTTTGGCGCGGTCCTGCGCTGACATATTTCCATCTGACTCGTGAGCACGTACCAACCCGGTGCGGGGGACGGTCCACCCGCCCCCCGGGGGGCCCCCTCGCCCCGCGCGCCGTCGCCGCCGCCCGGTGCTACGCTACGGTTCTCGTCCGAAAGGAGGTTCGACCTTGGCCATCACTGCGACCGTCTATCACGTCGATCTCACTCATCGATCGATCGAGACGAAGACGATTCCGGAAGATATCTACCGCAAGTACCCCGGAGGATCCGCGCTCGCGGCCTACCTTCTGCTTCAGAACATTCCTGTTGGAGCAGAGCCGCTCGGGCCCGACAACGTGCTCGTCATGGCCGTCAGTCCGCTCACCGGGCTCGCCATTTCTGGGCAGAGCCGGATGACGGCGTGCGCGCGGTCGCCACTCACCGGGGCGATCGGGGATTCGCAGTGCGGGGGGTTCTTTCCGGCCGAGATGCGCAATGCCGGAGCGGACGCCATCGTGTTCACCGGGGAAGCGGCCGAGCCCGTGTACCTCTGGTTGCACGACGGGACGGCTGAGCTGCGCCCCGCCGCCCACCTGTGGGGGAAAGTCACCGCCGACGTCGATCAACTCCTCAAGGACGAGCTCGGCGATCAGAAAGTCGAGATCGCCCAGATCGGGCCCGCGGGCGAGAACAAGGTGCGGTTCGCGGCCATCATGAACATGGCCAACCGCGCGAATGGACGGACCGGGCTCGGCGCGGTGATGGGCGCGAAGAAGCTGAAGGCCGTCGTCGTGCGCGGGACGAAACCGCCGAAGCCGGCGATGCCCGAGGAGTTCCGCGGCCTCGTGAAGCGGCTGAAGGAATTGCAGGACGCGAATCCCGGCATCACGTGGTTCGGCGAGTACGGGACCGCCGGCGTGCTGGCGATCCAGGACAAGACGGGCGGCCTGCCCTCGATGAACTACAACGAAGGGACGTTCGAGCACGCCAAGGCCATCGACGGCACCACGCTGGTGAAGACGATCCTCAAGGAACGCGACACCTGCTACGCGTGCGTGGTGAAGTGCAAGCGCGTGGTGGAGGTCCACGACCCGGATCTCGACGTCGATCCGGTCTACGGCGGACCCGAGTACGAGACGCTCAGCTTGATGGGCTCGATGTGCGGCGTCGGCGACCTGAAGCTCCTCGCGAAGGCGTCCGCCGACGCGAACAAGTACGGCCTGGACACGATCTCCTGCGGCGGCACCATCGCGTGGGCCATGGAGGCGAAGGCGAAAGGGCTGCTCGACGATCGAGGGCTCGGCCTGGCGTTCGGTGACGGACGCTCGGTCGTGCGCGCCGTCGAGGCCATCGCGCTCCGCCAGGGCATCGGCGACCTCCTCGCCGAAGGCAGCCTGCGCGCGGCGCAGACGCTCGGCCAGGCCGCCGTCGACCTGACGGTCACCGCCAAGGGCCAGGAGTTTCCCGCGCACATGCCGCAGCACAAACGCTCGCTCGGGCTGATCTACGCGGTGAACCCGTTCGGCGCCGATCACCAGTCCTCCGAGCACGATTCGATGCTGCGGGCGAAGCCGGAGAGCCTGCAGCGCAAGCGGCTCGCGGAGATCGGGGACTTCGGCACCCTGGACCTGCGCGATCTGTCGGACGAGAAGGTCGGGTTCGCGTACCGGACGCAGTGCTTCTATTCCGCCCTCGACACGCTGGGCCTCTGCCAGTTCGTGTGGGGCCCGTCCTGGCAGCTGTACGGCCCGAAGGAAACGGTGGAGCTCGTGCACGCGGGCACGGGATGGAACGCGACGATGCAGGAGCTGCTCGAGGTCGGCGAGCGCCGCATCCACCTGCTCCGCGCGTTCAACGCGCGCGAGGGCATCGGCAAGAACGCGGACGTCCTTCCGAAAAAGCTCTACGAGCCCCTCACCGGCAAGGGCCCAACCGCCGGCGTCGCCATGACGAAGGAAGAATTCGAACGAGCGCGCGAGACGTACTACGGTTTGGCGGGCTGCGACCCGACCACGGGATATCCAACGAAGGCAAAGCTGAGCTCTCTGGGCCTCGACTGGCTCTCCGAGAACAACCCCGGCGCGCGCGTAGCGGGCCGCCGGCGGCGAAGCCGCGCGGGGGCCCCTGGGGGTCCTCTGACCCGTCCCCCGCGCCGGTTTCGACACGTGCTGGCGAGCTCGATGGAAATACGTCAGCGCAGGACCGCGCCAAACACTGTCGGGGGTCAGAGGGGCCCCCAGGGGCCCCCGCGCGGCTTCGCCGCCGGCGGCCCGCTACGCGCGTACCGGCAGGACGACCGTGACCGTCGTGCCCTGTCCCGGCCCGGCGCTCTTCGCGCTGACGGTGCCCCCGTGGAGATCGACGAGGTGACGGACCAGCGCGAGCCCGAGGCCGAGCCCGCCGTGGGAGCGCGTGCTGCTGCTATCGCCCTGACGGAAGCGCTCGAAGATGTGCGGCAGGAGATCGGCGGCGATCCCCTCCCCCGTGTCGCTCACGGCGATCTCGACCTGCGAGTCGGCGCGCCGCAGGTGCACCTGGATCCGCCCGCGTCTCGGCGTGAACTTCACGGAGTTCATCAGGAGGTTCCAGACCACTTGCTGGAGCCGGTCGGGCGCCCCCATGACCGTGCCCGGATCCGGGTCCAGGACGCTCTCCAGCTCGAGCTCCTTGGCGTTCGCCGTCGGACGCACGGTCTCGAGCGCCGCCTCGATCACCATCGTGAGGTCGACCGGATGCACGTCGAGGCGCATGTGGCCGGTGATGATGCGCGAGACGTCGAGGAGGTCCTCCACGAGCCGGAGCTGTGCCTTCGCGTTCCGGAGGATCGCCTCCGCGCCACGCGCCACGATGGTGGCGTCGAGCTGGCCCTCGTGGAGCATGCGCGCCCAGCCGAAGATCGCGTTGAGCGGGGTGCGCAGCTCGTGCGACAGCACGGCGAGGAACTGGTCCTTGCTCCGGTTCACCGCCTCCGCTTCCTCGCGCGCCGCCTGCGCCCGCGCGAGCAGCTCGGCACGCTCCCGTTCGCCGCGCACGCGATCGCTGATGTCCCGCGCGATCTTCGAGGCGCCGATGATCTGCCCCGCGGCGTTCCGCACGGGCGACACGGTGAGCGAGATGTCGATCAGGCCGCCGTCCTTCCTCCGGCGTACGGTCTCGAAGTGGTCGACCGACCGACCGCTCCGGATTCGCGCGAGGACGTCGTCTTCTTCGAAGTGTCGCTCCGGCGGGATGATGAGCGTGATGTGCCGGCCGACCGCCTCGGCGGCGGTGTAGCCGAAGATCCTCTCGGCGCCGCGGTTCCAGGAGGTGATCACGCCGTCGAGGGTCTTGCTGATGATCGCATCGTCCGAGGAATCGACGATGGCGGCCAGGAGGGCAGCGGCGACGTCAGGGGATGGCGGGAGATTCATGCTGCTCGCGCTTCAGGTCGAGCCGACGCTCATGCCCCCGGCTTCGCCGCGCGCACGAGCGCGAGGTTCTCGTCGACCGTGTCGTTGGCCACGATCGCCCGGAAGACGAGCTGGTCGACGGCGCCGTTCCACTTCGCGATGGCCGCGCGGACGTCCGCCGGCGTGTTCGCCGCGATCGTCGTCTCGATCGGCTTCACGCCCATGCGCTCGAAGTTCGCCGCGTAGGCCGGGATCCCGCCGTACCGGTTCGCTTCGTCCTGCAGGGTCGGCATGGCCGACGCGCCGATCGCGAGACGCACGTAGGAGAAGATCGTGGGGGGCTGCCGCTTCGCGGCCGCGGCGCCCGCACGGACGATGTCGGCCGAGCGGCGCGCGTACTCCGGCGTGACCCAGTTGAGCAGCACGCCGTCGGCGATCTCGCCGGCGAGGTGGCACATCTTCGGGCCGAGGGCGGCGACGATCACGCGCGTCTGCGAGCTCGCGACGCAGCGTCGCCACGCCGTCGCGCACGCGCTGGAGCGAGTTCGGGTTGGGGCTCCCGATACCGAGCAGCAGGCGGGCGAGCGGCAGCTTCTGCGCGCGCACGCCTTCCACGATGTTCTCCGCGGGGCGCGTGTGGAGCGGAATCACGCCCACGCCCAGCTCGACCCGACGGGTCTCGGCCGCGGCGGCGGCCAGCGACGCCAGCCCGTCGGTCTTGCCCGGGATGGTTCACCCAGAAGGAGCGGTACCCGAGCGACTCCGCCTCCTTCGCGGTCGCGCGAATGACGTCGGGCGCAGTGGCGGCGAACAGCGCGAATCCGTGTTCCATCAGATGGCCTCCGATTCGAGAGGGGGTTTGGGGGCCCATGCACGTTGTGGGGCCCCCATGTTCAACGGTCAACGTATGTCGTCGCCGAGCCGGTACTCCAGCGTCAGCTCGTCGAGCTTGGCCTTGAGCGCGTGGTCGAGGGCCTTGTCCGCGGCCGGCAGCACCTCGTCGAGCTGCTCCGGTCGGCTGGCGCCGACGATGGGCGACGTGATCAGCGGATTCGCCAGCGTCCACGCCACGGCGAGCTGCGTCATGGAGAGGCCGGCCTGTTGCGCGAGCGGACGGATCTCCTCCACGGTCTCGAACTCGCGCTCGCGCCAGTAGCGCTCCTGGTAGCGCTTGCCGGCGGTGCCGAGCGTGAAGCGCGTGCCCGGCGTCGGCCCGCTCTCGCGGCGGTGTTTGCCCGAGAGGAAGCCGCCCGCGAGCGGGTTGTACGGGATCACGCCGAGGCCCTCTTCGTGGCAGAGCGGCAGGAGCTCGCGCTCCGGCTGGCGGAAGAGCAGGTTGTAGCGCGGCTGCACGCAGTCCCAGCGGGCGAGGCCGAGCAGCTCGCTCCGGCCGAGCGCCTTCGCGGTCTGCCACGCGAAGTAGTTCGAGCAGCCGACGTAGCGCGCCTTCCCCGCCCGCACGACGTCGTCGAACGCTCTGAGCGTCTCGTCGATCGGCGTGGCGGGGTCCGGGTGATGCGCCTGATAGAGATCCACGTAGTCGGTGCGGAGACGGCGAAGCGACGCATCGATCGCCGCGAGGATGTGCTTGCGCGAGAGACCGTGATCCCAGGGCCGCGGGCCCGTCGCGCCGAAGCACTTCGTCGCGAGGACCACGTCCTGGCGCCGGCTGCCGAGCCAGCGACCGAGGATCTCCTCGGTCCGGCCGACCGTCTCCATCGTGCCGCCGATCGGATAGACGTCCGAGGTGTCGATGAACGTGATGCCGCCGGCGAACGCGCGATCGAGAATGGCGTGCGACGCCGCCTCGTCGCACTGGAGCCCGAACGTCATCGTGCCGAGACAGAGGCGCGAGACGTGGAGCCCCGTGCGGCCGAGGCGGACGTACTTCACTGGCTACACCACCTCTTACGGCCATGGCCGTCAATTTCCGCAGCCACACCGCGTCGAGCTGCTGGTTCAGGAAGTGGCTCGGGGTGATCGTCCAGCCCTTCAGCTTCGCGCTGTGGGGCACGATGCGGTACCACACCAGCGTGTAGAGGTAGTGCGCCTCGTCGTCGAGCAGGCGCTTCTCGAACTCCCGGACGAGCTTCTTCCGCTCTTCGAAGTCGGTGGCGCGGCTCTGCTTCTGGTACAGGTCGTCGAGGATCGGGTCCTTGTACCGCGACCAGTTGTTGTCGCTGATCCCGACCGAGAGGAACTTGAAGAGCGAGAGATCGGGCTCGACCGCGTAGCCGCAGTTGGCGTCCTGCGACACGTCGAAGTTGCCGTCGCGGTGATCCGAGAGCCACTTCGACGTCTCGTTCGTCTCCATCTTGACGTTCAGGCCGATCTGCCGCCACTGGTCGACCATCCAGATGCCCATCGGCTCGTACGGCATGGGGACGGCACGGTTCTTCAGGGTGAACGAGAATCCGTCCGGCACCCCGGCCTCACGCAGCAGGCGGCGCGCCTCCGCGCGATTCTTGGCGATGTCGCGGCCGTAGCCCGCGAGCTTCTCGAGCTCCGCCGGCGGCGTCGCGTAGGGCGTCTCCGGCACCATCACGCCGTTCACGTGCTTCACGATGGCGATCTTCGAGAGGGCCTGCGAGGCCTGATACCGGTCCAGGCCCAGGCTCAGGGCACGGCGGACGCGCTTGTCGTCCCACGGCTTCTTCTCGTGGTTGAACGCGACGACGTTGCGGCAGTCCCACGCGCTCTCCTGCACGGTGCCCCGCGGCCCGAGCGAGCTCATGATCTGGTCGCGCTCGGCCGGCGTGAACCCGCGGAACTGGACGTGCGCGCGCTCCGCGCGCACGGCCGCCACCTGCGCGGAGTTGTCCTTGATGAAGATCGCGCGGAAGCCGTCGAGGTACGGCTTGCCCTTGTCCCAGTAGTTCGGGTTCTTCTTGCCGATCCAGTGCGAGCCCTTCACGTACTCGACGAACGTGAACGGCCCGGTCCCCATGATGTTCTTCTCGTAGAAGCGCTGGTCCTTCGCGAGGATGTCGGCCTTGTAGATGAAGCTGTACGGCGACGCGAGCAGGTTCAGGAACGACGCCGACGGCCACTTCAGGCGGAACACGATCGTGTACGCGTCCGGCGTCTGCACCGCCTCGATGTCGGTGTACTGCGCGCGCCGGAACGACGTCACGCCCTGCGGCGGCCAGATGATGCGGTCGTAGCTCGCCTTGGCGTCGCGCGACGTCATCTCGGACCCGTCGTGGAACTTGACGCCGCGGCGGAGCTTCAGCGTGTACGTGCGGCCGTCGGGCGAGCTCGTCCACGACTCCGCGAGGTCGGGGACGACCTTGGTGCCCGTGCGGTCATTGGGGTCCGTGCGGAGCAGCGTGTTGTAGTGCGGCGCCACCGGATGGACCATCGCGAACGTGCCTTCGCGGTGGCCGTCGTACGACGGCGGCTCGGCCGGCACGACGAAGAGCAGCTCGCCACCAGACCGGGGTTTGTCCTGCGCGGACGCCGGCGTGGCCAGCCACGAGAGTGCACACAGGAGCGACAGGAGCGCGAACGAGCGAAGCGTCGCCATTGGGCCTCCTCGCAACGGATCGATCAGTTGCGAAAGTGTGCCCGATCTACGGGCGCGGCGCCAGTGCCTCCATGTGGGCCAGCACGCGGTCCACCGGCTCTGGCCCGCGCGTCGCCCGTTCTGGACCAAGGTCGACTGCAGCCCGAAGTCCGTGCCGGTTCCTTGAGCTGTGAAGCCGAGCTTCACTCGCTCAGCCACACCTGATCGAGCTGCTGGTTCAGGAAGTGGCTCGGCGTGATCGTCCAGCCCTTCAGCTTCGCGCTGTGCGGGACGATGCGTTGCCACTGCGGCGTGTAGAGGTAGTGCGCTTCCTCGTCGAGCAGCCGCTTCTCGAACTCGCGCACGAACCGCTTGCGCTCCTCGACGTCCGTCGCGCGGCTCTGCTTCTGGTAGAGCTCGTCCAGCACGGGGTCCTTGTAGCGCGCGTAGTTGGAGTCGCTGATCCCGGTCGACTGGAACTTGTAGAGGTCGAGGTCAGGCTCCACCGCGTAGCCGCACTGCGTGTCCATCGAGACCTCGAAGTTGCCCGCCCGCCGGTCGGCGTCCCACTGCGCGGCTTCCTGGAATTCGTGCTTGGCGTTGAGCCCGATCTTCCGCCACTGATCCAGGAGCCACACGCCGACGGGTTCGTACGGCATCGGGAGGCCGCGATTCTTGAAGGTGAACGAGTAGCCGTCCGGCACACCGGCTTCGCGGAGTAGACGCCGGGCTTCCGCCCGGTTCTTCTCGATGTCACGCCCGTAGCCGGCGAGCTTCTCCAGCTCCGCGGGCGGCGTCGCGTACTGCGTGCCCGGCACCTGCACGCCGCCGACGTGCTTGATGATGGCGATGCGCGACAGCGCGGCCGCGCCCTGGTAGCGGTCGAGCGCGAGCGTCAGCGCGCGGCGCACGCGCTTGTCGTCCCAGGGCTTCTTCTCGTGGTGACTCGTGACGAGCAGCACGCAGTCCCACGGGCTCTCCTGCACCACGATCTTCTTGCCGAGCGCGTTCACGATCGTGTCGCGCTCCGGCGGCGAGAAGCCACGGAACTGCACGTGGGCGCGCTCGGCCCGGATGGCGGCCACTTGCGCGGCGGGGTCCTTCACGAGAATCGCGCGGTAGCCGTCGAGGTACGGCTTGCCCTTGTCCCAGTAGTTCGGGTTCTTCTTGCCGAGCCAGTGGGAGCCACGCACGTGCTCGACGAACAGGAACGGCCCGGTGCCCATCACGTTCTTCTCGTACCACTTCGGATCCTTGGCCAGGATGTCAGCCTTGTAGATCCAGCTGAAGGGCGACGCGAGCAGGTTCAGGAACGACGCGGACGGCCACTTCAGCCGGAAGACGACCGTGTACGGGTCCGGCGCCTGCACGGCCTCGACGTCGGTGTACTGGCCCTTGCGGAACGACGTCACGCCCGGCGGCGGGTTGATGATGTGGTCGTAGCTCGCCTTGACGTCCGCCGACGTCATCTCGGCGCCATCGTGAAACTTCACGCCCTTGCGCAGCTTGAGCGTATAGGTGCGTCCGTTCTGGGTGATCGTCCACGACTCCGCGAGGTCGGGGACCACCTTGGTGCCCGTGTGGTCGTTCGGATCCGTGCGGAGAAGCGTGTTGTAGTGCGGCCCGGCCGGATGGACGAGCGCGAAGGTGCCTTCGCGGTGGCCGTCGTAGGACGGCGGCTCGAGCGGCCAGACCATGATCAGCTCGCCGCCGTACCGCGGCTTGTCTTGCGCGAAGACCCCTGAGGGCGACGTGGCGAGGGCCGCCGCCAGCAGCGTCGTGACGACGACCAGGAATCGGGACGGAGCGGTCATCGAATCGGATCTCCTTTAGCTCTTCTTGTCCGCGTCGAGCACGTCCTTGATGGCGGCTTCGGACGCCTTGATCTCGACGCCCGCGCGCTCTTCCTGCAGCAGCATCGCCACGCGCGAGTCGCGCTCGGCCCAGCCGCGGTTCAGCGCCTCGGTCAGCTCCTCGAGCGTGAGGTTGGCCATGCGCATGGGCACCTTCACCTCGCGCCCGAGCTGCGTGGCCAGCGTCACGTCCTTGTGCGCGAGCCGCAGCGCGAACGAGGGCGGATCGAACTTGTTCGGCAGGAACTGATCGGCAAGGCCGTCGAACGTGCGGCGCCGCCCGCCGGCGCCCTGCCGGACGGCCTTCCAGATGACCAGCGGGTCAACGCCCGCCTTCACGCCCATCGTGAACACCTCGGCCAGGGCCGTCTGCATCATGTACCCGGCGCAGTTGTGGACGAGCTTCGCGACCGAGCCGGCGCCGATCGGACCGACGTACATCGCCTGGTCGCTGAAGCCGTCGAGCACGCCCTTGCACTTGGTGTAGATGGCTTCCTCGCCGCCGACCCAGATGGCGAGCTTGCCGCTCTGCGCGCCGCGCGGTCCGCCGCTCACCGGCGCGTCGAGCATGTGGACGCCGCGCTCCTTGAAGACCGCGTGGATCCGGCGGACGACGGTCGGCGAGTTGGTGCTGAGATCGAAGTAGACCTTGCCGGGCGACATGCCGGCGAGGATGCCCTGCTCGCCGAGCGCGACGGCCTCGACCTCGATCGGGCCCGGCAGCGACGTGAACACGACGTCGCTCGCCTGCGCGACGGCCTTGGCGCTGTCCGCCCACGTGGCGCCGTCCTTCACGTGCGAGGCCGCCGCCTCCTTCCGCACGTCGTTGACCACCACCTCGAACTTGGACTTGATGAGGTTGGCCGCCATGTGACGGCCCATGGTGCCGACGCCGATGAACCCGACTTTCATCACTTGGTCTCCTCGAAGACCTTCTGCGCGATCTGCCCCGCGGTCATCGCCGTGGGCCAGCCCGAGTAGAGGGCCATGTGCGTGATCACTTCACCGATCTCGTCCTTCGTGACGCCGTTGGCCAGCGCGCGCTCGAGGTGGCCCTTGAGCTGGTCGCTGCGGTTCATGGCGATGAGACCGGCCACGGTGATGAGGCTGCGGTCGCGCTTCGAGAGCCCGGGCCGCTCCCAGACGTCGCCGTAGACGACCTTCTCGGTCATCTCGATGAGCTTGGGCGCGACCTTGCGGACGATGTCGCGCGCGGGGGAGGGGGGATGGGGGTCCTTGGCTGCGGGGCCCCCATGTCCAGGACGGGGTGGCTCACGTTCGGCTCCTTTCGATGCGTTGGACCCAATAGTACCGGGCGATCTTCCGGACGTCGCTGGCCGGGACACGGTTCAGGGCGATCGTCGTGCCGCGGACACCGCTCACGATCCCGTGGCCCTGGAAGATCCGGATGTGGAAGTCCTCGGGGGCGAAGCCGAGCGTGACCGCGACGTTCACGAGGCCGCCGCCGTCCAGCTCGCGCGCGAGCGCGGGATCGAGCCGGCGCCGCGCGCTCACGAAGAGGTAGGTCTCCCAGCCGATCCACAGCAGGACGACCACGATGACGAAGCGCACGGTCCGGTGGCGCAGCGCGCTCACGACGACGAGACCAGGCCCCAGCGCTCGATCGTCCAGCGCTCGAGCGGCTGCAGCACCAGACGGTCGGTGGCGAGCCACAGCAGGCCGATGGTGATGATCCCGACCAGGATCGTGTCGGTCTGGTGGAAGTTCTGCGCGTTGTAGATGAGGAAGCCGAGCCCGGTGCTGGTGGCGATCATCTCGGCCGCGATCAGCGCGCGCCAGCCGAACCCGATGCTCATGCGGATCCCCGCCACGATGCTCGGCATCGCGCCCGGGATCAGCACCTGGAGGATGAGATGCCGGCGCGATCCGCCGAGCGTACGCACCGCGTGCTCGAACACGCGCGGCACCGTGCGGACGCCCACCAGCGTGTTGAAGAACACGAGGAAGAAGACCGTGTTCACCATGATGAACGTGACGCTCCCCCACCCGAGCCCGAACCACGTGACGGCCAGCGGCAGCCACGCGATGCCGGACAGCGCGTTGAAGAAGCCGGCCACCGGCTCCAGCACCACCGCGAGGCGCCGGCTCAGCCCGACGAGGACGCCGGCGCCGATCGCCAGCGGCACGCTGACGACGAGTCCGACGAGCACCCGGCCGAGGCTGGCCGCGATGTTCGTCCACAGCGATCCGTCCTGCATCATCGCCCAGCCGGTGCGCGCGACGTCTTCGGGACGCGGCAGGAAGATCTCCGCCACGAGTCCCGTGCGCGTCAACGCCGCCCACGCGGCCACGAGGACCACGAACGGCACCATGCCCCGCGCGATCGAGCCCAGACGGGTCATCGCTGGATGAGCCCCCAGCGCTCGATCGTCGCCTGCTCCAGCGGCCGCAGCACGAAGTAGTCGAGCACGAGCCACAGCACGCCGATGACGGCCATCCCGAGCATGATGCGCGCGGTGAGGTGGAAGTTCTGCGCGCTGAAGATCATGAACCCGAGCCCGTGCGCGCCCACCAGCATCTCGGCCGCGATGAGCGCGCGCCAGCCATACGCGAGGCCGAGCCGCATGCCGGTGGCGATGCTCGGCAGCGCGCCGGGCAGGATGACGTCGCGCGTGATCCGCCACCGCGAGGCGCCGAGCGTGCGCAGCCCGCTCACGTAGATGCGCGGCACGCTGCGCACGCCCAGCAGCGCGTTGAGCGCCACCGGGAACACCACCGTGTAGTTGACCGCGACGAGGATGGTGCGCTCGCCGAAGCCGAACCACACCAGCATCAGCGGCAGCCACGCGATGCCGGACACCGACTGGAAGAAGTTGAGGATGGGATACGCGAACTCGGCCAGACGCCGGCTCATGCCCAGGGTGAGGCCGACCGGCACGGCGATGGCGAAGGCGATGAGCGCGGCGATCACCATCCGGCGCAGGCTCTCGAAGACGTAGGTGGGCAGGATCCCCTTCGTCACGAGGTCGGCGCCCGCGCTCAGCACCGACCCCGGCGGCGGCAGGACATACGCCGGGACGGGCAGCGTGGCGGCGGCGAGGCTCCACGCGGCGAAGAAGGCCGCGAGCAGCAGGCTCCAGGTCACGACGGTCTCGCGCGCGGTCACTTGATGCCCACGTGGACCCGGTAGCTGACGTGCCACGGCAACGTCCGGCCCCCGAAGACACGCGCGGCCGTCCGGCGAAACGTGTCGAGGCCCAGCGCCTCGTCCGAAAGCCCGAGGTCGAGCACGGGCGGGACGATCGCGATCGTCAGCGCAAAGCCCACCCACCGCTCGGCCGTGCACGCTTCGCCGTGGTGCAGGAGGAGCTCGCGCGCGTACCGGAAGCCACCGCGTTCGAGCCGCGGGATGCGCTCGTCTTTCCTCCACCGCTGGCTCTCGCTCCGGAGACCGTGATGCGCGCGGAGCGCGATGATCCGATCCATGAACGCGAAGAACGCCGCTTCCGCCTCGGGATGGACGACGGGCGGCCAGTCGTAGTCGTAGGCCGCGAACACACCGCCCGGCCGCAGGATGCGCGCGACCTCCGTCAGCAGGCTCTCCGGTTCCATGTGATGCAGGGATTGCGAACAGGTGACGATGTCCGCGACGGCGTCGCGGAGTCCCGTCGCCTGGGCGACGCCCCCCTGGAACCGGACGTTGCGCGACTCGTTGCTCGCTTCGGCCACGGCCCGCATGTCGTCGAGTGGCTCGACGCCGACGACTTCGCGTGCGCAGTCGCTCCAGAGCGCGGTGGAGAGGCCGGTCCCACAGCCGAGGTCCACGACGAGGTCGGGGCGATCGACCTGCGCCAGCTGCCGCAGCACGTCGACCAGCGCCGCGGGTGGTCGGGGACGGAAGGCGTGATAGCCCGCCGCGAAGCCCTGCCGTTCATAGCCGATGAGGCGCGCATTCGCGAGCGGATCGTGGAGCGCGCTCACGCCAGCACCCGGCTCAGACGCTCCCGCTGCGGCGCGAAGCCCTGGGAGATGAAGAACGCCCGCGCCTCCGCGTTGAACGCATAGACGTCGAGCTCCACGATGCCGATCTCGAGCTCGCGCGCGAGCGCCACGCCGGCGTCGATCAGCCGCTTGCCGTGGCCCTGGCCGCGCGCCGTCTCCTTCACCGCGATCTGGTCGAAGTACAGGATGCGCCGGGCATGCATCAGCTCGCGCTCCGGCCGGTCGAAGATCTCGGTGCGGAGGTAGCCGACCGGCTCGCCGTCGAGGACGGCGATGAGCACGTGCGTGTGGGGTTGCGCGAGCCAGGCGTCGGCCTCGCGGCGCGCCGCCCCGTGCTCGCTGACCTTGAAGTTCTCGGGGTGCGCGCGGGCATGCTTGTCGTGCACCGCCGGCCGCAGCGACGCGAGCGCGTCGAGGTCGTCGAGCGTCGCGCGGCGGACCTCGATCACGCCCCGACCAGCCCCCATGTGACGGCCGTCTCACGCGCGGTCATTGCGGCCGATACCTAGCCGCAATGCCGCGGCGCTGTCAACCGAGCGGCTGGAGCACCGCCGCCGACGCGACCCGGTCGACGTAGTAGCGGACCATGTCGCGCGCGCTGTCCGCCAGCGAGAATCGCGGCACCACTCCGAGCGCGCGAAGCCGCCGCGTGTCGGCCACGTGGCGACGGACCGCTGCGGCCGGCACCGAACGACGTCGGATGTCGACCGCCTCCAGTCCGGCGGCGTCGAGGATCGCGGCCAGCAACGATCCCACGGAGGCTTCCCGCCCCGTCGCGACGTTGTACGTTGCCCCGGGCGCGCCGGCGTCGGCGAGCGCCGCCAACGCGTGCGCGGCGTCCCGGACGTCGATGAAGTCACGCGTCGCCGCGGCATCCCCGATCTCGACGACCGGCGCTCGGATCCCATGCGCGATCTCCGCCGCCTGGCACGCGAGCTGCGGCCCGACGTGCCGGTCGTCCTCGCCGGCGCCCACGACATTGAAGAGCCGCGCCCAGACGGTCGCGATGCCATGGCGCCCGGCCGCGATCCGCGAGACGTGCTCGGCCACCAGTTTGCTCACGCCATACGGATCGACGGGGCGGCACGGCGCGTCCTCCTCGAACGGCAGCGACGCATCGCCGGGCGCCCCGTACACCGCGCCCGTCGAGCAGACGATGAGCCGGCGAACGCGGATCGAGGCCTCTGCGATCGCCTCGACCAGGGCGAGCGTGCCTTCGACGTTGGTGCGAAACAGGTGGGACGCGTCGTCGTCGCGCAAACCGGACGCGAGATGGATGATCACGTCCGGGCGCACGGTCGCGAGGTGTTCTCTCAGGCGCGCGCGGTCCACGACGTCGATCGCGGCGTAGCTGTACCGCTCATCGGACAGCGCGCGCTCGAGCTCCTGCGGCAGTGGTGCGGGGAGTCGACCGCCCGTCCATCGGAGCGAATGCGTGAACGTGTCAGGCCGGAGCGGCGACCGGCCGACGCCCGCCACGTGCGCGGTCGCGCGGCTCGTCAGGAGGTCGGCCGCGACGTAACGGCCGATGAATCCCTGCGCGCCCGTCACGAGGAAGCGCACGCTCATCGGCGCGGCCGCGCGACCAGGCCCGCGAAGCAGTCCTCGAGCGCCCGCGTCATCACCGTCGCGCGGTAGCGCGCCTGGTAGCGCGCGTGCGCCGCCTCCGCCAGCCGCGCCGCGAGCCGCGGGTCCCCGAGCAGCCGGCCCAGCGCGTTCGCCAGCGCGCGAGCGTCGCCGGGAGGCACGAGGAGGGCGGAGTGTCCGTCCTCGAGCATGTCGGGAATGCCGCCGACCGTCGTCGCCACGATCGGCTTCGCCAGCGACATCCCCTCGATCAGCGCGTTCGGCAGTGAGTCGTACGTGGACGCGTGCACCTGGATGTCGATGACGGTCCACACGTCGCCGATCGATCCCGGGTAGGACACCAGCCGGACATGCTCGCCGAGCCCGAGGTCGCGAATGCGCGCCTCGAGCGCGACACGATAGGCGAGATCGTGCTTCGCGAATCCCACGAGGAGGAAGACGACGGCGTCGTCGTGCGCGAGCACGATGCGGGCCGCATCGAGCAGATGCATGTGGCCCTTGTGCCGGTCGAGGGCCGCGACTTGCCCGATCACCCGGACACGCGGGTCGGCGGGAATGCCGAGCGCGGCCCGCATCTCGGTCCGCACGCGGTCCGTCCCCGGTGGTGTGATGCCGTTCGGAATCACGAGCACACGCGGGCGGGCCGGGCGCATCCACTGCTCGATGTCTCGCCGCCGGGCGTCCGAGTCGGTGACGACCACACGCGCGAGCCCGAGCATGAGACGTCCGATGACGCCCCAGAACGGCGGCCGCGCGAGCGGGACGGCGCCGTAGACGGTCACCGCGGTCGGGGTCCGCGTCGCCGCACCCGCCAGGACGCCGACGAGGCCCGCCGGCTCCAGGTGCGCGTCGATGACGTCGGCCCGCCATGCGCGCACGAGGCGACCGACCGTCATCACTTTCCGGGCGAGGCGCGCACCCGCCCGCGCGAGGTGACGCGCCCCTCGCGACCGCCGCGCGGCAGCGAGCAACGGGTCGTCACCGAGCGACGACACGGTGACGCCGGCCGTCGCGTACTGCTGGCGCATCGCCCAGGACTCGCGGCGGCACGGGTCGGCGTTGGCGATGGTGACGACCGCGTGGTCGAAGCGATCGCGGTCGACGGTGGTCGCGAACGACAGCAGGCGGTTCTCGTCGCCGCCGAATCCGAGCTCGTCGATGATCGACACGACACGCACGCGCGCGCTCATCGCGCGGTGTTCGCGTACGCGAGGGCGCGCCGCAGCGCAGCGTTCGCCGCCTCCGCGTCGCCGATGCCGTCGCGTTCGACCCACCGTGCCGTCGGATCGCGCAGCGGCGGCCACGCGTCCTCGGCCCCGCGCGCCACGAAGACGTGGTAGCGGACGAGGGCCGCGGTCGCGACGTCGAGCTCGTCGAACGAGGCCAGGAGCTCCGCCTTCGCGTCGGTCCAGCCCGGGCGCTGCACGAGCAGGCGATCGATCGCCTCTGCCGGCGTCGCATCGTCCGCGAGCACGCGCTCGACCGCGAGGTCCCACCCACCGTCGCGCGCGACGAGCGAGACCCGGGACGGCGACACGGGCAGCAGCGCGGCGACTTCGTATGCGGGCCGCTCGTCCCAGTGCTCGAACGCATCCCTGTGCCCGGCGATCAGCCGCTCGGCCCTGGCGATCGTCGCGGCGTCGTTCACGTCGATCCACGGCGCATCATGTCGCAGGGCGCACACCGTCTCGCTACGCGCGATCAGCGTGCTCGCGAGCGCCGGCACGTCCCAGCGGCGTCCCGAGCCCATCACCTCGCGTGCCGACGGGCCGACCACGTACGTGCCGCTCGAGGCCGTGACCGGCTTGAGGGGCTTTTCGCGATACGCCGTGACGCGGTCGCCGGCGAGCTCCAGCTCGCCGCACGGGACGTGCACGCGCTCGACGTGCGAGGCGATGGTGAGCGCGGCCGCGTGGGCCTCGTGAAACGCGACCAGGGTCCGGAGCGAGAGCGCCGTCAGATTGTCGACGTTGACGACGAGGACCGGCCCGTCGGTCGCCGGCAGCGCCGAGACCGCGCCGATCGTCCCCAGCGGCGAGGTCTCCTCGAGGCACGCGACTCGCGCGGCGCGCGCGCCGGCGAGCGCGCGCCCGCGGCCGTCGACGTACCGCGCGATCTCCCGGCTCATCCGCGCTGACCGCCACGACGATGTCGCGGAATCCCTCGCACAGCAATGCGCACACGTTCCGCTCGAGCATCGGCACGCCGAGCACCGGCACGAGCGCCTTGTGCCGCGGGCCCGCCGACGCCCGCATCCTCGCCGAGCGTCCGCCCGCCATGATGATCGCGGTGGTCATGGCGGCTCACCCGCCGTCTTCGCCCGCGGCGTCGCGATCGCGAACAGCGTGGCCGGGCCGAGGCGGGGCGCGATGCGACCGGCCCGATAGCGCCAGAACGCTTCGGTTCCCTCGACGAGCCGGTTCCCCAGCGCCGACGCGCCGGCGAGGGCAGGCGCGAGCGCGCCGCGGTCGGGACGACACCGCCGCCAGACGCGCGCCAGCGACCGAACCCCGTCGACGAAGAGCATCCCGAGCCCGAGACCGAACCGGAGGCTGTGCGTCAGCTCCAGGTCGACACGCGCGAGGAGCATGCGAAGCGAGTCCTCGGAATAGAGCCAGCGATGCTGCGGATACCCGAGCGTGCCGAGCCGCGCGTACCAGTGCGGCGCGATCCCGCCGAGCAGGCCAACCTCGAACGCGAGCACACCCCCGGGGGCGAGGAGGCCCGTCATCGTCCGCAGCGCCGCGACGGGATCCGCGAAGTGGCTGAGCAGGTCGCAGTGATACACGATGTCGAAGCGCGCGCCCTCCGGGCGCCACGCCTCGAGGAGCGCGCACTCGACGGGCACGCCGACACGCGCGGCGGCGCGCCGTGCGCGCGCCGGGTGCGGCTCGATGCCGGCGACGTCGTAGCCGGCGGCGCGCGCCGCGGCGAGAAAATGCCCTTCGCCGCAGCCGATCTCGAGCAGCCGTCCCCGCGGGCGATGCCGCACGAGCCACCGCACACGCCGGCGCGCCGGCGCGGCGTAGTAGCTCTCGAGGTGGCCGTGGATCGTCGGATCGACGACGTCGTGGACAGGCGGAGGCTCGGTGTAGACCGTTCCGCACGCGCACGCCCGGCCCTCGTACCCGTTCTCACGCCAGACCACGCGCGCCGACGTTCCGCCGCAGACCGCACAGCGCCCGCGCATCTCCGCGGACGTGGTCATCGGGGATCAGTCCACCGCCTCGATCCCACCGGTGACGAACGAGCGCTTGATGGCGTCGACCACCCGTTGCGTTCGCATCGCGTCCCGGAAGTCGGAGAGGATCGGCGCCGGCGAGCGTTTGTGGATCGCGTCGAAGAACGCGGCGACCTCGGTCTCGAAGATCTGGTCGCGATCGGCTTCGCCCTCCGGGAAGAGACGGCCGTCGTCGCCGCGCAGCCGGAAATCCCAGCCGTCGAGACAGACGCGCGCGTCCCGGCCGAGAATCTGAAGACCGATCGCCTTGTGGCGCGCGTGGCACGTGTAGAGCAGCGAGCCGAGCACGCCGTCCGCGAAGCGCAGGCTCACCGCGGCGGCCTCGCCCGCCGCGTCGGCGATGCCCTGCACCTCGCGGATCTCGCCGACGAGGTATCGCGCGAGATCGACCAGGTGGGTCGCCTGCTCGTTGATCGGCCCGCCGGACTGGGCTTCCTGGCCCCACCACGGCACCGCATAGCGGCCGCCCGCCCAGCACCCCGACACGCCGAGCACCGCTTCGCCTCGCAGCGCGTCGCGCGCCGCCTGCACGGACGCGCGGTAGCGATTCATGTACCCGACGGCGGTGAGGACGGACGCGCTGTCGAGCCTCTCGAGCGTGGCCGCGGCGTGCGCCGCGGAGAGGCCGATCGGCTTCTCGACGAACAGCGGCACGCCGGCATCGACCGCGTGGGCTTCGACGGGGCCCCGGGCGCTCGGCGGCGTGCAGACGAACACGGCGTCGAGCGCGCCGAAGTCGAGCGCACGCCAGTCCTCGACGACCGCGCGTCCTTCCGCGACGGCGGCCAGCTCACGCGCGCGCGCGACGTCGGGGTCGTACAGCGCCACGACGTCGGCGCCGAGGGCACGAGCCGCGCGCGCCCGCTGACGGCCCATCCGTCCACATCCGATCACCGCGACATCGAGGCCCATGACGGCGACTCCTCACCCGCGCGACCATGCGGCGCGGAAGAACGTCCGGACGGTGTCGGCGACGTCGTCGACGTCGTCGAGCGTGAGATCCGGGCGCATCGGAAGGCACAGCAGCTCGTTCGCGAGGCGTTCCGCCACCGGAAACTGTCCGCGACGCCACCCGACGTCGGCGAACGCCGGCTGCAGGTGAATCGGGGTCGGATAGCGCACGACCGCGTCGATGCCGGCGGCGCGCAGATGGGCCAGCAGCGCGTCACGCCGATCCGTTCGCACCTGGAAGAGATGGTAGGCGTGCTCCTCGGAGGGCTCGGCGGGCTGGAAGCGCAGCGGGAGGTCCCCCAGGCGTTCGCGATACCACCCCGCGACGGTGCGGCGACGCTTGTTCCATTCCGGCAGGCGCGGGAGCTTGAAGCTGAGCACGGCCGCCTGGATCGCGTCGAGCTTGCTGTTCAGACCGACGACGACGTGGTTGTTCTGGCCGTCCTGCCCCAGGTCACGCAGCACCCGGACCTGCCGGTCGATGCCGTCGTCGTTGGTGACGATCGCGCCGCCGTCACCGGCCGCGCTCAGGTTCTTGCTCGGATGGAAGCTGAAGCACGCCGCGGTGCCGAACGTCCCGACCGGCCGGCCGTCGATCGTCGCGCCGACGGCCTGGGCGGCATCCTCGACGACGGCGATCGCGCGCTCACGCGCGGCCGCGAGCACGGCGCGCATCGGCGCGGGCTTCCCGTACAGGTGGACGGGGATGATCGCGGCCGTGCGCGCGGTCACCGCGTCGGCGAGCTGCCGCGTGTCCATCGACAACGAGACGTCGTCGGCATCCACGAGGACCGGCCGCGCGCCGCACAGCCGGATGGCGGCGACGGTCGCGTGGAACGTGTTCGCCTGCGTGATGACCTCCGCGCCGGGCGTCACGCCACACGCGCGCAGCGCGATGATCAACGCGTCGGTTCCGGTGTGCACGCCGCGCGCGTGTGCCACGCCGAGCAGCGCAGCGAAATCGGATTCGAAGCGCGCGACCTCGGCCGTCAGCACGTAGCGCCCGCCCACGAGCATGTCGCGGATCTGTGCGAGGAGCTCGGTCGGCTCGTCGCCGAGCTGATCGCGGTAGTTGTAGCGCGCGACCCGCATCGTCACCCTCCCCCACTCACGCGAGCCGGGCGGCACATCGTCCCGCGCCGAGGAGACCCGCGTCATCGTCGTTCACGCCGAGCTCCACCATCGCGTTCCAGTCGGTCCCGAGGTCCCACGCGCTCTCGGCCATGGCGGCGACGAGTGCCTGGCGGTAGCGCTCGCCGAGGGCGAGCGCGAACCCGCCGATGACGACGAACCGCTCGACGCCGACGCCGAGATGAATGCCCGCGAGGGCCCGCCCGAGCGGACGCGCGACCTCGCGAATCAGCGCGCTGGTCCACTCGTCGTGCGCGTGGAACGCCGCGACCAGCGCGCGGGTGTCGAGCGCGTCGACATCGTCCCGGACGCGGTCGGCGAGCAGCGAGCGGCGGAACGCCGCCGGGTCGCGCGTGGCCCGGCGGCGCGCGATCGCCTGGGCCCCTCGCGCCGACGCGACCGCGGCGAGATGGCCCCGGCTCCCGCAGTCGCAGGCCGGCGCGTCCGCCGCGAAGTCGACGCGCAGGTGTCCGAGCTCGCCGCCGCGCCCGCGGGGACCGATCAGCGGACGACCGTCGACGAACACCTTGTGCCCGATCCCGGAGCTCACCGTCACGACGCAGAGGTCGTCGCCCGGCGCGCGCAGGTAGCGATAGCCGGCCGCGGTCAGGTCGTTCATGACCAGCACGCGCGCGTCGGGCCACGCGCGCGCGACATCGTCGCGGACGGGCAGCGGTGTTCGCAGCGAGCCGCCGAGCACCGTCGGCGCGGCCAGCGCGTTCCCGCGCGGATCGAGCGGCCCGGGGAACGCGAGCGAGACGACGGCCGGGCCCGCCTCGAGGAGAACGCCTCGCGCGAGGTCCTGCATCGCGTCGATGACGCGCGCGTAGATCTCCGCCGGCGACCGGCTCGCGACGGTGTGGAAGCTCGGCGTGGCCCGGCGCGCGACGCGGGACAGCGCGTCGCGCGTCCGGGTCGTACACGCCGGCCCGCAGCGTGGTCCCGCCGAGATCGAAGACGAGACAGTCCTCACGCATGGGCGCCGAGCTCCGCGAGCCACTCCAGGGCGCCGGCGAGCAGCGGCTTCAGGCAACGGCCATCATCCTCGACGAAGGCCGGCTCGCCGATCCCCGCGGGAAGCACCGGATATCGGCGGTGGCGCGCGGCCTCGGCGAGCGCCTCCAGCGCGACGCGCTCGGTCAAGTACGGCGTCGTGACCGGAAGCCCGCAGCGCGCGATCGCGTGAACGATCCGGAGACACTCGCGCGGCGGGAGCCACCCGAGCCGCGAGGCCAGCGCGGCACTGAAGGCGATGTCGATCGCGACCGCCTCGCCGTGGAAGATCCGGAACCCGGAGGCGGACTCGATCAGCGGGCTGAAGGTGTGGCCCATGTCGACGAAGCGCTTGCTCGTGACGTTCTCGTACAGGTTCGGCTCGAGCTCGGTGAGCATCGCCACGGCGGCGCGCCACACGGCGCTCACCGCCGTGTGGGGCGGCGCCTGGAAGCCCGACGCGATCAGCGCGCTCGCGTGCGCCTCGACGAGACGGAACAACGGCGCGTCACGAATGAGGGCGATCTTGATCATCTCGGCCATCCCCGCCCGCAGGTGCCGCGCGGGCACCGTGCGCAGCGCGGCCGGGTCGAGGATGCTGAACTCCGGCGGGTAGAAGCAGCCGAGGTAGCTCTTGTGGCCCCGGAAGTTCACGGACCCTTTCGCGCCGAGCCCGGCATCGATCTGTCCGATGAGCGTGGTCGGGATGCGGATGCACGCGATGCCGCGCCGGATCCAGGAGGCGGCGACGGTCACGATGTCCATGCACACACCGCCGCCGAGGGCCACGAGCGCCGCGTTGCGGTCCAGCCGGTGGTGGAGCGCCGCGCGACAGACCCGCGTCACCTGTGTGAGCGTCTTCGTGCGCTCGCTGCACGCCAGCACGATCGTGTCGAGGGTGAATCCGGCCTCACGCAGTGCGCGGGCGACGCGATCTCCATACAGGCCCATCACCGTGGGTGTCGTCACGAGCAGCGCGGTTCGCGGTTTGAGCACCTCCGAAAGCACGCTGGCCGGGCGTTCGAGATCCAGGAGGCCTCGCGTCAGGATGACGTCGTACGAGCGGTCCAGCGAGGTCGCGAGGTGGTGGCGCTTCACCTCACCGGGCATGCCAGCGTCATCACCATGGGCCAGGGTCATCGTCATCCCCCACGACGTGTCGGTCACGCGCAGCGACGCGCGCCACGTCCCGACGAGTGCACGTTGCGAGCCATGCCCGTCCAGATTCCTTCACGAACGGCGATTCCCGCTCGCCAGGACATGTGGGTATCCCGCTGTCGACCGCACGGAAAACCGTTGCAGGCGAAAACCCCACGCCGCCAGCGCGTACACGGCCACGTACGTCGCCGCGGCGACGACGACGCGTTCGATGCCCGGCGCGGAGATCGAACGAACGAGCGCCGCGGGCACGGCGGCGGCGGCCGCGGCGGCGATGATCCCGAGATAGCTCCGCCAGGGAAGAAGCTCGGCGAGCGGCACCGCGGTGAGGTGCTTCAGCCGCACGAGCAGCACGGTCTTCCCGATCAGCATGGCGACGACGGAGACGAGCACCCCTCCCGCAAGACCGAACACGGACAGAAAGCCGTCGATCAGCACCGCGACGACGCCCACCTTGATCGCCGTCTGGATCGCGATGAATCGCGTATCGCCCAGCACGCGGAGCGGCCCGTGAACCGGCAGGGCGGCGAGCACCAGGAGGAGCACCCAGATCCGGAACACGGGAACGCTGGCCGCGTACGCATCGGTGAAGAGCACGGTGAGCAGATCGTCCGACACGACCCACAGGACACCGAGCAGCGGCACGAGCACGAGCGCCAGCATCCTCGTCGTCTCGCGCCAGATCGGCATCGCCGCGCGTGCGCCGGCCCCGGTCACATGCTCGCGCATGTGGACCATCATCACGTTGCACGCGGAGCCGGCGATGACGTCCACGAGCGGAATCTGCAGACACCCGATCGCGTACACGGCGAACGTCGCAGCGTCGAAGCGGGCGGCGATGACGAACGCATGGAGGTTCGCCTGCACGATTTCCAGGGCGACGGCCAGCTGGAGCGGCAACGCGTACCCCAGCTGGGCGCCGAGGTCGCGAGAATCGGGGCGAAGGCCGACGCCGAATTCGCGGTGGCAATAGCCGATCGTGGCCGCCACGCGGAGCGCGGCAAAGGTGATGGCGCCGATGAGGAGCGCGTCCAGGCGGCCGAGCACGGCGACGGGCAACAGCATGAGCGCGGCGCGCGCGATATCGGACACCGCATACGTCACGGACGCCTGCGTGTGTCGCTTGCGCGCGACCATGGCGATCTCCAGCGGCGCCGCAATCACCATGAGCGCGAGATACCCGCCCAGGAGCGGGAGCAGGTCTCGAAGCGCGGGATTCCCGAGCAGGGATGCCACCGGCGCGTGCGCCGTCGCGAGCAGAGCGAACAGCAGCGCGCCGACGCTCGCGAGCGCGACGAGTGTGTTGGCGACATGGCGGCCGGCGCGCGGTGGCTGCGAGGGCAGGAAGAAAAAGAGGCTCTCCGCCATCCCGAGCTGCGCAACGCCGTACAAGGTCGTGAAGACGAGCAGCAGCTGACGGTACGTGCCGAAGTCGGCCGGCTGCAGGATCCGGGTGAGGATGACGGGGACGACGAAGGTGATGGTGAGGGCGATGCCCCGCCCTGCGATCAGCAGCGCCGCCGGGCCGAAGATCGACTCCGCCGATACACGTCGCATACCAATCGGCGGCCGTGACGGCGTCCGGGCGGGAAGGGCTGTGCCTAGACCTCCCGGCCGAGGCCGTCGACCTCGCCCCGCACGAGCTTCAGCACATGCTCACGGATGCCGTCGAACGCGGGCTCGGACGCGAGCAGCTTCCACGTCCGGCGGTCGCGAGGAATCGGCACCGCCACCAGCGCCTTGATGCGGCCCGGATGGCGTGACAGCACGCAGCACCGGTCGCCGAGGAACACCGCCTCCTCCACGTTGTGGGTCACGAAGAGGATGGTCTTCTTGGTCGCCTGCGCGATGGCGTTCAGCTCCTCGCCGAGCGTGATGCGCGTCTGCGCGTCCACCGCGGCGAACGGCTCGTCCATCAGCATCACCTCGGGGTTGGCGGCGAGCGTGCGGGCCACGGCCACGCGCTGCTTCATCCCGCCCGAGAGCTCGTGCGGATACTTCTTCTCGAAGCCGACGAGCCCGACCAGCTCCACGAAGTGCCGCACGGTCTCCGCGCGCTCGCCCTTCGGCACGCCCTGGATCTCGAGCCCGTGCGCGATGTTGCGCTCGACCGTGCGCCACGGCAGGATCGCGAACTCCTGGAAGACGACCCCGCGATCGGGCCCCGGCCCCTTCACCGGGCGCCCGTCCAGCAGGATCTCGCCGCCGGTCGGCGTGACGAGGCCCGCGACGATCGACAGCAAGGTGCTCTTGCCGCACCCGCTGGGCCCAACCACCGCGAGGAACTCGCCTTCGGGGACGTCGAGGTCGATCCCGTCGAGCGCCACCACCCGCTCTCGCGTGAACGGGTTGACGTACTCGTGCCGCAGGCCCTTGACGGTGATCTTCGCGGTCACTTCACCGGCGCAAGATCAGAGAAGAACTGCGGATGGCTCTTCATCACCTTCTCGATGAACTTGGGCTCCACGCCCTGCTGCCACGGGAGCGGCGCGCGCAGCTTCTTCTGCTCGACGAGGATCCTGACGTTCTCCTCCCAGGCCGCGATGGTGTGCGCGGTGATGCGCGCGTCGAAGGTCAGGTTGGCGAACGCCTTCTTCGCGACCGCGGGCTCGAGGCCGGGCACCCAGCGCGTCGAGATGTCGGCCGCCTCGTCGCGGTTCTTGCGCGTGTACCACGTGGCTTCCGCCATGCCGATCACGTACTTCTCGACCACTTCCGGGCGCTTCTCGATGACGTCGTTGCGCACGCCCATGTTGATGAAGTAGCCGATGTGGCCGCCGCCGCGGCTCACCACCACGGCCTCCGGCACCTTCATCTCGACCAGCGAGCCGAACGGCTCCCACACCGCGATCGCGTCCACGCTGCCGCCCTGGAGCGCCGACACGCTGTTGCCGGGCGGCACGTTGAGGACCTGCACCTTGTCGCGCGCGATCCCCTTCTTCTGCAGGATCACGCCGAGGTACTCGTCGGCGGTGCCCCCCACCGGCGTGCCGATCTTCTTGCCGGCGAGATCCTCGACCTTCGTGATCCCGCTGCCCTGACGCGCGATGATCGACACGGCCTGATCCGAGTACTTGCTCGTGCGATCGCCCGTGAGCCCCACGACACCCTTGGCCGCCATGCCGCGCTCGACGGCCACCGGGAAGTTGGAATACGCGGAGCCGATGATCTCGACCTCGCCCGCCTGCAGCGCCTTCGACATCTCCTGGCCGGTGTTGAGGAGCTTCAGCTTCAGGTCGATGCCGTGCTTGAGGAAGATGCCCTTCTCGACGCCGACGAAGCTCGGCACGTGGTTCATGTTGCTGCCGACGGCCGCCGTGAGCACGGTGGGCGCCTGCGCGCCCGCCGACCACGCCAGCGCCGCGACGAGCGCCAGGGCGATGCACAAACTGGCTCTACGCATCATGTCGTCCTCTCCTCCGGGCCTCAGGGATCGTGGGGCCCTAGGGTACACTCCGGCCGGGAGGAATCCGGCATGACCACGCGAGTGCTCGTCACGGGTGCGGGAAGCGGGATCGGACGCGCCGTCTGCCTCCGCGTGGCGCGTGACGCCGCCGCACGCGGCGACGCGGCGAAGATCGCCGCGGTCGATCTCGCGTCGTCGAAGGGCCTCGCCGGCGTCGTCGACGAGCTGAAGAAGCTCGGCGCCCAGGCGGTCCCGATCCAGGCCGACATGGCCACGACCGACGGTCCCGGACGCGCGGTCGCGGAGGCGGTGGCGCAGCTCGGCGGCCTCGACGGTCTCGTGAGCAACGCGGGCGTCAACCGGCCCGGCCAGCTCAAGGACTACGCGGTCGAGGACTGGAACCTGCTGTTCGACGTCAACGTGCGCGCGACGTGGCTGCTCGCCAAGGCCGCGCACGCCGCGCTCGTCACGGCGCAGGGCGCCATCGTGGTGACCGCCTCGATGTCCGGCAGCAACGCGCACGCGAACCTCGGCGCGTACGGCCCGTCCAAGGCCGCGGTCATCATGCTCATGCGCGTGCTCGCGCAGGAGTTCGGCCGCGACGGCGTGCGCGTGAACGCGGTCTCGCCCGGCATGGTGCGCACCGGCATGACCGAGCCCGTGTACCAGAATCCCGAGCTCGCGAAGCAGCGCAGCGAGCTGGTCCCGATCGGACGCGTGGCGACGCCGGAAGACATCGCCGACGTCATCGTGTTCCTGCTCGGGCGCGACGCGCGCTACGTCAACGGCCACGACCTCGTCGTGGACGGCGGCGTGGCCGGCAACTATCTCGGCCGGCTCCCCGGCCTCCAGCAGATTCCCCGCGGATGAGTGAGGAAAGAGGATCTCGATGAGAGTCGTGTCGCTCCTGTCGGTCGCCGTGCTCGCCGCCGCGCTCGTCACCGCCCCCGTGGACGCCCAGACGCCGAAGCGCGGCGGCATCCTCACCTCGATGGTCACCGAGGACCCGCCGGGGTTCTCGATCCACGAGTCGGCGACCGTCTCGACCGTGTGGCCGATGAGCCCCTGCTACAACAACCTCGTCCTCTTCGATCCGCTCAAGGCGCAGGAGACCGTCGACACCGTCATCGGCGACCTCGCCGAGAAGTGGTCCTGGCAGGACAACCACCGCAACCTCGTCTTCTTCCTCAGGAAGAACGTGAAGTGGCACGACGGCCATCCGTTCACGTCCCGGGACGTGAAGTACACGTTCGACGTCGTGCGCGAGGCGGCGGACGCGCCCGCGAAGCTCCGCCTGAGCCCGCGCAAGGACTGGTACGCCAACATCGACGCGATCGAGACGGCGGACCCGCACACGGTGGTCTTCCGCATGAAGCGGCCGCAGCCGTCGCTGCTGCTGATGCTCGCGTCCGGCTACTCGCCCGTCTATCCCGCGCACGTGCCGCTCGCCGACCTCCGGCAGACGTGCGTGGGCACCGGCCCGTTCAAGTTCAAGGAGTACGTCCGCGGCCAGACGATCGAGCTCGTCCGGAACCCGGACTACTTCGTGCCGAACCGCCCGTACCTCGACGGCCTCAAGTACCTCATCATCACCGAGCGCGGCACGCGGCTGGCGGCGCTGCAGACCGGGCGCCTCGACGCGTTCTCGCCGCTCGACATGACCAAGGTGACCGCGGAGACGGTGAAGAAGGCGGTGCCGCAGCTCGTCGTCCAGGAGACCGGCCAGAACGGCAGCGACAACATCGTGCTCAACCACAAGCGGGCGCCGTTCGACAACGTCACCCTGCGCCGGGCCGTGAACTACGCGCTCAACCGGGCGGCGTCGATCCAGTCGGTGCGTCACGGCGGCGCCGTGCCCGGCGCGGCGATGATGCCGCCGCCGTTCGGCTCGTGGGGCCTGCCGGAGAAGGAGCTGAAGACGCTCGCCCGGCTATCGCGAGCCCGCCCGGGACCGCGCGGAGGCGAGGAAGCTGCTCGCCGAGGCCGGCTACGGCCCCGGCAAGCCGCTCAAGCTCGAGATGGTCACGCGCACCCTGCCCGTCTACGTCGACCTCGCCTCGTACGTGGTCGATCAGCTCAAGCAGGTCGGCATCGAGGTCACCGTGAAGCAGCTCGACACGGCGCAGTGGTTCCCGGCGCTCGCGCGCAAGGAGTTCGTGATCGCCGCCAACCTGACGGCGCCCGGCGCCGACGATCCGGACGTGATGTTCTACGAGAACTTCAAGTGCGGAACCGTCGCGGAACTACTCGGATTACTGCGACGAGCACATGGACAAGATGATCGACGCGCAGTCCCAGGAGCTGGACCGCGCCAAGCGCCTCAAGCTCGTGGCCGAGATCCAGAAGAAGCTCGAGGCCGACGTCGCGCGGCCGATGCTCGGCTGGCGCAAGGAGTACTTCGTCACCTGGCCCCACGTGAAGGGCCTCGTCGCGCACAACAGCCTCTACAACTGGGGCCGCATGCAGGAGGTCTGGCTGGATCGGTAGCCGCGCGGCCTCGGGGGCCTCCTACGAGAACCGAAGGCGCGCGCGCTCCTGCGCCTTGCGCGCCTGCTCCTCGCGATTCCGGGGGCGGCGCGCTCGTCGTGAGCGACCGGATGAGCCGTTGCCCCGCTTCGGTCACCTCGTCGAGCGCACGGTTGAAGGCGGCCTCGTTCGTGCGCGACGGCGTGTTCGATCCGCTCAGCTTCCGCACGAACTGCAGCGCCGAGGCGCGGATCTCATCGTCCGTGGCCGGGGGCTCGAGATTCGCCAGTGTCTTGATGTTCCGGCACATGTCGTGACCCTCAGCGCTGTGCGGCCAGCAGCTTCTCCCTGATCTTCCCGGCCTTCTGATCGAACGGCACGCCGCGGCGATCGGTCATCGGCGTCTTGTCCGCGAGCGTCGTGATGCAGCTCCGCGAAGATCGGCCCTTCCTCGGTGAGCATCTTCGGGAAGCGGCGCTTGAACTCGTCGAGCTCGCCGATCTGGAGCACCGTGCGATAGCCGGCGCCCTTCGCCATCGTGACGAAGTCCACCGTGAGCCCGCCCGGAATCTCCTGCGCGCCGGAGGTGTGGTACACGCCGTTCTTGAACAGCAGGTGGATCAGGTTGCGCGCGCGCGCGCCCGCGATGGTGGCGAGCGAGCCGAGCTGCATCAGCAGCGAGCCGTCGCCGTCGAAGACCACCACGCGGCGCTCGGGCCGCGCGAGGGCCAGGCCGAGCCCGAGCGACGAGGCGCCGCCCATGAAGCCGACGCAGCCGACCGAGAGATCGTCGGGCACCATCTCGCGCCACGCGGGCGAGGTCGTCATGGTCGGCACGCAGATCGCGTCGCCGCGATGTGGCGGCGATGACCTTCAGGACGTCTTCCGGCTTCATCGCCATCAGATGGTCTCCAGCCCGACGAGCACCGCGGCGGGCCCTTTGCGCTGGCGGCTCAGCCGGTAGTACTCGGGAATGAGGTGCACGTCGTTCGGTCCCTCGAGCCGCGCGTGCGGCACGCTGAACGTGTCGAGCAGCGGCTCGGCGAAGCGCACCATCGAGTGGCGCGACTCCTTCGGGTCCTTGTCCTTCTCGCGGCTCAGGAGGCCGATCATGTAGAAGACCGGGATCTTGCCGTCCATCGACACGCCGCGCAGCGTGTTGACGGAGGCGTAGAGGCCCGCGTGCTGGATCATCAGCACCACCGGCTCGCCGCCGAGATGGAGGCCGGCCGCGATCGTGCACGCCTCGTCCTCGGTGGCGCACGTGAGCACCTTGATCGTGTCTTCCTTGTCGAGCGCCGCCAGCACGGTCTTCTGGTGGGTATCGGGCACGCTGAGGATCCAGCCGAGGTAGGGGCTGGTCGGGTTGCGCCAGCCCTCGGCGGCGAGCGCCGTGCGGGCTTCCTTGAACGTGTCCTTCAGCGTGTCGATGACCAGCGGCGCGGGGATCGATTCGGGCATGATCGGCTCCTCCCTGATGCGTGCGGTCGGACTATATCAGGCCCGCCGCGCGGCGTGCTAGCCTCGGAGGTCAACGATGGCGTGGCTCTGGGCGCTCAGAAAACTCCCGTGGCGCACGGTGCTCTTGCATGCGCCGGCGATCGTCGACACCGCGCGCCGGTTCTACGGCACCACCCGGCCGTCGACCGACGACGAGACCGCCCCCCGAAGCGGCGATGACCTCGACGCGCTTCGGCGCGCCGTGGTCGAGCTCGAAGTCCGCGAGGGGCAACAGGCGGCGCTGCTCGCGGACTTCGCCCGGCAGGTCCAGGCGATGGCGAGCGCGATCGAAGTGCTCCGCACGCGGATGCTGCTGGCGCTGTGGGGCGCCGCGGCGGCGCTCGTCATCGCGATCGGCGCCGTGATCGTCCTGCTCCGTCGCCTCTCGTGACCCCGGCGATCTCGATCGATCCGAACGAGCCGAGATGGGCGCCGCATCGATTCGTCCGACCTCGCGATCCAACGCTCGTGCGTCGAACAGCGATCAAAGGCATTGCGCCTCGCTCGGGCACGGTTTCGACGGTCCGCCACGGGTCGCAGCACGTCGATCGCCGGCGAGGCCACGGGTACGCGCGGCAGCGCACGTGAGAGTGTGCGCGTGGACGTCGATCTGGTCGGATTCGGAAGAAGACGAACGGGGCCAGCCGCGCTCCACCGGACGGACTCTTCGAGCTGCTCGCGCGTGCGTGAGCTCGATGCGCGTCGTGCCGGCCGCCCGCGGCGTCGCGGCATCGACTTCGGCGAGCGGGCCGTCGATGCTGTGCGCGCGCGAGTATTCGTGAAGAACTGAAGGCCGAACTGCGCCGCAGCCAGCCCGGCGCTCCACCCGGACGGACTCTTCGAGTGCTCGTCGCGTGCGTGAGTTCGATGGGCGAACATGCGGCCAGTGGGGATGTGATGGCCTGCGACCCACACCGAAGAAGCGGCAACCGCCGACGATGGCGCCCGAGGCCGATCGCATCACGACCCGCTTCGGCGTGACCGCCGAGACGCTGTCGCGGGCGTTCGACGTGACCCGACGCGCCAGGCACAGCGGCGGGATGGTCCGGGTCGCGCCCGATCTCGAATCGACCCGGCGTCGACTAATCAAGCCGCAGCGCGCAGCAGGCGCTGGGACGTTTCGCGGAGACGCGCAGCCTCTCGAGGATGGCTGGCCGGCAGGTCTCATCCGCATACAGCGCATCGAATGACAACCACCTGGCAGCGCTGCGCGCGCGCGCGATCAAGTGCGTGCGTGCGGGGTGGAAGCTGACCTCGGTCTCGTCCGCGACGTCAGCGCCGCGCAGATCGCCTACCTCTGCCAGGAGGGCGCGTCGCTCACCGACATCAACGGGTTCGCCAGCGGATGAAGGACGTCGATCGCCCAGCCAATGTCCACCGGTTCCCCGCGCCAGTCGGGCGTGAGCGTGTGCGCGCCTGGATACACACGGTGCCTGAGGTTTGCCTCCCAGATGAGATCCATTGGGTCGCGACTCAACGCCGGCAGCTCAGACATGTTGGGGATGGCCCCGCCGTGCGGATCGCGGAACAGCAGCGCCCCGTCAAGTCCTCGCTCGATCTGGAAGCCCTCTTCGTGCACTGCGCGATGGTGGCGACGACAGAGAACCGCAAGGTTCGATAGCGTCGTCGGGCCACCTTGCGCCCAGTGGCGGATGTGGTGGCCCTCTCCGATCCGTACTCCACAGCCGGGAAAGCGGCATCCGGCATCGCGATGCTGCAGCGCCCTCCTGAGAGCGGGCGGAATGGCCGGCGAGTGCTGGATTCGATGCATGGTGTAGCGCGGTCGGCGAGCAAACACAAGGGCATCGGACCGCCCGCCGCGGGAAACGAGTGTTCCGTAATAATGTTATGCATTCAACCGATTCGTCTTCCCGGACAGTGGCCGCGATCTACGACAAGCGCGTCCGGCGGTCGATGAGCGCGATCAACGGCTGTCAGTCGCAGGCGACACCGGTAGGACGTCACGTGCCGCGGGCGCCGTCATCGACTGGAACCGAAGACCTGGCAGGACGGCTGACCGCGTCGTCCGGCCAGGGCGGGACCGGCTTCGACACGCCGGGCTCAGGCCACCGAGATGATCGAGGACGCTCGCGTACTCGGAGTGCGTCGGGGGAGATCAGGCGCGCGTGGCCGTGTATGCCGCGATCGTTCGTCCGGAGCACGATGGTCCCGCCGCTCTGCATCGTAGCGATGCCGATGCTCGCGGCCAGGAGCACGCACGCGAGGCGCCCGCGCGTCATCGCCCGCCTCACGGGTGGCTCCTGACCGCGCCAGCGGCACCACGGAGGCACTGAGGGCCAGGATCGCCAAGAGCAGGATCGGCCATCGTCCCTGGATCATCAGGACGGTCTTGATGCAGGAATCCTCGTTGCGGGCGCCGATGCGCGTCTCGCGCAACCGGATGATCTCGACGATGGGCGCTGCTTCCGGCGTGCTCACCGCCGGCGGGACTGACCGCTATACTGGGACATGTCCCGCGAAGGCTTCGACAAAGCATGGATGGCGCAGTGGCGTGGCGGCGCCGTGCCCTCGCCGAGCATCGCATCCGCGAGTTGCGAGCCTTGACCGACGAGAACGCGCGGGCCGCCGTCGCGACGCTTCTCGACCTCGGCGCTTCGCTTCCCCTCTCTCGCGAACGCGAGAGGACCTCCGGCCTCGTCATTCAGCAGGCCTTGTTCCAGCGGAAGCACCTGCCGCGTGAATCCGCTGTTGGCCGCGGCCCTGGACGTCGAGGTCTGCTGCCGCGCCCAGAGCTGGCGCTTCTGCTTCATCGGCGGGCTCGCGGTCCAGCGATGGGGCGAACCCCGCCGCGCGCAAGACGCGGACTTGACGGTGATCACCGGCTTCGGCCGCGAGGCGCCGTTCGTGGACACGCTCCTCGCGCACTTCGAGGGTCAGCTCCCGCGACGCACGTGAATTCGCGCTTCAGAACCGGGTCGTCTTGATCCGCTCGTCCGCGGGCGTTCCCCTGGACATCGCACTCGGCGCGATGCGTTCGAAGAGCACGCCGTCGAGCGGGCCTCGGACTTCAAGATCGCCCTCGGTGCCGTCCTCCGGACGTGCAGCGCGGAAGACCTGATCGTGTTCAAGGCATTTGCCGGCCGGACCAAGGACTGGCTGGATATCGAGGGCATCGCGGTCAGGCAAGCCGGCCGACTCGACGAGCGATTGATCTGGGCCGAGGTCGTCCCTCTGCTCGAGCTCAAGGAGAGCCCGGAGGATGCCGAGCGGCTGCGTGCCATTCTGGTCGGGCTCGACGTTACACCCGGAATTCGGAGGGGCCTGGCAGCCGGCAGGGACGACGGACTCGGCGCCGGCCACCATTTTGGCCCTCGCGTTCGGAACTCACGCCAGGGCACGTGGCGGACGTCGTAGACGCAGCGTTTTCGATGCGGACGCGATTCTCGCGCGGCGCGGTTCGAAAAGCTGTCAAGCGGAAGGTGAGGAAACTGAGAGAGGTGGACGGGACCATCTCGCCTCGCGGGTGACCCGCCCCTTACCGGGCGATCGACCTCTCAACGCGGTTCAGCGTATCAAACCGCGACACACCGACGCGCACCCGGACCCCGTTTGAGCAGCGCCCGGGCTGCTGGTATGGTTCCCGGCCATGGACACACTAGAGCTCGGACTCAAGGGCAAGGTCGCGATCGTCACGGGCGGCAGCGAAGGGCTCGGCAAGGCGGCGGCGGAGCGGTTCGGGCGGAGCGGCGCCAAGGTCGCGCTGTGCGCCCGGCGGCCGGATGTCCTGGACGCGGCGGCGAAGGAGGTCGAGAAGACGGGCGCGGAGGTGCTCGCCCTTCCGACCGACGTCACCAAGAACGACCAGGTCGAGAAGTTCGTCAACGCGGTCGTCGGCCGCTGGGGCGGGATCGACATCCTCGTGAACAACGCGGGGACGTCGCAGGCCGCCGTCCTTCCTCGACGTCACCGATGAGACCTGGCAGTACGACTTCGACCTCAAGGTGATGGGCGCGATCCGCTTCTGCCGCCTCGTGGTGCCTTCGATGAAGGCGCGCGGCGGCGGCGCGATCGTCAACATCACCACGATCGGCGGCAAGACGCCGCTGGCCAAGGCGCTGCCGACCTCGATGACCCGCGCGGCCGGCATCAACCTCACCAAGTCGCTCTCGAAGGAGTACGCGGCCGATCAGATCCGCGTGAACACGATCTGCCTCGGCGTGGTGAAGAGCGCGCAGTGGACGCGGCGCTTCAAGGGCGGCGACCTCAACGCGTTCTACGCGCAGATGGCGAAGGAGCGGAACGTGCCGCTCGGCCGGCTCGGCGAGGCGGAGGAGTTCGCGGACCTCGTGGCCTTCCTGGTCTCCGAGCGCGCGAAGTGGATCACCGGGACGGCGATCAACTTCGACGGCGGCGCCGCCGCGGCCGTGTAGGGGCAAAGGAGTCCTCCATGGCGAGGCCCCATCTCAGGAGAAGTTCTGGCGGCGACATCGGGATTGCCATCACGTGTACGACCCGCCGGGCTACAGCCAGGGCATCAAGGTCACGAACGCGCAGACGATCCTCTTCCTCGCCGGACAGGTGTCGTACGACAAGGACGGCAGCCCGAAGCACAAGGGCGACTTCAAGGCGCAGGCGCGCGAGTGCTTCGAGTGCCTCAAGCGCCTCGTCGAGGCCAAGGGCGGGACCGTCAAGAACATCGTCAAGATCAACACGTACGTCACCGACATCGCCAACCGGTCGCTGTACCGCGAGGCGCGCAGGGAGTGCTTCGGCGATCACGAGCCGGCGTCGACGATGGTGCAGATCGGCGCGCTCGCGGTCCCGGACTATCTGATCGAGATCGAGGCGATCGCGGTCGTCTGAGCCACCCTCGATGACCGTGAAGGTGACGTTCTTCGCCGATCTGCGGCGCTACCTGCCGAAGGGCGCCGACGGCCCGCAGCAGTACTCGCTGGCCGCCGGCGCCACCGTCGCCGATCTCCTCGCCACGATCGGCGTCGACGTGAGCTACGACGTCACGGTCGCCGTCGGCGGCGAGCTGAGCGACCGGGAGACCGTGCTCCACGACGGCGCCGACGTGATGCTGCTCAGCCCGATGGAAGGCGGCGCGGGCGCGAGCTCGCGATCGTAAAGAGCACCCAGCTCTGATCACCACGAGCACCGGCGCGGCCCAGAACGGCGCCGCGTACGAGCCCGTCGCGTCGTAGAGGAAGCCCGCCACCGCCGGTCCCAGCGCGGCGCCGCTGCGCCACCCGAGCGTGAGCGTGCCCATGATGGCGCCGATCGCGCGCAGCCCGAAGAGGTCGGGGATCACCTTCACCAGCGTGTTGTCGGTGGCCGCCGCCCCGACGCCGAACAGGGTCATCGCGAGCAGCAGCAGGCCCGGCGTCGGCATCGCGACGAGCAGCGCGAGCGCGAGCCAGCTCGACGACGTAGCCCGCGCGCATGGTCGTGCGCGTGCCCAGCCGATCGGAGAGCGTGCCCGACACGAGCCGCCCGATCACGGAGCCGACGCCGTACGCCGTGAGCGCGAGCGCCGCGATCGCGAGCGTCACGCCCTGGTCGCGCGCGAACGACACGGCGTGCACGGAGAACATGAAGATGGTCCCGCCCAGCAGCAGCCAGGAGACGTTGAGGCACCAGAAGCGCGAGTCCGCGAGCGCCTGCCGGAGCGTGACGCCGCCGACCGGATGCGCGCGGCCCGCGTGGTCGACGGCGAGCGCGTGCCGTTCGGTCGCTCTGGGCAGGCGCACGGTCGACGCCGCCACCAGCGCGAGCGTCGCGCATCCGAATCCGATGACGGCGTAGGCCGGCCGCCATCCGAGCCGCGGGATCAGCCACGCGGCGAGCGGTCCCGACACCATGTAGCCGAGGTTGAACCCGATCAGCACGAGGGCGATGGCGAGCCCGCGGCGATCCGGGAACCAGTGCGCGACCGTCGCCGTGCTCAGCAGATAGAAGCTCGACATGCCGGTGCCGGCGACGAGCCCGACGAGCGCGTAGAGCTGCCAGAGCGCGCCGATCATCGAGATCAGCCCGAAGCCCGTGCCCGCGAGGCCGACCGTGACGAGCAGCATCACGCGCGGTCCATGGCGATCGGCCAGCCGTCCCACGAAGAAGCCGGTGATGCCGCCGAGCACGAGGTTGAGCGACAGCGCGGCGGAGATCGCCCCGCGGCTCCAGCCGAACGTCTCCGCGATGATCGGCAGGAAGACCCCGTAGGCCGCGAGCGGCATCGAGATCCCGAAGGTCACGGCGAACAGGGCGGCCACGATGAGCCAGCGGCGGGGGAGCGAAGGCACGGGACACGTTATACTCCAGCCCACTCATCCGGACGAGGAGCCGCCATGGAGCGCTACGGCTACTGGAACAAGGTCCTGCACGTGAACCTCACCGAGCGCCGCACGTGGGTCGAGGAGCCCGGCGACGCGTTCTTCCGCCGCTACGGCGGCGGGCGCGGCCTCATCGCGCACTACCTGCTCAAGTACGTGCCGAAGGGCGCCGATCCGCTCGGGCCGGAGAACCTGCTGATCTTCGCGCCGGGTGTCCTTACTGGGGCGCCGGTGCCGGGCGCCGGGCGGCACAGCGTCGGCGCCAAGTCTCCCCTCACCGGCGGCTTCGGCGAGTCCGAGGCCGGCGGCTTCTGGGGCGCCGAGCTGAAGCGCGCGGGCTGGGACGGCATCGTCGTCCACGGCGCCTCGGCGACGCCCGTGTACGTGTGGATCAACGAAGGCGCCGTCGAGTTCCGTGACGCCTCGCACCTCTGGGGCAAGATCACCGGCGAGGTCCAGGACACGATCCTGGCGGAGGTCGGCGATCCCCGCGCGCGCGTGGCGCAGATCGGCCCCGCGGGCGAGAACCTCGTGCGCTTCGCGTGCATCGCGAACGAGCTGAACGAGGTCGCCGGCCGCACGGGCATGGGCGCGGTCATGGGCAGCAAGAAGCTCAAGGCCATCGTCGTGCGCGGCAAGACCGCGATGAAGCTCGCCGACCCCAAGGGTCTCACCGCCGTGGCCAAGTGGGTCTCGGGCACCATGGACGAGAAGCACCGGGCCTTCCACGAGTTCGGCACCGGCGCCGCCATGCAGGGCAAGAGCCTCGAGGGCGGCATGCCGACCCTCAACTACCGGCTCGGCAGCGTTCGACAAGGTCGCGCAGGTCGACGCGATCGCCGTGCGCGACCAGATGCGCGTGAAGATGGAGGCCTGCTACGCCTGCTCGGTGCGCTGCAAGAAGGTCGTCCACATCGAGAAGAAGGAAGAGGCCGCCCGCGAGGCGCAGGAGAAGCTCTACGGCGGCAAGGGCAAGGTCGGGCTTCGATCCGCTCGGCCGCTACGCGGTCGACCCGCGCTACGGCGGGCCGGAGTACGAGTCGCTCGCCGCGATGGGCGTGAACCTCGGGCTCGACGACATCATCGCGATCGCCAAGTCGAACGAGATGTGCAACTACCTCGCGATGGACACGGTGTCGCTCGGCTCGACGCTCGCGTGGGCGATGGAGTGCTTCGAGAAGGGCCTCCTCACGCTGGAGGACACGGGCGGCGTCCCGCTCCGGTTCCACGACGCCGACGGCGTCATCAAGCTGGTCGAGATGATCGCGTACCGCCAGGGCATCGGCGATCTCCTCGCCGAAGGCTCCGCGCGCGCGGCGAAGCAGCTCGGCCGCGGCTCCGAGGCCTTCCTCACCACGGTGAAGGGCATGGAGATGGCCATGCACGATCCGCGGCACATGCCCGTCATGCGCGCGTCGTACCTGATGGCGCCCACCGGCGGCGACCACATGCGCCAGAGCGGCAACCGCAACGGCGTGCGCAACCAGATCGGCATGTGCCACTTCCTCGCCTACGAGGACGACCAGATGCTCACGATCCTCAACACGGTCACCGGCTGGAACGCGACCCAGGACGAGGTCGTGACGACCGCGCACCGCGGGATGGCGCTGACGCGTCTCTTCAACCTGCGGGAAGGCTTCACGCGCGCCGACGATCGCCTGCCCGTTCGCTTCAGCGAGGCGTTGCCGAAGCACGCGGGCCTCACGACCGAGCAGCAGGAAAAGATCGTGACCGACTACTACGTCGAGTACGGCTGGGACCCGGCGACCGGCGTGCCGACGCCGGAGACGATCAAGAAGCTGGAGATCGAGGCGGACGCCGTCCACGCGTAGCGCCGCCGTGCGCCGCCAGCCGGACCCCTCGGGCGATCAGAGCTTCGAGGACCGGCTGGCGCGCGAGATCCTCCACAGCGAGCGCACGCGCATGCTGCTCCTCGCGGGGCTGTCGGGCGCGATGGTGGTCGGCTTTCTGTCGCTCGTCCTCGTGTTCCGAGAGGAGTACGCGCGCATTCTCGGGATCGCGTGGGTGCTGCAGGTCGCCGCGGTCTTCGTCCTGCTGGCCTGCTACGAGCTGATGATCCGCCATGTCGTCGGCCGCCGCCTCGCGCAGGGCAAGACCCTGCCGCGGCCGCTGCGATTCTGGAGCGCGTTCGTCGAGACGAGCGTCCCGAGCATCCTCATTCTTCTCGGCGCGCGCCAGCTGGACCCGGTGTACCCGCTGCAGAGCGCCGCCGCCTATCTCTATCCGGTGTTCATCGTCCTCTCGACGCTGCGGCTCGATTTCAGCCTTTCGGTGTTCACCGGGTGCGTCGCGGCGGTGGAGTACGTGATGCTGTCGCAGGTTCTCGGCCGCGGCAGCGAGGTGGCCGCCGGCACGCCGTTCTCGTGGCCGCCGTTCTACCACGGCAAGGGTGCGGCGCTCGTGCTGGCCGGATTCGCCGCCGGGTTCGTCGGCGACCAGATCAAGCGCCGCGTGACGAGCATCTTTCGCGCGCTGGAGGAGCGCCAGCGCATCGTCAACGCCTTCGGGCAGCAGGTGTCGCCCGCGATCGTGGAGGAGCTGCTCAGGCAGGGCCCGGAGATCACGAGCAAGCGGACGTTCGTGTGCGTGCTGTTCATGGACATCCGCGGCTTCACGCGCCTGGTGGAGAAGAAGACGCCCGAGGAGTTCGTCGCCTACCAGAATGCCGTGTTCGGCGAGGCGATCGCGATCGTCGACCGCCACCACGGCGTGATCAACCAGTTCCTGGGCGACGGCTTCATGGCGACGTTCGGCGCGCCGGTGGCCACCGGCCGCGACTGCCGAAACGCCCTGAGCGCCGCGCGCGAGCTTCTCGCGGCGGTGAAGGCGCTCTCGGACTCCGGGCGCATCCCGGCGACCGCATCGGCATCGGCCTGCACGCCGGCGAGGCGGTCACCGGGAACATCGGCTCGCAGGCGCGGCAGCAGTACTCGATCAGCGGCAACGTGGTGATCCTCGCCTCGCGCATCGAGCAGCTCAACAAGGACTACGGGTCGCAGCTCCTCGTCTCGGGCGAAGTCCTGCGCGACGCCGGCGAGGGCGACCACGGAGCCGAGTCGCTCGGGCCCGGTGCAGCTGAAGGGCCGCGACGAGGCGATCGAGATCTACCGCCTTGCCTGACCACCGTCCCCGGGGCATAGTGCGCCCGTGATGACTACCTTCGTCTACGTCGGCAACACTGACAGCAACGAGATCTACGTGCTGCGGATGGATCGGGCGAGCGGTGGACTGACGCTCGTCGAGAAGGTCGCCATTCCCGGCGTCACCACGCCCGGCACCTCCACGCCGATGGCGGTGAGCCCGGACAAGAAGTTCCTCTACGCGGGCACGCGCGGCGAGCCGAAGATCGCCGCCGGCTTCGCCATCGATCCCGCGAGCGGCACGCTGAAGCACGTCGCGAGCGGCCCGCTCGCGGACAGCCTCGCGTACATGGCCATCGATCGCACCGGCCGCTACCTGCTCGGCGCGTCCTATCCCGGCAACAAGGTGACCGTGAATCGGATCGGCCCGGCGGGCACCGTGCAGCCGCCGCATCAGGTGATCGAGGGGCATCCGAAGGCGCACTCCATCCTCGCCGACCCGGGCAACCGGAACGTCCTCGTGCCCACGCTGGGCAACGACCTCGTGAACGTGTTCCGGCTCGACGCGGCCACGGGCACGCTGGCGCCGCTCTCGTCGGCGCGGCTGAAGGACAAGGCCGGCCCGCGCCACTTCAGATTTCACCCGAACGGCACGGCTCGTCTACGTGCTCGGTGAGACCGACGCGTTCGTCTACGTGTTCGACTACGACGCCGGCACCGGCACGCTCACGCAGAAGCAGAGCGTGAGCGCGGTGCCGGCCGGCTTCACGGACAAGCCGGCGGCGGCGGACATGCAGATCACCCCCGACGGCAGATTCCTGTACGCGTCGGAGCGGCGGTCGAGCACCCTGGCCGGCTTCAGGATCGATCCGGCGACGGGCACGCTGACGTCGATCGGCAGCACGCCCACCGAGAAGCAGCCGCGCGGGTTCGCCATCGACAGCACGGGCCGCTACCTGCTCGCCGTCGGCCAGCTCTCGCATGCGATGTCGACGTACCGCATCGACGCGGAGACCGGCGCGCTCACGAAGCTCGCGCAGTATCCGATGGGCCAGAACCCCAACTGGATCGAGATCGTCGACCTGCCATGAGCGATCTGCTCCCCGCGTGGCCGCTGCTGTCGGCGTTCCTGGTCGCGAGCTTCGTGCTCGCGGTCACGCCGGGGCCCGGCGTCTTCTACATCGTCGCCCGCAGCCTGCTGCAGGGCCGGCGCTTCGGCGTCGCCTCGGTGGCCGGCGTCGCGCTCGGGAACCTCGGGAACGCGTTCGGCGCCTCGATCGGGCTGGCCGCGCTGTTCGCGGTGTCGTCGCTCGCGTTCACGGTCGTGAAGTACGCCGGCGCCCTCTACCTGATCCATCTCGGCATCCGCGCGTTGCGCGCGCAGCCGCGCGAGACCACGCCCACGCTGGCGACCGCGAGGATGGGCCGGATCTTCCGCGACGGCTTCATCGTGGCCCTGCTCAATCCGAAGACGGCCATCTTCTTCGCCGCGTTCCTGCCCCAGTTCATGAGCCCGAACGGCGCGCCCATGCTGCAGAGCATGACGCTGGGGTCCCTCTTCGTCGCGATGGCCGCCGTCACCGACACGGCGTATGCCTTCGCCGCCGCCGCGGTCGCGCCGGCGCTGGCGCGCGCGCGGGGCGCCGGCGCCACCGGCCGCTATCTCACCGGCGGCGCGTTCATCGGCCTCGGCGTCTTCACCGCGTTCGCCGGCTCCCGCGGCACGAAGTAGCGCGCCGTCGTGGCGATCCGCGTCGTCCGCCTCGGGAGCCCCCGCGCGCCTGACGAGGGGCTCCGCCTCGGCACCGCGCGCCGGCCGCCGCGCGGCGTGCGCAAGGAGAACTACGCGAAGGAGAACTACTTCGACGTGTGGTTCCCCGATCTCGCGCCGAGCGCGCCGCTGGTGAGCTGGGCCCTCTCCGAGCCGTGGACCGATCGCCGATGGGCGCGCTACGAGAAGAGCTACCGCCGCGAGATGGCCGCGCCCGAGCGCCGGCGGTTGCTGGACGTCCTGGCGCGGCTGTCGCACCAGGCCCACTTCTCGGTCGGCTGCTACTGCGAGCGCGAGGACCGGTGTCATCGCGCGATCCTCCGCGAGCTCCTGGCCGAGCACGGCGCCGCCCTCGCGTCCGCATGACCCGCACGGTCGAACGCTGCGGGTGGGCGCGGAGCTCCGCTCGATATCGCCTATCACGACGAGGAGTGGGGCGTGCCGGTGCACGACGACCGCGTGCTGTTCGAGTTCCTCGTGCTCGAGGGCGCGCAGGCGGGCCTGAGCTGGTCGACGATCCTGAACAAGCGCGCGCACTACCGGCGCGCGTTCGCGGGCTTCGACCCGGCGAAGGTGGCACGCTTCACGACCGCCGACGTCGACCGGCTCGTGGGCGACGCCGGCATCGTCCGCAATCGCCAGAAGATCGAGAGCGCCGTGGCCAACGCGCGCGCCTTCCTGCGCGTGCAGGCGGAGCACGGCTCGTTCGATCGCTACGTGTGGTCGTTCGTCGGCGGCGCGCCGAAGGTGAACGGGTGGCGGATGCCGCGCCAGGTGCCCGCGCGCACCGCCGGAGTCCGACGCGCTGAGCAAGGACCTGAAGCGCCGCGGCTTCAGCTTCGTGGGCTCGACGATCTGCTACGCGTTCATGCAGGCGGTGGGGATGGTGAACGATCACCTGGTGCGCTGCGTGTGCTACCGCGCACCACGGCCGCGAGCGGCGCGCGCAGGCGGTGCGGCGTCACCCGCACGAGCGCTCACAGCCTCCGCGCCGACGAACGTCCCCAGCGAGCTGAGCGCCGCCCTACCCCGGCCAGCACGTCCTCGTGAGCAAGCTGCGAGCCCGACACCGGCGCCGGTACGTCTCGGACCACCGGCCGCGGGTTGAATTTGAACATCGATTTCCACACGCTACTCTTTGACGGCGTCTTCTTCGAAGGCCAGGAGGGGGCACTCGATTTCCGTCCCCTGCCCCCGCCGACCGATGACGAGGTCGGTGTCGTGCTCGCGCGGATCGCCACGCGAGTGCAGCGTCTGCTCAAGCGCCGCGGGCTTGATCCCGGCGAAGCCGACCTCTTCCCGCCTGATCCCGTTGTCGAAGAATCCCCCGCCCTGGCCGGTATCAGCAGCGCCTCGGTCCAGGGGCGGATCGCGCTCGGTCCTGGCGCGGGCGCGCGCGTGTGGCGGGTGGGGGACGATCCCGACGCGCCGTGGGTGCTGTCGACCGCTCCCCGACACGCGCATCTCGCGGGCTTCGATCTCCACGCCAACGTCGAGGTGCCGGCGGCGGATCGCGCGCGCCTGGAATAGCTCTGCCGCTATCTGCTCCGTCCCGCGGTCGCTCAGGATCGACTCCGGCTGCTGACCGACGGTCGCGTGTTGCTCACGCTCAAGACCGCCTGGGCGGATGGCACGCGCTATCTCATCTTCGAGCCGCTCACGCTGCTCGAGAAGCTGGCGGCGCTCACCCCGCGGCCACGGATCAACCTGGTGCTCTACCACGGCGTGCTGGCGCCGAATGCCGGCTGGCGAGCGCGCGTGGTCGCCTACGCCGCGCCGCCGGTCGAGACGCCGGCGGCCGCGAGCGCGTCCACCGATGCGAATGCTGAGCGGACGGCGGCACCAACCGCTCGGCACTGGGCGTGGGCGGCTCTGATGCGGCGCGCGTTCGACATCGACGTGCTGGCGTGCCCGCGCTGTGCCGGCCGCCTGCGCTTGATCGCCACGATCGAAGACCCCGACGCGATTCGCGCGATCCTGGCCGCCGTTGCGGTGTCGCGAGAGCTGACCGGACCGAGCGCCACCATCCGCCGCGCCGCTGGACCCCAGCCAGACCGCAACGATTCGCGCCTGAGCACCCTTCGGGCGCCGCCCTAGCCGCGGCCTGTCCGTTCGACCGCGCAGCGGCCCCTCCAAGGGCCAGCGGCTCGCTTGGACGACAGAAATCCCTTGGACAGGCCCGTTGTCCGCGCTGTGCCGGGGGCGGCGGGAGCCCCCGGGTGCCCAGGTCCTGGGAAGGGCGCGAGGTCCGAGAAGGCGTGTTCCGTCAACAGGGCCTTTGTCCCGTCTATGCTCCGGCGGAGCGACCAGGAGAAACGCCCAGCGCCCGTCGGCGGCGCAGTCCTCGGCCAGCTCCTCCAGGAAGAAGATCTCGCCGAGCGTGAGCCCCATGTTCGGGATCGCCACCACGTGGAACGGGTTGCGGAAGCCCGGGATCTCCGGCGGCCGTACCTCCACCGTGTAGTTGTCGCTGGCGATGGCGGCCACCTGCTTGGCGTGCAGCCACGCGGTGGTGGGCACGGAGACGCCGGGGAACGCATCGAGGTCGTAGTGCCGCCAGTCGTTTCTTGTCGGGCACGCGGGGATCGGTGTGGGCGCCAGCATAGGCGTCGAACAGCCGGACGGCGCTGTGGCAGATCATGTCGAAGAGGGGCTGGAGGTCGGTCGATGCGCTCGCCATCACGTCGAGAATTTCGCGCGTCGCCTTTTCCCGCTTCCAGGCTCTCCATCAGGCGCTGCTCGACGGCGACCCATGCGCCTTTCCTTGCTCCGTCGAGTCGCGATCGTCGACAACCTGGGCGAATGCCGCCGCGGGCGCAAAGCGGTGACGGCCGCGGCGTCACCGCACGCGCAGGGAAGCCGTGTCGTGTAGCCTCGTCGGCGGTACAATGTGGCCACCAGGGAGGCTGCGGTGACGACAGTGGGGGTCAGGGATCTGAAGAACCGCTTGAGCGAGTTTCTCCGGCGCGTTGCCGCCGGTGAACGCATCATGGTCACGGACCGTGGCCGCCCGGTGGCGCTCATGACCCCGCCCCATCCGCCGGCAGAGCACGAGGCCATCATCGGGATGGTCCGTGAAGGTATCGCCTCCTGGGGGGGCGGGAAGCCGCGCGGTTCGGCGCGTCCGGTACGTGTGCGGGGGAAGGCCGTCAGTCAGACCGTCCTCGAGGACCGGCGCTGAGGCTCTACCTCGACACCAGCGCCTTCGTGAAGGTCTACGTCGAGGAAGTCGGTTCGGCGTCAGTGCGAGAGCACGTCGGCGACGCAACCGCAGTGGCGACATCCTCGATCACGTACATCGAAGCCCGCGCAGCCCTCGCGCGACGCCGACGTGCGGGCGACCTGACGGCCGGTGAGCAGCGACGGCTCGTGGGCGAGCTCGATGCGGACTGGGAGCGCTACGTACGGCTCGAGGTCACCAGCGACCTCATCCGTGAGGCCGCCGCCCTGGCGGATCGGTATCCACTCAGGGCGTATGACGCGATTCATCTCGCCTCGGCCGTGACCGCTCGACGTCGGCTCGGAGGGGATCTGGTGTTCGCCTGCTGGGATGACGCGCTCTCCGCCGCCGCATCGCGCGAAGGCCTCGAGCTCGCGCGACGCTGAAGCGCCGGGGCTTCAGCTTCGTGGGCTCGACGATCTGCTACGCGTTCATGCAGGCGGTGGGGATGGTGAACGATCACCTGGTGCGGTGCGTGTGCTACCGCGCACCACGGCGGCGAGCGGCGCGCGCAGGCGGTGCGGCGTCACCCGCCCGAGCCTCACGACCTCGGCGCCGACGAACGTCCCCAGCGAGCTGAGCGCCTCCCCCACCCCGGCCAGCACGTCCTCGGGCGCGAGCGTCTGCCCCGAGACCGGCGCCGGCGACCCCGCGCCGACCCACGGCTCGAAGTGGACGTGGCGGACTTCGAGCCGCCGCTCGGCCCGGTGCGTCTTGGCGTCCACGCGCCCGACGAGGTGACCGTCGTGCAGGATCGGCAGCGTGTAGTAGCCGTGCACGCGCTTGTCGCCGGGCGTGTAGACCTCGATGCGGTAGTCGAAGCCGAAGAGACGCGCCACGCGGTCGCGGTACCAGAGCAGCGAATCGAACGGCGCCAGCAGGGTGGTCCCGCGTGACGGCGCCGGCGTGCGCGCGGCCCGGGCGAGCGCGGGCAGATCGCGCGCGAGCGCGAGCCAGGATGCCGGTCGATCCCTCGACCGTCACCGGCGTCACCACGCCCTCGGCGATCAGCGCGCGCAGCGCGGTCCGGCGCGCGCCGGGGGCGAACCGTGGGAACGTGAGATAGCTCCGCACATCGGCTTCGGTGGCCGCGCCCATGGCGTGGAGCGAGCGCTCGATGTGCCAGCGCGCGAACGCGTCGCGAGACACGGCCTCCACGGCCGCCGCGCTCGGGATCGCGCGCTCGAGGAGGTCGAAGCGCTTGTGGAAGTGGCGGCGCGACTCGATCGTGAGGGCGCCGGTCATCCACAGGTAGTGGAGCGCGTGCTGGGCCGGCTTCCAGTCCCACCATCCGCTCCGGCCGCCCGCCGAGCGCGGCCGCGCGAAGTCCGCGTTGCCCATCGGGCCGTTCGCGGCGATCGCCGCCTTCACCCGCGCGACCACGCGCGAGTTGCCCCGCAGCCAGTCCGACCACCCGGTGTGGCGGACGCGGTAGTCGAGCATCGCGCGCCGCCACCACGGCAGCGTGGTGGTGGGGACGAGGCACGCGGCGTGCGCCCAGTACTCGAACAGGAGCCGGCGGCGATAGACCAGACGGTCCAGGCGCGCGCGATCGTAGGGGCCGAAGCGGGCCCACAGCGTGAGGTAGTGCGCGCGGTCGAGCACGTTGATGGAGTCGAGCTGCAGCCCGCCGACGTCCTCCACGAAGCGAAGCAGGCGCGGCGCCGAGAGCGTGGCCGCGCGGGGACGCGTGAGGTGCTGTCGCTGCAGGAAGAGCGCGCGGACCGCGCGCAGCGGGATCGGGGCGCGTGACATCCGGGAGAGAGACTACCTCGGCGCGGCGATTTCGCGGAGCAGCGCTTCGTAGTCCTCCGGCGTGTTCACGTCGCGCGGGTGCGGCTGGTCGAGCGGCACCGCGCGGATCTCGGCCCGCCGCCGGTCCACGATCTTCCACGCGGCCTTGTCGCCCTGCAGCGCGACGAGGTCGGGAAAGAGCGTGCGCGCGAACACGAGCGGATGACCCTCGCGGCCCCGGTAGGAGGCGAGCATGATCGGATCACGCGTGCGACGCCACGCCTCGACGACCGTGTCGATCGCGCCCCGCAGCACGCCGGGCTGGTCGCCGAGCAGGATCACCACCGCCTCGGCACGGGGATCGAGCACGCCGATCCCGGTCCGGTAGGACGACGAACACCCTTCGCCGAACTCCGGATTCTCCGCCACCTTCGCGCGACCGAGGTCGACCTGGCGGCGCACCTCGGCCGCCGCGCCCCCGAGCACGACGACCAGCTCGTCGAGCGCCGTCGCGGCGCCCGCCTCCGCCACCACGGCGCCGAGGAGCGTGGTGGAGCCGAACGGCAGCAGCTGCTTCGGACGGCCGAGCCGCGTCGACGCGCCGGCGGCCAGCACCAGGCCCGAGACGAACGGCCGCATCAACGAAGCGCCGCGCGATACCGCTCGGGCTCGCGATCGAACCGTTCCTTGCACCCGAGGCAGCAGAAGTACACCGGCCGCCCGTCGAGCTCGGAGCGATGCCGCGCGGTGGCGACCTCGACCAGCATGCCGCAGATCGGATCGGTGGCGTCTGCCGGCGCCGCGCGCACTTCCACAGGCTTCGGGCTACGCCGCTGCTGGATGATCTCGGCGAGGATGCTCACCGCGATCTCCTCCGGCGTGGTGGCGCCGATGTCGAGTCCCGCCGGCGCGTGTAGACGTCCGAGCCGCTCCACCCCCACGCCGCGCCGGCGCAGGCGCTCGACGATCACAGCGGCGCGCGGCCGGCTCGCGACCAGGCTGACGTAGCCCGCATCGCTGGCGAGCGCCCACTCGAGCGCCGCCTCGTCGCCGTCGCCATGCGTGGCGACGACCACCGAGGCGCGCGCCGTCAGCGCGAGCGGCGCGAGCCGCTCGCGCATGGTGTCGAGGTCCACGGAGACGATCGCGTAGTCGGGCGCGAGCGTCGCCAGGCTCTCGAGAATGGGCCCGTGCCCGATCAGGACGAGGAGGGGCTTGGGCAGGAACGGCTCCACGTAGATCTCCAGCGTGCCGCCGCTGTGGCACGTCATCGGATGCGCGATCACGCCCTCGGTGCGGCCGGGCGCCTGCCCGCCTTCCCCGTAGAGGCCGAGGAGGCGCGGCTGCCCGTCCCTCATCGCGGCGAGCGCTTCGCGCGCGACGACGGGCTCCGCGCACGCGCCCCCGACCCAGCCGGACACGGTGCCGTCTTCGAGAATCACCGCCTTGGCGCCCGGCTTGGCGGACGTCGGCGCCTCGCACCGCACGACGGTGGCGAGCGCGAACGCCTGCCCGCGCCGCTGGAGCTCCGCGGCGCGCCCGAGCACGTCGTCGGTCATGCCTACTTACTCCGTCACGCCGTTCTCGCGGAGCAGCTTCCACACCTTGGGCGGCGTGATCGGAATGTCGACGTGACGCACGCCGAGATGCCACAGCGCATCGACCACCGCGTTGGCGATGGCGGCGGGCGCGCCGACCGTCGCCGACTCGCCGACGCCCTTGGCGCCGAGCGGATGATGCGGCGACGGCGTGACGGTGTTGCCGGTCTCCCACTTCGGCGTCTCCACGGCGGTGGGCACCAGGTAATCGATGAAGCTCCCGCCCTGGATGTTGCCGATCTCGTCGTAGGAGATCTCCTCCATGAGCGCGGGCGCGAAGCCCATCGTGAGCCCGCCGTGGATCTGCCCCTCGACGATCATCGGGTTGATGATGTTGCCGCAGTCGTCGATGGCGACGAAGCGGCGCACCTTCACCTCGCCGGTGCCCTTGTCGATGTCCACCACGCAGATGTAGCTGCCGAACGGGTACGTGAGGTTCGGCGGATCGTAGTAGCTGACCGCCTCCAGCCCCGCCTCCATGCCCTGCGGATGGTTCGTGTAGGCGGCGAACGCGATGTCCTGGATGGTCTTGGACCGGTCGGGCGCGCCCTTCACCGAGAACTTCCCCGGCTCCCACACGAGGTCCTCCGGGCGACCTCGAGCAGATACGCGGCGATCTTCCGCGCCTTGTCCTGGATCTTGCGCGCGGCCATGGCGGCGGCGGCGCCGGCCACCGGCGTCGAGCGGCTCGCGTACGTGCCGAGACCGTACGGCGCGGTGTCGGTGTCGCCTTCTTCGACCTGGATGTCCTTGGCCGGGATGCCGAGCTCCTCGGCGATGATCTGCGCGTACGTGGTCTCGTGGCCCTGGCCCTGCGACTTCGTGCCGAACCGCGCGATGGCCTTGCCCGTCGGGTGGATGCGGATCTCGCACGAGTCGAACATCTTGAGCCCGAGGATGTCGAAGTGCTTCGAGGGCCCGGCGCCGACGATCTCGGTGAAGCTCGAGATGCCGATGCCCATCAGCTCGCCGCGCGCGCGCTTCTCCGCCTGCTCGCGCCGCAGGTCGGCGTAGCCGATCCTGTCCATCGCCTTCTGGAGCGCGGCGCCGTAGTTCCCGCTGTCGTACTCCCAGCCGAGCGCCGACTTGTACGGGAACTGCTCGGGCTTGATGAAGTTCTTCATCCGGAACTCGGCCGGGTCCACGCCGAGCTGGTGGGCCATGACGTCCACCATGCGCTCGATCGTGTGCACGGCCTCGGTGACGCGGAACGAGCAGCGATACGCGATGCCGCCGGGCGGCTTGTTCGTGTAGACGCCGTCCACCTCGACGTGGGCGGCCTTGAGATCGTACGAGCCCGTGCACACGTGGAAGAGACCGGCCGGGAACTTCGACGGGTTCGCGGCGGCGTCGGTGTAGCCGTGATCGGCGATGGTCTTGATGCGCAGCGCGGTGAGCGTGCCGTCCTTCGTCCCGGCGAGCTCGGCGGTGATGTGGTAGTCGCGCGCGAACGAGTCCGCTTGCAGGTTCTCCATCCGGTCCTCGATCCACTTCACCGGCTTGCCGGTGAGGACCGACGCGGCGACCGCGATCACGTAGCCGGGGTAGACGGGCACCTTGCCGCCGAACCCGCCGCCGATGTCCGGCGAGATGATCCGGATCTTGTGCTCGGCGAGCCCGACGTGGCCCGCGACGAGCGCGAAGACCGTGCGGATGGCGTGCGGCGCCTGCGTGGTCATCCACACCGTGAGCTTGCCGTTGACCTTGTTGAAGTACGCGAGGCAGCCGCACGTCTCGATCGAGGCCACGTGGATGCGCGGGATGTAGATGTCCTGCTTGACGGTGACGTCGGCCTCGGCGATGGCGCGGTCGGTGGCGGCCCGATCTCCCCATTCCCAGTGCCAGATGTGGTTGTCCTTCTTGTCCTTCTTGTCGGTGCGGAACACGGGCGCGCCGGGCTCCAGCGCCTTCTTCGGATCCACGACGACCGGGAGCGGCTCGTACTCCACCTCGACCGCGGCCGCGCCGTCCGCCGCCCCGTACTTGGTGGTGGCGAGCACCGCCGCCACTTCCTGCGCCTGGTACATCACCTTCTCGACGGCAGCACCATCTGCATGTCCGACATGAGCGTCGGCATCCAGTGGAGGTTGTACTTCGCGAGGTCCTGGCCGGTGATCACCGCGAGCACGCCGGGCACCGCCATGGCCTTCGACGAGTCGATGCGCTTGATCGTGGCGTGGGCGTACGGGCTGCGCACGATGTCGAGATAGAGCATCCCGGGCAGCGTGAAGTCGTCGACGTACGTGCCCTTGCCGCGGATGAAGCGCGGGTCTTCCTTGCGCTTCATCGAGTGGCCCATCCCGGAGACTTCGGGCGTGGTCCTGAGCGCCATCACGCGCCTCCCTCTCGGAGCGTGGCCGCGGCGGCGGTCACGGCCTTCACGATGTTCACGTAGCCCGTGCAGCGGCAGAGGTTGCCGGAGATCGCCTTCCGGATGTCGTCCTCGGTCGGGGACGGGTGCGTCTTGAGGAACGCGACGCTCGTCATCAAGCATCCCGGGCGTGCAGTAGCCGCACTGGAGACCGTGCTCCGCCATGAACGCCGCCTGCAGCGGGTGAAGCTTGCCGTCCTGCTCGAGCCCCTCGACGGTCTGGATCTCGCGGTCGCGCGCCTGGCCGAACATCGTGCAGGACTTCACCGCGCGGCCGTCGAGGAGGACGGTGCACGCGCCGCAGTGGGTCGTGTCGCAGCCGATGTGGGTGCCGGTGAGCGTGAGGACGTCGCGGATCAGGTGGACCAGGAGCAGCCGGGGCTCCACGTCCGCTTCGTGCTTCTCGCCGTTGATCGAGAGCTTGATGTGCATCGCCCTCACCTCCCCGCGCCCGCGCGCTCCAGCGCCTTGCGGATCGCGCGCGTCGTCAGCACCCGGATCATGTCCGTCTTGTACTCGACGGAGCCCCGCAGGTCCGCGCTCGGCTGGGCGGCCTCCGCGGCGAGCCGCGCCGCTTCCAGGGTCGTCTTCTCGCCCGGGCGCTTCCCGATCAGCACGCGTTCGGCGGCCTCGGCCTTGATCGCGTCAGGCCCACGTTGGTGAGGCCGATGCCGGCCGCGGCGCAGGTTCCGTCGGCGGCGAGCGTGAGCTGCACGGCGACCGCGGCCGTGGCGAAGTCGCCGACCTTCCGCTCGAGCTTCAGGTAGGCACCGCCGCTCCGCGCGGGCGGGATCGGCACCCGCACCTCCACGACGATTTCGTCCGGCTGGAGCGCCGTTTCGAAGGGCCCGGTGAAGAATCCGTCGATGGAGGTGCGTCCGCTCCCCGCGCGTGCCGACGGTGACGATCTCGGCGCCCAGCGCGAGCATCGTCGCCGGGTGATCGTTGGCCGGGTCGGCATGGGCGAGGTTGCCGCCCAGCGTCGCCAGGTTACGGACCAGCGGGTCCGCGATGACCGCGCACGTGTCGGGCAGCAGCGGGTACCCGGTCCGGACGACCTCGGACGCCTCCAGGTCGACTCGCGCGTCAGCGCGCCGATCCGGAGGAAGCC
>CAVPPZ010000017.1:0-36157 GCA_963707305.1 uncultured Candidatus Rokubacteria bacterium
GAACGCATTGGCGCACCGACGTCTGGAACACCGTGCGATCATCGCGCAGCTGGACAGCACACTGCACCTGACCCGCGCGCAGGCGGAGTCGCTCACCGCGATCTTCGCGCGGCACCAGCCAATGGTTGATTCCGCGTGGCGGTCCATCAATCGGCGGCTGTACGAGGCGATGGACAGCGTCCACCGCGAGGTCGAGGCGGTCCTCGATTCCGGTCAGACCGTCCGCTTCCGCCACGTCATACTCCGCCAGCACGAGCGGATGATCCTGGGCGCCAGTGGGCCTCACGGTCCGTGATGGACCGGGCGATGGCCCGGTAGCAGCTATTTCCGGGGGCAGGTGCAGCTAGGCCGAACCGGCAGCCTGGACCAGCCAGCAATCGGCGTGATCAGCGGCGAACGCCGCGAAGGACCGCGGGGGTCGGGCGAGGACCGCCTCGACATCGCCCGAGACGGGCGCGCACGTCCCCGCCCGCACCCGGCGGTAGAAGCCGATCAGCCGCTCGACGCGCTCGGGTCCGAGTCCGCGCCCCGTCGCACGAGGCTGGCCCTCGCCTCATCATGGCTCGGAAGCGGCTGATAGCCGAGTCCGAACCCCGACAGCCGCCGAGATGTGGCGCGCGACTTCGTGGTGATTCAGGGACTCCGGCCCCGTGAGTGTATACGCGCAGTTTCGGTGGCGTCGATCGCGTCAACGCCGCGACCGCCACGTCCGCAATGTCCCTGGTGTCGACGAAGGACAACCGCGCTTCAGCCGTGGGCAAGCGAATCGTGCCGGTTGCGAGTATCGCCGGCAGGAGCGGCGGCGCCGCGAAGATCTGCATGAAGAAGTTCGGGCGCAGGTGGGTGAAGTCCATCCGGGAGGACTCGAGCAGCAGCTCGACCTGCCGCAGCCCGAACTCGGGCTCCCGCTCCACGCCCATGGCCGTCAAGTTCACCACGTGCCGCACGCCGGCGTTCCGGGCGGCAGCGATCAACGGACCGGCCAACCGCTCCGGATGATCGTCGCCGGGCCGCGCCATCAGGAACAGCCGGTCTGCTCCCTCGAGTGCGGGCGAGAAAGTGTCCGGGCGCTCCAGGTCGAGCCTTACCCATTCCCCGTGATCGCTCGCAGCGGCGCGGGCGGGGTCGCGGGACGCGCCGCGCACCAATTGCCGCCTTGCTCGCAGCCCCGCCACCACTCGTCGCCCCACTTCTCCAGTGGCGCCCAACACCAGCACCGCACCCGCCATGCTCTGCCTTTGAGCGAGGTTGATTCCTGCGAAACGCCGGGCCTGCCAGGACCGCGGATGGCCGCTTCCTCAGGCTACCTGCGGGGCGGCGAACAGGGGCGCCACGATCAGCGCCGTGGCGCCGCGCAGGCGAGGATGCGCCGAACCCGGCTCGGGCGTGATGGGCGTCCGCGCCGCGGCACGGGCCATTACCCGCGCGGCCACCGCCTCCTCCACCTCATCGCCGATCAAGTCCCACGCTTCGGCTATTTCGCCGCCGATGTAGATACGCCCGGGATTCAACGAGTTGACAATGGCGCCCAGTCCGATCGCGAGGTAGCGGCCGCTCTGCTGCAGTGCCTCGCGCGCGGCCGCATCTCCCGACCGCGCCCGGGCGATCAGGTCCTCCATGGTAAACGCAGTCTCCCGCAAGCGCCGGCTGGTGTCCGGCAGAGAGGGATCGAAGCCGAGGTAGCGCGCCAGCGTGGCCAGGTTGGAGGTGTAGGCCTCGAGGCAGCCCCGGCGCCGCACAGGCAGAGCGGTCCATCGAGCGAGATCGGGACGTGTCCGAACTCGCCGGCGGAGTCGCCGTGGCCGCGGACGACCTCGCCGTTCACTACGATCCCGGCGCCCACGCCGTCGGACACCGTGAGGTAGACGAAGCTGTCCACGTCCGGAACGCGGTCCCAGCCACATCTGCGCAAGCGCGCAGGCGATCGGCGCATTCTCGATGTCCACGGGTAAATCGGTCGCCTGGGCAAGGGCGTCGCGGACGTCGACGTCGCGCCAGCCGAGCTGCGGCGCGTAGAGCACGCGGCCCGTGGCCTGGTCGACCATCCCCGGGACCACCAGGCCGATGCCCTCGCAACGGGGTCCTCGCCTGATACGCATCGAGCATCCGGGCGATCCGAGCCGATAGTTCAATGACCAGGTCCTCCGGATCGAAGACCGTGTCGAAGGTCTCCAGCGTAAGCTGGCGTCCCGCGAAGTCGCACAGCGTCAGGTAGGTTCGGCTGAAACGGATATCGATCCCGATCGCGAAACGATCACGCGTCCGGATGTGCAGCAGCGTCGGACGCCGGCCGCGCCGTGCCGCAGCCGTCGCCCCCTCGTAGATCATGCCATCGTCGATCAGGGAGTTCACCAGGTTCGTGATCCTCCCGCGCCCCAGCCCCATGCGCCGCGCCAGGTCCGCCCGCGACACCGGCTGGTGCTCCTGCACCAGGTTCAGCAGGATCTGCCGGTTCACCATCCCGGGTCGTCGAGCGGGTCGCCCGCCTGAAATTGCGGGGGTTGATCTTGCGCATTGCGGCGAATCTCCTAATTGTCCCTGTTGCGCTCAAAATACCCCAACAGTCGCCCCGCATCAACACGGACGTGCGGCCCGGCATGCGGTTCTCCGCCCACCGCAAAACCGTGGTGGCAGCACTGTGGAGCCCTATCCCGCTGCCGGCTCAGGCTTTCGCCTGGTACCGGCGAATGCGCTGCATCTGTTTGTTGCGTAGCGAATTGCGTTGATCTTGATTCCGCCCTGGAGAAGGGGATTTCAGCCCCTGGCGGGAGTGGCTTGGGTTCGTTCACGAAAGGGGTTGCGTGGCGGCGCTGGGCGATCCTAGATTGGCGATTTAGTTTCACGAAAGAACAATACTGGCGCACACGCTGCCTCGCGCGCCCGACGTACTCAATCAAAGCACGACCGACGGTAATTCCGCGAACCCGGGCAATCGGGAAACGAAACGCGTCAGAGATGTCGTAGCGCGAATGTTCTTTAAGCGGAGCAATATCCGGCAGTCACCTGCCGGTTGCGGATTGAAGGAGCGAAGCGAAGGCCAGGGGGATCACCGTCATCCGGAGAATCCAGCATGAGATGGACAGCAATCCTGTTCGCATGCGTGCTTGGCGGCGGGGCTGTTGCCGCCGCTGTGCAAGGGCAGGAAACGACGGGCAGGATAACCGGAGTGGTCAGGCTGCAGAGTGGCGCGCCCATCCCGGGCGCGAACGTAATGCTGGCGGGGACGCGGATCGGCGGAGTGGCCGGTGACGACGGGCGTTATCTGATCGCGAACGTGCCGGCGGGACGTTACCAGGTCAGGGTGACGATGATCGGGTACGCGCCGGCGGAGCAGGAAGCGGTGGTGACGCCGGGCTCGTCGGTGCGAGTGGATGTAGAGCTGCGCGTGCAGGCGCTGGCGCTGGGCGAGCTGGTAGTGGTCGGCTACGGGACGCGGCGGCGGGCCGAAGTGACCGGCTCGGTGGCGACAGTATCCACCTCGGCGCGCGAGAACGCGCCGGTGCAGTCGCTGGACCAGCTGCTCCAGGGCACGGCGGCGGGAGTGGTGGTGACGCAGGCGTCGAGCGCGCCGGGCGGTGGCATCTCGGTGCGGGTGCGGGGCACGACGTCGATCAACGGCAACACCGAGCCGCTGTACGTGATCGATGGCTTTCCGATAGAGAACGACATCGCGGCGGCATCGCCGGGTAATGGCGGACGTGAGGGTGGCATCGCCCCATCGAATCCGCTGGCCGGCCTGAACCCGGCCGACATCGAGTCGCTGCAGATCCTGAAGGATGCGTCGGCGACGGCGATCTACGGCGCGCGGGGCGCGAACGGCGTGGTGATCATCACCACGAAGGGCGGGCAGGCAGGAGCCGGCGCACGGTCGCGGCCGCAGCTCACGATCGACCTGTTCGGCGGCGCGCAGAGCGTGGCGAAGCGCTACGACCTGCTGAACTCGAGCGAGCTGGCGCAGGCCGTGAACGAGTACCGGACGACCGGCAACAATCCGGTGATCTTCAGCGACCCGTCGTCGCTGGGGGTCGGGACGGACTGGCAGGACGAGATCTTCCGGACCGCCGCGATGCAAGAGCTTCCAGGCGACGATCTCCGGGAGCGAGCGCCGGTGACAACTTCACGCGCTATGCGATCTCGGGCGGGACTGTTCGACCAGGACGGGGTGGTCAGGGGCTCCGGGTTCGAGCGCATGTCGGTGCGGGCCAACGTGGAGCAGAACATGGAGAACCGGCTGCGGGTCGGTCTCAACCTGACGGCCAGCCGGGTGCGGCACGCAGTTCGTGCCGACGGACGGCGAGAGCAACAAGCGGGCGGGGGCGGTGGGTGCCGCGCTCCAGGCGTACCCGTTCCTGCCGGTGCAGTTCGAGGACGGCAGCTACCCGTACCAGGTGCGGGACCTGACCACGGTCTTCGGCGCCACCGCGCTGACGTCGGGGATTGCCTCGGAGCTGCCGAACCCGGTGTCAATGGCCACGCAGGTCAACGGACGAGCTGGGCGACACCAGGCTGCTGGGGAACGCCTACGGGGAGTACGAGCCGTTGGCCGGTTTGCGGGCGAGGGTATCGGTGGGCGGTGACTACTCGGGCCGCTACCGCGACACCTACTTCCCGCGCACGACGCGGCCGGGCGAGGAGGCGCAGGGGAACGCGATCCGGGGCCGGGTCGAGCTGACGTCGTTCCTGAACGAGAACACGCTCACGTATGACCGGGCCGTGGGGACGGCGCACCGCTTCAACCTGCTGGCGGGGTTCACCCAGCAGAAGCAGGAGACGGTGCGGACGAACATGGAGGAGAGCATCTACGTCAGCGACATCACCAGTTTCGACGACATCGGGGCCGGGACGGCGATCCCGGAAATCAGCTCGCGCCGGGAGGAGTGGAAGCTGATCTCGTTCCTGGGGCGTGCGAACTACACGCTGCTGGACCGCTACATGTTCACGCTGACCGGCCGGCGGGACGGCTCGTCGCGCTTCGGCAAGGACAACAAGTGGGGCTTCTTCCCCTCGGGCGCGATCGCCTGGCGCGTGTCGGGTGAGCCGTTCATGCAGGGCGTGCGCGGCCTGGACGAGCTGAAGCTGCGGGCGTCCTACGGCGTCGCGGGCAACCCGTCGATCCGGCCGTACCAGTCGCTGGCGCGGCTGGATGACCAGGGCTACAGCTTCACGGGCGTGCAGGTGCCGGGCTACTTCCCCGTGGGCGTGGCCAATCCGGCACTCACGTGGGAAACGACGACCCAGCTCGACGTCGGGCTCGACGTCGGGCTGTGGGGGCGGTTGAGCCTGGCCGCCGACTATTACCACAAGGACACCGACGACCTGCTGCTCCAGGTCGACCTGCCCTCGGAATCCGGCTTCAGCACCGCGCTGCTGAACGCGGGCTCGGTCCGCAACCGGGGCATTCGAGCTGTCGCTCAACCTGGATGTGCTGCGCGGCAACGGGAACGGCGGCGGACTCACGCTGGAACACCGGCCTGTCATACGCGCGCACCGCAACCGGGTGACCGGACCTGGGCGGCGCGCATGAGATCTTCGCCACCACCATCAGCGATGACTTCAAGCTGCCCGGCTCGCTGGTGCGGGTAGGCGAGCCGATCGGCGTGTTCTACGGCTACCAGACCAACGGCGTGGTACGGGATGCGGCGGACTCGGCGGCGATCGTGCAAACCGGGCTGGCCGGCCGCCGGTTCCGGGTGGGTGAAATGGAGCTGGTGGACCAGAACGGCGATGGCACGATCACGACGGCCGACCGCACCATCCTGGGCAGTCCGCACCCGGACTTCACGATCGGCTGGCAGAACTCGTTCAGCTACGGACCGCTCTCGCTGACCAGCCTGGTGCAGGGGGCGTTCGGGCAGGAGGTGCTGAACCTCAACCTGTGGCGGCTGGAAAGCACCACGCCGGCGACCAACCTGACCCGGCGCCGGTTCGAGGAGCGCTGGACCCCGGATCACCCGGACGCGCAGTTCCCGCAGTTCGGGGCGGGCGGCGCGGATGCCACGAACTACACGGACATGATCATCGAGGATGGTTCGTACCTCCGCCTGAGCGCCGTGACGCTGGGGTTCGAGGTGCCCACCAGCTGGCTGCAGGGCCGCGGCTTCTCACGGGCCCGGTTGTACGTGACGGGCACCAACCTCTTCACGATCACCGACTACACCGGGTTCAACCCCGAGGTGAGCAGCTTCGGTGTCGGCAACGTGAACCGCGGTATCGATGTGGGCGCCTATCCACTGGCGCGCTCCGTGACTTTCGGCGTCAACTTCAGCTACTGAGGACGGTGCCCATGCGAAGCTCGGTTCATGAATCCGCGCGTGACGCACTCGCACCGGGGGCGACGCAATGATGACCATGAAGAGCCTGCGGGCGGCGCTGCTGGTCGGGCTGCTCGTCCCGCTGCTGCCGGCCTGCGACACTGATCTGACCGAGGTGCCGACTGATTTCGTGGCACCCGAGAACTTCTACCGCAACGCGCAGGACGCGCTGGCGGCGCTGAACGCCGCCTACGCGGCCTTCAGCAACTTCCCCAGCGAAGGCTACACGGACAACGACTACTTCGGGCGCCATTTCTGGATGCTCGTCGAGTACCCGACCGAGTACATGACGCTGCGGCTCTCGGAGACCAACGAGCGCACCAGCCCGATGTCTACACCGTGCTGCCCGATCACCTCTACATCAACACGCGTCTGGCGGGCGGCCTACCATGCCATCAACCGCGCCAATGCGGTGATCGACAACGTGCCGGGCATCGACATGGATGCCGCCCTGCGCGACCGGATCGTGGCGGAGGCCAGGTTCCTGCGCGCCTTGCACTACTTCAACCTGGTCCGACTCTACGGGCGGGTGCCACTGCACCTGAGCGAGACCAAGGGGCTGGAGGATGCGCGCGTGAAGCAGGCGACCGTCGCCGAAGGCTATCAGGCGATCATCGCCGACCTGACCGCGGCCGCGGGCGTGCTCCCGGCGAAGAGCGCGTACACGACCGGCAACGTCGGCCGGGCGTCGAAGGGGGCCGCGAAGGCACTGCTGGCGAAGGTGTACCTGCAGTACGCGGTGCTCGGCGGGGGTGGCCAGGCCGCGAACCAGCAAGCGGAAACCTGGGCGCGCCAGGTGACGACCGATGGCGGTTACAGCCTGCTGCCCAATTATCGCGTCGATCATGAACCACGACACGTTCTCGTGGCGCTTCGCGCCCGGGTTGGTGACCGCGATCATCCAGATGCGATCGGCGCCGTGATCGCTGCCGACGAAGATCTTCTGGCCGTTGATGACGTACTCGTCGCCGTCGCGGATGGCGGTGGTCTGCACGCCCGCGAGGTCGGAGCCCGCCCCCGGCTCAGTGAGGAGCTGCCACGTGCGGACCTCGCCCGTGTAGATCGGCGGCAGCATCGCCTGCTTCTGCTCCTCGGTGCCCCACACGAGGATGGTGGCGCCGCCGAGCCGCCCGCCGCTGTCGTAGTAGGGCGGCAGCGACAGCCCGATGCGGTCGGCTTCCTCCTCCAGGATGATCGTGGAGTCCACGTCGAGCCCGCCGCCGCCGTAGGGCTTCGGCGCGCGCGGATAGAGCCAGCCCTTCGCGCCGAGCTTGCGCCCGAATGCGCGGAGGTCGCGATAGCGCGCGAGGCTGTCGTCCTCGGAGATCGGGGGCGCGCTCGACGCCGGGGCGGCACGTTGGCCTCCATCCAGGCGCGCACTTCACCGCGGAACCGCTGCTGTTCGTCCGTGTACGTGACCTCGAAGTCCATGGAACGGGATCCTTTTCATATGCTCGCCTCGGACGGCGGGGCCCCAGCCCCGCGACGTCCTGCGGCTCGCACTACCCTACTCGACGAGGGCCTTGGCGGCGCCCGTGAGCTCGACGATGTGCAGGCCCGTGTCGGCGCGGTCCGCGAGGTAGATCAGCCCGCGATCGTCCACCTCGACGTTGTTCGTCTGGATCGCGACCTGACAACGGTCGTTGCCGTCGACCTTGACGCAGCGCCGCGCGGTGGCGGCGGTGACGGCCGGGATGAAGTCCGCGACGTCGCGCGGCGCGAACGGGTTGCGGATGTCCACGGCGCGCACGCCGGCGTTGAAGTACGCGAGGAACACGAGCTTCCGGTAGTAGATGGACGTGAACGACTCGTGCGACGAATGCGGACCGGAGCGGGCCGCCGCGCCGGCAGAATTCGCCGGGGCGCTCGGGCACCTCGAACGTCGACACCGTGAACGGCTTGCTCGGCACGGTGATGTCCACGAGGAAGGTGAGCTGACGGACCTCCTGGCACTCGTTGCGGAGCGACTCGGACACGAGGACCACGACGTCCCGCACGCGCCCGCTCAGGTTGAGGACGTGGTCGCCGACGGGCACGCCCAGGACCGGGAAGCTCGTGTGGCCGCCCCAGTCGGGCGGCATGTCGAGGCGTCCGATCTCCGGGTAGCGCAGGTTCTCGGGGGTCGGCCCGAACCTGTCCGCGCTCGATGGGTTGCCGTTGAGGAGCCGGTCGCGGTCCACGATCTGCAGGACGCCGTTGGCGCCGGTGCCGTACGCGAAGTACACGCGGTTCCGGAGCGCGATCGGTCCGTGCACGCCGGCGGGCGCGGTCGAGGTCGGATTCGAGCCCGGCTCCTGGCCGACGAGCCCGAAGTCGCGGATGAAGCGGGGATTCGCGGGGTCCGCGAGGTCGTAGATCTTCGTCATCCGGTTCGTGCGCCAGCCCTGCGGGCGGCCGTCGGAGACGAGGTACGCGATGCCCGTCGCGCACTCCCACCAGTTCTTGTGCGTCTCGTCGAGCCCGCGGACGACCGTGGTCACGAGCCCCGGACGGCGCGGATCGGTGACGTCCCATACCTCGTGCGCGAGCCGGCCGAGGGTCCGCAAAAGGTACGTCTTCGCGCGATCGCCCTTCGGCAGGTCACGGCCGTCGCAGATCCGGACCATCGAGGCTCCGCCGGCTTCCGCCTCGCCGGCCGCGCCGGGGATGTGGTGCAGGTACTGCGGCTTCGCGGGATCGGTCACGTCGACGATCGACGTGCCGTTCAGCTCCATGCGCCCGGTGAGCGCGTTCATGCGCTCGCCGCCGTGGTGGCCGACGTAGGCGATCCGATCGATCGCCTTGCTTCACGACGAGCGGCTGATACGCCGAGCGCGCCTGCAACGGCTCGTGTCCGACGAGCCGCATGTCCTTCGCTTCGGCGGCGGTACCGGGCGTGGTCGTGCCGACGGTGGCGCACGCGGCGAGGAGCGTGACGATCAGGAGGACGAGCGGCACGAGCCTCATGCGCGCAGGCCTTCGATGGCGCGCACGACGACCGCGAGGTCCTCGCCGCCGTGCCCGTCGACCGCGACGGCGCCGTACAGGCGCTCCGCCACGTCGGTGAGCGGCAAGGGCGCCCCGACGTCACGGGCCGCGTCCTGGATGAGGTGCAGGTCTTTCATGAACAGGTCCAGCTTCATCTGCGCGGGGAACTCGCCCTTCACGATCAGCGGACCGCGCACCTCGAGCATGCGCGACGTCGCCGCGCCGGAGCCGAGCACGTCGAGCGTGAGCGCGAGGTCGAGGCCGGCCCGGCGCGCCATCGTGAGCGCCTCGGCCGCGGCGGCGGAATGGAGCGCGACGAGGAGGTTGGCGACGAGCTTCAGCGTCATGGCCTGGCCGGCGCGCCCGACGTAGATCGGGCGCGGCAGCACGGCATCGAGCACGGTCTGCCATCGATCGAACAGCGGCCGCGCGCCACCGACGAAGATCACGCCGTTCCCACGCTCGACCATCCCGCTCGTCCCGCTCACGGGACAGTCGAGGAACCCGAGCCCCCGCGCGGTCACGTCCTTGTCGAGCCGCTCGGTGAGCGCCGGCGAGATCGTGCTCATCTGAACGACGGTGGTCCCCACCCGCGCCGTCTCGAGGATCCCGTCCCGCCCGAGAATGACGTCTTCGACCGCCGCGAGCGAGGGCAAGAGCGTGCACACGATGTCATGGCCGGACGCAACGGATTCGACCGATCCGAGCGCTTCTCCACCGAGCGCCTTGAGCGCGTCTCGTCTCTCAGGAACAACGTCGTACCCGACCACACGGTACCCGGCGGCAATCAGCCGCGCGGCCACGGCATGCCCGAGCAACCCGAGCCCGACGATGCCCGACCGTTGCCCCCGCTGCCATGCGGTCGATCAATCTCCGTTCGAGCGCGGGCTTCGCCCGCGCAATCCTCCTGGGGGGAGGCAGGTCGTACAGCGGCGCCAGCCGCTGAACGACCGTCGGAAGGGGGGCAAAGCCCCCTCCGAGGGACCGACGTTAACATAAGGTAAGTCTCCGCGAACGGAGGTGCCCCATGGCCGGGTCCCGCATCATCGATCTGTCGGTCACCGTCGACAACCAGACGATGAGTCCGCCATCGACCAACATGAAGCTCGACATCACGCCGCATCGGCGAGGTCCCGGCTTCTGGCAGGTGTCGAGCGTGAACCAGAGCCTGCACACGGGCGCGCACATCGACTCGCCGCTGCACGTGTTCAAGGACGGGATCACCACGGCCGAGATCTCGCTCGACCAGGTCATCGGCGAAGCGATCGTGGTCGATCTCTCGTTCGTGGGCGCCAACCACGGGATCACGATCGACGACCTGAAGCGCGGCGGCGCCGACACGGTCAAGCCCGGCGACATCGTCCTGCTGCGGACCGACTGGACCGACAAGATGTACGGCCGCTGGCCGGACTACTTCACGACGTCCCCGTACTGTCCGCCGGAGACGGCGGAGTGGCTCGTGGCGAAGGGGCCGAAGAACATCGGCTTCGATTTCTTCGAGGAGTACTGCGCGCGCCTGCCCGACTTCTCGTCGGAAGACTTCCCGATGCACCGGGTCATCCTCGGCGCCGGCATCGTCATCATGGAAGGGCTCACGAACCTCGGCGCGCTGCCGTCGACGCGCGTGGAGTTCGAGGCGCCGTTCTACAAGATCGCGGGCACGGAGGGCGCGCCGGCGCGATTCTTCGCGCGCGTGTGACCGCGCGTCAGGCCGGGACACCCTCGATGATGCACTCCACCGAGCGCGGATTGATGGGCGTGATCGCCGTCACCCGGAGGCCGGCCGCCGCGTAGAGCGCGCGCCACTCCGCTTCCGTCCGCTCCTTGCCGGGGAGCAGCACCATCATCAGCATGTCGAGGAGCTTGGTCCCCGACGCGCCGGTGTCGCCCATCGGCGGCAGCACGTTGTCGACGCCGAGGATACGGCCGCCCTCCGCCAGCCGGGCGCGACAGTTCTGGAGGAGCCGGACGCAGCGCGCATCGTCCCAGTCGTGCATGATCGTCTTCACGAGGTAGGTGTCGGCGGGCGGGACGTCGGTGAACATGTCTCCCGCGACGAACGAGAGGCGCGATCGCACGCTCTCGGCCTCGCGGGCCGCGAGCGGCTCCGCGATCGCGACGACCGCGGGGAGATCCAGCACGCAGGCGCGCAGGTGGGCATGGCGCTCGAGCAGCGCGATGGAGACGTGCCCGATGCTGCCGCCGACGTCGACCAGCAGGCGGGCACGCGCGAGATCGGCGTGCTCGGCCACGCTGCGCGTCGACTCCGCGCGAGACTTCATCGCGGCCGCAAACTTCTCGGCGTTGCCCTCCCGGGACTCTTCTTCGGGCGTGCCCACCTGCGGCTGCCCGGCGCGCAGCACGCCGGCGAGTCCGCCGAACGGTCCCCACCACCGGTCGCCGATGAGCTCGACGAACGAGCGCACGGAGCCCGGCGCGCCGGCGACCAGCACCGCGGACAGCGGCGTCGGTCCGAAGCGGCCGTCCGCCGACTCCGTGAAGATGCCGACGCTCGCGCACGCGCGCAGTGCGCGCTCGAGGAGGTCGGGGTGGGCGTCGACGCGATGCGTGCTCACGAGCTCGCGGGCCGTCAGCGGTCCGTGCGTGCTCACGAGGTCCGGCACGCCCAGGCGCGTGACGGTCGAGATGGTCTGCGACGACCAGGCGGCCATCATCATCTGCATCACGGTCGCCTGCGGTGGAGGCGCGGCCGACGTCGTCATGTGGGCACCCCCTCGATCACGCGGGTCTGGAGCGGCGGCGTGGGGATCAGGCGCGTGAGCGTGAACCCCGCCGCCTCGTACAGCGCGCGGAACTCGGACTCCGACCGCTGCCGCCCGCCGGTGGAGACGAGCATGTTCACGTCGTTCGCGGCCGCGCCCTGGCTCGCCGGTGACTGATCGATCCGCGACGGATAGACGCCCTCGATCAGGAGGAGCTTCGCGTCGGCGCCCATCGCGCGGCGGCACGCCTTCAGGATCGTGACCGCGCGCTCGTCGTTCCAGTCGTGGATCACGTGCTTCAAGACGTAGGCGTCGTGACCTTGGGGCACCTCCTGGAAGAAGTCGCCCCCGATGGCGGTGGAGCGATCGGCGAGGCCGAGCTCGGCGAGCCGCCCGCGGGCACGCTCGGCCACGTGCGGCAGATCGAACACGATGCCGCGCAGCCCCGGCGTCGCGGCCAGGATGCCGGCGAGGAGCGTGCCGTTTCCGCCGCCGACGTCGACGACCGTGCGGAACTGCCTGAAGTCGTAGGCCGCCGCCGTCGCGACCGCAACCTGCTTCGTCCAGTCCGCCATCGCCTCGTCGAAGAGCGCGGCCATCTCCGGGTGCTCGGTCATGTACGCGAAGGGGTCCGTGCCGAAGACACGCGCAAACCCGGGCTCGCCGGTGCGCACGCTGTGCAGGAGCTCGCGCCACGTGTCCTGCGTGCGGCCGCCGAACAGCAACGCGGCGGCGCGCATGGAGCCCGGCACGCCGGAGCGGAGGCACTGGCTGATCGGCGTCAACGAGAATCGTCCGTCGGCGTCCTCGGCGAAGACGCCGGCACTCGCGAGCAGGCGCAGGACCCGGCGCAGCGATGGCGCATGCGTGTCGGTGGCCTTGGCCAGATCGCCGGCGTCTCGCGGGCCCGCGCTGAGCTGGTCGGCGAGGCCCAGCGTGGCGGCGACCCAGATCGCGCGCGAGACGTAGTAGCCGGTCACCATGCGGAAGAGCGCCAGCGGCGGCGGAAGCTCGGGTGTCGTCATGCGGGTCACTCTGCGGGAGCCGCGAGCCCGCGTATTGGAAAAATTTGAAGCGGCCTCTTATCGAGAGGCACTCGCGGAGCGGCCTGGCTTTGCCAGGCCGCGGAGTGCCGGGGGGCTTGGGGGGTGCGCCTCGCACCCCCCATGTCAACCAATCGGGACGTGGCCCCGATCCCGCGCCCTGGCGCGGAGGTACGCGGTGGGGCTGAGGCCGGAGAACGCCCGGAAGTCGTGGATGAAATGCGCCTGGTCGTAGTAGCCGCAGGTGAGCGCGACGTCCGTCCAGTCGACGTCCGCGGCGCCGTGAACGCGCATCAGGACCTCCTGGAAGCGCCGCACGCGGCAATAGAGCTTCGGCGTGAGGCCGACCTCGGCCGTGAAGACCTCGATGAATCGCCGCGCGCTGAGGCCGATGCGGTCCGTGATGTCGCCGATCGTGCGCATCGGGGCGGCGTCCATGGCAGCGAGCGCGTACGCCACCGCCGGGTGCCGGACCGGAGGTCCGCTGAGCCGCGCGAGCAGCGCGGCTTCGAGGATGCGGAAACGGGCGCGCGGCGTCGCCGCCTCCTGCAGGCGCTCCTGCAGGGCGCGCGCGTCCGCGCCCCAGATGGCGTCCAGGGACACGCGCTGGTTGTGCAGCTCGTCGGCGGGCATCCTTCTCAAGAACGGAAACGCGCCACCCGGCTTGAAGTGGACGCCCAGCAGCGCCGGCCGATCGGCCGTCTCGATCACGAAGGATTCCGATTGCGCGCCACAGAAGACCGTGCCGGGCCGCGCGCCGCGCAGCACGACGACCAGCTCGCTGACCGGCCCCGGCAGGACCCGCTCGCGAGGATGGCCCGCGCCGTAGGCGTCATACGCCCAGAAGAACTCGATGAGCCCGGACAGCGGCGGCCGTGGCACGTACCGGTTCATCTGAACATGGGGGCCACGCAACACAGGACCCCCAAACCCCCAAGCCCGTCGATCTTGCGCTGCAGGAACCAGCAGAACCAGCCCCGGTACTTCGCCTGCAGCTCCTTCTTCGTCCAGTCCTTGCCGGTGATCGTCCCCCGGCATCGCGGGCTCCCGCAGTGACACGCCATCGTGTAGTCGCCGTCGTCGGTGGTCGCCCAGTCGTGGGTCAGCTCCTCGCCGGCGGCGACGTCGCGCATGGCGACGAACACGATCTGGCCCTGGATCGCGATGTTCGGATCGCACGAATGGTTCGTGTAGAGCATCGCCCCGGGCCCGCTCGTCCTCGGTCACGGGCGCGATGACGAGCTCGTCCGAAATCTCGATCTCCGCCGGACCGAGCACGGGCGCCAGGCGCGCCCAGTCCTCCCGCCGGAGCACGTAGCCGCCCTTGACGGCGACGACCTCGCCGCGCGCGATGGGGGCGTGCGCGAACAGCCCAAAGCCCTGGATCGGGCTCTCCTTCACGACGGTCTTCGGCGAGCGATACGTCAGGTTCGTCATGACCTCAGGAGCCGAACAGGCCCCGCGCGAGCACGACGAGCCCGGTCACGAGCACGGCGACCGCCGCGGACTCACCGAAGACGCGTCTCGCCTGGCGCTTGAGCTGACGGGCTTCCTCCACGTCTTCGACCGGTGCGGTCCCGCCGGTCGTGGTCTCGCGCGCGCCGCGCGCGGCCAGACGCACTCACGTGCGCTCCCGCGCCTGCAGGAGCATGAGCGCCGCGAGCCACACGAGGACGAAGACGCTCACGAACCAGGCGGGCCCCGCGGAGAACACGACGAGCGCGACCGAGACGGCCACCGCCGCGATGGCCAGGACGAGCCCGTTGAGGAGGCGGCGCCGGCGTCCCGCGGCGAGGATGTTCTCCATCTCAGGGCCGAATGATAGGTCGCTCAGCCCCGGCGGGCCAGTCTTCCTCGAGCAGCATCAGATGTCCAGGACGACGATACCAGCGATGGTCAGGAGCGCGCCGAGGACGGCGGCGAGGCTGAGGCGTTCGCCGAGGAACAGGGCCCCGAGTCCCAGCGCGAACATCGGCGACGTGGACGAGAGCACGGTCGCCACGATCACATCCGCGTACTTCAGGCCGGCGATCCACGTCATCGAGCTCACCACCGTGAGCGCGCTCAGCACCACGATCGGCATCACCACGGGACGGCCGGCGGCGACGAGCACCGGCAGCCCGGCGCGCGACCACGGCGTCATCCACAGGAAGACGGCCACGATCGGCAGCCGGATGCTCTGCGCCCCGAGCGGCGAGAGCTCGCGCATGGCGGGCTTCGTCATGATGGCCGACGCCGCCCACGTGAACGCCACGACGAAGCAGAGCAGCACCATGCGGCGCTGCCGTTCGTGCGTGCCGCCGGCGTCGCGGCGCGCGCTCACGATCAGCACGAGTCCCGCCAGCGTCGTCACCGCCCCCGCCATCGAGCGCACCGTGATCGGCTCCCCGAGGAAGACGGCCGCGAACGCCGCCGCCATCAGCGGATAGGTCATCGCGAGCGTCATCGCCCGGCCGAGACCGAGCACGCGCGCGCACTCGAAGAAGATGCTGTCGCCGATGCCCGCCGCGAGCACCGTCGAGGAGGCGACCAGCAGCAGCGTGACGCCCGACATCGCGGCGAGCTCGCCGCGGGCCGTACCCATGAGGCCGATCGCGAGGACGACCACCCCGGCCGCGCTGATGCGCACGGCGTTGATCGTCACCATGCTGCACACGTTCCCGAGGCGGCGCACGAGCAGGCTGGTGACCGCCCACGAGAACGCGGACGCGAGCGCGCACGCGGCGCCGAAGGCGGGAGTGGTCAGGCCGTCGAACACGACGGCGCTTCGGTGACATACTGTGGCGGCCGCACGACGGGAGGGCCAGGGGGACCATTATGGACTATTCGGACTACCGGCATCTCACGTTCGAGCGTCGCCCGAACGGCGTGATGCTCATCACCTTCAACCGGCCCGAGGTTCTCAACGCGACCAACGACCGGCTCCACTGGGAGCTCACGCAGGTGTGGCTCACGGTCGGCGCCGACCCGGACACGCGCGTGGCCGTCGTCACCGGCAAGGGCCGCGCGTTCTCCGCGGGCGGCGACCTCGACATGGTCGACGCCAACGCCACCGACCCCGCGCGCCTCTTCAACACGCTGAAGGAAGCGTCGGACATCGTCTACAACATGATCAACCTCGACAAGCCCATCATCTCCGCGATCAACGGCGTGGCCGTCGGCGCGGGGCTGGTGGTGGCGCTGCTCGCCGACATCAGCATCATGTCGGAGTCGGCGCGGATCACGGACGGCCACACGCGGCTCGGCGTCGTCGCGGGCGATCACGCGGCGATCCTCTGGCCGCTGCTCACCAGCCTCGCGAAGGCGAAGTACTACCTGCTCACCTGCGACTTCATCGACGGCAAGGAGGCGGAGCGCATCGGGCTCGTGAGTCTCTGCGTGCCGGCCGATCAGCTCATGACGAAGGCGTTCGAGGTCGCCGACAAGCTCGCGCTGGGTCCGCAGAACGCGCTGCGCCTCACCAAGCGCAGCCTCAACAACTGGCTGCGCCAGGCGGGGCCGATCTTCGACAACTCGATGGCGCTCGAGCTCCTCACGTTCATGGATCCGGACGTGCGCGAGGGCGCGCGCGCGATCCGGGAGAAGCGCCCGCCGAAGTTTCCATCGGCGCCGGCCATTGACATGGGGGCCCCACAACTGAGGACCCCCAAACCCCCTGCGGCATGACCGCGCCCGCGCCGTTCCGCATCCACGTGCCCGATGCCGTCCTCGCGGATCTCCGCGAGCGTCTGGCGCGCGTCCGCTGGCCCGACGAAGTCCCCGGGAGCGGCTGGGCGTACGGCACGGACCTCGCGACGATGAAGGAGCTGGTCGCCTACTGGCGCGACGGCTTCGACTGGCGCGCACAGGAAGCGGCGCTGAACGTGTGGCCGCAGTTCACGGCGCCGATCCAGGGCATCGACGTGCACTTCGTGCACGCGCAGGGCGTCGGACCCCGCCCGATGCCGCTGCTGATCTCGCACGGCTGGCCGGGATCGATCGTCGAGTTCCAGCAGCTCCTGCCGCGCCTGACCGATCCCGCGAAGTTCGGCGGCGACCCGCGCGACGCGTTCACCGTGGTCGCGCCGTCGCTCCCCGGTTACGCGTTCTCGTTCCGGCCGAACCAGGAGCGCCTCGGGCTCACGGCCATCGCCGACGTCTTCGCCGCGCTCATGTCCGACGTGCTCGGCTATCCACGGTTCGGCGCGCAGGGCGGCGACTGGGGCGCGTTCATCACGACCTGCCTCGGCGCGTTCCATCCCGACCGGATCACCGGCATCCACCTCACGCTCCTGGCGGCGGGGCGCGACGGAACGCCGAGCGCGACGCCGACCGAGGACGAAGTGCGCTACCAGGAAGAGTTCGAGGCTCTGGGACCGCGAGGAGACCGGCTACCAGGCGATCCAGGGGACCAAGCCCCAGACGCTGTCGTACGGCCTCACCGACTCCCCGGTGGGCCTGCTCGCGTGGATCACGGAGAAGTTCCGGACGTGGACCGACTGTCACGGCGATGTCATCCGTCACATCGGCCGCGACACGCTGCTGACGAACGTGACGCTCTACTGGGTGACCGGCGCGATCAACTCGTCGTTCTGGCCGTACTACTGGCGGCGCCACGAGCGCTGGCCGCTGGCGCGCGACCGGAAGATCGCGGTGCCGACCGGCCACGCATCGTTCCCGAAGGAAATCCTCCACGTTCCGCGCGCCTGGGCGGAGCGTGTGTACGACATCCGGCGCTGGACCGTGATGCCGTCCGGCGGGCACTTCGCCGCGCTCGAGGAACCGGAGGCGCTCGCGGCGGACATCGCCGCGTTCTTCCGCCCGCTCCGCTGACGCGCGGGCGCGCTTGGCACGCTGGTTGTACGCTAGGAAGGTCATGCCGGGCATCATCCCGTTCGACGAGCGGCACACGGACGGCGTCATCGCCTTGATCGGTGGCGTATTTGCGGAGTACGGACTCACGTTCGAGCCCGCCGGGTACGATGCCGATCTGACGCGGATCGCCGGAACGTATTGCCGGGCTGGCGGCGCGTTCTGGGTGCTCGAGGACGAGGGCCGCGTCGTCGGCACGATCGGGGTCGTCCCCCTGTCACCGATCGAGGTCGAGATCAAGCGCGTGTACCTCGAGGCCTCCCTCCGCGGACAGGGATGGGGACGGGTGCTCCTCGAGCACGCGATGGGCTGGGCGGCGGAGCACGGGCACACGCACGTGCGGTTGTGGTCCGACGTGAAGTTCGAGCGGTCGCACGGGATGTACGAGCGGCTCGGCTTCACGCGCACCGGCATCCGCGACTGCGACGACGTCGATCAGAGCCAGGAGTACCGGTTCGAGAAGCCCCTACCCGCGCTGGCGACCACGCCGCGCTGAGACCCGCCGCTCGAGGCGCCCGAGCGCGGCCGCGATGTCCGCGCTCTCCCGCAGCACCGGCGCCATCGGGTCCTTCACCGTCGCGACGCGCTCCGGCACCGTCCTGATCGTGAACGCCCGCGGATCGAGGTGGGCCGTCACCTCGTCCCAGCGCAAGGGGCACGACACCGGCGCGCCCGGCAGCGGGCGGACGGAGAACGGCGCCACGATCGTCTGCCCCTGCACGTTCTGCAGCCAGTCGATGTAGACCTTTCCCTCGCGCGCGCGGATCTGGCGGGTGATCGTCGAGATCGCCGGCTCCGCCTCCACGCCGAGTGTCGCGAGCAGCCGCGCGAACGTCCGCGTCTCCTCCCACGAGTAGCGGGCGCCGAGCGGGACCAGCAGGTGCAGGCCCGTCGCGCCGGACGTCTTCACGTGCACCGTCACGTCGAGCTCGTCGAGGAGGCGGCGCAGCGTCAGGGCGACGCGCACGACGTCGGTGAACGGCGCGCCTTTCGGGTCGAGGTCCAGGATGAGCCAGTCCGGCCGCTCGAGCGACGAGACGCGCGAGCCCCAGAGGTGCAGCGGAATCGCGCCGAGGTTGATCACGTAGCGCAGGCTCGTGGCATCCTCGACCACCACGTAGGCGATCTCGCGGCCCGCGTCGGGCGCGTCGATGGTCGCGGTGCGCAGCCACGACGGCGCGAAGTGCGGCGCGTCCTTCTGATAGAACGACTTGCCCGTGATGCCGTCCGGGAACCGCGTCAGCACGAGCGGCCGGTCCTTCAGATAGGGCACGAGCCACGGAGCGATCGTGTCGTAGTACGCGATCAGATCGCCCTTCGTGTAGCGCTCCTCCGGCCAGAAGACCTTGGTGAGGTTGCTGAGGCGAACGTCGGGGTCGTCCACCTGAGGCGGCGGCGGTTCGACCGCGGGCGCCTCGGCGGTGACCGGGGTCTCCCGGTGACAGGCCGTGGGCGCCTTGTCGTCGCGCAGACCGAGGAAGGCGGGATGGCGGAAGCCCCCGTCGTCCGTCCATTCCGTGAACCGCACCTCGCACACGAGCGCCGGCTCCACCCACGTGTGGCCGCGGCCGGTCGGCGTGCCGCGCGTGAACGGTGACGTGGCCCGGCGCAGCGGCTGCAGCCGTTGCCAGATCGCCTCGAGCGTCGCGTCGTCGAAGCCGGTGCCGACGCGGCCGACGTACGTGAGCGCGTCGCCGTCGTAGACGCCGACGTGCAGCGCGCCGAAGCGCGCCCTGGCCCCTTGCGGCGTCGTGAAGCCGCCGATCACGAACTCCTGCCGGAGCTGACACTTGATCTTGATCCACTCCGGCGAGCGGCCGCCCGTGTAGCGGCTGGTGACGCGCTTCGCGACGATGCCCTCGATACGCTGCTCGCTCGCGGCCTCGTAGAACGCCTTCCCGTGCTCGAGCACGTGCTCGCCGTAGCAGATGACGCCGCGCGCGGGCACGACGAGCGCGAGGCACTCCTTGCGGGCTTCGAGCGGGAGGTCGCGCAGGTCGCGGCCGTCCAGCGCGAGGGCGTCGAAGAAGATCCCCGTGACCGGCGTCCCGGCGCGAACGGTCTCGACGTCCGCGGCCCGCGTCAGGTGCATGCGGCCCTGGAGCCGCTGAAAGCTCGGCCGCCCCCGCTCGTCGAGCGCCACCACCTCGCCGTCGAGCACGAAGCGGTCGAGCGGCAGCGCGCGCAGCGCGGTCACGACCTCGGGATAGCGCGCCGTGAACCGCTGGCCGGCCCGGCCGTAGAGCTCGACGTCGCCGCCGTCGCGCGCGGCGATCACGCGCACGCCGTCGTACTTCACCTCGAAGAGCCAGCCCGCGCGCGAGAACGGCTCCACGGCGAGCGTGGCGAGCATGACCGGCTGCTCCGGCGCCACGACACGCCGGGTGGGGGCGCCCAGCGCGGTGAGGCGTCGCCGCAAGCGAGCGAGGCGCGCCGGCGCCCCGCGCAGCTCCTCGACGGTGAGGCCGGACAGGATGGATTCGGGAAAGCGCTCGGTGGGCTCCTCGCCGCCCGCATACGCGTCGTCGTTCTTCAGCATCAGCCAGTCGCGGCCCTTCGCGGTGCGCACGAGGCTCCACCGGCCGCGCAGCTTGACGCCGAACATCTCGATCTCGAGCCGCCCGCGGGCGAGCTGCGTCTCGAGCGAGTCGGACTTCGCCGAGCGGTACCAGCCGCGGTCCCACACGATCACCTCGCCGGCGCCGTAGTTGCCGCGGGGGATCACGCCTTCGAAGTCCGCGTACTCGACGGGATGGTCCTCGACGTGCACGGCCAGCCGGCGCTCCGCGTGCCGCACGGACGGCCCTTTCGGCACGGCCCAGCTCTTGAGGGTGCCGCCGATCTCCAGCCGCACGTCGTAGTGCAGCCGGCGCGCCGCGTGCTTCTGCACGACGAACAGGCGGCGATCCACCACCGGCGCGGGCGCGCCTTCAGAGAGCACCCCGAAGGGCTCCGGCGTCCGCTTCGGATTGCGCTTGGCGCGATACGCCTCCAGCGTCATCGCAAGAGCAGCATGACGCTGAGCGAGGCCTGCAGGTTCACGGCCGCGTGCGCGAGCATGGCGGGCAGGAGACTGCGCGTGCGCTCGTAGCTCAACGCCCACAGCACGCCGCTCCACAACACGCTGGCGAGCCCGATCCAGCCGTAGCCGTGCGCGACGGCGAAGATGAGCGCGCTGGCCAGCGCGGAAAACAGCGCGCCGTACCGCCGCCGGAGCGTCGCGAACAGGAGCCCTCGGAACACGATTTCCTCGAAGAACGGCGCCGCCACCACCGCGCTCAGGATGCCCACCGCGGCATCGCCGCCTTCGCCCAGGACCATGTCCTCGTCGAACCACTCGGTCCAGTGGCTGGTCAATCCGAACCGCGCGGCGATGGCGCTGCCCACCCAGTCCCCCGCGAGCCCGATGCCGACCAGCGCGAGCGTGACGAGGACGAGCCGGCCGCGGGTGCCGGGTTCGAGCGCGAGGCCGAGCGCGTCGATGAACCGCAGGCCCGCCGGCCGCATGAGCTGGTGGCGCGCGAGGATGAGCATCGGCAGGAACAAGACGTTGCTCCACGGCCACGTCAGCGCGTTGAGCACGGTGCTGTCCGCCAGCTCGGAGACGACGTAGAGCCCCGCGAGGAGGATCACCTGGAGGGCGGCGCCATGCAGGAGGACGAGGGCGCCGGCACCGCCGGACCACGGGGGCGGGATCGGCGCGCTCGCGAGGCGCGCGCGGCGAAAGAGCAGCAGCCCGACCGCCACCACGGTGGTGACGATGATGCTCACCTCGAGCGCGGTGAGCGCGCGCACGCGGCGGCTCAGGCCCGCCGTGCGCTCCACACGCTCGTCGAGGATCTCCGCGGCCGTCGCGCGATCGCCCCGGCGGAGCGCGATCCGCAGCCCGAGCTGCTCGCCGAACCACGGATAGCTGTCGCCCGGCAGCTTGCTCGACCTCGTCGTCGGAGACGTCGGGGGCGCCGGGCAGATACGCCGCGCTCACCACGGACGCCATCAGCGGAAACGGATCGGGCCGCACCTCCCACGCGTCGAGCTTCTCGCGCAGCCGCCCGCGACGTCCCGCTTCTCCCTCGAGGATCGCGAGCTGCAGCTCGACGGCGGCGTCCCGCGCGTGGCGGGTCATCTCCTCGTACCAGGTGATGGCCTGCGCGAGCTCGACCGACGGATCGTCGTCCATGAGCAGCTCGGAGAGCCATCGTTCCCACCACGGCTGCCGCTCGACGACGAACCGGACGTCCATGGTGCGCCCGACCACGAGCGCGAGCGACGTCTCCGGATAGCTCAGCGCGTCGAGCCGCGAGCGCGTCGCCAGCAGGCCGCCCGCGAGCACCACGAAGACGAGGACGATCAGCGCGGACAGGACGACGAGCAGACGGCGGGAGCGCGGACCCACAACCGGCGGTTCCGCGGCGGCGGCCATACTACTACCGGTCACGCTGTTCACGGGCTCTTCGGATCATAGGGGCCCGGTGATATCGTGGCAACCACGATGCCACCTCATGCCATCGGCTCCGGCACCATCTCCTTCGGGCTGGTGTCCATCCCGGTGAAGATGTACACCGCCGCGTCATCCATGAACGTCAGCTTCAACCAGCTCCACGCCAAGTGCGGCTCGCGAATCCGGCAGCAGACGTTCTGCCCGGTGTGCAACGAGACGGTCGAGCGCGGCGCGCTCGTGAAGGGGTACGAGGTCTCCAAGGACCAGTACGTGCGCGTCGGCGACGAGGAGCTCAAGGCGCTCGAGGGCGAGGCGTCGAAGACCATCGACATCGCGGAGTTCGTGCCGCTCGAGAAGGTCGATCCCGTCTACTTCGAGAAGGCGTACTACCTCGGGCCCGACAAGGGCGGCGAGAAGGCGTACCGCCTCCTCACCGACGCGATGGCGAAGTCCGGGCGCGTCGCCGTCGCGACGTTCGTGATGCGCGGCAAGGAAAGCCTCGTGCTGATCCGGCCCTCCAGCGACGGTCTCATGCTCCACACCATGTTCTTCTCGGACGAGGTGCGGAGCTTCGGCGAGATCGACAAGGGCATGGGCGCGAAGATCCGCGATGGCGAGATGGACCTCGCGCAGCAGCTGATCGACGGGCTCTCGAACGACGACTTCAAGCCGGAGAACTACGAGGACAGCTACCGCGTCCGCGTGCTCCAGCTGATCGAGCAGAAGGTCGAGGGCAAGGAAGTCACCGTCGCCGCGCCGGCCGCCGAGCGCGCGCAGGTCATCGACCTGATGGAGGCGCTCAAGGAGAGCCTCGCCAAGCGCGTGCCCGCCGAGAAGAAGCCGCCCGCCAAGGCGCCGCGCCGCACCGAGCCGGCGGCCGAAGCGCCGCGTCCCGCGAAGCGCGCCGCCAAGAAATAGCTCGAGCCCCGGGAGCTGCACGCGCGTCGCGTCGAGCGCTTCCCGCGCGACCGTGCTCGCGTCGCGCGCCCACGCCGCCGGGTTCGGGGCCTCGTAGCTCAAGTACCCCGCGTAGCCCTTCTTCCCGAGGCGTCCGAAGATCTCCCGGAACGGCACCGTCCCCTGCCCGGGCGGCAGGCGGTCGGTGTTGGCGCCGGGCTTGGGATCTCGCGGGACGTCGCTGTACTGGACGTAGGCGATCTCGGTGGGGTCGAGGTCGTCGAGCGCCTCCGGCGCCGCGCCGCTCTTGCCGAGATGGTAGGTGTCGATCAAGAGCCCGCAGCCCGGGTGCGCGGCGCGGCGCGCGAGGTCGCGTACGCGCGGCAGCGTGTTCCAGTACTCGCACAGCGCGTTGAACTCGAGCGCGAGGCGCACGCCGTGACGGACCGCGATCGCGCCCACCTCGCGGAGGCTCGCGACGGCGACCTCGATATCGCCGGCCGGGCCCTTGTCCACCGGGCTCATCACCGTCGAGCAGCCGAGCGCGCGCGCCCAGCGGCACGATTCCTCGAACACGCCGAGGAGACGCCGGCGCTCGTCGCCGGTGGCGCCCATCCAGCCGAGCTCGACGCCGACGCACGCCACGGGAAGGCGGCTCGCTTCACCTCGTCGAGCACGGCGTCGGCGCTCCGGCCCTGCGCCGCCGCCCGCGCGAAGTCGACGCGACGCAGCTCGACGGCGTTCCAGCCGGTCTCACGCGCGATGCGGAGGACGTCGGAGAGCGGGGTGGTGTCGAGGGTCCAGGTATGGAGCGCGAGCCGGTGCGTCGCCACGGTCGGATTGTAATCCACCGCGGCGACGCCCGCCGGAGAGATCCTAGGCCGCCTTGCCCCGCGCCTTTCCGGCGACTTCCTCGAAGCGCTCCTCCATCCGCGCGCCGAGCGCCTCGAGCTCGTCCTCGCCGAGCTTCGTGGCCATCTTGAACATCTCGTCCTCTTCCTCCTCGACGTGGTGCTCGACGAGCTCGGAGAGGACGGTCATCTTCGCCTCGAAGCGCTCGTCTTCGGGATCCACCTGGGGCAGCTCGCGGAGCACGAGCTTGACCACGTGGTGCTCCTCGTACGCCTCGTTGATCATCTCCTCGGCCTTCTTCGTCTCGAGCGCGCTCATCGCGGGATAGAAGATCTCTTCCTCGATGAGGGTATGGGCGTCGAGGGCCGCGGCGATCTGATCCAGGAGCCGACGCCGTCCGCGCGCGTCCTCCGTCTTCTCGATCTGCTTGAACAGGGCTCGCACGTCCTTGTGCTGCCGCTTCAGGAGAGCCGTGGCATTCATTCGAGGTACCTCCGAAGCGTGTTCAAAGCAAAAGCGCTGCCCACGGCCGACGATCGCTGGCATCTCGGTTGCTGAAGTCGGCATGGCCAAGTCCACGAAGCCGCCGTCCGAGCACCCGGAACGCGAAGAAGCGCCGCACGGTCGCGCGACGCCGTCGCTCGGTCCGCGAAAGGCTCGCAAGAAGGTTCGCCCGCTCGACGGCGAGCCGGCGATCGACCGCGCGTACGAGCCCGGGGACGAGCGTCCGGCCGAGGAGGCGTGGCAGGACCCGGGAGGCCCCGAGCCGGCGAACGGCTGAGCGCCGTTCCGGTAGAATGCCGCCTCGTGCGGCCGCCCCTCATCGTCCTGCTCGCCGCCTCCACGCTCGCGAACACGTGCTCGATCGGCGCGTTCCCGAGCCTGCTCCCGGAGATCGCGCGTGACACCGCGCTGCCGGACTGGCAGCTCGGCATCTTCGCCGGCGCGTTCGGCTTCGCGCGCATGGTCGCCGACCTCCCGGCCGGGCTCTTCATCGCGCGCCGGCTGGCCGCCGCGCTGATCATCGGGCAGGTCGGCCTCGGCGCGGGCGCGCTCGTCGTGGCGGGCGCCGACAGCTTCGCGCTCCTGTTCGCCGGGCGTGCCCTGATGGGCATCGGGCACGCGCTCTCGATGCTGGGCGGGCTCACCGCGATCCTGCACGCGTACGGCGGCGGCCGCCTGTCGGTCGCCCTCAACGCCGTCGAGTTCTCCGCCATGATCGGCCTGCTCGGCGGCGCGGGGTTCGTCGCGCTCCTGCCGCGCGAGCTCTCCTGGCAGACCGTGCTGCTCGTCTCGTGCGGATCGCAGGCGGTGGCGCTCGCGCTCCTTCCCGCCGTGATCCGAGGACTCCCGCGTCGCGACGCGGCGCACCCCGTGCCGGCGACCGTGGCACCCGCGGCAGCCGCGGCGACGTCCGATCATCGGCGCGCGAATCTCGCGCCCCTGGCCTTCGCGGCCGGAGCGGCGGTCGCGATCGCGTATGCGAGCATCGAGCAGCTCGTCATCCCCGTCCGCGGCAGCCGCGAGTTCGGTCTCGACCGCGCCGGCATCGCGCGGATCTTCATGCTGATGCAGGTCTGCGACATCGCGGCGCTGCTGCCGACCGGCATGCTGGCGGACCGGATCGGCGCGGTGCGCGTGCTCGCCGGCGTCACGCTGACCATGGGCGTGGCGAGCGTCCTCATCGCGTTCACGCCGCTGCCGACGGTGATCGCCGGCTCGGTGCTGTTCGGTCTCAGCATGGCGGGGTGGATGATTCCGCTCAGCGTGCTCCGCCGCGAGACGCCACCCGGGCAGGTGGCGTGGCGCACGGCGCTCTACCGCGTCGGCGTCGACGGGGGCATCTTCGTGGGGCCGTTCCTCGGAGGGCTGACGGGCGGCCGGCACCTCGCGGTCGCCGCGCTCGCGCTCCTCGTCATCAGCGTGTGCCTCGCGCGCGCGAGCACCGCGCGGCACGCCGCGCTCGAGCCGGTACAATACCCGCGATGAGCTGGACACCTCCGCCGCCACGCGCGTCGCATCCCTATTACATGCACGACACGATCTACTCCCAGCCCGGCGCGCTGCGGCTGGTCATGCGCCCGAACACCGCGGCGGTCGAGGGCGCGGCCGCGCGCCTGCGCGCCATGGACCTCGTCGTCCTGTGCGGGATCGGCACCTCGTGGCACGCCGCGCTCGTGGGCGAGCTGATGCTCGCGCGCGTGGGCGGGCTCGGCCACCGCGTGCGCACGCTGCACTCCTTCGAGCTCGCGTCCTACTGGCCGGCCCCGCCCGCCCGCACGGGCGTGATCGCGGTGAGCCATCGAGGCTCCAAGCGCTTCTCGCAGGAGGCGATGGCGCGCGCGAAGAGCGAGGGCGGCGTGGCGATCGCGCTGACCGGCAAGGACGCCGCCGTCGCTCGGCGACGCGCGAGTTCACGCTGGTGACCGTCGATCAGGAGAGCTCGGTCGCGCACACGGCAGGCTACACGGCCGCGCTTGCGGTCTTCGCCGCGCTCGCGGGCGCGGTCGGCCAGAACGACGCGTTCGCGCACGCGCTGGAGCCCATTCCCGACCAGCTCGCGCTGCTGCTCGGCCAGGAGTCGTGGGAGGACCTCGCGAAGCGCTTCGCGGACCGGCGCCGCTACTGGTTCGTGGGCGGCGGCCCGAACACGGCGACCGCGTACGAGGCCGCGCTGAAGATGAGCGAGGCGAACTACGCGATCGCCTCCGGCGTCAACTGCGAGCAGTTCCTGCACGGCACGTACGCCGCGATGAGCGAGGACGACCTCCTCGTGCTGATCGCGCCGCCGGGCCCCTCGCGCGCGCGCTGTCTGGATGCCGCCCGCGTCGCCAAGGCGCTCGGGACGCCGATCCTGCTGCTGGCGCCCGAGGACGACCACGAGCTGACCGCGCTCGCCACCGAGACCATCGCGCTCCCGGAGGTGGACGAGCTGCTGTCGCCGATTCTCACCGTCGTCCCGCTCCAGCTCCTCGCGTATCACCTCGCCGTGCGCAAGGGCGTGAACCCCGACGTCATGCGCGCGTCCGAGCCCGCCTTCGCGCGCGCGAACGCCCACGTCAAGCTCTGACGCGCGCCACGCGCCGCCGGGCATGACACTGCTCGATAAGCTGGCGTCGCTTCATCCCGGCGCGTCTCGACGCAGCCGCAAGCAATGGCTCGAGCACGGGCGCGTGCGCGTGAACGGCGCGGTCGTCCGCCGCGGCGACGAGACGGTGACGCCCGCCGACCGCGTCGACGTGGGCGCCCCGCCGCCGCCGGCGTTCCCGTCCGCCCTCCGTCGCATCTTCGAGGACGACGAGATCCTGGTGATCGACAAGCCGGCCGGCCTCCTCACGATCGCGACGGAGAGCGAGCGCGAGAGGACCGCGTACCGCATGCTCACCGCGTACGTGGCCGGCCAGCGCGGCCGCCGCCTCTTCATCGTCCACCGGCTCGATCGCGAGACGTCCGGCCTCGTCGTCTTCGCGAAGTCTCCGGCGGCGAAGCGCGCGCTGCAGTCCCAGTTCCAGGCGAGGACGGTCGATCGCCGCTACATCGCGCTGGTGGAAGGCCGGCTCGCGGAGCCGTCCGGCGTCCTGAAGAGTCGATTGAAGGTGGACCGCAGTCTCCGCGTCCGCCCGACGCGCCGCCGCGACCAGGGCAAGGAAGCGATCACGAGCTACCGCGTGATCGAGCAACGAAAGACGATCGCGGTGGTCGAGCTCTCTCTGACGACGGGTCGCCGCGGCCAGATCCGAGCCCAGCTCGCCACGCTCGGCCACCCGATCGTCGGGCGACGAGCCGTACGGCAGCCGCCGCGACCCGTTACGCCGCGTCTGCCTCCACGCAACACGGTTGTCGTTCATCGGCCCCGGCAACCGCCGCCTGACGTTCGAGAGCCCCCGCCGACGTCGTTCGCGCGCCTCCAGTAGCTCAGCAGTCGCGAGCTGATCGGTGCGCTGTGCGTCCTCCGGGCTCGGAGCGCTCCCACGTGGACGCGAGTCGCTGCGCGTTGCTCCTGCACCGTGAGTCGTCGGGCGGGGGCGGCGGGCGGCGGCGGGGCCCGCGGGTCCGGGTGACCCGTCCCCCGCACCGGGTTCGGTACGTGCTCACGAGTCCGATGGAAACATGTCAGCGCAGGACCGCGCCAAACACTGTCGGGGGTCAGAGGGCCCGCGGGCCCCGCCGCCGCCCGCCGCCCCCGCCCGACGACTCACCGCGCGAGAGAGAGGCGCAGCTGCTCGAGCCCGTCGTGAAACGCGGCGAGCGCCGGCGTGGACGGCTTGTCGCGCCGGCGCACGATGCCGATCTTGCGCACGAGCGCCGGCTGCAGGCGCATGGCGACGAGGAGGCGCGCGCGGACGTCGGCCTTGACGGAGAACCACGAGGTCACCGACAGCCCGAGGCCCGCTTCGACGAGCTTCTTGATCGCTTCGGTGTTGCCGAGCTCCATCGGCCGGACGGGCACGGCGCCGGCGTGACGGAACCAGCCGTCGATCACGCGGCGCACGGTGCCGCCCGCTTCGTAGAGGATGAGCGGCTCGCGCGCGAGCTCCGCGGCCGTGATGGTGGGCCGCCGGCGCCAGCGCGCGTGCGGCGCCGCGATCGCGACCAGCTCGTCGTCGAAGAACGGCGTGACCGCCAGCTCGCGGTCGCGCACGGGGAGGCTCACGATGCCGACGTCGAGGTCGTTCGCCACCACCGCGCGCGTGATCTCGGGCGCGTTGCCGGTGACGACGACCAGCTCGGTGGCGGGATGGCGCGACCGGAAGCGCCGCAGGAACGGCGGCAGCAGGTAGATGCTGATGGACGCGGACGTCCCGAGGCGCACGCGCCCCGCCACCACGCCCCGGAGCTGCTGCACGCGCTCGACGCCCGCCTCGATCTCGTGGAACGCGCGCGCCGCGTGCGCGAGGAGGATCTCGCCGGCGCGCGTCGGGAACGCGCGCTTGCCGACGCGCTCGAGGAGCGGCTGCCCGAGCGCCTCCTCGAGCTGCCGCACCTGCATGCTGACGGCGGGCTGCGTGACGCCGAGCTCACCGGCGGCGCGCGAGAAGCTCGCGTGCCGGGCCACCGCGCTCAGCGCGCGCAGGTGCACGAGCTGCAGGTCCATGGCGGCCAAATCTAGCTGATCGTTCGCATCACGACAATTGATTTCCCTGATCGCCGGCGTCCGTCGGATCATCGCGTCATGGACTTCAACGAGTACACGCTCGAGTGCTACGTGCGAGACCGGCTCGCCCGCGCGCGGGCCGACGCGCGCGCCGCCGCCACCCGCCGTGCGCTGCTCCCGGCCGGCCGCGCCGTCGTCTCCGCGGCGGGCTCGGCGCGCGCGCTGATCGCGCTCGGCCAGTGGCTTGCTCGCGCCGCGCCGTCGCCGCACGAGACGCGCGCGTGAGCGCGGTGACGACGGCGCTCGCCGTCCGTCCCGCGCGCGCGGAGGACGCCGCACGCCTCGCCGAGATCTGGAATCGCGAGGCGCTCGAGACGCTGGCGACGACGGACACGGAGCCCCGGGACGTCGCCGCCCAGCGCGCGTGGCTGCGGAGCATTCGGCGGCGTCTCCGGTCCGTGGTCGCGGTGGCGGAATGACGACGTCGTGGGCTACGCGGCGCTCACCCCGTATCGGCCGAAGCCGGCGTTCCGTCGCACGGTCGAGGATTCCGTCTACGTGGACCGCGCGTGGCGCGGACGCGGCGTCGGCCGCCGGCTCGTCGCGCACCTGATCGAGGCCGCGACGACGGCCGGCCACCACTCGGTGCTGGCGCGGATCACCGCGGACAACTCCGCATCACGGCGCCTGCACGAGGCCCTCGGCTTCCGGCTCGTCGGCGTCGAGGAGGAGGTCGCGTTCAAGTTCGGACAGTGGCTCGACGTCGCGCTCTATCAGCGGCGCCTGTGACGACGGCCGCGTCGCGCGCGCGGGTCAGTGGTAAGTGCCTTGCACTGCACGGGGCCACCTGAAGCTGATCGTCGACTCGCCCCGCCCTCGCCGGGGGGCGAGGCCTGAGGTTTGCGCGTATGGAACACATCGAGTCCCGCACCGGCGCCCCCACCACGCCGCGGACGCCGACAGCCGGATCCGCGCCATCCGCTCGCGGCTGCCGGGTCAGATGCTGCGCGAGCGCATCGAGATGGCCCAGGTGTGCTACGGCCCCCTCTACACGCTCGCGGAGATCCGTCAGAAGGTCGGCCACACGCTGCCGCGCCGCGCGGGCTTCGTGCGGGGCGCGGTGCTCGAGCCGATCGAGGACTATCGCCAGGCGATTCCGGACGACGCGCTCCTGAAGTACGACGACGCCATGAAGAGCGGCCTCTTCGCCAAGTTCTGGGTGGCGACGCCGACGTACTACCAGGAGCGGCAGGTCGACCCGTGGATCTGCGCGGAGGTCACCGGCGCGGACCGGTACGCGGTCATCGCGCAGTGGTGAGCGTCACGGTCCGGCCGGACTCCGGCGCGCGCTGATGAGCGTGTAGGCGCCGAGGAGCGCCGCCACCACGAGCATGGTGACGCCCGCGGCGAAGATCGTCGTCTGCCCGAGCAGGTAGAGGCGTCGGCGTGGGCGGACCACCGAGCGGGTCGTGATTCACCGGTCGGCTGCGGGCCGCGGGCGTCGCGGCTGATGCTGCCGCTGTCGCTCGCGCTCGCGGTGAACGGGACCGCACGCCAGGCCACGACGAGCGCGAGCGCGAGGACGAGCGCCGTCGCGCGCATCAGGGCACCAGCACGATCTTGCCGTGGTGACCGGCTTCCATCACCGACGTCGTGCGAGCGCGCGGCCTGCGCGAGCGGGAACTCCTGGCCGATCACCGGCCGCAGGGTGCCGTTGCGCAGGCCCTCGACGAGGGCCGCGTGGATCCCGACGAGCTGGGCGGGCGAGGCGTGGAACAGCGCCATGCCGAGGATCGCCGCGTCCTTGTTCATCGCGCAGGCGGGCGTTGATCTCGATGTTGCCGCGGTTGCCGATGACGACGATGCGACCCTGCATCGCGAGGATCCCGAGGTCCGTTCTGGAGGTTCACGTTGGCCAGCATCTCGAGGATGACGTCGGGGCCGCGGCCGCCGGTGAGATCCGTCAGCTCCTTCGAGATAGCCGGGCGCGGTGTGATCGAGGACGTGGTGCGCCCCCTGCTCCAGCACGAGCTGGCGGCCGCGCGCGGTGCCGGCGGTGCCGATGACCGTCATGCCCGCGCGCGCGGGCGATCTGCACGGCCGCGATGCCGACGCCGCCGCTCGCCCCGTGCACCAGCACGGTCTCGCCCGCCGCGCCGTGGCCGCGATTGATGAGCGCGTGATACGCGGTCGCGTACGGCACGTTCATCGCCGCCCCCTGCGCGAAGCTGACGTTGCTCGGCAGCGGGTGCACCTGCGCCTCGGTGCACAGCGACATCTCGGCGTACGCGCCGCTGAGCGATCCGCCGACGTACACGCGATCGCCGGGCTTGACCGCGTGACGCCGGCGCCGACGGCTTCGATCACGCCCGCCGCGTCGGAGCCCGGGGTGTACGGCAGCTTGGGACCACGGTTGTCGGTGTTGGAGCGCAGGTAGGTGTCGACGGGGTTCACCCCGGCCGCGTGGTTGCGGACCAGCACCTGGCCCGGCCCGGGCTGCGGCGCGGGAATCTCTTCGAGCTTGAGGACCGACGGGCCCCCGTACTCGGACACGCGGATCGCTTTCATGGGTCCCTCCCGGCCCAGAGCATACCTCGCCCCGCGGATGGTAGGCTGGGACGCTATTTACTTCACCCTGACCGGCCCCGCGCACGCGCCGGTCGTGCTGCTGCTGCACGGCCTCGGATCATCGGGCGACGACTGGGCGCCGCAGACCGCGGCGCTGGCCGATCGCTATCGCGTGCTCGCCGTCGACCTGCCCGGGCATCATCGGTCAGCACGCCCCGAGGGGCCCTTGACGATCCGGCACATGGCCGCCCATCTCGAAGAGCTCCTCGATCGGCTCGCGATCGAGGACGCGCACGTGGTCGGCCTGTCGCTCGGCGGCTGCGTGGCGCTCACGCTCGCGCTGGACGCGCCGAAGCGCGTGCGATCGCTGGTGCTGGTCAACGCGTTCGCCCGGTGGCAGACGTCCGGGGTGCGCGGCCTCGCGCGCGGCGTGCGGCGCACCCTCCTCGCGGTGGCGGCGCCGATGCGTGTGCTCGCCGGGGCGGTCGCCCACGAGGCGTTCCCGGACGCCGAGCAGGCCGCGCTCCGCGAGGCCGCCGTCGCGCGGCTCACCGCGAACTCGCGCCGTCACTACCTCGCCTGCCTCGCCGCCCTGCTCCGGTTCGACGTGCGCGACCGGCTGGGAGAGATCCATTGCCCGACGCTGGTGGTGGCTGGCGCACGGGACACCACGGTGCCGTTCGCCGCCAAGGTGCTGCTCGCACGGTCGATCCGGGGGGCGCGGATCCGCGTGGTGGACGAGTCGGGCCACGTGACCCCGGGGGACCAGCCCGGAGCCCTGAACCGGCTGCTCCTCGAGCACCTGTCCCGGCTGGGGGCCACGGCCGGCCCGGTGGCGCCTGCTTGACAGGTCCTCGTGAATCAGGACAATTCGTGTTCGCCACTTTCCCCATAGACAAGAAGGAGATTGACCATGCTGCGATTGGGAGACGTCGCTCCGGACTTCACCGCTGAGACGACCGAAGGCAAGGTCCAGTTCCACCAGTGGCTCGGCGACAAGTGGGGCGATCCTCTTCTCGCACCCGCGGACTTCACGCCCGTGTGCACGACCGAGCTGGGCTATGTGGCCAAGCTCAAGCCCGAGTTCGACAAGCGGAACGTCAAGGCGATCGGCCTGAGCGTCGATCCGCTGGATTCGCACAAGGGGTGGGCGCGACATCGGGGAGACCCAGGGCACGGCCGTCAACTTCCCGCTCGTCGCGGACGCCGACCGGAAGGTCGCGAACCTCTACGGGATGATCCATCCCTCGCCGACGACGTGTCACGGTCCGCTCGGTGTTCGTGATCGACGCCGACAAGAAGGTGCGCCTCATGCTCACCTACCCGCCGACCTGCGGCCGCAACTTCGACGAGATCCTGCGCGTGATCGACTCGCTCCAGCTCACCGACAAGCACAAGGTCGCGACGCCGGTGAACTGGAAGCACGGCGAGGACGTCATCATCGTCCCCGCGGTCAGCGACGACGAGGCGAAGCAGAAGTTCCCCGGCTACAAGACCCACAAGCCGTACCTGCGCACGACCGCCCAGCCCAAGTAGTGGCGGATCGGGCACTCGCCGGAGGGCGGACTTCAGGTCCGCCCGAAGGCGGGGGGGCTTGGGGGGTGCGTCTCGCACCCCCCCATGTAGTGAAGTCGAGCCCGCCCCACTCTTCCGCGATCTTCCCGTCGGCGATCCGCACGATGCCGAAGAAGGGCACGGCAACAGACTTGCCAGTCGCAGGCGCGCCAAGGAACGGCCCGGTCTGCGTGCCACGAATCGTCAGCCGGAATGCGACGCGGTCGCCTTCCGCGACGAGATCCTCCAGCGCCGTGCGCGCGTCGGGGAACGCGCCCCGGAGTCGCGCCATCCGCTGGAGATGCGTGTCCGCGGCCACCGGCGCACGAGCGCCTTGTTCTCCTGGGAGGACATCAAGGCGCTGGGGGCCCGTCTGGGACCCCCCGGCCCCCATGGCTCCCGCGGCCCGGCGGAGCCGGTCCGCTCCGCGGCTGCCGCCGCTCGACGGACTCCTAGCCCTTGACGGCGCCGGCGGTGAGCCCGGAGACGTAGTAGTCGAGGAACCAGACGTAGATGATGACGATGGGCAGACTCGCCACGCACGGCGCCCGCCATCAGCGAGCCCCAGTAGTAGATGTCGCCGCGGATCAGGTCCGCGGTCACCCCCACCACCGCGGTCTTGTTCGCGCGTCTGCGAGACGAACGTGAGCGCGTACGTGAACTCGTTCCAGGTCAGCGTGAAGCCGAAGAGGATGACGCAGACGATGCCGGGAATGGCCATCGGCAGCACGATCCGCGTCAGCGTCTGCATCCGGCTCGCCCCGTCCACGAGCGCGCACTCCTCGACCTCGCGCGGGATCGTCCGGAAGTAGCCCATGAGGAGCCACGTGGAGAACGGCACGAGGAACGTCGGGTACGTCACGATCAGCGCCCAGATCGTGTCGGAGATGCCGAGCCAGACGACCACCTGGGAGAGCGGCAGGAAGAGCAGGGTCGGCGGCACGAGGTAGGTGATGAAGACGGCGGTGCCGAACGAGCCGACGCCGGGAAAGCGCAGCCGGGCGAGGCTGTAGCCGGCGAGGATCGAGATCACGAGCGAGATCGACGTCGCCGCCACGCTGATGATCAGGCTGTTCTTCATCCAGGTGAGGAACTCGGTCTTGACGAGGAGGTAGCGGTAGTGGTCGGTGATGACGCCCGTCTGGATCAGGAAGGGAACGGCCTTGAGGTTGTAGAGCTCGGCGTCGCTCTTCAGCGAGGTGATCACCATGAAGTAGAAGGGGAACAGGGCGAAGAAGACGAAGGGCACCAGGTTGACGTAGCCGAAAGCGACGAACGGATCTTCGCCCGCGCGATCGGACCCCGACGATCATCCTCACTCCTTCCGGATGTAGCGGAGCTGCACGAAGACGATCACGGCCAGCAGCGGGAAGAGGAAGAGCGAGATCGCCGCGCCCTGGCCGAGGTTGCCGCCGTTGAGCCCGACCTGGTACGCGAGCGTGGCGAAGAGGTGGGTGGTGTTGACCGGGCCGCCGCGCGTGAGGACCTGGACGATGTTGAAGTCGGAGAAGGTGAAGATCGTGGAGAACAGGATGACGACGGCGAGGACGGGCTTGAGGAGCGGGAGGGTGACGTGGACGAAGCGGCCCCACGAGCTGGCGCCGTCCACCTCGGCCGCCTCGTAGTACTCGCGCGGGATCGACACGAGGCCGGCGAGCACGATGATGGCGAAGAACGGCAGCCCGCGCCAGACGTTGACGGCGATGACGGCCGCCATCGCGTAGCTGGCCATGCCGAGCCAGTTGGGGCCGGGCGGGCTGATGATCCCGAGGTGGATCCCCGTCCAGTTGACGACGCTGTAGAGCGAGTCGAACATCCACCACCACGCCAGGGTCGAGAGCGCGGTCGGGATGACCCAGGGCAGCAGCACGGCGCCGCGGATGAGCCGCTTGAACCGGAACGGCCGGAAGAGCAGCATCGCGAGCCACACGCCGAGCACGCCTTGAGGACGACGGCGATCGCGATGAAGACGAACGAGTTGTAGACGGTCTGCTGGAAGATCTCGTTGCCGAGGATGTCCCGGTAGTTGGCGAAGCCGATGAACGTTGCCCGGCGAGCCCGACCCAGTAGTCCGACAGGCTGAAGTAGATCGCCATGCCGAACGGGTAGGCGACGAGGCCCGACGATCGAGGGCAATGCGGGGAGGACGAGCCCATAGCCGAAGACCTGCTCCTGCTCCCACCACTCCCGCACACGCGCGAGACGGCCGGGGCTCGCGGAGCCCGACCACCTCGAGTACGCGCGGACCGACAGCCACGGTCAGGCCCCCGTTGCTTGAGCTTGCCCCGCACCGCCGCTTGACCTGCTCCTGCCCCCAGTGCCATCGCCCGCTTGGTCGGCAGGCCGTTGACGGCCTTGGCCACCATGTCGGGCAGGAGGAAGTTGATCTGGATGAGCTGCACGGCGTCGTTGGGCTTGGCGGGCCACCCTGCGCGTGCGCGTAGTCCGCCCGCCTTGGGCAGCATGGCGTACTTCGGGTTGTTCGCCCAGATCGGGTGATCGGCCGAACGCCTTGAGCGGGGGATGGTTGAAGGCGCTTCCATGCCAACGATGCACGCGTCGTAGTTGTCTTTCTGGAAGAGGAACTTGATGAAGTCCTTGGCGAGCGAGACGTTCTTCGAGAACTTCCAGATGCCGAGGGCGTTGACATCGGTGGCGGAGTGGACGCCGGCGGGACCGCTGGGGCTCGTGTGGTGGTTGATGTCGTCGGCGATCGGCATCTTCTTCTTGACCGCGGCGACGTAGGGGCTGATCGGGTTGTGAATCCAGGAGCCCTTGCCGGAGAGCAGGAAGCGGTTGTTGGAGGCGTTGTCCCAGGACAGAACCTCGGGGCCCATCGCGTCCGTGTACAGCTC
>CAVPPZ010000018.1:0-404825 GCA_963707305.1 uncultured Candidatus Rokubacteria bacterium
GACAATATGGAAGGACCGGCCTGCCGTATCGCATAGTCGTGGGTTGTTCCGGGCAGGAACAGAGCCACAGGCGATAGGAGGCCGGTCATGGAGAAGGGTACTACGTACGTGGCGCTCGATGACAGCAAGCGGAAGATCGTCGCGGGGATCTTGCGGCCCGGCGACACCCAACCTGAGCTGCGCGAGATCGCAAACGACCCGCGTCTGATCCGCCGGCTGTTCGAGCGGCTCCAGCGCGAGGGACCGGTGGTCGCGTGCTACGAAGCCGGGGTGTCCGGGTACGATCTTCGCCGCCAGCTCGTCGCGCTCGGCGTGGCCTGCGACGTCATTGCACCCGCGCTGACGCCGCGCCGCCCGGGGCAGCGCCCATTGGCGGTGGATCCGCGAGCAGCGGTTCGACCTGCCGCCGCTGCAGCGCGCCTTCGAGGCCGCCCTCCTCGCGCTCGAGCAAGCACTGGCGCGTCTGGCCGAGCTCGACAAGGAAATCGTGGCCCTCGCCCACCGAGCCCTATCGCGAGCCCGTGGGCTGGCTGCGGTGCTTCCGCGGGATCGACACGCTGTCGGCGATCATCCTGCTGGCCGAGATCGTCGACTTCCAGCGCTTCCGGCGGCCGCGCGAGCTCATGGCCTACCTCGGCCTCGTGCCCGAGCGAGTATTCCTCGGGCGACAGCCAGCGCCGCGGCGCGCTGACCAAGGCCGGCAACAGTCACGCGCGGCGGGTCCTGGTCGAAGCGGCCTGGCACTATCGGCACCGGCCGACCATCGGCGGAGCGGTGGCCCGCCGCAGTAGGGCCAACCCCACGAGTCGTCGGTCAGGCGGCGCGGGCTCAGCAGCGGCTGCATCGCCGCTATCGACACCTGGTCGGCCACGGCAAGCGCACCCCGGTCGCGGTGGCCGCCGTGGCGCGCGAGCTCGTGGGCTTCCTCTGGGCGGCTATGACCGGCCGAGAGAGCCGGACCAAGGCGGCGCAACCCCGTGAGCCGCGACAAGGGACGGAGACCCCGAGAGTGACTGACAGCTTCCTGAGCGACGCCGACACGCACGTGATGTGGGCACGACAGGAGAGTCCTCGCGCTAACTATGCGACGCTCGCCCTCCGGAGCGAAACGACTCGCGCTCTTAGACGGAGGCAGCTCCCGACGAAGCGGTGTCATGCGGCTCTGCTCTTCGGAGCAACCCGCGCATATCAGCCTGATTCGTCGTCGAAGCCGCTCCATCGTCAGCCGCGCGTCGGCGTCCTCGGGAATTCATCCACATTCGCGCGCGCAATGCGCGAACGTCCACATCGACCGAGAGATCGAGGACGCCGTGACAACCCGCTTGACAGCTGGTCCTTCCATATCTGGATCGGGCTCGCCAGCGTGTTGTGGAGCGGCGTGCTGTGGGCGTTGAGCTATGAGCGCACGCGCAGTCTCCTGCCCGCCATGCTCGCGCACGCGGCCGTGAACCTGCAGGCCTCGCTCAGCGTCATGCTGCTCTTGCGATGACGCTGGAGGCGTATCGCGCCAAGCGCAATCCGAAGCGGACGCCGGAGCCCTTCGGGGTGCTCTCTGAAGCCCCGCCGCGCCCGCGCCGGTGGTGGATCGCCGCCTGTTCGTCGTGCAGAAGCACGCCGCGCGCCGCCTGCACTACGACGTGCGCCTGGAGATGGACGGCGTGCTGAAGAGCTGGGCGGTGCCCAAGGGGCCCTCGCTCGCGCCGAGGAGAAGCGCCTGGCCGTCCACGTCGAGGACCATCCCGTCGAGTACGCGGACTTCGAGGGCATCATCCCCGAGGGCAACTACGGCGCCGGCGCCGTCATCGTGTGGGACCGCGGCTGGTATCGGCTGGTGAAGGACGGCCCGCCGCCGATCAGCTGCGCGCGCGGGCGGCTCGAGGTCGAGCTGTTCGGCGTCAAGCTGCGCGGCCGCTGGACGCTCGCGCGCATGGGCGGCAAGGACAAGGAGTGGCTGCTGCTCAAGAAGGCCGACGCCTTCGCCGGCGACGACGAGGCGACCGAGCGCTTCCCGGAGTCGGTGCTGTCCGGCCTCACGGTGGAGGAGGTGCGCGAGGGCGCCAGCGCGCGTCGCCGCGGTGCGCGACGCGCTCACCGAGCAAGGCGCCCGGTCGGGCGACGTGGACGCCGCCCGCCAGCCGGTCATGCTGGCCTCGCCGGCGACGGAGCCGTTCTCCGACCCGGACTGGCTCTTCGAGATCAAGTACGACGGCGTGCGCGTGCTCGCCGCCCGCGACGGCGGCGCGTCGCGCTCTACGGGCGCGCCGGGCAGGACTTCACCGGCGCGCTACCCGGAGGTCGTGACCGCGCTGCGCGCGCTGCCGCTCGACGCGCTTCGTGCTCGACGGCGAGGTGGTCGCGCTCGACGAGGGCGGGCGCCCGTCGTTCCAGCGGCTGCAGAACCGCATGCACCTCACGCGGGCCGGCCGACGTCGAGCGCGCGCGCGCGACGGTGCCGGTGAGCGCGGTGTTCTTCGACGCGCTCGCGCTCGACGGCCGCGATCTGCGCCACCTGCCGCTCGCCGAGCGCAAGGCGTGCCTGGCGCTGACGGTGCCCGCCCGCGGCGTCATCCGCTACGGCGACCACGTGGTCGGAGCGCGGCGAGGCGTTCTACGAGGCGGCGGCCGAGCAGCGGCTGGAGGGCATCGTCGCCAAGCGCGCCGACAGCCGCTACACGGGCGGCCGCACGCGCGACTGGCTCAAGATCAAGTGTCACCTGCGCCAGGAGTTCGTCATCGGCGGCTGGACCGAGCCGCAGGGCGCGCGCGGCTGGTTCGGCGCGCTGCACCTCGGCGTCTACGACGGCGACCGCCTCGTCTACGTCGGCAAGGTCGGCACCGGCTTCGACGAGGCGACGCTCGCGGCGGTGTGGGACCGGCTGCAGCCGCTCGCGCGGCCGACGTCACCGTTCGACGCGCGGCACGCCGACGGGCCGCGGCCACCACTGGGTCGAGCCGACGCTCGTGTGCGAGGTGCGCTTCACCGAGTGGACGGAGGAGGGCGGCATCCGCCATCCCGCGTTCCTCGGCCTGCGCGACGACAAGGCGCCGCACGGACTGCCGCCGGGAGGACGCCCGGTCGACCGCCGGGCGACCTCGGCCGAGCCGCCGCCCGCCTCCAGGCAGGACGCCCCCGACGCGCGCCTCGAGCGAACCTCACGAAGGTGTTCTGGCCGGAGGAGGGCTACACGAAGGCGGATCTGGTCGGCTACTACGAGACGTCGCGCCCTGGCTCCTGCCCTACCTGCGCGACCGGCCGGTCGTGCTGACGCGCTTCCCGACGGCATCACGGGCAAGTCGTTCTTTCAGAAGGACGCGCCGCACTGGGTGCCGCCGTGGGTGCGCACCGAGCGCATCGACGCGCCCGACGCGGACCGCGACATCGACTACTTCGTCGTCGACGATGTCGAGAGCCTGCGCTACGTGGTCAACACCGGCACGATCCCGCTGCACCTGTGGGCCTCGCGCGTCTCGTCGCTCGAGCGGCCGGACTGGCTCGTGCTCGACCTCGACCCCAAGGGCGCGCCGTTCACCGACGTCGTGCACGTCGCCCTGACGCTGCGCCGCATCCTCGACGGCTCGACGTGACGGTGCACGTGAAGACGTCCGGCGCGACCGGCCTGCACATGCTGGTGCCGCTCGGCGCCCGCTACTCGTGGGAGGAGACGCGGACGTTCGCGCGGCTGCTCGCGACGCTCGGCGTGGAGGCGGAGCCGGCGATCGCGACGATCGCCCGCCTGATCCGCGCGCGCGAGGGGAAGGTCTACATCGACTGGCTGCAGAACGTGCAGGGGCAGACGATCGTGGCGCCGTTCTCCGTCCGCCCGCTGCCCGGCGCGCCGGTCTCGTGCCCGCTGCGCTGGGACGAGGTGACGGCGCGTCTCGATCCGAGCGCGTTCACGATCCGGACGGTGCCGGAGCGCTTCGCGACGGTGAAGGACCCGATGGCGCCGGTGCTGCGGGAGAGCGTCGACATCGCGGCCGCGCTCGGCCGCCTGGAGCGGTCGGGTGTCAGCGCGGCGTGGTCGCCAGCGCGGGTAGGGGCTTCTCGAACCGGTACTCCCGGCTCTGATCGACGTCGTCGCAGTCGCGGATGCCGGTGCGCACGAAGCCGAGCCGCTCGTACATCCCGTGCGACCGCTCGAACTTCACGTCGGACCACAGCCGCACGTGCGTGTGCCCCTGCTCCGCCGCCCAGCCCATCGCGTGCTCGACGAGCGCCCGTCCCCAGCCCTGTCCGCGGAGGGAGGCCTCGAGGTACACGCGCTTGATCTCGACCTCGATCGGTGACAGGGGAACGACCCCGATCGTGCCGACGACGCGGCCGCCGTCCTCGAGCACCCAGAACGCGCCGCCAGCCCGGCAATACGTTCCGGCGATCCGCGTCAGATCGGCATCGTACCCGGCGGGCTCGAACGTGAGTCCGTACTCCGCAAATACGCCACCGATCAAGGCGATGACGCCGTCCGTGTGCCGCTCGTCGAACGGGATGATGCCCGGCATGACCTTCCTAGCCTACAACCAGCGTGCCAAGCGCGCCCGCGCGTCAGCGGAGCGGGCGGAAGAACGCGGCGATGTCCGCCGCGAGCGCCTCCGGTTCCTCGAGCGCGGCGAAGTGCCCGCCGGACGGCATCACGGTCCAGCGCCGGATGTCGTACACACGCTCCGCCCATGCGCGCGGAACGTGGAGGATTTCCTTCGGGAACGATGCGTGGCCGGTCGGCACCGCGATCTTGCGGTCGCGCGCCAGCGGCCACCGCTCGTGGCGCCGCCAGTAGTACGGCCAGAACGACGAGTTGATCGCGCCCGTCACCCAGTAGAGCGTCACGTTCGTCAGCAGCGTGTCGCGGCCGATGTGACGGATGACATCGCCGTGACAGTCGGTCCACGTCCGGAACTTCTCCGTGATCCACGCGAGCAGGCCCACCGGGGAGTCGGTGAGACCGTACGACAGCGTCTGGGGCTTGGTCCCCTGGATCGCCTGGTAGCCGGTCTCCTCGCGGTCCCAGAGCCTGAACTCTTCCTGGTAGCGCACTTCGTCCTCGGTCGGCGTCGCGCTCGGCGTTCCGTCGCGCCCCGCCGCCAGGAGCGTGAGGTGGATGCCGGTGATCCGGTCGGGATGGAACGCGCCGAGGCAGGTCGTGATGAACGCGCCCCAGTCGCCGCCCTGCGCGCCGAACCGTGGATAGCCGAGCACGTCGGACATGAGCGCGGCGAAGACGTCGGCGATGGCCGTGAGCCCGAGGCGCTCCTGGTTCGGCCGGAACGAGAACGCGTAGCCGGGGAGCGACGGCGCGACCACGGTGAACGCGTCGCGCGGGTCGCCGCCGAACTTCGCGGGATCGGTCAGGCGCGGCAGGAGCTGCTGGAACTCGACGATCGATCCCGGCCAGCCGTGCGAGATCAGGAGCGGCATCGGGCTGGGTCCGACGCCCTGCGCGTGCACGAAGTGCACGTCGATGCCCTGGATCGGCGCCGTGAACTGCGGCCACACGTTCAGCGCCGCTTCCTGCGCGCGCCAGTCGAAGCCGTCGCGCCAGTAGGCGACCAGCTCCTTCATCGTCGCGAGGTCCGTGCCGTACGCCCAGCCGCTCCCGGGAACTTCGTCGGGCCAGCGGACGCGCGCCAGACGCTCGCGGAGATCCGCGAGGACGGCATCGGGCACGTGGATGCGGAACGGCGCGGGCGCGGTCATGCCGCAGGGGGGGGGGGGTTGTGGGAGTCTGGCCGGCGCCGACGGAAACTTCGGCGGGCGCTTCTCGCGGATCGCGCGCGCGCCCTCGCGCACGTCCGGATCCATGAACGTGAGCAGCTCGAGCGCCATCGAGTTGTCGAAGATCGGCCCCGCCTGGCGCAGCCAGTTGTTGAGGCTGCGCTTGGTGAGGCGGATCGCGTTCTGCGGACCGAGCGCGAGCTTGTCGGCGACCTCGAACGCCTTCGTCATGAGCTGATCGGCCGGCACGCAGAGGCTCACGAGCCCGATGCGCTCGGCCTCCTTGCCGTCGATGAAGTCGCAGGTGAGCAGGTAGTACTTCGCCTTCGCCATGCTGGTGAGCAGCGGCCAGAGGATCGCCGCGTGATCGCCGGCGACGACGCCGAGCCGCGTGTGGCCGTCGGTGATCCGCGCCGACTCCGACATGATGCTGATGTCGGCGAGCAGCGCGACCACGAGCCCCGCGCCGACCGCGACGCCGTTGATCGCGGAGATGATCGGCTTGTCGAGGTTGATCATGTTGTAGACGATGTCCGACGCTTCCTTCAGCGTGTTGAAGAGGCGCGTGGGATCCGTCGCGTTGGCGTCGACCATGTCGAGGTCGCCGCCCGCGGAGAACGCGCGGCCCTTGCCGGTGACGACGGCCACGCGCGTGTCCGGGTCGGCGCCGATCGTGAGCCACACCTGCGTGAGCTCCCAGTGGAGCCGGTCGTTGGTCGCGTTGAGGACCTCGGGGCGGTTGAAGGTGATGAGCATCACGCCGTTCGGGCGACGCTCGAACGTCAGATGCCGGTAGTCCGAATAGTCCATAATGGTGGCCCCCAAACCCCCCTATGAGTCGTGCGGCCGCCACAGTATGTCACCGAAGCGCCGTCGTGTTCGACGGCCTGACCACTCCCGCCTTCGGCGCCGCGTGCGCGCTCGCGTCCGCGTTCTCGTGGGCGCTCACGAGCCTGCTCGTGCGCCGTCTCGGGACACGTGTGCAGCATGGTGACGATCAACGCCGTGCGCATCAGCGCGAGCGGCGCCGTGGTGCTCGCGTTCGGCCTCATGGGCTCGGCCCGCGGGGAGCTGGCGGCGATGTCGGGCGTCACGCTGCTGCTCGTCTCGTCCTCGACGGTGCTCGCGGCGGGCATCGGCGACAGCATCTTCTTCGAGTGCGCGCGCGTGCTCGGTCTCGGCCGCGCGATGACGCTCGCGATGACCTATCCGCTGATGGCGGCGGCGTTCGCGGCCGTCTTCCTCGGCGAGCCGATCACGCTGCGCTCGACGGCGGGGGCGGTGACGACGCTGGCGGGACTCGGGCTGATCGTGAGCGCGCGCCGCGACGACGGCGGCACGCACGAGGGGCAGCGCCGCATGGTGCTGCTCTGCTTCGTCGTGGCGTTCACGTGGGCGGCGTCGGCCATCATGACGAAGCCCGCCATGCGCGAGCTGTCGCCGCTCGGGGCGCAGAGCATCCGGCTGCCGATCGTGGCGGTCTTCCTGTGGATGACGCCCGTGGTCACGCGCCGGGCTGCCGGATCTCGTCGCCGCCGGCCGTCCCGTGGTGATGCCGATCGTGGTGCTGAGCGCGCTCACGGTGGTCAGCTCGATGACGTGGATCGCCGGCCTGAAGTACGCGGATGTGATCGTGGCGACCGTGCTATCGTCCACGTCGCCGATGTTCGCGCTGGGACTCGGGGCCCTGTTTCTCGGCGAACGCCTCAGCCTCGCCGCCGTCCTCGGCGCGCTCCTGACCATCGCTGGTATCGTCGTCCTGGACATCTGATGCATGTTCGGTCTGCTTGAGGAAGACTGGCCCGCCGGGGCTGAGCGACCTATCATTCGGTCCTGAGATGGAGAACATCCTCGCCGCGGGACGCCGGCGCCGCCTCCTCAACGGGCTCATCCTGGCCATCGCGGCGGTGGCCGTCTCGGTCGCGCTCGTCGTGTTCTCCGCGGGCCCCGCCTGGTTCGTGAGCGTCTTCGTCCTCGCGTGGCTCGCGGCGCTCATGCTGCTGCAGGCGCGGGAGCGCACGTGAGTGCGTCTGGCCGCGCGCGGCGCGCGCGAGACCACGACCGGCGGGACCGCACCGGTCGAAGACGTGGAGGAAGCCCGTCAGCTCAAGCGCCAGGCGAGACGCGTCTTCGGTGAGTCCGCGGCGGTCGCCGTGCTCGTGACCGGGCTCGTCGTGCTCGCGCGGGGTCTGTTCGGCTCCTGAGGTCATGGCGAACCTGACGTATCGCTCGCCGAAGACCGTCGTGAAGGAGAGCCCGATCCAGGGCGTCGGGCTGTTCGCGCACGCTCCCATCGCGCGCGGCGAGGTCGTCGCCGTCAAGGGCGGCTACGTGCTCCGGCGGGAGCGACTGGGCGCGCCTGGCGCCCGCGCTCGGGCCGGCGGAGATCGAGATTTCGGACGAGCTCGTCATCGCGCCCGTGACGCGAGGACGAGCGGCCCGGGGCGATGCTCTACACGAACCATTCGTGCGATCCGAACATCGCGATCCAGGGCCAGATCGTGTTCGTCGCCATGCGCGACATCGCCGCCGGCGAGGAGCTGACCCACGACTGGGCGACGACCGACGACGGCGACTACACGATGGCGTGTCACTGCGGGAGCCCGCGCTGCCGCGGCACGATCACCGGCAAGGACTGGACGAGGAGCGATCTGCAGGCGAAGTACCGGGGCTGGTTCTGCTGGTTCCTGCAGCGCAAGATCGACGCGCTTGGGGGTTGGGGGTCTGTGATGCGGGGCCCCCATGTTCAGAGGCGGTTTGGGGGTCCTGTGTTGCGTGGCCCCCATGTTCAGATGAACCGGTACGTGCCACGGCCGCCGCTGTCCGGGCTCATCGAGTTCTTCTGGGCGTATGACGCCTACGGCGCGGGCCATCCTCGCGAGCGGGTCCTGCCGGGGCCGGTCAGCGAGCTGGTCGTCGTGCTGCGCGGCGCGCGGCCCGGCACGGTCTTCTGTGGCGCGCAATCGGAGTCCTTCGTGATCGAGACGGCCGATCGGCCGGCGCTGCTGGGCGTGCACTTCAGGCCGGGTGGCGCGTTTCCGTTCCTGAGAAGGATGCCGGCCGACGAGCTGCACAACCAGCGCGTGTCCCTGGACGCCATCTGGGGCGCGGACGCGCGCGCCCTGCAGGAGCGCCTGCAGGAGGCGGCGACGCCGCGCGCCCGGTTCCGCATCCTCGAAGCCGCGCTGCTCGCGCGGCTCAGCGGACCTCCGGTCCGCCACCCGGCGGTGGCGTACGCGCTCGCTGCCATGGACGCCGCCCCGATGCGCACGATCGGCGACATCACGGACCGCATCGGCCTCAGCGCGCGGCGATTCATCGAGGTCTTCACGGCCGAGGTCGGCCTCACGCCGAAGCTCTATTGCCGCGTGCGGCGCTTCCAGGAGGTCCTGCGCGCGTTCACGGCGCCGACGGACGTCGACTGGACGGACGTCGCGCTCACCTGCGGCTACTACGACCAGGCGCATTTCATCCACGACTTCCGGGCGTTCTCCGGCCTCAGCCCCACCGCGTACCTCCGCGCCGGGGCGCGGGATCGCGGCCACGTCCCGATAGGACTGGGCATGGGGGGCTCGAAGGCGCACCCCCCAAGCCCCCCGACACTCCGCGGCCTGGCAAAGCCAGGCCGCTCCGCGAGTGCCTGCTCGATAGAGGCCGGGTTCAAATTTTTCCAATACGCGGGCTCGCGGCTCCCGCAGAGTGACGCGCATGACGACACCCGAGCTTCCGCCGCCGCTGGCGCTCTTCCGCATGGTGACCGGCTACTACGTGTCGCGCGCGATCTGGGTCGCCGCGACGCTGGGCATCGCCGACCAGCTCGGCGCGGGCCCGCGAGACGCCGGCGATCTGGCCAAGGCCACCGACACGCATGCGCCTTCGCTGCGCCGGGTCCTGCGCCTGCTCGCGAGCGTCGGCGTCTTCGCCGAGGACGACGACGGACGGTTCTCGTTGACGCCGATCAGCCAGTGCCTCCGCTCCGGCGTGCCGGGCTCGATGCGCGCCGCCGCGTTGCTGTTCGGCGGTCGCACGCAGGACACGTGGCGCGAGCTCCTGCACAGCGTGCGCACCGGCGAGCCCGGGTTTGCGCGTGTCTTCGGCACGGACCCCTTCGCGTACATGACCGAGCACCCGGAGATGGCCGCGCTCTTCGACGAGGCGATGGCGGACTGGACGAAGCAGGTCGCGGTCGCGACGGCGGCGGCCTACGACTTCTCACGCTTCCGCACGGTCGTCGACGTCGGCGGCGGAAACGGCACGCTCCTCGCCGGCATCCTGGCCGCGACGCCGGGCCCGCGCGGCATCGTGTTCGATCTGCCGCACGTGGCCGAGCGTGCCCGCGCGCGGCTGGCCGAGCTCGGCCTCGGCCGATCGCTCCACCGCCATCGGGGGCGACTTCTTCCAGGAGGTGCCGCGCGGCGTCACGACGCCTACGTCCTGAAGCACGTGATCCACGACTGGAACGACGAGCGCGCGGTCACGATCCTGAAGGCGTGCCGCCGCGCGATGGGCGTCGACGCGAAGCTCCTCCTCATCGAGGGCGTCTATCCGCCGCGGATCGATCAGTCGACCGGCGAGCCAGGGCGCGGCCGCGAACGACGTGAACATGCTCGTCTCCACCGGCGGGCGGCAGCGGTCGGAGTCCGAGTTCCGCGCGCTGTACGAGGCGGCGGGGTTCACGCTCACGCGCCTGATCCCGACGCCGCCGCTCCAGACCCGCGTGATCGAGGGGGTGCCCACATGACGACGTCGGCCGCGCCTCCACCGCAGGCGACCGTGATGCAGATGATGATGGCCGCCTGGTCGTCGCAGACCATCTCGACCGTCACGCGCCTGGGCGTGCCGGACCTCGTGAGCACGCACGGACCGCTGACGGCCCGCGAGCTCGTGAGCACGCATCGCGTCGACGCCCACCCCGACCTCCTCGAGCGCGCACTGCGCGCGTGCGCGAGCGTCGGCATCTTCACGGAGTCGGCGGACGGCCGCTTCGGACCGACGCCGCTGTCCGCGGTGCTGGTTGCCGGCGCGCCGGGCTCCGTGCGCTCGTTCGTCGAGCTCATCGGCGACCGGTGGTGGGGACCGTTCGGCGGACTCGCCGGCGTGCTGCGCGCCGGGCAGCCGCAGGTGGGCACGCCCGAAGAGTCCCAGGAGGGCAACGCCGAGAAGTTTGCGGCCGCGATGAAGTCTCGCGCGGAGTCGACGCGCAGCGTGGCCGAGCACGCCGATCTCGCGCGCGCCCGCCTGCTGGTCGACGTCGGCGGCAGCATCGGGCACGTCTCCATCGCGCTGCTCGAGCGCCATGCCCACCTGCGCGCCTGCGTGCTGGATCTCCCCGCGGTCGTCGCGATCGCGGAGCCGCTCGCGGCTCGCGAGGCCGAGAGCGTGCGGTCGCGCCTCTCGTTCGTCGCGGGCGACATGTTCACCGACGTCCCGCCCGCCGACACCTACCTCGTGAAGACGATCATGCACGACTGGGACGATGCGCGCTGCGTCCGGCTCCTCCAGAACTGTCGCGCCCGGCTGGCGGAGGGCGGCCGCATCCTCGGCGTCGACAACGTGCTGCCGCCGATGGGCGACACCGGCGCGTCGGGGACCAAGCTCCTCGACATGCTGATGATGGTGCTGCTGCCCGGCAAGGAGCGGACGGAAGCGGAGTGGCGCGCGCTCTACGCGGCGGCCGGCCTGCGAGTGACGGCGATCACGCCCATCAACCCGCGCTCGGTCGAGTGCATCATCGAGGGCGTCCCGGCCTGAGGCGCGGTCAGACGCGCGCGAAGAATCGCGCCGGCGCGCCCTCCGTGCCCGCGATCTTGTAGAACGGCGCCTCGAACTCCACGCGCGTCGTCGGCAGCGCGCCGAGGTTCGTGAGCCCCTCCATGATGACGATGCCGGCGCCGAGGATCACCCGGTGCATCGGGAAGTCCTCCGACGAGAAGTCGGGCAGGCGCGCGCAGTACTCCTCGAAGAAGTCGAAGCCGATGTTCTTCGGCCCCTTCGCGACGAGCCACTCCGCGGTCTCCGGCGGGCAGTACGGGGACGTCGTGAAGTAGTCCGGCCAGCGGCCGTACATCTTGTCGGTCCAGTCCGTCCGCAGCAGCACGATGTCGCCCTGCTTGACCGTGTCGGCGCCGCCGCGCTTCAGGTCGTCGATCGTGATCCCGTGGTTGGCGCCCACGAACGACAGATCGACGACGATCGCTTCGCCGATGACCTGGTCGAGCGAGATCTCCGCCGTGGTGATGCCGTCCTTGAACACGTGCAGCGGCGAGTCGATGTGCGCGCCGGTGTGCAGGCTCTGGTTCACGCTCGAGACCTGCCAGAAGCCGGGTCCGCGGCGGTGCGGCGTGATGTCGAGCTTCATGTTCGTCGAGGGCGGACTCATCGTCTCGTTGTCGACGGTGACCGACAGATCGATGATGCGGGACCGGCTCATGGGCACCCTCCTCGGAGCGCCACTACTCTATGCTAAGGTCTGCCTCGCGCCCTCACCGCGTGACCGCAGGAGGTCGCTTCAATGCGCAGGAACGTGCTCGTCATCCTCGCCGTCCTCGTCGCCGTCCCGCTCGTGGCGACGCGGGTCCAAAGCCGGCGCGCGAACGGAGGGTGATCGCTAGATGGCGGCGACGGCAGTGGGCGTTGTCGGTCTCGGGTTGTTGGGGCACGCCGTCGCTTCGCGATTGATCGCGGCGGGGTACCGCGTCGTCGGGCACGACGTCGTTCGCGAGCGCCTCGATGCGTTGCAGGCGCTTGGCGGGGAGGCCGTCGAGTCGGTGGCAGCCGCGGTGGCTGGGACGGACATCGTGTGCACGCTCCTGCCTACGCTCGACGCCGTCGAGGCCGTCATTCTCGGCGCGGACGGGATCGTGGGCGCGGCGCGTCCGGGGACCACGGTCGTTCAGATGAGCACGATTTCGCCGACGCTCACCGAGCGCCTCGCGGGCGAGGTGACGGCGCGCGGGCTCGGCTTCCTCGATTGTCCCGTCAGCGGCACGAGCGGGATGGTGGAGCGCGGCAACGGGGTGATCTTCGTCGGCGGCGAGCGCGTCGCTCTTCGACCGCTGGGCGCCCGTGCTCGAGGCGGTGCTGCCGCACCCCGTCTACATCGGGCGCGCCGGCCAGGCGATGACGCTGAAGCTCGTCGCCAACCTCCTCGTCGCGCTCCACTCCGCGGCGGCCGCCGAGGCGCTCACCATGGCGCGCGCGGGCCGGCCTCGACCTCGGCCTCGTGCTCGACGTCCTCGGCGCCGGCGCCGCGACCTCGCGCATGCTCGAAGTCCGCGGCCCGCTGATCGCGAAGGGGGAGTTCCCCGCGCAGATGAAGCTCGACCTGTTCATGAAGGACCTGCACCTCATCCAGGATGCGGCGCGCGACGTCGGCGCGCCGCTGCCGCTCACCGACGTCGCCGAGCGTCTCTACGGCGCCGTCGCGGCGGACGGGCACGGCGGCGAGGACCTCGCCGTCGTCGTCCGCGCGATCGAAGCCCTGCGCGCATGAGGCTCGTGCCGCTCGTCCTCCTGATCGTCACGCTCCTCGCCGCGTGCGCCACCGTCGGCACGACCACGCCCGGCACCGCCGCCGAAGCGAAGGACATGCGGCTCGTCGGACACGAGCCGTTGCAGGCGCGCTCGGCGTACCAGCCGCTCGTCGTGAAGCAAGGCGATCGATGGATCGCCTACGTCGGCCACCACGGCGGCGAGCGCATGAACGCGCTGACCGGGCGCATGGAGCTGAACGGCACGTCGATCGTCGACGTGACCGATCCCGCGAAGCCGCAGTACCTGCACCACATCCCCGGCGCGGCCGGCGAGGCGGAAGCCGGCGGCGCCTCGATGGTCCGGATCTGCGACGGCCGTGACCTGCCGAAGGGCGATCGCGCGAAGACGTATCTCTTGCGGACCCTCGGCCGGCTCGCGCACGAGGTGTGGGACGTCACTGATCCGCGCCATCCCGGCGCTCGTGACCACGGTCGTCCGCGGGCTCGACGAGACGCACAAGAACTGGTGGGAGTGCGCGACGGGCATCGCGTACCTCGTCTCCGACGGCCGCCCGCAGGGCTGGCGCACGAACCGGATGACGAAGATCTACGACCTCGCGGACCCGGCGAATCCGCGTTTCATCCGCGACTTCGGCCTCGTCGGCCAGGAGCCGGGCTCGAATCCGACATCGACGGCGCCGCCGGCGTGCACGGCCCGATCGTGCTGCGGAACCGCGTGTACTTCGCGTACGGCACCGGCGCCAACGGCGTCCTGCAGATCGTGGACCGCGACCGGCTCCTCAACGGCAACCCGGCGAGCGCGGACAGGTTCGCGCCGACGCCCGAGAACCTGCGCTACCCGGAGATCGGACGCCTCGACATGCCGCCGGACTGGGGCGGCCACACGAGCTTCCCGGTCCTGGGCGTGCCCGTCGGCGACCACGTCCTCAACCTGAGCGGGCGCGTGCGGGACGTCGTGGTGCTCGTGTCCGAGTCGCTCCGCAACGAGTGCCAGGAGATCCGTCAGCTCACCTTCCTCGTGGACATCACCGTGCCGAGCAAGCCGTTCACGGTGTCGACGTTCGAGGTGCCCGAGCGCCCCGGCGACTTCTGCCGGCGCGGCGGCCGCTTCGGTCCGCACTCGTCGCACGAGTCGTTCACGTCCATCTACTACCGGAAGCTCGTGTTCCTCGCGTACTTCAACGCGGGCGTGCGCGCCGTGGACATCCGCAACCCGTTCGCGCCGCGCGACGTCGCGCACTTCATCCCGGCCGTCACCGCCGCCACCGCGCGGCGCTGCGTCAAGGTCGACGGCAACGACCGCTGCAAGGTCGCGATCCAGACGAACAACGTCGAGGTGGACGATCGCGGGCTGATCTACCTCGCGGACCGCGCGGACACGGGCCTGCACATCGTCGAGCTCACGGGCGCCGCCAAGGCCCTCGTCGAGTAGGGTAGTGCGAGCCGCAGGACGTCGCGGGGCTGGGGCCCCGCCGTCCGAGGCGAGCATACGAAAGGATCCCGTTCCATGGACTTCGAGGTCACGTACACGGACGAGCAGCAGCGGTTCCGCGGCGAGGTGCGCGCCTGGCTGGAGGCCAACGTGCCGCCGGGCGTCACGCGCACGCCGGTCTCCGAGGACGACAGCCTCGCGCGCTATCGCGACCTGCGCGCGTTCGGGCGCAAGCTCGGCGCGAAGGGCTGGCTCTATCCGCGCGCGCCGAAGCAGTACGGCGGCGGCGGGCTCGACGTGGACTCCACGATCATCCTGGAGGAGGAAGCCGACCGCATCGGGCTGTCGCTGCCGCCCTACTACGACAGCGGCGGGCGGCTCGGCGGCGCCACGATCCTCGTGTGGGGCACCGAGGAGCAGAAGCAGGCGTTCCTGCCGCCGATCTACACGGGCGAGGTCCGCACGTGGCAGCTCCTCACCGAGCCCGGCGCCGGCTCCGACCTCGCGGGCGTGGCGACGACCGCCATCCGCGACGGCGACGAGTACGTCATCAACGGCCAGAAGATCTTCGTCGGCAGCGACCACGGCGCCGATCGCATCTGGATGATCGCGGTCACCAACCCGGGCGGCGAAGCGCCACGAGAACGTGTCGTGGTTCATGATCGACGCCGAACCTGCCCGGCATCACCGTGCAGCCGATGGAGCTGCTCGGCACCGGCGGCGAGGGCGGCACCGACTCCGCGCGTGAAGAACACGGTGTTCTTCGACAACGTGCGCGTGCCGGCGTTCACGCTGGTCGGCGGCGAGAACAACGGCTGGAAGGCGGCCATCGACGCACCTCGAGCTCGAGCACGGCGCCGGCGGCCGCATCGGCCGCCATCGCGTGTGGGATCGCCTGCTGCGCGTACTGCCAGGAGACCAAGCGCGACGGCGCGCCGCTCGCGCAGGACGCACGACACGCGCGATCTGCTCGCCGACATCTACATCAAGACCGAGGTCATGCGGCTCTTCGGCCTGCGCAACTTCTGGCTGACCTACGCCAAGCGGCCGCGCTCGTACGAAGGGCCGCAGCTCTCGTACTACCGCAAGATGACCGGCCTCTGGATGACGGGCGCGATTCTCGAAGCCGTCGGGCCGGCCGCCCTCACCACCGACGAGACGTGGGGCTCGCCCGAGGGCTTCCTCGAGCTGCAGCAGCGCAATGGGATCATCGCCGTCCATCCCGGCGGCACGGCGGACATTCAACGCGTCAGCATCGCGAGGCGGATCGGGATCGGACGCGCCACACGCGAAGCTGCGGGAACGGTGCACTAGCCATGGGCGTCGCCTACGAGAAGTGCAATCACATCGGCATCGTCACGCTCAGCCGTCCCGGCGCCAAGAACGCCTGGGGCCCCGACTTCAACGAGGGCCTCGCGCGCGCACTTCGCCACGATGGAGGACGACGACGACATCCGCTGCGCGATCCTCACCGGCGACGAGAGCGGCCGGCGCGTTTTCCGCCGGCGCGAACCTGAAGGATCCGAAGACGCACACGATGGAGTCGCCCGCGGCCTTCATCAAGAGCATCGCCAAGCGCAGGCACCGCGCGTTCGAGGTGCTCGGCAACTTCCCGAAGCCGATCGTGGGCGCGATCAACGGCTACGCGGTGGGCATCGGCTGCATCGTCACGTTCTGCTGCGACCTCCTCGTCGCGTCCGAGAAGGCGGAGTGGCGGTTGCCGCAGGTGGCGCTCGGCATCCTGCCCGCGTACGGCGGCGCGACGCGGCTGGCGCGCTGGGTGGGACGCGGCCAGGCGATGCGGCTCGCGCTCGGCTTCCCGCTCCCCGCGGCGGAGGCGCACCGCATCGGCCTCGCGCAGTGGGTGGTGCCGCACGCCGAGCTGATGGACAAGTCGATGAAGGTGGCGAAGCACCTCGCGTCGCTGCCGCCGCTGGCCGCGCGGCTCACCAAGGAGTCGCTGCTGCGCGGCACTCGACATCCCGAACCTCGCGGACGCCTCGCTCGTCGACCTCTACCGCTTCGCGATGCTCGAGCTCACCGAGGACAAGAAGGAAGGCCACGAGGCGTGGCGGGCGAAGCGCACGCCGGTCTTCAAGGGACGCTGACGTGGACCTGGCTCTCACCGAGCCCCAGGAGATGCTCCGGTCCTCGGCGCGCACGTTCGTCGACCGCGAGGCGCCGACGCACGCGATCGTGGCGCTGCAGAAGGCCGAGTCGAGCCTGGTGCCGGACCTCTGGCGGAAGGCGTCGGAGGCGGGGCTGGCTCGGCATTCTCATTCCGGGCGAGTACGGCGGGAGCGAGAGCAGCGTCACCGACGCCGCCGTGCTCTACGAGCAGCTCGGACGCGGCCCGCTGCCGGGGCCGTTCTTCAGCTCGGGCGTGCTCGGCGCGCTCACCGTGATGGAAGCGGGGACGGCGGAGCAGCGCCGCACGATCCTGCCCGGTGTCGCCAGCGGCGAGACCGTGCTGGCCGTCGCGCTGGCCGAGCCGAACGCCTCGTGGGGCGCGCAGGGCATCACGCTGCGCGCCCAGCGCGCCGGTGATCGCTATCGCGTGGACGGCACGAAGCTGTTCGTGAGCGACGCCAACGCCGCCACCGCGATCATCGTCGCCGTGCGCACCGGCGACCGGCCGAACGACGTCAGCCTGCTGCTCGTCGACGCCCGCGCGCGCGGCGTGCGCGCGCGGCGACTGCCGGGGTTCGTCTCGTGGCAGTGCGAGGTGACGTTCGAGGCGGCCGAGGCGCAGCTCCTGGGCGCGAGCGAGAACCAGGGCTGGGCGGCGCTCGACCGCGCGCTGCAGAAGGCGCTCCCGGTGCTCTGCTCCTACATGGTCGGCGGGCTGCCAGGCGGTGTTCGATCTGTCGGTCAAGCACAGCCAGGAGCGCGTGCAGTTCGGGGTGCCGATCGGCAAGTTCCAGCGCGTGCAGGACCACATCATCCGGCTCGTGAACCACCTCGACGCCGCGCGATGGACGACCGCCGAAGCGCTCTGGAAGCTCGACACCGGACGTCCGGCGGCCGCGGCGGTGCACATGGCGAAGGCCGTGAGCAGCGAGGGCTATCTCGAGGCGTGCAACGCCGCGCACGAGGTCCACGCGGGGCAGGGCAGCCTGATCGAGTACGGCCTCGCCGCGCACACGCAGATGTCGCGGACGCTGTTCGCGTATCTCGGCGATCCGCGCTGGCACAAGCGCCGCATGGCGGACGCGCTCGAGTGGTAGTCAGGAACGGCCGAACTTCGTCTTCATCCTCGCCGACGACCTCGGCTACGCCGACCTCGGCTGCTACGGTGGCCGTCCGGCCTCGTGCTCGCCGGAGATCGACCGGATGGCCGCCGGCGGCCTCCGCTTCACCGACGGCTACTCGAACTCGCCGGTCTGCTCGCCCACGCGCTTCGCGCTGGCCACGGGCCGCTGGCAATACCGCCTGCGCGCGGGCAACGACGAGCCGATCGCGAGCCGCCATCGCGGCAGCCCGACGCTCGGCCTCCCGCCGGACCACCCGACGCTCGCCTCGCTGCTGCGTGATGCCGGCTACGCGACCGCGCTGTCGGGCAAGTGGCATCTCGGATTCGCGCCGCACTTCGGGCCGCTGAAGAGCGGGTACGCGGAGTTCTTCGGCGTGATGAGCGGCGGCGTCGACTACTTCACGCATCGCGACTCCGCCGGCGCGCACGACCTCTTCGAAGGGGATGTGGAATCGCAGCGCACCGGCTATCTCACCGACCTCATCACGGAGTCGGCGGTGGGGTTCCTCCAGCGGCAGAAGGGCAGGACGTCGCCGTTCCTGCTGTCGGTGCACTACACGGCGCCCCACTGGCCGTGGGAGACACGCGACGACGAGGACGAAGCCCGGCGCCTGGGGAAGATCGTCCACACGGACGGCGGCTCGGTCGAGACGTACCGGACGATGATCCGCCACATGGACGAAGGCGTCGGCCGCATCGTGGACGCCCTGCGGGCGATCGGCGCGGACGAGAACACGCTCGTCGTCTTCACCAGCGACAACGGCGGCGAGCGCTTCTCGGACACGTGGCCGCTCGTCGGCAAGAAGATGGATCTGCTGGAGGGCGGGATCCGCGTGCCGTACGTCGTGCGGTGGCCCGAGCGCGTGCGGCCGGGCGGCGTCACGGCGCAGCTCGCGATCACGATGGACTGGGTGGCGACGTTCCTCGACGCCGCGGGCGTCGCCGCCCACCCCGACTACCCGCTCGACGGCGTGAGCCTCCTCGGCGTGCTCGACCGTCCCGAGTCTCCGTTCGAGCGCGACCTCTTCTGGCGGATGAAGTACCGCGACCAGAAGGCGATGCGCACGGGCCGCTGGAAGTATCTCGCGACGGACGACGGCGAGTTCCTGTTCGACCTCGCCCGTGACGCGCGCGAGCGGGCGAACCTGGGCCGGCGCGAGGCCGAACGGCTCGTCACCATGCGGGATGCGTACGCGCGGTGGGAGAAGACGATCCCCACCCTGCCCGGCGACGCGACGTTCTCGATCCCCTACACCCGCGCCGACCTGGCGCACCCGTCGTCATGAGGACGAGGCCATGACCAACCAGCTGCCGTCCGTTCACGAGACCGAGCACCACGCGGCCGACCGGGCCACCACGCGGCCGGTGGTCGTCCGGCACGCAGGGCGTCGTCGCCACCGGTCATCCGCTGGTGTCGATGGCCGCCATGCGCATGCTGCTCGACGGGCGGCAACGCGTTCGACGCGGCGGCCGCCGCCGGCTTCGCGGCCGCCGTGGTCGAGCCGACCGCGTCGTACACGCTGTGCGGCGAGTGCGTCGCGATGGTCTACGACGCGCGCACGCGCGACACCGTCGCCGTGAGCGGCCAGGGGGTCGCGCCGGCCCTGCGCGACGATCGCCGTTCTTCCGCGGGCGCGGGCTCGACCGCATTCCGACCGGACCGGGCGCCGACGCGCACCTGTCGTTCACGGTGCCGGGCGCCGTCGACGCGTACCTGACGCTGCTCGAGACGTACGGGACGAAGAGCGTCGCGAGGTCCTCGCGCCCGCCGTGCAGTACGCCGAGCGCGGCTTCCCGATGTACGAGTACATGCACCGCATGCTGGCGATCCCGGAGACGCGCAGCCAGTTCGACGCTCTACCCGCCGGGCGGCCACGACGTCTTCTATCCCGGCGGCCGCGTGCCCGCGCGTCGGCGAGCTGTTCGTGCAGCCGGCGCTCGCCGGCACGCTGAAGCGGCTCGTCGAGGCCGACGCGCGGCGCGCGGCCATCGCGTCGCGGGCATCGCCGCCGCGCGCGAGCGCTTCTATCGCGGCGACATCGCGGCGACGATCGGCGGCTTCTCCGAGCGGCTCGGCGGGCTGCTGCGCGCGTCCGATCTCGCGGGCTACCGCACGCGCCTCGAGCCGCCCGCTGCGCATGACGTTCGACGGGCGCGAGATCCTCGGCCAGTCCGCGTGGACGCAGGGGCCCGTGCTGATGCAGGCGCTCGGCATGCTGTCCGCCGTCGACCTGCGCGCGATGGGCCACAACTCCGCGCGCTACATCCACGTGGTGGCGGAGGCGCTGAAGCTCGCGTTCGCCGACCGCGAGCGGTACTACGGCGACGCCGCCCCGGTCCCGCTCGCCGAGCTGCTGTCGCCGGCGTACGCGCGCGAGCGCGCGGCGCTCATCCGCGCCGGATCGCGCGGCGCCCGAGGCGCCGCCGCCCGGCGATCCGCGAGCGAGCACGGCGCCGTGCGTCGGCGCGCACGCGCGCCCGTGCCGCGCGTCGGCGGCCGAGGCGCCGGCCGACGGCACCACGCACATCGCGGCCATCGACCGCGACGGCAACATGATCGCGCTCACGCCGAGCGGCGGCGTGTTCCGGAAGTCGGCGTTCTCGCCCGAGCTCGGCTGCACGCTCAGCACGCGCAGCGAGATGTTCGTGCTCGAGGAGGGCCATCCCAACGCGCTCACGCCGGGCAAGCGCCCGCGCACGACGCTGATCAGCTACCTGATCTGCGAGAACGGGCGTGCCGGTGATGACGGTCGGCTGCCCGGGCGGCGACGACCAGGCGCAGGCCGATCTGCAGCTCATCCTCAACGTGCTCGTCTTCGGGATGAACCCGCAGCAGGCCGTCGAGGCGCCGCGCTTCGCGACGCAGACGCTCGTGAACTCGTTCTGGCCGCGCGTCTACAAGCCCGGCCAGCTCAACGTCGAGGCGGGCATTCCCGAGCGCACGCGGACCGAGCTGCGCGCGCTCGGCCACGAGGTGACGGAGATCGGCGCGTGCGGCATCGGCGCCGTGGTGACCCGGCGCGATCCCGAGACGGGCGTGCTGTCGGCCGGCGCCGATCCGCGCCGCCCGACCTACGCGCTGTCCTCTAGCGATGCGCGTCAGTCGGTCACGCCGTTTCTCACCAATCTCGGCGGCGGCAAGAACCTGCTGTTCGTCAAGGTCGAGACGGACGGCGGGCCGCACGGCTGGGGCGAGTGCTACACGCAGAGCGACCGCGACACGCAGCATCCTCGCGCTCGTCGAATGCGCTCGGCCGCTACGTGGTCGGGCGCGACGCCGTCCGACATCACCCACTTCGTCCACATGGCGTACCACGACTTCTCGGCCAAGCGCGGCGCGATGGACTTCTGGAGCGCCGTGAGCGGGATCGAGCAGGCCTTGTGGGACATCGCGGGCAAGCGGCACGGCGTGCCGGTGTACGAGCTGCTCGGCGGCCGTTGCCGCGACCGCATCCGCGTCTATGCCAACGGCTGGTATCGCCACGGCACGCCGGCGGAGTACGCGGCCGATGCGAAGGCCACGGTGGCGCGCGGCTTCACCGCGCTGAAGTTCGATCCGTTCCCCGGGCCGTGGCGGACGCACATCACACGCGAGGCCGAGGAGCAGGCCATCGCCACCGTCGCGGCCGTGCGCGAGGCCGTCGGGCCCGACGTCGATCTGCTCATCGAGGTCCATCGCCGCCTCGCGCCGATGCACGCCATCCGCATCGCGCGGGCCATGGAGCGCTTCCGCCCGTTCTGGTTCGAGGAGCCGGTCTCGTCGACCAATCTCGACGCGCTGGCGGAGTGCCGCCGCCAGATCAGCCATCCCGATCGTGACCGGCGAGGAGCTGTACACGCGCGCGGAGTTCCGGCGCGTCTTCGAGCTGCGCGCGGCCGACATCATCAACCCCGACGTGTGCAACTGCGGCGGCATCCTGGAGCTGCGCGCGATCGCGCAGATGGCGGAGCCGTCGTTCGTGACGGTCTCGCCGCACAACTACAACAGCACCACGGTCGGGCTCGCGGCGACGATCCACGTCTCGGCCGCGATCCCGAACTTCCTCATCACCGAGTACTTCGTGAACTTCGAGGCGCGCGGCCGCGAGATCGCGCGCCCGGGCTTCGTGGTGCAGGATGGCTACATCGCGGTGCCGCGCAGCCCCGGGCTCGGCGTCGAGCTGGACGAAGCGGCCCTGGCGCGCTTTCCGGCCCGGGAGCCCGGCGGACGGTCGTTGCCCGGGCCGGCGAACGAGGGTCCGTAGAGGAGGCGTCCATGGCGATCTCGGCCCAGGCACGATCGCACTCCGGCCGCGCGGCGGCCATTCCGGTGATCGACTTCGGGCCCTGCTTCGCCGGGACACCGGGAGCGCTCGAGGCCACCGCCGCGGAGCTCCGCGAGACGCTCGAGCAGGTCGGGTTCTTCGTGATGGTGAACCACGGCGTGCCGCCGGCGCTCATCGCGCGGACGTTCGACGAGGCCCGCCGGTTCCACGACCAGCCGATGGACCGGAAGCTCGCGCTGCGCATGAACGAGCACAACAACGGCTACATGACGATGGGCCGGTACGCGGTGTGGACCTCGGACGTCAACGCCAACGACAAGCCGGATCTGAACGAGGCGTTCTTCACCAAGCGCGAGCGCGGCGCCGACGACCCGCTGCTGCAGTCCGGGCGCCGCTTCGTCGGGCCGAACCAGTGGCCGGACGACCTGCCGGGATTCCGCGAGAGCGTCCTCGCGTACACGGACGCGATGGACGCGCTCAGCGCGCGCGTGCTGCCCGGTGGTCGCGGTGGCGCTCGAGCTGCGCGCCGACCGCGTTCGACGCGGCGTTCGCCGAGAGCCAGTTCTCGTTCCGCCTCACGCACTATCCGCCCGTGGCGGCCGCGCCGAACCAGTTCGGGATCGCGCCGCACACCGACGCGAACTTCCTGACGTTCCTCGCGCAGAGCGACGTGCCCGGCCTCCAGGTCCGGATGCCGTCCGGCGACTGGCTCGACGTCCCCTCCGTGCCGGGCTCGTACGCGGTGAACACCGGCGACATGATGCGCCGCTGGACGAACGGGCGCTTCAAGTCGACGCCGCATCGCGCGTTGCCGCCGGTGGGCCGCCATCGCTACGCGATCCCGTTCTTCCTCGGCCCGCACATCGACACGGTGATCGAGTGCCTGCCGACGTGCCAGGGGCCGGACAATCCGCCGCGCTTCCCGCCGATCACGTACGAGGCGTACCTCACGTGGTGGTACGACGCGAACTACAACGCGGCGGTGCAGCGGGAAGCGTGAACCGTCAGGCGGCGCGTCGGCGCGCCCTGCTCGTTCTTCCCTGAGGCGGGCTACACTCCTGGGGTCACCGTTGACCCCAGGAGGACGTCATGCCGACCCAGAGCGAGAAGGCCGCCCGCTTCCGCGCGCTCCATCAGGCCCCCGGCGCGTTCGTGATCGCCAACGCCTGGGACGCGGGCTCCGCACGCATCCTCGCCGGCCTCGGCTTCCAGGCGATCGCGACGTCCAGCGGCGCGCAGGCCAACACGCTCGGCACGCGCGACGGCAAGGTGACGCGCGACGAGGCGCTCGTGCACTGCCGCGCGATCGCGGAGGCCACCGACCTGCCGGTCTCCGCCGATCTCGAGAAGGGCTTCGGCGACACGCCCGACGTGACGGCCGAGACCATCCGTCTCGCCGCGGGCGTCGGCCTCGTCGGCGGCTCGATCGAGGACGCGAGCGGCAACAAGGAGAAGCCCCTCTACGACCTCGGTCTGGCCACCGAGCGCGTGGCCGCCGCGGTCGAGGCGGCGCGCACGCTCCCCTTCGCGTTCGTGGTGACGGGACGCGCGGAGGGCTTCCTGCGCGGGAACACGAACCTCGACGACGCGATCAAGCGCCTGCAGGCCTACGAGAAGGCGGGCGCCGACGTGCTGATGGCGCCGGGCCTGCCGGATCTCGCGTCGGTGCGCACGGTGTGCTCGGCGCTGACGAAGCCGTTCAACTTCATGGTCGGCATCAAGGGCAAGTCCTTCACGGTCGCGGAGCTCGAGGCGGCCGGCGTGAAGCGCATCAGCCTCGCGACCTCGCTCTACCGCGCGGCGATGACGGGCCTGGTGGAGGCCGCGCGCGAGGCCAAGGACAAGGGAACGTTCAGCTACATCGACCGCTCGGTCCCGTCGCCCGAGCTGAACGGGTTCATGCGGGCCTGAGCCGATGACCGACGAGCGGCCCTTCGCCGGCGTGACCGTCCTCGAGTTCGGGCACTTCATCGCCGTGCCGTGGGCGGGGCAGATGCTCGCCGACGGCGGGGCGCGCGTCATCAAGATCGAGCCGCTCGAAGGGGAGCCGAGCCGGCACATCGCGCCGCTCGGTGGGGGCGAGAGCCGGCACTTCCTGATCCGCAACCGGGGCAAGCAGGCGCTGCCGCTCGACCTCCGTCATCGCGACGCGCGCGAGATCCTCGACGCGCTGCTGGCGCGCGCCGACGTGGTGCTCGCCAACATGCGCCCCGGGCTCGCGGCCGAGCTGGGGCTCGAGTACGAGCAGCTCGCGCCGCGCTTCCCGCGCATCATCGTCGGGAGCGTCACCGCGTTCGGGACGAAGGGCCCCGACGCCGCGCTGGCCGGCATGGACTACGTCGTGCAGGCGCGCAGCGGCCTCATGGTCACCGGCGGGCGGACGAAGGACGGGCTGCCGGCGACCGGCGAGTCGCCGATCGCCGACTACATGGCGGCCTCGCTCCTGGCCTTCGGCGTGGCGTCCGCGCTCTACCGCCGCGAGCGCACCGGCCGCGGCGGCCGCGTCGACACGTCGCTGCTGATGGCCGCGCTCGCGCTGCAGAACAACCTGATGATCCGCGTGGAGAAGCTCGACGGGCCGCGCCACGCGGCGTTCGGCGAGTGGCTCGCGGGCGCGCGGAGCGGCGGCGTGCCGTTCGCCGAGCAGGTCGAGCGCATGCCGCGCAACCGCGTGGTGTCCTCGCAGGCGATCTACGTCCGCACGTACGCCACCAAGGACGCCGCGCTCGCGATCGCGTGCGGGAGCCCGTCGCTCCGCCGCAAGTTCATCGCCGCCGTCGGTCACACGGACCCGGGCCTCGAGGGCAAGGTGGCGGACGTCGACGCGCACTACGCCGACCTGAAGCGCGCGGTGGACGCGACGATGGCGTCGCGCACGACGCGGGAATGGCAAAGCCTGCTGGAGGCGGCCGGGGTGCCCGCGAGCGGTGTGGCGCTGCCCGTGGAGATCCTCGACGATCCGCAGCCGGCCGCGAACGACATGTTCCACCGCTACGATCACCCGACCGTGGGGCCGGTCACGGTGCTCGGCCCGCCGGTGCGCGTGGGTGACGCCGGGTTCGTGCCCGGGCCCCCGACGGCGTCGTTCGGAAGCGATGCGCGCGCGATTCTCGAGTGGGCGGGCTTCGCCGCGCGCGACGTCCAGCGTCTGCTGGACGGCGGGCGCGGTGACGCCGTCGTGACCGCGATCGACGCGACGGCGCTCCTGGCGAGCGCGCGCCGCGACCTGGCGCGCCTGCCCTCCGTGCTCGATGCGCTGCTCAGCGACGTGGACGACGCGCTGTGGCGCGCGCGTCCCGCGCCGAAGGAATGGGCGCCGGTGGAGATCGTGTGCCACCTGCGCGACGAGGAAGTGGAGGACTTCGGCGCGCGCGTGCGCGTCGTCGTCGAGGGCGGCACCAGCTTCGTGCGGATCGATCCGCAGCGCTGGGCGAAGGACCGCGGCTACATCGACGACACCCCGCGCAAGGCCCTCGCGGTCCTCAAGCAGAGCCGCCGCGACAACCTGGCCTTCCTCTCGCTCCTCGATCCGGCGCGTCTGACGCGCGTGGTGGACCAGCCGCAGCTCGGAAAGATGTCCGGCCTCGACCTGGTCGCCGCCTGGGTCACGCACGACCGACTGCACCTCGCGCAGCTCGCGTCGACGCTGGCGAAGATCGGCGCCGACCGCTGGGCCCCGCTGAGAACGGAGTACGCCGGCCCGATCCCGTATCGGGAGTCCTGAAGAGCGAGCCGAATCCGAGGGCTACGCCACTCCAAGATAGCGGGACTTCACCGCTTCGTCGGCGGCGAGCGCTGCCGGCGCGCCGCTGTACACGATCTGACCGCGACTCAGGATGTGCACGCGGTCGGCGACGCCGAGCGCGAGCGGGAGGTTCTGCTCGACGAGCAGGATCGAGAGGCCCTCACGCTTCAGCTCGCCGAGGATCCGTCCCACCTCGCGGACGAGCAGCGGCGCCAGGCCCTCGGTCGGCTCGTCCAGGAGCAGCAGCTCGGGATTGCTCATCAGCGCGCGCGCGATGGCGAGCATCTGCTGCTCGCCGCCGGAGAGCTTGTTCGCGCGATTGGCCGCGCGCTCGCGGAGACGAGGAAACAGCTCGTAGACGCGCTCCAGGTTCCAGCGTCCCGTGCCTGCGCGCGCGACGTCGAGGTTCTCGCGCACGGTCAGCGAGGGGAACACGCGCCGGCCTTGCGGGACCAGGGCCATCCCGCGTTCCACCAGCCGGTACGGCGGCCAGCCCGCGACGTCCTGGCCCTTGAGACGCACGGCGCCCTGCCGCGGCGGCGTGAAGCCGATGATCGAGCGGATGAGCGTGGTCTTGCCCATCCCGTTCCGCCCGAGGATCGTCAGCACCTCGCCGTCGGCCACGGTGAGCGAGACGCCGTGGAGCACGTGGCTGTCGCCGTAGTAGGTGTGGACGTCCTGGATCTCAAGCACCGAGGTAGATCTCCCGCACGAGGGGATGCGCGCGGATCTCCTCGCGCGTGCCGTCGGCGATCACGCGGCCGTAGTGCAGCACGGTGACGTGGCGCGCGATCTCGAGCGCGATGTCCATGTCGTGCTCGATGATCAGGACGGTCATCGCCGGATCGAGCGTCCCGAGGAGCCGCGCCATGTGCTGCGACTCTGCGGGGGACAGTCCCGCGGTCGGCTCGTCGAGGAGGAGCAGGCGCGGGGCGCCGGCCAGCGCGAGGCCGATCTCGAGCTGCCGCTGCTCGCCGTGCGAGAGCTGCCGCACGACGGTGTGCTCCCGGTCTTCGAGCCCGACCGCCTGGAGCGTGGCCTGGGCGCGCGCGTGCAGGTCCGGGTAGCCGCGAAGGGATCGGTGCATGGCGAGCCGCGCCGGCCGCAGCGCCTGGACGGCGAGCAGGCAGTTCTCGAGCACGGTCAACGTCGGGAACAGGTTCGAGATCTGGAAGGTGCGCGCGAGCCCCGCCCACGCGCGGCGGTGGGCCGCCATCCGGGTGACGTCCTGACCGAAAAGGGTGATCGTGCCCTGCGTGACGGGCAGGGCGCCGGCGATGAGGTTGAAGAGCGTCGTCTTCCCGGCGCCGTTGGGCCCGATCAGCGCCCGCCGCTCGCCGGGCTGGACGGTCAGGCTGACGTCGTCGACGGCCCGCAGGCCGCCGAACACCTTGGAGACGTGATCGAGATGCAGGGCGTGCGCGGCCACGGCGCAGGTGTTGTAACGCGTTCCCGGCGCGCGGGGCAAGCGTGCCGGCGGACGAGCCGCTCGCCCGCGGCCACACCCACTATGGCCCAGGCGCGACCTCGGAGCGCCAGACGTCCCCGTACCGCGTGACGAACCCGGCGTCGTCGACGTCGAGGTCCGCCGCGAAGCCGCTCGCGCTCTCGTAGCGGTACGTCGCCGGGCCCAGACGGCGGTAGGTCTGATCGAAACGTTCGAGCGCGAAGCTGGGAAAGCGCAGCCACGCCGCGCTCACGTCGGCCGACTGCCCCACGTCGAGGCGCAAGCGCCGAATGGGCAGGAGGTTGGTCGAGGGGCTGAAGTTGAGGTCGACATCGACGCACCCGGCCACGCCGGGACACTCCCGTCCGTTCATCCGCCACCGTCCATTGGCATCGACGGTGATCGCGATGTCGACGCCGTCCCGTCCGACCCACCCGGTGACCCGGGTGGCGACGGTCCGCCACGCGCCGTCACACGCGATGACGTAGTCGAGCCGGCACGGAGAGTTCTCGTAAAGAAACGCCGCGGTCCCGCTCAGCTCCCACCCGGCGTCCCGCTGGACGAGCCGCGCCGCTTCATGCCCCGGCCAATCAACCCGCCGCCACAACACGCACGCGACCGTGCCCATGGAGGTAAGCCGATCTCCTTCCGTCCGGGTTATCCAGCGACGCAACCCGCGCCCGGAACAAACGTCATCCGCTCGCGAAACGGTCCGTAGCCCGGATCAACTCGTCCGTGATGCCAGGATTGCTGGCCGCATGTCCAGCATCGTTCACAACCACCAACTCCGAGCGAGGCCATAGGCGGTGCAGTGTCCACGCCGTAGCGATCGGCGCCTGAAAATCGAAACGCCCGTTCACGAGCACCCCAGGAATCCCCGCAAGCCTATCCACGTCACGCAAGACACTCCCATCGCCAAGCCACGCATTGTGCCGAACGTAATGCGTGACAAGCCGCGCATAGGCCAGCGCGAACGACGGATCACAGAACCGAGGTGCCAATCCAGACACGGGAGGCCAATCCGGGGTCGCGGACTCCCACAAGCACCAGGCAAGAGCAGCCCGTTCACGAATCGCGGGATCAGCATCCTGCAACACGCGGCAGTATGCCTCGACGATATCGCCGTCGCGGTCGGCGACCGGCAAGGCGCTGCGGCGACGCTCCCACGCTTCGGGGAAGAACGCGCCCAGACCGTCACGAAACAACCAGTCAAACTCCTCGCGCCGGCCCGTCGTCACTCCAAACAGGATCAATTCCGTCACACGAGTGGGAAACCGCTCGGCGTAGGCAAGCGCCAACGCGCTGCCCCATGACCCGCCCAACACCAACCACCGCTCGACATTGAGGTGCACCCGCAGCAGCTCAATGTCGGCGATCAGATTTCCAGTGGTATTCCCCGACAACTGAATCTCAGGGGAGCTCGCATGAGGCCGGCTCCGCCCACAACCACGTTGATCAAACAGCACAACGCGGTACGCGGCAGGATCGAACAGCCTCCGATGCCACGGCGTACACCCCGAGCCGGGACCACCGTGTAAGACGACAGCCGGCTTGCCCCTGGGATTGCCGCACACCTCCCAGTAGACGAGATCACCGCCAGTGACCTCCAGCATGCCCTTCGCGTACGGTTCGATCTCGGGATACAGCGTCTGGCATACCTCGTCCATCTCAAGCCCACCATGAATTGGACCGGCGCGGACTCAGCCTACGCACTCAAAGACACAAGACACAGCCGCACGTGACGTTGCTGTCTGTATGCATCGCTGCGGTGTCGTACGACACGGATGTCGACGAGTCGTGCGTTGTCGTCGATGGAGTAGACGACGCGGGAGTCTCCGACCCGAATCCTCCACAGATCGGCAGCTCCCTGCAGCTTGACACACCCGTGCGGCCTTGGATCGGTCGTGCGGGCCTCGACACGCGAAATGATTCGCCGCGCCACGGTGGCCTCGAGCCCTTCGAGTTCCCGCCGAGCCGAGCGGGCGAAGACAACCCTGTACTCAGCCACGCCGTCGTCTGCGCCCGAGGACACGCCGATTCACAGCCTCCAGCGGCTCGCGGGGCTCAGAGGCTCGCTCCCGGCCAGCGCGCGGTCGTAGAAGTCTTCCCAGAGCCGCGCCTGGGTCTTCAGATCGATCTGAACGGCGGTCTTACGGCCAGTGTCATCCACGAGAAACCGAACTCCTCGAACCATGCTGTGTCCTCTCTTCCTCTACGCCGAACGCGTTGTTCTGCGGCGGGCCAGCACGACCATGACGCTGGCACGCCGTTGATGGCCCGTCCGCAGCAACAAGTAGTTGGGCGTCACCGTCGATCCGGAGCACGGGAGTATGCGGCCTCGAATTGCTCTGCGGAGGGCGCATTGGTGTCAAGCCACCGGTGATGAAAGACGCGCGCCTGTGCCGCCGGCACATCGGCCGCCGCGATAAAGCCCTGCTGAATGGGCCGAAGAAAGTCACCAATGCTCGGTCGAACAACTCCGGTGAGGCGGGCGACCATGTCATAGGTCAAGACGTGGCGGCTCGTCGCGGCTAAGGCCAGCAGGCTCCACAGCTGTTGCGCGCGTTCAGCTCTCGTCATGACGTTGCGTGCCCCATGATGCCCAACGCGTGTGGTCGGCGAGGCCGCGACGATAACCAGCTCGTGGTACACGGGCTCGACTTCCGGGTTCGACATTTGGCAGCTCTCCCCGCCCAGTGTTCACGCCCAACTACTATTCGGGCGGGACAGGGACGGACCTCATGGAGTCGCGCTGGCCGAACGGATGATCGGTGTCCTCGGTGACCGTCGTGCAGAGGCGAAGCCCACTCCGAGCTCAGCAGTGCTTACACGGCGGATAGTCCCGCCCGTACAGCGGCAGCTTCATGTACTCGTCCGGATTGAACTTCCAGAACTGGCCGACGGCCGGCACGGTCGCGATGACGGTGTTCTGGAGCTTGCCGCCCACGCGCTCCACCTTGCGGATGTAGATGTTCTGCACGGGGTTGCCCCACCGGTCCACGGTGAGCGGCCCGCGCGCCGTGTCCTTCAGCTCCACCTTCTTCAGCGCGGCGAGGAAGGCCTCGCGGTCCTCCACCTTGCCGCCGATCGGCCTTCACCGCCTCGGCGATCCACCGCCCGTTCGTGTAGCACGCCTCGGAGTAGTAGGAGGAGATCTTGCCCGCCTTCGCCTCGAACGCCTTCGCGAACTTCTGGTTGGCGGGATTGTCGAGCGCCTGCGAGTAGTGCAGCGCGGTGATCGTCCCCAGGGCCTCGTCGCCCATCTGGGGCAGCACCGACTCGTCGGTGAGCGTCCCGCCGCCGTAGAGCGGCAGCTTCGCCTTGAGGCCGCTCTCCTCGTACTGCTTCATGAACTGGAGCGCGAGCCGCCCGACGAAGAGCGCGAGCACGGCGTCGGCGTCGCGCTTGATCTGGGCCAGGAACGGCGCGAAGTCGTTCGTGTTCAGCGGGGTCCAGATCTTCTGCACGATCTGGCCGCCCTGCTGCTCCAGGACCTGCTGGAAGCCGCCCTGCGTCTCGTAGCCGAACGCGTAGTCCATGCCGATGAACGCGATCTTGCGGTGCTTCGTGTTCTTGACGACCCACTCGGCGAACGGATGCATCGGCTGGCTCGTCGCCCACCCGGTGCGCACGATGTACTTCGCCGGCTTGCGCTGGGTGATGTCGTCCGCGGCCATGACCGGGTACGTCGCGGGCACGCGCTGGCCGTCGATGTACGGCTGGAGCGCGTAGCCGACGTTGGCGAGGAGCCCGCCGGTGACGAGGTGGACCTTGTCCTGCTCGACCATCTTGCGCGTCTTGTTGAGCGCGGTGGCCGGGTTGCCCTCGTCGTCCTCCACGATGAGCTCGACCTTGCGGCCGCTCATCTGGCGGCCGATCTCGTCGAGGTAGAGCTCGGTGCCGTTGACCATGTCCTTGCCGATCTGCGCGAACGGCCCCGTGAGCGGCGCGAGCATGCCGATCTTGATCGGCCCGCTCTGCGCGACGGTGGCGGCGGGCAGACACAGCGGCAGAACGATCGCGACGAGCGCCAGGACGGCGGCGACGCGAATGAGGAGGGCTCTCTTCATGGCGATGTCACCTCTCGAGACGATCGTGCGGAAAAAGGGTAGCACGGCGGATTTCAGCGCGGATTCGCGTCGGAACGCCCCGAACACGCCGCGCGGCGCGAAGAGGATGACGCCGATGTAGACGGCGCCCAGGATGAGCAGCCAGCGCTTCGTGTACACGCTGACGTAGTTCTTCAGGAACACGATGATCGCGGCGCCCAGCGCGGGCCCCGCCGAGCGTGCCGGGGCCGCCCAGCGCCACCATGAGCAGGGTCTCCACCGACGTGATGAGCTGGACGTCGACCGGGCTCACGAACCCGTTGTAGTACGCCCAGAACACGCCCGCGAAGCCCGCGAAGGTCCCGGACAGGACGAACGCGAGGTACTTGTGCAGCCACACGTTGTAGCCGAGCGCGCGCATCCGGGACTCGCTCTCGCGGATGCCCTTCAGGCTCAGGCCGAAGGGCGAGCGCACGACGACCGCCAGGAGCGCCCACGCCAGCGCCAGCGCGGCGAGCGCGAGATAGAAGAACGGCAGCGGCGATACGAAGCTCCACGGCAGCGCCAGCGTCGGGGCGCGGGATGCCGGTGATGCCGTTGTCGCCCTTCGTCATCGAGACCCAGCGGAAGGCCAGGCCCCACACGACCATCCCGAGCGCGAGCGTGATCATCAGGAAGTAGGTGCCGGTGGCCCGGATCGCGAGCAGCCCGAAGACGGCGGCGGTCGCCGCGGCGAGGCACGATGCCGACCACGAGGCACGTGACGAAGCCCGCCTGCTGCTCCGTGGTGAGGATGGCGACGGCGTAGGCCGCGATGCCGAAGTAGGCCCGCGTGCCCGAGCGAGGCCAGACCCGTGTAGCCGAGCAGGACGTCGAGGCTCATGGCGAGGATGGCCACGATGACGGCCTGGGTGAGCAGCGTGAGCGGGATAGGACGACAGGAACGGCGCGCCGCCGGCCGCGAGCGCGATCGCGACCGCGATGAGCGCGGCGTGACGCCGCATCACGCGCGCCCGAACAGGCCGGTCGGGCGCAGCGCGAGGATGAGCGCCATCGGCGCGAACAGCGTGAAGTACGACAGCTCGGGGAAGAGCGCCTTGCCGAAGTTGTCGAGGAGGCCGACCAGGACGCTGCCGACCATCGCGCCGGGCAAGCTGCCGAGCCCGCCGACGATGACGACGACGAACGCGTACGGCAGCACCTCGAAGTCGGCGCCGGGATAGACGCCGAGGAAGCCGCCGCCGATCACGCCGCCGAGCGCGGCGAGCGCGGCGCCGAGCGCGAACACGGCGAGCGACACGCGCGGCACCCGGATGCCGACGCCGGCCGCCATCTCGGCGTCGTCCACGGCGGCGCGGATGATGGCGCCCGTCCGCGTGCGGTCGAGCGCGAGCCAGAGCAGCGCGCCGACGACCACCGCGACCACCACGATGAAGATGCGATAGCGCGGGAACCGCATGCCGCCGGCCGAGATCACGCCTTGCAGCGCCGGCGGCACCGGGATCGTGTACGGGTCGCCGCCCCAGATCAGCAGGGCCAGGTCCTGGAAGATCAGCGCGAAGCCGATGGTCATCAGGACCTGCCCGAGCGTCTGGCCGGGCAGCCGCTGCAGGAAGAAGCGCTGCATTCCCATCCCGATCAGCGCGAGGGCGAGGGCGCCGCACGCGAGGGCGAGCACGTAGCTGCCGGTGCGCCACACGACCGAGAGCCCGACGTAGCCGCCCAGCATGAAGTAGGAGCCGTGGGCGAGGTTGACGACGCGCATGACGCCGAAGATGAGTGACAGCCCGCTCGCGAGGAGGAAGAGCAGCGCGCCGTACGAGAGGCCGTTGAAGGCCTGGGAGATCCAGAACTCGGCGGTCACCTGCGGTGGTGGAGCGGGAAACCGATAGGATGGCCGAGCATGACGCGCGGGATTGTACTATGGGCGGCATGAGGCTCCCGTCCGAGCGTTTCGACTACTCACCGATGGCGGGCCGCAAGCCCTGGAAGCTCCCGAAGGGCGCCCGCATCGCCGTGTGGACCATCGTCAACGTCGAGGAATGGGACTTCGAGAAGGCGATGGCGCGGCAGTACCTCACCGCGCCGCAGGGCGTGGCGACGATCCCCGACGTGCCGAACTGGGCGTGGCACGACTACGGGATGCGCGTGGGCTTCTGGCGCCTCCTCGAGGCGCTCGCGAAGCGCAAGCTGCGCGCGACGGCCTCGATCAACGCGAGCGTGTGCCAGAGCTATCGCCCGGTGGCGCAGGCCATGCTCGACGCGGGCTGGGAGTTCCTCGGCCACGGCGTCAAGCAGGGCGCGATGCACCTGCAGCCCGACCAGCGCGCGGTCATCCGCGACTCCGTCAAGCTCCTGAAGGACTTCACCGGCAAGAAGCCGAAGGGATGGATGGGCCCCGGCCTCACGGAGACGTTCGAGACGCTCGACCTCCTCGCCGAGGAAGGCATCGAGTACGTCTGTGACTGGGTGAACGACGACCAGCCGTACCCGATCCGGACGTCCGCGGGCACGCTGGTCTCGGTGCCGTACACGCTCGAGCTGAACGACATCCCGGTGATGGTCATCCAGCACCAGGTGGCCGACGAATGGGTGCGGCGCTGCAAGGACCAGTTCGACCGTCTCTACGCCGAGGGCGCGAAGAACCCGCGCGTGATGGCGATCGCCGTCCATCCGTACAACTCGGGCGTCCCGCACCGCATCAAGTACTTCGAGGCGGTGTACGACTACATGCGCAAGAAGAAGGGCGTGTGGTTCACCACCGGCGAGGAGATCTACGAGTGGTACAAGGTCCAGCCGTGGTGAGGCGGACCCTCTAGCTCAAGCCCCAGCTCAGGACTTTCCCCGGGACGATCCGGAACATCACGCGGTCCGGCGGCATCACCCGGCCCTTCCAGTACTGCTCCAGCAGCGGGTCGTACTTCTTCAGGAAGCGATCCACGAGCGCGCGTCGCTCCGGCGTGTCGTCGAGGAACTCCGCGCGGCCCTGCACGGTGACGCCGCGGATGCCGGCGGCGTCCGCGGCCTCCGCCACCACGCAGACGCGCGGGTCGCGTCGGAGGTTGCGGACCTTCTGCAGATTGTCGACGCTGATCATCGTGAGCGACGTCGGATCGTGCAGGAACCACATCGCCATCGCGAGCGGCGCGCCGTCGGGCTGCACGGTGGCGAGGACCGCGATCTGCTTGGTCGCGAGGAACTGCTGGACCTTCGGATCGTCGAGGGACATGGGCACCTCTCCTAGAACTCGATCTGCATGCCGAGCTCGACCACGCGGTCGGCCGGGATGCCGAAGAACTGCGTGGCCGGCCGGCTGTTGCGGGCCAGGAACGCGAAGAGCAGCTTGCGCCACTTCATCATGCCCGGCCGCTCGCCCGGGCAATCAGCGTGGGCCGCCCGAGATAGTACGTGACGTCGTCGATCGAGGCCCCGGGGGTCTCGAGACAGCAGCGGCTGACCACGGTCGCCACGTTCGGCGTCTCCATGAAGCCGTAGCGCGCGACGACGCGCTGGAAGCCGAGGGGCAGGGACTCCACCTCGAGGCGCTCCTCCTCCATGACCTCCGGGATGTCCTCCGCCACGATCGACAGGAAGATCACGTGTTCGTGCAGCGCCTTGTTGTGTTCCAGGTGGTGGACGAGGATCTCCGGCGTGCCGCCCGTGTGCGCCGTCAGAAAGACCGCGGTGCCCGGGACGCGCGGCGGCTGCTGGCGCTCGCACCTGGGCGAAGAAGCGCTCGACCGGCATCGAGCGGCCGGTGAGGACGCGGGTCAGGAGCCGCCTGCCCCGCCGCCACGTCGTCATGATCAGGAAGACGCCGGCCGCCAGCACGAGCGGGACCCAGCCCCCGTGGAGGAGCTTCAGGAGGTTGGCGGCGAGGAACGCGAGCTCGATCGCGAGGAACCCCGCGGCGAGCGCGCCCGCCCGGAGCTTCGACCATTTCCAGCGCAGGCGCGCGATCACGTAGAAGAGGATCGTCGTGATCACCATCGTGCCGGTCACGGCGATGCCGTAGGCGGCGGCCAGCCCGCTCGACGACTGGAAGCCACAGCACGAGGAGCACGCAGCCGACGGCGAGCAGCCGCGTTGACCTCGGGGACGTAGATCTGTCCGAACTCCGAGCGCGAGGTGTGGACGATCGTCAGCGCGCGGGAAGTACCCGAGCTGGATCGCCTGCTGGGTGAGCGAGAACGCGCCGGAGATGAGGGCCTGCGAGGCGACGATGGCGGCGAGCGGTGGCGATGGCGACCAGCGGGATAGAGCAGCGGCCGCGGCGCCAGCATGTAGAACGGGTTCTGGACCGCCTCCGGCATCGCGCAGCACGAGCGCGCCCTGGCCGAAGTAGTTCAGGAGCAGCGCCGGGCAGCACCAGCGCGCTACCACACGAGGCGGATCGGCCGCCGCCCGAAGTGGCCCATGTCCGCGTAGAGCGCCTCGGCGCCGGTCACGGCCAGCACCACGGCGCCGAGGACCAGGAACGCGGCCTGGCCGTGCGACAGCGACGAAGCGCACGGCGTACCACGGGTTGAGCGCGAGCGAGGACCGCGGGCTCGCGCGCGATCTCGACGGCGCCGAGCACGGCGATGGCCACGAACCACACGAGCATGATCGGCCCGAACACGCTGCCGACGCGGGCCGTGCCGCGCTTCTGCACGAGGAAGAGCAGCACGAGGATGAGCGACGGTCGAGGGCACGACGTAGGGCGCGAACGCCGGCGTGGCGATCTCGAGGCCCTCGACGGCGCCGAGCACCGAGATGGCGGGCGTGATCACCCCGTCGCCGTAGAGCAGCGCGGCGCCGAAGAGCGCCGAGCATCACGAGCAGCCAGCGCCGCGGTGCGCGGCGGCGAGCAGCGCGAGCAAGCGCCAGGATGCCGCCCTCGCCGCGGTTGTCCGCGCGCATGACGAGCGCGATGTACTTCACGCTCACGATGAAGATGAGCGACCAGATGATCAGCGAGAGCACGCCGTAGCACCGCGACCGGCGTGGGCGTGAGGCCGTACTCGTGGTGGAAGGCTTCGCGGAACGCGTAGAGCGGGCTGGTGCCGATGTCGCCGTACACCACGCCGAGCGAGGTCAGGCAGAGGGCGGCGAGGTGCCGGCCCGTCGGCTCTTCGTGACGGGTCGCGCGGGTGCGAGTCGGGTGCGCGCCGGGCTCGGTGCCGGCCGCCGGGCCCGGACTGACGCTCATGAATGGATTATGCGGGCTCGAACAAACGGCGCTACGCCGCGGTGCCCTACCGGTCGACCGGATCGATCGGGTCCGGGCCGATCGACTCGATGCCCTGCCCGGCGCCCTTCACGGCCAGCACCTCGATCTCGACGAGCAGCTCCGGCCGCGCGAGCCCGGCGATGCGGCAGCCCATCGACGCGGGACGGCTGCCGGCGAAGTACGCGGGGCCCTGGCCGTAGGGGCGATTGACCTCGGCGCGATCCACCGTGAACGTCTGCCGGCGGACGACGTCGTCGAGCGTGGCGCCGACCTGGTCCAGCGACCAGCGCACGGTCTCCATCGCGTGGTCGTACTGCGCGGCCCAGTCGCCGGGCGCCTGCAGCTGGCCGGCGGCGTCGAGGTCGGTGCAGCCGCTCATGTAGATCCGGTCGCCGACTTCGACCAGGCGCGCGTACCCGCGCGGGCTTCTCGCGCTGCTGCTGCGTGTAGACGTCGCGCCGGATCTTCGAGGCACCGATGATCGCCTCCGCCTCGATCTCGATCAGCATCTCGGGACGGAGGAGCGCGGGGATGCCGAGCGTCGTGGAGGTGGGCCGGATGTCGCCGAACGCTTCCAGCCACGCGCGCGTGTAGTCCGCCGTCTTCGTGAGGTCCGAGAAGAAGCTCTTCGTGTAGACGAGATCGGCGGGCGAGCCGCCGGCCTCGGCGAGCGCGCGCGAAGATCGTGTCGAGCGTGCTGCGCGTCTGGCGGTACATGTCGCCGGGCCCGTCGATCGTCCCGCGCGCGGTCAGCGCGGTGCTCCCCGAGATGAACACGCGGTCGCCCACGCGCACCGCCCGCGAGTACGCGTACTGGTCCTCGATCGCGCGGCCGGAGCCGATGCGCTTCGCGGTCGAGGCCGCGCCGTCGACGGCGTCCAGCTCGATCTCGATGAGCTGCTCCGGGCGCGCGAGCCCGCGCACCTCGACCAGCGTCGACGCGGGCCGCGCGGTGCGGAAGCGCTGCGCGATCGCGCGCGCGGCCTGATCGGCCACCGACATGTCGGTGACGTAGATCCGGCTCCGCACCACGTCGTCGAGCCGCCCACCCGCCTTGCCCATGCTCCACTCGGCGATCGCCATGATCGTCTCGACTTGCGTGGCGACGTCACCGACGCCGCGCACGTCGCCCTTGCGATCGATGGCCGTGGTGCCGGCCTGGAGCACGGTGTCGCCCACGCGCACGGCGCGGGAGTAGTGCGCGGTGGCCTCGAGCGAGCGGCCGGACGAGACGTTGATGCGCCGGTGCGTGGCCATGGACACCTCCCGAGGCTAGATTAGACGAAGTAACGGCAGTCGCGGAGCGGCACGGCTGCGCCGGGCCGCGGAGCGCGGGGGGCTTGGGGGACCCGTCTGGGCCCCCCATGGACGAGTCAGCTGGTGGCGGGCGCGGACGCGGCGCGCCAGACGCGGCGCTTGCCGGTGTCCACGCGGAGCGCGACGATCGCGGCGCCGAACAGGAACAGGCACGCGAGGATGAACGCGGCGCCGTAGCCGCCGGTGGCCTCGAAGATCGTGCCGGCGAGCCACGAGCCGATGGCCGAGCCCGTCTGATGGACGAGGAAGATCACGCCGAGCACGCGACTGACCGAGTACCGGCCCCAGATGTCGGCGGTGAGCGCGGAGGTCATCGATCCCGTCCCCGACATCGTGATGCCGCCCAGGACGGCGACGACCAGGATGGCGACGGGGTTGTCACGGATCAGGAAGAAGCCCGAGAAGATCAGGATGCGCCCGGCGTAGATCGAGGACAGGACCGGCCGGCGCCCGATGCGATCGGAGATCCAGCCGAGGATCATCGTGCCGCCAATGGCCGACGCGCCGAGCACGCCGATCGCCCACGAGGCGAACATCGGCGTGTAGCCGTGGTCCGTCAGCATCGGCACGCCGTGCGAGGAGAGCAGGCTCATCGAGAACCCGCACGTGAAGAACGAGCCGGCGAGCTGCCAGAACGCGAGGGTCTGCATCGCGTCGGTCGCGGTGACCCGCCGGGCGGCTGCGGCCGCCGCGGCGGCGGGCTCGGGCGTGCCGCCGTCCATGCCGAGGCCGATCGACTCCGGGGACTCGCGGATGACCCAGAGAGACACGGGGAGCAGGACGACGAGCACCCAGACCCCCAGGAGCATGTACGCGGACCGCCAGCCGAAGCCGAGGATGAGCCACGTCACGATGGGGACGAGGACGCTCATGCCGACCATCGACGCGCTGGCCAGCAGCGAGAGCGCGGTGCCGCGCCGCTTGTGGAACCATCGCGCGGTGACGCCCGACGCGAGCACCGGGCCACAGCACGCGAGCCCGAGCGAGAGCAGCACGCCGTAGACGAAGAAGAACTCCCAGAAGTTGCGGACGAGGCCGGTCAGGAGCAGCGAGCCGGCGATGAGGAGGGTGCCCACGGTGGCCGTCGCCCGCGCGCCGATGCGGTCGAGCACGATGCCCGTGAGTGGCCCGAACAGCCCGAAGAGGAAGAGGCTGACCGCGATGACGATCGAGAACGTCGCGCGGTCGAGGTTCAGGTCGGCCGTGATCGGCTTGAGGAACGGCCCGACGGCATGACGGATGCCGGTCGAGGTCAGGGTCATGAAGGAGAACGCCGCGACGACCCACCACCCGTAGAACACCGCTGGTCTCGGCATGTCAGTCGAATATATCAGAGCGAACGGGCCTAGAAGCGGCGGCGCCCGCCCATCGACCGCTTGCGCAGGCGGAGGGACTTCGGCGTGACCTCGAGCAGCTCGTCCTCGCGGATCCACTCGAGGCACTGCTCGAGGTTCATGATCCGCGGCGGCGTGAGCTTGATGCTCTCGTCCGCCGTCGACGCGCGCATGTTGGTGAGCTTCTTTTCCTTGGTGATGTTGACGTCGAGGTCGTTGTCGCGGGAGTTCTCGCCGACGATCTGGCTCTCGTAGACCTGCTCGCCGGGCGACGACGAACATCACGCCGCGCGCCTGGAGGTTGTCGATCGCGTAGCCGGTGGTGCGCCCGGTGCGGTCGGCGACGAGCGCGCCGTTCTGGCGGTGCGCGATGTCGCCCTGCCACTCGTCCCAGCCGTCGAACAGGTGGTTCAGGAGGCCGGTGCCGCGCGTGTCGGTGAGGAACTCCGTGCGATAGCCGATCAGGCCGCGCGACGGGAGCCGGTACTCGAGCCGCACGCGCCCGGTGCCGTGGTTGACCATCTTGGTCATGCGCCCTTGCGCGGGCCGATCTTCTGGGTGACGGCGCCGATGAACTCCTCGGGGATGTCGATGACGAGGTGCTCCATCGGCTCCAGCGTCTTGCCGTCCTGCTGGTGCGTGATGATCTCGGGCTTGCCGACCTCGACCTCGTAGCCCTCGCGCCGCATGATCTCGATGAGGATCGCGAGCTGGAGCTCGCCGCGGCCGGACACGCGGAAGGTGTCGGGCGAGTCCGTCTCCTCGACGCGGATGCCGGGGTTGAGCTTGCGCTCCTTCAGCAGGCGCTCGCGGAGCTGCGGCGAGGTGACGAACCGGCCTTCCTTGCCGGCGAAGGGCGACACGTTGGAGGAGAACAGCATCGACACCGTCGGCTCGTCGATGCGGATGAGCGGCAGCGCCACCGGGTTCTCGAGCGTCGCCGACCGTCTCGCCGATGTCGATGTTCTCGATGCCGGCGATCGCGACGATCTCGCCCGCGCTGCGCTTCCGGGATCTCGATGCGCTTCAGGCCCTCGTAGCCGTAGAGCACGGTGACCTTCGCCTGCTCGATCGAGCCGTCGCGATGGACGACCGAGATGCGCTCGGCCTGCTTCACGCGCGCCGTTGACGATGCGGCCGATGACGAGCCGCCCGACGTAGTCGTCCCAGTCGAGCATGGTCACGCGGAACTGCAGGCCCACGGCGGGATCGAAGCGCGGCGGCGGCACGGTCTTCAGGATCGTCTCGAAGAGCGGCTCCAGGGTGGTGCCGTCGATCTTCAGGTCCGTCGTCGCCGTCCCCGTCCGCGCGTTCGTGTAGAGGACGGGGAACTCGAGCTGATCCTCGGTGGCGTCGAGATCGATGAAGAGGTCGTAGACCTCGTCCAGCACCTCGGTCGGCCGCGCGTCGCTGCGGTCGATCTTGTTGATGACCACGATGGGCGGCAGCCCGGCCTCCAGCGCCTTCTTCAGCACGAAGCGCGTCTGCGGGCAGCGGGCCCTCGGCGGCGTCGACCAGCAGCAGCACGCCGTCGACCAGCGTCAGCGTGCGCTCGACCTCGGAGCCGAAGTCCGCGTGGCCCGGGGTGTCGACGATGTTGATGTGGACGTCACGATAGTTCACGGCCGTGTTCTTGGCCATGATCGTGATGCCCTTCTCGCGCTCCAGGTCCATCGAGTCCATGATCCGCTCCGCGACGGCCTGGTTCTCGCGGAAGAGCCCCGACTGCCAGAGCATGGCGTCGACGAGGGTGGTCTTGCCGTGGTCGACGTGGGCGATGATGGCGATGTTACGGATCGATTCTCGCTGCTCCATCACCTCACTTTACCACGCTCGTTTCGGCCCGACCGTATCGGAACGGTGACGTTGACGGTACGACGGCGCCCTCCCTACACTCGCCGCATGGGCCATGTTCACGTCGCCGCCGACCTCACGGGACCGACCGGAGCGACCGAGCGCGTCGAGCTGCTCGTCGATACGGGCGCGACCTTCCTCGCCGTGCCCCGCGCAGCCGTCCTCTCATAGTCCGCAGCAGCGGAACGATTCCTCCACCGTCGTATACTGACCACCACTCTCGCCACCGGAGGTTCCCCGATGCGCCGATTCGCGTTCCTCGTGCTGCTCGCCGTCCTCGCACCGTTCGCACTCGCGGAGGCGCAGGGCAGCAAGGCGCCCGCCATCGTCATCACCATGGAGAGCGGCGGCGAGGTGACGGTCGAGCTGTGGCCCGACGCGGCGCCCAACCACGTGAAGAACTTCGTGGACCTCTCGAAGCAGGGGTTCTACGACGGCCAGCGTGTCCACCGTGTGGAGCCAAAGTTCGTCGTCCAGTTCGGCGACCCGCGTCGAAGACGAAGCCGATGAACGATCCGGCGATGGGCTCGGGCGGCTCCGGCAAGACGATCAAGGCGGAGTTCAACAAGAAGCCGTTCGACCGCGGCGTGCTCGGCATGGCGCGCACCAGCGATCCCGATTCCGCGTCGAGCCAGGTCTACCTGATGCTCGGCGACGCGCACTTCCTGAACGGCCAGTACACGGCCTTCGGCAAGGTGACGAAAGGGATGGACGTCGTCGACAAGATCAAGGTGGGCGACCGCATCAAATCCGTCAAAGTCCAGTAGCAGCGATGAAAGGAAGGACCGATGGCCCAGACCGCTCGCATCACGCTCGACAACGGCAACACGATCGACCTCGAGTTCTATCCGCAGGACGCGCCGAAGACCGTGGAGAACTTCGTCACGCTGGCGAAGAAGGGCTTCTACAACGGGCTGAAGTTCCACCGCGTCGTGCCGGATTTCGTCGTCCAGGGCGGCTGTCCGAAAGGGGACGGGACCGGCGGGCCCGGCTACACCATCCCCGCGGAGTTCAACGCGCGCAAGCACGTGCGCGGCACCGTGGCGATGGCGCGCAGCCAGCATCCGGACTCCGCCGGGAGCCAGTTCTACATCTGCTACGGCCCCACGCCGCACCTCGACCGCAACTACACCGTGTTCGGCCAGGTCACGAGCGGCATGGAGCACGTGGACCGCATCAAGCAGAACGACAAGATGAAGACCGTCGAGATCACGGAGAGCTGAACCCATGGCGTGGTCCCTGCTCATCAAGAACGGGTCGGTGATCGACGGGACGGGCGCCGCGGCCCGGCCCGCCGACGTGGCGCTCGAGGGCGACCGGATCGCGGCGATCGGCCCCGGCCTCCGCGGCGAGGCCGCGCGGACGATCGACGCCGCGGGCCACGTGGTCGCGCCCGGCTTCATCGACGCGCACTCGCACTCCGACCTCTTCTACTTCGCCTGTCCGTCCGCGGAATCGAAGGTGCGCCAGGGCGTGACCACGGAAGTCGTCGGCATGTGCTCGTTCTCGCAGGCGCCGCTGCGTCCCGGCCAGGAAGAGGTCGTGCGCGGATGGGCGGGCGGCATCGGCGCCTCGCTCGACCTGGGGTGGGAGACGTTCGCGCAGTACCTCGACGCGCTCGCCGCCATCCGTCCCGCGGTCAACGTCGCGCACCTGGTGGGCCACGGGGCGCTCCGCATCGCCGCGATGGGCTTCGAGAATCGCCCCGCCGACACGGGCGACCTCAGGGCGATGGAGCGGCTGCTCGGCGAGGCGATGGACGCCGGCGCGTTCGGCTTCTCCACCGGTCTCGTGTACGCGCCCAGCGCCTACTCGAACACCGAGGAGCTGATCACGCTCGCGCGCGCGATGCGCGGGGGCAACGGGCTCTACTTCTCGCACATCCGCGGGGAGTCCTCGATGCTGCTCGACTCCATCGCGGAAGCGATCCGCATCGGCGAAGAGGGCGGCGTCGGCGTCCAGGTCTCGCACGTGAAGGCCTCGGGCAAGGAGAACTGGCCGAAGATCGACGCGGCGCTGCGCATGATCGAGGACGGCAAGGCGCGCGGCGTGGACGTGCTCGGCGACGTCTACCCCTACAACGCCGGCAGCACCAAGCTCGACAACCTCATGCCGACGTGGGCGCACGACGGCGGCATCGCGAAGCTCCTGGAGCGGCTCGCGGATCGCGGCATGCGCCGGAAGATCACCGACGAGTGCCTGATCGACGGCGAGCGGTGGGGCACGGTGTCGCAGGGCGGCGTCGGCTTCGACCAGATCTTCATCGCCTCCTGCAAGCGGCGCGAGGTCGAGGGCCTCAACCTCGCGCAGCTCGCGCGACAGACGGGACGGCCGCCCGCCGAGTGCGCTGATGGACCTGCTGCTCGAGCAGAAGTGCACGGTCGGCATGGTGAGCTTCTCGCAGAGCATCGACAACGTGGCGAAGGTCATCGCGCATCCGTCGCTGATGATCGGCTCCGACTCGATTCCGCTGTTCGAGGGCGAGGCGGAGAAGCCGGGCAAGCCGCATCCGCGGACGTACGGCACCTTCCCGCGCGTGCTCGGCGAGTACGCGCGAGACCGCGGCCTCATCTCGATGGAGACGGCCGTCCACAAGATGACCGGCATGGCCGCGCAGCGGCTCCGCCTGCGGGACCGCGGGGTGCTGCGCGAGGGCCACGCCGCGGACGTCACCGTGTTCGACCCGCGCACGGTCAAGGACGAGTCGACGTTCCCGGAGCCGCACCGCTATCCCACGGGCATTCCGTTCGTGATCGTCAACGGCGCCGTCGTCGTGGATCAGGGGCGGATGTCGGACACCCGCGCCGGCCGGATCATCCGCCGGCCGTAGGAGACCTGCGATGCCGACCGTCCGGCTGAGGAAGGCGTCCGAGTATCCCGGAGGCCGCGCAGAAGCTGTTCGAGCTGTCCAAGACGTGGTTCAACGTCGACTTCGCCGAGCCGCCGGCGATGAGCCGCGTGATGGCGTGGGACCAGCACTTCGGCGGGCCGCACGGCCGCGCGATGAAGCGCGCGATGACGCCCGGCGAGTTCACGCGCGGCGAGAAGGAGATGGTCGCCGCCGTCGTCAGCGGCGTCAACGCCTGCGAGTACTGAGTCAAGGCGCACACTGCAGCCGGGAAGCTGCAGGGGATGGAGGGCGACGCCCTCTGGTACGAGGCCGCCTTCATCGTCGGCATCACCAACGCGCTCAACGTGGTCGCGGACGGGCTCACGTCGGCGCGCGCGCTCGGCGCCGCGATCCCCGATCCCGACGAAGCGAGCGCGCCCGCCGAGGCAGCCGCGACGTTCGCCGAGATCCGCGCCTTCTACGCGCGGGCGGACGTGCCGGTGGCGTTCCGCCTGCTCGCCGTCGACCCCGGCTATCTCGCGGACGTGTGGGCCGCCACGCGGCGCGCGTTCTCGGACAACCACCTCACGCGGCGGGTGAAGGAAGCGCTCGCGTTCGCCGTCTCCCTCACCACGCGGTCCGCCTTCGGCACCGCGTTCCACCACGGGGAGATGCGCCGGCTCGGCGTCAGCGACCGCGGCGTGATGGAAGTGCTCGGCGTGACCCAGATGTTCTCGAGCTACACGAAGATCGCCGACACGCTGCAGCTCGAGGCCGACATGGGCGACATCGCGGCGGTCGATTCGTCGCCGCCGCCCTCCTAGGATCTCGCCGGAGGGCCGGGCCGGCGGGTGGGGCGGGGCGGGGGCCCAGGGGGGCACTCTCACCCCCGACAGTCTTCGGCGCGGTCCTGCTTTCGCGTATTTCCATCGGACCCGCCAGCACGTGCCAACCCGGTGCGGGGGACGGGTGACCCGGCCCCCCTGGGCCCCCGCCCCGCCCCACCCGCCGGCCCGGCCCTCCGGCGTGCTGCTACGACATCGGAGCGACCATCGCCGCGCGCTGTCCGGCATCGACCACCGAGCGAGCTGACCGCCGCATCGCGCTTCGCGCTCGCTCCCCCGGATTCGTCGCGGCCTCGGCGCCTTGATTGTGCTCGGGGGAGCATATAGAGTCGGGCGCTCGAGCGGCTCGACCGGGCCGCTCCAGGAGGGCTCGTCATGATCGTCATTGCTGGACGCGTGCTTGTTGGCGCGCTCTTGCTCTTGGTTCTCGCGCTTCCCGTCAACGCGCAGACGCCGAGCCGGACCGTCATTCTCTCCACCACCACCAGCACGCAGGACTCGGGACTGCTCGACGTTCTCGTTCCGCTTGTTCGAGCGGAAGACCGGGTACACGGTCAAGACCATCTCCGTCGGCACCGGGCAGGCGCTGGCGCTTGCCGCGCGCGGCGAGGCGGACGTCACGCTCGCCCACGCGCCGGCGCTCGAGCGGAAGTACGTGGACGAGGGCAAGATGCAGAACCGCCGCCTCGTCATGTACAACGACTTCATCATCATCGGGCCCGAGGCGGATCCCGCCGGCATCAAGGGCGAGAAGAGCGCGTCGCCGCGCTCAAGAAGATCGCCGACGAAGGCGGCGCGGTTCGTCTCGCGCGGCGACAAGTCGGGCACGCACACGCTCGAGCTGGCGCTGTGGAAGCAGGCGGGCGTCACGCCCGCCGCGCCCTGGTACATCGAGTCGGGGCAGGGGATGGGCGCCACGCTCGGCATCGCCGACGATCGGAGCGCCTACACGCATCACCGACCGCGCCACCGCGCTCGCCTTCGCGAAGCGCGTGAAGCTCAAGACGATGGTGGAGGGCGACAAGCCGCTGCTGAACATCTACTCGGTGATGGAGGTCAACCCCGCGAACGGCCCGCGCGTGAACGCCGCCGGCGGCAAGGCCTTCGCCGACTTCATGCTCGCGCCCGAGACGCAGGCGGTCATCAAGACCTTCGGCGTCGACAAGTACGGGCAGCCGCTCTTCGTGCCGATCGCCGGCAAGACGGACGAGGACTTCAAGTAGGTGGACGTCCTCGTCGCGGGCGTCCGGGAGGCCTTCCGCCTCCTCGCCGCCGGCGACGCCGAGGTGTGGGCCATCCTCCGGCTCTCGCTCCTCGTCTCCGCCTCGGGCACCGCGATCGCGCTGCTGCTCGGCGTGCCCGCCGGCGCCGTGCTCGCGCTCACGCGCTTCCCCGGGCGCGCGGCTCGTCGTGAGCGCGGTGAACACGGGCATGGGGCTGCCGCCCGTGGTCGTCGGGCTCTTCGTCACCATCCTGCTCTGGCGCAGCGGGCCGTTCGGCGCCTGGGAGGTGCTCTACACGCCGGCCGCCATCGTCATCGCGCAGGCGGTCATCGCCGCGCCGATCGTGACCGGCATCACGCTCGCCGCCGTGCAGTCGGTGCCGCCCGCGTTCCGTCTCCAGCTCCTCGGCCTCGGCGCCTCGCGTCTTCAGGTGACGTGGATGGTGCTGCGCGAGGCGCGGCTGCCCATGCTGGCGGCGGTCATGGCGGGCTTCGGCGGCGTCATCTCGGAGATCGGCGCGTCGATGATGGTGGGCGGCAACATCAAGGGCTCGACCCGCACGCTCACCACCGCGATGGTGCTCGAGACGGGCAAGGGCAACTTCGACGTCGCCATCGCGCTGTCGATCCTGCTGCTGACGCTCGTCTTCCTCGTGAACTGGGCGCTCACCGCCATCCAGCAGCGCGCGTGATCGGGTCGCGGGCGCGCGCTGCTGGGCCCGGTGCGTTCATGCTCTTGATGAGCGTTGCGGGCGCTCAGGAACGTCCGGTTCCCCAGCGGCCGGTCCCCGACTGAAGCAGCGCACGCCGGCCAGCGCGTCTCGGCCGTGAGCTACTGCCGGGGGCGTTTCGACGTCGCGCTGGCGAGTGGAGATCGTCGCACGTTCGGTGAGTACGACCTGTCATTCAAGGTCGATACGAGCGACCACGGTCCATCGCGTGGGGCCCCGTCCCTCGTGCCCGCCGGTCGTGTGGGCGACCGTGCGATCGTGATCTTCGCGTCGGTCGAAGAGCTCACGCGCGGTGTCCGGCGCGCGGCCGATTGCGCGGATCGTGCTCAACGAAGCGCATGCGCGTCCTGGTCCTCGCGCTGCTCCTCCTCGGGACAGCCGTGCCGCCCAGGCCCAGGAGGTGACGCTCTCCGTCGCGATCAGCATGAAGGACGCGGTCGAGGAGCTCGGGCGCGGCGCTTCAGGCGGCCCGACCCGGCGTGACGCTGCGCTACAACTTCGGCTCCTCCGGCGAGCTCCAGAAGCAGATCGAGGCCGGCGCGCCCGTCGACCTGTTCGTCTCGGCCGCGCGCAGCGGCAGATGGACGAGCTGCGAAGCGAAGCGCCTCGTCGTGAGCGGCGAGCCGCCGGGTCTTCGCGCGCAACGTGCTCATCGTCATCACGCCGGCGGACTCGACGACTCGACATCTCCGCCCGGCCGCGCTCGCTCGACGCCGCGGGTCACGAAGATCGTCGTCGGCAACCCGAAGACGGTGCCGGTCGGGCAGTACGCCGAGGAGAGCCTCAGGGCGCTCGGCCTGTGGGATCGCGTGCGAGCCGAAGCTCGTCTTCGCGGAGAACGTCCGGCAGGCGCTCGACTACGTGGCGCGCGGCGAGGTCGACGCCGGCTTCGTCTACACGACCGACGCGGCCACGCGCGCCGGCGCGGTGAAGGAAGGCGTTCCGGCCGGCCGAGGACACGTATCGGCCGGTCCTCTATCCGGTCGCCGTGGTCGCGGACTCGCGCACGTCGACGCTCGCCCAGGCGTTCTCGATCTGCTCGTGAGCCGCGAAGGGCAGGCCGTGCTCCGGCGGCTTGGCTTCCAGCCGCCGCCCGCCGGCGCGCGATAGACGACCGCGCCCGCCGCCCTATATCGTGAGGGGCCGGGATGAGCGCCGAGACGCTGAGCGCCCTCGCGCTGTCCATCCGCGTCGCGGTGCTCGCCACCGTGCTCAACGCGGTCGTCGGGATCCCGCTCGCGTACCTGCTGGCGCGGCGGCGGTTCCGCGGGAAGACGCTCGTGGATCTCCTCGTCACGCTGCCGCTCGTGCTGCCGCCCACGGTGACCGGCTTCTACCTGATCGTGCTGCTCGGCCGCCGCGGATGGCTCGGCGCGCCGCTCTACGCGGCCACCGGCTGGTCCATCGCGTTCACGTGGTACGCGGCGGTCGTCGCGGCCACGGTGATGGCGCTGCCGCTGCTCGTGCGCACGGCGCGCGCCGCGATCGAGTCGGTCGACCGCGACCTCGAGCGCGCCGCGCACACGCTCGGCCGCTCGGAGTGGCGCACGGCGCTGGAGGTCACGCTGCCGCTCGCGCGCAACGGCATCATCGCCGGGCTCGTGCTCGCGTTCGCGCGCGCGCTCGGCGAGTTCGGCGCGACGCTCATGCTCGCCGGCAACATCCCCGGCCGCACGAGCACGGTGCCGCTCGCCATCTACACGGCGGTGCAGACGGGCGAGAGCGCCGAGGCGCTCGCTGCTCGTGGCGATCCTCACCGTGCTGTCGTGCGTGGTGCTCGTGGTCGCGGGGCGGCTGGGAGCGCGCGCCGCGTGACGCGCCCCGGCTCGACGTCGCGCTCGAAGAAGCGGCTGCCGGGCTTCGACCTCGACGTGCGCTGGACGGCCGGCGACGGCGTCGCCGTGCTCTTCGGCCCGTCCGGCGCGGGCAAGTCCCTCACGCTGGCGTGCCTGGCCGGGCTGCTGCGGCCCGACGCAGGGACGCATCGTGGTCGACGGTCGCGTGCTCTTCGACGCGGCCGCCGGCGTCGATCTGCCCGCCGCAGCGCCGGCGCGTCGGCTACGTCTTCCAGGGCTACGCGCTCTTCCCGCACCTCGTCGGTGGCCGAGAACGTCGGCTTCGGGCTGCGCGACCGTCCACGCGGCGGAGCGCGCGCAACGCGTGGCGAGGTGATCGAGCGGCTCGGGCTCGGCGGCCTGGAGGCGCGTCGGCCCGCCGAGCTCTCGGGCGGGCAGCGCCAGCGCGTCGCGCTCGGCCGCGCGCTCGCCATCGACCCGGCGCTGCTCCTGCTCGACGAGCCGCTCTCGGCGCTCGATCTGCCGCTGCGGCGCGCGCTGCGCGACGAGCTGCGCGCGACGCTCGCGGACCTGCGCGTGGCGGCCGTGGTGGTGACGCACGACTTCGCGGAGGCGTATCGCCTCGGCGACCGCATCGTCGTCTACGACGGCGGGCGCGTGGTCCAGGCGGCGCCGCGCTCGGAGCTGCTCTGGCAGCCGGCGTCGGAAACGGTCGCGCGCATCATGGCCATTCCGCAACGTCGTGCGCGGCACGGTGGTCAAGGCCACGCCGGATCGCATCCAGCTCCGCTGGCGCGGCCAGCTCCTGGAGGCGGTGAACTCGCCCGCCCGCGCGTACCTGCCGGCGCCCGACGCGCCGCTCGCGTTCTTCATCCGCCCCGAGTACGTGCGGCTCATCCGGAAGGATCGGGGCGTCGCCGATCCCGCCCACCACATGAACGTGATGCACGGCACGGTGGTCGAGGAGGCGGACTTCGGCACCACGTGGACGCTCCGCATCCGCCTCGACGAGCCCGGTCCGCCGGCGCAGGGCGCCTGGGACCTCGAGGTGGAGGTCCCGCATCTGGTGTACGAGATCCTCGAGATCCAGCGCGACCGTCACTGGGAGTTCTCGATCCACCGCGGCTCCATTCACGTGCTGCCGGGATGACGGGCGCGCGCGGTGCGTATACTCGACCCCGCATCACCCGCGCAAGGAGAGTGCCGTCATGGCCGATGACATCAGCATTCAGTTCACCCGCTTCTCCGCGTTCTATACGCCGCTCATCGCCACCATCGCGGGTGGCTTCCTGAAGGACGAAGGCTTCGCGCCGCGGCACTCGAACGCGCCCCCCGGCAAGTCGGCCATCGAGGGCCTCGTGAACGGGACGGTGCACGTCTGCCAGTCGGCGCCGTCGCAGGGGTTCGGCCCGCTGGAGAAGGGCCAGAAGCCGCCGGCCGTCCACTTCGCGCAGATCAACGAGATGGATGGGTTCTTCCTCACCGGCCGCGCGCCCGATCCCGCGTTCACCTGGGACACGCTGCGCGGCAAGCGCGTGCTCGTCGATCACGGCGGGCAGCCGCTGGTGATGTTCAAGTACGCGTGTCACCGGCGCGGGCTCGACTTCAAGGCCATCACCGCCGTCGACGTGCCGAGCGCCCAGATGGACGAGGCGTTCCGCAAGGGCGAGGGCGACTACATCCACCAGCAGGGTCCCGCGCCGCAGCAGCTCGAGCACGACGGCGCGGGCCACATCGTCGCGTCCGTGGGGCAGGCGATCGGCCCGTGCGCGTTCTCGAGCCTGGCCGCCACGCGCGAGTGGCTGGCGAGCGACGCGGCGAAGCGCTTCACGCGCGCGTACCGCAAGGCGCGCGCCTGGCTGCTCGCCACCCCGGCGGCGACGGTCGCGGAGAAGGAAGCGTCGTTCTTCCCGGAGATCGATCGCGCGGTGCTGACGGCGACGATCGCGCTACTACCAGACGCTGGGCTGCTGGACGCCGCACGTCGAGATCACGCGTCCGGCGTTCGAGGCGACGCTCGACATCTTCCAGCACGCGGGACAGATCACGAAGCGCCACGCGTACGACGACGTGGTCGCGGCCCCGCCGGATTAGTGACATGGGGGGGGCGAGACGCACCCCCAAGCCCCTATCGCTCCGCGGCCCGGCGAAGCCGTGCCGCTCCGCGACTGCCGTTACTCCGACAGACTCTCACGCGAACAGCTCGACGTCCTGCGTCGCCGCGGCGGGGGCGACGGATCGGAACTCGGACGTGGCGCCCGGGCTCATCGCGAACTCGACCATGCACCGCGCCTTCGCGCAGACGAACGGGAGCGCGACGACGGGATCGTTGACCTTGTGCTGGACGGCGTGGTCGTCGCCGACGGCGACCTCCGGCAATCCCATCTGCACGACGGCGCCCAGCGCTTCGAGGTTCGACTGGGCCTTGCCGAGGATCTGGTTGCACATCTCGCCCGCGAGGTCGGCGTAGCCCGTGTCGTCGAGGCCTGACGGATCCTCACCCAGCATCTTGACCGAGAGACGCTCGATGAGCACGTGCTCGAAGGTCACGGCGATCGAGCCGAACTGACCCCCGATGGTGAACGCGATCAGACCGGTGACGAAGCCGGCCGCCCTGGTGCCCCGCTTCAAGGACGGCTTGCCCGCGTCCAGCGGAGGGCCCAGGTAGTGGTCGAGGACGTCGCGGGCGCCGGCGAGGAAGCAGTTGATGACCCGGACGTCGTAGCTCCCACCCTTCTTCGCGGGAGCCAGGCTCTTGCTGACCCGGACGACCACGTCGTCCGGGCCTTCCGGAGCCAGGATGATGTTCGCGACGCGCAGCGCGGCCAGGCGCTTGATGCTGTCGGCGTCGAGCTCGGACGCGACGACCGACACGAGGGCCTGGTTGTTGAGGCGGCTGCGGCGGACCCCCTGGACGAACTGGAAGGCGCCCGGCCGCTGGCGATTCAGGAAGACCACCACGCCGTCGAGCGGCTCGCCCTCCACGTACCAGAGGCCGGCCGGCGGCTTCAGGGCCGTGAACACCTCGGCCCCGGCCCCGCGCAGGCCCCGGGAGCAGTCGCCGAAGAGCGGACTCTCGTCGTCGTTCAGGATCAGCACGCGCTTGCCGGTCAACACCGTCGCCATTTCAGGCTGTGCCCCCCGTATGCCCATCGGCAGGCCCGGCGGTTTCATTGAGGGAAATCCTTTGCCGTGGTGTCGCGGCCCCGGGCCGCGCCTGTGGTACTTGTCGGCCATGAAGATCGGGGTCCTGCAGTTCTTCTCGTGGTCGCGGCGCATTCCGCTCACCACCGTGTACGAGCGGGCCTTCTCACGTATCGACATCATGGACCGGACGGGTTACGACTGCGTGTGGCTCGCCGAGCACCACTTCAGCACGTACAGCGTGTGCCCGTCGATCAACGTCATGGCCACGCACGTGGCCGCGCGCACCCGCAACGTGCGGATCGGGATGGCGGTCTCGCTGGCGGCCTTCTACAACCCGCTCCGTCTCGCCGAGGAGGTGGCGCTCGTCGACGTGCTCTCCGGCGGGCGCGTGAACTGGGGCGCGGGCCGCGGCTTCGATCGCCACGAGTTCCAGGCGTTCGGCGTGCCGCCCGAAGAGAGCTCCGACCGGTTTCGCGAGTGCGTGGACATCGTGCTGGCCGCGTGGCGCAACGAGCGCCTGAGTTACGAGGGGCGCTACTGGACGTACGACGGCGTCGAGGTCCTGCCCAAGCCGCTGCAGACGCCGCATCCTCCCGTGTGGCTGGCCGCGACGTCGCTGGACTCCATCCGGCGCGCGGCGGAGAAGGGATTCGACATCCTCCAGGACCCGCACTCGAGCCACGCGGACATCGGCACGAAGCGCACGCTCTACTACGACACGCTCCGGGAGCACGGCTTTCCGACCCAGGACCGTGTGATTCCGACGGCGCGCCTGATCGCCGTCGGCGCCACCCAGCAGGAGGCCGACGACGTCGCGCGCGCCGGCGCCGCAGTGGACGGTCGGCTCCTACGCCAACCCGAGCAAGCGGACGGGGCCACCCGCGCCGCACCACCTCGTGCCCGGCGACCCGGTCGAGCGCTACATGAACGACGTGGTCATCCGCGGCACGCCCGAGCGCGTGCTCGATACCATCATCGAGCTGCGCGAAACGATCGGCCTCGACTACCTGATGTGCGCGCCCCTGAGCCACCAGAGCTTCATGCTCTTCACGGAGCGGGTGCTGCCCAAGCTCGTGTAGCGGAGCCCGGGCCGCGTTGACGACCCCGGCGCGCACTGATAGGGTCGCCATCTGGCCGGGCTTGTGTACTATGTCGAGCGCAGCATAGACCACCGGAGGGAGACGCCCGTGCGACGATTCGAGATGATCTTGCCGTCCAGCGTCGAGGAGTGCGTGAAGACGCTCGCCGCGCGCGGGGCGGGCGCGAAGACGGTGGCGGGCGGGACCGACCTGCTGCCGCAGATGAAGAACGGCGTCGTGAAGCCCGCGGTCGTGATCGACCTCTCCGGCGTCGCCGCGCTGCGGGGCGTGACCTCGGCCAACGGCGCGGGGCTTCGCATCGGGGCCTGCGCCACCGCGCGCGAGCTGGAGCTGCATCCGGACGTCCGGCGGCGGTATGCCGCGCTGGCGGACGGCGCCGCGCTCGTCGGCTCCGTGCAGGTCCGCAACCTTGCGACCGTCGGCGGCAACCTGTGCAACGCCGCGCCGTCGGCCGACATGGCGCCGCCGCTGATGGTGCTGGACGCCGAGGCCGTCATCGCGAGCCCGCGCGGCGAGCGCCGGGTCCCGCTCGCGAGCTTCTTCCAGGGCGTACGGCGCACGGTGCTCGCCGCGGACGAGCTGCTCGTCGCGCTCGTGGTGCCGGCGCCGGCCGCGGGCAGCGGCGGCTCGTACATCCGTCACACGCCGCGTCGCGAGCTCGACATCGCGGTCGTGGGCGTCGCGTCCCAGGTGACCGTGCAGAACGGGCGCTGCGTGAAGGCGCGCATCGCGCTGGCCTCGGTCGCGCCGACGCCGGTGCACGCGACCGCCGCCGAGCAGGCGCTGCAGGGCCAGGCGCTCACGCCGGAGCTGATCGAGCGGGCGGCGGGCCTCGCCGTGGACGCCGCGAAGCCGATCAGCGACCAGCGCGGGTCCGTCGAGTTCCGCACGCACCTCGTGCGCGTCCTCACCCGTCGAACCCTCACCAGCGCGCTCGCCCGGGCGAGCGCCTGAGCCGCCGGAGGCCCCCGTGCCGAAGCAGATCCTGAGCCTCACCGTGAACGGCGAGAAGATGGACGCCCTCGTCCAACCGTACCTGACGTTGCTGGAGGCCCTGCGCGACGAGGTGGGCCTCACGGGCCCGAAGGAAGGGTGCGGCACCGGCGACTGCGGCGCGTGCACCGTGCACCTCGACGGCAAGCCCGTGGCGAGCTGCCTCGTGCTGGCCTTCCAGGCGCGCGGGCGCACGGTGCGCACGATCGAAGGCCTCGGCACCCCGCACGAGCTGCATCCGCTCCAGGACGCGTTCGTGCGCCACGGCGTGCCGCAGTGCGGCTTCTGCATCCCCGGCGTGCTGATGGCGGCCGCGGCGCTGCTCGAGGAGCACCCCGCGCCGACGGAGGAGGAGATCCGCTACGGCATCGCCGGCAACCTCTGCCGGTGCACCGGGTACACGAAGATGGTGGCGGCGATCAGCGAAGGCCGCAGCGGAGACTGAAGGGAGCCGCGCGATGAGCGTGATGAAGACGACGCGCGACGTCCGAGGTGTCGGTCTCTCGATCCCCCGACCCGACGGGCCCGACAAGGTCACCGGCAAGGTCCAGTACGTCGCCGACATCACGCCGCGCGGCCTCCTCCACGCGAAGCTCCTGCGCAGCCCGCACGCGCACGCGCGCATCGTGAGGATCGACGTGAGCAAGGCGCGCGCGCTGCCGGCGTCCGCGCGGTGCTCACGGCCGGACATCCCGGAGCTGAAGCGGAAGGCGCCCACGCGCGCGCACGCGGTGCTCGCCATCGACCGCGTGGTCTTCGCCGGGCAGCCGGTGGCGGCCGTGGCCGCCGACGAGCCCGCCATCGCCGAGGAAGCGCTCGACCTCATCGAGGTCCAGTACGAGGTGCTGCCGGCCGCGGTCGATCCGCTCAAGTCGATGCAGCCCGGCGCGCCGCCCGTCGCGGACGCCGGCACCGAAGCCGACACGAGCGAGGCGCTCGCGCACTCCGCGGTGGCCATGGCGAAGGGCGAGACGCCGACCAAGGCCGTGAACGTGAGCCAGACCTCGCACGTGAAGCGCGGCGACGTGGCCAAGGGCTTCGCCGAGTCGGACGTGGTCCTCGAGCACACGTATCGCGTGCCGATGGTCCACCAGGGCTACCTCGAGCCGCACGCCGTCCTCGCCGAGTGGGACAGCGCGGGCAACCTCACGCTGTGGGCGTGCACGCAGGGCTCGTTCAACACCCGCAGTGAAGTCGCGGACGTGCTCGGGATCGAAGACAACCGCATCAAGGTGATCCCGGTCGAGTGCGGGGGCGGGTTCGGCGGCAAGATCCGCGCGCTCTGCGAGCCGATCACGGCGATCCTCGCGCGCGCGACCCAGCGCCCGGTGCGCTACGTGATGACGCGCCGGGAAGAGCTCCAGGCCGGCATGCCGGCGCCTCAGGTCATCATCCGGCTCAAGACCGGCGCCAAGCGCGACGGCACGCTCATGGCGCTCGAGGCCGAGACCGTGCTGGAGACCGGCGCGTTCTCCGGCACCGTGCTCGCGGTGAGCGCGGTCTTCCTCGGCAGCCTCTACAAGTGGCCGAACTTCGACATCAAGGGCTCCGAGGTGCTGACGCACAAGCCGAGCGTCGCCGCCTACCGCGCGCCGGTGGCGCCGCAGAGCATCTTCGCCATCGACTCGCAGATGGACGCGATGGCGAAGGCGCTGAGCCTCGATCCCGTGGAGTTCCGCGCGCGGCATCTCTCGCGCCCGGGCGATCCGATGGCGAACAACCAGCCGTGGGCGAGCATGGGCGCGTCCGAGGTGCTGGAGCGCGCGGGCAAGCATCCGGCGTGGACGGAGCGCGCGAAGTGGAAGCAGGGCGCCGCGAAGGGCACGCTCCGCGGCGTCGGCATCTCGCTGGGCGGCTGGCTCGGCGGCCTGCAGCCGACCGGCGCCACCGTGAAGCTGAATCCCGACGGCACGCTGGCCGTGCTCACGGGCCAGGTCGACATCGCCGGCACCAACATCGCGCTCGCGCAGATCGCGGCGACGGCGTACGGCGTGGACATCGAGAAGGTGAAGATCACGACCGGCGACACCGACGTGGCGCCGGTCACCGGGCTCAGCGCCGGGCAGCAAGACCATCTACACGGTCGGCGTCGCGGTCATGCAGGCGGCGCAGGACGCGCGGCGCCAGACGTTCGAGATCGCGGCGGGCGAGCTCGAAGCGTCGGTGGACGACCTCGAGCTCGTGGACGGCAAGGTGGTCGTGCGCGGCGTGCCGAACAAGGGCGTCACGCTCAGCCAGATCGGCAAGAAGGGCAACCTCTACATGTCGAAGGTCGCAGCCCGTGCTCGGCACCGCGCACCCGGCGTTCACGCCAGCAGGCGCCGGCCTTCGCGGCGCAGATCGCGCGGATCGAGATCGATCCCGACACGGGTGAGGTGACGCTGCACGACTTCGTGGTCGTGCAGGACGTGGGCAAGGCCATCAACCCGCTCGCCGTCGAGGGGCAGATGCAGGGCGGCGCGGTGCAGAGCCTCGGCATCGCGCTCACCGAGGCCCTCGCTGTACGACGACCAGGGCCGGCTCACGAACCCGAGCCTGCTCGACTACCGCAAGCTGACGGCGGCCGACCTGCCGAACATCGAGACCGTGATCGTCGAGGTGCCGTCGCCGGCCGGGCCGTTCGGCGCCCGCGGCGTCGGCGAGCCGCCGATCGTTCCGGCGCCGGCGGCCATCGCGAACGCCGTCGAGGACGCGACGGGGCATCGGCTCACCGAGCTGTCCGCTCACGCCGGAGCGCATCGCGCTGGCGATCGCCGGGAACGGCGCCGCGTCCCGCTGATCTCGAGGGCGGCGGCGCGGGCGTCCCGCGCCGCCGCCCTCCCGCCCCCGTCACTGATCGTGCTGCGACATCGCCCCCGCACGTCCGCGGGCTTGACTATGTCGTAGGAGACATATTGAAATGCCATGAGCAGCATAGTCGGTATCCGCACGGAGGCGTCGATGGGTTCGTTCGACGGTGCGCAGGCTGTGCTCGGCGCGCGGGAGCGCCGACGAGGCGATGCTGCGATCGCTACCGAGGCGATCCTCGGCAGGCGGTGGGGAGAGGATCGCATCGTGTGTCTCGTGTGCGGCGGCGCCTTCCGTCAGCTCACCAATACGCACGTCGCCTCGCACGCCATGACGTCGGTCGACTACAAGCGCACGTACGGCTACAACGCCCGCCGCCCGCTCATGTGTCACGCCCTGCGGCGGCTCTACGCCGCCCGCGCCGTGCGGACGCGTCTCGCCGACCGGATCCGCCGCCGCCCGATCGTGGCCGATCCCGAGGTGCGACGGCGGGCGGGCGGGCGCGCCGTGGTCCTCGAAGAGCTCCTGACGCGACGGGAGATCCAGCGGCGACCGCGCCGCCGGTGGAACACGCGCGATCGCGGGGCCGGTTCCGTGGCCGGCTCCGCCGTCGGAGAGGCCGCCGGGCCGACGCGGCCGTCGCAGGTCGAGACTGGCCGCCGTCCGCGGCCTCGCGTAGGATCACGCGTGACATGCGGCCCAAGATCAGGGTGTGGATCACGTTCGGCGACGACATCAAGTTCGGCGACGGACGGGCCCAGCTGCTGGAGCTGATCGCCACCCGCGGCTCGCTCAGCAAGGCGGCGGAAGAGCTCGAGATGTCGTACCGCAACGCCTGGGGCTACCTTCAAGATCTCGAGCGCGCGGCGGGCTTCCAGTTCGTCGAGCGGGCGCCGGGCGGCGGGCCGCGGAGCGGGATGCGCCTGACCGCCGACGGCCGGCGGTTCCTCGACTGCTACCGGACGTTCCGGGCGGGGCTCGAAGAGACGATGCACCGTCAGTTCAAGCGGTCGTTCCCGCGCGAGCGGCGCTCGCCCGGAAGCAAACGGGCATGAGCCAGGCATGGCCGCTCCCCCGCGACAACGACACGGAGGTCACGCCCGTCTGGGTCGATCGTTCATAGCGCTCTCGCTCGCGGGAGTCCGCGTGCGCCACGGCGGCGTCGACGTGCTCGATGTGGGCGCTCTCGACGTCCGCCCAGGCGAGGTGCTCGCTGTCATCGGGCCGAACGGCAGCGGCAAGTCGACGCTGCTCCGCGTGCTCGGCCTTCTCGAGACCCCCACGTCGGGCGAGGTGCGGCTCGACGGCCACGCGGTGACGCCGGCCGATGCGCTCACCGCCCGGCGTCGCATGGCCTCGGTCTTCCAGCAGCCGTTCCTCGCGCGCGGCAGCGTGGCGGAGAACGTGGCGGTCGGCCTGAGGTTCCGCGCGGTGGCGGCCGCCGAGAGGGGCACGCGCGTCGATCGGTGGCTCACGCGCTTCGGGATCGCGCATCTGCGTGACCGATCCGCGCGCACGCTGTCGGGCGGCGAGGCCCAGCGCGTGGCGCTCGCGCGCGCGCTGGTGCTCGAACCCGACGTGCTGCTCCTCGACGAGCCGTTCGCCGCCCTCGACACGCCCGCGCGCGCCGCGCTGATCCCGGAGCTCGGCGCGATCCTGCGCGCCGACGGGATCACGACGGTCCTCGTCACGCACGACCGCGCGGAGGCGCAGGCCCTGGCGGACCGCGTGGCCGTGCTGCTCGGCGGCACGATCCGCCAGCTCGACGAGACGGGGCGCGTCTTCTGGGCGCCGGCCTCGGAAGAGGTCGCGCGGTTCGTGGGCGTCGAGACGATCGTGGAGGGCGAAGTGATCGGCGTCGACGGAGACCTCGCGACGGTGGCCGTCGGTGAGCGCCACGTCGAGGTCGCCGCCCACGCGGCGGTCGCCGGCGAGCGTGTGCGCGTCGCCGTGCGGCCCGAGGACGTCACCCTGCTGACCTCGCCGGGACGTGTGGCCGGCGGGCTCGGTGCGGAACCGCTTCGCCGGAGTCGTGCGGGGCGTCGTCCCGTCCGCGCCCTTCGTCCGGATCCTGGTCGACTGCGGATTTCCGCTTGTTGCGGCGGTCACTTCGCGCTCGGTGAGCGACCTCGGTCTGGCCCCCGGCGTCGCGGTCACCGCCGTGTTCAAGGCCAGCGCCGCGCACCTGATCCGCTATGCCGGCCACGTGCCCGGGCTTCCTTGACACCCACCAAGGCGCGGGTCTATAACGAGCTTACCCGCAACCAGAGGTAGCAGGGACCGGGGGGAGTATCGAAGCCAGTTCAACGCGAAGCCAGCGACTGCAACGGTCCGCTGGCTTGTTTGTTTTCGGCACCCGAGCAGCACCGTTGTCATTGACGACAAGGAGGCCCGCATGGATCGAGAGACGCTGATCGAACGACTCATGGCCGAGAACGAGGAGTTCCGGCGCCTCCGGCACGAGCATCACGAGCACGATCACGAGCTGGAGCAGCTGAAGGGAACCGCCCCGCTCTCGGCGAGTCAGCAGTGGCGGATCAGCGAGCTCAAGAAGCTGAAGCTGATGGCGAAGGACCGGATGGAGACGATCATCCGGCATTCCGCCGTCACCGCCTGACGGCCCGGCGCGCGTTGACCCGACGGCCGCGGTCGCGCCCGGGCTACCGCGGCCTGTCCCATCTCACGCCCGAGGGCGACGCCCGCATGGTGGATGTCTCCGCCAAGGCGGAGACGGTGCGCGAGGCGGTCGCCCGGGGCGTGCTGCGCATGACGCCCGCCACCGCTGCGCGTCATCCGCGAGGGCAATGCGCCCAAGGGCGACGTGCTCGGGGTGGCCCGCACCGCCGGCATCCTCGCGGCGAAGCGCACCTCGGACCTCATTCCGCTGTGCCATCCGCTGCGGATCACCGGTGTCGACATCGCCTTCACCGAGGACGAGCGCAAGGGGACGCTGACGGTGGAGGCGCGCGTGCGCACGGTGGACAAGACGGGCGTGGAGATGGAAGCGCTGACCGCGGTGAGCGTGGCCGCGCTGACCGTGTACGACATGATCAAGGCCGTGGAGAAGGGCGTGACGATCGAGCGGATCGAGCTGGTCGAGAAGCGCGGGGGAAAGAGCGGCACGTGGCAAAGACAGCCCTAGTCCACTCCGAGGAATGGCGGCGCTTCGACTACGGGGCGGAGCATCCGCTGCGCATGGAGCGGCTCGGTCTCACGTGGCGGCTGATGGAGGCCTACGGCCTCACCGCGCTGAAGGGCGCCACCGTGCATCGGCCCGAGGCCGCGCCGGAAGCCGCCATCGCGCGCTACCACCACCCCGAGTACGTCGAGATGCTGAAGGCCTGCAACGACGGCGTCGCATCCGCGGGCGGCCGCGCTCTTCGGGCTCGGGCCCGGCGACAACCCGATCTTCCGCGGCGTGTGGGACTGCGCGCGGCTCGTGGCGGGCGGCTCGCTGCTCGCGGCCGACCTGATCGCGCGGGGCGAGGTCGATCGCGCCTTCCACTTCGCGGGCGGGCTCCACCACGCGGTGGACCAGCGCGCCTCCGGCTTCTGCTACGTCAACGACGCGGTGCTGGCCATCATGCGGCTGCGCGAGCGCGGGCTGCGCGTGGCATACGTCGACATCGACGCGCATCACGGCGATGGCGTGCAGGCCGCGTTCTACCGCGACCCGAACGTGATGACGATCTCCACGCACGAGCGCGGCGAGCGGCTCTTCCCCGGCACCGGGTTCGTGAACGAGGCGGGCGAGGGCGCGGGCGTCGGATATTCGGTGAATCTCCCGCTGGAAGCCTATACGGACACGGCCGCCTACCTCCCTGCCTTCGAGGAGGTGGTGCCGCCGCTCCTGCAGGCGTTCCGTCCCGACGTCGTCGTCGCGCAGCTCGGCGTCGACGCGCATCGGACCGATCCGCTCACGCACCTGTCAGCTCGACATCCAGGGCTTCGCGAAGGCGGTGCAGCGGATCGCGGAGCTGTCGCCCCAGCTCCTCGCGCTGGGCGGCGGCGGCTACGACCTCCAGAACGTCGCGCGCGGATGGACGGCGGCGTGGGCCGTGATCAACGGCATCGAGCTGCCCGAACGAGCTGCCCGCGTCGTACGCGGCCGACGCCCGCGCGGCCGGCTTCCGCGCGCGGCACCTCTTCGACGAGCCGACCGCGATCCCCGAGGAGATCCAGGAGGCCGTGCGAGACTACGTGAGCCGGCAGGTCTCCGGCGTGCGGGAGACGATCTTCCGGCATCACGGGCTGTGAAGATGCGTCGCGTGGCGTGCTCATCACGTTCGAGGGCGTCGAGGGGTCGGGCAAGACCACCCAGATGGCGCGGCTCGGGCGCTGGCTCCGGGAGCGCGGGCTATCGCGTCGAGCAGACGCGCGAGCCCGACGGCACCGCGCTCGGCGAGGGCGTGCGCCGGCTCTTCGAGCGCTCTCCCCAGCCGCTCGCCGAGATGTTCCTCTTCCTGGCCGCGCGCCATCAGCACGTCGCCGAGAAGATCCGCCCGTGGCTCGCGCGCGGGCGCGTCGTCCTCTCCGATCGCTACACCGACGCCACCGTCGCCTACCAGGGCTACGCGCGGGGCGTCGATCCCGCGATGATCCGCGAGCTGAACGTGCAGCGCCACGGGCGGCGTGCTGCCCGACCTCACGCTGCTCTTCGACCTGGACCCCGCGATGGGCTTCCGCCGCATCGGCGGCCGCCGCCTCGATCACTTCGAGCGCCAGGCGCTGGCCTTTCATCGCCGGGTGCGCCGCGGCTATCTCGAGATCCAGCGCGCCGAGCCCAAGCGCGTGCGGATCGTCGACGCCGCGCGGCCGCCGGCGGAGGTCGGCGCGCGAGGTGCAGGGCGATCGTCGAGGAGTTCCTGCGTGGCGCTTGACGATCGCGGACCAGCCGCGCGCGCGTCGAGCTGCTCGCGCGCGCGCTCGAGGCGGCCGCGTCGCCGCACGCCTACGCGTTCGTCGGGCCGCGCGGGCAGCGGACGGACGTCGACCGCGCTCGCGTTCGCCGGGCGCGCTCCTGTGCGCCAAGCGGCAGGCGTGCGGGCGCCTGCCGCGATTGCCGGCTCGCCGCCGCGCGGCCAGCATCCCGATCTGCACGTGATCGTGCCGACGCCGCCCGAGAGGAATCCGAAGGGGACCCCGCTCATCCGCATCGAGGACGATCCGCGAGCTCGAGCGCCAGGCCTCGCTGCGGCCGGCCATGGCCGCGCGCAAGGTCTTCGTCCTCGACGATGCCGAGCGGATGACCGAGGAGGCGCCCGCAGGCCTTCCTGAAGATCCTGGAGGAGCCGCCGGCGCGACACCGTGATGATCCTCGTGCTTCCGACGTCGCGCGCGCTGCCCGCCACCGTGCTCTCGCGCTGCCAGCTCGTGCGCTTCCAGCCGCGCCCGGATCCCGCCGTCGCGGAGTCGGTGGAGGCAGCGCTCGCGCTCCTCCAGGAGGTCCGGCGCGGAGGCGCGGAAGTCCTGCTCCGGCGCACGCGAGCGCATCGAGCGCGACCGGGCCGAAGGGCTCGTCGACGGCTTCTGGCGGCTCTGCCGCGACCTGCTGCTCGCGACCTCGGGCGTGCCGCCCGCGCTGCTGACGGCGCCGAGCGCGCCGAGACATCGCGCAGGAGGCTGCCGGCTGGACCGCCGACGAGCTCCTCGCGATCCTGGGACTCTGCCGGGAGGCGCGCGAAGGCCTCACGCGGAACGTGTCGCCCGGGCTTACCATGGAAGTCTTGCTGAGCCGGGTCGCGTTGCGCGTGGCCTAGCAGGATACGAGAGGATCAGATGGACGAGCACCTGATCGGGGTCCGGCTGCGCGAGACCGCGCCGGCCGACGACTACAAGATCGTGGATCTCTTCGCGCGCCTGGGCGACCTCGTGCTCGTGGAGACGGCCGCCGAGCCGCGATCGGCGAGGTGCGGCGCCCGCGGCGGGCCGTGCCGGAGCACCGGCGCGACCAGCTCTACCGCCGCGTGGTGCGCCTCGCCACGGACCACGAAGTCCGCGAGTACCGCGAGCGCCGCGAGCGCGAGACGCGCGGGATCGTCACCGCCCAGGGTCACGCGCGGAGCCGCGACCTCCCCATGAAGGTGGTCGACGTCGAGATGCACCCGGACCGCGCGGCGGGTGACCATCTACTTCGGCTCCGACGAGCGGGTGGACTTCCGCGACCTCGTGCGCGACCTCGCCCGCGAGTTCCGCGCGCGCGTGGAGATGCGGCAGGTCGGCGCGCGCGACACGACGCGCCTCATGGACGGCATCGGCCCCTGCGGGCGCCAGCTCTGCTGCAGCTCGCACCTGCGCAAGTTCGAGCCGATCTCCGTGAAGATGGCGAAGGCGCAGGACATGCCGCTCACCGACAATCGCCTGCTCGGCAACTGCGGCCGGCTGAAGTGCTGCCTGCTCTACGAGTTCTCGACCTACCAGGAGCTGCGCGGGTACCTGCCGCGCGTGAACACGCCCTGCCAGGCCTCCTGCGGAGGCGGCGGGTGCATGACCGGCAAGGTCCGGTCGCTGCGCGTGCTCAAGCAGACGGTCGTGGTCGGCTTCCCCGACGGGACGGAGGCGGAAGTGCCGCTCGACCAGCTCACGTGGGAGGGACGCGCGCACATCGAGCCAGCCGGAGGCCCCACCGCCGAGGACCCCCAAACCCCCGCATGACGACGTTCTACCTGACGACGCCGATCTACTACGTGAACGCGCGGCCGCACCTCGGGCACGCGTACACGACGATCGTGGCCGACGCGATGGCGCGCTGGCATCGCCTCGCCGGCGACGACACGCGGTTCCTCACCGGCACCGACGAGCACGGCGACAAGATCGCGCAGGCCGCCGCGAAGGCCGGCGTCACGCCGAAGGCGTACGCCGACGAGATCGCGGCGCGCGTTCCGCGAGGCGTGGCGGCGGCTCGGCATCACGAACGACGACTTCATCCGCACCACCGAGCCGCGGCACGCGAAGGTCGTCCAGCAGATCCTCCAGACGCTGTACGACGCGGGCGAGATCTACCTCGGCCGCTACGGCGGGCACTACTGCTTCGGGTGCGAGCGCTTCTACACCGAGAAGGAGATCGTCGACGGCAAGTGCCCCGACCACCAGACGGCGCTCACGTGGATCGAGGAGGAGAACTACTTCTTCCGGATGTCGAAGTACCAGGAGTGGCTGATCGGCTACATCGACCGACCACCCGGACCTGATCCAGCCCGAGCGCTATCGCAACGAGATCCTCGGCTTCCTGCGCGACCCGCTTCAAGATCTCTCGATCAGCCGGCCGAAGAAGCGGCTGGCGTGGGGCATCCCGCTGCCGTTCGACGACAACTACGTCACCTACGTCTGGTTCGACGCGCTCATCAACTACATCTCGGCGCTCGGCGACCTCGACAGCGCGCGCACGCGTCACTACTGGCCGCACGTGCAGCACCTGATCGGCAAGGACATCCTCAAGCCGCACGCGGTCTACTGGCCGTGCATGCTGAAGGCGGCCGGGCTCGAGATCTTCCAGCGGCTCAACGTGCACGGCTACTGGAACGTGGGCGGCAGCAAGATGTCGAAGTCCATCGGCAACGTGGTCGAGGCGCTTCGCGCTCAGCGAGAAGTACGGCAACGACGCGTTCCGCTACTTCGTGATGCGCGAGATGGTCTTCGGTCTCGACGCGGACTTCACGGACGAGTCGTTCGTCGGCCGGCTCAACGCCGACCTCGCGAACGACCTCGGCAACCTCGTCTCGCGCGCGACGACGCTGATCGTGAACCTCGGCGGCGGCACGGTGCCGGCCCTCGCGGACGCGCCGGATGACGTGGCGCGTTCGTGGCCCGATCTGCCGGCGGCGTTCGAGCGCGCGCTGGCCGAGGCGAGCGCGGCGATGGCCGACTTCGCCTTTCATCGCGCGCTGGCCGCGATCTGGGAGTTCATCGGCGCCGTGAACCGCTACGTCGACACGACGCAGCCGTGGGCGCTCGCCAAGCAGCCGGACGCGCGTCCGCGGCTCGAGCACGCGCTGTCGGTCGCTGGCGGAGTCGCTGCGGCTGCTCGGCATCGTGCTGGCGCCGTTCCTCCCGGAGTCCGCCGCGAAGATCCGCGCCGCGCTCGGTCAGACGGCGGAGCCGACGCCTGGCCGACGCGCGATGGGGCGGCCTGCGCGCCGGCACGCCGGTCACGAAGCTGTCCGGCCTCTTCCCGCGCGTGGACGAGACGAAAGCGCCGCGCCGGCGGCGCGGCGCCCGGCGCGAAGGCGGTGGGCGCCGACTCGCCGCGCATCTCGATCGACGACTTCGGCAAGGTCGAGCTCCGCGTGGCGGAGGTGCTGGCCGCCGAGGCCGTGCCGAAGTCGAAGAAGCTGCTGAAGCTGACGGTCAGCCTCGGCGGCGAGCAGCGAACGGTCGTGTCGGGCATCGCCGCGCACTACGCGCCGGCCGATCTCGTCGGCAAGAAGATCGTCCTCGTGGCCAACCTCGAGCCCGCGAAGCTCATGGGCATCGAGTCGAACGGCATGGTGCTCTCCGGCGAGATCGACGGGCAGCTCGCCGTGCTCACGCTCGATCGCGATCTGCCGCCGGGAGCGAAGGTGAAATGATGAGCGTGGACCGTTGTCCGGACCGAGCTGAGCTGGAAGCCGCTACATGTCGCCACGATCGTGGCGGTGGCCGAGCGCGACGACTCGATCGCCCGCGTGCTGCGCGAGATCTGCGCGCTCGACGGCGCGGTGCGGGGCGGCGCCCTCGACCTCGTGGGCGGCTACCTCCGCTCCGCCGGCCGCGACGTGCGTGGACTGTCTCGAGGCGCTGCGCCGCGACGAGGTCGCGCGCCGCATCGCCGAGCGGCTGGGCCCGCCCGGGTGAGCGCCGCGCTCCGGTGGCTCCGCCGCTGGGGCATCTCCTGCGCCTCGCTGGTCGGCGGCGTCCTGACGCTCTTCGTGTTCCGCCGCGGCCTGCCCCACGTCGTCGTGGATCATCGGCTACCTGCTGATCCTGCTGGATGCTCTACGCGCTCCTGCACGCTCGCGCGTCGCGCCGCGCCTGGTGACGTCCGCCGTCGACTACACGGTGCAGACGCTCTATCACGGCCTCCTGCTCTTCGTGCTCCCGGCGTACTACGCGGCGGCGACGCTCACGTCGGTGAACGTCGCTCTTCGTCGCGCTCCTCGTCGGCCTCATCGTCCTCGCGACGTTCGATCCCTGGTACAACGCGATCGTCCATCCGCGGCCCTGGCTCGGCGCCCTCTTCTTCGTGGTCTCGATCTTCGCCGCGCTCAACGTGGCGCTGCCCGCTGCTCGGCGTCCGGCCGTACGTCGCGCTGCTCCTGAGCGCGTGGGCGGCGGTGGTGGCGGTGACGCCGGCGGTGCGCCGCGCGTGCGACATGGCCTGGCGTGTCGCGGTCGTGACGACCGCCGCGGCGGGCGTGGTCGCCGCGCTGGTGGCCGGGGTCGTCTGCGTCGCGATCCCGCCCGCGCCGCTGTTCGTCGCGCGGGCCGACCTCCAGTGGAACGTCGGCACCCTGGAATCGCTCGAGCCGACGGTCCAGGCCATCCCGGTGGGCGAGCTCCGCCAGCGCGGGCTCGACGGCGTACACGGCGATCTACGCGCCCGCCGGGCTGCGCCAGCCCGTCGCGCACGTGTGGAGGCAGGACGGGCGCGTGATGGACGTCGTCCGCTTCGACGCGGTCCAGGGCGGGCGGCGCGAGGGGTATCGCACGTGGTCCCGCAAGACGACGTTTCCCGCCGAATCCGGTCGGGCGCTGGACGGTGGACGTCATGACGACGTCGGGCCAGCTCATCGGTCGCCTGAGGTTCCGGGTGATCGCGTGAGGGCTCGCCGCTCGTGCTGCTCGCGCTCGTCGCGGCCGGCGTGCGCCTCGGTCGCGCCCGCGCGCGCCGACCGTCGCGGCACGTGGTCCTCGTCTCGATCGATGCGCTGCGGCCCGAGTTCTATCTCGATCCCGCGTTCGACACGCCGACGCTGCGCGCGCTCGTCGCGGAGGGCAGCCACGCGCGCGCGGCCGAGAGCGTGTTTCCGACGCTGACCTATCCGGCGCACGCCAGCATCGTCGACCGGCGTGCGGCCCGCGCGGCACGGCATCGCGCTTCAACCTGCTCTTCGATCGCGACGCGCGAGCGCGACGCGATGGTACGAGGAGGCCGCGGATCTGCGCGCCCCGCCGATCTGGGACGTGGGCGCGCGCGGCGGGCCTCACGACCGCCGCGGTCGGCTGGCCCGCCACGCTCGGCGCGCCGATCGACTGGCTCGTGCCCGAGCGCGACTACTGGGCGCGGCCGGAGCCGCTGCCGTTGCTGATCGCGGCGTCGACGCCCGGGCTCTTCGCGCGCGTCGGCGTCACGCCGGACCCGGGGATGTTCAAGGACGCGACGCGGTGGGACGCGTTCCTGACCGCGACGGCGGCCGGCATCCTCAAGGACGCGCGCCCCAACCTGCTCCTGGTGCATCTCGTCGAGGCGGACTTCATCCAGCACCAGGGCGGCCGCGCGGCGCGCGGGACTCCGGCACGCCGTCGCGCGGCTCGACGGCCACGTCGCCACGCTCCGGCAGGCGCTCGCGACCGCCGGCATCGCCGATCGGACCACGATGATCGTGACGGGCGACCACGGGATGCAGGACGTGCGCGACTACGTGTACCCGAATCACGTCCTCACCCGCGCCGGCCTCCGCGAGTGTCCGCGCGCGGCGCGGGCTGGCGCGCCACCGCGCACGTCGCCGCGGGCAGCGCCGCGGTCTTCGTCGATCCCGCCCGGCGACGCGGACACCGCTCGCGCGCGCCGACGCACGCGCTGCGGGACGCGGCGCGCGGATCGCTACACGCTCGTGACCCGCGCGGAGCTCGATACGCTGGGCACGATGACGGGGGCGGCGCTCGCGCTCGAAGCGACGCCGGGCTGGGCCATCGGCGGCTCGTGCGACCGCGGATTGACGGAGCCCGCGCAGGGCGGACCGGTGGTCGGCACGCACGGCTTCCTGCCGTCGCGCGCCTCGATGGCCACGGGCTTCATCGCGGCCGGCGCGGGCGTCCGGCCGCGGCGTCGTGCTCGAGCGGATCCGCGTCGATCGACATCGCGCCGACGGCCGCGCGCCTGCTCGGCGTGCCGGCGCCGCCGGTCGAAGGCCGCGTGCTCGCAGGAGATCCTCCGGTGAGCGTCTCGAGCTGTTCGACACGCCACGCGCACCTGCACTTTCCCGAGCTTCGCCGACGGACCTGCGACGACGGTGCTGACGCGCGCGCGCGCGGCCGGCGTGCGGCGCATGGTGACGATCGGGACGGACCGCGAGACCTCGGCGGCGGCGGTCGCGCTCGCGGAGCGCGAGCCCGACGTGTGGGCGACGGTCGGGCATGCATCCGCACGACGCCGACGGCCGGCGACGACGCGCTCTTCGCCGAGATCGAGCGCCTCGCGGCGGACGCCGCGCGTGGTGGCGATCGGCGAGATCGGCCTCGACTTCTTCCGCAACCTCTCGCCGCGCGACGTGCAGGAGCGGCGTTCCGCCGCCAGCTCGCGCTCGCGCGCGCCGTGTCGGCAAGCCCGCGGTCATCCACTGCCGCGACGCCCACGCGGAGACGCTCGCCATCCTCGCCGAGGAGCGCGTGGCGGACGTCGGCGGCATCATGCACTGCTTCTCCGGCGACGTGGACGATCGCGCGGCGCTGCCTCGACCTCGGCCTCCTCGATCTCGCTCGCGGGCCCGGTGACCTATCCGAACGCGCGCGCGCTGCCCGACGGTGGCGACGCTTCGTGCCCGGCCGATCGCCTCGTCGTCGAGACCGACTGCCCGTTCCTGCCGCCGCAGCCGTACCGCGGCAAGCGCAACGAGCCGGCCTACCTCGCGATCACCGCCGCGCGCGTCGCCGATCTGCGCGGCGAGTCGCTCGCCGAGCTCGGCGCGCGCATGACCGACGAACGCGCTGCGCGCTCTTCGGGCTCCGCTGACGTGGGCCTGCGCGACGTCGGCTTCTACCTGCGCGGCCGGCATCAACCGCGGGCTCGCGCGGCGCGATCAACCGGCGCCGCGCGCGGCGCCGCCGACGCCGGTCGCGCACCGTGGACGAGGTGCTCCGGCGGCGAGCGACGATCCGCTGGCGCTCTCGCGGCTGCTCGAAGGCCGCGACAACGCCGCGCGCGAGGCGGCGGTGGCGCGGTTTCTCAGCGCGCGCGGGGTGCCGTACACGCGCGCACGTCTTCGACGACCTTCGAGGGCCGCGGCCAGAACTTCGCGCGTCGACGTCGGCACGGGGCGATCGCGTGCTCGTGCTCGATCGCGCATCACGACGCGGTGCCGGGCAGCCCCGGCGCCAACGACAACGCGGCGTCGGTCGGCGATCCTGCTCCACCTGCTCGCTCGCGCGCTGCGCGATGGTGCCGCCGTCGCTGCGCGTGCGGTTCCTGTTCCCGGCCTGCGAGGAGCTCGGCTACCTCGGCGCGCGCGCGTACGTCCGCGACGTCTCCGACGTCGGGGATCGCCGGCGTGCTGAGCCTGGAGCTGTGCGGCATCGGCGACAGCCTCGCCGTCTGGGACGTCGGCGAGGAGACGCCGTTCCTGCGCAGCGTGGGCGGCGCGCTCGAGGATCTCGGGCTCCGCCGCGACGAGCACTGGCACCAGGTGGGGCGCATCCCCGTGTTCGGCAGCGATCACCGCGCGTTCGCGGCGGCCGGCGTGCCGGCGTACGGGCTCATCGATCGTGCCGGCGCGCGAGGCCGACGCGCTCCGCGCCTTCGTGCTGAGCCCGGTGCGCAGCGTGCTCATGCACGCGATTCGTCGCCCGGTGCCGTTCGACACGTACCACACGCCGAACGACCTCGGGACCTCGCTCGACCCGGCGGCGCTGACGCTGGTCACGCGCGCGCTGGGCGCGGTGATCGCGGTCGATGCGCTGAACGACCGCCTCAGCGCTTGCGGACGACGCGAATCAGCAGCCCGGCCGCGCGGCGACGCGTCGGCCTTCGGCACCAGGATCACGACCTCGCCCTGCGCGCCCACGGTGAAGGGATGGACCGAGTGCGCGATGCGCGAGCGCAGCAACGTCGGGATGCCGTCGCTCTCGAGGAGGCCCTTCAGGACGAGCGCCTCCTCCTGCCCATCGCACCGGCGGATCTCGACGAGCCCTTCGTCGCTCGCGCCCTCCGGCGCCCGGGCGGGGGGACGACACGCGGGCGGCCCGGTCATCAGCAGTTCCGGCAGCGGATGACGTACGTCGGGATAGCCCACCCAGAACGGGTCCCACATCAGCTGCTGCGTGCCGCAGCGCCAGGCGGGTCTCGGCGAGCTCGCGCGACGACTCCCACACGTAGTCGACGCTGGCGAGGATGTAGGTGCGGACGGCGTCGTTGACCGGGCCGGTCCGCATCAGCTCCAGGGTCTGGTCGACCTGCGCGAGGAACCGCGGCTCCAGCGGCAGCGCGCGGAGCGCGGTGAGCTGCTCCTGCGCCCTGGCGTCGTCGTGCTTGCGCAGGTAGCTCAGCGCGAGGTAGAGCCGCGCGGCCGCGTGGTTGGGCGCGCGCGTCACGGCGTCGCTGAGCACGGTGATCGCCTCGTCGTACGCGCCGAGCCGGTAGCGCGAGATGCCGAGGCCGATCAGGGCGTCGAGCCGGCCGGGATCCTCGGTCAGCGCCCGTTCGAATTGCACCGCGGCCTCCGCCGGCCGCCCCTCACGCAAGGCGGTCCTGCCCGCCGCCGTGGTCGTCGCGCACCCCGCCGCCAGGAGCACGACGAGTCCGAGCCCGAGTCCGTACCGCCAGATCATGGAAGCACTCCTTTGGGGCCTTGACCGACTGGGAACCCCCGCGCGCCTCACCGGATGATTATAGTCACCGCTTTCCCGGCCCCAGGAGAACGAGCCCGGCGGCGCAGGCCTGCAGGGTCATGCAGAGCGCGAGCGCGGCGCCGTAGCCGCCGCTCCAATCGTGCGCGACGCCGACCAGCGACGGTCCGAACGCGAACGTGAGCTGATTGATGGCGACGACGAGGCCGACGAGCGGCGCGAAGCGCGCGCGCGGCCACTCGACGGCGACGATGAGCCCGGGGAGCGTGGTGAGATTGCCGACGCCGAGCCCGAACAGCGCGCAGCCGGCGTACAGCGTCGCCGGTGGCCCGCCGCGCGCGCGAGCAGCGCGACCCCGCGCGATCTGGACGACCAGCGTGACGCTCGCGACGATCCGCGCGATCCAGACGGTCGACGACGAGCCCGGTGACGAGACGCCCGATCATCGCGGCGAAGGTCGTCAGGCCCACCGCGCGCGCCGCGCCGCCCAGGCCGAGCGGCGGCGTGAGGAGCGCGACCAGGTGGGTGAGCAGGCCGACCTGCGCCGCGAGCCCGAGCGCGAACGGCGCCGACACGCTCCAGAAGCGCCACGTCCGCATGGCCTGCATCCGTCCGGCGTCGTCCGCCATTCGCGGCGCGCGCGGGCCGTGGGCATGCGGCGGATCGCCGTCGGGCGCGAGGCCGAGCGTCTCCGGTCCGCGTCGCAGCACGAGGAGCGCGATCGGCACCAGGACCAGCAGCATCACGACCGCGGCGGCGACGACCGCGCGTGGGAACCCGAGCGCGCCGATCGAGCAGCCCGAGCGCCGGGACGATGACGACACCCGCCGAGCGTCGCGCCGTTGAAGGCCACGCTCACCGCCAGTCCGCGGCGTCGCTCGAACCACGGGGCGACGATGATGTTGAGCGCGGCTCCGCTCATGGAGCCCCAGCCGACCGCCATCACGAGGAACACCGGGTAGAGCTGCCACGAGCGCGGTCACCATGCCGAGCGCGCTGACGCCGGCGGCCATGGCGATCGTCCCCACGGTCACGACGGCGCGCGGTCCACGCCGCGCGTACGCGCCGGCCATCCCCGCGGAGAGCAGCGCCCCGGCGACGTAGTACACGGTGACCGGTGCCGACACCGTGGCGGCCGACCATCCGTGCAGCGCCTGGAGCGACGCCAGGTAGACGGTGAGCCCGTAGAAGCCGAGGCCGAACGCGAACAGCGCCACGACGAACGTCGCGGCCACGACGTTCCATCCGTAGAAGTAGCGTGACGGCGATGCGGTCATCGCGATCGTGACGATAGGGGCGCGACACGACCGCTGTCTGGCCGCTTCCGGACGTCATCGTCGGGCGAGTGGCGACGTGCTAGGCTCGGCGCCGCCGTGAGCGATGCCACACTCACGCTCGAGTGGAGCACCTGCGATCGCGCGCGGATCGCGCGCGATCCGCGCTTCGACGGCTGGTTCTTCACCGGCGTCCGGACCACGGGCGTCTACTGTCGTCCGACCTGTCCCGTGAAGCCGGCGAAGTCGCGCAACGTGACCTTCTTCGCCACCGCCGCGGCGGCCGAGCGCGCGGGCTTTCGCCCGTGCCTGCGATGCCGGCCGGAGACGGCGCCGGGGACCCCGGCGTGGACGGGCGCCGCCGCGACGGTGTCGCGGGCGCTGCGTCTCATCGACCGCGGGTTTCTCGACGAGCACTCGGTGGATGACCTCGGCGAGGCGCTCGGCGTCGGCGCGCGTCATCTGCGGCGCCTCTTCCTTCGCCACGCCGGGGCGTCGCCTCGACAGGTGGCCGGCACGCGGCGCGTGCAGCGGGCAAAGGCGCTGCTCGACGAGACCGCGATGCCGATCGCGGCCGTCGCCTTCGCGTCCGGCTTCTCCAGCATCCGGCGGTTCAACGCCGCGTTCCTCGCCGTGTACCGTCGCTCCCCGTCGGCCCTCCGGCGGCGGCGGTAGAATCGAGACGGGTCATGGCGGACATCCAGTACTTCGGCGGACTCCCGGAAGTCGGCGTCGTGCCCGCGCGCGCCGCACGCGGGGCCGCTCCTCCAGCACGTCTACGAGCAGGAGCACGGGCGCGGCGGCTTCAGCGGGAAGGTGAGCCACACCTACCACCTCTATCCGCCGACCAACTGGTTGCCCGGCGAGACGGCGCACCTCGACGCGTGGGCACCCGACTGGGAGTCGCCGCTGCGGCCGCTCGGCGGCATCCATCACGCGCTCGGCGTGGCGCCGGCCGAGCGGCGCCGACGTCTATCGCGGCATGGCGCGCCTCGTCGCCAACGCGACGTGCGCCATGAACGTCACGGCGCCGCGCGCGGCCATGGACTACTTCTTCGAGCACCACTCGGCCTCGATGGTCTTCTTCGTGCACGAAGGCGCCGGCACGCTGGAGACGACCTTCGGGCCGATCGCGTACGGCAAGGGCGACTTCCTCATCATCCCGAAGGGCGTCATGCACCGCTTCGAGCTGGCGCCGGGCCCGCAGTACTACTGGATGTACGAGTCGTTCGCGGGCGATCCCGAGAAGTCCGAGGCGCCGACCACCGGCCGCTTCCTCACGCATGCCGAGAGCGACTACAAGTTCCCGCGCTCGCTGCAGACGTTCAACGAGTCCGGACGGTTCGAGGTGATCGCGAAGACGGAGCGGACGTACACGCGCCGCGTGCATCCGACGCATCCGTTCGACGTCATCGGCTGGCGCGGTGACTACCTGCCGTACAAGTTCGCGGTGGAGGACGTGCGGCCGCTCGTGGCCGACCGCTCGCACGTGCCGCCGTCGGGCCACACGATCTTCACGCTCCCGGGCTGCTACCTCTGCGTGTTCACGGTGCGCTCGGTGGAGAAGGAAGGCATGTGGCTGCCGTTCTTCCACCGCAACCTGGACTACTGCGAGACGCTCGGCTACCACTTCGGCGATTTCTTCAGCGGCGGCGGCGCCGTGCAGGCGGGGATGGTGACCGTGCATCCCGTCGGGCTCCCGCACGGCCCGAAGCCGACGTCGCTCGACGCGTTCATGAGCGGCCGCCGCAAGGAGATCCACGACGAGCTCGCGGTGATGGCGGACTTCGCCAACCCGACGCAGATCTCGGAGTTCGCGCTCGGGCTCAGCCGGCCCGACTACATGGGCGCGTGGGCCGGCTACACGACCGAGGCGAAGTTCACGTACGATCCCGCGCGCCTCGACGAGGTCCGCGCGATCGCCGAGCGCCTGTCCGGCGCCCGGGACACCTTGCGACCGCCCTCAGCGTGAGTGGGGGGTTTGGGGGGCGCCCGGAGCCCCCCAACTCCAGATGACACCGTCCGGCATCGTCGTCGCCTGCCCCTGCGGGGAGGTCTACGAGCTCAAGCCCGAGTACGCGGGGCGCCTCCTCGAGTGCCCGGTGTGCTCGCGTCACCTGCGCGCCGGGCGCGGGCCCGCGACCACGCGCCCGCCGTCACCGGACACCGATCCCGCGTTCGACCGCGACGTGTTTCTCCTGCGCGAGCGCGTGCTCACCATCACGTCCAAGTACGAGGTGCTGGCGGAGGACGGCACGCCGATCCTCTACGTCGAGCGGCCGACCTATCCCGTGCGGACCGTGCTGGCCTACCTGGCGGGCCTCGTCGCGGGCGCGATCGTGCTCGGGATGACCGCGTCCGCGGCGGGCGAGCGGACCGTGGACGCGGTGATGGCGCTCCTCGGCTGGGCGTTCGGCATCACCACGTTCATGATCGTGTCGATGTCCGCACGGCCGCGGCGTCACGTCACCGTGTATCGCGACGAGTCGCGGCGCGCGCCGCTGCTGCGCGTCCTGCAGGACCAGCGCGTCGCGGCGCTCGTGCGGACCTACACGGTCACGCTTCCCGGATGGCACGCCGCTCGCGCGGCTGCGCAAGACGTACGTCCACAACATCTTTCGCAAGCGCTGGTCGATCGCCGGCCCGGACGGCAGGCTCCTCGCGCTGGCGGTCGAGGAGTCGATCGTGCTCTCGCTGCTGCGGCGCGTGCTCGGCACGTTCTTCGGGTTCTTGCGCACCAACTTCCTCTTCCTCGGGCCCGGGGGCGAAGTCCTGGGCGAGTTCAATCGCAAGTTCACGCTCCTGGATCGCTACGTCCTCGATCTGACCGCGGATCCGGAGCGGACGCTCGACCGCCGCCTCGCCCTCGCCGCCGGCGTCATGCTCGACACCGGCGAGCGCCGCTGACATGGAGGAGCCCGAGCGGGCGCTGCGGATCACCCCCGACATGCTGATCCGGCGCCGCGTCGACTTCGAGCGGCGCATGCGGCGCCCCCCCGTCGCCCTCGCGCTCGTCGTGGCCCTGGCCGCGATCTTCGTGGCCGAGGTCGCGCTCGAGGTGCTGGACTCGCCCGAAGCGCTGCTGCTGGTCGGCGCGCTGTCCCGTGATGCCGTGTTCGCGGGCGAGTGGTGGCGTCTGGTCACGGCCATGGTTCTCCACGGCGGGGTCGATCACTTCGTGGGCAACGCGCTCGCGCTGGTCGTGCTCGGCGTGGTGTGCGAGCACGCGTTCGGCCGCGTCCAGTTCGTGTTCCTGTTCGTGATCGCCGGCATCGCGGGCAGCGTCGGGAGCATGCTGACGAGCCCGGGGCCGTCGGTCGGCGCCTCCGGCGCGATCTTCGGCCTGCAAGGCGCGGCCATCGTGCTGTTCCGCCGGCACCGCGCGCGGCTGCTCGTGCGGGACCGGCGCATCGGCATCGTCCTCATCGTGTGGGCGATCTACACCGATCGCGCAGGGCTTCCTGACACCGTACGTCGACAACGGCGCCCACGTCGGGGGCCTGCTCGCGGGCATGCTGCTCGGGCGCCGGCTCCATCCGGTGGTGATCGAGCCGCCACCGCCCGACGTGCAGGCGCGCATCCGTCGCGAGGGCTGGTTCACCGCGCTGGTGCTCGCCGCCGCCGCGCTCGGCTGGCTCTTTCGCTAGGACTTGCTCCGCACGAGCAGCACCGCCAGCGGGACGATGACGAGCAGCGAGAGCAGGGCGTTGACGGTGAAGGCGAGCGAGACGCCGATGCTCGCCGTCAGCAGCCCGATGAAGAGCGTGCCGAAGGGCTGCGTCCCGATGCACGCCGAGAGGATGCCCATCACGCCGCCGCGCGCGTGCGCCGGCGAGCCCAGGAGCACGAGCGTGGTCTGCATCGCCGCGAATCCCGACTCGGCCACGCCCATCACGACGAGGAGTGCCAGGCACAGGCCCAGCCACCGTGAACCCGACAGCGCCACGAGGAGAATGGGCCCGGCCACGATCGCGCTCGCGAACAGCACGCGATGCGAGAACTGGCTCCGGTGCGAGGCGATCACCAGCGCGCCGGCGAGCGCCCCCACGCCGTCGGCCGCGAACATCACGCCGAGCAGCGCGGGACCGACGAGCAGGACGTCGCGCGCGAAGACCGGCAGCATGTGCTGGTAGGGGAAGAACAGCACGTTGATCGCGATCGTCGCGAGCAGCGTCGCGCGCACGGTCGTGTGCGACCACGCGATGCGGAGCCCGGCGCGCACGCTCGCCACGAAGGACGCCGGCGGCGCGCTGCCGGGGCCGCCGAGCCGGCCGCGGAGCGGCAGCGACACCAGGATGCCGGCGGCGTACACCGCGGCGACCATCCCGTAGCACGCGCCCGGCCCCAGCCGCGCCAGACAGACGCCGGCGGCGAGCGGGCCGATGATCTTCCCGAGCTGCATCGACACGGTCTCGAGGGAGACCGCCTGCGCCACCCGCTGCGCGCCGAGAATCGTGTAGAGCGCGGTCCGCCGGGCGGGGAAGTCGAGCGCCCAGAGCGCGCCGAACACCACCTCCAGAGTCACGAGGGCGCCGTAGCTGCCGGCGCCGGTGGCGAAGAGCACCGCGAGGGCGAGCGCGGTGACCACGCCGCTCGCCTGCGCCACCAGGAGCACGCGGGCGCGCGGCACCCGGTCGGCGATCACGCCGCCGAACGGCCCCACCAGCATGAGCGGCGCCGAGCGCGCGAAGGCGGCGAGCCCGACCATGAAGGGCGATCCGGTGAGCTGCAGGGCCAGCCAGCCGAGCGTCACCAGATCCATCCATCGCGCGATGTTCACGAAGAATCCCGACGCCCACAGTCGTCGATAGATGGGTTCGCGCAGGACTCCGCGATCGCGAAGCGAGCCCCGGCGCCGTTGGCGGGGAAGGCGCTCACGGACGGGGCGTCAGAGGTCGCGCGCGGCCGGCAGCCCGGGGAGAGAGACGGCGGCGCGGACGGCGCGCACGATCGCGCGCGCGACCGTTTCGGCGGCGGCGACGCCGAGGCGCGTGACGTCCATCGGCACGTCGCCCACCGACAGCGCGAAGAGGGTGTCGCCGTCGAAGCTCGTGTGCGGCGGCGAGAGCGCGGCGGCGAAGCCGAGCATCCCGAGTGACGCGAGCTTCGCGGCCTCCGGCTTCGTGAGGCGCGCGTCGGTCGCGACCACGCCGATCGTCGTGTGCTCCGCCGCGAAGCGGCCGACCCCGGGCTCGGTGCGCAGCGACCGCACGGTGTCGATCAGGCGCCGGCCGTCGGGCGCGTCGCGCGTGCCGGCAATGAGCCGGCCGCTGTCGGGGTCACGCACGTCGCCGACGCTGTTGACCGCGACGAGCGCGCCGACGGTGACCGCGCCCAGGCGCGCGCTCGCGGTGCCGATGCCCCCCGCGCATCGCGCGCGCGATCGAGTGGAGCTTGCCCACGGAGGCGCCGGTGCCCGCGCCGACGTTCCCCTCGGCGACCGGCCCCCCGGCGGCGGCCGCCGCGGCGGCGTAGCCCATCTCGCGCGTCGGGCGGACACGCCCGTCGCCCACGGAGAGATCGAACAGACAGGCGGACGGCACGTGCGGGACGACGTGGGCGCCCGCGTGGTAGCCGGCGCCCTGCTCTTCCAGCCAGCGCATCACGCCCCACACGGACTCGCCGCCGAACCGGCTCCCGCCGCTGAGGACGACGCCGTCGATGGTGGGGACGATATGACGCACGTCGAGATAGTCGAGGCCGATGACGTCGTTGGCGCCGCCGCGCAGCTCGACGCCGGCCACCGCGGGCCGCTCGCACAGCACGACCGAGACGCCGGTGAGCGCCGTCGCATCCGTCGCGTGGCCGACGCGGATGCCCGGAACGTCCGTGATCAATGGGTGGCGGTCGGCTTGCGCGTCGCGGTCGCGGCCGGCAGGCGCCCCGTGGCGACTTCACCGGCAACCTCCAGCGCGCGGCGCGCGAGCGCGCGCGCGAACGGCTGCGAGGCGACGGCGTCTCCCGCATGGGCCAGCGCCCCGGCCGTGGCGCGCGCGATCGTCGCGAGCTCGGCGCGCTGCGGTCACCTCGAAGACTCCCGCCGCGTCGAGCAGCCGCCGCGCCCAGCGCAGCCGGGCCGCCTCGCCGAGATCGCGCTCGACCACCCGGGTGACCAGCGCCGCCTCGCGCTCGCTCTTCGCCTGATCGGAGACGACCAGCTTGCTCTCCTGCGTCTGCATGAGCTCGAGCGCTTCCGCCTGCACGTCGCCGGGCTCGAGGAACCAGCCCGCCATCTCCGGCGCGTCGAGCAGCTCGGCGCCGCGCGCCACCAGGTCCGGGTCATGGCCGGCGGGCACCACGGCCGGCTCGGGGGCGCCCGTCGCGAAATGCCGCTGCCAGCGCGCGAACGCGGCCGGCGGTGACGTGCCGAGCGTCCGGTGGAGCGCGAGCGCCTCGGCGACGAGATCGCGGGCGCGCGCAGGGTCGGTCTCGATCCACGGCAGCTTCTGCGCCGCCCGCAGGTTCGCGAGCTCGGTCTCGAACCGCCGCTTGGTGATGGCGCCGCCCGCGACCTCGAGCACGCCGGCGGTGTCGTTCACGATCATCGAGCAGAGCTCGAGGCCGCCGAACGCGCCCTCGAAGAGGACCCACATGGCGCGCGAGCCGGTGCCGTCGATCGCCGAGATCCAGGCGCGGAGCGGACGTTCCTCGCCACGCTCCACGACCGGCCGCGGCGCGGGCGCGCGCGGCGGCGTGATCCCGCGCTGCGAGAGGCGATAGAGCGCGCGCTTGGCGGCGCGCCGCACGCCGGCGTGGCCCGAGTCGCCGAGCGCGACCAGGACGGGCAGCGCCTCGTGGGCATGCGTGTCCGCGAACGCGCGCAGGGCCGCGTCGAGCGTCGCGCTCGGCGCCGCCGCCAGCACGGTCACCGCCGCCGGCGCCACCGCCCCACCGCCCGCCCGCGCCTCGTCCAGCGTGCGGCGGCATACGTCGGCAAGGGGGTTTGGGGGTCCTCAGGGCGGAGGCGCGCCATGTGTCGCCCATTCAAGGACTCGGTCATCCGAAGGTCGGCCGGAGGAACGGCGGGAGCGAGGGGTCGACGAAATACGCGCGCCGCGCGTAGTCGAGCGCGCGCATGTAGCCTTCGAAGCGCTCGGACAGGCGCCGGTACGGCGCGCGCTCGCGCCCGCCGCGCGCGCGGGCGTGCTCGGACACGAAGTGATAGGCGCGCTTGCCCTCGGTGACGTAGTAGCGCATGGAGGCCGTGCGCTGGACGCGCTCGGGGAAGAGGCCGGTCATGAAGAGCGTGTAGTCGCCGATGTGCCGGCGCACGGTCACTTCGTGCTCGGGACGGAAGTCGGGCGCGTCGTCGCGCCAGACGTGCTGGATGTCCAGGAGCATGTCGACGACGGTCTCGAGCCGCGGGATGGCGGCGCCGCGGGGAAACAGATTCTCGGTGCGCGCGAAGCGTGTGAGCATACCGGCGAGGTAGTCGGCCGCCGCGTCGTCCGCGACGCCGAGGTCGTGAAAGGCCGCTCGAATGGCGCGATCGAAGAAGCGGTTGAGCTCCAGCGTGCGGCTCCCTATCTTCTTGGAGCCGATGATAGCAGAAGCGACTACAATCGCCTCTCGTGGCTGATGCTCCGCGCGCCCGGCTCCCGTGGATGCTCGTCGCGGCGAGCGTCCTCCTGCTCGTCCTCGTGCTCTACCTGTTCTTCGGCGCCTACCTCCCCGCGAAGCAACGTGTCGCGCGGCTCGAGGCGGAGCTGAAGGAGGTGTACGGGCGCGAGGCGCAGCTTCAGAGTCGCGTCGAGCAGCAGCAGAAGGCCCACGCGCTGCGCGAGCAGCAGGGCACCGCGCTCGCGGCCGAGCGCGACGCGCTCACCCGCCGGCATCGAGGAGCTGGAGAAGGAGCTGGCGGCCGCCCGCGGCCGTCGCCGCTGAGCCTGAGGGGGACGGCGTCGGGTCAACGGAACTGCGTATCGGCGAATGCATCGTATTCGGCGGGTCGGAAAACACGAAGCTCAGGGTGCGATGTCATCGCCCGCATGCGAGCCAAGGACGTGTGACAGGCGGCGTGTGATCTTCACCATGTCAGCCTCAGTGCGATCGAAGCCGTAGACCGTAAGGGGAAAATTCAGCGGTCGCTGAATCTCCCAGATCCGCTCGTGCTCGTTCGGTGGCAGGATCGAGGCAGGGTCGCCCACCGCAACCCAACCAATCGGGACTGTATCGCCAGGCGCGACCTGCGTCTTGAGATGCACGACTCCGTTGACGCGAACCTCGCAACCCTTTCCTAGCCGCGCGCCATGGAAGATGGAGGCACCGGTGGCGACGAACACTTCGTCTTCAACGGTACAACCGACAACGTGCGCGTTGGGGCCGATGAGGCAGTTGTTGCCGATCCTGAGCGAGTGATACGTGTTGCTCCGAAGGACGGCGTTCTCCATGACGATGCATTCGATTCCGATCTCGATCGACCCACCTTCCGCGATGATCTGCGCACCGAAAAGAATTCGGGAGCCTGGGCCGATGACGACATCGCCGCAGACCGCAGCGTTCGGCGCCACATAGGCTGTGGAGTGGACCCGTGGCGATTTGCCCAGATGTGTGATGAGCATGAAGAACCCTATCAGTCAATGATCTGATCGGCGCGCTGTAAGAGCGACGGCGGGATCGTCAGCCCGATCGCCTTGGCGGTCTCTGAGATTGATGACCAGCTCGAACTTCGTGGGCTGCTCGACAGGGAGGTCGCCGGGCTTGGCGCCTTTGAGGATCTTGTCCACGAAGGTGGCCGCGCGCCGCTCCAGGTCAAGATAGTTTGCGCCATAGGCCATGAGACCGCCGGCCTCCGCGTACTCCCGCACCCCATATACCGCTGGCAGGCGCCTCTTCGTCGCGAGCTCTGCGATCTGTCTTCGCTGATTCAGAATATGACATCCGGGAGAATCAGGAGCGCGCCCGCCCGCTCCCTCGTCATCGCCGCGAAGGCGCTGTCGATCTCCTGGGGATTCCGCGCCTCCAGAGTTTGAAGCCGCACCCCCAAGGCCCGAGCTGCAGCCTCCGCCTCTCGCAACTGGGCGTGCGCTCGCTGGATTGTCGGGATTCCGGAGGAGGGCCACCCGAGAGACCTCGGGAACCACCTCCTTGAGCAGTTGTAACTGTTTCCCGACCAGGTCGGGGGACATTACCGTCATCCCCGTGACGTTCCCCCCGGGGCGCGCAAGGCTGGCGACGAGTCCGCTGCCTAAGGGATCAGCAACGGTCGACATGACGATCGGGATCGTCCTGGTCGCTTGTTGGGCGGCCTGGGTCGCTGCCCCACTCACCGCGACGATGACGTCCACCTTCGAACGGACCAGGTCGGCCGCGAGGGCGGGGTACCGATCATACTTGCCCTCGGCCCATCGGGACTCGATGGCGATGTTCTGACCTTCCACATAGCCCAGCTCGCGCAGGCCTTGGCGGAAGGCCTCGAGCACGGCGCTGTCTTAACGGGTCAGAAGGGGAGCCCGCGAGTAGATAACCTACCCGGGGCACCTTCTCCGGGGGCTGGGCCGCAGCCGTGTTGAGGAACGCCGAAAGGAGCAGAAGGACCACGGCGGTGGCGGGCCGGATAACCGCAAGCCTCACAACCGTCCGTCCCAGGTAAGCGATCCACCAGCTGCAGTGCGAAGTTGGGCGGCGAGCGCATGCGAGCCGGCGCGCCTGGTTAGGCAGTCTGCTGCGCCGCCCCGCGTCGGAGACAGCGCTGCCGTCAGTCAGATCCATATCGCCACGGCGAACAGGTAGCCGGTCGAGACCCGGAATCGGCACGAGCAAGCCGAGCGCGTGTGCGACAGCCAACGTCACCTCCTTCATGCGCGAAGTTCGGGGCCAGCAGTGGCTGGAATCCAGGCGTCCTCCTCCCCGGTCCTAACCACCTTTGGAATCGCGTGAGCCACATGGCGGCGTCGGCGGCCACCGTTGTCTAACGTGCTTGGCCCGACGGCAGCTTTCGATCGAAGAAACCGACGATCTCGGAATTCATCACCTCGTGCATCGCATCGCGATCGAAGCCTTCCGGGTCTTGCGCGGCCTCCCCGGCCACGAGTTTCAGTATCCCAGGGAAACTCGCGACGAACGAGAAATGCCCGGCCCGTTGGACGAGAACGTATTCCGTCTGAGGCGGCAGCGCCTTCGCGAGGCGCTCGGCGTGATACCGCACGAGAGTCAGGTCGTCGCGCTCCGCGCCGTACACCCGGACCGGAACGGCCACCTGTGCGAGCGCGTCGTCGGTGAAGGGGGCGGTATTCGGCGCCATGAGCACGATGGCGCGCACACGAGGATCACGGACATCCGGAATATCGCCGACCTTCCGGGTGGCCTCCCGCGTCGCAGCACCACCGTAGGAGCAGAACTTGGAATCGTCGGGATGCTGTCGGCAGTGCGCAACACTGGCAGCGGGACTCGGCTTCGCGCCGGCGACGGCCAGCGCGGTGTAGCCACCGTTTGAGTGTCCCACGACCCCGATGCGCTCCCGCTGGATGTGGGAACCGAGTTCCGCGTCTTCCAGCAACGTATCGATGACGCGGGAGACTTGCTTCGGCCGCCCGACCCACACGCCGACACCGGAGATGTCGTTGTCCTTTCCTCGTGGGTGCGTCGGGGCAGCGACGACATAGCCATGCGAGGCGAGCGCCATCGCTAGGTCTCGGTGGTTCAAGGAGAGCCCGCCGGCTCCGTGTGATATGACGATGAACCCGAACTTCCCGTCAGCCGGCGGAGCATTGTTGGCCACCTGCATCTCGAACGCGATCAACCGACACAGCATCGCGGGCAACCTGCACCCGGAGAGGGACCCGGTCAGGAAGAGAGGAGCGGGCGCTGCGCGGGTGGGATACCAAAGAGCAGCAGGGAACAACTCGCCCGTGGCGGCGTCTTGAACGTCGATCCTGCGATAGGCGACGTTCGAAGACGGCGCAGCCTCAGTTGTGAAAGCGACGCCGAGCAGCACGAGGCCCACAAGGTGCTTGAAGATGGCAGGAGGCCTCACACCTTCGGCCGTTCTGGTCCTACGAGCATCGTAGCGGTAGTGCACGCAGAGGAGGCGGTCGCCGTACTGCGCAACGAGCTGTTTCGTGCCCTTCTGCCCGGGTTTGAGATGCAGCCGACCGTGGTGGCCCGCCGACAGGCCGGCGCTCGACGCGCCGGATCAGTCGATGGCGTCGAGGACCTTGAGCAGCCGCTCGTTCGTCTCGCGCAGTGCCGATCGAGATCCGGAGATGGCCGGGGAAGCCGACCGCGGCGCCGTCGCGGACCAGGATCCCGGCCCGCGCGAGCGCCTCGCGCGTCGGTGGCGTCGTGGACCTTCACCAGCAGGAAGTTCGCCTGCGACGGCGGGAAGAGGAAGCCGCGCCGCGCCAGCTCCCGCGAGAGGAACGCGCGCTCCTCGAGGACGAGCTGCGCGGGTCTTGTCGCGGTGCTCCCGGTCCTCGAGGGCGGCGAGCGCGCCCGCCTGCCCAGCCGGTTCACGTTGTACGGCGCGCGCACGCGGTTGAGCCGGTCGATGCGTCTCCGGCCGAGCCGATCGCGTAGCCGACGCGCAGGCCGGCCAGCCCCGCGATCTTCGAGAACGTGCGGAGCACGAGCAGCCGCGGGAAGCGGCGCGAGCAGCGCGATGCCGTCGGGATAGTCCGGATCGTCGACGAAATCGCCGTACGCCTCGTCCAGCACGACGAGCGGCGGATCGTCGCCCAGCGCGTCGAGCAGCGCGATCAGCGGCCCGCGCCGGATGATCGTGGTGGCCGGGTTGTGCGGCGAGCAGAGGATCACGGCCTTGGTCCGCGGCGTGATGCGGCGGCGCACGTCGTCGAGCTCGGTGTCGTAGCCCGCGCAGCGGGCTCGACACGATCGTGGCATTCGCGACCTGGCGCCACGGTCGTGTACGGCTCGAACGAGGGCTCGGGCACCACGATCTCGTCGCCGGGATCGAACGCCGCCAGCGCGATCAGCTGGAGCAGCTCGTCGGCGCCGTTGGCGATGACGATCTGCTCCGGGCGCCACGCCGAGCTCGCGGCCGAGCGCCTCCCGCAGCGGCCGTGCTGCCGCCGTCGGGATAGAGGTGGATGCGCGCGGCCTCGCGGCGGATCGCGTCGACGACGCGCGGCGAGGCGCCGAGCGGGTTCTCGTTGGCCGACAGCCGCACGAGCGGGCCGAGCCCGCGCTCGAGCGCTTCGAGGGAGTGCCCGGCCTCGTAGGGGATGATGCGCTCGATCACGTCACGCCAGATTCGCCGCATGTCGGCGCATTGTAGCGCGGCAGTGGAACAGCGCGCGGTATCTGTGCGTCGCCTTTGACAATATTCCTCCTGCGACGTTACGCTCGGCGCACGATGTCGTCCGAGCTGTATCGCCGGGCCCGCCGCGCCGAGGCGGGCGCCGAGCGCGTCGAGGATCGGCGCCGCCTCCGTCTCGAGTTCTTCCGCGCCGCCCTCGCCGAAGGCTTCGACTCGCTCAAAGGCATGCACGCCGACGGCGCGTCGGGCCAGGAGTCCGTCCGGGCGCACGCGCGCTTCATCGACGAGGTCCTCCACGCGCTCACCACGCTGATCGTCGCCGACTCCACCGCCGACGGCCTCGACCCCGCGCCCTGCGTCGTGGTCGCGCTCGGCGGCTACGGCCGCGGCGAGCTGCAACCCGTCGTCGGACATCGACCTCATGGTCGTGTACGACGGCGAGCTGACGCCGTTCGTGCAGCGCGTGACGCAGGAGCTGCTCTACACGCTGTGGGACCTCGGGCTCCAGGTCGGCCACAGCCTGCGCTCGCTCGACGACTGCGTGGCGATGGCGCGCACCGACTTCCCCAGCCGGACGTCGATGCAGGAGACGCGCCTCATCGCCGGCGACCGCCGGCTCTTCGCGCGGTTCCGCCGCGTGCTGCGCGACAACGTCTACCGCCACGACTTCGACCAGTTCCTGGCCACGACGCTCGCCGAGCGCGACCAGCGCTACCGCAAGTACGGCGCCTCGCCCTACATCGGCGAGCCGAACGTGAAGGAGTCGGCGGGCGGGCTGCGCGACATGCACACCGCCATGTGGCTCGGCGCCGCCAAGTTCGGCGCGCGCACGCTGCGCGAGCTGGCCGACAAGGGGCTCATCACGCCGCGCGAGCAGGCGCTCGCCGACGCCGCGCTCACGTTCCTCTGGCGCGTGCGCAACGAGCTGCACTTCTTCTCGGGCCACAAGAACGACGTGCTCACGCGCGACCTGCAGCCGCGCATCGCCAAGAACCTCGGCTACGAGGACGACGCGGCGAGCCTCGGCGTCGAGCGCTTCATGCGCGAGTACTACCTGCACGCGCGCGTGATCCACCGGGTCTCGCGCCGGCTGATCGCGCGCTGCCAGGAGACGCTCTCGCGCCGCGGCTCGGCGGAGCGGCGCGAGCGGCAGCAGGCGCTCGCCGACGGGCTCGTGTTCTTCGACGGCCGGCTGCACCTCGCCGATCGCGAACCCCGGCCTCCTGCGGCGCGACCCCGCGCGGCTCATGAAGGTGTTCTGGCACCTCCATCGGCTCGGCTGCGAGCTGTCGCTCGACCTGGAGCGCGCGGTGGAGGATTCGCTCGACCTCGTCGACGACGGCTTCCGGCGCTCGCCGCCGTCCGCGATCTGTTCCTCGACATCTGCCGGAACTGGGGACGGGTGGCGCTGACGCTGTCGGAGATGCACGAGCTCGGCCTGCTCGGCCGCTACCTGCCGGAGTTCGGCGCGCTCACGTGCCTCGTGCAGTACGACGTCTATCACAAGTTCTCGGCCGACCAGCACTCGCTGCTCGCCGTCGAGCACCTGGAGGCGCTGGCGCCGGGCCAGTCGGCGGAGTCCGAGGGCGCCGCGCAGGTCTTCAACGAGGTGGAGAAGCCCGAGCTGCTGATGCTCGGCATGCTGCTGCACGACATCGGCAAGGCCAAGGGCCACGGCCACGTGGCCAAGGGCATCCCGCTCGATCCGGGAGCTGACCGCGCGGATCGGGCTGCCGCCCGACGACGCGGGCGCGGTGGAGTTCCTCGTCGCCCACCACCTGACGATGTCGCACATCGCCCAGCGGCGCGACATCGACGACCCGCAAGACGATCAGCGACTTCGCCGAGACGTGGGCGACCCGCAGCGCCTGCGCATGCTCTACCTGCTGACGTACGCCGACATGCGCGCGGTCGGGCCCCGGCGTGCTCACCGGCTGGCAGGCGGAGATCCTGCACGAGCTGTACGCGCGCACGCTCAGCGCCTCACCGCGCGGCGCGCGGCCGCGCCGCGCGCCGAACCGCACCCAGCTCGGGCGAGCGGCTGCACGCCGTCGTCAAGGACGAGGTCGCCGCTGCAGGCGGTGAAGGCGCACGTGGCGATGGTGTCGGACCGCTATCTCGCCGACACGAGCGTGCAGCGCATGGCCGAGCACCTGCGGCTGTTGCGCCGGCTCGACGGACGCGCCGGTCGCGACCGAGCTGTTCCACCACCCGGACCTCGGCTCCTCCGACCTCGTCGTGGTCACGCGCGACGTGCCCGGGCTGTTCTCGCTGATCGCGGGCACGCTGGCCGCGCACGGCATCAACATCATGTCGGCGCAGATCGACACGCGCGCCGACGGCATCGCCATCGACACGTTCCAGGTCAACGACCCGACCGGCGAGGCGGTGACGTCGGCCGCGCACTGGCGGCGCACCCTGGACGCGCTGCGCGCGGTGCTCCGGGCACGGCCTCGGTGGACGAGCTGCTGGAGCGCCGCCGGCAGCGGCCGCCGGCAGACGGAAGCGTGCGGGCCCGCCCAAGATCACGGTCGACAACCGCGCTCTCCGACGCCTACACGGTGATCGAGGTCAAGTGTCCCGACCGCCTCGGCCTGCTCTACCTGATCACCCGCACGCTGTCCGGGCTCGGGCTCGACATCGCCAGCGCGCGCATCGCCACCGAGATCGACCAGGCCTTCGACACCTTCTACGTCCACGACCGCGAGGGCCGGAAGCTCGAGCCGCCCGACGCGATGGAGCGCGTGCGCGACGCGCTCGAGCAGGCGCTGCTGCAGCCGCTCTGAGATGCTGGGCCGCTACCGCGCACACCGCGCGGCTCTGGAGCGACCCCGTCGGGCGCGTGCTCTTCCGCCTGCGCCTGCGCCCGAACCACCTCACCGTCATCGGCCTCGTCGTGAGCCTTCTGCGCGGCCGCCGCCTTCGTCGCCGGCCACGTCCGCTGGGCGGCGCTGCTCGTGCTGCTCGCGGGGCTGTTCGACTTCGTCGACGGCTCGCTGGCGCGCGCCTCGGGACAGGTGACGCCGTTCGGCGCGCTTCCTCGACTCGGTGATCGACCGCTACTCCGACCTCGTCGTGCTGCTCGGCATCGTCGTGCTCTTCGCGCGCATGCCGCAACGCGCGCGGCGCGCTGGTGGCGATGGCGGGGCTGGTCGGCTCGGTGATGGTGAGCTACACGAAGGCGCGCGCGGAGTCGATCGGCATCGAGTGCAACGTCGGCTTCATGGAGCGGCCGGAGCGGATGATCTGCCTGATCGCCGGCGCGTTGCTCGACGTGCTCGAGCCCGCGCTCTGGGTGCTGGCGGTCCTCGCGAACGTCACCGCGCTCCAGCGCATCGTGTTCACGCGCCGGATGACGGCCGAGAAGGTCGTCGCGGGCAGCCGCCGGCGGCGCGCGGCGCCCGAGGTCCTCGTGCGCGATGATCTGCGCGGGCGTGCGTGCTGCGCCGCCGGCGCGGCGCGGCGGCGCCGGCGGTCACGCCGGAGACCGAGCGCGCGTGGGCGCGCGCCGTCGACGCGTACCAGCACGGCGATCGTGGCGCCGCTGCTCCGCGAGCTCGGCCGCGACGCCGCGTTCGCGAGCCCGATCGGCGACCACGCGCGCTAGCTCGTCGCCGACGCGCTCGAGCGCACGCGGCGATCTCGCCGGGCGCGCGGCGATGGCGCTGGCCGTCGCCGACCGTCATCCGCACAGCCGGCTCGCGCCGCGCGCGCTTGATCCTCGCCGCGCGCCTCGCCGCCCGCGCCGGCGACGACGCCGGGCGCGCAGGCGCGCGCTCACGCGCCTGCTCGAGAGCTATCCCGACTCGCGCGAGGTCGCGGAAGCGCTCTACCTGCTCGGGCAGACGCGACGAAGCGCGCGGCCAGCGCGAGGCCGCCGCGCACGCGTATCGCGAGCTGCGGGTGCTGGCGCCCACGACCGGCTGGGCGGACGGCGCGGACGATCGGCTCGCCGTGCTCGCCGCCGACGGCGTGCGATGCCGCCGCTCTCGACCGCGCAGCGGCTCGATCGCGCCGAGCGGCTGCTGCGCGCGGGCGTCGCGGCCGACGGCCGCGAACGAGGCGGAGCGATCGCGAGCGACGCGGCCGATACCGCGCTCGTGCTGCGCGCGCTGCGCGTCGTGACCGACGCCGCGCAGCGGCTGCGCCGCTACGAGGTGGCCGCGCGGGCGCTCGAGCTGGCGATCAAGCGCGCGCCCGCCGATCAGCCGGCCCGGGCTGCGAGCTCGAGCTCGGCGCGCCCGCTCGTGCGCACCAAGCAGCGCGACCGGGCGCTCGCCGCGTTCGCGGTCGGTGGTCGCGCACGGCACCGAGGCGGAGGCCGCCGAGGCGGCGTACCAGCGCGCGCTGCTCCTCGACGACATGGGCCGCACGCGCGGACGCGGCCGCCGCGTACAAGGCCGTGGCCTCGCGCTATCCCACGCGCGAGGTGGCGGGCGCCGCGCTGTGGCGCCTCGGCTGGATCGCGTATCTGGCGAAGAAGCCGGCGGCCGCCGAGGAGTCGTGGGCGCGGATCAGCGAGATTCCCGGCGGACGCGCGTACCGCGTCGCCGCGCTCTACTGGACGGGCCGCGCGCGCGAGCAGCCGCGGGGCCGGCCGCCGCGGAGCGCTCTACGCGCGGGTGCGCGCCGAGTCGCCGCGCAGCTACTACGGCGTGCTCGCCGCGCGGCGCGGCGCGACCGCCGCCGACGCCGGCGGACCCGCTCGTGCGTCTGCCCGAGAACCCGGCGGACGCCGTCGCGGCCGATCCCGGCTTCGCGCGCGTGGAGCTGCTGCGCCGGATCGGGCTCGTCGAGTTCGCGCGGGAGGAGCTGGACGACGTGGCGCAGCGGGCGGTCGGCGACACCGTGCGGCTCTACGGGCTGTCGAACGCGTACGTGCAGGACGAGCGCTATCACCTCGCGCTGCGCATTCTGCGCCGCCACTTCACCGCGCTCGTCGGCGGCGGGACATCACGCTGCCGCAGGCGTTCTGGGAGATGCTCTATCCGTTCGGCTGGCGCGCGGAGGTCGTCCAGGCGGCGGCGAGCGCGCCGGGCTCGATCCCGTACCTGGTGGCCGCGGTCGTGCGCGAGGAGTCGAGCTACTACCCGCGCGCGGTGTCGCGCGCGGGCGCGCGCGGCCTCATGCAGCTCATGCCGGCCACCGCGCGAGCCGATGGCCGCAGTGCGGGCTGGCCGTTCCGCGAGCGGCGCGCTGCTCGACGACCCGCGCGCCAACCTCCAGATGGGCACCGCGTTCCTCGCCGGCCTGATGCGCGAGTTCGGCGACCCGCGCCTGGCGCTCGCCGCGTACAACGCCGGCCCGCGGCGCGCGCGCGAGTGGTGGAAGGCGCGCACGAGCGACGATGTCGAGGCGTGGGTCGAGCAGATCCCGTTCGACGAGACCCGCCAGTACGTCAAGCGCGTCATGCTCTCCTGGGAGGAATACCGCCGCGTCTACGTCGGGCCGCTGATAAGGGCCCATCTGCTTCGTAGCCTCGTCGCTCCTCCCTGCGGCGTATAGGAATACGCCTCAGTCGTCGCTCCTCGGCGCCTCGCATCTGGACCCTTCTCAGCGACCCGGGAACGGCCGGGGTTCGGCTTCGCCGGTTAGACCAGAGGAGAATGGCTCGAATGTGCGCGGGTCCCCCTCCGTCAAAGGGAGCTAGAAGCACGGAGGAAGTGGCTCCCAAGGAGGAGACGAAATATGAAGCGCGTCGTTGCTGCGGCCGCGCTGGTCGGAGTGCTCGTCGTGCCTGGTCTCGCCCGGGCGGGCTCGTCTACCGACGCTGCTCTCGCGCTCGGGGCGTTCGCCGTGTTCAACCAGATGCTCTCCGGAACCGGGGTGTTCGGCGCGCGTGTCGCGGCGGCACCGGCCCCGCCCGTGGTGTACACGCCGGCCCCGCCGCCGGTCGTGTATGCGCCCCCGGCCCCGGCGGTCGTGTACGCGCCGGCGCCTCCGCCTCCGGTCGTCTACGCGCCCGCACCGCGGGTTGTCTACGCGCCGGCGCCTCCGCCGGTCGTCGTGTACTCGCCGCCGCGGCGCGTCGTCTATCGCGCGCCGGCGGTGGTCTATGGCCCGGCCCCGGTGCATGGACACTGGAACGGGAGACCGCACTGGCGGTAACGCGATCGGCGTGAGACGACTACCTGCCAGGTAATGTCGCGCAGCGGGGGACGGTGTAGAGTCCCCCGCGTGGAGAAGGGTCGCGCCGTCGCTCCGAGCGGGTTCGGCGAGCTGCTGCGCCGGTGGCGCGAGCGGCGGCGGCTCAGCCAGCTCGATCTCGCCACCGACGCCGAGATCTCCACCCGCCACCTGAGCTTCATCGAGACCGGGCGCGCGCAGCCGAGCCGCGAGATGGTGTTGCTGCTGGCGCGCGCGCTCGACGTGCCGCTGCGCGATCGCAACGACTTGCTGGTGTCGGCGGGCTACGCCGCGATCTATCGCGAGAGCGGGCTCGGCGCGCCCGCCCTGGCGCAGGCGCGGCGCGCGCTCGATTTCATCCTCCGGCAGCAGGAGCCCTATCCCGCGCTCGTGCTCGACCGCCACTGGAACGTCCTCGAGGTGAACGCGGGGAGCGCGCGCTTCCAGCGCGCGTTCCTCGATCCGCAGGCCGTCGCGGAGCTCGGCCCGCCGAACGCGATGCGGCTCATGTTCCATCCGCGCGCGCTGCGCCCGCACATCGTCAACTGGGAGGCGGCGGCCGCGTCGCTGATCCAGTGGCTGCATCGCGACGTCGTGAGCGGCGTCGGGGGCGTGCAGGCGCGTGAGCTCCTGGACGAGCTGCTGGCCTATCCCGACGTGCCGCGACAGTGGCGCACGCTGGACCTCGACGCCTCGCTGGCCCCGTTCCTCCCGATCGAGTTCCGCCGGGGCGACCTGACGCTGCGCTACTTCACCACGCTCACCACGCTCGGCACGCCGCACGACATCACGCTGCAGGAGCTGCGGATCGAGTCGTTCTTCCCCGCCGACGAGGCGACCGACGAGCTGTCGCGCACGCTCGCGAGCGCCTGACGAAACATGAGGCAGACGCCCCGGCGTCTGCCTGTTTCGTCGGCGATGCGGGGGAGCCCACGTCACGCAAGTCACCGTCCGGCAACGTGAGTCGTCCCTGGCACGCGGCGTGCTGAACTGATCCTCCGCCAGGGCTCAATGCTGGGCCCCTGGGGGAAGCGGCGTCGCTTCAATGCGACGCCGCTTTTCTTTCCAGGGAGGATCGGATGACGTGGAACGACCTGACCGACGTGATGTTCGCGCTGATGTCCGTGCTCGCCAGTGCGCCGTTCCTGTTCCGTCGTGAATGGGCCACCGCCGTGGCCGTCTCGCCCCGACCGCCGGCGCCGCAGGCGTGGATGACCGGGCCCGACGCGTACGAATCCTTTGTCGCGGGCGGCGTGCGCGCGCTCCTCGATCGCTCGCCGATGCGCTACGACGTCGCGATCTACGGAGGCGGCGGCTCGTGAGCGCGCTGCTCGAGATCCGGCACCTCGCCGTCGGCTTCCCGACGCACGGCGGGCTCGTCGAGGCGGTGAGCGGCGTGTCGTTGACGCTCGAGCGCGGGCGCGTGGTGTGTCTGCTCGGCGAGTCCGGATCGGGCAAGAGCGTCACCCTGCGCGCCATCGTCCGCCTCAACGCCGGCGCCCGCACGACCGGACAGATCCTGCTCGACGGCCGCGACGTGCTGACGCTGTCGCCGCGCGAGATCCGCGAGGGGCGGCGCGGCGCGGCGGCCATGGTGTTCCAGGAGCCGATGACCGCGCTCGATCCCGTCTACACGATCGGGGCGCAGATCGAGGAGACCGTGCGCCGGCACCGCAACGTCAACCGGATCGACGCGCGGATCCGGGCGCGGGAGCTGCTGGATCTCGTGCAGATCCCGTCGCCCGAGCGCTGCCTCGGCGCGTATCCGCACGAGCTCTCGGGCGGCATGCGGCAGCGCGTGATGATCGCGATCGCGCTCGCGTGCGAGCCGAAGCTGCTCCTCGCCGACGAGCCGACGACGGCGCTCGACGTCACCGTGCAGGCGCAGATCCTCTGGCTGCTGCGCGATCTCCAGCGCCGGCTCGGCGTGGGGCTCATCATCGTCACGCACGACCTCGGGGTCGCGGCGGAGATCGCGGACGACGCGCTCGTGATGTACGCCGGCCGCATCGTCGAGCAGGCGCCCATCGACCGCCTGTTCGCGCATCCCGTCCACCCGTACACGAAGGGCCTCATGGCCGCCACCGTCCGTCGGGGCCAGCGCGGTCACGCGCTGGTGCCGATCCCGGGCGCACCGCCGAACCTGGCCGCGCTGCCGCCAGGCTGCGCGTTCACGCCACGGTGCACGCTCGCGGCCGAGATCTGCCAGACGGTCCGTCCCGCGCTCGAACCGATCGATCACGGCCACGCCGCCCGGTGCCACGTCGCGGTGCGCCGGAACGCCTCCTTCGCATCCGTCGCCGCGGGGTAGGGTCCCGCCGAAAAGGAGCCGCAATGAAACGTTTCGCCATCGGACTCGCCGTCATCGTCGCGCTCGTCGCCGCGCTCGCCGAGCTCGCGCTCGCGCAGGGCGGGACGCTGCGCATCGGCATGACCGCGAGCGACATCCCGTACACGGGCGGCCAGGCCGACAACGGCTTCGAGGGGCTGCGCTTCGTCGGGTACCAGATCTACGAGCCGCTCATCAACTGGGACGTCACGCGCGGCGACCGGCTGGCGGCGCCGACGCCCGGTCTCGCGGAGTCGTGGGCGGTGAAGAAGGACAACCCGCTCGTGTGGACGTTCAAGCTCCGCAAGGGCGTGACCTTCCACGACGGCAGCCCGTTCAACGCCGACGCGGTCGTGTTCACCTTCGAGTCCGTGAAGCAGAAGGACGCGCCGCACTTCGACCGCGTCGGCGCCAGCAACACCGGCTTCCGGATCTCGCTGATCAAGAGCGTGAAGAAGATCGACGACTACACGGTGGAGTTCGAGTCCACGAAGCCGTCGAGCTTCGTGCCGTACCAGCTCCTCTACGTGATGATGGTGTCGCCCGCGAACTGGACCAAGGTCGGCAAGGACTGGCGCAAGTACGCGGAGTCGCCGTCGGGCACGGGGCCGTTCAAGGTCACGCGCTTCGTGCCCCGCGAGCGTCTCGAGCTCGAGGTGAACAAGGCGTACTGGAACGGCAAGCGCATGCCGAAGGTCGACAAGCTCGTGCTGCTGCCGATGCCCGAGCCGACGACGCGCCTCGCGGCGCTGCGCAGCGGCCAGGTCGACTGGATCGAGGTGCCGCCGCCCGACTCGATCACGCCCCTGAAGGCGCAGGGCTTCCAGATCGTGACCGGGCCGTATCCGCACAACTGGGGCCACACGCTGCGTCTCGACAAGGCGCCGTGGGACAACAAGCTGCTCCGCAAGGCGGCGAACTACGCCATCGACCGCCAGGGCATCTGCAAGAACCTCCTGAACGACACGTGCATCCCCGGCACGGGCGTCGCCTACAAGGGGCACCCGTGGTTCGGCAACCCGAAGGAGCCGTACGAGTACAACCCCGAGAAGGCGAAGGCGCTCATCAAGCAGGCCGGCTACGGCGACGGCAAGCGGCCGCCGAAGGCCGTGCACCTGATCTCGACGTCGGGCTCCGGCCAGATGCTGCCGCTCGCGATGAACGAGCTCGTCCAGAAGAACTTGAAGGACGTGGGCCTCGACGTGGATGTCCAGCCCGTGGAGTGGAACACGTTGCTCACGCGGTGGCGCTCGGGCTTCCACACCCCCGAGAACGAGGGGCTGAACGGCTGGAACATCTCGCTGGCGTTCCCGGATCCGTCGTCGGCCTTCCAGCGCTTCTTCCACTCGAAGTCCGTGGTGCCGCATTCGGTGAACACGATGCCGTACGTCAATCCCGAGGCGGACGCGATCATCGACGCGGCGGAGAAGACGTTCGACGTGAAGGAGCAGGACCGGCTGCTCGGCAAGCTCCACGAGGTGATCGTGGACGACGCGCCGTGGATCTTCATCGTGCACGACCTCAACCCGCGCGCGATGTCGGCGAAGGTGAAGGGCTTCGTGCAGCCGCAGTCGTGGTTCATCGATCTCACCCCGGTGAGCGTGACGAAGTAGCGCGATGCGCTCGCTGGTGCTCCGACGGCTCCTGCTGACGCTGCCGACGCTGCTCGGCGCGAGCCTGATCGTGTTCGTCATGGTGAAGCTGGCGCCGGGCGATCCGATCTCGATCCTGATGCCACCGGACGCGGGCAAGGCGGAGATCGAAGCGGTGAAGGAGGCGCTGGGACTCGATCGCCCCTTGCCCGTGCAGTACCTCAAGTGGCTCGAGCGGACCCTGCACGGGGACCTGGGCCGCTCGATCGCCACGCGGCGTCCGGTGGTGAACGACGTGCTCGACGCGCTCCGCAACAGCCTGATCCTCGCCCTCGCGTCGTCGGCGCTCGCGCTCGTCCCTGGACTGGCGCTCGGCACCATCGCCGCGTTCCGTCGCGGGCGGGCGATCGACAAGGTCGTCAGCGCGGTCGCCATCACCGGGGTGTCGATCCCGCACTACTGGGCGGGCATCCTGCTCGTGATCGTGTTCTCCGTGCAGCTCGGCTGGCTGCCCGCGATGGGCGGGCCTGCCGATCCAGGCGTGCTGCCGTACCTGCGTCACATGCTGCTGCCCGCCGTCGCGCTCGCGCTCATCCCGCTCGGCGTGATCACCCGCGTGGTGCGCTCGGCGGTGCTCGACATCCTCGCGCAGGAGTTCATCCTCACGCTGCGCGTGAAGGGCCTGCACACGGGCGCCATCGTCCGGCACGTGCTGAAGAACGCGTCGCCGCAGATCCTCACCGTGATGGGGTTGCAGTTCGGCTTCCAGCTCGGCGGCTCCGTGCTGGTCGAGACCGTCTTCTCGTGGCCCGGGACCGGCTACCTGCTCAACATCGCCATCTTCCAGCGCGACATGCCGCTGCTCCAGGGGATCATCCTCGTGCTCTCCACCATCTTCGTGGTGCTCAACCTCGCCGTCGACGTGCTGCAAGGGCTGATCGACCCGCGCATCGTGCGAGGCTGACGTGGCGAGCGTGTCGTCCGTCCTCCCGGCCTCGGCCACGCCCGCCGTGGCCACGACCTCGTACTGGAGCCTCGTCGCGCGCAAGCTCTCGCGCGACCCGGTGACGCTCGTCTCCGGGGCGCTGCTGGGCGCCATCCTCCTGTCCGCGCTCTTCGCGCCCGTCCTCGCCCCGTACGATCCCGCGACGGGCAGCATCCGCCTCCGATTGGCGCCGATCGGCGCCCCGGGCCATCTGCTCGGCACCGACGAGCAGGGGCGCGACATGCTGAGCCGCCTGCTCCACGGCGGCCGCATGACGCTGCTCTCGGCGCTGACGCCGATCGCGGTGGCGTGCGTGCTGGGCGGTGCCCTCGGGATCCTCGCCGGGTATCTCGGGGGCATCACGAGCACGGTGATCATGCGCACGAGCGACGTGTTCTACGCGTTCCCCGCGATCCTCCTGGCCATCGCGATCTCCGGGGCGCTCGGCCCCGGGCTCGGCAACACGCTGATCTCGCTGTCGGTCGTCTTCCTGCCGCGCATCATCCGGGTGGCGGAAGCGGTGACCGTGCAGACGAAGTCGCTGGAGTTCGTCAGCGCGGCGCGGGCGAGCGGCGCCGGCTCGTGGCCGATCGTGCGCTACCACCTGCTGCCGAACGTGCTGGCGCCGGTGCTCGTCTTCACGAGCACGCAGGTCTCGCTCTCGATCATCCTCGCGGCCGGGCTCTCGTTCCTCGGGCTCGGCGTCACGCCGCCCGCCGCCGAGTGGGGGCTGATGCTGAACACGCTGCGCCAGTCGATCTACGTGAACGCGTGGGTGCCGGCGCTGCCGGGCATGGCCATCTTCGTGGTGTCGATGGCCTTCAACCTCCTCTCGGACGGGCTGCGCGACGCGATGGAAGTGCGCGCGTGACCGCGCTCCTCGAGGTCGATAACCTCGTGAAGCACTTTCCCCTCCGCGGCGGCGCGTTGAAGCGGAGCGTGGAGACGGTTCGGGCGGTGGACGGCGTGTCGTTCGCCGTGGAGCTCGGCGAGACGCTGGGAGTCGTGGGCGAATCCGGCTGTGGCAAGTCCACGCTCGCGCGCCTCATCGTCCGCCTGATCGACGCCGACGCCGGCCACGTGCGCTTCCGCGGCGAGGAGCTCGTCCGCGCCTCGGAGACGCGGCTCAAGCGCGTGCGGCGGGACCTGCAGCTCGTTTTCCAGGACCCGTACGCGTCGCTGAACCCGCGCATGACCGCGCGGGACGCGATCGCGTTCAACCTGCTCATCCACGGCACCGCGCGCCCCGAAGCGCGTGCCCGGGCCGACGCGATGCTGGAGGACGTCGGGCTCGATCCCCGGCTCTTCGGCGGGCGGTACCCGCACGAGCTCTCCGGCGGGCAGCGGCAGCGCGTGAACATCGCCCGGGCGCTCGTGCTGGATCCGCGCCTGCTGGTGCTCGACGAGCCGGTGTCGGCGCTCGACAAGTCGGTGCAGGCGCAGGTGCTGAACCTGCTCCTGCAGATGAAGGCCGACCGCGCGCTGACGTACCTCCTGATCTCCCACGACCTCAACGTCATCGAGTACGCGAGCGATCGCGTGATCGTGATGTACCTCGGCCAGGTCGTGGAGATGGGCCCCGCGACGGCGCTCGCCGAGCATCCCAAGCATCCGTATACCCAGGCCCTCTTCGCGTCGGCGCCGACCATGGATCCGTCGCAGCGCCTGGCGGCGCCACCGATCAGCGGTGATCCGCCGAACCCGGTGCGGCCGCCCTCGGGCTGCCGATTCCGCACCCGCTGCGCCTTCGCGATGCCTCGATGCAGTGACATCCCCCCCGCGTTCCACACCGTCGCGCCGGGCCACGCGGTCGCGTGTCACCTGTTCCCCGCGCCTTGACGACGTCCGAGCGCCGGGACACTATCGGCGCGCGGCCCCGACGGCCTCGATACGCCCGCTGATCGCGGAGGAGACCCATGAACACGACACGGCGCACCTTCCTGAAGACGACGGCCGCCGGCGCCTCCCTGGCGGCGGTGACGACCCGCGGCCTCCCCGCCGCGTTCGCGCAGGCCCCGAAGAAGGGCGGCACCCTGCGCGTGGGGTTCTACATCGAAGCGGCCACGATGGATCCGCACTTCTCGGGCAGCAAGATCGACCGGCAGGTGTACCACAACATCTACGAGCCGCTGGTCACGCTCGACACCAAGCTCGGCATCAGGCCCGGGCTCGCGGAGTCGTGGCAGCAGCCGGATCCGCGAACGGTCGTCTTCAAGCTCCGGCGGGGCGTGAAGTTCCACGACGGCACCGACTTCAACGCGGAGGCCGTGAAGTTCAACTTCAACCGGATGAAGACCGAGCCCAAGTCCGTCCGCAAGGGCGAGGTCGCCAGCATCGAGGCGGTCGACGTCGTCGACTCCCACACGGTCAAGCTGAGCCTGCGCCGGCCCGACGCCGCGCTGCTCGCCACGCTCACCGATCGTGCGGGCATGATGGTGTCGCCCAAGGTCGCCCAGGAGCGCGGCCAGGAGTTCGAGCGCAACGCCAAGGGCGCGGGCACCGGGCCCTTCGAGTTCGTCGAGTGGGTCCGCGACAGCCACCTCGTCATCAAGCGCAACGAGAACTACTGGAACAAGCACGGTGGCCCCTACCTCGATCGTGTCAGGTACCGTCCGATCCCCGACGACACCGTGAAGCTGCAGAGCCTCCAGTCCGGCGAGATCGACGTGATGGACTACGTGCAGCCGCGCGACGTCGCCGCCGTGCGCGCGGACAAGAACGTGGTCGTCGTCGACGTGCCGTCGCTGGCCGCGTTCGCCTACCAGCTGAACCACACGAAGCCACCCTTCAACGTGAAGGCGCTGCGACAGGCCGTGGCCTCCGCCCTCGACATGGAGCAGCTCGTGAAGGGCGTGTGGCTGAACGTCGGGGTGCCCTCGAACGGGCCGATCCCGCCCACGAGCTGGGCGTACGACAAGTCGATCGCGCCCATCAAGCGCGACCTCGCCAAGGCGAAGGCCAAGCTCGCGGAAGGCGGCAAAGCCGGCGGCTTCACGTTCACGGTGACGACGTCGAACATCCCGATCAACGTGCAGGAAGTCGAGGTGATGCAGGCCCAGCTCGCCGAAGCCGGCATCACCATGAAGATCAAGCTCGTCGACAGCGCCACCCAGCTCTCGGACGGCAACAGCAAGAACTTCGAGATGATCAGCTACCAGTGGAGCGGGCGGCCGGATCCCGACGGCAACATCTATCAGTTCTTCAAGACCACGCCGGGCACGTCGCTCAACTGGTCCGGCATCTCGCACCCGCAGCTCGACGCGCTCCTCGACAAGACGCGCGAGGTCTCGAACCAGGCGGAGCGCAAGAAGCTGTACAGCGAGCTGATCCGGATCCTGCAGGACGAGCTGCCGATGATCTACACCGTCCACCCGATCGAGCCGAAGGCCTTCAGCCCGCGCGTGATGGCCTACGAGCCGATCCCCGACGGGATGATGCGCTTCAAGGACGTCTGGCTGAGGTAGCGCCGCCGCCCTGAGCGGAGTGCCGCATGCTGCGCCTCGTCCTCCACCGCCTCGTGGCGATCGTGCCCGTGCTGATCCTCGTCAGCGTGGGCGCGTTCATGCTGCTGCACCTCACGCCGGGAGACCCGATCGACGCGATGATGGCGGAGTCGGTCGACGCCGGCGTGAAGGAGACCCTGCGCCGGGAGCTCGGCCTCGACCGGCCGCTCGGCGAGCAATACCTGCGCTGGATGGGCCGCCTCCTGAGCGGCGATCTGGGACGCTCCATCCGCAACGGCGAGCCGGTGCTGGAGAACGTGAGCCGGCGCCTCCGCCCGAGTCTCCAGCTCGCGGCGCTCTCGATGGCCATTTCGTTGCTGATCGCGTTTCCGATCGGGATCATCTCCGCGGCCCGCCGGAACACGTCGGTGGACCGCGCCGGTACCAGCTTCGCGCTGTTCGGGATCTGCATGCCCAACTTCCTCCTCGCGCTGCTGCTGATCTTCTTCTTCGGCGTGACGCTGCGCTGGCTGCCGATCTCCGGGTACACCGATCCGTTCGAGGAGCCGCTCCCCGGCCTGCGGTCGCTCGTGCTGCCCGCGCTCACGCTCGGGCTGGCGCTGGCCGCGGTCGTCACGCGCACGCTGCGCTCGAGCCTGATCGAGGCGCTCGGCGAGGACTACGTGCGCACCGCGCGCGCCAAGGGGCTCTCGGAGCGGAGCGTCGTCCTCGGTCACGTCCTGAAGAACGCGATGATCCCCGTGGTGACCGTGCTCGGCCTGCAGCTCGGTACGCTCATCGGCGGCGCGGTCGTCACCGAGTACGTGTTCGCGCTTCCCGGCGTCGGCCGGCTCGTGGTCGACGCCGTGTTCGCGCGCGACTATCCGCTGGTCCAGGGCGTCGTGCTGCTCATCGCCCTCGGCTTCATCCTGAGCAACCTCGTCGTGGATCTGCTCTATGGCGTCCTCGATCCCCGCATCCGATATCGTTGAGGCGTTCCCGGCGCCGGTGGCCGCGCCCGTGCGCGACCGGCGCTGGGACGTGCTGCGCCGCGCGGCCCGCGCCCGGCTCGCGCCTTTCGGCGCGGCCGTGCTCGTCCTCGCGGTGCTCGTCGCCCTCGCCGCCCCCGTCATCGCGCCCTACGATCCGCTGAAGCAGGACCTCGGCAACGCGCTCGCCACCCCCGACCGCGCGCACCTGCTCGGCACGGACAACGTCGGCCGCGACGTGCTGTCGCGCGTGCTCTGGGGCACGCGAATCTCGCTCATCGCCGGCTTCGTCTCGGTCGGCGATCGCGCTCTGCGCCGGCGCCACGCTCGGCATCGTGGCCGGGTTCTGCGGCGGCCGCATCGACGGCGCCGTCATGCGCGTCATGGACGCGGTCCTGTCCTTTCCGCCGCTCGTTCTCGCGCTCGCGCTGGGCGCCGTGCTGGGAGCAGGGCTGAGCGGCGTGCTGATCGCGCTCGGGGTCGTGTACACGCCGACGTTCGCGCGGCTCATGCGCGGCCAGGTCCTGACGATCAAGGCGCGGGAATACGTCGACGCCGCCCGCGCGCTCGGCGCGCCGGGGTGGCGCATCGCGTGGCGTCACGTGCTGCCGAACGCCACCGCGCCGATCGTGGTCCAGGCGTCGCTGAGCGTCGCCTTCGCGATCCTCGCGGAGGCCTCCCTGTCGTTTCTCGGTCTCGGCATCCAGCCGCCCGAGGCGTCGTGGGGCAGCATGATCAACGCCGGCCGCGGCTATCTGCAGCGCGCGCCGTGGATCGTCTTCGGGCCCGGCGCGGCGCTGTTCATCACGGTCGTCGGCCTGAACTTCGTGGGCGACGCCGTTCGGGAGGCTCTCGATCCCCGGCTCAGCGACTGAGCGGCAGCCGCCGGCCATCACCGTCGAGCAGCTCGTCGAGCAGTACGCCGTGCTCCTGCTCGATGCGTACGGGGTGCTCGTCAACAGCGCCGGCGCCTTGCCGGGCGCCGCCGAGCTCATCGCCCTGCTCAACCGCCGCGCGAAACCCTACTTCATCCTGACGAACGACGCGTCGAAGCTGCCGGCGACGGCGGCGCGCCGCTATCGCGGATTCGGGCTCGCCATCGACGAGGCGCGCTTCATCACGTCCGGACAGCTGCTCGCCGATCACTTCACGCGCGAAGGCCTCGCCGGCGCGCGGTGTGTCGTGCTCGGGCCCGCGGACAGCGTCGCGTACGTCGAGGGCGCGGGTGGGCGTCCCGTGCCACCGGCGGCCGACTTCGACGCCCTCGTCGTCGCCGACGAGTCGGGCTTCCCGTTCCTCGAGACCGTCGATGCGGTCCTCAGCGCGCTCTTCCGCGCGTTCGACGCCGGTCGGAAGGTCCACCTCGTCTGCCCGAACCCGGACCTCGTCTATCCGAGCGCCGACGGCTTCGGCATCGCGAGCGGGAGCGTGGCGGGCATGCTCGAGGCGGCGCTGGCGCTCCGCTACCCGCGCCGCGGCCTTCGCTTCACGCGCCTCGGCAAGCCGCACCGCACGATCTTCGAGGAGGCGCTCCGGCGCAGCGGCACGCGCGACATGGTCATGGTCGGCGACCAGCTCGAGACCGACATCCGCGGCGCGCGCGCGTTCGGCCTCGACGCCGTCCTCGCGATGACCGGCGTCACCGAGGACGTCGCGGGCGTGGACGACGCGGTGCGGCCGACCTACGTCCTGCCGTCGCTCTCCACCCCGGCCTGAGACCCTCGATCGCCGGACGGTCTCGCCTCTGGTCGGATCTCGGTAAGCGTAGGAGGCAGCGCAGCCGGAGCCACCCGCCGCGCTGGGCCCTACCCTTTGGGAAGGCCGAGCACGCGCTCGCCGATGATGTTGCGCTGGATCTCGCTCGTGCCGGCGGAGATCGTGTACTGCCGCGCGGCCACGATGCGGTTGAACCAGCGCGGCGCGTCGGGCACCGCGTCCGACGGCTCGTTGATGAGCGCGTGGACGCCGAGCAGCTCGCCGGCGAACTCGGCGATGCGGAGGCCGAGCTCCGAGCCCGTCAGCTTCAGGATCGAGCCCTCGGGCCCCGGCGGCTCGCCGCGGATCTGACGCGTCAGGCCGCGCAGCCGCGTGTACTTGAACGCCTCGCAGTCGATCGCGAGCTGCGCGAGCTTCTGGCGGATGATCGGATCGTCCCAGGCCGGCCGCCCGTCGGGCCGAAGCTCCTTCGCGAGCGCGAGAAGCCGCTCGATCTGCGCCACGTTGTTGCGGTTCCCGGCGGAGTGGCGCTCGTGCATCAGCGTGGTCGTCGTGACCTTCCAGCCCTCGTTCAGCGGACCGAGCAGATTCTCCTTCGGCACCTTCACGTCCGTGAGGAACACCTCGTTGAAGTGCGCGTGGCCGGTCGCGAGCACGAGCGGACGCACGGTGATGCCCGGCGTCTTCAGATCGACGAGGAACGCGCTGATGCCCTTGTGCTTCGGCGCCTCCGGGTTCGTGCGCGCGAGCAGGAGGATCCAGTCGTGGAACTGCGCGCCCGACGTCCACACCTTCTGGCCGTTGACCAGGTAGTGATCGCCCATGTCGACGGCCTTGGTCTGGAGGTTCGCGAGATCCGACCCCGCGTTGGGCTCCGAGAAGCCCTGCGCCCACGTCATGTCGCCGCGCAGGATCTTCGGCAGATAGCTCGCGCGCTGCGCGTCCGTGCCCCACGCGATGATCGTCGGCCCGACGAGGTTCAGCCCCATCGCCGCCGGCAGCACCGGCGCCCGCGCCGCCGTGTACTCCTCCTCCCAGATCACGCGCTCCATGATCGTCGCGCCGCGCCCGCCGTACTCCTTCGGCCACGAGATCCCGACCCAGCCCGCCGCGTGCATCGTCTTCTGCCACTTGCGCCGGCGCTCGTACGTCTCGCGGTCGGAGGGCACGCGATCGTCGGCGGCGTCGTCGAGGCAGAGGTCCGGCGGCAGGTTGGCCTCGAGCCAGCCACGGAACTCCTTGCGGAACGCTTCCTGCTCGGGCGTGTACTCGAAGTCCATCCGCTAGCCTCGGTAAAACGGCTGTGTCGCCCTTGATCGTCACGCGATGGCCGTGGCGGCGCTGCGGGTAGTAGTCCCACATCGCGTGGTGCTGCACGCAGCGGTTGTCCCAGAACGCGATCGAGTTCACCTGCCAGCGGAACCGGCACTGGAACTCCGGCGTCTCGACGTGCCGGTAGAGGAACTGCAGCACGCGCGTCGCTCTCCGGGCGCTTGAGCTGCACGATGCGCGTCGTGAACCCGCGGTTGACGAAGAGCGCCTTGCGGCCGGAGACCGGGTGCGTGCGGATGACCGGGATGCTCGGCCTTCGGGTACACCTTGCCCGCCTCGTCGATGCCGTAGCGGCCGCGGTAGACGTGCTCGCCCTCGTGCATCGCCGTCAGCGGCTCGAGGAAGCGCTTCATCGGCATCCGACAGCGCCTCGTAGGCGGCGTACATGCTCGCGAACAGCGTGTCGCCGCCCACGGGCGGCAGCTCGTGCATGTAGAGGATGCTGCCGAGCGGCGGCGTCGGATCGCAGGAGACGTCGGAGTGCCAGCTCCTCGCCCGCCACGCGCTTCGAGTTCTCGTCCGCGTGGATGACGAGGATCTCGGGATGGCCCTCGACCGGCCGCGGCGCCGCCGGGTGCACGACGAGCTCGCCGAACAGGCGGCCGAACGCCTTGTGCTGGTCGACGGTCAGGTGCTGGTCGCGGAAGAAGATGACCTGGTTCTCGATCAGCGCCCCGTGGACGTCCTTGAACGTGGCCTCGTCGAGGGGCCTGGAAAGGTCCACGCCATGCACTTCGGCGCCGATGAGCGGGGTGAGCTTCTCGACCCGGATTGCCTGGTCAGCCATGGGGACCCTCCCGTTAGCCGGAGGCTAGACACCGGCGGGAAAGCTGTCAAGCCGCGGGCAGGCTTGTCCGCGCCCGCCGGACGGTGTAGTAGAGTCCCGTGACCGAAGAAGAACGCCGCATTCGCGGGTATCTACAGGGTCAGGGCGCGAAGCTGTCCCCCGCCGAGGTGATCGACAAGGTCCGGGCCGCGATGGCCGACCTCCGCCGTGCTGCGCTCGCCGTGCCCGCGGCGCGCTTCGAGACGCGGCCGGCCGCCCGACGAGTGGAGCGGCAACGAGGTGATGGCGCATGTCGTCACCGCGGGCCGGTTCTTCGGCGACCAGATCATCGCGGTGCTCGATGGGCGGCCCCGAGCGGACATGCCGAGGGAGGCGCCGCCGGTGGCGCGGCACACGGCGGAGGATGGTCGTCCTTCCTCGAGCGCGATCGCACGGCGCTGTTCGATCGCGTCCGCGCGGCCGATCCCCAGGCGCATCTCGGCGAGACGATCGAGCACCGCATGTTCGGCCCGCTCACCTGGCGCGAGACCCTCCTGTTCATGCGCCTGCACGACCTCGACCACGCCGGCCAGCTCCAGAAGATCGCCGCCGCCTTCGCCTGATGAAACTGGGGGTCTCGCTCCGGCTCGCCAACGACAACTGGGACGAGGTGGCGACCTATGCGGTCGAAGCCGAGCGGCTCGGCGTCGACTACGTGTGGTCGGCGGAGGCGTGGGGCCACGACGCGGCCACGCCGATCGCGTTCGTGGCCGCGCGCACGACGCGCGTGAAGCTCGGCACGGCCATCATGCAGGCCGGCACGCGCACGCCCGCGCTGGTCGCGATGACCGCGATGAGCCTCGACGCGATGTCGCACGGGCGCTTCCTCCTCGGTCTCGGCGTGAGCGGCCCTCAGGTGATCGAGGGCTGGCACGGCATCCCGTTCCGGCAGCCGCTCCAGCGCATGCGGGAGATCATCGAGATCGTGCGCCAGGCCGTGCGCGGCGAGCGCGTGGCGTACAAGGGCCGCGTGTACGAGCTGCCGCTCCCGGGCGGCGAAGGCAAGGCGCTCCGCTCCTCGGCGACGCCCCGGCCGAACATTCCGATCTACCTCGCGACGCTCTCGCCGAAGAGCCTCGAGATGACCGGCGAGATCGCCGACGGCTGGCTCGGCACGTCGTTCATGCCGGAGCACGCGCGGATCTTCCTCGACCCGCTCGAGGCCGGCGCGAAGCGCGCGGGCCGCGCGCTCGCGGATCTCGACCTGCAGGTGCCCGCGGGCGTGGTGGCGTTCAGCGACGACGTGGAGCGCCTCATCCCCGCGCGGAAGCCCGGGCTCGCGTTCACGCTCGGCGCGATGGGATCGCGGCAGCACAACTTCTACAACGACGCGTACCGGCGCGCGGGCTATGCCGACGCCGCGGCCGAGGTGCAGCGTCTCTGGCTCGAGAACCGGCGCGAGGACGCGGCGGCGCGGGTGCCCGACGAGCTCGTCCTCAAGACGAACCTCCTCGGCACCGAGGCGATGGTCCGGCGCCGCCTCGCGCTCTACCGCGACGCGGGGATCACCACGCTGCGCGTCGAGCCCGCGGGGGCGACGCTCGACGCGCGTCTCGCGACGCTCGGGCGCCTGCGCGACCTCGTCCGTACGCTGTAGCGGCGTCCCGTGAGCTCCGCGCTCTTCATGCTCCTGCTGTTCGTCACGTCCGTGTTCACGGGTGCGCTCGGCGCCATGCTCGGGCTCGGGGGTGGCACGCTGCTGGTGCCCATCCTCACGGTCTTCTTCGGCATCAACCTGCACTACGCGATGGGAGCCAGCCTCGTCTCCGTCATCGCGACCTCGAGCGGCGCCGCGGCGGGCTTCCTCCTGCTCGGCCTCAGCAACATCCGGATCGGCCTGTTCCTGGCGGTGCCGACGATCATCGGCGCCCTCGTCGGCGCCACGCTCGTCGGCGTGGTGCCGCCCCGGGTGCTGGAGCTGATCTTCGGCCTCGCGATCGGCGCCGCCGGCGTGCTCTCGCTCCGGCATCCGCGCCTGGACGTGCCGCCGACGGTCGACGCCGATCCGCTGGCCGTCAGCTTCGCGCTGGAGGGCACGTACTGGGACCGCGCGCTCGGACGCGAGATCCGCTACCGCGCGACCGCGGTGAAGCGCGGGGCCGGTGCGATGTTCGGGGCCGGCGTGCTCTCCGGGATGCTCGGCATCGGCGCGGGAGCCTTCACGGTGGTGTCGATGGACACCGTGATGAAGCTGCCGATGAAGGTGGCGACCGCCACCAGCAACTTCCTGATCGGCATCACGGCCGCGGCGAGCGCGGCCATCTTCTTCGGCCGAGGGGATGTCCATCCGCTCGTGGCGGGCCCGGTCGCGGTCGGCGTGCTCATCGGCGCCGTGCTGGGCACGCGCGTGCTGGCGCGGCTGTCCAACAGCACCGTGCGGCGTCTCTTCCTCGTCGTCGTCTTCTACCTGTCGGCGACGATGATCCTGCGGGGCCTCGGGATCCGGTTTTGAAGACGGCCGAGACGCTCGCGGCGCGCATCCTGTTCTGCGGGGGCGTGGGGGCCATCGTGTTGATGCTGCTCGGCATCACGGGCTTCCTCTGGATCCACGGGCTTCCTTCGGCGGCGGCGGCGCGCGGCGCGCCGTCGCCGGAGGCCCACGTCATCTACACGTCGGTGGCCGACGTGGGGCGCGCGCTGGCGCGCTGGCCGGCGGAGCCGCTGGCGGTCGTCGCCGCCGGCATCCTCGTGCTGCTCGCGACGCCGGTGGTCTCGGTCGTTGCCGTCTTCTCGGTCTTCGCGGGCGCCGGCGACCGGCGGTACGCGGTGATCGCGGCGATGGTGATCGCGGCGCTGCTGGTGAGCTTGCTGGTCGTGAGCGGGCGGTAGGACCGTCGAGGGGCCTAGCGGGCTGGCGTCGTGCGGGCGACGTCGACGAGCGGCTCGAGCGGCGTCGAGCGCGGCGAGCCGGTCGGCGAGGCGCGGCATCGTCGACAGCACGCCGCCGGGGCTCGGGCCGTTCGTCGCCTGCGCCGCGTGCAGCGCCGCGGCCAGCGTGCGGCGCGGCCGCTCGTGGCCCATCCCGCGGATGATCTCGATCGCAGCGGAGGTCGGCGGCGATGACCTGGTCGCGCGTGAACGCGCGCACGATGAGGGGGTTGACGATCCAGTCGGCCACGCTCAGGCCCGGCACGATGATGCCGAGCACCGTGAACGTCCCCGTGATCCCCATCGACAGCACGCGCCGGCGTCCGGCGTGGCCGAGCACCTCGTGCGCCACCTCGCGGGCCACCAGCGCGTCGATCTGCGCGGGCGGCAGCGCGGCGAGGCCGTCGGAGAAGTAGAACGTCGCGTCCTCCTCGCCGCTGAACGCGCTGATGTCGCGGCTCTTGACCAGCGCGAAGGAGTAGCGCCCGGGGTCGTCGCCGACGGCGTGCGCCGCGCGATAGAGCGCGTGGGCGACGACGGCGCGGCGGGCCGAAGGCTCGGGGTAGTAGGCGCCGTCGGGGGCGGTCGCGCAGCCGCTGAGGAGGGCGAGTGACGACCACCAGAGTCAGGACGCGCACGATGCATGGATGGATCGTAGAGAGCGGCGCGCGGAATCCGTGCCGAAAAAATCCGGCGCGAGCGCTGGGGGCGCGGCGCCGCGCTAGCTACGACGCGCGGGGGGCGCGGTCGCCGCGCCGGACTTGACGAGCAGCGGGCGGAGATGCGGCCAGAGGTGCTCGGCGATCAGGCGCTGGCCCTCGGCGTTCGGATGAATGCCGTCGCCCTGATTGAGGCGCACCTCGGCCGCGACGCCCTCCAGGAGGAAGGGGACGAGCGGGACGTTCGTCCGGCGCGCCACCTCGGGAAAGACGGCGGCGAAGTCTCGCGTGTAGTCCGCGCCGTAGTTCGTCGGCACGCGCATCCCCGCGAGGAGCACGCGCGCGTTCGCCTCGCGCGCCTTCTTCACGATCGCCAGGAGGTTGTCGCGAAGCGCGGCCACCGGCTGGCCGCGCAGGCCGTCGTTCGCGCCCAGCGCGACGATCACGACCTCGGGACGCACGCGGAGCACCCAGTCGATGCGGCGGAGCCCGCCCGACGACGTGTCGCCGCTCACGCCGGCGTTGATCACGCGGTAGTCGTAGCCCTCGCGCTTCAGCCGGGCCTCGAGCTGCGCGGGATACGCCTCGTCGGGCGCGACGCCGAGGCCGGCGGTGAGGCTGTCGCCGAGCACCGCGATCACACGGCCGGAGGCGGACGCCGGCGCGGCGAGGACCAGGAGGAGCAGCGCGGTGAGCCAGGCCCTCATCGAGGCGAGTGTAGTATGGGTTTCGGGATGATTCACGTCCGCGACGTCGTCATGCGCCTGACGAGTGGCGGCCGGAGTGTCACCGTGCTCGATGGCGTGAGCCTCGAGGTCGCGCGCGGCGAGTGCGTCGCCGTGACGGGCCCGTCGGGCAGCGGCAAGTCCACGCTGCTCGGGCTCGTCGCCGGTCTCGACACGCCGTCCAGCGGCGTCGTCGTGGTGGACGGCGTCGACCTGGGCGCGCTCGGCGAGGACGCGCTCGCGCGGTTCCGCCGTGACCGGATCGGGTTCGTGTTCCAGTCGTACCACCTCATCCCGACGCTCACCGCCGTCGAGAACGTCGCCGTGCCCCTCGAGCTCGCGGGCGTCGCCGACGCGCGCGCCCGCGCCGAGCAGCTCCTCGACGAGGTGGGGCTCGGCGCGCGTGGCCATCACTATCCCGTGCAACTCTCCGGCGGCGAGCAGCAGCGCGTGGCGCTCGCGCGTGCGGTGTCGCGCACGCCCGGGCTGCTCCTGGCGGACGAGCCCACGGGCAACCTCGACTCGGCGACCGGCGCCGCGATCATCGATCTCCTCCTGGCCCTCAACCGCGAGCGTGGCAGCACGCTGGTGCTGGTGACGCACGACGCCGCGCTGGCGGCGCAGGCGGACCGGCAGATCGCGTTGCGTGACGGCCGCGTCGTGGACGGGACCACCGACGGTCACGCGCCTGCGCTGAGACCGTGACCGCCTGGCGGTCACCGGGGTCCGCGATGCTGCGCTTCGCCGTGGCGATGGCCTGGCGCGAGACACGCGCCGGCTGGCGCCACGTGCTGACCGTGCTCGTCTGCGTCGCGCTCGGCGTGGCGTCGCTCGTCAGCGTCGGCAGCCTCGCCGTCGACCTCCAGCACACGCTCGCGCGCGAGGCGAAGACGCTGCTCGGCGGCGACGTCGAGGTCCGGTCGCCGCGCGCCACGCCGCCCGCCGTCGTCGCCGCGGTGGACCGTCTCCGCGCCGACGGCGCGGCAACCCTCCGCACGCGCGAGCTCGTCGGCATGGTGCGCACGGAGGGCGCCGGCGTCCCTGCTGGTGGAGGTGAAAGCCGTGGACGCGTCGTATCCGCTCTACGGCGCGCTGGACATGGCGCCGGCGGCGCCGCTGGCCGACCTGCTCGCGGACGACGGCGCGGTGGTGGATGCGACGCTGCTGTCGCGGCTCGGTCTGAAGGTGGGCGATCGCTTCTCGCTCGGCGCGGTCTCGCTGGTCGTGCGCGGCGTGGTCACCCGCGAGCCGGATCGGCCGACCAACTTCATCCGGCTCGGACCTCGCGTGCTCGTGAGCCACGCCGCGATCGACCGGAGCGGGCTGATCGCGTTCGGCAGCCGTCTGAACGAGCGCTGGCTGCTCCGGTTGCCCTCGACGATCGCGCCCTCGCAGGCGCGCGCCGCGCTCGCCGGCGTCATCGACGACCCGTCGATCCGGATCGCCGCGTACGACGAAGCGCAGCCCGGGCTCAAGCGCTTCCTCGACCAGCTCGCCATCTACCTCGGCCTGATCGGGCTCGTGAGCCTGCTCGTGGGTGGCGTGGGCGTGGCGGCGTCGGTCGCCACGTTCATGCGGCGCCGCCGTCCCACCATCGCGGTGCTGAAGTGTCTGGGGACGGACGCCCGCACGCTGTTCGCGACGTACGTGGTGCAGACCGGGCTCGTGGGGCTGGCGGGGAGCGTGGCGGGCGCCGCTCCTCGGCGTCGCGCTGCTTCCGCTGCTCGTCGCGCTGACGCGGGGACTGCTGCCCTTCGCGATCGACGGTCGCGCGGATCCGCTGACGATCGTGCGCGGCATCACGATGGGCGTCGCCATCACGTTGCTGTGCGCGCTCTGGTCGCTGCTGCGCATCCGCGAGGTGCGCCCGGCCGAGGTCCTGCGACAGGAGATCACGCGCGACCCGCCCCATGGACCAGCCGATCGAAGCGATCCTGCCGATGACGGCCGGCCTCGCCGCGCTCGTGCTCTGGCAGGCGGGATCGTTGACGATCGGCGGGATGTTCGTCGGCGCCGCGCTCGTCGCGCTCGTGGTGCTGGTCGTGCTCGGCCTCGGCGTGGTGCGGCTCGCCCGCGCGCTGCCGCGCCGGGGCGCGCTCGCGTGGCGCCAGGGGATCGGCGGTCTCATGCGTCCGGGCGGACAGGTCGCGGGCATCATCGTCGCGCTCGGGGTGGGGGTGATGCTCCTCGTCGCGGTCGCGCTCATCGAAACGAGTCTCGGCGCCCACCTCGATCACGAGCGGCGCCGCGAGGCCCCGTCCTTCTTCTTCGTCGACGTGCAGCCCGACCAGCGTGAGCCCTTCGAGCGCCTCGTGCATGAGACCACCGGCGTGGCGCCGAAGCTGACACCGGTGTCACGGGCCCGCCTCGCCGCCTTCGGAACGCAGGAGGTGACGCGGGCCCTTGCCGACCAGTGGCGGCGTCGCAAGGGTGGCGGGCAGTTCTACCTGATCCGGGAGTACGTGTTGACGACCGCCGCGGCGCCGCCCGACGGCAACCGCCTGGTCGCCGGACGGTGGTGGACCGCCGACGAGGCCCGCGGGCGCCCGCGGGTCTCGCTCGAGGAGGAGATGGCGAAGCAGCTCGCCGTCGGCGTGGGCGACACCGTCGCGTTCGAGGTGCAGGGCGTGCGCGTGGACGCGGACGTGATGAGCGTCCGCGCCGTCGACTGGCAGAGCCTCGGCGCGAACTTCTTCGCGGTGCTGTCTCCCGGCGCGCTCGACGGCGCGCCCATGACCTGGATCGCCACCGCGCGCGTGCCGGCGGCGGCGGAGGCGCGCCTCCAGGCGTCCGTCGTCGCCGCGTTCCCGAACGTGTCCGTGGTCCCGGTGCGCGACGTGCTCGAGCGTGTGAGCGGACTGCTCGCGCAGATGGGCATCGCCGTCCGCGCGATCGCGTCGTTCACGCTCGGCGCGGGCCTCGTGGTGATGGTCGCCGCGCTCACGGCCACGCGCGCGCAGCGGCTCTACGAGTCGGTGATCCTCCGCACGCTCGGCGCCACGCGCGGGGTCGTGGCGCGCGCGTTCGCCGTCGAGTACGCGTGCCTGGGCGCGGTGGCGGGCATCGGGGGCAGCGCGCTCGCGGCGGCGCTCGCGTGGATCGTCGTGCGCTATTTCCTGGAGACGCCGTGGGAGCCGGCGCCGTGGACGCTCGTCGCCGGCGTGGTCGTCACCGTGGTCCTGTCCGTCGCGGTCGGCTTCCTCACGACCTGGCGTTTGCTCGGCCAGAAGCCCCTGCCGGTCCTGCGCCGCGAGTGAGCTTATAATTCCCCGCATGGCGACGCCGGGATTCACACCGCTCGGTCTCGATCACGTCGTGCTCCGCGTGCGCGACCAGGCCGCCTCGCAGCAGTTCTACATCGACGTGCTGGGCTGCACCCTCGAGCGGATCAACGCGCCGCTGTCCCTCATTCACCTCCGCTTCGGCGAGCAGCTCATCGACCTGTTGCCGGGCAACGGCGACGGCGGGACGGGCATGGATCACGTGTGCCTGTCGATCCGCTGCGATGATCTCCACACCGTGGCCGACGCGCTCACGGCGCGGGGCGTGAAGCTCGAGGGCGAGGTCCGCGACCGGTTCGGCGCCTGGGGCAGTGGCCCGTCGCTCTACTTCCGCGATCCCGACGGATACCGGATCGAGCTGAAGCCCCGCTGAGCCGCGCTCAGCGGTCGACCCTCTCCAGCCCCTCCACCCGGAAGCCCGTCGCCTCCAGGACCGCGCAGGTGAGCTCGGCGATGAGCTGGTTCGAGCGGCGCAGGCGCGCGATGAACTCCTCGGAGAGCGCGCGCAGGAACGCGGCCGCGACGGCGGGGTTCACGTTGATCAGCGCCTGCACGGCCTTGCGGTCGAGCACGAGCAGGTGGGCGTCGGTCTCGGCCCGGATGGTGGCCGATCGCGGGCGCCGATCGAACAGCGCCATCTCCCCGACGAACTCGCCGGCCGGGATCCGCGCCACGACCTGCTCGATGCCCCCGGTGACGCCCTTCACGATGGCGAGCGAGCCTGCCTGGACGAAGTACATCTCGGTGCCCTGCGCGCCCTCCCACGCGAGCACGTGCCCCGCGCGCAGCCAGCGCTCGCGCATCGGGGCGGCGAGCTGGGTCAGGTCGGCCTCGGCGAAGCCCGCGAGCGGCCGCACCGTCCGCAGGAAGTCGCTGGCCGCGTCGACGTCCATGGTGCGGGAACGGTAGCATGGCCGCGTGCCGACCCGCGTGGCCCTCCTCCTGCTCGGCCTCGCCGTCATGAGCCTGGCCGGTTGCCGCGCCGCCGCCGCACCGATCACGTGGGCGACCGCCCCGCCGCCGACCGTGCGTTCGGATCTCGTCGATGGCCGCGGCCGCTTCCGCGAGATCCTGTGCGCGCTGCATCGGGTCCGCGGCACGGCGCCCGACCCCCGCGGGTGCGAGGACGCGCTCGTCCGATTCCCCGACGAGCCGCCGGGAACCGGCGCGGCCGTCGCGACGGAGCGCGTGCCGAGCCGGCGGCGCCTCATCGTGGTGCAGGGCATCTTCGGGGAGTGCGTCGCTCCGTGGATCGAGGCGTACGGCGATGCGCGTCCCCGGCTCGACGCGCTGGGGGCGCGGACGGGACTGGTCCGCGTGAGCGGCACGGCGAGCAGCATGGAGAACGCGAAGCAGGTGCGGGACTTCGTGCTCGCGCCGGACGACCTCGCGCCGCACGAGCAAGTGGTCCTGGTCGGGTACTCGAAAGGGGCGGTCGACGCGGTGGAGGCGCTCGTCCGTTTCCCCGAGCTCGTTCCGCGCGTGGCGGCGCTCGTGAGCGTGGCCGGTCCGATCACCGGCTCTCCGATCGCGGAGGCGATCCCGCGATGGCAGCGCACGCTCATCGAGACGGTCCTCTCACCCTTCTGCGGCGGTGGGCGTGGCGGGATCACGAGCCTCACCCGTGACGCGCGTCGCGCGTTCATGACCGGCGCGCGGCTTCCGGCGAGCGTGCGCTACTTCTCGCTCGTGGCGATGGCCGAGCAGCGGGACGTCTCGCGCGCCCTCGCCGGCTACTACCGCGAGCTCGCGCTCGTCGATCCGCACAACGACGGCCAGGTCCTCCCCGAGGACGCGGTCCTTCCGAACAGCCTGCTCCTCGGCTACGCGCGTGCGGATCACTGGGCGGTCGCGCAGCCGTTCTCGCGCGCGGGCGGCCCGCTGGGCTGGTTGCCACGGCGCCTCGCGGACCGCAACGCGTACCCGCGCGAGCTACTGCTCGAGGCCATCGCGCGCGCGGTCGAAGAACGTCTCTAGCCCGCGCGCCTCGCGAGCCTGTCGGTACAACGGCAGTCGCGGAGCGGCACGGCTTCGCCGGGCCGTGGAGCGCGGGGGGATTGGGGGGTGCGCCTCGCACCCCCCATGTGAATCAGGGGCCTTGGCTCGGGCCCTCGAAGCTCTGAAGGACGAAGGACTCCACGATGACGCGCCGTTCGGCCGGAGACTGCGGCGGGATCGGAATCATGAAGTACGCGCGGCCGCCTGGGCTGACGTTGCCGTACGCCCAGCCGATATGCTCGGCCACCACCTTCCCGGCGCCGTCGAGCACCTCGCACTTCATGCGGACGAGCCCGGCCACACCCTGGCCGTCGTTGTAGACCCAGCCGGTCACGAAGCCGGGTCGCGAGTGCGTGGTCCGCGCTTCGGGCTCCACGCGGAAGACCGGCCCTCGGAAATCTGCGCGCGGCTGCGCGGCCGCGGGCATCGCGGCGCTTCCGAACACGACCAGGGCAAGGAATGCAGCACGCAGCGCTCGCAGCATCTATCTCCTCCTGAGCAGCCGTGGGAGCTCATCCATCGACGTGAAGACGCCGCCGCCGGCGGCGCGGAGCCGCTCGGCGGGCGTCATCCGGGCGAATCCGAACGCCGTCATGCCGGCACGGTTGGCGGCCTCGACGCCCAGCGGGCTATCCTCGACGACGGCGCATCGTTCCGCGCGGATGCCGAGCGTCGTGGCGGCGTGCAGGAACAGGTCGGGCTCGGGCTTGCCGCGCCGGACGTCCTGAGCGCTGAAGATCCGGCCCTCGAACCTCGGCAGCAGCCCGGTCGTCGTCAGCGCGAGCCGGATGCGCTCGTGGGTGCCGCTGGACGCGACGCACGTCGGGGTGGCGATGAGGCCGAGCGCATCCGTCACGCCCGGCACCGCCGTGAGCCTGGTCCGGAACGCTTCGAACAGCCGGTCGTGGTACCGGTCCTCGAGATCGGCGGGGAGCGCGCGCCCGAGCCGGCGTTCCGCGATCTCGCGCACGCGGCTCAGACTGCTTCCCAGGTACTCCGCGATGCAGTCTTCCCGCGTGGACGGGAGTCCGGCCTCGCAGAGGAGATCGGCAAGGATCCCGTTGGCGTGCCATTCCGAATCGACGAGCACGCCGTCGTTGTCGAAGATCACGAGGTCGAAGGGGCCAGTCATGGGCGCACGCCTCCCCGAACATCCGACGAAACCTCCGCCGAGCGCAAGGGGCGTGCGGAGGGAGGACGGGCTGGACTGGACGGGGGAGGCTGGTTACCTGGTGCGGGGGGAGACGTTCACCGGCTCGTTCTCCGAACGGGGGACGGAGATCGTGTCGCCGACCTGAATGGCGGCGAGGAGCTCGGCGGACGGTGTGACGACGCGCGAGCCCTCTTCGGTCTGGAGCGTGACCACGCCCCGCGTGCGATCGATCGCCAGCACCTTCCCGACGAGCCGGTGCGCGTCGCTCTTCGAGCGCGTCGCGTCCTCTCGCGGGCGATCCAGCGGCGTGACGTCGTTCGGCGTGCGCTGCGCGTGAACGAGCCCCGGAGCGGGATCGGCGAGGACGAGCAACGTGATGACGGCCGGCGCATAGACTCGGTGGATTCTCATGAACGCCTCCAGGCGAATCGCCTTCGCGTGGAGCCACGCAAGCCCTGTGCCCGCGCGCGAGCCTGAACGCTGGCATCACGGTTGCTCTCCGGGAGCGTGGCGGACGACGGAGCCTTCAATCGATCGAGAACTTCAGGCGAGCGGTCGCGTCGCGGAGCGCCTGCTCGACGTCGTCGGGGCGCGCGCCGCGCGCGAAGATGAAGCCGAGGTACTGCCAGCCCTCGGGGAGCGGCTCGAGCTTCTGACCGACGTGCGCGGTGATGGCCACGTCCTCGATGCCGGCGACGTGCGCCGCGTCCTCCTGCGCCGTGAACCGCGCGCAGCGTCCCGGCGCGAGGGATCGGCAGCATCATCACGCCCGGCCGGCGACGCCCTCGCGCTCCAGCGAGGCGATCGGGCAGCCCGAGCGCGTGCCGCAGGATGATCTCCTCGAGCGTCATGCCCGGTGCCGAAGCGCAGCGTGCGCGAGCAGAGGCCCGCCGATCGAGCGCGCGGCGACCTCGAGGATCCACGGACCGTCGTCGTTCACGCGCAGCTCGGCGTGCACCGGCCCCTCGCGCAGGCCGAGCGCCGCGCACGCGGCGGCCGTCGTGCGGCGCGATGGCGTCCTGGACGGCCGCGGGCAGGCGCGACGGCGTGACGTAGAGGGTCTCCTCGAAGAAGGGGCCGTCGAGCGGGTCCGGCTTGTCGAAGAGCGCGAGCATGTGCAGCGTGCCGTCGACGAGCAGGCCCTCGAAGCGCGACCTCGATGCCGGGGATGTACTGCTCGGCCAGCAGGTACTGCGCGGCGTCGCCGCTGACCTCCACGTCGTCGCCGCGCGAGCAGCGCGGCGATGCGCCGGAAGGCCGCCATGAACTGGTCGATGGTGTCGGCACGGATCACGCCGCGGCTCGCCGACAGCGCCAGCGGCTTCAGCACGCACGGGAAGGCGACGCCGCGCGCGGCGAGGAACGGATCGTCCTTGAGGGCGATGCGGCGGAAGCGCGGCACGCGCACGCCCGCGGCGGCCAGGCACTGGCGCATCTGGTACTTGTCGCGCGCGGCGGTGACCGCGGCCACGACGTTGGCGCGCAGCCCGAGGCGCTCGGCGATCGCGGCGGCGGCGACGGCCGTGAGGTCGTCCACGCCGACCACGGCGTCCAGCGGGCGTCGGGCCGCGAAGCGCGCGGCGGTCTCCGCGGCGGCGGCGGGATTCGTGAAGTCGACCGTCAGGAGATGATCGGGGACCGCGCGCTCGAACGTGCTCGGCTCCTCCGAGGCGCAGACGAGATCGACGCCGAGGACGGTGCGCGGCGTCGACGAAATCCTCCGTGCGATAGGTCGAGGTCGGCAGGAGGAGCAGGAGCCGAGGCATGCGCGACGTGGAGGCGCGGGGGCCGGGGCGGCGTGCCGCCCGCGCCGTTGTGCCGCCGACTACGCCTTGCCGGAGGAGTAGTAGGGGTTCGTGCCCTGCGAGTGGTCGGTGGCGTCGAGGACCTCGAGCACCTCGGGGATCTCTTCCTTGATCAGCCGCTCGATGCCCGCCTTGAGCGTGACGTCCGCGGCGCCGCAGCCCTGGCAGCCGCCCGCCCATCGTGAGGTAGACGCGGTTGTCCTGGATGTCGACCAGCTCGACGAAGCCGCCGTGGCCGGCGACCGCGGGATTGATCATCGTGTCGATCAGGTCCTGCACCTTCGCGCGGAGGTCCGGCGTTTCGGTCGTCATGGCGTCACCTCTCAACTCAGTAATCTACACGACTTGCGGAGCATCGGCCATCCGCGGATCGTCACGGCAACGCGCGTTCCGTGAGGGCCAACTGGCCCTCGGTGGGCTCGCTCAGCAGAACCAGGCCTCGGTCAGGCGGGGCGCGGTGCGGCCGGGGCGTGGCGCTCAGCGCCGGTGCGCCCCGGCCGATGGCCAGGTCGCGCGATGCGGTCGAAGGTGAGGCCGGCGTCCTCGCTGCGCGCGGCGGCCTCGGCGACCAGCGACGTGACGTCGGCGTGGAGCGCGTCCATGCGCGGATCGGGATGGGTCCAGCGGTAGTGGAACGCCTCCGGGACGAGCGCGCCGAGGTGCGGACGCAGGGCCTCGTCGTCGAGCAGCAGCGAGCCCGGCGGCACCAGCAGACGCACCGAGTACTGCACGGGATCGACGTGGTCCACCAGGTCTTCGCGCTCGACGAAGTCGAGCATCGCGCGATAGTCGTCGAGCGTCGTCCACGGCGTGAACGCGACCCACGTCGGCCGCAGCGCGATCCCGGCCGCGCGCACGACCGTGAGCGCCTCGCGGATGTCGGCGCGCGTGTGGCCCTTGTCGAGGTGCGCGAGCACCGTGTCGCTCAGCGACTCGACCGCCGAGACGATGAAGAGGCAGCCGAGCGACGCGAGCTCGGGCAGGTCGCGCGCGTCGCGCGAGGAGGTGCTCGACCTTCGCGGTGACGTCGAAGGTGAGCTGCGGGAACTCGGCGTGGAGCGCGCGCGCGACCGCGAGCGCGTGCCGGGGACCGTTCAGGAAGTCGGGATCGCCGAAGGTGATGTGCGAGGCGCCCGCCGCCACGAGCTGCCGGACGTCCGCCAGCACGACGTCGGCGCGGCACGACGAAGAAGCGGCCGCCGTACACCGGCGGGATCGGGCAGTGGCGGCAGTGGTGCTTGCAGCCGCGGCTGGCTTCGACGTAGCCGGTGAGCCGCAGGCGCGCCGTCGCGCTCGAGGTGCGCGTACTTCTTCAGCGCCGGCAGCGCCGCGCGGCTCGGAAGCGGGAAGCTCGCGTCCGGGCGAGGGTCGGGGCGGGCGCCCGCTCGACGGCGCGCGCCGGACTCCAGGCGCCGCACCAGGTCGAGCAGCGGCATCTCGACTTCGCCGCTCATCACCGAGTCGGCGCCGTGGGCGAGCAAGTAGTCCGCGTTCAGCGAGGCGTAGAGGCCGTAGAACGCGATGTGGCAGGACGGGTTCACGTCGCGGACCCGCGCCGCCACGCGCACGCCGAGGCGCAGCGCCGTGTGCATGGGCACCGAGATCGCGACGAGGCGCGCGCGCCGCACGCGTCTCGGCGTCGAAGCGGCTCGACGGAGACGTCCAGGAGCGCGGGCGCGTAGCCCGCGCGCTCGAGAACGGCCGCCGGCCACGCGACCGCCAGCGGCTGGTGGCCCAGCTCGTAGCACGCGATCAGGAGGATGTCGCCGGGACTCCGCATCGCGTCGATTCTAGCCCATGCTATGGTTGGGCGCTGCCACCCTGACCGCCCGGAGGATCCCTGATGGCCGTGAAGATCACCCTGCGTCCGAACGGACCGTACGTCGTGGAAGGCGAAGTCGAGCTGGTGGACGTGAACGGGGCGCGGATCGACACCACCGACCGGCCGCGCATCGCGCTCTGCCGCTGCGGCGGCTCCGTCACCAAGCCCTTCTGCGACGGGACGCACAGCAAGATCGGGTTCCAGGCGGCCGAGGCCGCCGTCGCGCAGCAGAAACCCTAGCGGGTCTGTCGGGGAAACGGCAGTCGCGGAGCGGCACGGCTGTGCCGGGCCGTGGAGCGGGGGGGCTTGGGGGGTGCGTCTCGCACCCCCCATGTCATCGGTCAGGCGTCGGGACGTCCGTACCGGGAGGAAGGTCGGTCAGCAGCACCCAGTCGTCCACGCCCTCGGCGGCCGGCCGGTTGTTCGGCTCGGTCGTGATGGTGCGGCTGCGGCTCGGCGAGAACCATTCCCACAGCCCGCTGGGCGCGCCCGCGTCCTGAGCCTCTCCCATCTCCGGACCGGTATCGCCCGCCTCGGACCGCTCGGTCTTGCGCGCGCGCTTGGCTTCCTGCTTCTGCCGTTGCAGATCTTGCCGGCGGCGCCGCTCGAAGCCGTAGTTCCGACGGGGGCTCAGCGGCGTCTCAGGTGCGAGGTCGAGCGGCGACCCGGCTTGGCGGCGGTGGAGGTGTCCTTGAGGTTGAGGGACTTCATGCGTCCGGTCCCTTCGGAGACGGCGGCCGAGATCGTCGGATAGCGCGTGCGGGACTCCTCGACCACTTCGCCGGCGTTGTTGATGATGCGCCACGTCCAGTCGGGGCGATTGGGCGTGGAATACGCGATCACGTGCATCGAGCGCTCCTACCGAGCTCGTTCGGGTGAAGGGCCACGAGAAGGGGCGGCCGGCAGGCCGCCCCTCCCCAGGTGTCTGGGAACCCGACTACCAGCGGCGCTGACCGCCTCCACCACCGCCGCCGTAACCACCGCGGCCGCCGCCACCGCCGAAGCCTCCGCCACCGCTCCGACGCGGACCGCCGCCCTCCTTGGCCTTCTCGACCTGAAGACGACGACCGTCGATCTCCTGACCGTTGAACTTCGAGATGGCCTGCTCGGCCTCCTCGTTCGTGCTCATTTCCACGAAACCGAATCCACGGGACCGGCCCGTGTCACGATCCGTCACCACGGTGGCCGAGTCGACCTGCCCACACTCCGCGAAAAGCTCGCGCAGACGCTCGTTGGACGTCGCGAAGTTCAGACCACCGACGAACAGTTTGTGCGCCATGAGGCGCCTCCTTTAGTGCTCTTCCGCCCTTGATCTTGTTGCACGTCCCAGAACGCGGAAGAAGAACCGGAGACGCGGTCCAGTGAGGATGATCGTTCGCCCTGAATCGACTACCGTCCCAGACACGATAAAGGCTACACCCACGCAGACTTGGCTGCAAGCAGGCGCCGCCGGAGACCTCGCCCACACGCCCTCGATGGTAGCGCGGACCCCCCCGGATCCTCCGCATCCTTGGAACGAGCGGGGAGCCTCCGGTCGAATGGTATCCTCGGCGCAGTGACGATCGAGGATGTCGTCCTGCGGTACGACAAGCGCGGGGTGTCGGCGCTGCGGCCGCACCTCCCGGCTGACTTCTGCCACCAGGCGGCGGGCCTGGTCCTGGCCCATCCGGGCCTCGTGCTGATCACGACGGGGTTCTACATCCTCAAGACCGGGACGCCGGAGACCGACGGCCCCCCCGGCGCCGTGGCGATCGGCCTGGCGCTCCAGCGGCTGGGCCGGCGCGTCCTGTACGTGACCGATCGCGCGTCCGAGACCCTGATGCGGGAGCTCACCGCGCCCGAGCAGGTGGTGTGCTTTCCCGTCGCCGATGCCGGAGCGAGCCTGCGTCACGCGCGCGAGCTGCTGGCCCGCCATGGTCCGGCGCTCCTGGTCTCGATCGAGCGCTGCGGAAGAACGGCGGACGGCCGCTACCTCAACATGCGGGGTCTCGACATCTCCGCGGAGACCGCCCAGGTCGATTTCCTCTTCGACGGCGTCGATCCCGAGCGTGGGCGTCGGCGACGGCGGCAACGAGATCGGCATGGGCAACGTCGCCGACGCCGTCGCCGCCTGCGGCAAGCTGGTCAGCGACCCCTGTGTCACCCGCGTGAGCCGGCTCGTCATCGCGAGCGTGTCGAACTGGGGCGGCTACGGGCTCGTGGCGGCGCTGTCGTCGCTGAGCGGCCGCGACCTCTTGCCGACCGTCGACGAAGAGCGCCGCCTCGTGGAGCGCACGGCCGCGCTGGGCGCCGTCGATGGCACCACCGGAGAGGCCGACGGCAAGGTCGATGGCTTCGACCCGCCGGTGACGGCGGAGATCCTCACCGACCTCCGGCGCCTGGCCGCATGAGTCTCTTCGACACCCTGCGCGCGCGCCACCCCCGCTTCACGTACGAGGACTACGCGGTGGAGCGCGTCGGCGACGACCTGCGCTTCACCTTCAGCTTCACGATGGCGCCGGACGTCGCCTTCGCGCCGACGACCACCCTGCGCGCGCCCGACCGCGCGCGGCTCGCCGCGCTGCCCGCGGAGGCCCTCGACGCGCTCGCGTTCCACCTCGGGATGATCGAGCTCCTCAGCTACTGGAAGACGGCGTGCGCGCCCGAGATCGTCATCAAGGCGGGCGCGCTCGACGCCGACCAGGTCGCGTGGTGGCGCGATCTGGTGCTGCACGGCATGCGGGAGTTCTTCTTCGTCAACGGGATCGACTTCCGGCGCGAGGACCTCTTCACGCTGGTGACGTCCACGCGCGCCGGCCGCCCGGCCGCGCGCTTCGACGCCGCCCTCCCGGCGGACGAGGACCTCGTGCTCGTGAGCGGCGGCAAGGACTCCGCCTTCACGCTGGAGTTCCTGCGCGAGACCGGCCATCGCGTCAGGGCACTCTTCCTGAACCCGTCGCCCGCGGCGCGCGACGTCGCGCGCGTGGCCGGCTGCGAGCGCGCCGTGGTCGTCGAGCGGACGCTCGACCCCGCCATGCTCGCGCTGAACCGGCAGGGCTACCTGAACGGCCACACGCCGTTCTCCGCCTACCTCGCGTTCCTGGGCGCCGCGTGCGCGGTCGTGTACGGGCATCGCCACGTGGTGGTGTCGAACGAGCGGAGCTGCGACGAGCCGGCCGCGCACTATCTCGGCGCCGACGTGATCCACCAGTACTCGAAGACCTACCGCTTCGAGGCGATGGTCGCCGCGTACGTGCGCCGCCACCTCGCCGGCGACGCGCGGTTCTGGAGCCTCCTGCGCCCGCTCTACGAGCTGCAGGTGGTGAAGCTCTTCAGCGCCTTCCCGCGCCAGTTCCCGGTCTTCCGGAGCTGCAACGCGCGGCTCGAAGACCAACGCGTGGTGCGGGCGCTGCGCGAAGTGCCTCTCGATCTTCACCGCGCTCTTCCCGTTCGTGTCGGAGGCGGAGATCCGCGCGATCTTCGGCGAGGACCTGTTCGCGCGGGCCGATCTGGTGCCGCTCGCGCGCGCGCTGGTGGGGCTCACCGAGACGCGCCCGCTCGAGTGCGTGGGCGCGATCGATGAGACGCTGGCGGCGTTCCATCTGAGCCTGACCAAGGCGGCGGCGACAGGGCGGCCGTTGCCCCCGGTGCTCGCCTGGTTCGCGGAGGAGGTCGCCCCCCGCCACCCCGAGCTGGCCGCCACCGCGTCCCGCATCCTCGGCGACTGGAGCGATCGGCACGGCCTCCCCCCGGAGTATGCCGGCGCGCTCCGCGCCCGCCTGACCGCGTCGCGTGGCTGACCCGATCGACCGCCTCGCGCAGCAGTCGATCGTCATCGCGGGCTTCGGCGTCGAAGGACGGGACGTCTTCCGCTACCTCCGCCGCCGATTCCCGGACAAGGATCTCGCGATCGCGGAGGAGCGGCCACTCGACGCGCTCGAGCCCGAGGGACGCGCGCTGCTGGAGGGGGATCGGCACGTGCGGCTGCACATCGGCCCGGACCACCTGAGCCACCTGGCCGGCTACGACGTTGCGTTCCGGTCGCCCGGCCTCCCGCTCCGGGGGCGCGCGCTCGCAGGAGGCGCGCGCACGGGGCACCGAGCTCACCTCCCAGACCGCGCTGTTCTTCGCGCTGTCCCGGCATCGCGTGATCGGTGTCACCGGCACCAAGGGCAAGAGCACCACGAGCGCGCTGATTCACGCCCTCCTCACCGCCCACGCGCGCGAGGTGCATCTCGTCGGCAACATCGGGCCCAGCCTCGGCGGGACCTCGCCGTTGCTGGCGCTGGACCGCGCCGGCGAGCAGGCGATCTTCGTCTACGAGCTCTCGAGCTTCCAGCTCGAGGGCCTCGAGCGGAGCCCCGGGATCGCCGTGCTGCTCGACGTCGTGCCCGAGCATCTCGATCATCACGGGAGCTTCGAGGCGTACCTCGACGCGAAGGAGAACGTCACCCGCCACCAGCAGGCGCGCGACTGGCTCGTGTACGACGCGGTCTCGCCGACCGCGAACGCGATCGCCGGCCGCAGCTCCGCCCAGCTCATGCCGTGCCGGATCGACGGGCCCGTCGATCGCGGGTGCTTCATCGAGGAGAACTACAAGATCGTCTTCGCCGCCGCCTTCGGACGCGAGGACATCATCGAGGTGGCCGAGGTCGCCCGCATGCTGCCGGGCCGCTTCAATCTTCGCAACGTCCTGCCCGCGATCGCGGTCGCGCGCATCTTCTCGCTGGACAACGACGTCGTGCTTCGAGGCATGCGCGGCTTCCAGCCCTTGCGGGACCGTTTCGAGAACGTGGGCACGTTCCGCGGGATCACGTTCTACAACGCCGCGATCGCCACCGTGCCGGAGGCGACCATCGCGCACCTCGCGGGGCTGGCGCCGCGCGTGGCGACGGCGATCCTGGGCGGCGTGGATCGCGGCGTGGCCTACGATGCGCTCGCGCGCCGTCTCCTCGACGACCGCGTGGCCACGCTGGTCCTGTTCCCCGACACGGGCGCGCGCGTGTGGGACGCCGTCGTCCAGGAGGCGCTGGCGCGCGGCCGTCCGGCCCCGCGCCGGGTGAACGTCACCGACATGGAGACCGCGGTGCGCGAAGCCTACGCGCTCACGCCGTCAGGCGGGATCTGTCTGCACTCGCCCGCCGCGCCCAGCCGGGGCGGGCTCTTCAAGGACTACGCGGAGCGCGGCGCGCAGTTCCGCGACTGGGTCACGCGCTTGGGGGCGAGGCGAGGTAGGGCCTCGCGGAGGGCGGATTCACGTCCGGGCCCGGAGCGCGGGGGGCTTGGGGGGCGCCCGGAGCCCCCCGAACTTCATAAACGAGCGCGGTGCCGCCGAAGAGCTCGACCTCTTCGACCAGCCGCTCGCCGAGCTGCTCCGCCAGCTTGATCGAGCGGTGGTTCTGGGGCCGGATCAGGCTGATGACCCGCTCGCGTCCCAGCCGCTCGAAGGCGTACGCCAGCGCGACGCGCGCGGCCTCCAGCGCGTAGCCGCGGCCCCAGAACGGGCGCCCGAGCAGCCAGCCGAGCTCGAAATCCGGCCATCCCGGCGGGTGCAGGAAGCCGACGCGCCCGACGAGCACGCCCGACGCCTTCTCTTCGAGCGCCCACATCCCGTACCCGAGCAGACCCCAGTGGCCGACGAAGAAGGCCATCTGTCGCCAGGCTTCGCCGCGGTTCAACGGCATGCCGGCCGCGATGAACCGCATGACCTCGGCGTCGGCGCAGAACTGCGCGTAGGGGTCGAGGTCGGCGTGATGGAAGGCGCGGAGCCGGAGCCGCGCGGTCTCCAGCGTCGGCGCTTCCACCGGGCGGGGCGCGCTACTCGTACAGGTGACAGGCACGTGCGCACGGCGTCGACGTGACGCAGCTTCGGCTCCTCGGTGCGGCAGCGCTCCATCACGCTCGGGCAGCGCGGGTGGAAGTGGCACCCGGACGGCGGGTTCAGCGGGCTCGGCACCTCGCCGCTGAGCACGATCTCCTCGCGCCTCTCGGCGGGATGCGAGGGCAGCGCGGCCGCGAACAGCGCGCGCGTGTACGGGTGGCGCGCGGCGTTGGCCACGGTGGACGCGGCGCCGATCTCCACGACACGCCCGAGGTACATCACCGCGATCGTGTGGCTCATGTGCGCGACGGCGGCGAGGTCGTGCGCGATGAAGAGATAGGCGAGGCCGAGCTCCGACTGCAGGTCGCGCAGCAGGTTCAGGATCTGCGCGCGGATCGAGACGTCGAGCGCGGAGACCGGCTCGTCGAGCACGATGAGCGACGGGTTCAGCGAGAGCGCGCGCGCGATCGCGATCCGCTGCCGCTGGCCGCCCGGAAAACTCGTGGGGGAACAGGTCGGCCGCCTTCGCGGGGAGCCCGACGAGGTCGAGGATCTGCTCGATCCGCTTCCGCTGCGCCGCGCCGTCGAGGCGCTCGTGCGTGATGAGCGGCTCGATGATGATCTGGCCCACGCGCATCCGCGGGTTCAGCGACGCGAACGGATCCTGGAAGACGGCCTGGATGCCGCGGCGGTAGTGCCGGCGGCCCGCCGCGTCGAGCGTCGTGAGGTCGGCGCCCTCGAACCGCAAGATCCCGGCCGTCGGCTCTCGAGACCCAGCACGAGCTTCGCGGTCGTCGTCTTGCCGCAGCCCGACTCGCCGACGACGCCGAGCGTCTTGCCCTTCTCGACCACGAACGAGATGCCGTCCACCGCGCGGACGGCGCCGTGCGAGCCGCCGAAGAGCCCGCGCCTCACCGGGAAGTGCTTGGCGAGATCGACGGCCTCGAGGAGCGGCGTCATGACGCCGCCACCCAGCAGCGGAACGAGTGGCCGGTCGCCGCGCCGGTCTCGGGCGGCGCCTCGCCCGCGGCAGCGGTCGATCACGTCGGGACAGCGCGGATGGAAGGCGCACCCCAGCGGCAGCGCCGAGAGATCCGGCGGCTGGCCGCCGATGGCCGTGAGCCGCTCGCGCGAGTCGGCGAAGCGCGGGATCGACTGGAGCAGGGCGCGCGTGTAGGGATGCCGGGGGGCGTCGAAGATCTTCCGCACGGGGCCGAACTCCACGAGGCGTCCCGCGTACATCACGGCGACCCGGTCGCACATCTTCGCCACGATGCCGAGGTTGTGGGTGATGAAGATCAGCGCGAGGCCGTGCTCGCGCTGCAGGTCGCGCAGGAGGTTCAGGTACTGGGCCTGGATGGTGAGATCGAGGCTCGTCGTCGGCTCGTCGGCGATCAGGAGCCGCGGCTCGCACGCGATCCCCATCGCGCCGACGATGCGCTGGCGCATGCCGCCCGACATCTGGTGCGGGTACTCGCGCACGCGGATCTCGGGGGCGGTGATGCGGACGGATTTCAGGAGCGCGGTGGCCCGCTGCCACGCCCCGCGCCGCGGCATCCCCTCGTGCACGCGGAGCGGCTCCGCCACCTGGTCGCCGATCGTGAACAGCGGGTTCAGCGACGCCATCGGATCCTGGAGGATCATGGCGATCTTCTTGCCGCGGATCTGTCGCATCTCCTCGGGCGATTTCTTGAGGAGGTCCTCGCCGTCGAAGAACATCTCGCCCCCCGCGGTGACCGCCGCCGTCGGCAGCAGGCGGAGGATCGAGAGGGCGAGCGTGGTCTTCCCGGAGCCTGATTCGCCCACGACGCCGAGCGTCTCGCCCGCCTCGAGCGCAATCGAGACGCTGTCGACGGCCTTCACCACCCGCGTCCCACGCTGGCTGACGTAGTGCGTGGAGAGATTCCGAAGCTCCAGGAGAGGCGCCACTAAAGCTGCCTCAGCTGGGGATCGAGCTTCACGCGGAGCCAGTCGCCGAGGAGATTCGCCGACAGCACCATGAGCATGATGCAGAGCCCGGGCAGCACGGTCAGCCACCAGTACCCGGCCATGAGCCCCTTCTTGCCGTCGGCGAGCATGAGCCCCCACGCCGGCTTCGGCGGCGGCACGCCGACGCCCAGGAACGAGAGCGTCGCCTCGGCGATGATGACCACGCCGAGCTGGAGCGACGCGATGACCATGACGGTGTTCAGGACGTTCGGGAGGATGTGGCGCTTCATGATCGTCCACTTGGAGCAGCCGGCCACGATCGCCAGGCGCACGAACTCGCGCTCCCTGAGCGAGAGCACCTCGCCCCGGATGACGCGCGCGTACCGCGTCCAGTAGACCAGCGGTGAGGATGATCACGATGTTCATCTCGCTCGGGCCCAGGATCGCCGCGAGGAAGATCGCGAAGCTGATCGCGGGCAGCGCGAGCCACGTGTCCGTGACCCGCATGATCAGCTGGTCCACCCACTTGCCCAGGTACCCGGAGAGGATGCCCAGCGTGGTGCCGATCGTCCCGGCGACGACGACGGCGAGGATGCCGACGACCATCGAGACGCGCGCGCCGAAGATCAGCCGCGAGAGCACGTCGCGCCCGAGATGGTCCGTGCCGAGCAGGAACTCCGAGCTGCCGCCTTGCTGCCAGGCCGGCGGCTTGAAGCGCATGCCGAGGCTGCCGACTTCCGCCGAGTGCGGGGCGATCAGTTCCGCCGACATCGCGACGAGCGCGATCGTGAGCAGGATCCCCACCGGGAACCACGGGAACCCCTTCGTGCGCAGGGCGGACATCGTCCATCCGAACGTGACCGTTGCGGCGGTGGCGGCGCGACTGGCCATGGCTAGGCTCCCAGACGGATACGCGGATCGATGACCGCGTAGAGCACGTCGACGACCAGGTTGACGACGATGATCATGGAGCCACCGAGCAAGACGGTCGCCTGCACGACCGGGAAGTCGCGGAAGGCGATGCCCTCGTAGAGCAGCCGCCCGATCCCCGGCCACGCGAAGACCGTCTCGACCACGATGGACGCGTTGACCATGAGCACCAGATTGATGCCGGCGAGCGTGAGCACCGGAATGAGCGCGTTCTTGAGCGCGTGCTTCACGATCACGCGCTTCTCGGGCAGCCCCTTCAGGCGCGCGAGCTTCACGTATTCGGACCCGAGCACGTCGAGCATCGAGGAGCGCGTGATGCGCATGTGCGCGGCGGCGAAGAACCAGCCGAGCGCGAACGCCGGCATGATCACGTGCCAGACCGTGCCGGAGCCGGACGACGGCAGCCATCCGAGGTAGACCGAGAAGAAGAGGATGAGCAGCAGGCCGACCCAGAACTGCGGCATGGACAGGCCGAGGAGCGAGAAGACCTTGCCCGACGTGTCCCAGAACTTTCCGACGCTCACGGCGGCGATGATGCCGCTCGGGATGCCGATGACGAGCGAGAAGATCATCGCGGCCGCCGCCAGCAAGAGCGAGCTGGGCAGGCGCGAGAGGTACAGCTCGAGCACCGGCGTGCGGTAGTAGAACGACTTGCCGAAGTCGCCCCGCACGATGTCCCCGACGAAGGTGACGTACTGCACCGTGAGCGACCGGTCGAGGCCGAGCTGCTGGCGCACCATCGCCATGTCCTCGCGGCTCGCGCCCGGCTCGACGAGCAGCACCGTGGGATCGCCGGTGAGGCGGATGAACAGGAAGATGGTGAGCGACAGGAGGCAGAGCGAGATCGCCGAGTAGCCGAGGCGCCGGAGAATGAACGTTTTCATTTCTTCAGCCTCACGTCTTCGTAGGGGGCCGAATACGCGTGTCCCGGGATCAACCCGAGCCCGGATTCTTGCACGCGCGGGCCGTGGCCGTTGAGGAATCCGAGCTCCCAGATCGGAATGACCATGGCCTTCTCGTGGACGAGCTGCTGGATCTTGTGGAGCATCGCCTCCCGCTTCTTGCGGTCGAGCTCGCTCACCTGGTCCTTGAAGAGCGAGTCGATGTCCGGATAGCTCCCGTAGACGTAGGCGCCGCCCTTCACGATGAACGTCTCCAGCCGCGTGGCGGCGTTGCCGAAGGCCCCGCTCGCCGTGTACGCGAGGTTGCGATACTTCTTGTCCCCGTAGCCGCTCCAGTACGCGGCCCGCTCCACCGCCTTCAGCTTCGTGCGGATGCCGATCTGCTGCAAGTAGTTCGCGACCGCCTCCTGCACGTTGGCGTACGGACACGTCCATGTAGTAGTCGCCCGCGTCGAAGCCGTTCGGGTAGCCGGCCTCCGCCAGGAGCTTCTTCGCCTGGGCGGGGTCGAACGGGTAGAGCGGCGGCTGCCAGAAGAAGTCGAACGTGCTGGGGATCATGCTGTGCGTGAGGCGGGAGTGCCCGAGCGTGACCGCCTGGTTGATGGTCTTGCGGTCGACCGCGAGGTTCGCGGCGAGCCGGACCCGCCGGTCGTGCCAGGGCGACTTCGGATCCCACTGGTCGAGCATGCTGATCCACTGCGGGGCCTGGATGACCACCGGCTTCAGGGCGAGGCCGGGCGTCCGCTGGAGCTCCTCGGCGAGCTCGCCGCGGATCGAGTACACGATGTCGATCTCGCCCCGCTTGAGCGCCGCCAGCCGCGTGGACTCGTCGGGGATGACCTTGAACACGAGCCGCTTCACGGCCGGGCTCTTGCGCCAGTACCCCTCGAAGGCCTCGAACACGAGCTCGACGCCGGGCGTGAACGAGACGAACTTGTACGGGCCGGCGCCGATCGGCGCCTTCTTGTAGCCCTCGTCGCCGACCTTCTCGACGTACTTCTTGGGGACGATCCAGCCGGCGCCGCTCGCCGCGGCGTAGAAGGTCATGAAGTCCGGCCACGGGTTCTTCAAGCGGAAGCGCACGTGCAGGGGGCCGGGCGTCTCGACCGCGGCCACGCGCTCCTTCAGGGCGGCGGCGGCCGTTCCCCGGTACCGCTCGAACGAGAACTTCACGTCCTCGGACGGTGAGCGTGTCGCCGTTGTGGAACTTGACGCCTTTGCGGAGCGTGAAGTCGTACGTGCGCCCATCGGCGGAAGCCTTCCAGGACTCCGCCAGGCTCGGCGCACATCGGGTTGTCGGGCATCGCCTTCGCCATGCCGTCGTGGAGTGCGTACATCATCATGAACGGCGTGATGAGCCCGGGAGTTTCCGCGGGGTCGAACCACGTGGGCGCGAGGGTGATGTGGACGCCCCAGGTGACCTGCCCTTCGGGGGCGGCCGCGACGGGCGCGGCGAGGGCGAGCATCGACGAGGAGCGCAACGATCGATAAGGAGCGACGTCCGGTCATTCGGCCCTCACTTGCCCTCGAGGGTGAACTCCTCGTCGGGCGTCGAGCTAACGGGATGTTCCACGGCGCCGCAGGCCGACCACCGGGGCAGGCGAGCGAAGCGTGGGTCATTATCGCCAACCTGTTCGACCTGTCATGACGCGAAGCGGCACTCGGTGGGGGCTCCGGCGTGGCGTGACCTGAACGGCATACTGGTTGTATGAGAAGGTGGCTCCGGGCGATGCGCGAGCGCCTGCCGACGTGGGCGCATCACGTCCGAGGCCGACTCGGAGACATCCCGTCGTCGATTCGCCTCTGGCGCCTCGGCACGTGGTCCACCCTCGGCCTCGGCTTCCTGGCGGTCGTGATCCTTCTCGTGCTGTCGATCGCCTCGTACACGGGCATCCAGCTCCGGCGCTTCGAGCGGACGGACGCGCGGCGCACCATGACGGTCTACGCCGCCCCTCAATCGCTCACGCCGGGCTTGAACACCAAGCGCGTGGACCTCGCGCAGACGCTCGGGCGCCTGCGCTATCTCGAGGTCACGGGCCCGCCGAACGGACCGGGGCAGTGGAGTCGCACCGCCACCGCGTGGGACATCCATCTCCGCGGCAGGGACGCCCACACGCCCGGCAGCGCGCGCATCGTGCGCCTCGAGCTGCGCGGCGATCGTGTCGCGCGCGTCACGCACGACGGGCGCGACATCGGGGCGGCCGTGCTCGAGCCCGAGGTGCTGACGAACGTCGGCGATCGGCCCGGCGAGGCCTACCGTCCGGTGAGCCTGGCCGACCTGCCGCCCGTGCTCATCCAGGCCGTGCTCGCCGCCGAGGACCACCGCTTCTTCGATCACGCCGGCGTCGACCTCCGCGGCCTCCTCCGCGCGGCGTGGACGAACCTCCGCGGCGGCCGCGTGCTCCAGGGCGGCAGCACGATCACCCAGCAGCTCGTCAAGAACCGCCTGCTGAGTCCGCAGCGCACGTTCGTGCGCAAGCTCAACGAGGCCTGGCTCTCGACCGTGCTCGAGTGGCGCTATCCGAAGCTCCGCATCCTCGAGGCGTACGTCAACGAGATCTACCTCGGCCAGCGCGGGGCGCTGGCCGTGCGCGGGCTCGGGGCCGGCGTCGCGTTCGTACTTCGGCAAGGAACCGCATCAGGTCACGCTCGCGGAAGCGGCGCTCCTCGCCGGCATGACGCGCGCGCCGAATCTCTACTCGCCCGCCGCGAACCCCGCGCGCGCCCGCGAGCGGCGCAACGTCGTGCTCGCGCGCATGAAAGAGCTCGGGATGATCAACGACGCCGACTTCGCTCACGCGCAGGCGCAGCCGGTGATCGTGCGCGCGGCGCCCGGCCAGTTCGCCGGGTACTTCACCGACTACCTGCGGCGCGAGATGGAAGAGGTCGGCGCGGCCGACGTGAGCGCCACCGCCGGCGGCAAGGTCTACTCGAGCCTCGACGTCACGCTCCAGCGTCTCGCGGAAGCGGCGGTGGCGCGCGGCCTCGACCGGCTGGAGAGCCGGCACCCGCGGCTGCGCCGGGCCAACGGCGACCGGCTCCAGGCCGTGCTCATCGCGCTCGATCCGAGCACCGGCCAGGTGCGCGCCCTCGTGGGCGGGCGCGACTACCAGACGAGCCAGTTCAATCGCGCGATCTTCGCGCGACGGCAGCCGGGCTCGGCGTTCAAGCCGTTCGTGTACCTCGCGGCGCATGCATCCCGATCGCACGAGACCGTTCTACACGGCGGCCACGATCGTCGAGGACTCGCCGCTGATCGTGCAGGTCGGCCGCGACGCGTGGAGCCCGCGGAACTACGAGGACAGCTACGAAGGGCCAGGTGACCGTGCGCCGCGCGCTCGAGAAATCGCTCAACAGCGCCGCGGTGCGCGTCGCGCAGAGCGTCGGGTTCCCGGCCGTGATCGAGACCGCGCGCGCCCTCGGCGTCGCGAGCCCGCTCGCGCCCGTCCCCGCCCTGGCGCTCGGCGCGTTCGAGGTGACGCCGCTCGAGCTGGCGCGCGCGTACGTCGCCTTCGCGAACGCCGGCCTGCGCCCGCACGGGCCCGCCGCGTTGATCGCCGCGTACGAAGGCGACGGGGGCGCGCTCGCCCTCGAGGTGCGGGAGCCCGAAGCGGTGCTGACGCCGCCCGAGGCGTACCTGATGACGTCGCTGCTCGAGGGCGTGGTGACCAGCGGCACCGGCGCCGCCGCGCGCGCCCTCGGCGTGCCCGGGGCGCTGGCGGGCAAGACCGGGACCACGAACGACGGGCGCGACGCGTGGTTCGTCGGCTATTCACCGACGTTGCTGACCCTCGTCTGGGTCGGCTTCGACAGCAACGAGCCGCACGGGCTGTCGGGCGCGGAGGGCGCGCTGCCCATCTGGTCCGACTTCATGAAGCAGGCGCTCGAGCTCTCTCCGACCGTCGCGTCCTTCACGGTGCCGCCAGGCATCACCTTCGCCGAGATCGATCCGACCAACGGCCGCCTCGCGAATCGCTACTGTCCCGCGATCCTGCGCGAGACGTTCATCGCGGGGACGGAGCCGCCGCCGTGCCAGGAGCACGGCGGCTTCGGCGATCAGGTCGGGGACTGGTGGAGGCGCTTCCGCGAATGGATCGGCCGCTGATGCGGCCGCATAGGGCTCGACGACGCGGGCCCACGCAATCAGGCTACAATCCCGCTCGACCGGCAGCCGTGATGGAGGCGCTGGTGGCGAAGATTCTCGTCGCTGACGACCATGACGACGCGCGCAGCGTGTTCGCGTCCGTGTTGCGTGACGCGCAGCACGAGGTCGTCGAGGCGGCCGACGGCCTTCAGGCCCTCGCGTTGTTCGCGGAGCATCGTCCCGACGTGGCGCTGATCGACGTGTTCATGCCCGGCCGCGACGGCATCGACGTCATTCGCGAGATCCGGGCGGTCGACTCGCGTATCCGCATTCTCGCCGTCTCCGCCGGCTGGCATTTGAAGCTCCCGCTCGTGACGGGCGGCGCGCCGCAGGGCGATGTGCTGCAAGACGCCTGGGCTGCCGGCGCGGACGGGACGCTCTCGAAGCCCGTCGATCATCGCTTTCTCGCCGCGGAAGTCGAGCGCCTCCTCCGTGAGCGTCCGCTCACGTGAGAAATCTCACGACAACGTTGACGCAGGGGCCACTATGAAAGAGGGTCGCGACACGAGCGCCCTCAAAACCCGATGGCGTCGGGATTGCAGCTTCCTCAAACCCAGAGGGAGCGACATGGGCATTTTTCCCGAGGTTCAGAGGTTCCTGGCAGCGCACGAGGAGTGCTGTGGCGAGGTGACCAAGGAAGCGGGACGTCCGAGTGTGGACGGGTACCGGATTCATGTCGCGTGTCCGTGCGGGGCGGTGCTCGATCGTTGGGTCACGCCCGCGGACGCACGTCACGACCTCGTGCATTCGTCGCTGCTCGCCGGTCGGAATTAGTCACGGCCCAGGCGACGGAGCGGCTCGCCCGTGAGGCGCGTGAGGATCCAGTCCTTGCGTAGCCTCGCGCCGAGCCGCTTGTAGAATCCGATCGCCGGCGCGTTCCAGTCCAGCACCGCCCACTCCATGCGTCCGCATCCGCGCCGCCCGGCGATCCGCGCGAGCGCGGCCAGCAACGCCTTGCCGGCGCCCCGACCGCGGGCGTCGGGCGTGACGAAGAGATCCTCGAGATAGAGCGTGGGGCGGGCGAGGAAGGTGGAGAACGTGAAGAAGTAGAGCGCGAACCCCACCGCGCGGTCGCCATCGAAGCAGAGCAGCGTCTCGAAGTAACGCCGGCGTCCGAAGCCGTGCCGGCGGATCAGCGCCACCGTCGCCTCCACCTCGTGGGCCAGGTGCTCGTACTCGGCGAGGCCTTTGATCATCGCGAGGATCGTGGCCGCATCGCGCCGCGTGCCCGCGCGAATGCGGAGGGATCGTGCCGTGCGCCTCATCAGCGGAGTCTCCTCTCCCGGGTGTCGACGAGTCGCGCCGTCCCCGGATCCCAGCGCCACGCGACCTCCCGACCGTCGAGGTGCACGCCGCCCAGCCACCAGTCGAGCGGCTGTGCGTCCAGCCGGTCGCGCGCGCCGTCGCGCACGGCGCGGCCGGCGACCGTGCTGGCGACCCGCTGCGCGTGAACGTCGGCGTCGCCGGGCGCGCCCTCGATCGTGACGAGCGGCACCGGACCGTCGGCGAGCGCGTGAAGGTGACCCGCGAACTGGACGTCGCCCATGCCGTGGCCGCGCATTCTCTCATCCCGGCTGGCCGCGCGAAACACGTCGGCGACCGTGCGCGGCGCATCCTCGAGCACGGTGAGCGCGGCCGCTTCCACCGCGCCGAGTCCCGTGCGCAGGGACGGAAAGCGCGTGCGATGCAGACGCGCGGCGACGTCGAGGAACGGCAGCGGGCCGGTGGCCATCGCGTCGAATGCGCGCGGATCCGGTGACGCGTACGCGTCCCACCAGGCGGCCGCGTGCGCCATCGCGTCGCCGGTGAATGGGCGCCGGGCGCTGAAGAGCGCCGCGAATTCCGCCGAGTCGGTCGTGCCGAGCGGCTCGGCGGGAAAGACGAGGCTGACGCGGCCGCCCACGCGCGTCCGGCGAAGCCAGGCCGCGAGGTAGCCGAGGTTGACGACGCAGAACAGGTCCTGCTCGAACCAGAGCGTGATCTCGTCGTGCGCCGGCGCGTGCGCGAGACCGTCGGCCTGCGCGCGCGCGTGCTCGGCGTAGCGATCGGGCGCGATGCCGAGCCGCCGTGCCAGCCAGGGCGCGCGCCGCGCCGCGAACGCGTCCACGCCGAGGGCGGGGTCCACGGGACCTTCGACGAGGAGGTCCCGCCAGACCAGGACCTCGCCGGGCAGCGCCGCGGGGCCGAGCTTCTCGACCGTTGCGTCACCGTTGACGATGTGGAGCATCGGTCCGTCCGCGATCACTATAATCCGCTGTCATGACGTCGCTCGGGATCGGCATCATCGGGGCCGGCAAGCACGGGCTCCGCTACATCCGGCACCTCACGGAAGACGTGCAGGACGCCACGCTCGTCGCGCTGAGCCGCCGCGATCGCCGGGCCGGCGAGCCGGTGGCCGCCGCCCACGGATGCGCGTTCTACGAGGACTGGCGCGCGCTGATCGAGGACCCGCGCGTCGAGGCGATCGTGACCGCGGTGCCGGTGGCTCTCAACGTGGCCATCGCCGAGGCGGCCTGCCGCGCCGGCAAGCATCTCCTGATCGAGAAGCCGCTCGCGCCGACCGTCGAGGCCGGACGGCGGATCGTCGAGGCCGTGCGCGCGGCGGGCGTGCACGCCATGGTCGCCCAGACGCTGCGCTTCGACGCGACGGTGGCGGCGGTGCGTGCGACCCTTCCCCTCATCGGCCGTGTCCACGCCATCACGCTGAGCCAGCGGTTCGAGCCGTCCACGCTCGCGTGGATCGATCGGCAGGCCCAGAGCGGCGGGGGCGTGATGCTGCAGACGGGCATCCACAGCATCGACCTGCTGCGCGTTCTGCTGGGACGCGAGGTCGTCGAGGTCTCGTGCATGACCGCGCGCGTCTGCACCGTCGAGACCGAGGACAACTTCGTGTTGCTCGCGCGGCTCGACGCCGACGGCGTGCTGGGTCAGATCGCCGGGTCGCGGGCGGCCGGCGGGCGCTCGGGGGTGATCGAGATCGCGGGCGCCGAGGGCCAGATCGCGGCGGACCACGTCCACCGTGTCGGCTCGCTCATTCGCGGCACGACGCGCACGCCGATCGCGATGGGAGCGTCGATTCCCACCGTGCGCGAGGCCTTGCGGGCGTTCGTGGCGGCCGTCCGCGCCGGCGGGCCGGTCCCCGTGACCGTGGAGGAGGCGCTGCGCGCCGTCGCGGTCGCGGAGGCGGGCTATCGCTCGGCGGCCCGCGGGGGAGCGCCCGTCCCCGTGCGCTACGACTGAGGCTTGGCCGCGAGGAGCATCACGTTGGCGGCAAGCCTCGGGGGCGCGATCGCGGTGTCGACGGCGCGGAGCACGCGATAGAGCGCCGCGATCGGGCGGGACAGGCGTGCCCGATGCAGGACGGTCGAGGGGATGAGGTTCGTCGCCACGTGGATGCCCCAGGCCTGCTCGACGCGCAGGCCCACGGCCGTGAGGCGGCGGCGAAGATCCCGCGTGCTGAAGAGCGTCAGCACGCCGTACCCGGGATACGACATCGTGATCGGCGCACGCAGCGGCCGGCGCAGCGCGCGCCACACGGTGGCGCGCGACGCGCCGTAGCCGAGCGAATCCCCGGTGAGCGCGCTCGCGACCGTCCACGCGAGATCGAAGCTCCACTTGTGCTCGCACTCGAGCAGGAGCCGCCCGCCCGGACGCAGGACCCGCGCGAGCTCGCCGAGCGCCCGGTCCGGGTCGCTGACGTAGCTCAGCGTGCTGCCGCAGCTGCTGATGACGTCGAAGCTGGCGTCGGCGTACGGCAGCGCGGTCACATCGGCGCGGAGGAGCGCGGCGGCGGGGATCCGGCCCCGGGCCAGGGCCAGGAGCGCATGGGCGATGTCCACCCCGTGGGTCTCGTAGCCGAACGCCCGCAGACGCGCGGTCTGGAAGCCGTGGCCGCAGCCGGCGTCGAGCGCCCGGCGGTGACGCCCGTCGGACGGCGGGGCCAGCGCGACGTCGAGGATGGCGTGCATGCGCGCGTAGAGGTGCTCGTACCATGGCTCGAGCACGTCATAGTCGGAAGCCATGGCGTCGTAGAGGCGTGCGATGGCATCGCTCATGATGCGATGCTCTAGCACGATCACCGACCAATCGGGAGGCGGAATGTCGCAACCACGGCCGGAAACGCTGCGGGTGCCGATGCGAGTGACCGATGACGCCGCCGCCCCGGTGAGCGCGCTGCTCGCGCGCATGCGGGGCTCCGCCTTCCAGGGCCGGAAGCTCGGGGAGGCGTTCGAGGCGTGGCAGCGCATGATCGACGGCTCGAGCCTGATCTGCCTCGGGCTCGCCGGATCGCTGGCCAGCGCCGGCCTCTGGCCGCTCGTGACGTGGCTGGTCGAGCGCGGCTACGTCGACCTGGTCGCGTCGACGTGCGCCAACGTCACCGAGGACGTCCTCGAGCTGCGCGGCGCCTCCGTGTACCAGGTGGATCCCGAGCACGTCGACGACGCCGCGCTCTGGGACGCGCGGCGCTACCGGTTCTACGACCACGTGGTGAGCGCGACCGAGTACGACGCCATGGAGTCGTTCACGGCGGAGTTCTTCCGCCACCTCGCGCGCGCGTGGAAGCACGCGGTCATCAGCGGCGCGCGCTTCATGGCCGAGTACGGGCGCTGGCTCGACGCGCAGGGCCTCGGCGCGTCGGTCGCGGCGACGTGCGCGCGGCACGGCGTTCCGCTGTTCGTCCCGGCCGCCCACGACGGGCCGCTGGCCGAAGGCTATCGGGAGAGCGGCGTGCGCGGACCGGCCGTCGACTTCTTCCGCGACTACGACATCGCGCTCAGGATCATGGACCACTACATGACGCCGGAGCGCGGGACGTCCGCGATCTTCCTCGGCGGCGGCGTGCCGAAGGACTTCATCCAGATCACCGCCACGAGCGTCTGCGCGCTCCGGGGCGGGGAGGCGAGCCCGCACCGCGCCGCGATCCAGATCACCACGGACAACACCGTCTTCGGCGGCCTCGGCGGCGCGAGCGTGTCGAGCGAGTGCATCTCCTGGGGCAAGGAGACGCCCGACGGCGCGAACGTGATGTGCTTCACCGACGTCACGATCGCGCTGCCGCTGCTCTGCCAGGGCCTGGCGGAGCGCTACGGGCCGGCGCACCGCCGCGTGGCGGGACGCCTCGCCGGCGCGCTCCCGGAGCTGCTCGCGACCTAGCGCTTCGCGGGGTCGGCGATCGCCTGGAGGACGAGGCTCCTCAGCAGCCGGCGGTAGTGCACGCGAATCGGGCCGGGCGCCTGCGTCATCGAGACGACGACGAGCTCTTCCTTCGGATCGACCCAGAAGTACGTGCCGTACGCGCCCGCCCCAGCTGTAGTCACCGGCCGAGCCGGCGATGTCGGCCACGCCATTCTCGCGCCGCACCGCGAAACCCGAGTCCGAACCCGTGTCCGACCCCGGGATTCGTGATGCCGTGGCCGATGGCGGTGCCGAGATGGTCCGCCGTCATGTACTCCACGGTCTTCGGCGCGAGCACCCGGACCCCGTCGAGCGTGCCGCGGTTGAGGAGCATCTGTGCGAAGCGCACGTAGTCGCCGGCCGTGGAGACCGCGCAGGCCCCGCCGCACTCGAACTTCGGCGCGACCGTCACGTCCGGCAGCCGCACGGGCTCGCGCGTGTCCGGGTCGATCGCGAAGCCCTGCGCGATCCGGCCCTGCTTGTCCTTCGGGACGACGAAGCCGGTGTCGGCCATCTTGAGCGGGCGGAAGACCCGGTCCTCGAGCACCTGGCCGAGCGTCTTGCCGGTGACGACCTCCACGACGCGCCCGAGCACGTCGGTGGAGAAGCCGTACTCCCACGTGGTCCCCGGCTGGTGGAGCAGCGGCGCTTGCGCGAGACGCTCGATGAACTCCGTCCCGGTCATCTCGCGCGTGGCCCCCGAGCCGCCGGGATAGGCCTTGTGCACGGCCGTCTCGCCGCGCGATCCGTACGGGAGCCCCGAGGTGTGGCGCAGGAGGTCCTGGATCGTCATCTCGCGAACGGCCGGGACGCGGTCGACGCCGACCTGCCGCTTGACGAGCGCCGGCAGGTACTTCGAGACGGGATCCGAGACGAGCAGCCGTCCCTCCTCGTAGAGCTGCATGGCCGCCACCGAGGCCATCGGCTTGGTCATCGAGGCGAGACGGAAGATGGCGTCGACGGTCATCGGAGCGTTCGACGCCTTGTCGCGGAAGCCCACCGCGTCGACGTACGCGACACGCCCCTTGCGCACGACGACGACGACCGCGCCGGGAATGCGCCCCTTCTCCACGTCCGCGCGCAGCGTCTCACCGATCCGCGCGAGCCGCGCGCTGTCCATCCCGACGTCTTCGGGTTTCGCCGCCGGCAACCCGGCCCCAAACGTGGGGCTGACGATGACGAAGCAGCAGGCGAGGCCGAGAAGAGCGAAACGAGCGATCATCGATGCGCCTCCCTCGAAGTATGTGCGAGCCGACGATAGAGGACGATCGAACGCTCCGCAAGCCGCCCGTCCGGAATGCTCATCGCGCCGTACTCACGGGAAGATGAGGTGCATGAGATCAGCTGATCCGAGCGCCGGCTTCGCCGGCGCAATCCTTCCTGGGGGGGAGGTTCGTCAGAGCTGGCCGAAGAAGACCAGGTACTCCGATTTCAGGAAGCGCTCGAGCAGCAGCAGGAGCACCGCGCCGGGGACCATGAGCACCAGCGCGGTGACCGAGGCGATCTGCAATTCGTAGCCCTGGCTCGCCGTGTACATGGCCACGGGGAGCGTGGTGACGAACGGCGCGCCCACGAGCAGGGTGCCCGTGAACTCGTCCAGCGAGTAGAGGAAGACCAGCACGGCGCTGGCGACCACGCCCGGGGTCGCGAGCGGGAGCGCGACGCCGAGGAACGTCCGGGTGGTCGAGGCGCCGAGATTCCACGCGGCTTCCTCGAGCGAGCGGTCGATCGCGCGGAAGACCGCGGTCATCGTCCACACGGCGAACACCAGCGCGCCGACCAGATGCACGAGCACCACGCCGCTGACGGTGCCGGCGAGGCCCCAGCGATAGAACTCGCGGGTGGCGCTGGCGAAGACCGGCAGCTGCGGGAATGCCTGCGGCATCAGGAAGGCGAGGAGCACCGCCGTCCGCCCCGGAACGCTGAGCCGCGCGAGCGCGTAGCCGAGCGGCACCGCCAGGACGAGGGCGAGCGCGGTCACGACGAGGGCGATGAGCACGCCGAGCCGGAGCGGCTCCAGGAAATCCGCGGTGAGCATGCGGCTCCAGTACTTGAGGCCGAAGCGCTGGGGCCAGAGGCTCCCCGCCGTCCAGCGCTCCGCCAGCGACCACACGGCGAGGCTCGCGAGCGGCCCCACGACGACGAAGGCCCCGAGCGCGACCGCGGCCGCGCGGACGATCAGCCGCGTCATCGCGTGAGCCGCCGGAGGTAGACGAGCGCGGCGCCCATCGCGAGCAGGTAGCCGACCACGCCGAGCGCGGCGGCGGTCTCGAAGTCGCCGTGCTGGCCGAACCGGTAGTAGACGTCGATCATCAGCATCTGCGCGCCGCCGCCGCGCCCCATCATCAGCGGGATCGAGAACGACGCCAGCATCGACGAGAAGATCAGGACGGCGCTCACCGCGATCGACGGGGCGGCCATCGGCACCAGCACGTCGCGCGTGAGCCGGCCGGTGCCCGCGCCGAAGTTCCGGGCGGCCTCGAGATAGCTCTCGTCGACGGCGCGGAACGCGCCGAGCATGAGCAACGCCGCCAGCCCGAGGTGCTTCCACGCGAGCGCGATCGCGATGCCCGTCCACGATCCGGCGAGCCCCGGCGCCCACGGGTTCAGGAACACGCGCAGCGCGTGGCCGACGACGACGAACGGGACGAACAGCGGGACCTTCAGCAAGAACTCCACGGGCCCGAAGGCCCGCGCGCGGAGCCATCCGCACGCGGGGATGGTGACGGCGAAGGTGAGCGCGGTGGCGGCGGCCGCGAGGCCCAGCGTGTAGAGGACGTCGCCCGCGTAGAGCCGCCACACCGTCTCGTAGTTCGCGAGCGTGAGCCGCCCGCCGCGCGTGAAGCTCGCGCCGATCGAGACCGCGAGCGGCCAGAGGAAGACGAGGCCCAGCACCGCGAGCGAGGGCGCGCAGAGCGCCGTCCACAGCAGGCGCTCCGCGCGCGTCAGGGTCAGCGGACGATCTCCTCGTACGCGAGCGTGATGAGGTCGTGGTACTCCTTGATCGGCATCTGGCGCGAGTAGCGCGCGAGGTCGCTCCGCGCTGACGCCCTTGAACAGGAGCTCGCGGCTCTTCGCCGAGATCAGCGGCAGCACGCGGTCCGGATCGACGCCGGGATACCAGCCGAAGCGCTCGACGATCGCCTTGGCCTGCACCTCCGGCGTGGCGATGTAGTCGATGTAGCGCACGGCCGCCTCGCGGTTCGCCGCCTCGCGCGGGCACGACGAGGTAGAGCGGATAGATCGGCAGGCCGGGCGCGGGCAGCACCGGCGTGATCGACGCGTCCATCCGTCCCTCGTTCTTCCACGCCACGAGCTGATCGATCCACACGGCGCCCATCCACGCCTCGCCGCGGTTCAGCGCGTCGAGGGTGCCGGCGTTGCCGTTGGTGATGAGGGCCAGCTTGTTGAAGTCGCGCAGCGCGGTGATCGCCTCGCGGATCGCGCCGTCCCGCGCCTTGTCGAACGGGCCTTGCGTGAGCGGCTTGTAGAGGCCGGTCTTCCAGTAGACCCAGCCCATCGTGAAGCCGACGCCGGAGACGCCGCCCTTGATGCCGTTGTAGGCGAACTTGCCGGGATTCGCGCGCACCCACTTGTCGAGATCGTCGAACGACTTCGGCGGCGCGCTCACCTTCGCGGGGTTGTACGCGATCGCGATCTGGTTCTGGAACATCGGCACCACGTAGCCGTCGACGGTGACGCCGAACGCTTCCTTCACCTCGGCGCCCTTCACGAGGGCCGCGTTCTTCATCTGCGGCACGTAGCGATGGAGCAGGCCTTCCTTCACCATCTGCGAGGCGACGGCCATGCTGACCAGCGCGACGTCGAGGTCCCACGGCTTGCGGCCGGCGTCGGCCTGCGCCTTGATCTTCGTGTAGATGGCGCGGCTGGCCGGCTCGCCGGTGCCGGTGCCGACGACGTTCGAGCTCGGCGTCGGGCACCTGCGTCTTGAAGCCCGGGCCGAGCACGGTCTTGTGGACCTCGACGACGTTCACGTCGGCGCCGATCGCGACGTTCAGGCGCGTGGCGGCCGAGGCGGGGACGGCGAGGCAGAGCAGCAGCACGAGCGCTCGCATCAGCATGAGGACTCTCCTTCGTCCGACGGGTAGACCTTCAGGCGGTCGAGAGGCACACGCACGCGCACCGGACCCGGCGGATGCGGCGCGTCGCCGTCGACGATGACGAGCGTCTCGCCGATCCGCACGTAGTGGCGCCAGTGCGCGCCGAGGAACAGGGATTCTTCGAGGTGCCCGGGCAGCGCGCCCGCGGCGTCGAGTGCCAGATCGGACGCGCGCAGGACCGCGACCACGGGGCCGCGCGCGGCGCCGGGGTAGGGCAGGCGCGTGTCGGCGAGCACGAGCGTGCCGGCCTCGGCGCGTGCGGGCACGCGCGTGCCCACGCCGAGGAAGTCGGCGGCGAACTCGGTCGCCGGCCGCACGTACACGTCCTCGGGCGTCCCCGCCTGCACGACGGTGCCGGCGCTCATGAGGACGACCTGGTCGGCGATCGCGAGCGCTTCCTCCTGGTCGTGGGTCACGTAGATCGTCGTGATGCCCACGCGCCGCTGGAGGCGCCGGATCTCGACGCGCAGGCGCTGGCGGATCTTGGCGTCGAGGTTCGACAGCGGCTCGTCGAGCAGGAGCACGCGCGGCTCGACGACGAGCGCGCGCGCCAGCGCGACGCGCTGCTGCTGCCCGCCGGACAGCGCGCCGGGCTTGCGGCGCTCGATGGTCGCGACGTCGCCGATCTCGACCAGCGCGAGGGCGGCGCGCACGCGCGCCTCGATCTCGGGGCGCGGCACGCGCTTGAGGCGCAGGCCGTAGGCGACGTTGTCGAACACGGTCATGTGGGGCCACAGCGCGTAGCTCTGGAACACCATCGCGGTGCCGCGCTGCTGGGGCGGAAGCGTGGTGACGTCGTCCGCGCCGAACCGGACCGCGCCGCTGTCGAGCGTCACGAAGCCGGCGACGGCGCGGAGGAGCGTGGTCTTCCCGCAGCCCGAGGGACCGAGGATGGCGGTGAGACGGCCCGCGGGCATGTCGAGCGAGACGCCGCGCAGGGCCGCGACGCTGCCGTAGCGCTTCACCGCCATCTGCACGCGGATGGGGACGCCGGGGGCCGCGGTCACGGCGCGAAGTCTAGCGCGCGCGTCGCGCCCGCGTACATCACACGGTGGTTACGAGAGCCAGGTGCGGGCCTTGCGCGTCGCCTGCGTGCGCGCCGCGCGGAGCGCGAGGCGGACGGCCGCCTCCGGCGTGCGCGCGTGCAGGAGGGGCACGCGGCGGCCGTCGGGCTGCGCGAGCTTCCAGGTGCGCAGCCCGACCACCGGGACGCCGAGCTTCAGCGCGAGCGCGATCTCCGACGAGCGTGCCGTAGCTGCCGCCGACCGCGATCACCGCGTCGCACGAGCGGACGAGCACGACGTTCCGCGCCTGGTCCATGCCGGTGACGATCGGGATCGTCACCCAGCGGTTGGCGTCCTTCCGGCTGAAGCCCGGCAGGATGCCGACCACGACGCCGCCCGCGCGCGCGGCGCCGCGCGACGCCGCTTCCATCACGCCGGTGCGCCCGCCACACACGAGCAGGGCACCGGCCCGGCCGATCGCGGCGCCCACCTGCTCGGCGGCGCGCGCGGCCGCGCGCGAGCACACGCCTTCGCCGATCACGCCGACGTGCAGGGCCACGCGGCGGTCAGCGGTAGCCGTAGAACAGCAGGTACACCCACGCGACGATGAACACGATCGGCAGGGCGATCGGCACGCCCCAGCCCAGCGTCATGATCCACTGGTCGTGGGCGAGACTCGGCACGTCCGGGTAGCGGCGGGCGAGCGCCAGCAGGCGTGCGCGCCACTGGATGAGCGCGCCGATGCCGGCGACCACGCCGCAGAGAATCAGGATCGACGAGAGCAGCGCCACGATGGGGATGAGCGGGAACAGCGCGTTGTTGCCCGGCGACGGCAGCGTCGACTTGCCCTGGTTCGCGATGGCGAGCGCGGTGAGGAGGAACGCCTGCGAGGCGGTGAACCAGCTCACGCGCTGGCCGATGAGATCGTCTTCGTGCTTCATCTCGCTGCGGATGACCTGGAACAGCGCATCGACGGCCGGATCGTTCATGAGGCCTCTCGTGTGACGGTTGGCGAGGATGAGCGCGGTCTCAATCTAGCAGATCGTGAGACGGTGAGAGACTCGAGGACCGAGGTCGACATGAGGGACGCCTGTGCGAAGTGGACGGTGCGTGGTCTCACCGACGCCGATCTCGAGGCGACGGACGCGGTGCTCAAGGCCGCGTACCGCGGCACCGAGAGCCGCGTGGCGACGATCCAGCGCTTCCTGACCCTCGATGCGGAGAGCTGGCGTGTCGCCGTGGACGGGACCACGATCGTCGGCTGCGTCGGCGCGGTCGACTACGGCCGCTTCGCCTACGTGGGCATGATGGCGGTCCATCCGGATGCTCAGGGGCGCGGCATCGGCCGCGCGCTCATGCGAGGACCTGCTGGCCGGGCATCGCGAGGCGCGGCGTGGCGACCGTGCTGCTCGACGCGACCCCGGCCGGCGCGCCGCTGTACGCGTCGCTCGGCTTCGAGGAGGAGGACGACGCCTGCCTCTACACGGCGGCCAACCACGTGGACCCGACCGCACGTCCCGAGGGCGTCATCCCGCTCGGCCCGGAGGACGTCGCACGCATCGTGCGTCTCGATGCTCCCATCTTCGGCGCTGACCGCGGGCGGCTGCTGGGTCTGTTGCTGGGGATCTTCGCGGGTCGCGCGTTCGGCATGCTCGACGCGCGGCGCGAGCTGACGGGCTTCGTCATCGCGCAAGAGCAGCGCATCGGGCCGTGGGTGGCGCGCGACGCCGGCGTGGGCGAAGCCCTGCTCGCCGCCGCGCTCTCGGTGCCGTTCGACGGGCCGCCGATCGTCATCGTGCCCGGCGTCAACGGCGTCGGCCGCGCCGCGCTCGCGCGCCACGGCTTCGTGCAGACCCGAAGCACGCGCCACATGCGTCGCGGTCCGGCCGTTCGCACGCGACCGCGTGTCGATCTGGGGACAGATGAGCTCTTCGGCGGGATAGCGCGCGCGGAAAAAACGCCAGAGAAGGTCTGTAAGCCGGGTCCTGTCTCCCCTCGCGGGGCGACGATCATTTCTCTAGGACGCCGGTTGCCCGGCGTCTCGAGCGGCCTGACCCGGGAGCGGGACGGGCCATCCCATTGCTCCCCTATTCGGCCTTGCTCCGGGTGGGGTTTACCGAGCCGGCGCGGTCACCCGCGTCGCTGGTGAGCTCTTACCTCACCGTTTCACCCTTACCGCGACCTCACGGCCGCGGCGGTTTGCTTTCTGTGGCACTGTCCATGGGGTCGCCCCCCCTGGCCGTTAGCCAGCACCCTGCCCTGTGGAGCCCGGACTTTCCTCCCGTCACGCGAAGTGACCGGCGACCGTCCAACCTTCTCTGGCGCACCGTTCAGTATACGTGGGCATCGGCGGCATCGGCAGCGTGAGGGGGGCTTGGGGGGCGCCCGGAGCCCCCCAAACTTCATCGAGTCACCGGGCGGATGCGACCCTCGACGGCCGGCGCGATCGTCTTGCGGGACTCGATCGCGCGGAGCACGAGCGTGGCGAGGTCCGGCGCATCGGTGTCGCGCACGAGCACGCGCCCCGCGCGGAAGGCCGTGTGCCCATCGCCGCCGTTCGCGAGGAAATTCACCACCGCCACGCTGTAGCGCTTCGCCGGGTCCAGGGGCTGGCCACCGACGGTGATGCTCGTGATCCGACGCCCGGCGCCGGCCGCAGGGTTGAACTGGAGCTGCACGCCCGACATCTGCAGGAAGCCGCCGCTCTGGTTGTCCGCCTGCGCGAGCCCGTGTTCCAGCGTCTGACGGAGCGCCTCACCGGTGAGCTCGAGCTTCAGGACGGTGTTCGTGAAGGGCACCAGCTCGTAGACGTTGCGCCGGGTGAGCTCACCCGGAGAGAACACCCGATCGCCACGGATCCCGCCGCCGTTGATGAACGCCGCGTCGGCGTTGTGCGCCTCGCGCATCACGTCGGTGATGAAGTCGCCGATCCCGGTCTCCTGCGTTCTCAGGATGCTCCGCCGCGCGTCGAGCGCCACCTCCGTGCGGCCGACCACCACGCCCAGCTCCCGGTCGAGCTGCGCGGCGAAGCCGGCGACGACCTTCTCCATCGCCGGATCGGGAGCGATCCGTGCGCTCACCTCGTGGAACGTCCACGAGCGCTCGACGATCTTGCCGGCGCGCGTCAGCCAGAGGTCCACCTGCACGAGGTAGCGGCCGTCGCTGCCCGCCTTCGTCACGATCGCGCGGCTCGACTCGGCGATCAGCGGCTCGTGCTCGTGGCCCCCGAGGATCAGGTCGATGGCCGCCTTGTCGCCGAGCGCGCGATCCATGTCCATGTCGAGGTGCGTGACGGCGACCACGATCTGCGCCCCCCGATGGCGGAGCGCGGCCGCCGTCTCGACGCCGATGCGCAGCGGATCCTCGAAGAGGACGTCAGGGCCCGGCGACGAGTTGTGCGTGGTGTCGGTGATCGTGAGCCCGAGGAGTCCGACGCGGAGGCCGCCGAGGGTGACGATGCGGTCGTGCTGCGCGCCGCCGAACGCGCTCCCGGTGCGGCGGTCGCGGACGTTCGACGAGACCCACGCGAAGCGTGACTCGCGCATGCGCTCGGCGAGCACCGCGGGGCCGAAGTCGAACTCGTGGTTGCCGAAGGTGACGACGTCCAGCCCGAGCTCGTTGAACGCGACGACCATCTGCCGGCCGCGCAGGTACGTCGAGAGGATCGAGGGCGACAGGAAGTCACCGCCGAGCGCGAACAGGGTGTTCGGGTTCTTGCTCCGGAGGTCTTTCACGAGGGTCGCGAGCCGCGCCATCCCGCCCCGCCGCCCGTCGTCCACCGGATCCAGCGTGTAGATGTCGTTGAGCTGGAGAAAGGTGAGCTTGACGAGATCCGGCGTCGCGGGCGAGCGGCGGAACACGCCGCAGCCGGTGACGCCAAGGACGACGACGAGGAGAACGCAGAGCGTGACGCGAGCGGAGCGCCGCATGGGTCGGGCGATTGTAACGCGCCGGGCGGGCGGACGGGTCAGCGCGGCGCGACGGTCGCGATCGCCTGGCGCGCGAGCGAGATCGACGCGGTCGTTCAGCGGATGCCCGCTGTGCCCCTTCACCTTGTGCCAGGCGACGGTGTGGCGGCGTGTCTCGGCGATGAGGCGCTCCCAGAGATCGCGGTTGGTGACGGGCTGCTTCGTCGAGCCGAGCCACCCGTTCTGCTCCCACTTCACGAACCACCGGTCACGGAAGCAGTTCATGACGTAGGAGGAGTCGGTGTACAGCGCGACGTCACGCGCACCGGAGATCGCGATGAGCCCTTCAATGGCGGCGCGCAGCTCCATGCGCTGATTGGTGGTGTGCGGCTCGCCACCGGACACCGCGCGCTCTTCGCTCCCGTCGAAGATGAGCGCGGCCCATCCGCCGGGCCCAGGATTCCCGCGGCACGCCCCGTCGGTGTAGAGGACGACTGATTGGCTCATGTCTCCGAGCGCGGGCTTCGCCGCGCAATCCTTGGTCTGGGGGAGGCAGCGACGAACCGGCGAAGCCGTGAGGAGCGTCGAGGCGTCAGCCCCTCCGAGTAGTAGAGGTACCGCCCGCAGCTCTCGCAGGTCATGAGGCCGGTCGCCACGCGCAGCTCCATCGAGCGCCTGGGGCCGGATGCTCATGCGACAGCCGCCGCAGATCGAGGCGGCGCCCACGGCAGCGACGGCGGTGCCGCCGCGCGCCTTCATGATCCGGTCGTAGCTGGCGAGGAGCCCGGGCGACAGCGCCTTCGCGCGCGAGTTCCGCTCGCCGCGCACGACCGCTCAGCTCCTGCTCCACCTTGGCGAGCTTGCCGCGCACCACGCCCTCGTCCTGCTTCGCCTGCTCCTCGCGCGTCTTGAGGCGACCCTCCGCCTCCTTCACGTCGACGGCGAGGCGCTCCTGCATCTCCATGAGACCGAGGATCTCCTCCTCCGTCTTGCCCTTGATCTGCTTGACCTCCTCGATCTCGAGCAGGACGGCGGAGTACTCCTTGTTGGTCTTCACCTCGTAGAGGCGCGCCTCTTCCTTGGCCCGCTTGGCGGCGTGGACCTCGAGGTCCTTCTCCTTGCCGCGCAGCTCCTTGCGCGTCTGGTCGATCTTCGTCTTGAAGGCGTCGACGGTCTTCTTCGCCTCCGCGAGCGAGGCCTGGATCGCCTCGATCTGCTTCGGCAGCCGCGCGGCCTCGGTCTCGAGGGTGGCGATCCTGGAGTCGTAGCCCTGCAGCTCGATGAGTGTCTCTAGCTCAGTGTTCACCGTGTCTCCACGCTGGTGGGCCCACCTGGATTCGAACCAAGACCTGACCGGTTATGAGCCGGGCGCTCTGCCGTTGAGCTATGGGCCCGTGGGGGTTGGGGGTCCTCAGTTGCGGGGCCCCCATGTTCAAAGGTTGCCGGTCATGACTCGAGGAAGCTCCGGAGCTTCTTCGAACGGGACGGATGCCGCAGCTTGCGCAGCGCCTTCGCCTCGATCTGCCGGATGCGCTCGCGGGTGACCTCGAAGTCCTGCCCGACCTCTTCCAGGGTGTGCTCGCAGCCGTCGGCGAGGCCGAAGCGCAGGCGCAGCACCTTCTCCTCGCGCGGGGTCAGGGTGTTGAGCACCTTGTTGGTCTGCTCGCGCAGCGAGAGCCCGATGATCGAGTCCACCGGCGAGACCACCTGCTTGTCCTCGATGAAATCGCCGAGGTGGCTGTCCTCTTCCTCGCCGATGGGCGTCTCGAGCGAGATCGGCTCCTGGGCGATCTTGAGGACCTTGCGCACCTTGTCGACCGGCACTTCCATCTTGGTCGCGATCTCTTCGGGCGTCGGCTCGCGTCCGAGCTCCTGCACGAGCTGGCGCGAGGTGCGGATCAGCTTGTTGATCGTCTCGATCATGTGCACGGGGATGCGGATCGTGCGCGCCTGGTCGGCGATCGCGCGGGTGATCGCCTGCCGGATCCACCACGTCGCGTAGGTCGAGAACTTGTAGCCGCGCCGGTACTCGAACTTGTCGACGGCCTTCATCAGGCCGATGTTGCCTTCCTGGATGAGGTCCAGGAACTGCAGGCCGCGGTTCGTGTACTTCTTGGCGATCGAGATGACGAGCCGGAGGTTGGCCTCGACCATCTCCTTCTTCGCGAGGGCCGCCTTGAACTGGCCCTGCTTGATGATCGGCCATGACCTTCTTGAGGTCGTCGGCCTTCGCGTTCGCGCGGCCTTCCGCCGCCTTGATCTCCTGCTGCGCCACCCACACCTGCTGCTGCTTGAGCGTGCCGAACTTCTTCGCCGCCTTCAGGTGGAGGTCGCTCTGGCCGGCCAGGCCGTTGCCGCCGGGCTCGCCGAACGAGACGTAGAGGAGGTTCTGCCGCTCCTCGCGCGCCTTGCCGTTGCCGTTGGTCCACAGCTCGATCACGCGCTCGGCGCGCTCGATGTCCTCGACGAGCGAGCGCAGGCGCTGGACGAGCCCGCGGCGCAGGAGGTCCGAATCCTCGCGGTCGATGATCTGGTTGCCGATGTTCATCTCGCGCAGCTTCTCGATGACCTTGCCCGCGAGCTTCTGCGCCTTGTCCTCCTGCACCCGCCACGCCGGCGTCCTTGCCCTTGGCCGTCTTCTTCTTGCCGCCGGCCTTGGTCTTGAGCTTCTTGGCCTGGGCGATCAGCTTGTCGCGATCGCGGAGGATGCGGTCGACGTTGGAGAAGGCGCCGATGACCTGGCGGGTCAGCGCGGCCTCCTTCTCCTCGGTGAACTCCTCGTCGTTGACGTCGACGACCTCCTTCACCGAGATGTCGCTCTTGCGGAGCAGGTCGCGGAGCTCGTGGAACCGCTCGAGCGCGAGGTTGGTGGAGAGGATGGCGAGGGTGACCTGGTTCTTGCCCTCCTCGATGCGCTTGGCGAGCGCGATCTCGCCCTCGCGCGTGAGCAGGGCCACCCGGCCCATCTCGCGGAGGTAGAGGCGGACCGGATCCTCGGTCCGGCCGACGGGGCCGGGCGTCAGATCGATGGGCTCGGCCGGGCCGTCGTCGTCGTCGGGCTCCACGATGGCCGGCGCCGGGCGCGCGACCTCGGAGGGAAGGCGGGCGGCCTTCGCGTTGTCGACGACGTCGATGTCGAGCGAGCTCAGCGTGACCATGATGTCGTCGAGCTGGTCGAACGACACCACGGTCGCCGGCAGGGCGTCGTTCACCTCGTCGTAGGTGAGGAAGCCCTTCTGCTTGCCCACCGAGATCAGACGGTCCAGCTCTCCCAGCTTCGTATCTTCACTCATTCGTCTCGACTCCTTGAGGGCTTCGCGGCCCGTGGTCCAGCGACTGCGCGACGCCACCCGCGATCCCGTACACCACCTTGCTGTCTTCGTGCAGGGCGCGGAGCTCGTCATGGACAGCGGCGGCCGCTCCCGTGGTCGCTTGCATCTCGGCGATCACGCGGAGGCCTTCCCGCTGGCGCTTCAAGCGCTGTTCGCGCTCGAGGTGAATCTTGAACTGCCCGATGAGCGCAGCGCGGTCGTCGGGCGCACGGTCTTCGACGAGCAGCGCCGCGAGCAGACCGCGGGTGCTCTCGTCGGGAAGGTCGGTCATGAGGGTTTCGCCGTCGGCCTCCGGCCGCGCGGCGATCGCCACGACGATGTGGCGCAGGCGCTCGTCCCGCACGTCGGCGACGGCGAGCAGCGGCAGGAGGTCCGCGCGCGCCTCGGTCGCGTGGAGCAGCAACGTGACGAGGTCTCGCTCGCGGGTGGTGGAGCCGCCCGCGGGTCGCGACACGTCCGCGCGCGACGCGCTCGCCCCCGGCTTGCGGAGCGCGGCCTGGAGCTTCTGCGCCTCGATCCAGAGCTGCGTCGGATCGACGCCGAGCTTCCGCGCCGCATCTCGCGACAGCGCCGCGGCCTCCTGCGCGTCGGGCACCTTCGCGAGCATCAGGGACACGCGCGCGAAGGCGGTGGCGCGCGCCCGGGGCCCGCTGGCGCCGTCGGGATCGGTGATCACGCGATCCAGCGCGTAGGCGAGGAGACTGCGCGCCTGGTCGATGCGCTCGGCAAACGCCGCGGCGCCCTCCGCGCGCAGGTAGGTGTCGGGGTCGTGGCCCGTCGGCAGCAGCGCCACTTTCACCCTGAACGCGCCGGGCGCCGTGAAGTCTCCCGAGCGGTTCACCGCCCACGCCGCGCCACCGGTGGTGGGCTCGAGGAGCTGTTCGGCTCGCTCGGCCGCCTTCTGCCCGGCGGCGTCCGCGTCGAAGAACGTCACGACCTCGTCGCAGTAGCGGTGCAGGAGGCCGAGCTGCGCCGGCGTGAAGGCCGTGCCGAGCGCCGCGACCGTCTCGGTGAAGCCGTACTGATGCGCCATCAGGCAGTCGACGTAGCCCTCGACGATGAGCGCGCGGTTCTTGCCGCGGATGCTCTCGCGCGCGACGTCGGCCGCGTAGAGCAGGTTGCCCTTCGTGTAGAGCGGCGTCTCCGGCGAGTTCAGGTACTTGGGCTGCTCGTCACCGAACGCGCGCCCGCCGAACGCCACCACGCGCCCCTGCAGGTCGCGAATGGCGAACATCAGACGCCCGCGGAAGCGATCGTAGACACCGGTGCCGTTCTCGCGCTTGACGACGAGCCCGGCGGTGAGCAGCGCGTCCTCGGCGATGCCCTCGCCGCGCAGGGCGTTGCGGAGATTGTCCCAGCCTTCGGGCGCGTAGCCCATGCAGGAACCGACGCGCGACGTCGGGATCGATGCCGCGGCTCTCGAGATAGCTCGCGGGCGCGCGCGCCGGCGGACTTGGCCAGCGCCTCCGCGTAGAAGCGCGCGGCGAGATCCATCGCGCGGATCAGCTCCTCGCGCCCCGAATCGCCGGCGCCCCGGTCCTCCGGCAGCGCGACGTTCGCCTGCTTGGCGAGCGCCCGCACGGCCTCGGGGAACGTGAGCTTGTCCTGGCGCATGAGGAAGCCGAACGCGTCGCCGCCCACGCCGCACCCGAAGCAGTGGAAGATGCCCTTCTTCGGATTGACCATGAACGACGGCGTCTTCTCGCCGTGGAACGGGCAGAGCCCCTTCCAGTTGACGCCGGCCTTCTTGAGGTTCACGAAGCGACCGACCAGGTCGACGATGTCGACGCCCGCCCGGATCTCGTCCAGCACCGTCGGAGCGTAGGTCGGCACTAGCTCACCTTCAAGGCCGCGACGGTGGCGCCGCTGCCCCCTTCCGACGGCTCGCCGTCGCGGAAGGAATCGACGAGGGGATGGCTTGCGAGGAGATCGCGCACCGCCTTGCGGAGGGCGCCGGTGCCCTTGCCGTGCACGAAGCGTACGCGTGCGAGGCCGCCGAGGAACGCGTCGTCGAGGTACTGCTCGACGAGGTCGCGCGCTTCGTCGGTGGTGCGGCCGATCAGGTGGAGCTCGTGGTGAGGGGCGGCCCGGTCGGGAAGCGTGATGCGCGCGTCGCGACGGGGCGCGGTCGTGGCGCCCGGCGTCGCGACCGCCAGGCGCAGCGCGTGCAACGGGACCCGCACGGTGATCGTGCCCGACTGCACGGTGGCCGTGGAGCCGTTGATCGCGACGACCTCGCCCTGCACGCCCAGGTGCTCCGCGCGCACGCGCGCGCCGGGCACGATGTCTTCCGGCGCCGCGGCCGGGATGGAGACCCCGTGGGAGACCACGCCGAGGCGCGCCACGGCGTCGTTCACGCGCTGGCGACTGTCCTTCAGCGTCTCGCGCGAGCGATCGCTGCGCCGCAGGCGCTCCCATTCGGCGTTGATCGTGCGCTTGATCTCCGTCACCATCGCGCTCGCCTCGGCCCGCGCGCGCGCGACGAGCTCGTCGGCCCGCGCGCGGGCGGCGGCCTCCGCGTCTCGCGCGGCGGTCAGGCGGGCGACCGACTCCTGCTCGCGCTGCTCGATCGCGAGGGTGCGCTCGGCTTCGCAGCGCGTGTGCTCGTCGAGCCACGCGAGCAGCTCGGACATCCGCGCCTGCTGCGCCGAGCGATGGCTCTGCGCGCGCGCGATGAGGTCGGGGCCGAGGCCGAAGCGCGCCGCGATGGCGAGCGCATAGCTCTGGCCGGGCTGCCCGTAGCGCAGCCGGAACGTCGGGGCGAGGGTGGCGCCGTCGAACTCCACGGACGCGTTGCGCGCCCGCGGATGCGTGCTCGCGAAGGCTTTCAGGGGCTCGAGGTGCGTCGTCGCCGCCACCAGCGCGCCGCGCGCGTCCAGCTCCTCGAGGATCGCCTGCGCGAGCGCGGCGCCCTCGTCGGGATCGGTGCCGGCGCCCAGCTCGTCCAGGAGCACGAGCGACTGCGCGTCGACATCGGTGAGGATCTCGCGGACCTGTTTCACGAACGCGGAAAACGTCGAGAGGTTCTCGCTGACGCTCTGGTCGTCGCCGATGATCGCGAACAGGCGCGACACCAGCGGGAGGCGCGCGCCCTCGGCCGCGGGCACGTGGCACCCCACCTGCGCCATGAGCACGAAGAGCGCGAGCGTCTTGAGCGCGATGGTCTTGCCGCCCGCGTTCGGGCCGGTGATGAGCAGGAGCGGCCGGTCGTCGCCGAGCTGAAGGTCGACGGGCACCACCGGCCGCTCGGCGTCCCGCCACGACTGCGCGAGCAGCAGCGGATGGCGGGCGGCCGTCACCGCGACCGTGCGCGCCTCGGTCACCTGCGGCTCGACGGCGTCCATGCGCGCCGCCGCTTCGCCGCGCGCGAGGATCCAGTCCACGGTGCCGATGACCTCGACCACCTGCTCGACGTCGTCGATGCGCGCGCGGAGGGCGTCGGTCAGCTCCGCGAGGATCCGGGCGACTTCGGCCTCCTCCTCGCGCTGCGTCTGGACGAGGTCGTTGTTGGCGTCGATCGCGCTCTCGGGCTCCACGAACAGCGTCTGGCCGCTCTGGGAGCGGTCGTGGACGATGCCACGAAGCCGCGCGCGCGACTCCGCGCGCACGGGCACGACGTAGCGGCCGTGGCGGATCGTCACGTAGCGCTCGGCGAAGATCCGCTCGGCGTCCTTCGTGTCCCACAGGCGCTCGAGGTCGTGGACGATCCGCCGCCGCCGCTCCAGGATCTCCCGCCGCACCTGCGCGAGCCGGCGGCTGGCCTGATCGGTGACGGCGCCCTCGTCGTCGAGGGCTCGACGCAGAAGGTCGTAGAGGTCCGCAAGCGCGGGGACGGCGGAGGCGCGCCGCGACAGCGCCGGTGCGACGGTCGCGACGCCACGCGCCCACCCGGACAGTGCGCGCGGGGCGGCGAGGACGGGAATCATCTGGACCAGCTCGGGGCCGTCGAGGACGGTGCCCGCGGCGCGGCATCGATCCAGCGCGGGTCGAACATCAGGAATGCTTTCCAGAGCGGGGGGCCCCCCGGTCGTGAGCGCCGCGCGTGCCTCGCGCGTCAGTTCGAGCTCGGTCCGGATCGAGGTGAGGTCGGTGAGGGGAGAGGCCTCGAGGGCCCGTTCACGGCCCATGACGGTGCGAGCCTCGCGGGCCAGAAGGCCTCGCACCGCGTCCCACTCGATCCCCCGCCCCCAGATCCGGCCTGACTCCATCCTTCGCCTCATTGCCTCCCGCCAAAAACCTCGGGTGGGCTGGCGGCCCAGTCAGGAGCGCTACCGCAGCTAATCGGACATCCGCTCGCGGCGCTTGGCCTTCTTCCGCGCCGCGAGCGCCTTGCGCTTGCGGCGAACGCTGGGCTTCTCGTAGTGCTGTCGCTTCTTGAACTCCGAAAGGAGCCCGGCCTTCTCGCACTGCTTCTTGAAGCGCTTGAGCGCGCTTTCGAAGGACTCGTCGGGCTCGACGATGACCTTGGTCACTGGGCTTCTCCCCCCTCCGGACTCCGCGCCGAGGACTTGACGGCCCATGACCGTCAAATGACTCTGGATAAACGACAACTATATACCACGCGACCTACCCCCCGGCAATCTGGGCGCTCTGGTAGAGTGCGCGGGCACCATGGGCGCCCCGCCCATCTACACGGTCGTGCCGTTCATCGCGATGCTTCTTGCCATCGCCATCTGTCCGCTCTGGATCCCCCACTGGTGGGAGTCTAACCGGAACAAGCTGCTGGCCTCGGTGGTGCTCGGGCTCCCCGTCCTCGCGCTCTACGCCGTGCGCGACCCTCACGCGATCGCCCACGTAGCCGCTGGACTACGTGCCCTTCATCATCCTGCTGTCCGGGCTCTACGTGATCTCGGGGGGCATCCTGCTGCGGGGCGACCTGGTGGCGTCGCCGATGATCAACACCGGCTTCCTGGCCCTCGGCGGCCTGATCGCGTCCTTCGTGGGCACCACCGGCGCGTCGATGCTCTTGATCCGGGCGCTCCTGCAGACGAACCGCGAGCGCACCCGCGTCAAGCACACCGTCGTGTTCTTCATCTTCGTCGTGTCCAACATCGGGGGCATGCTGACGCCGCTCGGTGATCCGCCACTCTTCCTCGGCTATCTCCAGGGCGTCCCGTTCACGTGGACGTTCCGCCTGCTCCCGCACTGGGGGCTGATGCTCGCCCTCCTGCTGGCCGCGTACTTCGTGTACGACTCGGTGCAGTTCACGCGCGAGCCGCTCGCGCGCCATTCGCCGCGACCGCGCGCAGGTCGAGCCCCTGCGCGTCCACGGCCTCCTCAACGCCGTCTGGCTGGTCGGCGTGGTGCTCTCGGTGGCGCTGCTGCCTGCGCCGTGGCGCGAGCTCGTGATCGTGGCGCTGACCGTCGTCTCGCTCCGGTCGACGCCGTCCCGCATCCGCCGCGCGAACGGATTCTCCGCCGGGCCGATGATCGAGGTCGCGGTGCTGTTCGCCGGGATCTTCGTCACGATGGTGCCGGCGCTCGAGCTCCTGCGCCTGCGCGGCGCCGAGCTCGGCGTCCGGGACCCGTGGCAGTTCTTCTGGGCGAGCGGCATGCTCTCCTCGTTCCTCGACAACGCCCCGACGTACCTGACGTTCCTCGCGCTCGGCCAGGGCCTGCGGCTGCCGGCGGAGGTCGTCGGCGTGCCGGCGGCGATCCTCGCCGCGATCAGCGTGGGAGCGGTGGCGATGGGCGCGAACACGTACATCGGCAACGCGCCGAACTTCATGGTCAAGGCCATCGCCGAGGAGGCCGGCGTGAAGATGCCGAGCTTCTTCGGCTACATGGCGTACAGCGGCGCGATCCTCGTTCCGCTGTTCGTGCTCGTGACGCTCGTGTTCTTTTGATCGGGGGGAGCGCGCCGCTCCCCCCGAATGCCCCCCAGCGGTGCCGGGTTCAGCGGCGGCTGAGCAGCTCGAGGACGCGATCGGCCGCCGTCTCGACCGGCCGTGGCGACGATCTCGCAATTCCTTCGGATCGAAGCCGGTGAGGACGTGGTCAGGGACGTCGCCCTTGTGTTCCGGGCGACCGATCCCCACCTTCACGCGACGGATGTCCTCGGTGGCGAGGGTCTCGAGCACCGAGCGCACGCCGTTGTGGCCACCGTGGCTGCCCTTCATGCGAACGCGGATCGTCCCGAGCGGCAGGTCGATGTCGTCGTACACGATCACGAGCTCGAACGGCTCGGCCTGCAGGCGGGCGAGCGCGCGCCGGACGGCGGGGCCGCTCAGGTTCATGAACGCCTGGGGCTTGACCAGATAGACGGTGTCCCCGCGCCAGCGCACCGGCGCGAAGACGGTGTCCCCCTCGCGCGTGAACGTGCCGCGCAAGCGCCCCGCGAGGACGTCGAGGACGCGCTGGCCGACGTTGTGGCGGGTGTCCTGATACTCGGGGCCCGGGTTTCCCAGTCCGACGACGAGCTGGGACACCCGGACCCCTCGTGCCTACTTCTTGGCCGCGGGCTTCTTGCCGTCCTCGGCCGCGGGCTCTTCCTTCGGCTTGCGCTCGGTGAGGACTTCCGGCTCTGCTGCCGCCGTGACCGCAGCGGCCGCGGCAGGCGCCGCCGCTTCCTCTTCCGCCATCGGCGGAGAGACGGTGACCACGGCCTGGCCGGGATCGTTCAGGACGCGGACCCCTTCCGGAACCAGGAGGTCCCGCACCGTGAGCACGTCGCCGATCGCGAGGTTCGTGACGTCCGCGTCGATCCGCTGCGGAATGTTCGTCGGCAGGCACGAGACGGCGATCTCGTGGAGCACGAGGTTCAGGATGCCCTTCGTGTCCCGCACGCCGATCGCCTCACCCACGGGGTGGATGGCGACGCTGACGTTGATCGCACGGTCCGCGGAGACCTCCTGCAGGTCGACGTGCAGGAGATCCTCGGAGACCGGATCGAACTGCATGTCCCGGATGATCGCCATCCGCGTCGCGCCGCCGCCGTTCTCCGTGAGGTTCAGCAGCTGCGTGCTGCCCTCGTGGCCGTGGATCATCTTCAGCACGGCCTTGGGGTCGACGGAGATCGACTGCGGCGCCGTCCCGCCGTAGAGCACGGCGGGGACGCGGCCCTCACGGCGCAAGCGCTTGGCCGCCTGCTTGCCCTTGCCGTCCCGCGGCATGATCGACAGTTCCTGCCTCTCCATGGCTCGATCGCTCCTTCTATGCGAACAGGGTCGAGACGGATTCTTCGTCGTGGATCCGGCGGATCGCCTCGCCCAGCAGCGGCGCCACCGTGAGCACGGTCATCGTCGGCAGCAGCTTGTCGGGCGCCAGCGGAATCGAGTTCGTGACGACGATCTCCTCGATCGGCGCGGCCTTCAGACGCTCGATCGCCGGGCCCGACAGGACGGCGTGCACGCCTCCCGCGATGATGCGCCGCGCGCCTTCGCGCTCCAGCGCGCCCACGGCCTGCACGAGCGTGCCGGCGGTGTCGATCATGTCGTCGATGACGATCGCGTCCTTGTCCTTCACGTCACCGATGAGGTGCATGACGACCGCGACGTTGGGGCCGTCGCGCCGCTTGTCGATGATCGCCAGGCCCGCGTTGAGTCGCTTGGCGATCGCGCGCGCGCGCTCGACGCCGCCCGCGTCCGGCGCGACCACGACGGGATCGCGCAGGTCTTTCTTGCTCAGGTAGTCGACGATGACCGGCGGCCCGGCGAAGAGGTGATCCACGGGGATGTTGAAGAACCCCTGGATCTGTCCGGCGTGCAGGTCGAGCGCGAGCACGCGATCGACGCCGGCCGAGGTGAGCAGGTCGGCGACCAGCTTCGCGGTGATCGGCACGCGCGACTGCACCTTGCGGTCCTGGCGCGCGTACCCGTAGTACGGGAGCACGGCCGTGATCCGTCCGGCCGACGCGCGCTTGAACGCGTCGATCATGACGAGCAGCTCCATCAGATTGTCGTTCACCGGCGGGCAGGTCGGCTGAATGACGAAGACGTCCGAGCCCCGGACGTTCTCGTTGATCTGGACGAAGACTTCGCCGTCGGAGAAGCGGGTGACGTCCGCCGCGCCGAGCCGCAGCTTCATGCAGTCGGCGATCTCCGCCGCCAGCGCCGGATGCGCGTTGCCCGAGAAGAGCTGCAGGTCCTTGTTCGTCATCGTTCGCCTCACAATTCGCTCGATATTCGACCGCCCATGGCGGTCATGGACAGAGCTTTGGTTGGGGCGGGAGGATTCGAACCTCCGAATACGGGATCCAAAGTCCCGCGCCTTGCCGCTTGGCCACGCCCCATCGACGCTATGCCCGTATCCTCACCGCCGGACCGCTCACCGTCCGCACCGCCCAGCACCTCCACGAGGCGCGGGCGACCCGCGCTCGGATCTGGCGGGCCTGCTCGAACGAGCGCGCGATCCCGAAGACCGTCGGGCCGCTTCCGGACATCAGGGCCCCGAGCGCCCCTGCGGACACCAGCGCCGCCCGAAGCCGCACCAGATCCCCGAACACCCCCTCGGCCGCCGCCTCCAGCCCATTGTAGAGGCTCGTGGCCACCCGGTGGGGTTTCCGCGCACGGAGCGCGTCGACCACCGTCCGCGCCCGGGCGCCGTCCGAATACATCCCGGGCGTGACCCGCCCATACACGACCGCGGTGCTCAACGGGACCCCGGGATTCACGAGCACCAGCGCCATCGCCGTTCCGGTCAGCGGTGCGAGCCGCTCGCCCCGTCCCGTACCCAGGGCGACCCCACCCGTCAGGAAGAACGGGACGTCCGAGCCCAGTGCCGCCGCCACTTCGGCCAGTCGCTCGACCCGCCACCGCAGGCCCCAGAGCCGATTCAGCCCGAGGAGCACGGCGGCCGCGTCCGACGAGCCTCCCCCGAGCCCCGCCGCCACCGGGATGCGCTTGTCCAGCCGGACACGCACCCCCCGATCGACCTTCGCGGCCTCGCGCAACGCCGCCGCGGCCCGCAGCGCGAGGTTGCTGCCGTCCGTGGGGATGTCCGGGGTCGTCGCCGTCAGCGTCAGGTCGTCCGCGTCTTCGAGCGTCAGCCGGTCCGCCAGGTCGATGGTCTGCATGACCGTGGCGACTTCGTGATACCCGTCGGCGCGCTTCCCCAGGACCTCGAGGGCCAGATTCACCTTGGCGGCCGCGGTCAGCGTCAGGCGGCGCGCACGTGGCGACCGGGTCGGCAAGGCAGGGGACGCTAGCACGCCGCCCGCGACAACGTCAACGGATCGTCCGTGTTTTCGCTGATTTGGGTGGCGCGAAGGCGAATCGTTCGGGCTCGACCCCGGTGTTGAAGGCCGGGCGCTCGTAGCGCACGTTGCTGCGGATGTACCCCAGTCCGGCGGTGAGCTCGAAGCCTGTCATGGTGCCGTCGGTGTCCCGGCGGAACGCGATGACGGCGTCGGCCCGCCCTCCCGAGATCTGGACCTTGCGGACGACCCCGGTGTCGAAGTCCATCCACACACGCTGGGCGTTGACCGCCCCGACGAGATTGATGGACGGGCCGTCGGGATCCGCCGGCATCATCTCGGCCTCTCGCAGGTCCTGCGGCGGCACCGGGCGGCCCGCGAGGATGCCCACCAGCTCCTGGGGCTCGAACGGAAGGTTGAGGAGGCGCGCCGCCGTCTCGGCGGTGGCCGGCCCGGTCGTGACCTCATCGGTGGTCGCGTCGTAGGCGGTGATCTGGCCGTCGTGGATGGTGGCGATGAGCAGCGGCGAGCCGACCGGCGACAGCGCCTCGAACCGCACCGACGCCGGCGTCTTCGCGAGGATCACGCCGCGCACGCGATAGCGCTCCCCCCCACGCTGGGCGGAGATGTCGGCGAGCGTCCGGAGGTCGGTGAACTCGCCGGCGCGCTGGGTGAGCAACGCCGCCGCGCGCTGCGCCGGTGGCGGGATGGCGGAGCGCGGCGGCGGCGGGGCGATCGCGCAGCCGGTGGCGACGAGCGCCGCCACCAGCAGAACGCTACTGCGAAGCCTTCGAGCGATCCGTCTTCGCACGGCTGCGGCGCTCCTGCAGTTCGTTCACCTTCTTTTTCACGCCGTCGGCCGTCGGATCGATCTTCAGCGCCTTCTCCCAGACGGTCAACGCCTCGCTGTCGAGACCGTTCTTGCTGTAGGCGTCACCGAGGTGCTCCAGGATGACGGGGTCTTCCTTCGCGCGGTCCACCGCGCGCTTCAGCTCGCGGAGCGCGTCGGCGTACTTGCCCTGCTGGTAGTACGCCCACCCGAGGCTGTCGATGAAGTAGCCGTTTTCCGGCTCGAGCTCGAGGGCCTTCCCGATGAGCGTGACGGCCTCGTCGAGGTTCTGGCCCTTCTCGGCGTACATGTACCCGACGTAGTTGTACGCTTCGGCGTGCTTGGGATCGAGGGCGATGACGCGGCGGAAGGCGCCGACGGCGTCGTCGAACTTGCCCTGCTTCTCCCACACGACGCCGAGCTGGAAGTGAATCTCCTTGTGCTTGTCGTCCAGGCCCAGCCCTTCGTTCAGCGTCTCCACCGCGCGGTCGTACTGCTTGGCGCGGAAGTACGCGCTGCCGAGGTAGAGAAAGAGCTCCGGCTTCTTGGGCTCGAGGTTGACCGCCTCGCGCAGGGTCGCGACGGCCTCGTCGTACCGCTTGGCCCGCCCGTGGAGAAAGCCGAGCTGCACCCGCGCGTCGACCGAGCGCGGGTCGACGCGGAGGATGCGTTCGAGCTCGACCCGCGCCTCGGCGTCCTTCCCGCTGTCCATGTACGTGGTGGCGAGGAAGTATCGCGCGCGCAGGTTGCCCGGTTCGAGCGCGAGGACACGCCGGAACGCGTCGACGGCCCGGTCCCACTGCTTCTGCTCGTAGTAGACGGCGCCGAGCTTCATCCAGAGGCGCGGGTCGCGTGGTGAGGCTTCGGCGAGCGACTCGATCTCCGTCCGCGCCTCATCGTAGCGGCCGAGACGGATGAGCAGATCGCCCAGGCGCTCGATGAACGCGGGGTTCTCGGGGTTCGCCTGCGCGGCGCGGCGGTACACGGCGACCGCCGCTTCGGGCTTGCGCTGCGATTCGTACACGTAGCCGAGCGCGGTCCACGCGCCGTCGTGATCAGGGTCGAGGTCGACGGCCTTCGTGAGCCGCTCCGTCGCCTCGTCCCACGCTTCCGCTTCGACGGCGAGACGGCCCAGGAGGAACTGGGCCTGCGCCGAACGCGGATAGCGCTCCGCGAGCCGCAGGAGCACCGCACGTGCGCGGTCGAACTGCTTCTGCTCCACCTGGTATCTGGCGAGCGTCAGGTAGGCGTCTTCGGCGCCGGGATTGAGCTCGATCACGCGCTCGAGCTCGGCTTCCGCCTCGGCCCACTTCTTCTGAGCCCGCAGGAGCTCCGCGAGCGCCAGGTGCGGCGGCGCGAGGTCCGGCGCGAGCTCGACGGCCTTGCGTGCCGCCAGCGTCGCTTCCTCGGGAGTGTCGGTCCGCGCCAGCCATTGCGCGAGCTGCGTCCACAGGAAGGCCGAATCGGGATCGCGCTTGATCGCTTCCCGCAGCGGCTCGATCGCTTCCTTGAAGGCGCCACCCTGCGCCATGAGCTGCGCGACCATGTAGAAGTAGTACGACTGACCCTTCGGATCGGGCGCGGCCGTCATCCGCTTGGGCTGGTCTTCCCCCGTGCCGAAGGCGACGCGGTGGACCCGGCGCAGCCGGCAGCCAGGGCGGTGGTGAGCAGGAGAGACAGGGTAGCGAGGAGCTTCACACGGCACCTCGTGGACCTTGTGGTCGTAGCCTCGGGAAGCGGCGGGCGGTCGTCAGCAGGCGGCGCGCGGCGTCCGCGAGGCTCGGGTCGGCAATCGCCGCGGCTGCGGCGTCGATGTCGGCGTGATCCGCCGGGGTCAGCGGCACCGCGCGCGCCGTGGTCTCGCGCGCCTCGGGTGCGTCCGAGTCCAGCGCGCCGAGTGTGACGCGCACCGTCCGCACTTCGGGAAAGCGAGCGCGGATGCTCATGGCCAGCTCCCCTTCGCGCAGGGTGAGCTCGTGGAGCCAGGGCGAGTTGTCGACGACCACGCGCAGGGTGCCCCCGGCGAAGCTCTCGGGGCGGGAGCGGCGGGCGATGTCCCGCCCCACGAGGGCGCCCCAGGTCTGGCGGATCCGGAAGTTCGATCAGGCGGTCCGCGATCTGAGGCAGCGCGCCGACCAGCAGATCACCCACGGCGCGCGCGGGGCGGCGCTTCTTCATGGATGGCTATCATACTCCCCGGCGGTGAAGCCATCGCTAGCGGTGGACAAATTGACTCGCCCCCAACGTCCCCTTATATTTCCCGCTGTTATGGCAAAACCCCGCCGCGGCGACGCCATCAGTGTCTCCATCGACGACCTCGCGTTCGGCGGGGAGGGTGTCGGCCGGGTCAACGGGTACGTCGTTTTCGTTCGGGGCGGCATTCCCGGCGACCGGCTGACGGTGCGGCTGACCGAGGCTCGTGCACGGTTCGGCCGCGGGGTCATCGAGGCCGTGGACGTCGGCCTCGCCCGATCGGGTCGAGGCGCCGTGCCCCTATTTCGGGCGGTGCGGAGGCTGCCGCCTCCAGCACGTCGCCTATCCCGGCGCAGCTCGCGTTCAAGGAGAAGCAGGTGCGCGATTGTCTCGAGCGCCTGGGCGGTCTGCCGGCCGTTCGAGTTGCGCCCGATCCTGCCCGCGCCCGAGCGTCCTCGGCTATCGCAACAAGATGGAGTTCACGGTCGCCCCCTCGGCGGCCGGACCCGCGCTCGGGCTGCACGAGGCCGACCGGTACGACGTCGTCCTCGACATCGATCGCTGCCTGTTGCAGTCCGACGTGATGAACACGCTGCTCGCCGAGACCCGCGCAGGTCGTCCGCGCGCGTGGACTCAGCGTGTACGAGCCGACGCCCGACGGCGAGGGCCGCGGCCTCTTGCGGTTCGTCACCCTTCGCGAAGGGCGGCGCACGGGACAGGCGATGGTCAACGTCGTCGCCTCGGCGCCCGACGTCGACGGCGCTGGCGCCGGTCGCCGAGCACCTGCGCGCCCGGGTGCCGGCGACGGCGAGCGTCGTGCTGAACGTGAACGCCAAGAAGGCGAGCGTGGCCGTCGGTACCGAGGAGCATCTGCTGCTCGGGCGTGACACGATCACGGAGCGTCTCGGCGACGTCGACTTCCAGATCTCGGCGAACTCGTTCTTCCAGACGAACACCCTGCAGGCCGAGCGGCTCTTCGCGCTCGTCGCAGGACGCGTGCGCGCTCGACCGGGACGGAGACGGTGATCGATCTCTATTCCGGCACCGGCGCGATCAGCCTGCTGCTCGCGCGCGCGAGCCGTCAGGTCTACGGCATCGAGCTCGCGGCGGCCGCGGTGGCGGACGCCGTCCGCAACGCGCGGCGCCAACGGCATCGAGAACTGCACGTTCCTCGCGGGCGAGGTGCGCCACGTGCTGCCGGAGCTCCTCCGGCAGGGGGTGCACGCCGGACGTCGTGGTCGCCGATCCGCCGCGCGCGGGCTTCCATCCGAAGGCGCTCGGCACGCTCGCGACGCTCGGCGCCCGCGCGCCTCGTCTACGTCTCGTGCAATCCTGCCACGCTCGCGCGCGACGTCGGCGACCTCGTGCGCCACGGCTACGTCCTCGAGTGGGTGCAGCCGGTCGACATGTTCCCCCAGACGCCGCACATCGAAGCCGTCGCGCGTCTGCGGCGGGACATGAAGGTCTACCTCCTCCGCCGCTTCCTGCAGTCGCTTCTCGTCCTCCTCGGCGTCTCGCTTCGTCGTGTTCGCGATCCTGTTCCTGACCGGCGATCCCGTGCTCGTCTTGCTGCCGCCGGACGCGACGCTCGAGGACATCGCCAAGTTCCGCGACGGCGATGGGCTTCGACGATCCCTTCCTCGTGCAGTACGGCCGCTTCCTCTACGGCGCGCTGCGCGGGGACTTCGGACAGTCGGTGCGTCACGGCGAGCCGGCGTTCGACCTCGTGATGGAGCGCATGCCCGCGACGTTCGAGCTCTCGGGCGCGGCCCTGCTGATCGCCCTCTGCCTCGCGATCCCGGCCGGCATCGTGTCGGCCGTCCGCCGCAACAGCCTGCTCGACTACGTGTCCACGGTCGTCGCGCTGCTCGGGCAGTCGATGCCCACGTTCTGGCTCGGCATCATGCTGATCCTGCTCTTCTCGGTGCAGCTGAACCTGTTGCCGTCGTCGGGGCGTGGCGGCTGGCAGCACCTGCTGCTCCCCGCGGTGACGCTGGGCCTGTTCACCACCGCGCGCATCACCCGGCTGACGCGGTCGGGGATGCTCGAGGTGCTCAACCAGGACTACATCCGCACCGCGCGCGCCAAGGGCGTGGCGAACCCGCCGGTGGTCTGGAAGCACGCGCTGAAGAACGCCGCGATCCCGATCGTCACGATCGTCGGCATCGAGCTCGGCACGCTCCTCGGCGGGTCGGTCATCACCGAGACGATCTTCGCGTGGCCGGGCGTGGGCCGCCTCTCGGTGCAGGCGATCTACAACCGCGACTATCCCGTGGTGCAGGCGGCCGTCTTCACGCTGTCGGCGACGTTCGTGCTCGTCAACCTGTTCGTCGACGTGCTGTATACGTACCTGGACCCGAGGATCCGCTTGCGATGAGCGCGGCGATTCCGGCGGTCGTGACCGCGGCCGATGCCGCGCCGCCGCGCGCGCAGTGGCTGACGTTCCTGTCGCGTCTCGCCCGGCGGCGCACCGCGCTCTTCGGGCTCGCCGTGATGGCGATCGTGATCGTGACCTCGCTCGCGGCGCCCTGGCTCACGCCGTTCGATCCCATCGAGCAGGACATCGCCGCGCGGTTGAAGGCGCCGGGCGAGCGGGACGCCGCGGGCCGCCTTCATCCGCTCGGCACCGATCACCTCGGCCGCGATCTCCTCGCGCGGGTGATCTACGGCGCCCAGCCCGCGCTCCTCGTCGGGTTCGCGGCGGTCGTGATCTCCGGAGTGCTCGGCATGGCGGCCGGGTTGCTCGGAGGCTACTTCGGAGGCTGGATCGACGACGTGCTGATGCGCCTGGCCGACATCCAGCTGGCGTTCCCGTTCATCCTGCTCGCGATCGCGGTCATCGGCGTGCTGGGCGCGAGCCTGAAGACGATCATCATCGTGATCGGGGTGTCGAGCTGGGTCGTCTACGCGCGCGTCGTGCGCGCCGCCGTGTTCTCCCTGCGCGAGCGGGAGTTCGTGCAGGCGGCGCAGGCGCTCGGCGGCCGCGACGGGCGCGTGGTGCTCCGCCACATCCTTCCCAACGCGCTCACGCCGTGGCTCGTGGTGGCGACGCTGGACATGGCGCGCGTGATCGTCATCGAGTCCGCGCTGTCGTTCCTCGGTCTCGGCGTGCAGCCGCCGACCCCCACGTGGGGTGGCATGCTCGCGGACGGGCGCGTGTACATCTCGACCGCGTGGTGGCTCGCGACCTTTCCCGGGCTGGCCATCCTGGTGACCGTGCTCGGCATCAATCTGTTCGGCGACGGTCTCCGCGACACGCTCGACCCGCGCCTCAAGGTCTAGGCGGGCGCGTTCGTCCGCCGCCGGCGCACGAGCACGATCACCAGCACCGCCGCCGGCACCGTTGCCCAGAGAACCCCGGAACCCACGCCGGTCAGCAGGTTGAGCCCGACCAGCAGCGCGCCGCCCACCGCCGCGATCCAGAGCAGGGTGCCCGCGAGGGCGTCGGCCGTGGGTCGCCAGCCAAAGGCGGCCAGGACCGCGATGGCCAGGGCGCCGGTCGCGTCGAGCGCGACGTCCATGGGGCTCCCCGTCCGTGAGGCCGACGTGGACTGGTAGGTCTCGTCGATGCCCGCCCAGACCACGGCGATGGCCCAGGCGGCCCAGGCCGCCGATCGCGGCCCGATCCCTGCGCCGATCGCGAGCGCCCGGAACCACAGACCGGCCAGGATCGCGTATTCGGTGGCGTGGGCCGCCTTGCGCGCGACGCCGTGCAACGCCTCGATCTGCAATGCCGAAGCGCCGGGAAAGAGGACGTGCAAGACCGGGAGGAGGAATCGGCCGGTCTGCGCGGCGCTGCCGCTGTCCGAGGCCAGCCACACGATGACACCCATCCAGACGACCGGGGGGAGCCAGAAGGCGGGACGCATCTTTGCTCCACTATACATGTGACGTGATAGAGTGCCGCCGATGCTCGGCGAGATCCTGGACGGCATCCTGGTATCGCGCTCGACAGGATCCTGCATCACCGCCACCCGCCACTTCCCCGCGCGCGACGCCGTGCTCGCGCCGTTCCCGACCTCGCTCGATCCGCGTCTCGGCGAAGCGCTGCGCGCGCGCGGCGTCACGGACCTCTACGCGCATCAGGCACGCGTGTGGGACGTGGTGGAGACCGGCGACAACGCCGTGGTCGTCACGCCGACCGCGTCGGGCAAGACGCTCTGCTACAACCTGCCGGTGCTGCAGGCGCTGCTGCACCAGCCGGACGCGCGCGTGCTCTACCTGTTCCCGACGAAGGCGCTCGCGCAGGATCAGCTCGCGGAGCTCGAGCAGCTGGCGAAGCAGCTGCCCGAGCTGAAGATGTTCACGTACGACGGCGACACGCCGCAAGATGCGCGACGCGCCGTGCGCGCGCGCGCCAACCTCGTGCTGACGAACCCCGACATGCTCCACTCGGGGATCTTGCCGCACCACACGAAGTGGGCGGCCCTCTTTCAGAACCTCCGCTTCGTCGTGATCGACGAGCTGCACGCGTACCGCGGCGTGTTCGGGAGCCACGTCGCCAACGTCCTGCGGCGCCTGCGGCGGATCTGCCGGCACTACGGCAGCGCGCCGCAGTTCATCATGGCATCCGCGACGATCGCGAACCCTGCCGAGCACGCGAGCGCCATCACCGGCACCCGCGTGGTCGAGGTCGCGGAGAGCGGCGCGCCCACCGGCGACAAGCTGTTCGTCTGCTACAACCCCCCGGTCGTGAATCCGGAGCTCGGGATTCGCGCGCCGTATCTCGGCGAATCGGCCCACCTCGCGCTGCGGTTTCTTCGCGAGCGCATCCCGACCATCGTCTTCGCGCAGAGCCGGCTGTCGACGGAAGTGCTCCTCACCGCGATCAAGGCCGGCGTCGCCGACAAGACGGGCGACAGCGGCATCGTCCGAGGCTACCGCGGCGGCTATCTCCCGACGCGACGCCGCGCGGTGGAGCAGGGATTGCGGGAGGGCGAGGTGCTCGGCGTGGTCTCGACGAACGCGCTCGAGCTCGGCGTCGACATCGGCCATCTCGACGTCGCGGTGCTCGCGGGATACCCGGGGACGATCGCCTCGCTCTGGCAGCAGGCGGGGCGCGCCGGGCGCCGCACCGAGCCGTCGGCGGCCCTCCTCGTCGCCAGCAGCGCGCCCCTCGACCAGTTCATGATGAGCCATCCCGACTATCTGTTCGGCGCGACTCCGGAGCACGCGCGCATCAATCCCGACAACCCGTTCATCCTGGTGAACCATCTGAAGTGCGCGACGTTCGAGCTGCCGTTCGAGGACGGCGAGCGCTTCGGCGAGCGCGAGGTCCGGCGCGAGCTCGCCGCGCTCGAGGACGAAGGGCTGCTGCATCGCGCGGGCGCGCGCTGGCACTGGGCGAACGAGACCTATCCGGCCGACCACATCTCCCTGCGCACGGTCACCACCGACAACTTCCTCGTCATCGACACCACGTCGCGCGACGAGAAGCAGACGAAGCGGCGGCAGATCATCGCCGAGGTCGACTGGGGCAGCGCGTTCGCGACGATCTATCCCAAGGCGATCTACCTGGTCGAGAGCGATCCCTACGAGGTGCAGGAGCTGCACTTCCGGGAGGACGAGGAGAAGGTCGCCTACGTCAAGCGCGTGCACGTCGACTACTTCACCGACGCGGTCAGCGCCAAGGGCGTGTGGATCCTGCGCCGGCTCGAGGACCGCTCTCGCCCCGCGTGGATCGCGGAGCAGGGCGAAGTGCTCGTGGCCGAGAAGGTCGTGGGCTTCAAGAAGATCAAGATGAGCACGCTCGAGAACGTCGGCTCCGGCGAGGTCGAGCTGCCGCAGCAGGAGATGCAGACCACCAGCGTGTGGGTCACGCTGCCGCCGGCGGCGCTCGCGACCGTCAGCCCGTCGCGCGAGGAGCTGATCGACGGTCTGCGCGGCGTCACGCACCTCCTGCATCACCTCGCGCCGATCTTCCTCCTGTGCGACGTGCGCGACCTCGGCTCGTGGCTCGGCGACACGACGCCCGCGGAAGCGGGCACGACGGTCGCCACGCGCGAGTCCACGCGCCGCCGCCTGCTCGACGCCGACACCTTCAACCCGACCATCTATCTCTACGACGCGCACGCGGGCGGGATCGGTCTCGCCGAGCGCCTCTTCGAGGTGTTGCCGGAGCTCGTGCAGCATGCGCGCGAGACGTTGCGCGCGTGCCCGTGCGCCTGGGGGTGTCCGTCGTGCGTCGGACCGGTCAATGAGGTCGGGCGGCGGGCCAAGGCGACCGCGGGCGCGATTCTCGATCTGCTCGCGTCCTGACCCCGGTGCCCACGCTCGACGACCTGCGCCGCGTCATCCGCCGCATCGAAGGCGCGCGTCCTCCGCGCCCAGCGCCGGCGTCGGTGGAGACCGTCCTCGACGGCGAAGTCCTCGAGACCGACGCGGGGGCCGTGCTCGCGATCCACCACGACGTCGCGCTCAGCGAGCCGTACGGCCCGCTGCCGCTCGGTGAGGTCGCGACGCTCGCCCCGTCGGCGCTCGGACTGCTCGCGCCGTCGGTCGGCGATGCGGTCGATCCGCGCGGCCTCCTCTTCCTCGACACGGAGACGACGGGTCTCGCGGGCGGCACGGGAACGTACGCTTTCCTGGTCGGCGTCGCGCGGATCGACGGCGACCGGCTCCGCGTGACCCAGTTCTTCATGCGCGATCTCGACGAGGAGCCGGCGTTGATCGCGGCCCTCATGCCACTGCTCGCGGGCGCCACCGGCATCGTCTCGTTCAACGGCAGCGGCTTCGATGTGCCGCTGCTCGAGACGCGCTTCATCCTCCAGCGACGGCGGTGGCCGGCGACCCTGCCGCACGTCGACCTGATGCGTCCAGCGCGGCGCGTGTGGGGCGAGTGGCTGGACGACTGCCGGCTCGCCACCCTGGAACAGCGCGTGCTGCGCGTCGTGCGCGAGCGCGACGTGCCGGGGTACGTCATCCCGTCGCTCTACTTCCAGTTCCTCCGCCGCCGCGTGGCCGCGCCTCTGCGCGACGTCATCGCCCACAACCGTCACGACGTGCTCGCTCTGGTGGGTCTCCTCGGCTGGCTCGGTCGTGCGCTCGACGGCGCGACCCCGCTCAGCGCCGAGGAGCACGCCGGGCTCGGGAAGCTCTGGGAGCGAACGGACGTCGAACGCGCCTGCGCGTGCTACGAGGCCGCCCTCGCGGCCGGCCTGGACGGCGAAGGCGCGCACGCCGTGCGCCTGCGCCTGGCCCGGTGGGAGAAGCGGCGTGCCCGATGGGCCACGGCCCGGACGTTGTGGGAGACGGCGACGGCCACCCCCGCGTTCGATCCGCGCCCGTGGGAGGAGCTCGCGAAATTCCACGAGCACCGCGCGCGCGATCTCTCCACGGCGCGCGCCGTGGTCGTGCGCGCGCTCGACCTGGCGTCCGCGACGGGCGCGGCGGCCCGCGTGATCGAGTCGTTCGCGCACCGTCTGGCGCGCCTGGAGCGGCGACTGGCTACGTGACCGGCGTGAGGGGCGCCTTGCCGTCCAGCACGGCGAGACAGTTCTTGACGGCCAGCGTGGACATCGCCACGCGCGTGTCGAGCGACGCGCTGGCGATGTGCGGAGCCATCACCACGTTGTTCAGCGGCAGCAGCCCGGGGTGGATCGTCGGCTCCTCCTCGAACACGTCGAGCCCGGCGCCCGCGATCCACCGCTCGCTCAACGCGCGGGCGAGCGCGGCCTCGTCGACGATGGGGCCGCGCGCGGCGTTCACGAGGATCGCCGTCTTCTTCATGCTGCGCAGCGCCCGTTCATCGATCAGATGGCGCGTGTCCGCGGAGAGGAGCACGTGCAGGCTCACGAAGTCCGATTCACGCAGCACCGTGTCCTTGTCGACGTAGGTCGCGTTGACGGCGCGCTCGTTCTCCGCGGACGTCCGCACGGCGTCGTAGTAGAGCACGCGCATCCCGAAGCCGAGCGCACGCCGGGCCACGGCCCGCCCGATGCGCCCGAAGCCGAGGATGCCGAGGGTCTTGCCGTGGACGTCCGCGCCCCAGAGGAGGTCCCACTTCCACGTTTTCCACTCGCCCGACCGCGCGTAACGATCCGCCTCCACGACCCGGCGCGCGGCGGCCATCAACAAGGCCCACGCGAAGTCGGCGGTCGTCTCGGTCAGCACGTCAGGGGTGTTGGTGACGACCACGCCCCGCCGGGTGGCGGCCGCCACGTCGATGTTGTTGTAGCCGACCGCGACGTTTGAAACGACCTGCAACCCGGGGGTCGACAGCACCTCGTCGTCGATCAGGTCCGTGATCTGGCAGATCAACCCTTGCTTGCCACGGAGACGGGCGAGGAGGTCCTTCGGGCTGAGCGGGTGCTCGTGGCTGTTCAGATCGACGGCGACGTCCTTGGGGACGATCGTCAGGGCTTCAGGGGACAAACCTCTTGAAATCAGGAGGCTTTTTGCCATTCGTGTCTCCCAACGTTTTTCCTTGCCCGGGCCAGGGGTCGGGGCTAAATTAGCACTCGGTTTTAGTGAGTGCTAATCAGGATCTAGTCATGTCGGGGAGCATTCTGCAGGAACCCCAGGCTGCGGTCCATCACAGCTAATCCACAGGAGGAGCCACGTATGGCGACCAAGATTCGTCCGTTGCACGACCGAATCCTCGTCGAGCGGATCGAGGAAGGGGAAGTCAAGAAGGGCGGCATCATCATCCCCGACACCGCCAAGGAGAAGCCGCAAGAGGGGAAAGTCATCGCAGCCGGGAACGGCAAGATCACCGAGGACGGCAAGAAGATCCCGCTCGACGTGAAAGCCGGCGACCGGATCCTCTTCGGCAAGTACTCGGGCTCGGAAGTGAAGATCGACGACAAGGAATACCTGATCCTTCGCGAGGAAGACGTTCTCGCCATCCTCGAGTAGCGCATCCACGAATCCACATCATCTAAGGAGGAACGCGATCCATGGCGAAGCAGCTGAAGTTCGAAGAGGAGGCGCGCGCGAGCCTGCTCCGGGGCGTGAACATCCTGGCGGAGGCCGTGAAGGCCACGCTGGGCCCGAAGGGCCGGAACGTCGTCATCGACAAGAAGTTCGGCAGCCCGACGATCACCAAGGACGGCGTGACCGTCGCCAAGGAGATCGAGCTCAAGGAGCCGTACGAGAACATGGGCGCGCAGATGCTGAAGGAGGTCGCGTCGAAGACCTCCGACATCGCGGGTGACGGCACGACGACCGCCACCGTGCTCGCCCAGGCCATCTTCCGCGAGGGCCTGAAGAACGTGACCGCCGGCGCCAACCCGATGGGGTTGAAGCGCGGGATCGAGGCGGCCGTGGAAGCCGTCTGCGACGAGCTGAAGAAGCTCTCGAAGTCGACGAAGGACAAGAAGGAGATCGCCCAGGTCGCGTCGATCGCGGCGAACAACGACAAGACGATCGGCAACCTGATCGCCGAAGCGATGGAGAAGGTGGGCAAGGACGGCGTCATCACCGTCGAGGAGTCGAAGTCGGCCGAGACCGTCCTGGACGTCGTCGAGGGGATGCAGTTCGACCGCGGCTATCTCTCGCCGTACTTCGTGACCGATGCCGAGCGCATGGAAGCCGTCCTCGAAGACGCGATCGTCCTGATCCACGAGAAGAAGATCAGCGTGATGAAGGACATGCTGCCGCTGCTGGAGCAGGTCGCGCGCGCCGGCCGGCCGTTCCTCATCATCGCCGAGGACATCGAGGGCGAGGCGCTCGCCACCCTCGTCGTCAACAAGCTGCGTGGCACGCTGAACACCGTGGCCGTCAAGGCCCCGGGCTTCGGGGATCGCCGCAAGGCGATGCTCGAGGACATCGCGATCCTGACCGGCGGCAAGGCGATCACCGAGGACCTCGGGCATCAAGCTGGAGAACATCAAGCTCGAGGATCTCGGCAAGGCGAAGAAGATCGTCGTCGACAAGGACAACACCACGATCGTCGAGGGCGCGGGCAAGGGGTCGACCATCGAGGGCCGCATCAAGCAGATCCGGGCGCAGATCGAGGAGACGACCTCGGACTACGATCGGGAGAAGCTGCAGGAGCGGCTGGCGAAGCTCGCGGGCGGCGTCGCCGTCATCAAGGTGGGCGCCGCGACCGAGACCGCGATGAAGGAGAAGAAGGCGCGGGTCGAAGACGCGCTGAACGCCACGCGCGCGGCGGTCGAGGAAGGCATCGTGCCCGGCGGCGGCGTCTCGCTGCTGCGGGCCTCCAAGGCCATCGACACCATGAAGAAGCTGGAGGGTGACGAGGCCGTCGGCGCCCGCATCGTCAAGCGGGCTCTGGAGGAGCCGATCCGCCAGATCGTCGAGAACGCGGGCCTCGAGGGCAGCGTGATCGTCGAGAAGGTGAAGGCGGAGACGGTGCCCACGCGCGGCTTCGACGCCGACAGCATGGAGTTCGTCGACATGCTGCAGGCGGGCATCATCGACCCGACCAAGGTCGAGCGGGTGGCGCTGCAGAATGCGGCGTCGATCGCGTCGCTCCTGCTCACCACCGAGGCCTTGATCACCGAGATCCCCGAGGAGAAGCCGGCGGCGCCTCCGGCGATGCCGCACGGGGACATGTACTAAGACACTCGGAAGGGGGGCGTTGGCCCCTTCCGACGGTCGCTCAGCGCGCCAACGGCGCGCTGAGCGGCCGGCCTCCCCCAAGCGGAGTTGGCGCGGCCCGCGCGTTCTTGGCTTTGTGATGTATCTATCTATCGGCATTGACCTTGCGTGCCCGGATGGCGTTTGTTATCGTTAGGCGCTTTAGAGGGAGGTGAGTGCACTGCGACCATATGAAATGCTCGTGATCCTCAACGCCGCGCTCACGGACGAAGAGAGTGCTGCGCTGCTGACGCAGCTCGGCGAGACGGTGAAGGGCCTCGGCGCGGAGGTCACGAAAGTCGAGAACTGGGGGAAGCGCCGGCTCGCGTACGACATCAACAAGCAGCGTGAGGGAACGTACGCCGTCCTCGAGCTGTCCGCCGAGCCCGCGATGATCAAGGAGTTCGAGCGGCAGCTGAAGCTCAACGAGAACGTGCTGCGTTTCCTCTCGACCCAGATTCCGATCCGCAAGAAAGTGCGCGGCCGACCTCAAGACGCTTCTCCCACCGACGGCGACCAGCCCGTCGGAGACGGTGACAAGGTGCTCGAGGAGGTCCGGTAATGGCCAGCCTCAACAAGGTCCTGCTGATCGGCAATCTGACGCGCCCCCCCGAGCTGCGCTACACGCCGAGCGGCACCGCGGTGGCGGACTTACGCCTCGCGGTGAACCGCAACTACACGACGCAGTCGGGCGAACGGCGGGAGGAAGCCTGCTTCCTCACGGTGATCGTCTGGGGCAAGCAGGCGGAGAGCTGCGGCGAGTATCTGGACAAGGGGAGTGAAGTCTTCGTCGAAGGCCGCATCCAGACCCGCGACTGGGAAGGCAAGGACGGACAGAAGCGGACGGCGACCGAGGTCGTCGCCGAACGCGTCCAGTTCATGAGCCGCACCAAGGGCGGGGCCGGCGGCGGCCGCGCGCCAGCGGCGGTGGGAGCACCGCAGAGCTTCGCGGACGACGCCGTAGGCGGCAGCGACGACGACGTTCCGTTCTAGATTCGTGAGGACCGTGGAGATGCTCCGTCGCGAGGTCTCCACGTCCAGAGGAGGACGCAGCCATTCCGACGCCGCAGAAGCCCATGAAGCGCCGGCGATTCGGTCGCCGGAAAGTTTGCAAGTTCTGTGCGGACAAGGTCGATCTCGTCGACTACAAGGACGTGCGCCGGCTCCGTGGCTTCGTCACCGAGCGCGGCAAGATCATCCCCCGACGGATTTCGGGGAGCTGCGCGCGCCATCAGCGCCAGCTGACCCACGCGATCAAGCGCGCGCGGACGGTCGCCCTGTTGCCGTACGCCGCCACCGACTAGGACGCCCATGAAAGTCATCCTGCTCGACGACGTCGCGAAGCTCGGCCGGCGCGGCGAGGTGCGCGACGTCTCCGATGGCTACGCGCGCAACTTCCTCATTCCGAAGAAGCTGGCCCTCAGCGCCACTTCCGGCAATCTGAACAACCTCGATCACATCAAGAAGCAGCAGGACGCGAAGGCCGGGCGGATCCAGAGTGACGCCGAAGCCCTGCGTGATCGCATCGAGGCGCTGAGCTACACCGAGCGACGCCAGGCGTCCGAGGACGGCAAGCTCTTCGGGTCGGTCACGTCGCAGGACATCGTCGACTTCCTCGAGCAACACCGGATCAAGGTCGAGCGCCGGCGCGTCCAGCTCGACGATCCGATCAAGGCGCTCGGCGAGACCAGCGTGCCGATTCGTGTGCATACCGAGCGTCGTCGCGCAGCTCAAAGTGACGGTGGCACGCATCGAGTAGTCATCGCTCCGACGACGGTTCCGCGGCGTTCCCGCGCGAACGCTCGGCCCCCGAGACGCAGGTCTCGGGGGTTTTTGTTTTTGTCCACCTCTCGTCCACGCGTATCCACGGGGTTACACACCGCGTGTCCACACGTTGTGCACAAAATCAGCGCTCCGATGTTTTTTGTTTGACCGGTCGCGGCGCCGCGCTCAAGATCGCCTCGCATGTTGCTCGTGTGCAGTGACGATCGCCGATGAGCCCCCTCGAAATCCCCGCACGCATTCCGCCGCACAACCTCGACGCCGAGCGCGCCGTGCTCGGCGCGGTGCTCCTCGAGGGCCGCGAAGCGCTCCCGCGCGTGATCGAGATCCTGCGACCGTCCGACTTCTACACGGAAGCGCATCGCGCGATCTACGACACGATGCTGCGGCTGTTCGACCGCGGGCAGCCGGTGGACCTCATCACGCTCAGCGAGGAGCTCCGGCGCACCGATCAGCTCGAGTTCGTCGGCGGCCCGTCGGCCCTCGCGCTCCTGGTGGAGCAGGCGTCCATCGCGGCGCACCTCATGTCCTATGCGGGCATCACCCGGGACATGGCGGTGCTGCGCGAGCTGATCCAGACCTCCACGCAGATCATCACGCAGGCGTTCGACGCGAAGGAGGAGGTCCAGACCGTCGTCGACGACGCCGAGCGCCGCATCTTCAGTCTGGCCGAGCGGCGGCTCGAAGGGAGCGCCCTGCCCGTCGGGCGCATCCTCAAGGACACGTTCGAGCACATCGAGCGGCTCTACGAGCGCAAGGAGCACGTCACCGGCGTCGCCACGGGCTTCGAGAAGCTGGACCTCGAGACCTCCGGATTCCAGCCCTCGGACTTCATCATCATCGCCGCGCGGCCCAGCATGGGCAAAGCGCAGCCGCTCGATGCCAAGGTGCGGACGCGCACCGGGTGGACGCGGATGGGCGACTTGAAGGTGGGCGACGAGCTCGCGTCGACCGACGGAGCGCGCTCGTCGGTGAGCGGCATCTTTCCCCAGGGCGATCGTCAGGTCTACCGGGTCACGTTCTCCGACGGCCGCGCGGCGGAGTGCACGGGTGATCATCTCTGGCGCGTGCACTATCGCGGCTGGCCCTCGCCGCGGACGCTCACCACGGATCAGGTGACGGTGCTGCTGGGCCGGAAGCGCTACCAGCATCGGCTGTGGATCGACACGCCCACGGGAGACTTCGGACACGAAGCCAAGCTGCCGATCGATCCCTGGGTCCTCGGCACGCTGCTCGGCGACGGCAAGCTCGGGGGCACGAGCGTCCGGGTCTCGCTCACCGATCCGGAGATGGTCGGACGGCTGCAGGAGCGCCTCACGGAGGAGTTCGTGTTGCGCGCTCGCGGACGTGCCGACTGGCGCATCGAGCGGGCGGACGGGACGCACGCCGGTCCGCACCCGCTCATCGAAGCCCTCCGCAGCCTGCGCCTGTGGGATCTCACCGGTGAGGCGAAATTCGTCCCCGACGCGTATATGCAGGCCGGGCCACAGCAACGGCTGGACGTACTCCGCGGCCTCCTGGACACCGCCGGCTGGGTCGAGCGCTGGGGATCGGTGCGCTTTTCTTCGACCAGCGCGCACCTGGCGCGGGACGTCGCCGCGGTGGTGCGCTCGCTCGGCGGATGGTGCTCGATCCACAAGCGGCGCCGGGGCGCGTATGTCTGCAACATCCATCATCCAGAGCCCAAGGCGCTCTTCTCGGTCTCGTCGAAGCTGCATCGCGCGCTGAGCGCGCCGCAACGGCACTGGCGTCCGGTCTTCATGGCGATCGAGCCGACGAGGGTGACGGCGACGCAGTGCATCGCGGTCACCCATCCGTCGCGGCTCTACCTGACGAACGACGACGTGGTCACGCACAACACGGCCTTCGCGCTCAACATCGCCCAGTACGTCGGCGTGCACCTCCGGCAGAAGGTGCTTTTCCTGAGCCTCGAGATGTCGGCGCAGCAGCTCGTGCAGCGGATGCTGTGCTCCGAGGCCAAGGTCGATTCGCAGGCGGTGCGCACGGGCTATCTCACGTCGGCCGACTGGCACCGGCTCACGGCGGCGGCGGGGCGTCTCGCCGAGGCGCAGATCTTCATCGACGACAGCGCGGGCCTGACGGTGCTGGAGGCGCGCGCGAAGGCGCGGCGCCTCAAGGCCGAGCACGGGCTCGACCTCGTCTGCATCGACTATCTCCAGCTGATGCGCGGCCGCAGCGGCCAGGAGAACCGGCAGCAGGAGATCTCGGAGATCTCACGCTCGCTGAAGGCGCTCGCGAAGGAGCTGCACGTGCCGGTGGTGGCGCTGTCGCAGCTCTCACGCGCGGTGGAAGCGCGCGCGCATCGCGACTTCCGGCCGCAGCTGTCGGACTTGAGGGAATGCGTGACAGGAGACACGCTCGTGATCCTCGCGGACGGCCGGCGCGTTCCCATCGGCGAGCTCGTCGGCACGGCGCCAGAGGTCCTTGCCGTGTCCCCCGAAGGCCGGATCGTCGCCGCGAAGTCTGAGCGCATCTGGCGAGTGGGCCGAAGGCCGGTCCGGTTCGTCAGACTGGCGAGCGGTCGGTCGATGCGCGCGACGACGCGGCATCGGTATTTGACCGGTCGCGGCTGGAAGCCTCTGGCCGACGTTTCCCCCGGCGAGCGGATCGCAATGGCCCACAGCATTCCCGAGCCCACGTTCCCCGACATCTGGCCCGAAGCGCGCGTCGCCTTGCTCGGGCATCTCATCGGCGACGGAAGCTACCTCACCGGCCAGCCACTTCGGTATGTCACGAGCTCCGAAGAGAACAGCGCGCTCGTCGCCGATGCGGCCGCACGCGAGTTCGGATGTGTGGTCAAGCGCTACCCCGGCCGCCGTTCCTGGCATCAGCTGCTCATCAGCGGCAACGGCACGCGGTGGTCACCCAGCGGTGTCAACGCGTGGTTGCGAGGGCTCGGAGTCTTCGGGCAGCGATCACACCAGAAGCGCCTGCCCGTCGACGTGTTCCGGCTTCCTACTGGGCAGGTCTCGGTGCTCCTCCGTCACCTGTGGGCAACCGACGGCAGCATCGTCGTCCGTGGCAAAGGCCGTGGCAGTCACCGCGTCTACTTCAGTACCACCAGCCGGGGACTGGCCGACGACGTCGCGGCGCTCCTCCTTCGCCTCGGTATCGTGGCACGTATCCGAACGAGCAAGAAACGCGACTATCGCCCCTCCTTTTCCGTTGACGTGTCCGGCGGAGCAGACCAACAGCGGTTCCTGGAGCGTGTGGGCGCATTCGGCCCCCGTCGCCCACAGGCGGAGCGGCTGGCGAACGCGCTGCGGGGGCGCCGACGTCACACGAATGTCGATACCTGTCCGCGCGAGGACTTCGCCCTCGTGATCGCCGCCATGGCCCGGCGGGGTATCTCACAGCGGCGCATGACCGCTCTCCGCGGAACCGCCTATGGCGGAACGTCGCACTTTCGGTTCGCTCCCTCCCGCGCGCTGCTGAACGAGTACGCGTCGCTGCTCGACGATGATCAGTTGCGGGCCCGCGTCTCGGATGACCTGTTCTGGGACAGGATCGTCGAGATCGAAGATGGCGGCGAGGAGGACGTCTTCGACATCACGGTTCCGGGCCCGGCCTCGTGGCTCGCGGATGGGGTCGTCAGTCACAACTCGGGAGCGCTCGAGCAGGACGCGGACCTCATCCTCTTCCTCTACCGCCAGAAGGTCTACAAGGACGACGTGGCGCCGGAGGAGGAGAAGATCGCGGAAGTGATCATCGGCAAGCAGCGCAACGGTCCCGATCGGGACGATCAAGGTGATCTTCCTCCCCGAGTACGCACGCTTCGAGAACGCGGCCGACCTGCACCGCCAGCCCCAGCCCTTCTAGACCGCCCACGCCCTGGCCGCGGTGGGTCGGGGTCGACTCACCCCGTGCTAGGCTGGGGCCGTGACCACCGTGGTGATCGTCGGGGCAGGGAAGGGGGGCCGGGCGCTCCTGGAGATGCTCGTCGGCGACCCCACCGTCTCCATCGCCGGCATCTCGGACCTCAACCCCTGGGCGCCAGGGATCGACCTCGCGCGGCGGCTCAACCTTCCCATCACCACCGACTTCCGCGAGCTGGTCAGCCAGCCGCAGGTGGATCTCGTCATCGACGTCACCGGCGATCCGGAGGTCCATCGCGCGATCCACGCGGTCAAGGGGCCTGCGACCGAGGTGATGGGCGGCATCGGCGCGCGCTTCATGTGGGATCTCGTCGCCGAGCGCAAGCGATCCGAGGAGCTCGAAGACCGCTACTCGCTCGTCGTCCGCGAGCTGCAGGCGCAGGCCGAAGCGGACTTCATCATCGGCCAGAACCCGAGGATGCGTGACGTGGCCGAGCTCATCGCCCGCGTGGCGCCGGCGCCCACCACGGTCCTCGTGCGCGGCGAGTCGGGCACGGGCAAGGAGCTCGCGGCGCGCGCGATTCACAAGTACTCGCCGCTCCGCGACAAGCCATTGCTCACCGTGAACTGCACGGCCCTGACGCCCACGCTCATGGAGTCGGAGCTGTTCGGCCATCGTCGCGGCGCGTTCACGGGCGCGGTCGCCGACAAGGCCGGCCTGTTCGAGAAGGCGGACGGCGGCACCATCTTCCTCGACGAGATCGGCGACATGCCGCTCGAGATGCAGGGCAAGCTCCTGCGGGTGCTGCAGGCCGGCGAGGTCAAGCCCGTCGGCGACGTGGTGACGCGGCGGGTCCGCGTCCGCGTGATCGCGGCGACCAACCGGGACCTCGAGCGGGCGATGCAGCGCGGCGAGTTCCGCGAGGATCTCTTCTATCGCTTCAACACGTTCACGATCACGCTGCCGTCGTTGCGCGAGCGCGCCGAGGACATCCCCGTCCTCGCGTACCACTTCCTGCGCAAGGCCGAAGCGAAGGTGAACAAGAAGGTCGCCCGGATTTCCACCGAGGCGCTCGAGCTCCTCAAGAGCTATGCGTGGCCCGGGAACCTGCGCGAGCTCGAGAACACGGTCGAACGCGCCGTGGTTCTTGCCGAAGGGGCGGTCGAGCCGGTGCACTTGCCCCTCCACATCCAGGGAACGCCGACGCTCGGGATCGGGATGGCGGCCGGGGAAGGGCTCGTGGCGACCAAGGACCGGCTCGTCCGAGAGTTCGAGCGACAAGCCGTCGCGAGGCTGCTGGCCGAGAGCCGGGGCAACGTTTCGGTCGCGGCCAAGCTCGCCCGCATTACCCGGCGCAATTTCCACCATCTCCTCGCCAAGCACGGCATCGACCCGCGAGAGTTCAAGGATAGGGTCGGTAGAGACACAGTAATGAGTCGGTAGTAACTCACAGGTAAATCCGTCACGTAGTTCTCAGATAGTATCAATTCTTACAGTAGTTTATTGATCATCATGGCAAGACGATCCAGCTCCTGTTAGTGAGTCTCAATCGACTCGACGCAATCTTGAGATGGTCGAAAACATTGAGGTTTGGTGGACCCCGGCGCTGGAACGACTCTTGTAGATAGACCCTCCACAGGAGTCACGACTCCGGGGGAGGCTGTGATGGCGAGTTGCGGCTGCACGAACACCGTCGGACAGGCGCTCTATGACCTCGGCTGCATCGATTGCGGGACGGCCTGCTGCCCTTCCTGCGCGGTCCCGCTCGAATCCGTCACCTACTGCCGCAGCTGTGCCCGATCGCTGCTCGGCGCCGGGATGGTCCAGGCCGCGGGCTCGTTCGACCTTCAGTAGCAAGGAGAAGATCCATGGACGGCGCGTGCCCCTGCGGAGTACCGCTCGAATCTTCTGGGAACAATAGTTGTCATGACTGCGGCACGGATTTCTGCCGGGCCTGCTCGATCGAGATGTCGTCCCATATCTATTGCGGGTGGTGCGCGGCGTCCCTCGCGCGCGCCTCCGAGAGCTAGGAGACCTCGCGTGGAGAACATGGGCCGGAAGTTCCGCAACCTGTTGAAGGACGAGGAGTACCTCTTCACCGGCGGCGTCTACTCGCCGCTCGACGCGCAGATCGCGGAGCGCGTCGGGATGAAGTCGATCTACCTGTCGGGCTACTCGATGGCGCTCGCCAACGGCTGGCCCGACATGGGGTTCCTCACCCAGACCGAGGTGACCCGGATCGCGTCGATGGTCGCGAGCGCGGTGAACATCCCCATCATCGCCGATGCCGACGACGGCTACGGCAATGCGCTCACCACGATGCGGACGGTGCAGGAGTACGTGAAGACGGGCGTGGCCGGCATCCACATCGAGGACCAGGTGTTCCCGAAACGCTGCGGTCACATCGCGGGCAAGACCATCGTGAGCCGTGACGAGGCGATCGGGAAGTACCGCGCCGCGGTCGAGACCCGGAACCGGCTCGATCCCGACTTCGTGCTGATCGCGCGCACCGACGCCTTCGGCGCCGTGGGCGGAAGCATGGAGGAGGCGATCTGGCGCGGGCGCGCGTACGCGGACGCCGGCGTCGACCTCGTGTGGGCCGAGCTGTCGAACGCCTCGCGCGAGCCGGCCATCGAGTTCGCGAAGGCCATGCGGAAGACGCATCCGAACCTGCCGCTCGCCTTCAACTACTCGTCGTCGTTCCGGTGGCACGCCGACCCGAACCCGCTCCTGTTCCGCGAGCTCGGTGAGCTCGGCTACAAGTTCATCTTCATCACGCTGTACGCGCTCCACGCGGGCACCTATGCCGCGTGGAACGCCCTCGAGGACCTGGTGAAGAACCAGGAGCAGGCGCAGTGGACGCTCGAGCGGACCAAGGCCGGGCATCCGACCGAGAGCCATCACGTGATGGCCCGCGTCTCCGACTTCCAGGAGCTCGAGCGCCGCTTCATCCCCGGGAGCGAAGACCGCATCAAGGGGTCGCACGGCTTCGACGACCACCGCGCGCACTGAGCCGCGCCCGACCGTGACGGCCGGCGCGCCGCGCTGCTCGCGCGGCGCGCCGGCCGTGACGGAACGATCGAGGGCGATGACGGACACGTCGCGGAAGCGCCGAGCCATGCGCCTCATTGAGATCGCGGGCTCCCGGGCTTCGCCCGCCCGCCGGCTGCCGTCGCCTCGGCCTTCGCCGCCCCTTGCGCTGCGTGCGTCCGCTTCACTCGCAGGCACTGAGCGGGCGGGCACCCGAGCGGACGCGGGCACCCGAGCGGGCGGGCACTGAGCGGGCGGGCACCCGAGCGGGCGGGCACCCGAGCGGGCGGGCACCCGAGCGGGCGGGCACCCGAGCGGGCGGGCGAAGCCCGGGAGCCCGCGAGTTCAATGATAGACTTCATTTCCGCGTAATCTCCCGCCATGAAAGTCCTTCTTTCCGTCGATGGTCCGCTCGATCCCGGCGCGACGCTCGCGCGCTACCGGATCTGGGGAGAAGATCCCGCCAACCGCGTCACCGACGATCGATTTCGCCGCGTGCTCAGGAGCGATGGGCGGCTCGTCCCCTACGAGGTTCGCTGGAGCGGCTCCGTCGACGACGCGCGCCTCCTGATCGAGGTGCCCGGCGAGCGCGCGCCCGGGATCCGCGAGGCGGTGCTCGGCGAAGTCCGGCGCATCTTCGGGCTCGGCTTCGACGTGCCGGGCTTCTACCGCATGGCGAAGGCGGACCCGGCGCTGGCGCCCCTCATCGCGCCGCTCTATGGGCTGCGGCCGACGCTCACGCCGACCGCGCTGGAGATGCTCGTCGGAGCCATCACCGCGCAACAGGTGAACCTCACGTTCGCGTTCGCGTTGCGCGCCAGCCTCGTGCGTCGGTTCGGGACGCCCGTGCCGTTCGATGGGGAGACGGTCTACGCGTTCCCGGAGGCGGCCGTGCTCGCGCGCGTGCCGGTCCGCACCTTCCGCGCGATGAAGTTCTCCACGCGCAAAGGGGAATACGTGCGGGGCGTCGCGCGCGCGGTCGCGGACGGCACGGTGGATCTCGCGACGCTCGCCGCGGCGTCGAGCGAGGCCGTGATCGAGAGCCTCACCGCGCTGCACGGCCTGGGCCGGTGGACCGCGGAGTGGTTCATCGCGCGCTGTCTCGGTCGGGGCGAGGTGTGCCCGGCGGGAGATCTCGCCGTCCGGAAGGTTTTCGATCGCTACTATCCTCGCCGCCGTCCGTATACGGAGGAGGCGATGCGCCGCCGCGCACGCGAGGCCTGGGGCCCCTACCAGAACCTGGCCATCCACTATCTCCTCGCCGGGCTTCGCCTCGCTCGTCCGGCCGTCGGAGGCGGGACGTGACGATCAAGAAGCTGAGCATCCCGCTGCTCGGTCAGCCGGACCCGAACGTGCCGTCGGACGTGCACCTCGTCGGCCGCTATGCGGTCGGCGTGACGTGGGCGGATCAGCACGGCTCCATCTATCCGTTCGAGGCGCTGCGCCGCGGCTGCCCCTGCGGCGCCTGCGCGACGGCCGAGACGCTCGTCGCGACCGCGACCTGGCCGAAAGACATCGCGCGACAACCCGGGGAGCTGGAGGTGACGTGGGCCGACGCCCACGTCAGCCGGTATCCCTATCCCGATCTCCGCAGTCTGTGCCGCTGCGCCGGCTGCACGGGCGGGCATTGACCATGGGGCCCCGCAGCCGATGACTCCCATGATGGACGATCGTCAGAAACGCCTCGCGTTGCTCGGCGTGATGCTGTCGGTGTTCCTCGCGGCGATGGAATCGACGGTCGTCGCGACCGCGATGCCGATCGTGGTGAAGAGCCTCGGCGGCCTCGAGATGTACGCGTGGGTGTTCGCGGGCTTCCTGCTGACGTCCACGGTGACGATGCCGTTGTGGGGCCGGCTCTCCGATCTCTTCGGGCGCCGGCCCACGTTCCTTACCGGCCTCGTGATCTTCCTGGTGGGCTCGGCGCTGGCCGGCGTGTCGCGCACGATGATCGAGCTGATCGCGTTCCGCCTCCTGCAGGGGCTCGGCGCCGGCTCGCTCATGACGATCGGCATGACCATCGTCGCCGACCTGTTCGGCCTCGAGCGGCGGGCGAAGATGCAGGGCTACATCTCCGGGATGTGGGGACTGGCGTCGCTCGTGGGACCGCTGATCGGCGGCTTCCTCACCGACTACGTCTCGTGGCGATGGGTGTTCTACATCAACGTGCCCTTCGGCGTCGTGGCCATGGCGCTGATCGCCACCGGGCTCCGCGGTGAAGCGCGCCCCGCGCGGCGACCCGTCATCGACTACGCCGGACTCGCGTTGTTCGCGAGCGGGATCAGCCTCCTGCTCTACGGCGTGAGCGTCGGGGGCATGCGCACCTTCGCCGCGCCGTCGGCGGTCATCCCGGTGGCCCTGGCCGTCGTCGCGCTCGTCGCCTTCGTGGCGGTGGAGCGGCGGGCCGCCGAGCCGATCGTCCCGATGAAGCTGTTCCGGTACCGCATGGTCGTGGCGGCCATCACCACGGGCTTCCTGTCCGGCATGGCGATGTTCGGCACGCTCTCCTTCGTGCCGCTCTTCTTCCAGGAAGTGACGCACAAGTCCGCCACGCAGACGGGCCTGATCCTCACGCCGTTCGTGCTGGGCTGGGTCGCGATGTCGATCGTGAGCGCACGCCTGGTGTTGCGCATCGGCTACCGGACGGTGGTCATGGCCGGCATGGCGTCGCTGACGATCTCGTTTCTGCTCCTCGCGCGGTGGGATGCCGGGCTCACCCCGCTGGTGGCGGTCCGGGACGCCCTCTTCGGCGGGATCGGGATGGGGCTGAGCATGGTGCCGATGCTCATCGCGGTCCAGAACGCGGTACCGCGGAGCGATCTGGGCGTCGCCACGTCCCTGACGCAATTCTTCCGCAGCGTCGGCGGCGCCGTCGGCGTTGCCGTGATGGGGGCGGTGAAGGCCCACCGCCTGGACGCCGGCGTGCCGCTCGAGGGCGCGCTGCATGCGGTGTTCGTGGTCGGGCTCGTGATCTGCGTGGCCGCGCTCGCGTCCGCGTTCCTGGTGCCCGCCGGACGCGCCCGCGATCTGGCGCGGCCCGAGCTTCGCAGCGAGCCGACCCGCGTGGGAGGATGAGTCGTGGCTGACGTCCCGCTGCTCGAGCGTCTCGCCCAGCTCCCCGCGGTGCCCGCCGCCGAGGTGCTGGCGATCATGGAGCGCCTGCGCGAGCCGCAGAAGGACCCGGTGATCGGTCCGCTGTTCGGGGTGGACGACGAGGGCGACCCCGTGGTGAACGCGCTGGTCCCGCTCGTGCTCCAGCAGTTCCAGGCCAAGCCGGAGCTCACCTGCTACCAGGCGCTCGTCGAGGGCCTGACGGGCATCTGGAATGCCGCCGTCCGTGCGGCGGTGGTGGCGCGGCTGCGCGCCTCCGGCCTGCCGCCCGACGACTTGCTCATCAGGCTGCAGTCGCTCTCGCCCACGCTGGGCTTCGCGGCCGAGAAGGGCGACGCGCGGACACAGTGGCAGGCCGACCCGTTCACGCAGGACGCGGTGCTGGTGCAGCAGTGCGTGGTCCGCCTGCTGTTCGCGATCCGCGCCCTGGCGGAATCGCGCGCCACCGAAATGACGACGTCCAAGGGGTAAGAGGAGAGGAGGCCGCATGCACATCCACGAGCGCAATGCGGAGAAGAAGCGGATCAACGGGCTGATGGCGAAGTCGTCGATGAAGGTCTACGCGGCGTACGGCGACCTCGGCAAGCGCGTGTTCGCCGACGGCGCCCTCTCGAAGAAGCACAAGGAGCTGACGGCGCTCGCCGTGGCCGTCTCCCAGAACTGCTTCGACTGAGTCGACCACCGCGTTGAGGAGGTCCTCAACCTGGGGGCGACGGACGACGAGATCAACGAGACGCTGGACATCGGCGTGCTGATGGGTGGCACGCTGGCCGTGAAGTCGGTCCGCCACGCCTTCTCGGTCATCGAGCAGCTGCGGGCGGGGAGGACGTAGCGATGGACGCGACGCTCGAGAAGTACCGGGACATCTTCGACAAGAAGAGCTTCTGCTACGTGGCCACGGTCGGCAAGGACGGCACGCCCCAGGTCACGCCGGTGTGGTGCGAGTTCGACGGCACCCACATCGTGTTCAACACGGCGCGTGGCCGCGTGAAAGACTCGAACCTCACGCGGAACCCGAAGATCACGCTCGCCGTCTCCGATCCCGACAACCCGTACCGGTACGTGCAGGTCAAGGGTCGTGTCGCCCAGATCACCGAGGAAGGCGCGGACCCGCACATCGACAAGATGGCGAAGAAGTACATCGGGCAGGACCGCTATCCCTGGCGGCGGCCCGGCGAGAAACGGATGCTCGTGAAGATCCTCCCCGAGCGCGTGCAGGGGATGGGGTGATCCGGCCTCGGTGATCCAGCTCGAATCCGTCAGCAAGGGGTACGGCGGGCAGTCGCTCTTCCACGGCCTGACCTGGACGATCGCGGGGGGCGAGCGCATCGGGCTCGTCGGCCCGAACGGGGCGGGGAAGACGACGCTCTGCCGGATCCTTGCGGGCGCCGAAGAGCCCGACGAGGGTCGCGTCAACCGCGCGCGCAGCGCGACGGTCGGCTATCTGCCGCAAGAGGTGGCCGTCAGCGGTGACCGGTCCGTCCTCGGCGAGGCCCTCAGCGGGTTCGCCGAGGTGTGGCAGCTCGAGCGCGAGATGGAGGAGGTCGCGGCCGCGCTCGCCCATGCCCCCGCCGATCACGACGCGCTCACCGAGCGGTACGGGGACTTGCAGCACCGCTTCGAGGCGCTGGGCGGCTACCGGCTCGAGACGCAGGCGAAGACCATTCTCGGCGGCCTCGGCTTCCGGCCGGTGGACGTCACGCGGCCGGTCACCGAGTTCTCCGGCGGCTGGCGGATGCGCGCCGCGCTCGCACGGCTGCTGCTGCTGCGTCCGTCGCTGCTCCTGCTCGACGAGCCGACGAACCATCTCGACCTCGAGTCGCTCGGCTGGCTGGAGTCGTTCCTCGCGGACTACGACGGCACGGTCGTCGTGGTCTCGCACGACCGCTACTTCTTGAACCGGATGGTGACCTCCATCGCCGACCTCGGACCGGGCGGCCTCACCGTCTATCCGGGGGACTACGACGACTTCCTCGTCGAGCGCGAGGCGCGCCGCGAGCTGCTCGAGGCGCAGGCCCGCAACCAGGCCAAGCGGATCGCCGAGATCGAGCGCTTCATCGAGCGCTTTCGCTACCAGGCGACGAAGGCGCGCCAGGTGCAAAGCCGCGTGAAGATGCTCGGCCGGATCGATCGGATCGCGCTGGGACCGGAGGCGCGGCACATGCACCTCACGTTTCCCCAGCCGCCACGCACCGGGCGGCGCGTCGCCAGCCTGCGCGGGATCGCGAAGGCCTATGGCGACAACGTCGTGTATCGCGGGGTCGATTTCGACGTCGAGCGCGGCGAGAAAGTCGCCCTCGTCGGGGTGAACGGCGCCGGGAAGTCCACGCTCCTCAAGATGCTCGCGGGCGCGCTGACGCCGGACGCGGGCGAGCGCATCCTCGGCACGCACGTGGCCGTCCACTACTACGCGCAGCATCAGCTCGACGCGCTGGATCCGACGCTCACGATCCTCGAGGAGCTCGAGGCCGTCGCGCCGCACCTCGGCCACACGCGCGTGCGCACGATCCTCGGCGCGTTCCTCTTTTCCGGAGACGCGGTCGAGAAGAAGATCAGCGTGCTCTCCGGCGGCGAGAAAGCGCGCGTCGCGCTCGCCAAGATGCTCGTCCACCCCGCGGCCTTGCTGTGCCTCGACGAGCCTACGAACCATCTCGATCTCGCCTCGCGGGAAGTGCTCGAAGAAGCCCTCGCCGCGTTCCCCGCGACCATCGTGTTCATCTCCCACGACCGCTACTTCATCAACCGCATCGGCACGCGCGTCGTCCACGTCGACCGCGGACGGCTCACCGACTACCTCGGCGGGTACGACGATTACCTTGCCGCGGTGGCTGATCCCACAGCGCGTGGGGCGGGGCGCGGGGGCGCGACGGCGGGCCCGCCTGCCGGGGGTGCTCAGCGTCCTGCTATGTCTGGAGTGGGCATTCGCCCACTCCAGACCGCTGATGTCCGCGTCGCACCCCCGGCAGGCGGGCCCGCCGTCGCGCCCCCGCGCCCCGCCCCACGCGGAGATGGATCGGCCATCGCAGCAACGGCATCGGCGGCCTCGCCGCGAGGAGTCGCCACGCCCACATCGAGGGCTGCTTCGGAAAACGCAGCGGCCCCTTCAGGCGTGCGGCTTCGGAAGAAGAACGTCAGTGGCGAAGTGAAAGCGCTGCGCGCGAAGTTGCAGGAGGTCGAGAAGAAGATTTCTGCGCTCGAGCGGCGGATCGAAGACATCGGCGCCATGCTCGCCGATCCCAGACTCTACGCGGACGGGGATCGCGTGCGGACCATCACCGTCGAACGCCGGACCGCGGAGCAGGAGATCGCGGGGCTGATGACCGAGTGGGAGGATCTGTCGACCGCGCTCGCCGCGCATGAATGAGTTCTACGCGCCCGTCGATCCTGACCTCCTGAAGCGCGAGCGCGCGAAAGCGCGCGAGCTCCGCGCGAGCGGCTGGTGGAAGCGACGTGTCTCGACGGGCGTGTGCGACTACTGCCGGCGCGACGTGGGCGTGAAAGCGCTCACCATGGACCACATCGTCCCGCTGGGGCGCGGCGGGCGAAGCGTGCGCGGCAACGTCGTCCCCGCCTGCAAGGCGTGCAACGATCGCAAGAAGACGCTGCTGCCCGTCGAATGGCGCGACTATCTCGACGCGCTCGGCCATCGCGACGACGGTGAATGAGGAGGACCGTATCCGTTCGGTGTGACTGAAACGTTGGACATTGACGGTGCTCCGACGGGCCGATGGAATGCGCGTGTCGCACATTCTTCCGTCAGGAGGACCCGATGGTCACGCTCGCCGCTTCGCTTCCTCCGCTCGCACCCACCGTGCTCGTCCTCGTTCTGCTCGCGGCCGTACCCGCCGCCGCGGAGCGTGCCGAGAAGCCCACGCTGCGCTCGACGATGCCCTCGCAGGTCGATGCGCCGCGGGATCGCCCTGACACACGCGCGCCTGCGCGCGTGCGCGGGGCGGAGACGCCGGACGCGGGACCGGCCAAGGTCAACATCAACACCGCGGACGTGAAGTCTCTGATGACGCTCACCGGCGTGGGACGCAAAGTCGCCGAGAAGATCGTCGAGTACCGCGACAGCCACGGGCCATTCAAGAAGGCCGACGAGATCCGGAAAGTCGAAGGGGTCGGCCACGGCGTATGGGAGCGCAATCGCGATCGGATCGTGACGAAATAGCACTTTTGCTTGGGCGAAAACGCGGGCTGAGGTACAGTGAAACCACAAGTCGGCCGGAGCGTCACAGCGCTCCATCAGCGTCCCCGCAGGCAATCCCGCCCGCGGTCGTACGTGGCCGAGCCCCGGGCCGGGAGTCGGCATCCGGTTGGGGGTTAGTGGGACCTGGGCCCGCGTGGCGCCCTTGCCGAGAATAGGAGGTGATCCAGTCGATGTGTAGCCCTACGGTGACCTGTGAGGTGGTTGCCTCCTAGGCAGGATCCACGCTGGCTGTAAGGTGGACGCGCCTGGGAGTCCAGGCACCACCGGCCCCGACGGGACCCGGCTCACCACCGGGGTGACGCGCAGTCCTGAGAGATGCGTCACCACCTCTCGTCGGGGCTCTTTTTTTCGGCGGTTGTGGTCGCGGGTCGATCGAAGAGAGCACCCGGGCCCGCGGGCGGCCCGGGTGGAAGCAGCAGGTGGGAGAGGGGTTTAGACCTTCCGGACGTTGGCTGCCTGAAGACCCTTGGGGCCGCGGGTCACTTCGAACTCCACCCGGTCACCCTCCGAGAGGCTCTTGAAGCCGCTCGCCTGGATGGCGGAATAGTGGACGAACACGTCTTCGCCACCCTCCTGAGTGATGAACCCGTAGCCCTTGGCGTCGTTGAACCACTTCACTTGTCCCTGTGCCATACCTCCGACCTCTCTCTTCGGGGTCTTCTCAGCCCCTGCGTGCTCCCACCGTGTTGGCGGGGTTGTCCCCCTCTATTGGAGGACAAGAAAAAACGCCGCACGAACTGGATGTCGTGCGGCGTCGTGCTCGGTCACTGATGTTCACCGGTTTCCGTCTGAGCCAGAACCGGGCGCAAGATTCACACAACAGCCCGGCGCAAGTCAACCCGTTTCTACAATTCCTGGCGGTCGACGTGACCTGTGACAGGGGTGACGGGACCGGTCACCTTTTGATGCCACTCGGTCGCTTTTCCCCGGGAAGAGCTCCCGTCGCGGCGGCGGTCCATCGGGGCGCTCGGGCCCGGTGAACGGGGCCCCGGCTGACGGGGACGGGAGTGAAGGAGCCGATTTCTTTCCGTTTCTGCGTAGATACCGGGCGCTCGGCCGTCGTCCGGCGGAACGAGGGCCGCTAAAGTCGCGTCAGGACTGAGAATTTCCGGCGGTCTGGCACGCCCTGTGCTACCCTAAGCCGCGTTTTTTAGACCGCAATCCCGACGACAGGGAGCGCCGATGTTCTACAACCTTCTGGCCGGCATGTTCTCGAACGATCTCGCCGTGGACCTCGGAACCGCGAACACCCTGGTGTACGTCCGAGGCGAGGGCATCGTCCTCAACGAGCCCTCGATCGTCGCCATCCACCAGGCGGATCACTCCGTGCTCGCGGTGGGGCATGAGGCGAAGGCGATGCTCGGACGGACCCCCGGCAACATCGTGGCGATCCGCCCGCTGAAAGACGGCGTCATCGCCGACTTCGACGTGACCGAGAAGATGCTCCACTACTTCATCTCGAAGGTGCATCGCCGTCGCACGCTCGTGAGGCCCCGCATCGTCGTGGGCGTGCCCTCGGGGATCACGCAGGTCGAGAAGCGGGCCGTGCGTGACTCCGCGATGCAGGCCGGCGCCCGCGAGGTGTACCTCATCGAAGAGCCCATGGCGGCGGCCATCGGCGCCGGGCTGCCGATCCAGGAGCCGGGCGGCAACATGATCGTCGACATCGGCGGCGGCACGACCGAGGTCGCGGTGATCTCGCTCTCGGGCATCGTCTACGCGAAGTCCGTGCGCATCGCCGGCGACGAGATGGACGAGGCGATCGTCCAGTACATCAAGAAGCACTACAACCTCCTCGTCGGCGAGCGCCGCGCGGAGGAGATCAAGATGAAGCTCGGCTCGGCCTATCCGATGGGCGGGGAGCGCCGCACCATGGAGGTGAAGGGCCGCGATCTGATCGACGGCATCCCGAAGACCATCGTGATCACCGACGAGGAGATTCGCGAGGCGCTGCGGGAGCCGGTCATGACGATCGTCGAGACCGTTCGCACCTGCCTCGAGCGCACGCCGCCCGAGCTGGCGGCGGACATCGTCGACAAGGGCATCGTCATCACGGGCGGCGGCGCGCTGCTGCGCGGGCTGGACCATCTGCTTCGTCAGGAGACCAACCTGCCCGTCACGGCCGGGGAGGATCCGCTGTCGTGCGTGGCCCTCGGCACGGGCAAGGTGCTGGATGAGCTCGATCTCTTGAAGAAGGTCGCGATCCCGGCGTGACGACGCTCGACGGCCACGGGCCGTCGCAGTTCGGAGCAGCATCGACGGCCAGCGGCCGCCAAGGTCCAAGGGGTTTCGCGCCTCCGGAGGCAGGCAAGTGAAGATTCGCGGCGTCCTCGTGCTCGGCACCGTGGTCGCCGCTTGCCTGCTGCTCCTCACCATCCAGACCCGCGGTCACAGCACGCCGACGGCGGAGGCTCTGGGCTTCGTCACGACGCCCATCCAGAGCAGCCTCGCGCGCATCAACCGCGCCGCCGTCAACGTCTGGGCGACCTACCTCGACTGGAAGAACGTGCGCGCGGAGAACCGCCGGCTCCGCGAGGACAACCAGCGGCTCCGCGTGGAGTCGCTGCAGGTGTCCGAGACGACCGTGGAGAACGAGCGGCTGCGCCGGCTGCTGGCCCTCCAGGAGCGCCTGCCGCTCACGACCGTGAGCGGTGAGATCATCGCGCGCGAGTGGGGCGGCTGGGTGCGCTCGCTGACCGTGAACCGTGGCCGCGGCGACAACGTCGTGCGCCTCACCGCGGTCATCTCGCCGGAGGGGCTCATCGGCCGCGTGATGGAGGTGCGCAGCGGCGCCTCCGTGGTTCAGGTGTTGACCGATCCAGCGTCCACGGTCGGTGCGCACGTCGTGCGCACGCGGACGTCGGGCATCGTCGAGGGGGATCCGCGCGGCACGCTGCGGCTCAAGTACATGGCGCGCGAAGGCGGAGGCATCCAGGTCGGTGACCTCGTCGTCACGTCGGGCGCCGGCGGCGTGTTCCCGCGCGGCATCCCGGTGGGACGCGTGCGGGCCATCGATGACCGCGGCTCCGCGCTCTTCCACTACGCCGTGCTCACCCCGGTCGTGGACTTCGCTCGAGTGGATGAAGTGCTCCTCCTCACCGGCGACACGCGGCGGGACGTCGCGGCGGCCTTCCCCTCGGACGGCTGACGCGTGAAGACGCTCTTCCTGCTGACCGTCTTCGGAGGCGGTCTCGCGCACGCCACGCTGGCGCCGGCGCTCCGCATCGCCGACGTCGCTCCCGACATCCCGCTCATCGTCGTCATCCTGCTCGCCCTTCGTCGCGGCTCGGAGTTCGGCTGCGCCGCCGGCTTCGTGGCCGGCCTGCTCCAGGACGTCGCCGCCGGCGGCCTCCTCGGCGTGCAGGCGCTCACGAAGGCGCTCGTCGGCTTCGGCCTGGGCGCGGCGGGGGACGCCTGCGCGTGACGCAGCCCCTCGTGCAGATCCCGGGGCTCGTGCTCCTCACGATCGCGGAGGGCGTCGTCCGCTTCACGCTGCTGCAGCTCTTCCGCTTCCCGGCGCCGTTCGGTGAGCTGATGACGTTCGTGATCCTTCCACAGGCGCTGTACAACGGCTTCATCGGCGCCGCGCTGGTCTTCACGCTCGCATGGACCGACGTCCTGAAGGACCGGGCCACATGACCGCGAGGCGCGGCTTCGATCCACGACTCCGGCCCCAGCCGGGGCGGCGGGATCCGGAGCAGCGCCGCATCATCGCGATCGCTGGCGTTGTCGCCCTCGGCCTGCTCGCCATCATCGGGCAGCTCTGGTACCTGCAGGTGCTCGAAGGCGGGCGCTTCCTGGACGCTTCCGACAAGAACCGGATCCGCATTCGTCCAATCGCCGCGCCGCGCGGCATCCTGTTCGATCGCAACGGCGTCCCCCTCGTGGACAACCGGCCCGCGTTCACGCTGTCGATCATCCCGCGCGAGCTCGACAACAAGGACGCGGTGCTCGGCCGGCTCTCGACGCTCCTCGGGCTCCCGTACCAGGAGCTCGTCGACGCGGTGGGGCGCGTGTCCGCGGACTCGTTCCTGCCGGTACGCATCCGCCGCGGCCTCACGATGGAGGACGTGGCCAAGGTCGAAGAGTGGAAGCTCGAGCTGCCGGGCGTGATCGTGGAAGTCGAGCCACAGCGCGCCTACCCGACGAGCCGGTTCGCCGCCCATCTGCTCGGCTACGTGCGTGAGGCGAACGACGAGCAGATGAAGCAGGGACGCTACCGCCGGGGCGAGCTCGTGGGCCAGACGGGCCTCGAGCGGCTGCTCGACGAGTTCCTGCGTGGACGCGACGGGGGCGAGCGCATCGAAGTGGACGCGATGGGACGCCCGATCCGGATCGTCACGCAGACGGAACCGCATCCGGGCGCGCAAGTCGTGACGACCATCGATCGCCGCATCCAGGAGGTCGCGGAGAAGGCGATGGAAGGCAAGGCCGGCGCCGTGGTCGTGATGGACCCGCGCAACGGCGACGTGCTCGCGCTCGTCTCCACGCCGGCGTTCCCGATCGACGCGTTCACCGGCAACATCGACCGCGCCGCCTGGGTCCGCCTCATCCAGGATCCGCTGCACCCGCTGCTCAACCGGGCGAGCCAGGCCATGTACCCGCCGGGCTCCGTCTTCAAGATCATCCTGATGGCGGCCGGGCTGCAGGAAGGCTCCATCACGCCGATGGATCGCGTGCAGTGCCCCGGGCATTTCGAGTACGGCGGTCGCACCTGGAAGGACTGGAAGAAGGAAGGCCACGGGACCGTCGACCTGCGGCGCGGCATCGCGCAGTCGTGCGACGTGTACTTCTATCAGCAGGGTCTCAAGATCGGCGGCACTGCCATCGCGAAGTACGCGAAGGCGTTCGGGCTCGGCGCCGCCACCGGCATCGAGCTGGGCACGGAGAAGATCGGCCTCATCCCCGAGCCGAAGGTGCGCGTGAAGGGCGACAAGTCGCGTCCGTGGACGGGCGGCGACACGCTGAACATGTCGATCGGGCAGGGCGCCGTGCTGGTCACGCCGATGCAGGTGGCGCGCATGATGGCCGCCGTCGCGAACGGCGGCGTGCTGTGGAAGCCGCGCCTCGTGCAACGCATCGAGCGGCCGGAGCAGGGCGTCGTGTTCCGTGACGCCGGCCAGGTGAACGGCCACGTCGAGCTCTCGCCCGTCGTGTGGGCGCTGATCACGGACGGGCTGTGGGCGGTCGTCAACGACTGGGGGACGGGCGGCGCCGCGAAGATCCCGGGCCTCGACGTCGCCGGCAAGACCGGCACCGCGCAGACCATCGCGAACTCGAAGTCCGAGCGCGGCGAGGACCACGCGTGGTTCGCGGCGTTCGCGCCCGCCAAGGAGCCTCAGGCCGTCGTCGTCGTCCTCGTCGAGCGCGGCGGTCACGGCGGAGACGCCGCGGCGCCCATCGCCCGCAAGATCTTCAACGCGATCTTCTTCGAGAAGGTGGCGGCCGTCGGGTTCCCCGGATGATCGGGATCGACCGGCGGCTCCTCCAGAACGTCGACTGGCCGCTCATCGGCATCGGCCTCGGGTTCGCGGTGCTGAGCGGCCTCACGCTCTCGAGCCTCCACGTCGGCCGCGCGGGGGGGACCGTGGCCCTCCGTCAGCTCGTGTGGTTCGGCGTCGGTCTCGTCGGGTTGTTCATCGTCGCCAGCCTCGACTACAAGAAACTCGTCCGCGTCGCGCCCATCATCTACCTGCTCGGGCTCGCCGGCCTCGCGTCGGTCTTCGTCCTCGGGCGCACGGTGTCGGGTGCCAGGCGCTGGATCGTCCTCGGCTCCGTGAGCGTGCAGCCCTCGGAGCTCTTCAAGATCGCCTTCGTGCTCATGGCGGTGTGGGTCCTGACCTCGCGGTGGGCGCAGCCGATCGGCCGCTTCACGCTGCTGCTCGTGCTGCCCGTGGCCGCGATCCCGTTCGTGCTGATCATGAAGCAGCCCGACCTGGGCACCGCCCTCCTGCTCTTTCCCGTGTTGATCGCGCTCCTCGTGGGCGCGGGGATCCGCCTGCGACTGCTCGGAGGTCTCGCGCTCGCCGCGCTGGCCGCCTTGCCCATCGCCTGGTTCCTCGCGCTCAAGGAGTATCAGCGGGAACGCATTCTGGTGTACCTGGACCCGTTCCGCGATCCGCTCGGGACCGCGTACAACGTGATCCAGGCCAAGATCGCCATCGGTTCAGGTCAGCTCCTGGGGAAAGGTGTGAGCGGCGCCACACAGAGCCGGCTCGCGTTCCTCCCGGAGCGTCACACGGATTTCATCTTCGCCGTATTCGCCGAGATGTGGGGCTTCGTCGGGTGTCTGGTCCTGCTCGGGTGCTACGCGTTCGTGCTGATGCGCGGCTTCGACATCGCCGCCTCCACGCGCGAGCCGGTCGGACGCCTCGTCGCCCTCGGGGCCACCTCCATGTTGGGGGTTCAGGTGCTGATCAACGTCGGCATGGTCACGGGACTCCTGCCCGTCGTCGGAGTCCCGCTGCCTCTCATGAGCTACGGCGGCACCTCGGTGCTGTGCTCGCTCATGGGCCTGGGTCTCCTCGTCTCGGTCCGGATGCGGCAGTTCCAATGAGACGCGTCGGGCCTCCGGATTGGTGCCGGGCCGCCGCGTCAGCGAGGTGCTGCCGTGGCCAAACGTATCGTCGTCAACGCGGGGTTGATCGAGACCCGCGTCGCCGTCCAGGAAGGAAACCTCCTCACCGAGCTGTACCTGGAGCGGTCGCGTCACCGCTCCATCGTGGGCAGCGTCTACAAGGGCGTGGTGACGAACGTGCTGCCGGGCATGCAGGCGGCGTTCGTCGACATCGGCCTCACGAAGGACGCGTTCCTCTACGCAGGGGACTACACGCCCGACCGGGGTGACCTCGTGCCCGCCGTCGTGGACGAGGACCCCGAGCTCGAGGTCGCGACCGACCCCGACTCGGACGCCGAGGAGCCGCCGCGCCGCGAAGCCGTCGCGCCGATCGAGGAGATGCTCCGGAAGGGGCAGGAGGTCCTCGTGCAGGTGGCCAAGGAGCCGCTCGGCACGAAGGGCGCGCGGGTCACCGCGTTCATCTCGCTGCCCGGCCGCTACCTCGTCTACATGCCGCAGTCCCGGCACATCGGGGTGTCGCGCCGGATCCGGGACGACGCCGAGCGCGACCGGCTGCGCACCACGGTGCGCGAGCTGGCGGTGGCCGGGGGCGGGTTCATCGTCCGCACGAACGCCGAAGGCAAGGGCGAGGACGAGTTCCGCAACGACGTCGAGTTCCTGCGGCGCCTGTGGAGCCAGATCCTCGCGCGGTACGAGCAGGCGCGCGCGCCGTCCGTCCTCCACGAGGAAGGGGACCTGACCTTCCGCGTCGTGCGCGACCTGCTGTCGCCCGACGTCGACGAGTTCGTCGTGGACACGCGCGAGGTCTACGAGAAGTGCCGCACGTACGTCGAGACGCTGGTTCCCGCCCTCGCGGACAAGGTCCGGCTGTGGGAGGAGCCCACGGCGATCTTCGAGGCGCTCGGCATCGAGAAGGAGATCGAAAAGGCGCTGCGCCGGCGGGTGTGGCTCAAGTCCGGCGGCTACATCGTCATCGACCACACCGAGGCGCTGGTCTCCATCGACGTCAACACGGGCAAGTACGTCGGCAAGCGCGACTTCGAGCAGACCGTCCTGAAGATCAACATGGAGGCGGTGACGGAAGTCGTGCGCCAGATCCGGCTGCGCGACCTCGGCGGCATCATCATCATCGACTTCATCGACATGGAGGTGCTCGAGCACCGCGAGCAGGTCTACCGCACGCTCAAGCGCGCCCTCGTCGAGGACAAGGCGCGGACCAACGTGCTCGAGATCTCGGAGCTCGGCCTCGTGGAGATGACGCGCAAGCGTGTGCGGCAGGACCTCCGGGCGCTGCTGAGCACGCAGTGCCCGACCTGCAAGGGCAGCGGCGTGACCAAGTCCGACGAGACGCTGGCCGCGGAGCTGTTCCGCGCGGTCCGCGCGAAGGCGGCGGGCGCCGCCGGCAAGGATATCGTCGCGCGCGTGCATCCCGACCTCGCCACGTACCTCGACAACGAGGCGCGCGACGATCTGCCGCGCCTGTCCGAGGTCGTCGGCGCGAAGGTGACGATCGAAGCCTTCCGCCAGCCGAAGGCCCGCGAGGACTACGAGATCATCGTCAAGTGAGCCTGCGGCCGTCACGGATCAGTGGCCAGAAGATCCTCGCCGATCTGCGGCTCGCGGCGCGCAGGGGTGACCGTTCCGCGCTGACCCTGGCCCTCGACGCGATGCGTACCCTCGCGCATTCGCCGCGGTACTGGGAGAAGTACCTGGGCCTGCTCCGCAACCCGTCGGCCCGGCTCGTCGACCTCCTCGTGATCAAGCAAGGGGAGCGCATCGCGCACCAGAAGGGCTGGCGGCTCCCCGCGCCAGCCAAGACCCTGCCGAAGAAGGCCAAGACCAAGCCGGTCGCGAAGCGCAAGCGCACGGCGGTCGGCCGCCGCGCGCTCTTCGAGACATGGGGGGCCCGACGGCCCCCCAGCCCCGCGCTCCGCAGCCCGGCAAACCGGCGCGGCGCCGCGACGCCGAGCCGCGGGCGCGCGCGCCCGAGTTGACAGGACGGCCCGGCGGTCGCAGGCTACCCCATGGGGGTATCGATGATCGACGCGACCACGAAGGCCAAGGCGCTCGGACGGCTCCGGCGGATCGAGGGGCAGGTGCAGGGCCTGCAGCGCATGATCGACGCGGACACGTACTGCGTCGACATCCTCCTGCAGGTGGCGGCGGTCCAGGGCGCGCTGGAGCAGGTGGAGAAGCTGCTGCTCGGCCGTCACGTCGAGTCCTGCGTCGCCGACGCCCTGCGCTCGGGATCGAAGAACGACCGCCAGCGGAAGATCGACGAGCTGCTCGACGTCGTCACGCGCTTCCGGGGCAAGTGAATGGCCGCTGAAGGCACGGCGGTGAAGCGCGTGACCGCGCCGGTGCGCGGGATGCACTGCGCCGCCTGCGTCGGCAAGGTCGAGCGCGCGCTGCGCGGCGTCGGCGGCGTCGAGCAGGCGTCGGTGAACCTCGCCACCGAGCGGGCCAGCGTCGCGTTCGACCCCGCGACGACGGACTTCGGCGCGCTGCAGTCGGCCGTGAGCGCGCGCGGGCTACGAGCTCGTGACGCCGTCCGCGGAGCCGCCGGCCGAGGCCGCCGAGCGCGAAGACACGGCGCGGGCGGAAGAGCAGCGCGCGTTGTGGCGCAAGGTCGTCGTCGGCGCGGTGCTGACGGTGCCGATCGTCGTCGGCAGCATGACCGAGATCTTCTGGTGGGCGCCCGCGTGGCTTCGGAGCCCGTGGCTCCATCTCCTGCTGTCGACGCCGGTGCAGTGGTGGGTGGGGGCGTCGTTCCATCGCGGCTTCCTGCACGACCTCCGCTATCGCTCGGCCAGCATGGCCACCCTGGTGTCGATCGGGACCAGCGCCGCGTGGCTCTTCAGCGTCGCCGTCACGCTGTGGCCGCACGCGTTCATGGCGCTCGGCGCGATGCCGTACTACGAGACGTCCGCGGTCGTGATCACGCTGGTCGTCCTCGGGCGATGGCTGGAGGCGCGGGCGCGCGGCCGCACCTCGGAGGCGATCCGCCGGCTGGTGAGCCTCGCGCCGCGCGACGGCCCGCGTCCTCCGCGACGGGACGGAGATCGACGTGCCGACCGACGAGGTGGTCGTCGGCGATCTCGTCCGCGTTCGTCCGGGCGAGCGCGTGCCCGTCGACGGCGTCGTCGTCGAGGGCCGGTCGACGCGTCGACGAGTCGATGCTGACCGGCGAGAGCCTGCCGGTCGACCAAGGAGGCCGGCGCTCCCGTGTTCAGCGGCACGCTCAACCGCACCGGCAGCTTCGTCATGCGCGCCACGCGCGTCGGCGCCGACACCACGCTGGCCCGGATCACCCGCCTCGTGGCCGAGGCCCAGGGCTCACGCGCACCGATCCAGCGCCTCGCCGACCGTGTGGCCGCGGTGTTCGTGCCGGTCGTTCTCGTGCATCGCCGCCTTGACGTTCGCGGGCTGGGCGCTCTTCGGACCATCGCCCTCGCTGCTGTACGGGCTCACCACGGCGGTGGCCGTGCTGGTCATCGCGTGTCCGTGCGCGATGGGCCTCGCCACGCCGACCGCGATCATGGTGGGCACGGGCAAGGGGCGCGGAGCACGGCGTCCTCGTCAAGAACGCGACCGCGCTCGAGACCGCTGCACCGCGTCCGCGTGGTCGTGTTCGACAAGACCGGCACGCTGACCGTCGGCCGCCCGCGCGTGACCGACATCGTGCCGGTGCCAGGTCTCCCGGACGATGAGGTCGTCGCGTTCGCCGCCGCGGCGGAGCAGGGCTCGGAGCATCCGCTGGGCGCCGCGATCCTCGCGTCCGCGAAGGATCGCGGTCTCGCGCTGCCCGCGGTGAGCGAGTTCACCGCGGTGCCGGGCCAGGGCATCGACGCGATGGCGCCGGAGGGGCGCGTGCTGCTCGGCAACCGCGTGCTGATGGACGAGCGCGGCATCGACGCGAGCGCGCTGGAGTCGCGCGCGGCGGCTCTCGCCCAGGAGGGCAAGACCGTCGTGTATCTCGCCGTCGCCGGCCGGCTCCTCGGCCTCATCGCGGCCGCGGACGTCCTGAAGCCCGACGCCGCCGCGTCGGTCGCCGCGCTCCGGACGCGTGGCCTCGAGGTGCTGATGCTCACCGGCGACCGCCGCGCGACCGCCGAGGCGATCGCCCGGCAGGCGGGCATCGACCGCGTCCTCGCGGAGGTCCTGCCCGAGGACAAGGCGCGCCAGGTGCGCGTGTTGCGCGAGACGGAGCCCCGGTCGGTGATCGCGATGGTCGGCGACGGGATCAACGACGCGCCGGCGCTGGCCGCGGCCGACGTCGGGATCGCGATGGGGTCCGGCACCGACGTGGCGATCGAGGCCGCCGACGTCACGCTGATGCGCGGCGACGTCGCCGGGGTCGTGGTGGCGGTCGACCTCTCGCGCCGAACGATCCGCATCATCAAGGAAAACCTGGTGTGGGCGTTCGGCTATAACGTGATCCTGATTCCCGTGGCGGCCGGGTTGCTGTATCCGCTGTGGGGCATCCTGCTCTCGCCGATGCTCGCGGGCGCGGCGATGGCGTTCTCGTCGGTCTCGGTGGTGGTGAACAGCTTGCGCCTGCGACGGTGGCATCCGCGGCCTGTCGCGTGATGCCTGGAGGAGAGCGATGGCGATCGATCCGGTGTGCGCGATGACCGTGGACCCGCCGCGCGCGGCGGCCCAGTCGAGCTACAAGGGCGAGACCTACTACTTCTGCTGCACGGGCTGCAAGAAGCAGTTCGACGCGGCGCCCGAAAAGTACCTGGCCAAGTGATCACCCCCACGGTGCTCGGGAACGCCACGCGCTACGAGCGCGTGATGGAGGGCTGGACCGACAACACGCACGGGGACGCGTTCACGCACACCGTGCGGATCGCGGAGCCCGCGCGCACGGTCGAGCTGAGCGTCGTCGCGCTGCCCTCGCCCGAGTACCTGATCCGCGACGCGCGTGCGCGGGCGATCGCGGGCGACGTCGATCCCGCCGCGATCGCCGCGGTTCCGAGCTCTTGCCGAGCGTGCCCATGGTGGCCGGCTTCACGCGCACCGTCGCGGACACCGTCGGCCGCGGCCCCGGGAGTGGAATCGCTGGTCGACGCGGCCGTCGAGGTCGCGCGCCTCGCCCGGCAGGTCGCGAAGCTCCCGCGCGAGCAGGCCGAGCGTGCCGACCGGGGGCGCGTGGGAGTGCTGGCAGCTCGACACCTCGGGCTGGATCGACCTGCCGGACTCGTGCTTCACGTACAGCGCCGCAGGGCCGCGCGCTCTTCGGCACGCGCACGGTCGTCTCGCCGATGCAGCCCGATCTCTACAGCCCCGGGCCCGGGCAGACGCGAGTGTTCGTCCGCAAGAAGGTGGCACGGCTCGAGCGCGTCGACGGGCGTCTGCGCCTCTTCCACTCGATGCACGACAACGTGCACGGCTTCGACCTCACCCTCGAGATCGACGCGGCCACCGGCCGCATCGAGCGCGCGGACGCCGTGACGTCCCGGCTGCCGTACGCCGGCATCTGCTCGGAGCCGCAAGGGAAGTTCACGGCGCTGGTGGGCGAGACGGTGGACGCCGGATTCCGCAAGCGGCTGAGCCACCACGTGGGCGGCGTGAGCGGCTGCGCGCAGCTCTTCGACCTCACCGCGGATCTGCTGAAGCTGCTCGCCTGATATACTCGCAGCGCCGATGCCGTTCCTGCCCGTCGGAAAGCTTCCTGCCCGCACGCTGCAGGCGATGCTCGAGCGTCACGCCGTGAAGGACCCGCGCGTGGTCGTCGGCCCGCGCGTCGGCGAGGACGCGGCGGTGATCGACATGGGCGACCGCTACCTGGTCGCGACCAGCGATCCCGATCACGTTCGCCACCGACGACGATCGGCTGGTACGCGCTGCAGGTCAACGCCAACGACATCGCGGTGCGCGGCGCGCGCCCGCGCTGGTTCCTCGCGACGATCCTCCTGCCCGAGGGCCGCACGTCCGACGAGCAGCGTGTCGGCGCTCTTCGCGGCAGCTGCACGAGGCGTGCGCGGAGATGGAGGTGGCGCTGGTCGGCGGCCACACCGAGATCACGTACGGGCTCGATCGCCCGATCGTGGCCGGGACGATGCTCGGCGAGGTCGCGAAGGACAAGCTCGTGACCACGGGCGGCGCGCAGGTCGGCGACGCGATCGTGATGACGAAGGGCGTGCCGCTCGAAGGCGCCGCGATCATCGCGCGCGAGAAGGAGGCGGAGCTGCGCGCGCGCGGGGTGCCGGCCTCCGTGATCCGCAAGGCGAAGGGCCTTCCTGCGCGTGCCCGGCCTCAGCGTGCTGCCCGAGGCGGAGATCGCGTGCGAGCTCGCCACCGTCCACGCCATGCACGATCCGACCGAGGGCGGCATCGCCACCGCGCTCCACGAGCTGGCCGACGCCGCCGAACGTCGGGCTGCGCATCGATCGCGACCGCGTCATGCTTCTGCCCGAGGGCAGGATCCTCTGTGAGGCGTTCGGTCTCGATCCGCTCGGCACCATCGCCAGCGGCGCGCTCCTGATGACGCTCGCGCCCGCCGAGGCCGGCGTGGTCATCCACGCGCTCGCGCGCGAGTCGATCGACTGTCATTTCATCGGCCAGGTCGTGCCGCGAGAGCAGGGCGTGGTGCTCGTGGACGGCGCACGTCAGGTGCCGCTGCCGATCTTCCCGCAGGACGAAATCACCCGGCTTCTATGGGGCGTGCGGCGCCAGCCGCACGCTCCGGGGCGGACGATGCGCCTGGAGCTGAATCCGATCGTGCCTAGATGCCGACCGTCGGATACTCCCATCGTCCGGTCGCGCTCGGCCGCGAGGGCATGGTCGCGTCCTGCCACCCGTGGGCGACGCTGGCGGGCCTCGACGTGCTGCGCGCGGGCGGCACCGCCGCGGACGCGGCGATCGCGACCAACGCGGTGCTCGCGGTCACGCAGCCGGCCATGTGCGGCGTGGGCGGCGACATCTTCGTCCTCTACTACGAGGCGGCGACGCGGCGCGTGCACTTCCTGAACGGGGCGGGCCGCTCCGGCTCGCGCGCCGGACTCGACGAGCTGGCGCGGCGCGGCGCTCGTCGCGGCTTCCCGTGATCGGCCCGCCGACGGTGAGCGTGCCCGGCTGCGTGCGCGGCTGGTTCATGCTGCACGAGCGCTTCGGCACGCGGCCGATCGGCGAGCTGCTCGCGGCCGGGCATCCGCTGTGCCGAGCGCGGGTATCCCGATGACGTCGCTGCAGGCGCAGTACATCACGGAGTTCGCGCCCGGCAACCCGGATCCGGAGTGGCGCCGCGTCTTCACGCCCGGGCGGCCGCGCGCCCGTGCTCGGCGAGACGTTCGTGCAGGCGGATCTCGCGCACACGCTGAAGGCGCTCGTGTCCGACGGTCCCGATCTCTTCTACGCGGGCCGCGTGGGGCGCGCCATCGCCGCGCGCATGGCGGACGACGGCTTCCTCACCGAGGACGATCTCGCGCGGCACAGCGGCGAGTGGGGCGAGCCGATCACGACGACCTACCGCGGCGCCACCGTGTACGAGACGCCGCCGCCCACGCAGGGGCTCGCCGCGCTCATCGCGCTGAACCTGCTCGAGGGCGTTCCCCTCGCGCGACGCACGATCCACTCCGTCGAGCACCTGCACCTGCTCCTGGAGATGGTGAAGCTCGCGTACGCCGACCGCGATCGCTGGATCGGCGATCCCGCGCACGCGCGGCTCCCGCTCGAGGCGCTGCTGTCGAAGGACTACGCCGCGAAGCGGCGGAAGGCGTTCGACGCGCGCAAGGCGCAGGCGTACGCGGCCGGGCGATCCCGAGGGCGACACGACGGGATTCGTCGTCGCCGACGGTCACGGCAACGTGGCCAGCGTCATCCAGTCGCTCTTCAACCCGTTCGGCTCCGGCGTCGTGGTCCCGGGCACGGGCGTGCTCCTCCAGAACCGCGGGCGCCACTTCACCTACGAGCCGGAGCATCCGGCGTGTTCGCGCCGGGCAAGCGGCCCTTCCACACGCTGATCGCCTCGCTCGTGACGCGCGACGACCGGCCGCACGTGGCGTTCTCCACCATGGGCGGCAACGGCCAGGCGATGTTCCACGTGCAGGTGCTGACGAACCTGCTCGACTACGGCATGGACCCGCAGGAGGCGATCGAGCGGCCGCGCTTCCTCATCGGCGAGTTCCTGCCGAACGACCCGGCGGACGCGATCTACCTGGAAGACCGCGTGCCCGCGCGCGTCTTCAGCGGGCTCCGTCGCAAGGGCCACAACGTCACGCCCGCGCCCGCGCTCTTCCCCAAGGTCGGCCACGCCCACGCGATCGCGTTCCGCGACGGGCTGATGGTGGGCGGCGCCGATCCGCGCGGCGACGGCGTCGCGCTCGGCCTATGACGCGCGTGCTCGCGATCGCGCTCGGGCTGCTGCTCGCCGTCGGCGTGGCGCACGCCGCGGAGTGGGCGAGCATCCGTCCCGGCGAGTCCGTCCAGAACGACGTCCGCACGCAGTTCGGTCAGCCCACGAAGGTGTCGAGCCAGAAGGTGGAAGGCTACGACACCACGCAGTGGCGCTACGAGGGCGAGCAGGCGCCGCGCGGCATGGTGCGCGTGACGATCGACTTCGGTCTGCTGACCCCGACGGGCTACCGCGCCGACATGGTGCGGTCCATGCTCCTGGAGCCGCGCCAGGGCGTCTTCACGCGAGCCATGGTCGTCAGCGGCTGGGGCGCGCCCGACGGGACGGACAAGGAAAACGGGGTCGACGTGTTCAAGTACCGCTCCGGGCTCTTCGTCTACTTCGACAAGGCCGGCTGGATCGCGGAGAAGATGTACTTCGTCTACATGGCGTCGCAGGCGGCCCCGGCGAAGAAGAAGTAGCCGGCCGTCACGCGGCGCCGGCCGCCCGCGACGGGCGGAGCGCCGCCGCGGCGCCGACGATGCCGCGCAGCGGGATGCCGATCCAGTCGGGACGGTTGTTGGCCTCGTAGACGACCTCGTACGCGGCCTTCTCCAGCTCGAACGCCGCCACGGCGCGGAGGGCGCGAGCCTGGTCCTCCGGGAGGAACGGCGCGCGGCCGGCAGCCCCGAGATAGCCGTCGAGGAACGCGGTCCGCGCGTCGCGCTCCCACGCGTCGATCCACGGGCCCGGGGCCGTCGCGCGCGCGGTCTCCGCGGCGTACGCGACCGACCGCAGCAGACCGGCGACGTCGCGCAGCGGCGCGTGCTTCTGGCGGCGCTCGGCCATCGGGCGGAGCGGCTCGCCCTCGAAATCGATGATCGTCCACGCGCCCGCCGCCTCGCGGTAGAGCGTCTGGCCGAGGTGGAAGTCGCCGTGGTGACGCGCCTTGGCGCGCCCGCGCAGCGCGGCCAGGGCGTCGCTGACCAGGTCCGGCGCGACGCTCGGGATGCCGGCGGACGCGGCCGGCGGAGCGGCGGCCCTCGCGGCCGCGAGCTGCGTCGTCACCGCCGCCGTCCACCGTGCCACGTCGGCGTCGGTCACGGGTTCCGGCGCGAGCGCCGGAAGGCTTGCCGGCGCGTGCGCGAGCGCCAGGTGGAGCTGCGCGGTGATCTCGCCGAGGCGGCGGAGCGCGGGCAGCGTCAGGCCGCGAGCGCGCTCGTCGCGCATGGCGGCGAGCATCCACTCCCAGCCGTCGCGCGCGCCGGTCACGAGGCGCTGCACGACCGCGAGGGTGGCGGGCTCGCCGCCGTCGCCGCCGTACTCGAGCCAGCCGGCCAGCGCCGGCGTGTGCGCGAAGCTCGCGGTCTCGGTCAGGAAGCGCGTGATCTCGAGGTCGGGATTCAGGCCCGCGGCGAGCCGCCGGAAGTGCTTCATGATGAGCGCATCGCCGATGACGATCGACGTGTTGCTCTGCTCGCCACCGATCTTGCGCACGGCGGCGGCACGGTCGAGCACGTCCGGAAACGCGCGCGTGCGCTGTCCGCGCACCGGGCCCGCGCGCCCGCCGGCACGCACGAGGTCGAGCAGCGCGCGCGTGAAGCGCGGATCGTCGACGGCGTCGACCGGCGTCGCCCCCGGCCGCAGCGGCACCGCGTACCGCTGCACCTCGCCGTCGTCGAGCACGACGCGCACCACGTGCAGCGTCCCGCCGTCGAGATCGATCGAATCCTCGACCGCGACGGCGCCGATCTGACGGCGCTTGCCGCCGAACCATCGCTGCGTCGCCAGCCAGGCCGCGAGCGGCTCAGATGGCGGTGGCTTCGATGCCATACCGGACGGGCCCCCGCTCGCGCGGCTCGAGCCGGAACCAGTAGAAGCCGTGCGCGCCGAGGCTCAGGAAGTACGGCCGGTCGCCGATGGGCGGGAAGCGCGTCTGCCCCAGCAGCTCGATCGGCACCGCGCCGCGATGCGCGGACAGGTCGAGCTCCACCGGCTGCGAGGAGGCGGCGAGGTTCGCCACGATCAGCAGCGTCTCGTCCTCCCAGCGCCGCAGGAACGCGAGCACGGCCTGGTTGCGCGGGTGGAGGAACTCGATGGTCCCGCGCCCGAACGCCCGCGAGCGCTTCCGCGCCGCGATGAGCCGCTTCATCGTGTTCAGCAGCGACGACGGCGTCTTCGCCTGCGCGGCGACGTTGACCGCCTGGTAGCCGTAGACGGGATCGTTGATGACGGGCAGGTAGAGCCGCTCGGCCTCCGCGGTGGAGAAGTCCGCGTTGCGGTTGGCGGACCACTGCATGGGCGTCCGCACGCCGTTGCGGTCGCCGAGGTGCACGTTGTCCCCCATGCCGATCTCGTCGCCGTAGTAGAGGATCGGCGTCCCCGGCAGCGTGAGGAGCAGGCAGTTCATCAGCTCGATGCGCGCGCCGGTCGTTCTCGAGGAGCGGCGCGAGCCGCCGCCGGATGCCGAGGTTGAGCTTCATGCGCGGGTCGGAGGCGTACGCGTAGTACATGAAGTCCCGCTCTTCGCTGGTCACCATCTCGAGCGTGAGCTCGTCGTGGTTGCGCAGGAAGAGGCACCACTGGCACGACGGCGGAATGGGCGGCGTGTGCGTGAAGATGTCGGTGATCGGCAGCCGGTCCGCCCGGTGGATGCCCATGTAGAGACGCGGCATCAGCGGGAAGTGGAACGACATGTGGAACTCGTCGCCGTCGCCGAAGTACGGCCGCACGTCCTCCGGCCACTGGTTGGCCTCGGCGAGCAGGATGCGGTCGCCGCCGTACTCCTGGTCGATCACGCGCCGCACGTCCTTCAGGATGGCGTGGGTCTCCGGCAGGTTCTCGCAGCTCGTGCCCTCGCGCTCGATCAGGTACGGCACGGCGTCGCACCGGAAGCCGTCGAGCCCGCGGTCGAGCCAGAAGCGCATGACGTCGAGCATCGCCTTCCGGACCTGCGGGTTGTCGTAGTTGAGGTCGGGCTGGTGGCTGAAGAAGCGGTGCCAGTAGTACGGCCTTCGCCTGCGGGTCCCAGCTCCAGTTCGATCTTCTCGGTGTCGGTGAAGATGATGCGCGCGCCGCGATAGCGCTGGTCGGTGTCGCTCCAGACGTAGTAGTCGCGGTACGGCGAGCTCGGATCCGAGCGGGCCGCCTGGAACCACGGGTGCTGGTCGGAGGTGTGGTTCATGACGAGATCGGCGATGACCCGCAGGCCGCGCGCGTGGGCGGCGTCGAGGAAGCGTCTGGAAGTCCTCGACGGTGCCGTAGGACGGGTGGATGCCGTAGAAGTCCGCGATGTCGTAGCCGTCGTCCCGCAGCGGCGAGGGATACATCGGCAGGATCCACAGGCAGTCGACGCCGAGGTCTTGCAGGTAGTCGAGGTGCGCCGTGAGCCCCGCGAAGTCGCCGATGCCGTTGCCGTCGGCATCGAAGAACGCCTTGACGTGCACTTCGTAGAAGACCGCGTCCTTGTACCAGTCCTTCATCGCGGAGCGAACCGCTCGAGGCGGAAGATCTGGGCGGGATCGACGCCGGGGTCGAGCTTCACGTAGCCGCGCGGGCCCTGCCACTCGTAGACCCGGTCGCTCAGGAGCTCGTGCATCTGGTACGGCTCGCTCGGCTCGATGCCGAGCTCGCCAGATCGGCACCTCCACCATCGAGTCGTGCTCGACCGTGGGGTCGAGGTTCGCGGCGACGAAGATCACGTTGTCGCGCTCCGCGGTCGCCTTGCCGTACCAGAGGATGTCCGGGCTCGTCGGCCTGGTAGAAGCGCAGGTTGCGTAGCGCTGCAGGGCCGGGTTCTTGCGCCGGATCGTGGTTCACGCGCGTGATGAAGTCGACGAGGTTGCCCGGGGCGTCCCAGTCGCGGACGCTTGATCTCGTACTTCTCGGAGTTCAGGTACTCCTCCGAGGTGGGCGCGACCGGCACGTTCTCGCACAGCTCGTAGCCGCAGTAGATGCCGTAGAGCGACGACAGCGTGGCCGCGAGCACGAGCCGCAGCTTGAACGCCGGCCGCCCGCCGCGCACGAGCGTCTCGTGCAGGATGTCCGGCGTGTTCGGCCAGAGGTTGCCGCGGAAGTAGTCGGCGACGGGCGGCGTGGTGATCTCGGCGAGGTACTCCGTGAGCTCCTGCTTGTCGTTGCGCCACGTGAAGTACGTGTAGGACTGCGTGAAGCCGGCCTTGGCGAGGACCTTCATCATCTTCGGCCGCGTGAACGCCTCGGCGAGGAAGACGATCTCGGGATGCGCGCGCTGCACCTCGCGGATCAGCCACTCCCAGAACGCGCACGGGCTTGGTGTGCGGGTTGTCGACGCGGAACGTCTTCACGCCGTGCGAGATCCAGAACTCGATCGAGCCGCTGCATCTCCGCCCACAGCGGTCGCGGGATCGTCGCCGTAGAAGTTCACCGGATAGACGTCCTGGTACTTCTTCGGCGGGTTCTCCGCGTACTTGATCGTGCCGTCCGGCCGGTGGAAGAACCACTCGGGATGCTCGCGCACGTACGGATGATCGGGCGAGCACTGGATGGCGAAGTCGAGCGCGACCTCGAGGCCGAGCTGCGCTCGCCGCGCGCCACGAAGTCGGTCGAAGTCGTCGCAGCGTGCCGAGCTCGGGGTGCACGGCGTCGTGGCCGCCCTCGGGGCCGCCGATCGCCCACGGGCTGCCGGGGTCGCCGGGCTCGGCGGTCAGCGCGTTGTTGCGGCCCTTGCGGTGCGCGCGCCCGATCGGATGGATCGGCGGCAGGTACACGACGTCGAAGCCCATGGCCGCCGCGCGCTCGAGCTGCGCCTCGGCGTCCTTGAAGGTCGCCGTGCCGGTCCGGCGTCGTCGCCGGAGCGCGGGAAGAACTCGTACCAGGCGGCGAAGCGGGCGCGCTCGCGGTCGACGACGCACGGGATACTCGCATCGCGGCGCGCGTGGCCGTCGCGCGGTCGAGGTGGCGCGTCCATCAGCGCGGCGAGGTCGGGCGTCGCGCGCGGCCGTCGCCGTCGGCCGCGCGTGAGCCTGCTCGTGCGCGTGTCGCGGACAGGCGGCGCGCCTCGGCGCCGCGCGCGCGCTCCGCCGCCGCGGCCGACCAGCGCCGCGCCTTCGAGCAGCTCGCTCGTCACGTCCTGCTTCGGCGTCGACGCCGCTTCACGAGGTCGGCGAGCCAGGACCGGAACGGCATCGGCCAGCGCCTCGATCGTGAACACCCAGCGCGCGATCCGGTCGAGGACGATCGTCGCCGGCCCAGCGGTCGTTGTCCACGAACCGCATCGGCGCCTCGCGCCACGACGCGTCGCGTCGTCGTGGCGGTAGAGCACGAAGGCCACGAGGACGTCGTGGCCTTCCTTGAAGATGTCCGCGGACACCTCGACCCGCGCGCCGACCTCGCGCTTGACGGGGTAGCGCCCGCCGTCCACGGCCGGCGCCACGTTCTCGATGATGACCGTCCGTCGCGTCGCCGGGATGTCCGCCTTCGGCGTGCGCGCCTTCGCCTTCGAGCGCGCGGCGCCGGCCGGCTTGCGCGGGCTCACGTCCATCGCTCCACGAGGTAGGGCTTCTGTCGCTCGAACGCGCGCGCCGACGCCCTCGGCGGCCGCCTCGCTCGCGGTGGCGCTGCGATCGCCGCGTGGCCACGACGAAGGCGGCCGTGCGGCCGAGATAGAGCGGCACGAGCGAGCGCAGCAGGTGCTCGCGGTGGACGACGCCGTAGTGATGGCCGAGCGCGAAGTCGTAGACGACGCGCGCCCACAGGTCGTCGGGAAAGCGGAACGCGTCGGCGGTCTGGCTCTCGAGCGCGAGCACGTCGCCGAGCGTGTCGGGCGCCAGGATGTGCTCCCAGATCGGGGTGAGGTCGCGCAGCGCCGAGGCGGAAGGCGCTCGCGCATGCGCTCGACGTCGACCGTCGCGCGGCTCGATGCCCGGGCAGCGACGGCGTCGCCGACCGCGGGCAGCGGCTCGCTGCCCCGCACCTCGAGCCACAGGTCGTCGTGCCGATCCATCACCGTGAAGACGGCGCCGAGCGTCTGCGCCACCATCGTCGGCAGGTCGGTCGTCCGCGTGCGCGAGCGGATCGACGCGCGGGCCCAGCCAGGCCTCCCACACGGAGAAGCCGTCGGCGATGGCGGTGCCGAGGATCCACACGTCGGCCAGCGTCGCGCCCGCTCCAGTCCCACTTGGGATGCAGCAGCAGGTGCTCGACGAGCCGCGCCGAGAGCGCCTGCTGGCCGCCGAGCGGCTGGTGCAGGCGGCGGCCGTAGAGCGCGCGCACGAGCGGCGCGATGAGCAGGTTCGTGATGGTGCCGTCGAAGCGATGCCGCGCGTAGGCGGGCGCGACGAAGTCGGCCTTCTCGTCCCAGCACCGGCGTCGCGAGCCGCTCGATCCAGTCGGGCGCGAGCGAGACGAGATCGGCCTCGAGGAGCAGGACGCACGCGCGCGCCGAGGCGGTGCGCGGTGCCGAGCGCGCCGCGCAGCGCGGCGCCGCGCCCGGGCACGCCGTGGAACGGCACCGCGACGCGCTCGCCGAGCGGCGCCTCGTGCGTGGTGACGACGGCCGGGCAGGCCCGCGGCCGCGATGCAGGTCCACGCGTGCCGTCGGACGAGCCGCGTCGGCGCCGATGAGGGCGACGCGGCGCGTCAGGGAACCGGGTGGCGAGGCCGCGCGTCGGCGACGTCGAGCACACCCGGCAAGCGTGTCCGCGTTGTTGTAGGTGAGGAACGCCGCCGCGATCTCGCAGGTCCCGACCCGGCCGATCTGCGTCGTCGAGCGGCATCGGACCGCGGCGGCCGGCCGGCGCGACGGCGCTGCTCACCTCGCACCGCCATCGCGTCACGTGGATGAGGAGCGCCAGGTAGTCGGTGAGGTGGCGCGTGATCGAGGAACGAGCGGCGCACGTGCTCGCGGCCGGCCGCGCCCATCCGCGCGATCAGCTCCGGGTTGTTCAGCAGGTGGCGCACGCGGAACGCGGCGCCCTCGACCGAGTGCACGGTGTAGCCGGTCACGTCGTAGACGATCTGCTGGCGGCAGCCCGCCCGCGAAGCCGCCCACCACGGGCTTGCCCTTCCACATCGCCTCGGCCGCGCCCGAGCCCGAAGCCCTCGCGCATCGACTTCTGGAGCACGATGGTGGCCGCGCGCTGGAGCGCGTTGATCTGCAGCTGCGCGTCCGGCGGCAGCTCGAGCACCAGGATGTCCGGGTCGTGCGCGCGCGGCCTCGCGCAGCTCGGCCAGCGACGTCGACGCTCTCGGGCTCGTCGCCGCGCGGTGCCGGCGAGCGACCAGCCGCACGTGGTGGTGCTTCTTCACCAGCCGGTAGGCGTTGACGACGCCCAGCGGGATCCGCGGCCGCGCGTGAAGCGCGCCGATCTGCACGAGCAGCGGCCGGTCCTGGGGGACGCCGAGGCCTCGGAGGATGCGCGGCGACCTCGCGCGGCGGCAGGTCGCGGTTCTTCTCGGACAGCGGGTCGATCGAGGGATGGATGACGTACTGCGGGATGCCGAGCCGGCGGCCGAAGCGTCGGCAGCGAGAAGACCGCGGCGTCGTACTGGTTGACGAAGCGGCCGGAAGAACGCTCCAGGCGCGCCGCTGCGGCGCGCGAGCAGTCGAAGTGGCAGCGCCAGACCCAGCGGCCGCCGTCGGGCCGGTGCGCGACGAGCGATGGCCGGCTGCACGTCGTGCACGAGCACGAGGTCGGCGTCGAGGCGGAGCTTCTTGGCGTTGACGCGGTTCATCTCGACGTAGTGGTCGAGCGCCTCGTCGGTCGAGCACCCGCTCGCCGCCCTCGAGCGCGGCGCCGCAGCGCGGCGGCGGTCGCGTAGAAGCCGGGATCGCCGCCGGTGATCTCCCACGACGGCGTCGACGCCGAGGTCGGTCATCAGCGGCACGAGCGTCTGGAGGATCTCGGCGGCGCCGCCGCCGAAGCGCCCGCCGCTCACGTGCAGGAAGCGGCGGCCGCGCACCCGCTCGGCGAGCTTCAGGATGATGTCGACGGCGCCGGGCGGCGGCCACCTGCCGGTAGTCGTCGATGCGGCTGGTCGATCGCGCGCCGCTCTCCAGCTCGAGCGCCGCGTCCACCAGGCCGAGCACGCGGGCGCGCACGCGCTCGAGGCTCGTCATGTAGGTGTCGATGCGCTCGATGCGCTCGGCGAGCTCGGGCAGGCCGAGCGAGGTGCGGATCCACTCCGCGAAGTCGCCGGCGCGGCGGCCCAGGCGGGCCCGCGCCTCCACCATGTGGAAGTAGATGGCGCTCGCGTCGACCTCGGCGAGCCCGTCGCGGAACTCCGCCAGCGTGGTGGCGGGCGCGCCCGAGCGGCACCTCGACGATGTGCGACTGCTGGAAGTGGAACGGCTCGCCGAACTCGACGCGCGGCACGATCGGCAGGCGGAGCAGGTGATCGTGGATGACCGTCACCAGCTCCTCGCGCAGCTCCTCGAGCGACGGGAACTCGAACGGGATTGACCACGGCCAGCCGCTCGGCCAGCACCTGGTCGCGCACGTGCACCGCCACCCACGCGGCGAAGTCGTTGCCGTAGGCGGTGGTGATCGGGCGGTGGCGGAGGAAGTAGCCGTGCGTGTGATAGAAGATCGAGCCCGCCGGCACGTCCTCGAGCCGGTCCATGCAGCTCGCGCTCGTCGGTGGCGCGATGCGCTCGAGCGCCTGGCGCAGCTCGACGCAGCCGATGAAGATGAACGGCGCGCGTCGCCACCGCGCGGCGTCACGCCGCCTCCAGGAGCGCCACCGGGAAGTCGGCGAGCACGGTCGCCCATCGGCAGCCGGCGCGTCTCCCCGTCACCGACGGCCTCGATCCCGCGCTCGCCCGTGAACACGTTGCGGAGTGGCGTCCGGCAGCTCGGCGGGCAGCACGAGCGCGGTGTCGTCCCAGTAGTCGCGCCCGTGCGGCAGCGTGACGACCCCGCGCGAAGCGAGCAGGCGCGGGACGACCGTGAGGACGCGGCCGCCCGGCGCCGATGCGCGCGAACGCGCAGACGTGCTCGGCGCACGCGCCGTGCGACCTCGAGGGGCCGGTAGTCCCCGCGCGCGAAGAGCTCGGCGCGCCGGCGCGCGGACGGCGAGGGCCTGGCGGATCACGAACAGCTTCACGCGGCCGTCGTCCGGGGTCGTTCACCAGCTCGCGCGCGAGCGCGGCGCGGTCGTCGCCGCCTGCGATGTCCGCTGGTCAGGCTCGTCGAGCAGTCGTCGGCGCCGCGCCAAGTCCACCGGGCGTCGGTTGTCGGGATCCACCAGGCTCAGGTCCCAGAGCTCGGTGCCCTGGTAGAAGTCCGGCACCCCGGGTGCGGTGATCTTGATCAAGGTCTGTGCCAGCGAATTGAGGATGCCGAAGGAAGCGATCTTCGCGTGAAACGCCTCGAAGTCGTCGCAGGAACTCGGCGGAGGTCCGGGCGTCGAGCAGCGTGTCCACGAACCGCGCCAGCGCGTCGTCCCCGCGGGGGTTGGGGTTGGTCCAGCTCGTGGTCTCTTTCGCCTCCCGGGCGGTCTTCAGCATGTAGTCGCGCAGGCGCCCGGCGTCGATCGGCCACGCGCCCACCATCGTCTGGTACAGGAGGTACTCCTCGTTCGGGGTCGGCGCCGGCCGGCCATCGACCGTGACCGATGCCGGCGATTGAGGCGCTGCCAGCGGAGGACGCGCGGCGCGCCACTCGTACGGCATCTCCGAGAGCACGTCGATGCGCACGCGCGTGTCCTCGCCGCGCTTGGTGTCGTGGGTGGCGGTGGCCGACAGCGCGAACGGCGCGTGCCGCGCGCGCTCGACGTTCGCGGCGTGGAACTCCGCGAGCGTGGTGCCGAAGCGGCTCGGCTCGCCGCCCACCTCGTTCAGCGAGACCAGGCGGTTGTAGCGATAGAACGCGGTGTCCTCGTAGCCCTTCGCGGTCATCGGCCCGGTCAGCTGCTGGAAGCGCATGACGAAGTCGACGCGCTCGGCCCGGTCGATGACGTCCGCTCTCTCCGGGATGCGAAGCGTGAGGATCGTCCTGGATCCAGTCGTAGATCGACGGGTCGATCGCCGGCGTGCGCCGCTTGGCGGCGGTCACGGCGCGCGCGATGGACTCCGCGTCGCGGTCGGTGGCCGCGGGACTCGGCGTCTTGCCGGCGCTCGCCCGTCTCCGCGCCCTCGTCATCGCCGAGGTACGTACGGTACACGGGGAACGCCGCGATGATCTCGCGCAGCGCGACGCGCAGGCTCCCCAGCGTGAAGTCGCGCGAGGCGCGATGCTTCTCGGAGATGCGGTTCAGCCGATGCGCCGAGCACGTTCAGCTCGGACGCCATCGAGCTGTCCATGATGAGCCGCTTGCGACTCGTAGACGATCTCGGCGAAGTTCGGGCGCGCGCGGAGCACGCGCGCGTAGAGGTCGTCGATGGCGCGGGCGTTGGTCCGGTCCACGAAGATCCCGTTGAGGAGGTTCAGGAACTCGTAGCCCGTCGTGCCGGCCACCGCCCACGTCTCGGGCAGCCGCTCGCCCGGCGCCAGGATCTTCTCCGCGACGATGTAGAAGGGCTGCGCGGGCACGGGCCCGGCCGCCTGGAGCGGGTCGTACTTGGCCAGCACGGCCTGATCGCGCCACTCGGCCGCGGCGGCGCCGCGGAAGAGCCCGTGGCACAGCTCGAGAAACGCCCCGCGCTGCAGCCGTCGGAAGTACTCCGCGGGACGGTAGAGCCCGTCGGGATGATCGATCCGCAGCCCGGTCACGAGCTCGTCGCGGATGAAGCCGGAAGAGCAGCGCGATGCGCGGCCGCGAACACCTCGGGCACTTCCATGCGGATCGCCGCGAGCTCGTTGATGTCGAAGAAGCGCCGGTAGTTGATCTCCTCGCCCGCCACGCGCCAGAAGGCGAGGCGATAGACCTGCTCGCCGAGCAGGGCGTCGAGCCGGTCGAAGCTGCGCGGGTCGCCCGCGGTCCCGTTGAAGACGACCACGTTGTCGGTCCACGAAGTCGCGGACGTCCGCCGACGTCGTGCAGCAGCGCATCCAGCCGCTTGTAGCCCTCGTCCGCGCTCACGCGGTGGCCGGCGTCGGCCTGCAGCGCGCACGGTCGCGAACCACGTCGACGAGCGACTTCAGCTCGAGCACCGCGGGGTGCTCGGCGCCGAGCGACGCCTCGAGCGCGTCCAGGCGATGGGCGAGGATGCGCGCGTACGAGCGCGGCGCCACCGGCAGGAGGGTGTCGAAGTAGCGGACGCGGAAGCGGCCGCCGTCGCGCTCGAGCCGGAGCTGGCCCGCGTCCAGCACGTTGCCGTACTGGTCGCCGAGGATCGGCAGCAGCACCTTGTCGGTCAGCTCGCGCTTCACCGGATTCCAGTCGATGTCGAAGCACGCGGCGTAGTGCGAGGCGGGGCCGTTCTCCAGCACGTCCTGCCACCACGCGTTGCGCGCGCGCGCGATGCCCATGTGGTTCGGCACGACGTCGACGAGCAGGCCCGAGGCCGAGCCGCTTGAGCGCCGCCGCGAAGCGCGCGAAGGCCGTCTCGCCGCCGAGCTCCGCGCGCAGGCGGCCATGGTCGGCGACGTCGTAGCCGTGCGACCGCCGCGCCGCTCGTCTCCAGGAACGGCGAGGTGTAGCGTCGCTGATGCCGAGCGCGACGAGGTAGTCGAGGATCTCCGCGGCGTCGTCGAAGGTGAGCTCGGGCCCGAGCTGGAGGCGATAGGTCGCGCGCGGAACGCGGAGCGGCTGGGCGGGGTCCGTCGCCAGCCGCTCGATCAGCGCGTCCACGCTCATGGCGAAGACTCCGGCCGCGTGGCGAGGCCGAGCGCGGCGGCGAGCGGCGCCAGCGCGGGGCGCGCCTCGGGCATGCGCCGCCACAGCTCGAACACGCGGTTCTGCGCGCCCCACCGGTCGAAGCCGACGCCGAGGCGCCGGGCGCCGTCGATCACGGCGAGCACCGGCCGCCGACGCGCTCGGTCGTCGGCCCCTCGGCGACCCGCGTCGAGTCGCTTTCCTGACCGCGGCGCGCAGCGCGGGGCGGCACGGGGCCAGGTCGAGCGTGAGACCGAGCGGCGCGCGCCTCCTCGGCCAGCTCGAACACGCGCGGCGGGATCGCGCCGAGCGCCGGCGGTGTCATCGAGCGCCGTGCGCGCCTCGTCTTCCAGCACGTGACGTCCGGCGAGCGCCAGCGCTTCCGGCATCGGCGCGTCGACCTCGCGGAGGTAGCGGACGAGCTTCCGCGTCTCCTCCCAGACGTGACGGAACGACTCCTCGTGCCGCTCGAGCGCGGCGCGCGTGACGCGCGGCGATGAGGCGCGCGGCGCTCCTTCGAGGAAGAGCTGCGGCAGGCCGTACGGCTCGCCGGGGAAGTACGTCGTCCATGCCACGCACCATGTCGGCCATGCTGTGCCGGGCGTACCGCGCGAGCAGGTCGGCCTTCAGCTCCTCGTAGACGGCGGCGCCTTCCCACGCGCGCACGCCGCACGAGAAGTCGTGGCCCCCGAAGTGGACGACGGCGTAGATGAGCTCGCGCGCCTCGCCGGTGACCGTGGCGGTGACGCGGACGTGACCGATGCGCGCCTCGGTCCCCTGATACGCCTCCACCGCCTCGTCGCGCCGCGCGACCTCGTAGGCGTAGATCGGCGCCACCTCGTCGTAGTGCTCGAGCACGCTGCTGATCGCGTAGTGCGCGATGACGCGCCGCAGGTCGACGGCCGTCGGCCGCACGAGCCGCCGGTAGACCTCGGCGCCGTCCGGCAGCTCGCGCACGTTGGTCGGGGCCGCCTGCAGGCGGCGGATGAACTCGTCCTCGAGCGCGCCGCCGCCGAGCTCGCGCGCGTACTGCATCACGAGCGCCGCGTATCGCAAGATCTGGACCGGCTCGAGTCCCGAGAGCTCGTCGAAGAACCAGCCGCACGACGTGTACATGAGCAGACGATTGCGCTGCAGCTCGAGCAGGCGCCGGGCTTCGACCTGGGCGGGCTCGTCGAGCGGCGCGCGCGCGTGGCGGTCGAGGAACGCCCGCACGCCGCTCCGGGCGTCCGCGACGAGCACGACGGTCGACGTAGTCGTCGCGCGCCTGCCACGCGTCCTTCAGGAGCTGGCCGGCGCGCGCCTCGTAGAGCGCGATCGACCGCGTCGCGCAGCCAGTCGAGCGCGTCGCGCAGCGGACGCCGCCAGCGCTGGTGCGTGTCGCCACGCACCCGGCAGCCGCAGTCGGCGCGCCATCGCTCGACGCCGTGGAAGCAGCTCCACGAGCGTGGCCTGCCGGATCTGGACCTCCATCGTGGGCGGCGCGGACGCGAGGAACTCGCCGTAGTTGGTGAGGTGCGATCTCGGGGTCGGCGGCGAGGCGGTGGAGCGCGGCGGCGAGCGCCATGTCGCCGAAGCGGCTGTGGTGGCCGTACGACTCGCCGTCGGTGGCGCAGTGGACCAGCTGCGGCCAGTCGCGCGCCCTCGGCGAAGCCGTCGCGGAAGCGCGCCGCCAGCTTCTCGCCGCTCTCGAGCAGCCCCTCGAACGCGATCGCGCGCGAGATCGGGCCGTCGTAGAAGAAGAGCGCGAGCGTCGCGCCCGTTCGCGGCCGCGCCAGAGGTACGCGCGGCTCGGGTCGATCCGGTCGCCGACCTCTTCCCACGCGTCGTCGCCCGCGCCGAGCCGCCGGATGCGCCACGCCTGGTGCGGCGCCAGGATCGTGAAGGTGAGCCCCGCGTCGGCCAGCACCTCCAGCGTCTCGTCGTCCACCGCGGTTTCCGGCAGCCACATGCCCTCGGGCTCGCGCCCGAAGCGGACGCGGAAGTCCTCGATGCCCCAGCGCACCTGGGTGACTTTGTCCCGGCGCGAGGCGAGCGGCATGATCATGTGGTTGTAGACCTGGGCGATCGCGTTGCCGTGGCCGCCGCGGGCCTGCGACGCTCGCGCGGTCCGCCTCCACGATCTTGGCCGCCACCGCCGGCGCGCTCGCGCGCCAGCCAGGCGAAGCAGCGTGGGGCCGACGTTGAAGGAGATGTGCTCGTAGTTGTTGATGATGTCGACGATCGTGTTCGCGCGATCGAGCCGGCGCGCCGCGGTGTTGGGCGCGTAGCACTCGTCGGTGACGCGCTCGTTCCAGTCGTGGGCGGGCGCCGCCGAGTCCTGGACCTCGACGGCTTCGAGCCAGGGGTTCTCGCGCGGCGGCTGGTAGAAGTGGCCGTGGATCGACCACGCGAGCGCCGCGCGCGCCACGCGTTAGAACTCCTCGAGGCCGCGCAGGAACTCGCGGCGGCCGCCCCGCGGCACCACGACGATGCCGGCGCGGTCGACGTGGTAGCGGCGGCGATCCTCCTCGGCGTCGTAGCCGATCTCGGTGTCCGCGGGGATGATGTTGAAGCGGTCGACGATGGCGCGGCGCAGGCGCGCGCCCTTGCCGACCGTGGTGTGGTCCATGACGATCGAGTCCTCGATCACCGCGCCCTCGTTGACCCACACGCTGCGGCCGAGGATCGAGTTGCGCACGATGGCGCGCTTGATGAGCGAGCCCTCGCCGACCTGGCCGTTGTCGATGTCGCTGCCGATGAAGCGCGCGGGCGGCCCGGGGTGCTGGCCGGTGCGGATCGGCCACTGGCCGTTGTCGAGGTCGAAGCGCGGCGACTCGCCGAGCAGGTCCATGTGCGCTTCCCAGTACGCCTCGATCGTCCCCACGTCGCGCCAGTAGCCCTGCTCTTCGTAGGGCTTCACGCCCGGCACGTCGTTCGTCTGGAAGTCGTACGCGAACACCCGCCCGGTCTCGACCATCTCCGGGATGATCGAGCGGCCGAAGTCGTGGTCCGTGCTGCGGCGGGCGTCGGCGAGCAGCGCCTCCACGAGCGGCTGTCGCTTGAAGATGTAGTTGCCCATCGAGACCAGCGCGCGCCCCGGATCGCCCGGCATGCGGCGTGGGCCGGGCCGGCTTCTCCTCGAAGCGCACGATCCGTCCCTCGGCGTTCACGCCCAGGACGCCGAACTCGGACGCGCTCGCCGATCGGCACCGGGCGCGCCGCCACCGTGACGTCGGCCTTCGTGCTCCAGGTGGAAGTCGACCATCTGGCTGATGTCCATCCGGTAGATGTGGTCGGCGCCGAAGACCGCGATGACGTCGGGGTCGAAGTCGTCGATGAGGTTCAGGTTCTGGAGCACCGCGTCGGCGGTGCCGCGGTACCAGGCGGTGCCGAACCGCATCTGCGGCGGCACGATGGTGACGAAGGCGTCGGGCAGGATGCCCGTGGTGCGCCACGCCAGGCGCACGTGCTCGATGAGCGACTGCGACTTGTACTGCACGAGCACGTAGAGCGAGAGGATGCCGGAGTTGATGAAGTTCGAGAGGACGAAGTCGATGATGCGATGGCGGCCGCCGAAGGGCACGGCCGGCTTGGAGCGCTCGCGGGTGAGCGGATGGAGACGCTCCCCCTTGCCGCCGGCCATGATCATCGCGAGGACGCGCGGGCGTCGGGCCATGCCGCCTCAGGCCTCCGGGGGCTGCGCCCATGCGGGATCGAGGTGCGGGAAGACGAAGTCTTCGCGCTCGAGCCGCCGGAGGGTCTCGGCCGCTTCCACGGTCAGCGGGTGGCCGTCCGCGAGCGTCCGCGCCATCTCGGAGAGACGCTTGAACTCCGCGTAGTGCTCGGCGACGCGGCGCTCGGCGTAGTCGCGCGCGGACTGCGTGGTGATGAGGAACTGCCAGTCCGAGGCCTCGAGCAGGAGCAGCTCGCGCGTGGCCTGCGTCAGCACGCGCTTGAGGTCGCCGTCCTTGCCCGCGGCGCGCGCGAGGTGCTCGGCCCACTCGGCCTCCGCGCTGTAGACGCGGTCCCACGTCCACTCGGTCTCGCGGTTCAACCACACGCGATGATCGCCGCCCTCGCCCCACGAGCCCTCCGGCAGCGCGATCCGCCGCCGCGGGCGGCACCATGGCGAGCGTTTCGCCGAGGGTCGCCGTCGGGACGCCGCCCTTGGCCATGCCGCGCGCCACCTGCTCGAGCCACTGCGGGCCTTCGAACCACCAGTGGCCGAACAGCTCGGCGTCGTAGGGCGGCGCACACGACCGCCGGCCCACGCGCCGACGCCTGCTGCAGCGTGTCCTTGACCAGCTCGACGAAGTGCCGCGCGTGAGCGCGCACCTTGTCGGCGGCGACCGCCGGGTCGTACACGATCTTCTTGCCGAGGTCGCCCGACGAGTCGGTGATGCGCCAGAACCGGAGCCCGCCCGGGAAGTGCTTCTTGTGGAACTCGAGGTACGCGTGCTCGCCGGGGTAGCCGTGCTCGCGGCTCCACACCTGCAGCGTGGTCTTGGGATCGCGGAAGAACGCGACCGCCGACCCGGTGCCGCCGCGCGAGGCGATGCGATAGGGCTGGTAGGGCGACAGGGGCGCCTTGCGGCTCACGTCCGGACCCGGCCGCGTCGAGCTGCGTCTTGCGCGGCACATAGTCGCGATAGAGGAAGACCGGCGCCGCCGCCGCGACGAGGTGCGCATCGGCGACGAAGTACTCGAGATGCTGCTCGGCGAGCAGCTCCTCGATGCCGGGGCGGAGCGTGCGGTCGCCGCGCCGCTGTCCCGCGGGCGGCGTCCACTCGTAGCGCGGCCGGTACGCGCACTCCGGCAGCCAGATCCCGCGCGGCGCCACGCCGAAGTGGCGCTTGTGCGTCTCGACCGCGGTGCGGAGCTGCAGGCGGATGGATTCGTCGCGCGACAGCAGCGGCAGGTAGCCGTGCGTCGCCGCGCACGTGATGATCTCGATGTGCCGGCCTCGCTGCAGCTCGGCGAACGTGCCGGGGATGTCGCCGCCGATGCGCCGGTGCAGCTCCCACATGCGCTCGTAGAACTGCTCCCAGAAGACCGTGAGCGCGACGATGTCTTCGCGCCCCTCCTTGCGGAAGTGCTCGCGCGTGTTCACGCGCGGCCTTGCGCACGTTGTCGTAGTAGAAGGACGAGCTCCTTCTGGAACTCCGGCGACGCGAGCTGCTCGGTGAGGACGGGCGAGATGTTGAGCGTCCACTTCGGCGAGATGCCGTCGGCCACGAGGCGGATGCGCGACGTCGAGCAGCGGCAGGTAGCATTCGAAGGTGGCCTCGTTCAACCAGTCGCTGCCGTGGGGCCAGCGCCCGTGATTGACCACCATCGGAAGATGAGTGTGGAGGACGAGTGCGAACGGCGACGGCATCAGCACGTACCTTTCAGCAATCCTTGGGCCCGAGGAGTCTCCCGGAGTGGCTGCCGATCCGCATCAATTGGACCGTATGAATCCGCTCGGCGCAAGCCTTCATGACGACGCGACCACGTTTCGGGTGTGGGCGCCGCGCTGCCGGACGGTCGACCTCGCGATCGAGGGCCGGTCACCCGAGCGCCTGCGCGACGCCGGGGACGGCATCCGCGAGCTCACGGTCCCGGCACTCGCGCCCGGCACCCGATACCAGTACCGGCTCGACGGCGAACGATACCGGCCGGACCCGGTTTCGCGCTGGCAACCCGAAGGCGTGCACGGACCGTCGGTCGTGGTCGATCCCCAGCGCTTCGCCTGGACCGACCAGGGGTTTCGCGGCCATGCCCGGTCGGACCTGGTGTTCTACGAGCTGCACGTCGGCACGTACACGACCGCGGGGACCTTCGACGCGCTGATCGCGCAGCTGCCCCGGATCGCCGACCTCGGCGTGACGGCGGTGGAGCTGATGCCGGTCGGCCGAGTTTCCCGGCTCCCGCAACTGGGGCTACGACGGCGTGCACCTCTATGCGCCGCAATCCACCTACGGCGGGCCGCAGGGTCTCCGCCGTCTGGTCGACGCGTGCCACGCGCAGGGCCTGTCGGTGTTCCTCGACGTCGTCTACAACCACCTCGGGCCGGAGGGCAACTATCTCGGCGGAGTACGGGCCCTACTTCACCGACCGGTACAAGACCCCGTGGGGCACCGCGGTCAACTACGACGGGGCCGACAGCGCCGGCGTCCGGCGCCACTGTGGTCGAGAACGCGCGCGCCTGGGTCCGCGAGTTCCACGTCGACGGCCTCCGGCTCGACGCCGTGCACGCCATCTTCGACGCGAGCCCCGTGCACATCCTGACCGAGCTCGCCGAGGCGGCGCGCGAGGAAGCGCGCGCGCTCGGGCGCCCCGTGCACGTCGTGGTGGAGTCCCACGACAACGACCGTCGCCTCGTGCTCCCGACCGGCGCAGGGCGGCCTGGGGCTCGACGGCGTCTGGGCGGACGACTTCCACCATGCGCTGCACGTCCGCCTCACGGGCGAGCAGGGCGGGTACTACGCGGACTTCAGCGCCCTCGAGATGTTGCCCAGGGCCGTCAGCGACGGCTTCGCCTTCCAGGGCGAGCGCTCCGAGTACTTCGGGCGCGCGCGCGGCACGCCGAGCGCCGACCTGGCCGGCGACCACTTCGTGATCTGCACGCAGAACCACGACCAGGTCGGCAACCGCGCGAAGGGCGATCGGCTCTCGACGATCCTGAGCTTCGACGCGGTCAAGGCGGCCGCCGCGCTGATGTTCGCGGCGCCGGCGCTGCCGCTCCTCTTCATGGGCGAGGAGTACGGCGAGACGTCGCCGTTCCAGTTCTTCACCTCGTTCCTCGACCCGGGGCTCATGGAGGCGGTGCGGCACGGCCGCACCGCGGAGTTCGCGAAGTTCGCGTGGCAAGGGGACGTCCCGGATCCGGGCGCGCCCGCCACGTTCCTGCGCTCGCGCCTCAACCACTCGCTCGCCACCGCGCCCCGGCACCGCGAGCTGCGCGAGTACTACCGGCAATGGCTCGCGTTGCGGGCCCGGCATCCGTCGCTCGGCAGCCGCCACAAGGCGATGGCGAGCGCGACGCTCGATCCCACGAGCCAGGTGGTGATCGTGCGCCGCGCGTCGCCGGACGGGCCGCCGGTCACGCTCGTCGCCAACCTGAGCGGCGCGCGCCAGCCGATGCCGCCGGAGGTGAAGGGCCACGTCCTGCTCGACAGCGCCGAGACGCGCTTCGCCGGCCCGGGCTCGACCCGGCCCCTCGCGCCCTACCAGGCGGTGTTGTTCGAAGGGTAGGGCGCCGCCCGGAGCCTCCCGAATCAGCTAGAATCCGGCCCATGACGATCCTCGAGACCTATCGCGCCCGCCACCCGAAATCCGCGGCGCTCGCCGAGCGCGCGCGCCGGGCGATTCCGGGCGGGATCACCCACGACATCCGCCATCTCGCGCCCTTCCCGATCTACGTCGAGAGCGCGCAGAGGACCCGGAAGCGCGACGTGGATGGCCACGAGTACGTCGACTACTGGATGGGGCACGGCGCGCTGTTCCTCGGCCACTGCCACCCCGCGGTCGTGGCGGCGGTGCAGGCGCAGATGGCGCGCGGCACGCACCTCGGCGGCAGCCACGAGCTGGAAGTGCGCTGGGCCGAGCTCGTCAACCGGCTCGTGCCGTGCGCGGAGCTGACGCGCTTCACGATGTCCGGCACCGAGGCGACGCATCTCGCGATGCGCATCGCGCGCGCCGCGACCGGGCGGTCGCGCATCGTGAAGCTCGCCGGTCACTTCCACGGCTGGCACGACGGCGCGGTGGCCGGCGTGGCGCCGCCGTACGACGTGCCGATGTCCGCGGGCGTGCCGGGCGCGATGCTCGATCACGTGCTGATCTGCCCGCCCAACGACATCAAGGCGGTGCAGCTCGCGCTGGAGCGCGGCGACGTCGCCGCGGTGATCCTCGAGCCCGCGGGGGGCAGCTCCGGCACCACGCCGACGATCCCGGGCTACCTCCAGGAGCTGCGCGAGCTGACGCGGCGGCACGACGTGGTGCTGATCTTCGACGAGGTCATCACCGGCTTCCGTTACGCGCCGGGCGGCGCGCAGGAGTACTACGGCGTGACGCCCGACCTGACGACGCTCGCCAAGATCGTGGCGGGCGGCCTGCCCGGCGGCGCCGTGTGCGGCGCCGCGAAATACATGTCGATGCTCGCGTTCCGTGGGGATCCGACCTGGGATCGCACGTCGCGGGTCGCGCACGCGGGCACCTACAACGCCAACCCGCTGTCGGCCGCGGCCGCGATCACCACGCTGGAGCTCGTCGCCGACAGCGCGCTCCACGCGCGGGCGAACAAGGCGGGCGACGAGCTGCGTCGCGGTGTGGGCGACGCGATGAAGAAGGCGGGCGTGCCGGGCACCGCGTACGGCGAGGCGTCGATCTACCACGTGTCGTTCGAGGGCAAGCCGGGCCTGGCGGGCTTCGATCGTCCGCGCCGCGGCGATCTCTACGACCTGCTGCGCTGCGCGCTGCTCAACGAGGGCGTGGACTGCTCGAAGAACCACGGCTGGATCTCGGCCATGCACTCGGACGAGGATCTCGAGCGCACGATCGGCGCCTACGGCCGCGCGTTCACCGCGATGGCGGCGGAGAAGGTGTTCGATCGTCGATGAAGCGCCGCGCGGCGCTGTGGCTGCTCGCGCTGGGCGTCGGCGGCTGCGTCTACTACCCCACGGCCCCGGACCTCGGCGGGATCCGCATTCGCCCCCACAACGGCCGCGCCGTCCGTCAGCCGCAGGGCGGCCTCGTCCTCTACATGGACCTCGACAGCACGGGCAAGTATGGCGACGCGCTCGTCGCGGTGCTGGCGCCCGTCATCGCCAGGCAGGTGCTGCTCGTCGATCAGACCGGCCGGCCGATCCCGCGGCTCGAGGTGCCGGGCGAGACGCGCGTGAGCCTGTTCTCCGAGGGCCCGCGCATCGTCCTCGGCGATCTGACGCGCCCGGTGGTGCCGGGCGAGATCCTCATCGTCACGCTGGTCTTCGAGAAGGTCGGCAACATCGGAGCCATCACGAAGGTCGAGTAGCGCGCGGCGTGTTATCCTCTGAACCCTGCTCGGGCAGGTAGCTCAGTTGGTAGAGCACAGGACTGAAAATCCTGGTGTCGGCGGTTCAATCCCGTCCCTGCCCACCACTCTCTGAGGGCGGGTAACCCCGGCGGATCCCAGGGGTTATCCGCCCTTCGTGTCTCGACGGATCACGTCGGCGGCGGAGACGCCGCGGCGTGCCATCGCGCGTTGCGCGCCGCGGAACGGCGACCGCCATCCGGCATTGCGCGGCTAACTCCGCACGGATTCGTTCACGCGCGGCCTCCGCGACCCGAGGTCCGCAAGGCCAGCATGCGGCCACCCTCTCCGACACGCGCTGTTGCGCGGAAATTCGCGTGGCATGGGGCTTGCCCCTCGCGGGTTCGACGCCGTCGCATCGAGACGACGGCCGAACACGATCGAAAAGGAGGATCGCCGCCATGCTCTCGCACACCTACTCGTACGAAGAGTGCCTCCACAACTCTCTCAAGGTCGCGTGGAAGGAAGAGGACGTCCTCAGGAACAGGGACTTCGACTACTCGAAGCGCTTCCTGCCGAACCGGCTCGCGGGCGTCGACGAGATCACCTGCCTCGACGAGGACGAGAAGCGCGAGCTGAACCAGATCATCGGGAACGCCTACTGTCACATCTTCGCCTTCGTCGAGGAGTTCATCATCCCGCAGACGCTGCAGGAGGCGCAGCGAGACATCTACGGCGAGGAAGCGCGCCTGCGCGCGTTGCTGAGGTTCGCGGAGGAGGAGACCAAGCATCAGCAGATGTTCCGCCGCTCGATGGCGCTGTTCGAGAAGGGGTTCGGCACGAGCTGCGGTGTGATCCCCGGCCGGGAGGAGGTCGCCCGGGTCGTCCTCGGGAAGTCACGCCTGTGCTCGCTGCTCCTGACCAGCATGATCGAGTGGTTCACGCAGCGCCACTACGTCGAGCACGTCCGCGCCGAGGAGAACCTCGACGGGCTGTTCCGCGATCTCATCAAGTTCCACTGGCTCGACGAGGCGCAGCACGCCAAGCTCGACTCGCTGCTGATCAACGAGATCGTGGGGCCGCTCAGCCTCGAGGAGCGGGAGAAGGCCGTCGACGAGCTCCTCGAGCTCGGCGGCGCCATCGACGGGCTGCTGTCGCAGCAGGCGGATCTCGACATCGAGAGCCTGCAGCGGACGACGGACCGGACCTATACGGACCGCGAGAAGGCGGAGATCAAGGCGTGCATCCAGCGCGGGTACCGCTGGACGTTCATCGTCTCGGGGCTGACGCACCCGACCTTTGCCCGCATCGTCGGCGAGCTGACGACGGAGGGACCGCGCAAGATGGAGGCCGCGGCGAACGCGCTGTCCGCGTAGCGCGGCCTCGCCAGAGCCTCGGGACCCTTCCGCGACGGCACGGGACCACGGCGCGAGCCCGCGCTACAATTGGCCCAGACGTCGCGGAGGGTCCCATGAAGAAGGTGGTGGCAGTCGTCGCCCTGGTCACGATGCTCATCGCGGTGTCGCCCCTGGCCGCGCAGGCGCACGGGGCGGCCGCCGCCGCGCTCGCCCTCGGGGCCTTCGCGACGTTCGCGGTCCTCACGGCTCCCTTCTGGGCCCTCGCGGCGCAGCCCGTGTACGTCTATCCGACGCCGACCTACGCGCCCGCGCAGCCGGTCTCGTACTCGGCCCCGCCCGCGCCCGCCACGCCGGCCGTTCAGCGTGAGGTCGTGTACCCGCACGGGCGGCACGTGCTCTACGGCGACGGCGTGACGACCGCCTATCAATGGGTGTGGGTCCCGAACCCGCCGGCGCCGCCCCCGCCCGCGCTCGCGCCGCCGCCGCCCGCCGGGGCGCCTCCGCCTCCGCCGCCGAGCCGGTAGGGCGCGGCGCTCGCGACGCTCCACCTCGCGTGACCGCACGCTGACCCTATGACCACTCGCCGGCGTCTCGTCCTCCTGATCGTCGCCAGCATGGCCGTCATCCCCGGGCTTGCCTTCGGGGAGATCGTCCTGCCGCCGGGCTTCACCGTGCAGGTCTACGTCACCGGCGATGGCTTCGACACGTCCGAGCGCGCGGCGCGGGGCCTGCCGTCCGCGTCGACCCTCGCCGTCGACAACACGGGCATCCTGTACATCGCGCGCACCGGACGCCGGTATTCCGGCGGTGAAGTCGACGACCTCTGGCCCGTCTACCGGATTCCGCCGGGCGGCGCGCAGCTGACGAAGGCGACCGAGCGACGCTTTCTCTATGGTCCGCCGTTGCCGAGCGCGCAGGTCGCGGGGCTCCGTGCCGGGCGCGACCTGCTCGTGACCACGTTCGACCGCGATCGCAAGGTGGGCGTCCTCTACGTCATGGACGACGGCCGGGCCGAGCTCTTCGCGGGCGGCACGCCGGCGCGCGGCACGCCGGCGGTCCTGGTTCAGCCCGAAGGCGCTGTGGCGGACGCCGCGGGCAACGTCTACGTCGCCGACCGCGCGCAGGACCGCGTGGTGAAGCTGGGGCCGCGCGGCGCGATCGTCGACGAGAACCACGTGGCCGTGAAGCGTCCGCGCCTGCTCGCGGTGGGGAGCGATGGCGCGCTGTGGGTCGCCGGGGACGGGACCGCCGAGGCGCCCTGGCAGCGAGGGCCGGGGGAGATCTGGCGCGTCGTCGGCGACGCGGCGCCGGCCCTCGTCCTGCGCGGGCCGGTGGCGGCCGGGATGAGCCTCGCCCCGACCGGCCACCTCTTCGTCGCGGATCGCCAGGCGCCCGAGATCTTCGCGACGGACGTCGAGGGTCGCCGGATTCCCTTTGCCAAGTTCACCGACGGCGACGCGCCGCGGGGGATCGTCTTCGCGCCGGTGACGCCGCAGACCGAGCGCGCCGGCATCGCGGGGAGCCTGTTCGTCGTGGGGATCAGCCGGGGCGCGTGGCCGGTGAACGAGATCCTCAAGATCTCGGGGCCGTTCGAGCGCTATCTGCGCGAGCACGCGGCGCCCGCGCGCTGACCAGCAGCCGCGCCGAGCAGGGCGGCCTCCTCCACGAGATCAATAAATTCCGGTAGATAGCGAAAGCCTGGAGGCGGCGCCATACCCATGAGGAAAGCAGAGCCTTCCGGGCCTCACGACGGCCGCGACGAGCAAATTCGCGCCCATTTTCGGCCTGTAACGCACTATCCTTACGGGATGCTGCGACAAGTTACCGCCCTCGCTTTCGCGACCTTCGTCCTGATCGGTGCGGTCAGCACCGCGTCCGCCGGCCCCGCGCTGGAGCACATGCGCGACTTCTTCGGGCGCGTCAACCGGCTCCTCGTCGATCCGGCCTACGACGATCGCCTGCCCGAGCGCCTGGGCGCCATCCGCGCCTTGGTGGGCGAGCTCGTCGACTTCCGGAGCGCTGCCGTGCTCGCGCTGGGCGCCGAGTGGGACACCCGGACGTCGGCCGAGCGCGAAGAGTTCGCGCGCCTGTTCGCGGATCTGCTGCAGACCTCCGTGCTGTCGTCGATCGGAGGGCGTGCCCGGATCGCCAACGGCCTCGCGGTGACGTACATCGGCGAGCTCCCCGACCGTGACGGCGTCACGGTGGCCACCAGCGTGCTCATGCGCACCGGCACCGAGATGGGGGTCGGGTATCGCATGACCGAGCGGAACGGTCGCTGGAAGGTCTACGACGTGGTGCTCGACGGCGTCAGTCTCGTCGACAACTATCGCGCGCAGTTCCACAAGGTCATCGGGCGTACGTCGTACGCGGACCTCGTGAACGAGATGCGCGCGAGGCTCGCCGAGCTCGGCGGCCCGACGGCGACCGGGGCCACGGCGAGCGCGCCGGTCACGGTCGTCCCCGTTGCCGCCCAGGCCGTCGTGGCGGCCCGGAAGCCCTCCGAGTCGCCGGCCGCGCTGCCGCCGGCAGTCGCTCCCGTGACCATCGCCGCCGCACCCGTCACGCCGCTGGACTCGCCCACGGTCAGGCCCCGCGAGTGGACGCCGATCGTCGCGCGTGAGACCCTGCCGGACCCGCGCGACGCCACGCCCGCCGAGCCGCCGGCCGCCGCCGAGAGGGCGTCGGTCGCGCCTCCCGCCAATGGTCGCGTGGCCTCCGTGGCGAAGCCGGTCGCCCCGCGCACCGTTCGCGGCCCCGCGTACTGGATTCAGGTGGGCGCGTTCAGCAACACCGACAGGCTGGTGGACACCGCGACGGCGCTGCGCGATCAGGCCGTGACGCTCGTCACCGACCCGGATCATCCGCTGACGCGCGTGATGGTCGGGCCGTTCGCCGACCGCGCCGTCGCCACCTCGAAGGTCCGCGAGCTCCGCGCCCGCGGCTTCGAGGCGTTCATCGCGTCGAAGTAGCCGGGCCGCTGCTACCGCTGGAACGGGCCGCCCGGGCTCTGCAGCCAGTCGAACGCCCACACGGAAACGCGATATCGGGGCGCGGGCGGTAGCCCCGCGACCCTGAAGAAGGCGCGCTCCATCTGGGGTACCTGGCCGGGCACCCACTCGAGGCGCTGGCCGATCAGGTTGCCCTGCTCGTCGAGGCCCTGCGCAAGGATCTGCACGTTCGCGGCGGGCGCCCCGTACTGGTTGTAGATGTAGCCGTCGATCTCGCTCCCGTTCGCCTTCGGCTCAACCGTCCAGTCGAGCTTGAAGTAGTGCTCCCAGCCCTGAATCGCCGTCGTCACCGATCGCCGACGGACTCAGGCCGCCGGCGCCACCTGCGCCGGCACATCCAGCCACGAGCGCCGTCAGGAGCGCGAACCCCAGCATCCGCGCGACCGAGTGCCGTCCGCAGTGCATCATCGAGGCCCTCCTCTCGCACATGTTCGACGCCTCGTCGGGAAGGTGCATTCGCGGCCGCACGCGTAGAATCGCGACGGAGGATCGCCATGAAGGCTCGTTCGTTCATCGCGGCGCTCATCATCTTCGCGCTGGGCCTCGCGGTCGGGCGCGCCATCCCGGGCGATCGACTGGCGCGTGGGCCCGAGCCCGACGCGCCCCCAGGCGGGACGCCGCCGGGCATGGTGCTGGTGCCCGCCGCCACGGTGGCCCCGCTCCCCGAAGGGGTCAGCGCCGAGGAGAAGCGCGACGTCGAGGTCTTCCGTCGCGCCCGGCCTTCGGTCGTCTACATCACGAGCCTGGCGCTCCGGCGCTCCCCGCTCTCCTTCGACGTCCAGCAGATCCCGCAGGGCACGGGCAGCGGCTTCGTCTGGGACCAGGAAGGCCACGTGGTGACGAACTTCCACGTGACCCAGCAGGGCGACGCGTTCTCGGTCACCCTCGCCGATCAGTCGGAGTGGGAGGCGACGGTCGCGGGCGCCGCACCCGACAAGGACGTGGCCGTGCTGCGGATCAAGGCGCCGCGCGAGAAGCTCGTCCCGCTCGTGCGCGGCAACTCGCAGGGCCTGGTCGTCGGCCAGCGCGTCCTTGCCGTCGGCAACCCGTTCGGCCTCGACCACTCGCTGACCGTGGGCGTCGTCAGCGCGCTCGGGCGGGAGCTGCGCTCGCCGAACGGGCGGCGCATCCGCGACGTCATCCAGACCGACGCCGCCATCAATCCCGGGCAACTCGGGCGGCCCGCTGCTGGACTCGTCGGGCCGCCTGATCGGCGTGAACACCGCGATCTACAGCCCGAGCGGCGCGTTCGCGGGCATCGGCTTCGCGGTGCCCGTCGACACCGTCACCCGCCTCGTGCCCCAGCTCATCGCGAAGGGCCGCATCTCGACGGCGGGCATCGGCGTCACGCTGATCCCGCAGCGTTACAACGCGCAGCTCGGCGTCGACGGGGTCGCGATCGCGGAGGTGCTCGCGGACGGGCCGGCGGCCCGCGCCGGCCTGCAGGGCGCCCAGGTCACCCGCGCGCGCCGCGTCGTCCTCGGCGACCGGGTCGTGGCCGTGGACGGGAAGCCGGTGAAGTCCGAGGACGACCTGCGCGACGCGTTCGAGGCCGCCGGGGTGGGCCGCACCGTCACGCTCACGGTCGCCCGCGGACGAGAGCGGCGCGACGTGAAGGTTTCTCTGATCGCCGTCGACGAGCGGTAAACCAGACTTGACTCTCTAGCACTCGTCAGTTAGAAGTGCTAACAGCATTCTGCGGGGGCGCCGTCCGGCGACCCTGCGACGAACCCTGGAGGGGGCGCATGAAGATTCGTCCGTTGCACGATCGCATTCTGGTGGAGCGTCTCGAAGAGCAGGAGCAGGTGCGGGGAGGCATCATCATCCCCGACACCGCCAAGGAGAAGCCGCAGGAGGGCAAGGTCATCGCGGTCGGCTCCGGCAAGGTCACCGAGGACGGCAAGCGCCTCGGCCTCGACGTGAAGGCCGGCGACAAGATCCTCTTCGGGAAGTACTCCGGCTCCGAAGTGAAGGTCGACGACAAGGAATACCTGATCATGCGCGAGGAAGACGTCCTCGCCATCCTCGGATAGGAGGCGACTGACCCATGCCCAAGCAGCTCAAGTTCGACGAGGACGCGCGGGCGGCGCTGCTCCGCGGCGTCAACATCCTCGCGGAAGCCGTGAAGGCCACGCTGGGCCCCAAGGGCCGCAACGTCGTCATCGACAAGAAGTTCGGCAGCCCGACCATCACCAAGGACGGCGTCACCGTCGCCAAGGAAGTCGAGCTGAAGGACAAGTACGAGAACATGGGCGCGCAGCTCCTGAAGGAAGTCGCGTCCAAGACCTCCGACGTGGCCGGTGACGGCACCACGACGGCCACCGTGCTCGCCCAGGCGATCTTCCGCGAGGGCCTGCGCAACGTGACCGCGGGCGCCAACCCGATGGGCCTCAAGCGCGGCATCGACCAGGCCGTGGAGGCCGTGGCGGCCGAGCTGAAGAGGGTCTCGAAGTCGACGAAGGACAAGAAGGAGATCGCGCAGGTCGCGACGATCGCCTCGAACAACGACCGCACCATCGGCAACCTCATCGCGGAAGCCATGGAGAAGGTCGGCAAGGACGGCGTGATCACGGTCGAGGAGTCGAAGTCCGCGGACACCGTGCTCGACGTGGTCGAGGGCATGCAGTTCGACCGCGGCTATCTCTCGCCGTACTTCGTGACGGACCCCGAGCGGATGGAAGCCGTCCTCGAGGACGCGATCATCCTCATCTACGAGAAGAAGCTCTCCGCGATGAAGGACATGCTGCCGCTGCTCGAGCAGGTGGCGCGCACCGGCAAGCAGTTCCTGATCATCGCCGAGGACGTCGAGGGCGAGGCGCTGGCCACCCTCGTGGTCAACAAGCTGCGCGGCACGCTCAAGGCCACCGCGGTCAAGGCGCCCGGCTTCGGGGATCGTCGCAAGGCGATGCTCGAGGACATCGCGATCCTGACGGGCGGCAAGGCGATCACCGAGGACCTCGGCATCAAGCTGGAGAACATCAAGCTCGAGGACCTCGGCAAGGCGAAGAAGATCGTCGTCGACAAGGACAACACCACGCTCGTCGAGGGCGGGGGCAAGAACAGCGCGATCGAGGGCCGCATCAAGCAGATCCGGGCGCAGATCGAGGAGACGACCTCGGACTACGACCGGGAGAAGCTGCAGGAGCGGCTGGCCAAGCTGGCCGGTGGCGTGGCGGTGGTGAAGGTCGGCGCCGCGACCGAGACCGCGATGAAGGAGAAGAAGGCGCGCGTGGAGGACGCTCTCAACGCGACGCGGGCCGCGGTCGAGGAAGGCATCGTGCCGGGCGGCGGCGTGGCGCTGCTGCGCGCCGCGAGCGCGATCGACAAGCTGAAGCTCGAGGGCGACGAGAAGGTGGGCGCGGGCATCGTCCGGCGCGCGCTGGAGGAGCCGATCCGCCAGATCGTCGAGAACGCGGGCCTCGAGGGCAGCGTGATCGTCGAGAAGGTGAAGGCGGAGACGGTGGCCACGCGCGGCTTCGACGCCGACAGCATGGAGTTCGTCGACATGATCCAGGCGGGCATCATCGACCCGACCAAGGTCGAGCGGTCGGCGCTGCAGAACGCGGCGTCCGTCGCCGGCCTCCTGCTCACGACCGAAGCGCTCGTCACCGACCTGCCGGAGCCGGCGGGCGCGGGCGGCGGCGCGCCGCACATGCCGCATGGTGACTTCTAGCAGTCGCTAGTTGCAGTCGGCGCGATGCGCCGGCGACGGCCCGGGTCTCGCGACCCGGGCCGTTTTTTGTTGTCCGGTGACCGCGGTCAGCTGCTGATGTAGCGGCGGATGCGCTCGGCGAATGCCGGGAGGTCGGTGATCGGCGTGAGCGAGTCCACGCCCATGCGATCCACCGCGAAACGGCCGAGGGCGCGGTAGCTCTCGAACTGGGATTCCGTGAACCACTGGTCGGCCGTGCTCTCGTGCGGGAACGTCGGGTGCGCGGTCGCGTAGTTGAAGATGTCCTTCGGCTCGTCGCCGTAGAACCCGGGCTTGAGGTAGACGAGCGTGCCGTTCGCCGCCTGCGGCCCGTCGACCGCCTGGTAGTCGATGGTCCCGATCGCGCAGTAGCGGCCGGCCGCCGTCGCCGTCGCGCGGGCCGCGATCTTGAACGACGCGTGGTCGAGCGTGATCGGGATCCCGAGGTCGGTGCGGATCTTCCGGATCGCGCTGCCGAGGTCCCCGAGCGCGCCCTCCGGGTCGCACCCCGCATCGCTCACCAGGATGAAGTGGCAGCGCCGCAGCACCATCTCGTAGAGGCCGAGGTTCTCGAAGTGCCCGCCGTCCGAGAGGTACACGTACTTGTGCCGGTTGTCGGTGAGCCCCAGGAGCTCCGAGAGGATCGGGCCGAGGTAGAGCGCGGGTCCGGCCCGGCGATACGTCGTCTCGCCCGCCGGCCCCGGGTTCCCGAGCCACCATCCCAGGCGCACGTTGAACAGCGTGAGCACGAACGTCACCGGCGGCGAGGAGTTGTAGCCCATGTTCGGGCTCACGGCGGCGCCGGAGATCGCCAGCGCGGTGCCGAGCGAGATCGCACTGCTCCGGCCGGCGCCGTACTCGGCCGAGGACCGATAGCCGAGGCGCGGGTCGGGAGAGCCGACGTGGAGCGGACTCACCGTGAACGACTGGGCCTTGCGTTCCTGCCAGGCGAGGTCCGCGCCGCCGACGAGGTTCAGCGCCATGTTCACGACGTGGAACGGCCGCCGGGCCAGATCCGCCATGCCGATGTTGTCCGCGGGATCGAAGCCCGTGGCCGGATGCGGGTGGCGCGTCTCGTTCGACGCCCCGAGGTACGCGCGGATGAGGCGGCTCCGGTACATCGCGTGGAGCGAGAACTTGTTGACGTGGAGGAACGCGCTCGCGGCGAGCGCCAGCGTGGCCAGCGCGGCCATCGCCCCGAGCACCACCCACCACGGCGTGTCGCGGAGCACCGCGAGGTGATCGGTCGGCGGGGTCACGCCCCACGTCCACGCCAGCAGCACCGATGCGGCCAGCGAGAGCAGCGCGACGAACCCGAGGATGAAGACGAGCGACGCCAGCGTCGTCACCTGGTTCAGGACGGCGCTGACGATCGTCTGCTTCAGGCTGCGACGCGACCCGGTCTTGTCGCCGGCCGCCGTGAGCCCGCTCCAGCCGACGACGAGCGCCCAGAGACCGGACACTCCCGTGACGGTGGCCGCCGTCCACGCGCGGTCGATGAGCTGCGGCCCGTAGAGCACGAGCGCGGACATTCCCGTCCAGCCGAGGACCACGGCGAGGACCCAGCCGCCGTAGCGCGCCCACCATTCCCGGTCTTCGTCGTCGGTGTAGCGGCTCATCATCCCGACGAACAGCGTCGTCGCCGCGAGCAGCACGCCGATGAAGGCGGGCATGGCCAGCACCGTGTAGAGCCGGGCCGGGGTGTGATCGTTGAACGGCGACGCCGTCCAGTTCACGAGCGCCCACGTCCCGGCGCCCGCGACCGCGCCGGCCACGGCCGCGCACACGCCTTCCCACGCCCACCCGTCCGGCGTCTTCCGGGCGACGACCCTGTGCCGCACGGTGTAGAAGGCCCACGCGAAGACGTGCGCGACGACGCCGACGATGACGAGCGACACGAGCAGCGAGTCGACGTAGGCGGCGAGCGGCTCCGAGAGCCGGCGCACGAACGGGATCGCCTCGACCGCCTCGCGCACGGCGAAGCGGCCGTGACTCCCGGCCTCGAGCCAGGCCCACGCGACCGTCACGATGACCGTTCCGGCGAGCAGCGGGAGCAGCGAGTGCCGGAGGAAGCGCGCTTCGGTCGCGGGCGGCGAGACCGGATAGTGCTCGTACAGCGACGGCCGCCAGCGCGCCATGGAGATGACCGACCACGCGAGCAGCGCGAGCCCGAGTCCGGCGAGCGTGCGCGCCCACTCGCGGTCCACGTCGACGGCGATCGCGGCGTGGAACACGCGCGGCAGCATCAGGATGGCGGCGAGCAGCGGCAGCAGCGCGAGCCAGTTGAGCGAGAGGTTCCGGAGATACGTGCCGATCAGCGTCCAGGTGTCCGCGGAGAAGAAGCCCAGGTGCGGCGTCAGGTAGTTGCTGTACTCCCGCAGATGCCGGACGGGCACCGGCTCGTCGGGGTTCAGATCCCGCGCGCGCGTTGCGGCACGCTCCGCGTCCCCGGCGAGCGCTTCCTCGACGTCGTCGAGCCGGCCATGTCGGCGCTGGATCCACGCCGACAACCACCCGCCCACGTAGCCGCCCCCGGACACCGTCGAGAGGTAGTCGAACTTCCCCAGGAGCCGACGCTGCGCGAGCCCCTGGAGCACGCCGAGCGCGAACGTCGCGCTCCGAATGCCGCCCCCCGAGAGGCACAGCGCCGCGCGGCCGGTGGCGCCACCGCGGGCCTCGCGATGGATCTCCGTCCACAGCGCCTCGAGCGATGCAGGCCGGCCGGCGGGAAACGGACCACGGATGGCTTCGTGCTCCGCGATCAGCACGTCGAGCAGCGTCAGCGCGGGCATACGACCTCCCGGAGGGCCGCGAGAGAGCGCAGCGCGGATCCCCAGATATGCCTACCATGAAGGCCAGTCAAAGGAGGCAGGACGTGAGCGGATCGCTGACCGGCAAGATCGCGTTCGTGACGGGCGCCCAGCAAGGCATCGGCCGCGCCACCGCGGTCGCTCTCGCGCGGGCGGGAGCGGACGTCGGCGTGAACTTCCTCGACGACGAGGCCGCCGCCGGCGGCGTGGCCCGCGAGATCGAGGCGCTCGGCCGGCGCGCGGCGCTGGTGCAGGGCGACGTGTCGGTGCCGGCGCAGGCGGAGGCGATGGCCACGGCGGTGGCGCGCCAGCTCGGCGGCCTCGACGTGCTCGTCAACAACGCCGGCGTCTATCCGCGCGTGCCGTTCCTCGAGATGAAGGAAGGCGACTGGGACTACGTCCTCGACGTCAACCTGAAGGGCAGCTTCTTCTGCGCCCAGGCCGCCGCGCGGCTCATGGTGCAGGCCGGGCGGCCCGGGCGCCATCGTGAATCTGTCGTCGCAGGCCGTCCGCGGGCAGCCGCGCGGCGTGCACTACTCGGCGAGCAAGAGCGGGGTCGTCGGCATGACGCGCGCGATGGCGCTCGAGCTCGCGCCGCACGGCATCCGCGTGAACGCGATCGCGCCGGGCCTGACCGACACCGCGCAGCCGCGCTACGGGTACGACGAGGCGGGCCTCGCGGCGGTCGCCCGCGCGGTCCCGATGGGGCGCATGGCGCAGCCGGCGGAGATCGCCGACGTCATCGTGTTCCTCGCGTCGGACGACGCGCGGTACATCACCGGCCAGGTGGTCAACGTCAACGGCGGGAGCTACATGCCGTCGTAGCTACTGAAAGATCTCGTTGAACTTCTTCTTGAGCGCGGCCGCGTCCTTCTCGATCTGGTCGTAGTCGACGCCGATCAGCTTGATCTGGCTCAGCGGCAGGTTGCCGGCCGGCGGCTCGACGTCTGCTCGGGCCGCGTAGATGCCCTCGCCCGGGAAGAGCTTCTGGACCGTGTCGCCGATCATGAACTCGGCGAGCGCCTTGGCGGCGTTCGGGTGCGGCGCGCCCTTGATGACGGCGGTCGGCGACGAGATCGCGAAGGCGCCGTCGGTCGGGAAGATCGACTGCACCTTGTGGCCGGCCTTGCGATCGTTCCACGCGTACTGATCGGCGCCTTCCGCCGCGAGCAGCCGCTCGCCCCGCGTGAGCGTCTCCGACACCTGCTGGTGCCCCTGCACGATCATGATGTCGTTGGCGCGGAGCTTCTGGTAGAACTCCCAGCCGTACTTCTTCGACAGCGTCCCCACGATCATGAGCTGGATGGCCGTGTACGACGGGTCGGCCATGACCATGCGTCCCTTGTATTTCGGGTCGGTGAGATCGGTCCAGTTGCGCGGCAGCTCGAGGCCCTTGTCCGTCCGCGCCACCATGCCGACGAGGTTCAGGCGCTGCGCGATGTGGTAGCCCTTCGGGTCCTTCACCTCGGCCGGCACCTTCTCGAAGTTGCGCGGCCGGAACGGCACGAAGAGATCGCGCTTGATGAGCGCGCTGGCCGCGGCGGGATCCGAGACCGTCATCACGTCGGCGATCACGCGCCGGCCGTCGATCTCCTGCATGAAGCGCCGCAGCACCGCCGAGCCGCCGGAGCGGAACAGCTCGACCTTGATGCCGGTCTCCTTCGTGAAGAGGTTGGCGATCTTCTGCGCGGTCTCGACCGGCGTGGACGTGTACCAGGTGACCGAGCCTTCCTTCTTCGCGGCCGCCATGTCGACCGTGTCGGGCGTGAACGGCTGCGCGGCCGCGGGCGCGGCGAGCGCGAGCACCAGCAGGATCGCGAGCAGGCGCGTCATCTCAGGCCCCCCGGTAGACCGGCGCCGGTTGCTGGAAGAAGTTGTGGAGCAGGTGGTACACGATCCGGAAGTTCTTCTGCTGGAGGCTCGCGTGCGCGATGCCCGGCATGACGGAGAACTGCTTGTCCGGGTTCGGCAGGCGCGCGTAGAAGTCGAGGAGGTCCTCGACGCTCGCGATGCCGTCGTACTCGCCCCGCAGGATCAGCGTCGCCGCGTGGATCTTCTCCGGATCCACCACCGGCAGCTTCGCGCACATGTCGACGTAGGTGCCGGTCGGCACCGAGTCGTCCAGCGCGACGATGGCGTCGGCGAACGCCTCGATGACCTCGGCATCGGCCGTGCCCGGATGGTCGCGGTCGAAGATGCTTTGCACGAACGCGCGGTTGATGGGGCGTCGGTTCTTCGACTGGTATTCGGGCAGGCGCGTGCGGCGGTCGGCAAGCGTGGGGCTCCCGCGCCCCGTCCACACGAACGCATCCAGCGCGAGCCGCCCCACGCGCTCGGGATGCCGCTGCGCGAAGAGCGCGGCGCGCAGCGCGCCCGAGGAGATGCCGTACACGAGGAACGACTCCACGCCGCGTGTCCGCATGATGTACGCGCTGGCCGCCTCGAGGTCATCGGCGCCGTTCGCGATGTCGCAGTTGATGTCGCGGTGCTTCGACGAGCGGCCGTAGCCCTCCATGTCGACGCACCACGTGTCGTAACCGAGCCGCGCGAAGTAGTCCATCGCGGAGCGGTCGGGCTGCCCGGGCACGTGCAGGTCGAACGTCGGCGTCGACGCCATCGACGAGCCGTGCACGAACAGGATCGTGCCGTGGGACCCCGGGGACGGCGTTGCCGCCTTCTCCCAGAGGAAGAGCCGGACATCACCCTTCGTCGCCCAGTGCTCGCGGCCGGGGACAGATTCGGCGCTCATGCGGCCCGGAGTGTACCACCCAAGCCACGGACGACCTGCGTCGCGCCGGGCACGTCGATCAGCACGTTCGGCCGGAATCGACGCTCGTCCACCTGAGCGTCCGGGAGCACGGTGCGCAGCCAGGCCAGCGAGGCCGTGGTGAGCAGGTGGATCGGCCCGGCATCGAGATGTGAGATCGACGCTTCCCGGGCGAGCGTGACCGGCTGCGCAAGGTGGTTCGATAGCGCGAGGTGGATCTCGGGGTCATCGCCTCGCAGGTTACGACCGTCGGGAAAGGTCACTCGGGGGACTGCGCCGTCGTAGACGGCGCGAAACCCGAACAGTCCATCGATCCTCCGGAACCGGCGGGTCGTCTTGCCGCTGCCGAACTTCCCGTCGGCGTCACGAACGGCGAAGAGGCGATCGCCCTCGACGCCGCGCGCATCGACGGCGAGGAACTCACACTCTTCGCCGAGCATCGATTTCACGGGGTATCGCCAGAGCCGGATCGCGGTGCCGCTCATCTCAACCTCTTAGCTCGGCCGCAAAAGGCTCGAGGAGATCGAGGACGGCATCTGGTCCATTCATTTCTGCCGCGTGCGGTTGGGGCGTGTGAACGAGCGCGACTACATCGTCCGAACTTAGATGTGTTACCCATGTTGCCGGTTTGCGGTGTTACCTATGTTCCCGGTTGCTCACATAGCCAGCGGTTGTGTAGGGCACGCCACTCAGCTTCTCCGGACCTCTTGCTCGGCCTTCCACGATTCCGGGTACGGCTCGAACGCCCCCGCATCGTTCGCGGTGTACGGCTCCCTGCCAAGAAAAGTATGGTAAGTCTGCATCGCACTGAAGTGACTCGACGCCTCGAAGACGTTGACGAGACGCCTCGGTGAGCGGCGCGCGAAGCGCGTCCGCTCGAGTCGAAGTTGGGCGTTTCTATGCGGACGCAAGCCTGGCAACGCGAAGTTGCTTCCGACGCCGCTCGGCGTGCCAGAGGTCGTACTGCGTCTGCTGGTTGAGCCAGCTCTCGGAGGACGTGCCGAAAGCGAGGGAGAGGCGGACCGCCATCTCAGGGCTGATGCCGGCACGGCCGTTCAGAATAGCGGAGAGAGTCTTGCGGCTGACTCCGAGGGCCTCTGCCGCCTGCGTAACAGTGAGGCCGAGCGGCTCGAGGCACAGGGTTCTGATGATCTCGCCCGGATGAGGTGGATTGTGCATCTTCATCGGTAGGACCTCAGTGATAGTCCGCATAGTCGACGGCGTCGGCATCCTTGCCGACGAACTTGAACGTGACGCGCCAGTTGCCGCTCACCGATACCGCCCACGTGCCCTTGCGGGCACCCACGAGCTCATGCAGGCTCAGCCCTGGAAGGGCCATGTCCTGCGGCGCCGTGGCTGCGCTCAAGCGGCCGAGAATCAAGCGCAGCCGCTCGGCATGTTGTGGCTGGATCCCGGCCTTCGAGCCCGTCTCGAAGAACTTGCCCAGCCCCTTGTGCCGGAAGCTGCGGATCACCCTGAATAGTGTAACCCTTCACGTTACGCGTCACAAGACGCCGAACGCGTGCGGTCGACCGGCCGGAGCGAGCGGACGCGAGCCCCGGTCCGGTGCACTGCGAAGTTCGACAGAGCATCGCCTGCATGCGGTCACCGTATCGCATCGCCGGCTCGGCGAAGGATCAACTCGACGTTGGACGGGGCCAGGCGCTTTTCAAGTGCCATGTCCTCGTCGTGGTACCGGTCGTCACTCAGGCCGTAGTGGACGACGAACGCGAAGACGTGCGGATAGCGGATGGAGTAGATGACGGACTGACCGATCGCCTCGGCAATCGCCTTCGAAGGACGCTCCTGTGAACGGATGCGCTTGGCTTCGATGGCGACGAGTTGCATGGTGCCGTCAGTGATCTCAACATCGGGCCAAAAGCTGGTGCCGAGCAGCTTGAGGTTCGGCCTTGCGGTCCCACCGACGCTGATGGTTGTCCGCAGGCCAGCCCCTGGAAAGGACTGCTCCAGTGACTGCTGGAGCACAGCCTGGATGTGCGGCTGAAGGTCTCTCTGCTCGTCCGGATAGGTCGGTGCCAGGGGCATCGTGGTGAGAGCTTCGCGAACCACCATGGCGACTGCGGCAGCGTCAATCATCGCTTAAGGCTCCGTCGGGCCCGGCTACCGTATCCCTGCTGGCGAACGCCCGGGATCACCCGCGGGCGGCGGAGCCGCCACGGCGGGTGCATTCCGAAGTTAGATGACTCATCGCAGCCGCGCCACTGCAATGGTGTACATGAGCGAGAGCGCCATCTTCGCGTCCTTTTCGAGTAGCTTAGCGGGCTCCTGGACTTCGCCTCGGGTCATTCGCTTGGGCAACCCATCGTCGTCCTCGAACGGCTTCAAGTGGACGAACGGGTTTCGGATTCGCCGGAGCCTGTCCACCTTGTCGAGAAGGAAGGGCGAGGCGAAGTCGTGTTGGCGGGCGCACGCGATCATCTGAGCGAGGCCCTGTCGCGTAGCCTTGACGTAACCCTTGGCCCGGAGGTGCGACGAGAGGCGATGCTCAATGAACGCAGATGCCAGGAGGATGGTCGCTACGAATTCTCCGTTAACGAAGGTCCGTCTCGCTTCGTCAAACACGAATGCTGTCACGAATGGCATGAAGAAGCCGGCTCGCGGGTAGACAGACGTGAGCCATCGGAGCCGAATCGTTCTGTCCAGAATTGATGCACGATCAGCGCGCCGCAGCGCTCCCTCGTGCCGGCGGCGTGGGCTACGGACGGCCACGCCAAGGAGGTCTCTTTCGGTTCGTCGCCGTGGCAATAGGCCTCCGTCATCTAGCGCACGGTTCAGCCGCCGCAGCGAGCGGAGCGAGCCGCGGACGGCCGCAAACGGAAGTTAGAGGGACGCCGCGGCATACTCAGCCTCGACAGCTCCCGAGAGCTCCAGGCAGCGATGCAGAATGGCGAGACTGTGCCGTAGCAGGTGTTCGTTGCGGCCGGGGCCGCTGTGGACGTCATCGTTGAACTTACCACCGTGGAACAGGTTGTTGCGGGCGCGCCGTACAAGCTTCAGGAGTTGATCCATGCGTTCGAGCCGTCCGAAGCTGACACTCGAATCCCACGCTAGGCCGTTCGCGGTCACAACCTGACGCCAAGGCGGATGCAGGGCGAAGTATTCGATTGCCTCGGCGCATCTGGGATCAAGGCGAGCTGCCTCAAGGTCGAGCGACTGCGCGAACCGGGTCCAGTCTGGTGCTGCTCGCTCAAGGTCCCTCGCGAAGAACCCGGCGGCCTTCAACGCAAACTCGAACCGAGCGAACGTCAGGAAGAACTCGAATAGCAGGCCGTGATCGATTCCGACGTTCATCATGAAGTGCTGTTTCATATGCTCTCTAACGATCACGGTCAGCAGCCGGGGCGAGCAACGCGAGCCCCGGACTGCTGGACTGTGGAGTTATACCGACGTCTCGTCCGTGCGTTTCCAACCCATCTCCACGAGAACCTCGCCCATTAACGCCTCTGCGAACTCTCCAAACTCCAATGCGACGTTCAGAATCAATGGCAAGATCTTTGGAACCTCATGATCGAGATCTACGGTACCGACATGGCGAAACGCATACCTCAACACAGCCAAGTCGGCCAAGTCGTAGTGCGTGGAACCCCAGGTTCCGCCAAATGACCGGAAGAAGACGACGGGATCGGTGTCGACGAGACCCAGGCCCAGCTTTACTACGTCATCGTCGTTGTGAAAGACAGCCTTGTTCCTAAGGTCGTTCAGGATGCCTTGGCGCAGCTTGACCACCTCGGGCTTCTTGAGGAGACGAGCAAAGCCATTTTGAAATGTCGTCGACGCTTTAAAGTCCTTGCCGAGGACATCGGCGAGGCGGAAGCCCTCGTAAAGTAGGCCTGCGGCGTAAAGAAATGAAGCGATTCTCTGTCTCCGAGCGGAACTGTCGTCCTCCCTGGCGGCGGCGGCCCCCGCCATATGGGTGTATCGCAACGCATTCACGATCCGGCCGAGCTGTACCACCCTGATGAACCGCGGATTGTCCTTGAGTTGCAGGAAGTCGGTCCGGCTGAGGCTGATGAGCGTGGCTGGCTTCTGTGAAGTCACCGAGGATCTGGCCTCATTCGGTATAACTAGTAATATCCCACGCATGGCGCCTTTTGTTCTCAGCAGGGACCATACAAGAATCGCGGCAGCCCGACAATCTCTTGAGCGGAGTCTTTCAGGCGTCGAACACGGTCACCGCGCGCGCCTCGAAGTGCAGGACGACCGGCTGGCCAACCTCGAACCCCGCTGTCCGCATCCACCTGGATGCGGACGCGAGTGCCGTCGTCCAGCGCCGCGTAGCAGTCGATCAGGTTGCCGAGGAACGTCACCTCGACGATCTTTCCAGGAAGACCATCGACCTCCGACGGCGCGCGCGTCGCAGCCATCGCGTGAATGTTCTCCGGACGAATCGCGAGCTGGACGGCCTGATGCTCGACGGCGTCCGGCGGGAGGGGAATCGTGATCCGGTGGTCGCCACCCACCGCCACCACGCTCTCCTCGCCCGCGGCACGCACCACGCGCGCCGGGATCAGGTTCACCAACCCCATGAAGTCGGCGACCGTGCGGTTGGCCGGGCGCGTGTAGACCTCACGCGGGGCGCCGAGCTGCATCAGCTCGCCCAGGTGCATCACCGCGATCCGGTCCGACAGCGCCATCGCCTCGGACTGGTCGTGCGTGACGTAGACGAACGTGATGCCCGTGCGCCGCTGGAGCTCCTTCAGCTCCCAGCGCATCCGCTCGCGGAGCTTCGCGTCGAGGTTCGAGAGCGGCTCGTCGAGGAGCAGGATCGACGGCTCCACCACCAGGCTGCGCGCCAGCGCCACGCGCTGCTGCTGGCCGCCGCTGAGCTGTGACGGGTAGCGCTGCTCCAGGCCCGCGAGGGTGACCAGCTCGAGCACGCGCGCCACGCGGGCGCGGATCTCCGCGGACGCGACCTTGCGAACCTCCAGGCCAAAGGCGACGTTCTGATAGACGGTCTTGTGCGGCCACACCGCGTAGTTCTGGAACACCATGCCCATGCCGCGCTTCTCGGGAGGCACGACGCTCCCGGGCTTCGACAGCGTCGTCCCGTCCACGCGGATCGTCCCCGCGTCCGGCGCCATGAACCCCGCGATGAGTCGAAGCAGCGTCGTCTTGCCGCAGCCGCTCGGGCCGAGCAGCGTCACGAACTCTCGGTCCTGGATCTCGAGGCTCAGATCGCGGACGGCCGTCGTCGCGCCGAAGCGCTTGGTGACGTGGTCGATCACGATGCCGGCCATTACTGCGACACCGACGGGGCGCCGGCGCCGCCACGCCCGAGGCGAGTGGCGATCGCGATCGCCGCCGTGATGATCACCATCGTCACGATCGCGAGCGCCGCGACCGGCTCCAGCGCGCCGGTCTCGTAGAGGTTGTAGACCGCCACCGCGAGCGTGATCGAGCCCGAGCTGAACAGCAGGATCGACGCCGAGAGCTCCTGCAGCGCCGGCACGAACACCAGCAGCCACCCGGCGAACAGGCCCGGGCGCGCGAGCGGCAGCGTGACGCTCCGGAACGTGCGCAGCCAGCCCGCGCCCGTCACGCGCGCCGTTTCTTCCAGCGACGGATCGATCTGGCGGAACGCGGAATTCGCCGACCGCACACCGAGCGGCACGTAGCGGCTCGTGTACGCGAGCAGGATGATCAGCAGCGTGCCGTAGATCGGCACCGGGACGCTGAGCCAGAACTGGATCAGCGCCACCGCGACGACGATGCCCGGCAGCCCGAGCGGGATCAGCGACACGTAGTCGAGGAGCTTGCGGCCCCGCACCGTCGTGCGCAGGTCCACCCAGCCCACGAGACTTCCGAGGAAGACGGCCAGCGTCGCGGCGGCGCCGGCCAGGAGCAGGCTGTTCACGAGCGCGCGGCGGGTGACGTCGTAGTCGAACAGCACGAACCGGTAGTGCTGGAGCGTGAGGTTCTGCCAGAACGTGAGCCCCCACGACTTGCTGACCGACACGGCGAGCAGCGTCAGATAGGGCGCGGCCACCGCGACCACGAACACCACCACGCCGAACGCGACGACGGCGAAGCGCGCGGGCCCGAGGTTCACGAGCTGCGGGCGGCTGCCCTTGCCGCCGAGCGTGACGTACGAGCGCCGCGCGAGATAGCGCCGCTGCAGCGACAGCGCCGCCACCGTGATCGCGACGAAGACCAGCGAGAGCGCGGACGCCAGCCCGTACTGCGGCGGATAGTCGAAGAGCGCGTAGATGCGCGTGGGCAGCGTGAAGACACGGCCCGGCATCCCCACGATCGCCTGCGACCCGAACAGGGCGATGGCGTTCACGAACGCGACGAGCGCGCCCGACAGCACGGCCGGCGCCACCAGCGGGACCGTCACCGCCGCCGCCGTCCGCCAGCGGCTCGCGCCGAGGATCTGCGCGGACTCCTCCATCGACGCGTCGACCGACTCCAGCGCGCTCGCGGCGAGCAGGTACACGAACGGAAACGTGTGGGGGACCGTGACGAGGACGAGGCCGGCCATCGAGAACACGTTGAAGGTCAGGCCCGAGACCCCGAGCACGTCGCGCACGAACCGGTTGACCAGGCCCGCGTTCGGGCTGAAGAGGTTCACGAACGCGATCGCCGTGAGGAAGGGCGGCGTGACGTAGGCGACCACCGCCGTGAGATGGAGGAAGCGCTTGGCCGGCACGTTGGTCCGGCTCACCGCCCACGCGAGCGGCAGCCCGATGCCCACGCTCAGCACGGCGGTCCACGTGCCGAGCACGAGCGAGTTCCACAGCGCTTGCACGTAGAGCCGTCCGCTGAAGGCCTCGCGGAAATGGTCGAGCGTGGGCCGGCCGCCGTCGGTGACGCTCCCCCAGACCAGCGAGGCGAGCGGCAGGACGATCAGCACCAGGAGCGCCACGGCGGCCACGGCGAGGACGGCGTGCTCGGCGCGCACGGGGCGAACGATACCACTGACCTGCCTGCCCGCGGCCGCGACCGGCTACAATGGCCATCGAAGACACCGACGCTACGACGCCCAGGAGCGAAGCATGCTGAGCCACGAAGACAATGCGCTGCTGACCCGCACCGGCCCCGGCACCCCGATGGGTGATCTCCTGCGCCGCTACTGGATGCCGGTCGTCCAGTCCAGCGAATTGCCGCCCGGCGGCAAGGTGAAGCGCGTCCAGGTCCTCTGCGAGCGGCTCATCGCGCACCGCGCGCCCAACGGCACCGTCGGCCTCGTCGGCGAGTTCTGCCCGCACCGCGGCGCCTCGCTCTACTTCGGCCGCAACGAGGACGGCGGGATGCGCTGCCCGTACCACGGCTGGAAGTTCGCGCAGAACGGCCAGTGCGTGGAGATGCCGAACGAGCCCGCGGAGTCGAACTTCGCGTCCAAGGTGTGTCACGTCGCGTACCCGTGCGTGGAGCGCGGCGGGATCATGTTCGCGTACATGGGCCCGGGCGCGCCGCCGCCGGTGCCCGAGTTCGAGTTCATGCGGTACCCCGAGAATCACGTCTTCACGTCCAAGCGCGTGCAGAACTGCAACTGGTTCCAGGCCATGGAGGGCGGCATCGACTCCAGCCACATCTCCTTCCTGCACGCGCCGATCCGCCACGACAACGTCGAGGTCACCTCCGACATCGACCGCGCGAGCTTCGGCGTGGGCGCGGCGGTGGCGACGGGCGACCGCGCGCCGCGCTTCGAGGTGGTGGACACCGACTACGGCGTGCTGATCGGCGCGCGCCGCAACGAGCCGGACGGGCGGTGGCACTGGCGGGTCACGCAGTACTGCCTGCCGTTCTGGACGATGCCGCCCGCGGGCGAGGGCGAGCCCGTGATCCAGTCGCACATCTGGGTGCCGATGGACGACACCCACGTCGTGAACTGGATGGTGACGTGGCACACGCAGCGCCCGCTCACGTCGGAAGAGATCCAGATCCACATCGAGGGCAAGGGCGCGCACGTGTGCGACTACGCGCCGGAGACTCCCGAGCCGTACGGCGATGTCCGCACGGCGGCCAACCGCGACAACGACTACTTCATGGACTGGGAGATCCACCGCACGAAGATGTACTGCGGCATCCCCGGCTTCGGCGTGCAGGACCAGGCGGTGCAGGAGAACCAGGGCCCCGGCCCGATCGTGGATCGCGCGATCGAGCATCTGGGGACGAGCGACACCGCGATCATCCAGGTGCGGAAGCGGCTGATCGCCGCCGCGCGCGCGCTCCGCGACAAGGGCACGCCGGCGCCCGGCGTCGATCGTCCGGCGTCGTTCTGTGTGCGGTCGACGTCCATCGTGCTGCCGCCCGGCGCGAACTGGGTGGAGGCCGTCAAGCCGATCGTGGTTCCGCGCCCCGATCAATCGCTGACGCTGGCCTGACGATCATGGCGGGACGCATGGCGGGGCGCGTCGCCCTCGTGACGGGCGGCGGTGGCGGGATCGGCGAAGCGACCGCGCGCCTGTTCGCGGAAGAGGGCGCCGCGGTCGCGCTGGTCGACACCGACCGCGATGCCGTCGGCGAGGCGGCCACGGGCATCATCACGTCGGTGAGCGGCGCCGGCGTGCTCCCGCTCGTCGCCGACCTCGCGCAGGAGTCCGAGGCCTATCGCGTCGTCGACGAGACCGTCAGTCGCTTCGGCGGGCTCCACACGCTCGTCAACGTCGCCGGCGTGCGTCTCTACACGCCGCTGGCCGAGGCCGAGCCGAAGGAGTGGGAGCTGATCTTCGGCGTCAACGTCCTCGCGGCCGCGTACTGCGCGAAGGCGGCGATCCCGCACCTGCGGATCGCGCGCACCGGGACGATCGTCAACGTCTCGTCGGTCTACGGGGTGATGGGACGCGTCGGCATGGGGCAGTACGACACCACGAAGGCGGCGATCCTCGGCTTCACGCGCGCCCTCGCGGTGGAGGAAGCGCCGCACGGCATCCGCGTGAACGCGGTGTGTCCCGCGGGAACGATCACGCCCTACCACGTGCGCCGGGCGGCGGCGCGTGGCATGACCGAGGACGACCTGCGCGCCTCGCGCACGGCGGACAACGGCCTCTTCGGCCGCTGGGCGGAGCCGCGCGAGGTCGCGTTTCCGATCCTCTTCCTCGCGTGCGCGGAGTCGTCGTTCGTGACCGGCGCCACGCTGATGGTGGACGCCGGAAAATCGATTCTCTAGCGACCCAGGTAGGCCTCCCGCACCTGATCCGAATCCAGCAGGTCACGCGCCGGGCCTCGTAGCACCACGCGGCCCCGCTCGATCACGTACGCGTCCTCCGCGATCGCCAGCGCCTTCGCGACGTTCTGCTCCACCAGCAGCACGGTGACGCCGTCGTCGCGCAGGCGGCGCACGATCGCGAGCAGGCCGTCGACGAGCCGCGGCGCCAGCCCGAGCGACGGCTCGTCGAGCATGAGCACGCGCGGGCGATGCATGAGCGCGCGGCCGATGGCGAGCATCTGCTGCTCGCCGCCGCTCATCGAGCCCGCGAGCTGATTCCGGCGCTCGCCGAGCCTCGGGAACAGCGCGACGACCTCTTCGAGGCGCGGGGCTCGCTCGCGGCGCGGCACGCGCCAGGCGCCGAGCTCGAGGTTCTCGCGCACGGTCATCTGGGGGAAGAGCTGCCGACCCTCCGGCACGTGGGCGAGGCCGCACGCGACGATCGCCGCCGGCTCCGCGGGAAGCGGCATCCCGTCGAGCTGCACGATGCCCTCGCGGGCGATGAGCCCCGACAGGGCCTTGAGCAGCGTGGTCTTGCCCGCGCCGTTCGGCCCCACCACCGCGGTGAGACGTCCCGCGGTGGCGTCGAGGTCGATGCCGTCGAGCACGCGGATGCCGCCATACCCGGCCGTGAGCCCCCGCACCGAGAGCGTGGCGCTCACGTCGTGCTCGCGTCCGGACCGAGATAGGCCTCCACGACCTGGGGATCGCGGGCGACGGCGTCCGGACGGCCGTCCGCGATCTTGCGGCCCTGATGCAGGACGATCACGCGCTCGACCGTGCCCATGAGCGCGCGCACCGCGTGCTCGATCCATACGACCGCCAGCCCGAGCTCGTCGCGCACACGGAGGATCAGCGCGGCGGCCGTCTCGAGCTCGCGCTCCGTGAGCCCGGCCGCGACCTCGTCCAGCAGCAGGACGTCGGGCCGCGCGCCGAACGCCATGCCGATCTCGAGCAGGCGCTGGCGCGCCGGCGTCAGCGCGCCCGCCGGGACCGCCGCCGCATCGGCGAGCCCGAGAAACGCGAGGATCGATCGCGCGTCGTCGAACGCGTCGTGCGCGTGGTGCCGCCGCCGGCCCGCGAACTCCAGGCCGAAGCGCACGTTGGCTTCCGCCGTCATGTCGCGGAACACGCGCGGGGTCTGGAACGTGCGCGCCACGCCGTGCGCGGCGAACACGTGGGGCGGACGGCCCGTGAGGTCGTGGCCGTGGACGACGAGGCGGCCGCTCGTCGGGCGGAGGATGCCCGACAGCGTGTGGAAGAACGTGGTCTTGCCGGCGCCATTGGGTCCGATGATGCCGACGAGCTCGCGCGCGCCCACCTGCAGGTCGACACCGTCCACCGCGACCAGGCCGCCGAAGCGCACCGTGACGCCGCGCGCGGCGAGCAGCGCGTCAGCCATGCGCGGCCGCGGCCGTCGCGCGGCGCTGAGCGAGCGACGCGAGTCCGCCCGGCAGGTAGAGCACGACGACGATGAGCAGCGTGCCGAGGATGAGCAGGTACGCGTACGGGAAGCGCAATCTCAAGAATTCGGTGAACAGGCTGAAGACGACCGCCGACGCGATGGGCCCGCCCAGTGTCGCCGCGCCGCCGACCATCGCGATCAGCACCGTCTGGAAGCCGATGAACGGATTGAAGACCGCCGGCGGATCGATGTACGTCCATCGCACCGCCACCGCCGCGCCCATCGCGCCCGCGAAGAACGCCGAGAGCGCGAAGCCGGCGATCTTGACCCGGCGCGTGGCGACGCCGAGCGTCTGCGCGCGCTCCTCGTCCGCGCCGATCCCGTTCAGCGCGAGGCCGAGCCGGCTCGCGCGGACGAGCACGCACACGGCAACCGCCGCGACCGCCACCATCAGCACGGTGAGGTAGACCGTCGTCCCGGAGGGCGTCACCGTGAGCACGCGGCCGACCGTGCGGAAGGTGCTCTTCTCGAAGTAGGTGATCGCGTGGCGCACCAGCTCGCCGAGGCCGAACGTGAGCACCGCGAAGTACGCGCCGCGGAGGTGGAGCACCGCGGAGCCGACCAGCGCCGCGAACGCCGCCGCGACGAGCCCGCCGCCGATCACCACGACGGGCCACGGCAGCGTCGCCACGCCCCACGCGGTCACGTACGCGCCGAGCCCGAAGAAGGCGGCCGTCGCGAGCGACAGGTAGTGCGTGGCGCCCGAGAACATGGCCCAGCTCACCGCGAGCGCCGCATACATCAGGCACGACAGCGTGAGCGAGAGCAGGAAGTCGGAGAGGATCCACGGCATCGCCGCCAGCACGAGCCCGGCGGCGCCGGTGGCGAGGAGCGCGTGCCGGGGACTCACCGCGAGAAGAGCCCGCGCGGGCGCAGCACGAGGACGGCGACGAACACGCCGTACGACAGCAGCATCTTCAGCGACGGGTTGCTCACGTGGGTGCCGAACGTCTCGACGAGCCCGAGGAGGAGGCCGCCCGCGAGGCTCCCCGGCGCGCTGCCGAGGCCGCCGAGCGTGATCACGATGAGGGCGGTCACCGTGTACGGCTCGCCCATGGCCGGCGAGATCTCGTAGATCATCGACAGCAGCGCGCCCGCGACCCCCGCGAGCGCGATCCCGGCGCCAAAGACCACGGGATGGAGCACGGCGGTGTCGATGCCGACGAGCTGCGCGCCGGTGGGCGATTGCATCATCGCGCGGACCGCCTTGCCGAGGAGCGTGAAGCGGAGGACGGCGACGAGGAGGAGGCTCACGCCGACCGCGAACAGGAAGACGACGAGACGGTTCGCGCCCAGCCGTGTCCCCGCGATCTCGACCGGGGTCGCGAGGTATTCGTAGCCGCGCAGGTCGGCGCCCCACGCCAGGAAGGCGCCGTTCTGCAGCAGGAACATCAGCCCGAAGCCGACGAGGAGGCTGCGCGCCTCGAGCACCTCCACGCTCGGCGCCGCGCGCGTGATGCTCCGGAAACAGAGCCGGTACACGACGAGCCCGGTCACGAAGAGCGTGACGAAGACGCCCGGGAGCGCGATGAGCGGACTCAGCCCCGTGAGCGTGTACGCCCAGTAGGCGAGGTACGCCCCCAGCATGAGGAACTCGCCGTGCGCGATGTTCATCACGCGCATGAGGCCGTACTGGAGATTGAGGCCGACCGCGACGAGCGCGTACATGCCGCCCGTGATCAGGCCGGCGATGGTGAGGTCGATCCAGAGGCTCATGACACGGCGGCGGGGCGCGAGTCGCGCCCCGCCGCGACGGCGCTACTTCCAGGCGGGCTTCGGAAAGATCGCGGGCGCGGTGGCGCGATCGGCCGGCCAGATCACCTCGAACTCGCCCTTCTGCCACTGGCTGATGATGCCGGGCGTCGAGATGTTCTCGCCGTCCTTGAAGCGCATCTTGCCGATGATCGTGTCGAACTCGGTGCTCGCGATGTGGTCGCGCAGCGCCTTCCGGTCGAGGCCGACCTTCTCCACCGACTGCTGGAGGATCTGCAGCCCGGCCCAGGCGTGCGCGCTCGCCCAGCGGTCCGGCTCCTTCTGGAACTTGGCGACGTGCGCGTCGAAGTAGGCCTTGGCCGCGGGACTCGTCCGGGGGTTCCACGTGCCGATCCCCGTCACGCCTTCCACCGACTCGCCCATGCGCGCCTTGTACACCGGGAACGCGGTGCCGACGGCGGCGAAGAACACCTTGGGGTTGAAGCCGATCTCCTTCGATTGCCCGGTGACGAGGAACGTGTCGGGCGGGTAGGTGATGCCGAGGAAGGCATCGGGATTCTTCGCCTTGAAGTCGCGCAGCACGGGCGAGAGGTCCTTCACGCCGAGCGGATAGCTCTTCTTGTCGACGATCTCGATGTTCTTGGCCTTGAGCGCGGTCTCGAGCGCCCCGAGGTTCTCGAGCCCGAACAGCTCGTCGACGTAGACGACGGCGGCGGTCTTCACCCCCCGCGAGGCGAGGAAGTCGGCGAGGGCGTTCATGATGCGGTCGGGCTGCTGGAGCAGCGGGAAGAAGAACGGATTCTTCATGTCGACCAGCTTCCGTCCCGTCGCGGTGGGCGCGAGCATCGGATAGCCGTACTTCTGGATGAGCGGCATCACCGCGAAGTTCGCGCCCGTGCCCCACGGCGGGAGGATCAGGTCGACCTTGTCCGTGCCCATGAGCTTCTCGAACGTGCGCACCACGGTGTCGGTCTCGCTGCGGTCGTCGAAGCCGATCAGCTCGACCTTGCGGCGCTTGCCCTGCACGTTGAGGCCGCCCGCCGCGTTCACCTGGTCGGCCCAGAGGAGGTAGTTCGGCTCCTGCGTGACCTGGGCGCCGGCGGCCCACGGCCCGGTGCGCGCGATGGCGTAGCCGATCTTGACGGGCGGGTCCTGCGCGAATGCGGGCGCGGCGACCAGCAGCGCGAGTGCCAGCGCGATGAGTTTCGACGTGGGTTTCATATGCCCTCCACAGGCTCGGGATGCGTCGCGGGCCGTGCGCGGCGCAGGACGCGCCTGACCGGCAGCCGGGCCGCAACGTACGCCCCCGCCCCCGGGCCTGTCAACGCGCACCGCGGGGTGTGCCGTCCGGCTGATCAGCTGAGGAGTCGTCTCACCAGCGCGGGGATGGACGAAGGCGACGGCGCGATGAGCTCGGCGCCTTCGCGGAGCAGCTCCGCCTCGCTGCCGTAGCCGTAGCTCACGCCGATGACGCGGACCCCGTTGCTCCGGGCGCCGATCGCGTCGTGCTCGCGGTCGCCGATCATCACCACGCGCGCCGGGTCGAGCCGTTCCTGCGCGAGCGCGTAGGCGATCAGGTCGGTCTTCTCGACGCGCGTGCCGTCGAGCTCGCTGCCGTAGACGCTGTCGAACAGCGGCGTCAATCCGAAGTGCTCGACGATGCGCGTCGCGTAGACATGCGGCTTCGACGTCATGACGTAGGTCGCGAACCCGGCGGCGCGCACGGCGGCGACGGCGTCGGGAACCCCGGGGTAGAGCGCGTTCTCGAACAGCCCGACGGTCCCGAAGCGCTCGCGGTACAGCGCCATCGCGCGCGCGACGAGCGCCGGGTCGGTGGTCTCCAGCAGCGTGGCGAAGGTCTTCGGCAACGGCGGCCCGATGCACCAGAGGAGGTCGTCGACCGGCGGGACGATGCGCCCGAGCCCACCGAGCGCGTGGCGGATGCACTCGGTGATCCCGGGCTTGGGGTCGGTCAGGGTGCCGTCGAGGTCGAAGAAGACAGCGAGTTTCATCGGGCCGCATCGAGTCGCCGCGAGCACGAGCTCCTGGAAGGGGCGGGCACCGTAGAGCGTGCCGTAGTCACGACGCGATCCGCCGCGCCGCCCGCTGGACGTCGGCGTGGGCGTCGCGCAGTCGTTCCATGGAGGGGTCGGCGACGTCGCGAACGAGGGCGTTGCTCAGCTCGACGAGGACCCGATCCGGATCTCCGCGATGGATGTGCGGGTCCGTCCCGTTGAGATCACTCAACGTGCGTTGGAGCCGATGCGGCTGCTCCTCGAAGACGACCCACTGGTGAACGACACCCGGCTGGCGACTGCGCTCGACTGCAAGACCCAGCTCGAACGGCATATTGAAGCGTGGGACTCGCGGCGCAGGACCGGACGTCTGGACACGAGAGAGGTCGTGAAGCGAATACTGACAGCTGGCGATCGAGCTCGGCGATCCGTTCGAGACGATTGCGAGCGCCCGGCAGCTCGAGCGTGGCATGGGGCGCTAACCCGTGCGCGGTGAGCCCCGCGATGAACGCGACGTACAGACGCTCGTACCGCTGGTCGTAGGGGACGTTGAGAAAGGCGTGACCCAGCGGAGAGATGGCGCTGTCCGCGTGACAGCTAGGGCTTCGAACGTCGCTTCCGCGAGAGATGCCGCTTCGGCGACTGTGAGGCCTTGGCTCCGTTCGCGCCGCTCGATGATCTCGTCCACCATCGCGAGGACTTTCTTGACCCGGCCGGGCGGAATCCGAAACGTCTTTACCACGTCGTCGACCGTTGGGATACGGCGTGGTGATTCGAATGCGCGTCTTCGGCCATGCCTCACACTACCCGCGCGCAATTCTTCCCGTCAATGTCCACTATCGGATACCCGCCCGCATGAAGCTCTGCACGAACTGGCGCTGGAAGAGGAGGAACGCCACGAGCAGCGGACCCGACGTCAGCAGCGTGGCGGCGGTGATCACCGACCAGTCCACCCCCTGATCGGTCGAGGAGAACACCTGGAGCCCGACGGTGAGCGGGCGCGACGTCACCGAGTTCGTGACGATCAGCGGCCACAGGAAGTTGTTCCAGTGGTAGCTCACCGACACCAGGGCGTACGCGATGTAGACCGGCTTCGCCAGCGGCACGTAGACCTTCCACAGCGTCTCGAGGAAGCCGGCGCCCTCGACGCGCGCGGCTTCGTCCAGCTCCTTCGGCACCGTCTTGAACGTCTGGCGCAGGAGGAAGATGCCGAACGCCGACGCCATGTACGGCAGGCCGATCGCCACCACGGTGTCGAGGAGGCCGAGCGCCGACATCGTGCGGTAGTTCTCCACGATCAGCACGTCCGGCATGATCATGAGCTGCACGAGCACCAGCATGAACGCGACGTCGCGGCCGGGAAACGTGAACCGCGCGAACGCGTACGCCGCGAGCGTGCACAGCACGAGCTGCGCGGCGAGGATCAGCGTCACCAGGACCACGGTGTTCACCATGTAGCGGGCGAACGGCGCCGCGTTCCACGCCTCCACGAAGTTCTGCAGCGTCAGCGGGGCCGTGATCACGAACTTCGCCGAGTACTCCTTCGGGTGGAAGGCCGTCCACAGCGCGTAGAGGAGCGGGAGGATCCAGAGCACGCCGAGCAGCCACGCGGCCAGCGTTTCGAGCGGGCGTCTCATTGATAGTGGATCCGCCGCTCGAAGAACAGGAACTGGCCGATCGCGAGCGCGGCGAGGAGCGCGAGCAGCACCATCGTCAGCGCCGCCGCGTAGCCGGTGTCCCAGAACTTGAAGCCCACGTCGTACACGTAGTAGAGGAGGAGCGAGCTGGCGTTGTCGGGGCCGCCCTTCGTCATCACCACGATGTGATCGACCAGCCGGAACGAGTTGATCACGGCGTTCACCAGGACGAACAGCGTGGTCGGCATCAGCAGCGGGAACGTCACGCGGCGGAAGACGTACCAGCGGCCGGCGCCCTCGATCGACGCCGCCTCGCCGAGCGCGGGCGCGATGCCTTGCAGCGCCGCGAGGTAGAAGATCATGAAGAAGCCGGCTTCCTTCCACACCGTGACGACGATGAGGCACGCGAGCACGGTGCCCTGGTTGCCGAGCCAGTTGTGGCTGCCGCCGAAGCCCAGCAGGTTCACGACCCGGTCCACGAGCCCGTAGCCGGGCGTGTAGAAGAAGAGCCAGATGTTGGCGACGGCGATCATCGGCAGCACGGTCGGCGTGAAGTAGCTCATCCGCAGGAAGCCCCGGCCGCGCAGCTTCGCGTTCACCAGCAGCGCCATCGCCAGCGCGAGGGCGATCGAGGTCGGGATCGTGCCGAGCGCGAACCACAGGTTGTTGGTGAGCGACTGCCAGAAGACGGGGTCGGCGGCCAGCGCGTGATAGTGATCGAGGCCGATCCACACCGACGGCCGGTTCTTCTTCGGCGTGGAGAAGAAGCTCGACCAGAGCGTCGCGAGCGCCGGGTAGTGCGTGAACGTGGCCAGGAGCACGCCCGCCGGCAGGACCAGCAGCCACCCGATCACGTGCGCCTGCCCGGCGGCGCCGCGGGTCATCCGACTTCCCGTACACTGGGCTCGTGCCGACGCCCGTCCTGATCCTGCCCGGCTACGACAACTCCGGTCCCGGCCACTGGCAGAGCCTCTGGGAGCGCGCGCACCCCGAGTACGTCCGCGTGCAGCAGCGGAGCTGGACGGAGCCGGTGTGCGACGAGTGGGTGGCCGCGCTCGACGCGACGATCGCGGCGACGCCGTCGCCGCCGGTGCTCGTCGCGCACAGCCTCGGCTGCCTGACCATCGCGCATCACGTCCTCCGCCACGCGCGGCCGATCAAGGGCGCGCTCCTCGTCGCGCCGCCCAACGCGGACGATCCGACCTTCTCGCCGATGGTCAAGGGCTTCCGCCCCATCCCGCGCCAGCGGCTGCCGTTCCCGAGCATCGTGGTGGCGGGCGACGACGACTGGTTCATGGGCCCCGACGACGCGCGCGCGCTCGCCGCCGCGTGGGGCAGCCGCTTCGTGCTGCTCGAGCGCGCGGGCCACATCAACACGGACGCCGGCTTCGGCCCGTGGCCCGAGGGCGAGCGCCTGCTCGCCGAGCTGACCGCGTAGCCGCTACTTCCTGGACGCGCGGAGGATGCGCGCCGCTTCCGCCTGCGCGTCCTTCATCGCGGCCGCCGGCGTCTTCGCCCCCGTGAGCGCGGCCTGCAGCCCGTCGTTGAGCGCCTTGGTCACGCGCTGGTTGTCGTGCGTGGAGAGCTCCGCGACCGCGTGTGGGAGCTGATCGCGCGCGACGGCCGCGGCCGGGAAGCCGTCCACGTACTTCTTCATCGCCGGCGTCTGCCAGGCGTCCGCCCGCACGGCCACGTAGCCGGTGTCGATGCCCCACTGCGCGGCGCGCTCCGGCGTCGTCATCCACTTCACGAACTTCACCACGGCGTCGCGCTGCGCCGGCGTCGTCTTCTTGAAGAGGTAGAAGTTGCCGCCGCCCGTGGGCGAGCCGCGCCGCTTGCCCGCCGGCAGCATCGCCACCCCGAAGTCGAACTTGGCGTTGTTCTTCACGTTGGTGAGGTTGCCGGTGGTGGTCCACATCATCGCGGTCTTCTTCTCGAAGAAGTCCTTCGGCGTGGTCCCCCACTCGATCACGCCCGGCGCCATCACCTTGTGCTTCTGGCTCAGATCGACCCAGTACGACAGCGCGTCCACGACCGCGGGCTTGTCGTAGTACGTCTCGGTGCCCGCCTCGTTCATCAGCAGCACGTCGTTCTGCGTGGTGAACCCCTGGAACAGCCAGTAGGGGAAGCCGGACGACGGCACCTGGATGCCCCACTGCGTGACGTTGCCGCTCGCGTCCCGCTTCGTGAGCTTCTTCGCGTACTCGACCTGCTCCGCCCACGTGGCCGGCGGCTTGTTCGGGTCGAGCCCGGCCTCCTTGAAGAGCTCCTTGTTCCAGTAGAGGACGATCGTGGAGCGCTGGAACGGGATGCCCCACGTCTGGCCGCCGGTCTGGCTGTTCTTCATGAACGCGGGGAAGAAGCTCTTGAGCCACGCCTGGTCCTCGGGCTTCAGGACCTCGTCGAAGGGCAGGATCGCGTCCTCGTCGATGAGCGTGAACATGTCCGTGGAGAGGATGATGGCCGTCTGCGGCGGCTCGCCGCTCTTGTGCGCGGTGAGCGCCTTGACGATCGTCTCCTGGTACGTGCCGGTGTAGATCGGCTTCACCCGGATGCCCGGGTTCTCCTTGGTGAAGTCCGCCGCGTAGCCGTCCACGATCTTGGTGATGGGACCGCCGACCGCGATCGGGTAGTAGAACGAGATCTCGATCGGCGCCTGCGCGCTCACGCCGCCGGCGCAGAGCAGGACCGCGAGCGCGACCAGTGAACCTTGACGTCCCATGGCCGTCAAATGACTTTTGAACATCCGGATGAGTGTCGTCATGAATGGTCTCCGTTCAGGCGTTGGCGAGTGCGGGCTGGCCGTGCTCGAGGCGGCGGCCGGTCGCGGCGTCGAAGCGGTGGACGGCGTCGGGCGGCCACGTGAGGCGGACCGTCTCGCCGCCCGACAGCTCCGCGCGTCCCGGCACGCGGACGGCCGACGGTCTCGGCGCCGGCCGCGCAGGTCACGATGGAATCGGCGCCCAGGTACTCGACGGCGACCACGCGCGCGGCGAGCCCGCCGGTCTCGGCGAGCCGCACGTCCTCCGGACGTACGCCGAGGAGGCGCGCGTCGCCGTCGGCGATCACGTTCATCGGCGGCGTGCCGATGAAGCGCGCGGCGAACACGGTGGCCGGCCGCGCGTAGAGGGCCGCGGGCGTCGCGTCCTGCTCGATGCGGCCGGCGCGCAGCAGGATGATCTGATCGGCCATCGTCATGGCTTCGGTCTGGTCGTGGGTGACGTAGACCATCGTCATGCCGAGCTTCTGCTGCAGCGCGCGGATCTCCCGCCGCATCTCGGCGCGGAGCTGCGCGTCGAGGTTCGACAGGGGCTCGTCCATGAGGCACACGGGCTTCTCGGCGATGATGGCGCGGCCGAGCGCCACGCGCTGCTGCTGGCCGCCCGAGAGCTGCGACGGCTTGCGGTCGAGCAGGGCTGCGAGCCCGAGCAGATCGGCGACGCGCGCGAGCCGCTGCGCGCGCTCGGCGGCCGGGACGCGCCGCACCTTGAGGCCGAAGACGACGTTCTCCGCCACGCTCAGATGAGGAAACAACGCGTACGACTGGAACACCATCGCGATCGTGCGACGAGATGGTGGCAATTCCGTGACGTCCTCGCCGCCGATGCGGATGCGCCCGGCGCTGACGGTCTCCAGGCCCGCGATCAGGCGCAGCGTGGTCGACTTGCCGCATCCCGACGGGCCGAGCAGCACGACCAGCTTGCCGACGGGCACCTCGAAGCTCACGTCGTCGACGGCCTTGACGGTCCCCCAGAGCTTGCTGACCTGCTGGACGGAGATCGCGGACATATCGCTGGGCCCCGATCCTACGACACTTGCGTTGCCCGGGCTTCCGGCGGATGATCCGGCCTTCGGCCGGACCTGACCCTTCGCGGACCCGGTCAAGGAGAGCGTCATGAAGATCCTCTACACGCCGAACCTGATCGTTCGTGAGCTCACCCCCGCCCAGCGCTCGCGCATCCTCGATGCCGAGCCGCGCGCCTCCATCGTGGAGGCGAAGGACGCCTCGGTGCAGCGCAAGGAGATCGTCGACGCCGACGTCCTCTTCGGACGCGTGGCCTTCGACATCTATCCGCTGCAGAAGAAGCTCCGGCTCTACCAGGCCATCGGGGCGGGCGTCGACTCCGCGCTGTGTCCGGAGCTGGTCAACGACGACGTTCCGCTGTCCAGCGAGAAGGGCGGGGTCGGTATCCACCTGGCCGAGCACGCCTTCGGGCTCCTGCTCACGCTCTCCCGCGGTCTGCACACGGCCATCCGCACGCCGGACTACGGGCTGCGCGAGTCCATTCGCGTCGACCAGCGCGAGCTGTACGACCTCACGATGGGCATCGTCGGCTTCGGAGGCGTCGGCCGTGAAGTCGCCAAGCGCGCGGTCGGGTTCGGCATGCGCGTGCTCGGCGTCGACATCGAGGACGTGGCGGCGGAGCCCGGCGTGGAGGCGGTCTGGAAGCCCGAGCGCATGCACGACATGCTGGGCCAGGCGGACGTGGTCGTCATCGGCCTGCCGCTCACGAAGGCCACGCGCCATCTCTTCACGCGCGATCTCTTCCGGCGGATGAAGCCGAGCGCGATCCTCATCAACGTCACGCGCGGCGAGATCGTCTACGGGGATGACTTGCTGGCGGCGATCAACGACGGACTGATCTGGGGCGCCGGCCTCGACGTCACGGACCCGGAGCCGCTGCCGAAGGACCACGCGCTGTGGACGCATCCGCGCTGCGTGGTGACGCCGCACACCGCGGGCGGGTCACCGCGGCGGGCGGACCGGATCGTCGACACCTTCTGCGAGAACCTCCGCCGGATGCGCGACGGCCGCCCGCTCATCGCGCTGATCGACAAGCAGAAGGGGTACTGAGCGCCCGCGGACCGTCTCGAACACCTTCTCTGGGTGCGCGGCAGCGTTGCTGACGCGCGCCCAGTGCTTCTTCACGACGCCGTCGGGACCGATCCACACGGTGGACCGGATCACGCCCTGCGTCTTCTTGCCGTACATCATCTTCTCGCCGTAGGCGCCCCAGGCCTGCATCACCTTCCGGGCCGGGTCCGACAGCAGCGGGAAGGGCAGCGTGTACTTCGTGGCGAACTTCGCGTGCGTCGCCGGCGCGTCGCCCGAGATGCCGAGGACGACGACGCCGGCGCGCTGCAGCTCTTTCCAGAGATCGCGGAAGCCACACGCCTCCTTCGTACAGCCGGGCGTGTCGTCCTTCGGGTAGAAGTAGACGACGACGTCCTTGCCCTTGAAGTCCGAGAGCGACACCTTCTTGCCCGCGGCATTCTCGAGCGTGAAGTCGGGCGCTTTCTTGCCTTCCGCGATCGGCACGACTACAGGTCCTTCAGCATCGTGTCGGCGTCGCTGACCTCGAACTTGCCGGGCGCCTCGACGTGCAGGGCCTTGACCACGCCGTTGTCCACCAGCATCGAGAAGCGCTGCGACGCGCACGCCCATGCCGCGGGCCACGAGGTCGAGCTCGAGGCCGAGCGCCTTCGTGTAGGTGGCGCTGCCGTCCGCCATCATCCGGACCTTGTTGTCGGCCTTCTGGTCCTTGCCCCAGGCGCCCATCACGAACGCGTCGTTGACGGCGATGCACCAGATCTCGTCGACGCCCTTCGCCTTGAGCTTGTCGACGTTCTGCACGTAGCTCGGGACGTGCTTGGCCGAGCACGTGGGCGTGAAGGCGCCGGGCACCGCGAAGATCGCGATCTTCTTGCCCTTCACGAGGTCCTCGACCTTGAACGCGTTCGGGCCCACCGTGCAGCCGGGCCGTTCGTCGTTGACCATCTCGGTCAGCGTGCCCTCGGGCAGCCGGTCTCCAACTTTGATTGCCATCTGATCCTCCTGTGTCGGGTCTGCGCTACGAATCAGTGTCCGGGCGGAAAGATCTTACATGAATCGCGCGCCTTCGCCTCGCTCAGCCCCGGCGCACGCGCGCGGCGGCCTCCGCGAGCGCGCGCAGCGTCGCCTCGGCGCGTGCGGCCGACGCGATGGGGTTGTCGGCGAACGTCGCGAACCCGCAGTCGGGCGTGAGCAGGACGCGCTCCGCCCCGAAGATCCGGACGGCCCGGCGCGCGCGCGTCGCGATCTCGTCCGCCGTCGCCACGCGCTCGTCTTTCTGGTTCACGACGCCCACGCCGACGCGGAGCCGCCGCGGTAGCTCGGCGAGCACGTCCATCTCGCCGGCCCGCGACGTGCACAGCTCCAGGAACAGCGTGCCCACCGGCGCCTCCGCGAGGAACGGAAGCAGCGGGCGATAGTCGCCGGCCAGCGCGGCGCGCTCGTCGCGCGTCCAGTTGCCCCGGCAGACGTGCAGCGCGAGGCGCTCGCGCGGGACGCCCTCCGTGACCTGAGCGAGCAGCGTCTGCGCGAAGGCCAGCTCGACGGCCGCGTCGCCCTTCTCGCTCAGCGCGCCGCACATGAAGCTGCGCGTGTTCTTGGCGCCGGTGAAGACGACCTCCGTCAGCACCGGCTCGTCGAGCTGCACGAGCGGGACGCCGGCGGCGAGCAGGAACGCGAGCTCCTCGCGCAGGACGCGCACGATGTCCTCGGCGAGGTGCTCGCGCGACGCGATAGGCGCGGTCGGAGATGCACTCCATCCACATCGTGCGCGTGAGCAGGTACGGGCCCGGAAGCGCGACCTTCACCGGCGTGTCGGTGAGCGTCCGCGCGAACGCGAACTCGTGGAGCGGCGAGCGGACGGCTGCGGCCGAGCGGCCCGAACACGGCGGGGTGGCGGACCTCGGCGGCCGGCACGTCGAGCGCCCGCATCTCCGCCTCGAACGTCGCGGGGTCGTCGACGAGCGGCAGCAGATCCACGAGCGGGATGAGCTGGCAGTTGTCGAGGAGCCCGCCGACGAAGCTCGCGTAGTTGTCGCGCCGCTGCTCGCCGTCGGTGACGACGTCCACGCCGGCGCGCAGCTTGCGCGTCGACCGCGAGCCGCACGGCGTCGCGCGCGGTCGCTTCGAACTCCTCATCGTCGAGCCGCCCTTCGAGGTGATCGTGGATGGCCTGCAGCAGCCAGCGCGGCCGCGGCCAGCTCCCGATGCCCATGACGGACAGCGGCGCGATCGCCGGCGCCGGGACGGGCGCCGGGAAGGTGCGTCCGGAATCGTGACCGGGACCGGCGCACGGCCGACCGGCGCGACGCGCCCCGCGCGCGGCGGCGCCGAGGTCGCCGCGCGCTCCGCGAGCGCGCCCTTGCAGACGAGGAAGCTGCGCTCCTTGCCGTGCCGGACGAACGACACCAGCTCGTTGCCCGTCATGCGGCACCACGCGGGGAAGTCCTCGTCCACCGAGATCTCGGTGGAGCGGAACTCCAGCAGCTGCCCGCGCGTCATCGGGTCCATGTGCTGGCGGATCAGCAGCAGGAGCCCGTTGCCGCAATCGAGGTCGCCGCCGTCGAAGCTGACGTCGGCGACGAACTGGTGCGCTCGACCGGCTGATGCGGACTCGCTCCCGAGCGCCCCGGCTTCGGGCGCAAGCCGGGCTCCGGAGTGCCGTGCTAGTAACTGACGCACGGGCTCCCGTCCGACAGGAACTCCACGAGCTTGGCGCCGCCCACGATGGACGCGCCGGCCACGAGGTTGTTCTCGTCGAGCTTGCGCTTCTTGAAGCACGGCGAGCACACGTACATCGTGCCGCCGGCCTTCGCGAAGTTCTCCATCAGCTCGCGGAGCGGCGCGAAGCCTTCCTCGTGGATGTCGTCGGCGAAGCCTTTCTGCGAGAGGCGCACGGCTTCGACGCGACAGGAAGACGAGCGTCTCCTTGCCGGAGCCGACCGCCGCGTTGGCGACCACGAAGCCGACCGTCGCCTTGTCGGTGTTGTCCTTGGCGTGGGTGATGCTGACGCAGAACTTGTTCGCCATCTCAGGTCTCCTTTCGGCCGAATGAGGTACACGGGGTGATGGGCCTCGAGCAGCGTGTGGCCGGTCATCCGGCACCACGCGGGAAGATCGGCGGGCGCGCCGGGATCGAGCGCGACGAGCCGCAGGACCCGGCCCGGCGGCATCGCCTTCATGCGCAGCATGAGCTGGAGCACGAGCTCGCCGCAGCCGAGGTCCCCGGCGTCCCATTCGACGTCCGCGGCGGGCGGGCGCGCTCACGGGCGCGCGCTCCCGTTCCGGCCGTAGATCATCTCGAGCGTGCGGTCGTCGATGCACGCGGCCGGCGCGTCCTCGACCACGCGGCCGTCGCGCAAGGCCACGATGCGGTCCGCGTAGGCGCGCGCGAAGTTGACCTGGTGGAGGCTGGCCACGACGGCCACGCCCGTGGCGGCGGCGGCGCGCAGGGAGTCCAGCACGGTGGCGGCGGCCTCGGGATCGAGGCTCGCGACCGGCTCGTCGGCGAGGATGACGCGCGCGCGCTGCGCGAGCGCGCGCGCGATCGCCACGCGCTGCTGCTGTCCACCCGAGAGCTGGTCGGCGCGCACGTCCGCCTTGTCGCGGAGCCCGACGGTGTCGAGACAGCGCAGCGCGAGGTCGCGGTCGGCGCGGGAGAAGCGACGCGCCAGCACGCGCCACGTGGGCGCGGACGCGAGCCGCCCGGCGAGGACGTTCTGGAGCGCGCTGATCCGCCGGACGAGGTTGAACTGCTGGAAGATGAGCGCGATCTCGCGGCGCGCGGTGCGAAGCGCGCGGCCGCGCACGGCGGTCAGCGCGTGCCCGCCGACGTCGACCGTCCCCGCGTCCGGCGCGGTGAGGCCCGTCAGGCAGCGAAAGAGCGTGGTCTTGCCGGCGCCGCTCGGACCGAGGAGCGCCACGAACTCGCCGCGCGCGACCGCGAGCGACACGCCGGCGAGCGCATCCACCGCCGGCGGATAGCGCTTGGCGAGTCCCGTGGCGCGGATGACCTCCGCGCGGCCGTCGTTCACTCGAGCCTCCGCCTGAGCCAGGCGCTCGTCTGGTCGATCACGGTCACCGTGACGAGGATCAGCACGATGATCGTGAGCAGGCGCGGGAAGAGCAGGAGGTCCATCGAGTTCTTCAACTCCTGACCGATGCCGCCTGCCCCCACGACACCCAGCACGGTGGAGGCTCGCACGTTGAACTCCCACCAGAAGAGACCGACGGACGCCATGCTCGGCGCCACGTCGGGCAGCAAGGCGAAGGCTAACACTTTCACGCGCGAGGCGCCCGTGGCCGCCGCCGCTTCCAGCGGGCCGGGCGGGATGTTCTCGATCGCCTCCGCCCAGAGCTTCGCGGTGCTGCCCCAGGTGTGGAGCGCGATGCCGAGCACGCCCGCGAAGGGACCGAGACCCACCGCGGCCACGAACAGCAGGGCGAACACGAACGAGTCGACCCCGCGCAGCGCGTTCAGGAACCAGCGCGCGGGGTAGTAGACGGCCATGCTCGGCGTCACGTTGCGCGCGGCGAGCACGCACAGCGGCAGCGCGAGGAGCGCCGCCGCCGTGGTGCCGATGGCGGCCATCGCGATCGTCTCCGCCGTCCGCTGGAGGAGGATCGGCAGCTCGTCGGTCGCGGGCGGCCACGCCTTCGTCGCCCACCCGGCCATCTTCGGCAGGCCGGTGAGCAGCCGGCCGGGCTCGACCTTCGCCAGGTGCCAGCTCACCGCGTAGAACGCGGTGAGCAGCACCAGCACGATCACGAAGCGGAGGCGCTTCACTATTTCTTGATGCGTCCGACCGAAATGCCCGCGTCCTCGATCATCTTGTAGCTCGCGTGGTCGGCGGCGACGAAGCCCGTGTAGTGGTTGGGCAGGATCGTCTTCGCCTGGGCGTCCGTGATCTCGACGAGGAGCTTCTGGATGCGCTGGGCCAGCGCCGGATCGAAGTCCTTCGGCACGGCGATGGCGTCGTTCGGGAGGGGATCGGACTGCCACACCACCTCGGTGGCGTTCTTCTCGATCCGCCCGCCCTCGATCATCGCGTTGCGGTTCCGGTCGAAGTCCGTCGCGCAGTCCACCTGCCCGCTCGCCACCGCGATCTCGTTGGCGGCGTGCGTGGACCCGTCGGAGTAGTTGAAGAGCTGCTTGGGATCGAGGCCCTTCGCCTTGAACCACGCGGTGGGGATGAGCCAGCCGGACGTCGAGCCCACGTCGGCGAACGACACGCGCTTGCCCTTCGCCGCCGTCCGGCCAGTTCTTCACCTTGCCCGGCCCGCAGACGACGATCGCGTGATAGATCGGCTTGCCGTCGTACTTCGCGGTGGCGATCGCGCGCACGCCGGAGTCGCTGTTGGCGAGGATGTAGCCCCACGGGCCCATCCACGCGACGTCGACCTGCTTGTTGGCGAGCGCGACGGAGATGCCGGCCCAGTCCGTCGTCGCGGTCAGATCGAACTCACGGTTGAGCTGCTTGGCGACGTACGCGAAGAACGGCTCGTACGCCTTCTTGGTCTCCGTCGGCGTCGGCTGGAGCGGTCCGACGCCGAAGCGCAGCTTGCTGCCTTGCGCGTCGGAGAACGTGGTGGGCGCGACGAGCGCGAGTGCGAAAACCGTGACGAGAGCGAGCGCGCGATAGGTCATCGATGGTCTCCTCGAGCGAGTCAGGGTGCACACCATAGCAGCCGTCGCGCGCACGCGGCGCGCATTCCACCTCGTTCGGCGCGGCGTTATCGGTAGCGTCGATGCGTCACGCGTCGAGCCATAGACCGGACTCTCGACGAGACGCGGTGATCAGCGCGACATGAGACGCGGAGACGCGCGCACCGGATTCGGGGGCCGCCGAATCCGATCCGCCGCGGCGATCGCATCGCGTCTTCCTATGTCAGATGCTAGAGTGCGCGGCACGATGGCCACGACGATGACGGCGGAAGAGTTCCAGCAGGGGATGACGCTGCCGCAGTACCTCGCGCAGATGACCATGAACCGCGACCGCTTCGTGCGGGCGCTGTCCATGGTCACGCTCGGTCCGGACGACCACGCGGTGCTCGAGCGGCTCGGACGGCCGCGCTACGTGATGGTGATCACCGAGGACTGGTGCGGCACGTCGCTCGCGTACGTGCCGTTCGTGGCGAAGCTGGTCGAGGCCACGCCGGGCGTCGAGCTGCGGATCTTCCTGCGCGACGAGCACCCCGCGCTCATGGACAAGTACCTCAAGCGCGGCCTCTACCGCTCGATTCCGGTCATCGCGTTCTTCGACGAGCAGATGAACGAGCGCGCCCGCTTCATCGAGGAGCGCCCCGGGTAGCTCACTCGCCGAGTACCCGCTTCTGCAGGAGCCGCATGTCGAGGGGGACCAGCACGCCGATCAGGAGCAGGCACGATCCCGTCAGCATCGGCGAGGTGATAGAGCGCGGCGTCGCCGAGCAGCAGCCCCCGCAGGCCCTCCGCCAGGTGATAGAGCGGGTTGAAGGTGGCGATCGCCACGATGGTGGGGTGCTGCAGCGGGAAGTACGTCGCCGACGCGAAGCCGAGTGGCAGCACGAGCAAAAAGATCGGCAAGTTCATGTGGTCGATGGTCGGGATGAGCGCGGTGAAGCAGAGCGCCACCGACGCGAACGCGCAGCCGGCGAGGAACGAGAGCGGGACCACGAGCGGCAAGGTCCACAGGTCGAACGAGAGGAAGCCGAACACGCGGAACACCACGAGGACCAGCGCCACCACCGTGGCGTACAGCGTGCCGAGCACCGCCGCCCAGAGGACCTCGCCCCACACGACGTGCTTCATCTCGATCTGCGTGGTGAGCTGGCCCTCCCACGTGCGCTGGAAGTGCATGCGGATGAACGCCGCGAAGAGCGCCTGGAAGAACGGCGTCATGAACGCGGCGTACGCGAGCATGCCCGGCGCGACGAACGACAGGTAGCTGACCTGCCGGCCGCGCCACTCGATGGCGTTCATGTAGGCGCCGAGCCCGAGCCCGAACGCGGTGAGCATGGTGACGGGCTCGAGCGCGGGCGGCAGGACCTTGATGGGCCAGTCGCTGAAGTAGAGGCGCACGTGGCGCCCCATCACCGCGCGGCTCTGCCACTCGAACGCGGCCGTCAGCCAGCTCATCGTCATGCGACCGCCAGCTTCAGAAAGAGGTCGTCCAGCGTGGGCGCGCGCACCTCGTAGCGCAGGGCGGGGAACGCGCGCGCGAAGTCCGCGAGGTCGTCTGCGCGCAGCGCCAGGTGCCACTCGCGCAGCACGCCACCCGGTGCGCCGAGCCCGCGGCCGGCGAGCCACGGCGCGACAGCGGCGGCCGTCGCGGCCGCCACGTCCACGACCACGACGTGCTCGCCGACGAGATCGCCGAGGACGGACTTCGGTGTCCCGCGCGCCACCACGCGCCCCGCGGCGAGCACGGTGAGGGCGTCGCTCAGGCGCTCGGCTTCGTCCATGTAGTGCGTGGTGAGCACGATGCCGAGCCCGTCCGCGCGTAACCCGTCGATGAGATCCCACAGCGCCATGCGCGCCTGGGGATCGAGACCCGTCGTCGGCTCGTCGAGGAACAGGAGGCGCGGGCGATGCACGAGCGCGCGCGCCATCATCAGGCGCCGCTTGAACCCGCCGGACAACGTTTCCGGGCGCGCGCGGGCGAACGGGGTCAGTCCGAAGCGCTCCATCAGCTCCGCCACGCGCGCGGGCACGCCTTCGGGCCGCGGCCGGAAGTACGTGGCCACGATCTCGAGGTTCTGCTGCACCGTGAAGTCGCCGTCGAACGTGTCGTTCTGCGTGCACACGCCGAGGTCGTCGCTTGGTGCGCGACAGGTCGTCGGAGCCATCGATCCGGATCTCGCCCGCCTCCGCGTGCAGGAACCCGTAGAGCATCCGCAGCGTCGTCGTCTTGCCGGCGCCGTTCGGGCCGAGGAGCCCGAGCACTTCGCCGGCCTGGCAGACGAGGTCCACGCCATCGACGACGCGCCGTCCGCCGAGGTGCTTGACCAGACCACGGGCTTCGAGGAGCGCAGGCATACCGGTGTGACGGCTCACCGCCGTCGTGGGATTCAACGCGGTGATTGTACGCGGTATGCTGGCGCCGCCATGCCGGAGCTGCCCGAGGTCGAACGCGGCCGTCTTGTCGCGACGAAGGTCGCGGTGGGGCGCCGGATCGTGGACGCGCGCTGCACCGACGATTCCATCGTGTTCGAAGGCGTGCCGGCGACGCGCTTCCGCGAGGCGCTGGTCGGCCGTCGCGTCAAGGCGGTGAAGCGGCACGGCAAGCATCTCTGGTTCGAGCTCGATCGGCGGCCGTGGCCGTGCCTGCACTTCGGCATGACGGGCGGCTTCCACACGGCGCCCGGCGGGCCGCAGGTGAAGCTCAAGTCCAGCACGAAGCGCCCGGACAGCTCGTGGCCGCCGCGCTTCACCAAGCTCCAGCTCGTGTTCGACGATGGCGGCGAGCTCGTCGTCGCCGACGCGCGCCGTCTCGGCCGGATCCGGCTCCGTCAGGACCCGGAGAAAGAGCCGCCGATCAGCCTGCTCGGCTTCGACGCGCATCGCTCGCTGCCGCCGCTCGCGCCGTTCCGCGAGCTCGTGCGGCAGCGCTCGGCGCCGCTCAAGGCGCTGCTGCTCGACCAGAGCTTCGCGGCGGGCGTGGGGAACTGGATCGCCGACGAGGTGCTCTACCAGGCGCGCCTCGATCCGCGCCGCCGCGCGAATGCGCTGAGCGACACGGAGATCGCGCGGATGCGCACGGCGCTGAAGCTGGTGATCGACACGTCCGTGCGTCTCTCGAACGACAGCGACCGCTATCCGCGCGGCTGGCTCTTCCACCGCCGCTGGGGCAAGAACCCGCGCGCGGTCACGCTGCGCGGCGACCGCATCCGCCACATCACGCTGGGCGGGCGCACCACCGCGTGGGTGCCCGGCATCCAGCGGTAAGGCGTTGGCCGGGGTCCGCGCGTTCTACGACGGGCTGGCGCCGCTCTATCACCTCGTGTACCAGGACTGGGAGGCGACCGTCGTCCGTCAAGGCGCCGCGCTCGCCGCGCTGATCGACGAGCGCTGGGGGACCGGGCGCGCGCGTGGTGCTCGACGCGGCCGTCGGCATCGGGACTCAGGCGCTGGGGCTCCTGGCCAAGGGATTCCGTGTCACCGGCTCGGATCTTTCGATCGACGCCGCCCGCCGTGCGTCGCGCGAAGCCGCGGCGCGCGGGCGGTCGCTCCCGTGTCTCGCCGCCGATTTCCGCGCGCTTCCGCTACGGTCCGCGTGTGCGGACGTGGTGATCGTCTGCGACAACGCGCTGCCGCATCTCGAGACCGAGCAGGAGATCGCGACCGCGCTCGCCGAATGTCTCCGCTGCGCGCGGCCTGGCGGCGGGTGCGTGGTCTCGATGCGTGACTACGGCGTGCCACCACCGTCCGGCACCGTCGAGGTCCATCCGTACGGCGAGCGTCTGTGGAACGGACGGCGCCATCAGCTCCGGCAGGTGTGGCGATGGACGGGCCCGCGCTACGACGTGAGCATGGAGCTCGCGCCGCTCGAGACCCCTGACGCGCCGACGATCGTCCTGGAGACGGTCTACTTCGCGATCGCGCCGGCGCGCATCGCCGCCCTCATGACCGCGGTCGGCTTCGCGGACGTCCGTCGCCTCGACGGCCGGTTGCACCAGCCCGTGCTCATCGGCACGCGCCCCGCTCAGTCCTGATCGAGGCGGGCGAGCACCCGCGTCAGGCGCGTCTCCACGTCGTCCGTGTCTTCGAGGCGGAGTACGGGACCGGGAAGCGCGGCCAGCCACGCCTCGTGCATGGCGCGGCTGCGCTGGACGGCGGGGCCGTCGTCGTACGACTCCGCCCACGCGATGAACGCCTCGTACTTGGTGCGAAGCCGACCGCCCGGCGCGATGGCCTCCTCCCCGTAGCGTTCCCGCTCGCGCACGCGCAGCCGCGCCATCCGGACGTCGCTCGGGACCGCGCAGAAGAGCACGAGGTCGAAGAGCGGGATGAAGAGATCGCCCCACCCGCACAGCGAGCCCGACAGCACCCACGCGTCATGATGCTCGAGATCGTTGCCGAGCAGCGCCTGGCGGACCGGGACATCGCGGATCTGCTCGAACTTCGGCTCGGTCGGCAGCCAGAAGTAGTCGTCGGTGTCGAAGTGCGGGCAGGCGAGACGCTGCGCGAGCGCGCGGCCGAGCGTGGTCGTTCCGGAGCCCGACGCGCCGAGGAGATGGAGGCGCCGCGCGGTCACCGCGGGGCCATCGCCCGCAGCATCGTCCAGCTCTCCGCGGCGCACTTCGCGGCGTCGGTCTCGACGTTCATGAAGTTGAGGACCGGGATGGTGACGCCGTTGGCGACGAAGCGCTCGACGTGCGCGCGGCACGCGTCCGGCGTGCCGAAGACGCCGAGCTCGTCGATGATCTGGTCGGGCACGTGGGCGAGGGATCCCCTGCGGTCTCCGGCGTCCCACCGCTCGTGCATCTCGCGCAGCATCTCGCCGCGGCCGAGCCAGGCGTGGTAGCCGCGATAGACGGGGACGTTCAGGTAGGCCGTGATCGCGCGGCGATACGCCTCGCGCGCCCGGGGATCCTCGGTCGGCGCGATGTTGATCCGGCACATCACCTGGAAGGCGGCCGGGTCCTTCCCGGCCTGCCGCGCCTCGTCCCGCACGACCTGCATCACCCGCTTCATGTCCTCCGCGGACACCCAGGTGAGACAGACGCCGTCGCCGAGCCGCACCGCCTGCCGCAGCATCCGCTCCTGGAGCGCGGCGATGTAGATCGGCACGCGCGCAGGCGGCCGTCGCCCGACGCGATAGCCGGAGACCTTCAGCGTCTCGCCGTCGTAGTTCATCTGCTCGCCGTCGAGCGCCATGCGCACGGCGCGCACCATGTCGCCCACGCGCGTGAGCGGCCGCGCGAACGTGGCTCCGTTCCACCGTCCGGCGTTCACGCTGGAGCCCGCGCCCACCCCGAGGCAGAACCGCCCCGGCGCCGTCTCCGCGAGCGCGGCCGCCGTCATCGCGAGCAGCGCGGGCCCGCGGTTGAACACGCCGAGAATCGCGGTGCCGAGCGTGGCCTGCGTCGTCCACGCGGCGGCCAGCGCCAGCGGCACCACGCCGTCGACGTCGCTCTCCGCGCTCCAGAAGTCGGTGTAGCCCCGCTCCTCGGCCTCGCGAAAGACCTGCGCGTGCTCGGCGAGCGGGATGCCGGCGAGCGGAATGGTGACGCCCAAGCGGGGTGTCGTCATGCGGCTGAGCCTACCGCATGTTAAGGTCGCGCCACGTTCGCTGACGGGAGATGCGAGCCCTGCCGACCGTCGAGGAATACGCGGCGATGCCGCGCGAGGCGCGCCTGACGCGCCTCGCGCGCACCGCCGATGAGCTGACCACCGCCGTCGCGGGCCGTGATGCGGCGCTCCTGGCGCGGCGGCCGGCACCGTCGGCGTGGGCGCCCGTGGAGGTCATCTGCCATCTCCGCGACAGCGAGGAGTGGTTCCTCTTCCGGTGCCGCCTCGCGCTCGCGATGGACGAGCCGCCGTTTCCGCGCAACAACCCCGATCGCTGGGCGCAGGAGCGGCAGTACCTCCGGCACGAGGCGGCCGACGCCGTCAGCGCCTTTCGCCGCTGGCGCGACGAGATGCGAGCGCTGTTCGCCGGCTTGCCCGCGGAGGCGTGGGCCCGCGGCGGCGTCCATCTCGACGGGCGCGGCCGCCGGACGCTGGACGAGTTCCTCTCGGTGATGGCCTGGCACGACGACAACCACCTCGATCAGCTGCGACGGGCGCTCGAGGGCCGCGCGTGAGCACCATGACCCATAGCGGGTCGATTGCCGTGTCGCCGTGATAGGGTAGTCACGTCATGCTGCTCGTCATCGACGTCGGCAACACCAACACGAAGGTGGGGCTCTGCGACGACGCCGGCCTGCGCATCTCGTGGACGCTCACCACGCGCCGCGAGCAGACCGCGGACGAGTACGGCCTCTTCATCGACGCGCTGCTGCGCTCGAGCGGCGTGGAGACGCGCGAGGTCACCTCGGTGGCGATCTCCAACGTCGTCCCGTCCGTGCAGCAGGCGCTGGAGTGGATGGCCGAGAAGTACTTCAAGACGTCGCCGCTGACCGTGACCGGCCTGAACAGCCCGATGCCGCTCGACGTGGACGAGCCGCGCGAGGTCGGGCCCGACCGCATCGTCTCGTGCGTCGCCGCGCGCGCGATCTACGGCGCGCCGGTCATCGTGGTCGACCTCGGCACCGCGACTCGCTTCGACTGCGTGAACGCGCGCGGGACGTTCGTCGGCGGCGCCATCGGGCCCGGCCTCAACATGGCGATGGACGCCCTCGCCATGCGGGCGGCCCGGCTCTTCCGGGTCGAGATGGTGCGGCCCGAGACGGCGATCGGTCGCAACACGATGACCAACATCCAGTCGGGGATGATCTTCGGCTTCGCGGGGCTGGTGGACGGCCTCGTGGATCGCATGAAGACGGAGCTCGAGGGCAACGTCACGGTGGTCGGCACCGGCGGCATGGTGCCGGTGATCGCCGGCGCCTCGCGCACGATCCAGCACGTCAACACCGACCTCAAGCTCGAAGGCCTGCGCCTCATCTGGGTGCGCAGCCGCCGTTCCTCGTCGTAGCGGGGGCGGTCGGCGGGACGGCGGCGGGCGGGCGGGGCGGCGGCCGGCGGGCCCCGGGGGTCGCTCTCGCCCCCGACAGTGTTGGGCGCGGTCCGGCGCTGACATATTTCCATCGAGCTCGCCAGCACGTACCAACCCGGTGCGGGGGACGGGCGACCCGGACCCCCGGGGCCCGCCGGCCGCCGCCCCGCCCGCCACGCCGCCGTCCCGCCGACCGCCCCCGCTACGACGAGATGGTGGCGGTGATGACCTCGGAGAGCGCTTCCAGAGTTCCGGGGTCCAGTGTTGCGGCGGAGGACGGACGTACGTCGCAGCTCGCGTCGCGGCGCTGACTGGCCCGACGCTTGCTCCTTCCCGTTCTCATGCCGCGACCACTGTGGAAGGGCGCCGTCACCTTCGGGCTCGTCTCGGTTCCCGTCAGTCTTTACCCGGCTACTCGGCCGCAGGCGGAGCTGTCGTTCCGGATGCTCCACGAGAAGGACAAGGCGCCGATCCAGTACAAGAAGTTCTGCTCCGAGGAAGAGAAGGAAGTGCCCTGGAACGAGATCGTCAAGGGGTACGAGTTCGAGAAGGGGCAGTTCGTCGTGATGCGCGACGAGGACTTCGAGAAGGCGAAGACGGAGAGCACGGAGACGCTGGACATCCGCGAGTTCGTGCCGCTCGAGCAGATCAACGTCGCCCACTTCGAGTCGCCGTACTGGCTCGAGCCCACCAGGCAGGGCCGCAAGGCGTACGCGCTCCTGCGCGAGGCGCTCGAAGATTCCGGGCGGGTCGGGATCGGCACGTTCGTGATGCGGCAGCGCGAGCACCTCGCCGCGCTCCGTCCCGTCGGCAAGGCGCTCATGGTCACCACGCTGCGGTTCCCCGACGAGATCCGCGCCGCGTCCGACCTCGACCTGCCGGGCGACGAGAAGCTCGCGAAGAAGGAGATCGAGCTCGCGAAGCAGCTCGTGGACACGCTCGCCGGCGACTGGGATCCGAAGGAGTACAAGGACACCTATCACGACACGCTGCGCGCGGCGATCGAGCAGAAGCTCGAGGGCCGCGAGGTGGAAGCGCCGGCGCCGCGCAAGCCCGCGCGCGTCGTGAGCCTGATGAAGGCGCTCGAGGAGAGCCTGAAGACCGGCGCGCGGAAGCGCGGCGGCAAGCGCCGCGCCGCCTGATTCGCTAGGCGCGGCCCCCCATCCGCGGTACACTCTCGTTGTCTGCTTCGTCGTTTCTCTCTGGTAGACCGCTGCCTCCGGCCGCCTTCCGCATCCTGGAGCCCGCGACCTTATGAACCGCGGAAGACTTGCTGAAAGGCTGTGTCATGTCCTTCTCCGAATTTGCTCTGCATCAGACCCTGCTGCGCGGGGTTGCCGACCTCGGCTTCGAGGTGCCCACACCCATCCAGCGCGCCGCGATCCCGCCCGGGCTCGCGGGCCGCGACGTCCTCGCCTGCGCGATGACCGGCAGCGGCAAGACGGCGGCGTTCATGCTGCCGATCCTCCAGCGGCTGCTCGGCGGCTCGCGCGGCGCCACGCGCGCGCTGATCCTCACGCCCACGCGTGAGCTCGCCGCGCAGATCGAGGAGCACGCGCGCGCGCTCGGCCGGCACGCCGGCCTCCGCGTCGCGTCGGTCATCGGCGGCGTCGCCCCCGGGCCCCAGGAACAGGCGCTGCGCCGCGGCGTCGACATCGTCGTCGCCACGCCGGGACGCCTGCTCGACCATCTCGGCGCGGGCGTGGCCAGCTTCGCCAAGCTCGAGGTGCTCGTGCTCGACGAGGCCGACCGGATGCTCGACATGGGCTTCATCCCCGACGTGCGGCGCATCCTCGGCCAGCTGCCGAAGAAGCGGCAGACGCTGTTCTTCTCGGCGACGATGCCGCCGCCGGTGGTGGCCCTCTCGCGCGACATGCTCGTCACGCCGGCCGCGATCGACATCGAGCGCCCCGCGGCGCCGGCCGTCGGCATCACCCACGCCGCGTATCCCGTCCCGGGCGAGCTGAAGTCCGCGCTGCTGCTCGCGCTGCTCCAGCGCGATGAGCTCTCGAGCGTGCTGGTGTTCACGCGGACCAAGCACCGCGCGAACCGGCTCACCGAGACGCTGACGCGCAAGGGGGTCTCGGTCGAGCGCATCCACGGCAACCGGACCCAGGCCCAGCGCACGGCCGCGCTCGCCGGCTTCAAGGCCGGGAAGTTCCGCGTGCTCGTGGCGACGGACATCGCGGCGCGCGGGATCGACGTCACCGGGATCAGCCACGTCGTGAACTTCGACGTGCCGAACCTGCCCGAGGACTACATCCACCGGGTGGGCCGCACCGCGCGCGCCGAGGCCACCGGGGACGCGATCACGCTGGTGTCGCCGGACGAGGAGAGCGACCTGCGCGTGATCGAGCGCGCGATCGGGCGGAAGCTCGAGCGCGCGAAGCTGGACGGCTTCGACTACACGACGCGCCCGGCCGAGCGGTTCGAGATTCCGATCGGGGAGCGGATCGCCGCGATCCGCGCGCGGAAGGCCGACGAGCGCGCCCGCGCCCGGGCCAACGCGGCGCGGCGCGGCGGTTACGGCTCCGCGATGACGCCCGCGCGGCGCAGCTCGTCCACGCGCGCGGGCGTGTAGCCCAGCACCTCGGTCAGCACCGCGCGCGTGTGCTCGCCGATCCGCCACGGCGCGGGGCCCGCGGGCCGGAGCGGCGCGCCGTCCACGTGGAACGGCGTCGCGGTCACGCGCACGGTGCCGCGGCCCGGGTGCGGGATCTCGGGGAACGCCTGCCGCGCCGCCATGTGCGGATGCGCGACGACCTCCGTCGGCGAGAGCACCGGCGCCGCGGGCAGGCGCGCGGCGTTGAGCGTGCCGAGGGCCTCGTCCGCGGATGTGAAGGTGGTGCAGAGCCACTCGGTCAGGAGCGCGCGCAGCACGTCCCAGTGCTGGCGGCGCAGCGCGGGCGTCGCGAACCGCGGATCCTGCTCGATGTCCGGACGCTTCATCACCGCGCACATCCGCGTCCACAGCTGCGGCCCGCCGACGTATTGCGTGACGACGTGGCGTCCCCCGATGTCGCCGACGAGCATCCCCACGCGCGGGCCCTGGGAGATCTCCCCGCCGTTGAGGATCGCGCCGTAGCTGACGTCCTCGGCCACGACGAGGCACTGGAGCATCGACACGTCGAGGGTCGCGGCCTCTCCGGTGCGCTCGCGGCGCAGGAGCGCCGCCAGGATCGCGCCGAACGCGTGCGCGCCCGCCAGCACGTCGGCGGCCTGCAGGTAGCTCACGCGCGGCGTCGCGTCGCCGTTGCGCTCGAGGTCCATCATCCCGGACATCGCGCTGATGATGTGGGCGAACGCCGGCCACCCGGAGAGCGGCCCATCCTGGCCGAAGCCGGAGATCGAGCAGTAGACGAGCTTCGGGTTGATCGCGCGGAGGTCCTTGGGCCCGATGCCGAGCTTCGCGGCCACGCCGGGGACGAAGTTCTCGATCGCGACGTCGGCGATGCGCGCGAGGTCCAGCGCCACCGCGCGGCCCTCCGGCTTCGAGAGGTCGATGCCCACGCTCAGCTTGCCGGCGTTGACGCGGACGAAGTACGTCGCCTGGTCGGCGCGGTCCTCCTGGAGCTGGATGTAGCCGCGCCGCGTGTCGTCGCCTTCGCCCGGGCGCTCGATCTTGATCACGCGGGCGCCGAGGTCCGCGAGCATGCGCGTGCAGTACGGGCCCGCGAGCACGCGGGTGAAGTCGAGCACCGTGAGCCCGTCGAGCAGGGGCGCGCTCACGACGCGCGGCTCGCGGCGAGCAGGTACGCGGGGACGGCGAGGGCGGCGAACACGAGTCCGATCGGCACGTCGCCGACATCGTACCAGCGTTCCTCGTGCAAGAGGTTGATCGTGCCGAGGAGCCGGTCGTTCCAGACGACCGGGAGGTTGAGGATGGCCGCGCAGCCGAGCGAGGCGATCAGCGCGTGGTCGAGGAAGATGCTCGCGGATGTCGGCGGCCGTCCGTCCGATGAAGGCACGGCGCTCGCCGATCACCTGGCGCGCCCCACGCGGTGTCGCTGAGCGGCTTGCGCCCGCCGACCGGGTACGCGGCGGGCTGGTTCGTGTAGATGCGCTCCGACTCGCGCGTGGCCTCGTGGTAGCGCAGCACCGTGAAGAGCTTGTGGCCGAGGACGGCGCCGAGCGCGGCGTCGAGCGCGCGGAACGTCGCCTCCGGCTGACCGGGATGCGCCGACGGCCGCCGCGACCGCGGCGAGGTGCGGGACGGGATCGACCCGGGCCCGCGCTCACGGGGGCCCCCGCGGGGATGCGCTCGGGCAGGCAGCGCCGGCGGGCCGGAGGCGGCAGCACGACGATCAGGCTCGCGCCGATGAGGATCTCGCGCACCGCCGCGACCTGCACGGGCTTGAGGCCCGGCAGCGCGCCCGTCACGAAGCGCGTGGACTCCATGAAGAAGACGACGAGCGAAGGCGCCCAGCACCGCGCCGTAGTTGTTGCCGGTGCCGCCGGCGGTCAGCGCGAGCACGATGTAGATCGAGATCAGCGGCACGAAGCCGTCGGGCGCGATGAACGACGTGTAGTGCCCGTAGAGCGCGCCGGCCAGCCCGAGCACCCCGGCGCTCACCGCGAACGCCTCGACCTTGAACGCGATCACCGGCTTGCCCGCCACCGCCGCCACCTGGTCGTCGTCGCGGATCGGCGCGCAGCACGCGCCCGTACGGCGAGTGGCGCACGCGCTGCAGCAGCGACGAGCACCACGGCCACCACCACGGCGGCGAGCGCCAGGTAGATCAGGTTGAAGGTCGCCGGCGTCGACCTGCCCGCGCCACGGGCCCGGGATGCCGGAGATCCCGTCGGTGCCGTTGGTGAGCCAGATCTCGTTGCTCGCGACGAGCCGCACGACCTCGGAGAAGCCGAGCGTGATGATCGCCAGGTAGTCGCCGCGCAGCCGCGCCGTGACCAGCGCCATCACCGCGCCGGCCGCGGCGGTGAGCACGCATCGCGGCGAGCGAGCCCCGCCGCCATCGGCGCGCCGGCCTTCTTGGTGAGCGAGCGCCGAGACGTAGGCGCCGAACGGCGAAGAAGCCGACGAGGCCGAGATTGATCATCCCGGTCATGCCCCACACGAGGTTCAGCCCGAGCGCCAGGAGCGCGTAGAAGCCCGCGAACGTCGCCATCGCGACGAGGTAGTTATCCATCTAGCCGTGACTCGTGCGCCGCAGGCGGAGGCGGGCGCGAGGTGGGGGCGCTGGGACCACGAGGCTGGAGACCGCCTCGCGACCGCCTCGGCTGGGCTCCACCTGATGGGGCGCGCACGGGGATAGGGGGCGGCGAACGAGTCCCAGCAGCCCCCACCCCGCGCCCGCTCCGCCGGCGGCCGCGGATCGGAGCAGCACGCGAGAACTGTCATCGGAGTCGCGCTGGCGCACGTCAGTACGCGCGCTCGCCGAGGAGGCCGCGCGGGCGCAGCGTCAGCACGATGAGGATGGCGACGAAGCCCACCGCGGTGCGATACGCGGGCGCCAGCGACGAGCAGCGACAGCTCCTCGGCCGATCGCCGATGGTCAGGGCCCCGACCACCGCGCCGGGGATCGAGCCCGAGGCCGCCGACCACCGCCGCCGCGAACACCGACAGGATCACGCGGAAGCCGGTGAGCGGATCGATGCTCGTGTCGAGGCCCGAGCAGCATGCCGCCGACGCCGGCGAGCCCCATGCGCGCACGAAGTTCACGAGGCGGGCCACGCGGTCGGCGTCGATGCCCTTGATGCCCGCCAGCATCGGGATTGTCGGCCACCGCGCGCATCGCCTTGCCGGTGCGCGTGAAGGCCAGGAACAGGAAGAGCGCCGCCATGGCGACGACGCGCGATGACGAGGTTCTCCACCTGCTGCGGGCCGATCCGCACGGCGCCGCCGAGCTGCCAGTCGCGCCGGATCGGCAGGTCGTAGCCGCGCAGGTCGTTGCCGAAGACGAAGCGCACGACGTTCTCGAGCACGATGGTCAGCGCGATGGCGGCGATGGCGGTGGTGAGCGCGCCGGCCGGCCGCAGCGGCTTCAGCACGAGCTCGTCGTTGACCACGCCGACGCGCCGGCCACGAGGAAGGCCACCACCACCGCGGCCCACGGCCGGCCAGCCGCCGCGCCGTGTTCGCCACGTAGCCGGCGAAGGCGCCGATGGTGGCGTGCGAGGCGACGGTGAAGTTGGGAAAGCGGAGCACCGCGTAGATCGCGGTGAAGCCGATGGCCGGCACCGCCAGGATGGTGCCGGCCACCAGGCCGTTGAGGAGGAGCTGCAGGACCTCGCCGAGCACGCCGGTCAGAGCATCTTCACGCAGCTTGAACTTGCCCTTGTCCGCCTGGTCGAAGCGGATCTTGCAGTCGAGGATGTCGCCGATCTCCGTGAAGTCGCACGGGCCGCAGGCGCCCTCGTAGTTGATCTCCTTGCCCTGGGCGAGGAGCTTGAGCCCCTCGACCGCGCTGTCGACCTTGGTGCCCGCCGCCCTGCGAGATCTTCCGGACGTTGTCCTTGATGGCGGTGCCGGTGGCCTCGCCCTTGGCCTGGGCGATGGCGAGCGACGACGAGGCTGATCGTGGTCGTGGCACTGGCAGGAGTACGGGATCGAGGTCGGCCGTCGCCGAGGAACTTGGCCAGGCGCTTGTAGCCCGCGGAGTACGACCGCGGGCGACGGCGTCGCGGTGTAGGTGCCGTCGCTCACCTCGGCGGGCATCGAGTCGAGCAGCTTCTGGTTCACCGCGTAGCCCTGCGCGATCTTCGCGCCCGTGTAGCCGGCCTTGAACAGCTCCTTCATCACGACCGTGACGTCGGGCGTGTAGCCGTTGAGGTAGATCATGTCCGGCTTCGCCCGGAGCGCCTGGTCGATCTCCGAGCGGAACGTGGTCTTGTCCTTGTCGTAGATGACGCGCGCCCACCAGCTCGCGACGCCGCCCTTGGTGAGGACCTCGCTCGAGCCGCTTCTGCGACGGCACCGCGAACGGCGTCTGCGCGGCGAGCACGAACACGCGCTTGACTTCGAGCGAGAGGATGAACTCGCCGAGCTTGCCGATCTGCAGATGGGTGTTGGGCTGGGTGCGGATCAGGTAGCCCTGGTGCGGGAGCTGCGTGATGGTGTCGGAGCCCGACACCGTGGTGAGGAACGTCTTGCGACTCCCAGCAGAGCGGCGCCACCGCGGTGGTGACCGCCGACGCCCACGTGCCCATGATCGCGGCGACCTTGTCGACGTCGATGAGCTTGCGCGCGGCGCGCACCGCCGCCTCCGGGTTGGTCTGGTCGTCCTCGCTCACGAGCTGGATCTGGCGCCCGAGCACGCCGCCGGCCGCGTTGACCTCGCTCGGCGACCCACTCCATCGCCTTGCGCATCGACGGCCCGTAGGTGCCGCCGGCGCCGGTGAGCGGCGTGAGCGTGCCGAGCTTGATCGCCGCCGGCTGCGCGCGGACGACGGCGGGGAACGCGGTGACCCGGCGAGCGCGGCGGAGCCGGCGAGGAAGCGGCGGCGATCGATGCGAGTCATGGGGATGGCCGTGCCTGAGTGATGTCGGAAAATAGCAGGTCAAATCGCCGCGCCGAGGAAGATTCGGCGCACGTCGGGATCGCGCGCGAGCTGCCGCGGCGTCGCCGGTCCGGCTGTTGCGGCCGTCCACCAGGATGTAGCCGCGCGCGGCGATGGCCAGCGCCTCGCAGCGCGTTCTGCTCCACCATCACGATCGCGACGCCGTCGGCGTTGATCGCGCGGATCGTCTCGAAGAGGGTCTCGGCCGCGCGCGGCGCCAGCCCCGCCGACGGCTCGTCGAGCAGCAGCACGGTCGGCGCCACCATCAGCGCCATGGCCATCGCGAGGATCTGGCGCTGGCCGCCCGACAGCGTGCGCGCGGCGTGGCGGCGCTTCTCGGCCAGCAGCGGGGAAGCGCGCGAAGATCGCGTCGATCTTGCGCGCGGGTGCCGCGCGGGTCGACGAAGCCGCCCATCTCGAGGTTCTCGCGCACGCTCAGGCGTCGGGAAGACGTTGCGCTCCTGCGGCACGAAGGCCACGCCGAGCGCGCTGATCTCGCGCGGCGCGCCGGCCCGTGATCGTCGCGCTCGCCGAGGCGCACGGTGCCCGCGGTGGGCCGCAGGATGCCGGCGACGACCTTGAGCAGCGTCGACTTGCCCGGCGCCGTTCGGGCCGATCACGCTGACGATCTCGCCCGCGCTCGACGGCGAGGTCGACGCCCTTCAGGATCTCGTCGGCCGCGGTGTAGCCGGCGCACGACGCCCTCGACAGGCAGGGGTCAGGGGGCCCACCGGTTTGGGGCCCTCATGTTCATGCCGCGGCTGCGGCTGCCGCGCGCGCCCATGTAGGCTTCCTGCACGCGCTCGTCGGCCGCCACCTCGGCGAACGTCCCCTGCGGCGAGGTGGCGGCCCTCGGCCATCACGATCACCGGATCGCAGAGGCGCGCGATGACGTCGAGGTGGTGCTCGATGATCAGGAACGTGTAGCCCGTCGTCGCGCAGCGTCTCGAGGTGCGTCGCCGATCTCGCGCGGCGAGCGTGGGATTGACGCCGGCGATCGGCTCGTCGAGCAGGATCAGCCGCGGGTCGGTCATGAGGGCGCGGCCCAGCTCGAGGAGCTTCTTCTGGCCGCCGGAGAGTCGCGACGCGCCGGATCGTCGAGCACGCGCATGAGGTTGAGGCGCTGCGCCACCTCGAAGGCGCGCGCGCGGCAGCGCGCGCTCGCGCCGCCGCCACGCGCCGCCGGCCGCACGCACGCCTTCCACAGCATCTCGCCGGGCTGGCGCGCGCCGTAGAGCATCAGGTTCTCGCAGCACCGACAGGCGCGGGAAGCCGCGCGCGATCTGGAAGGTGCGGACGAGCCCGCGCCGGGTGACGCGGTCCGGCGCGCCAGCCGGTGACGTCCTCGCCGTCGAAGACGCACGGTGCCGCGCCTCGGGCGGGATCAGCCCGGAGACGCAGTTGAAGAGCGTCGTCTTGCCGGCGCCGTTGGGGCCGATGAGGCCGGTGATGGTGCCGGCCCGCACGTCGAGATCGACGCCGTTGAGCGCATGGACACCGTAGAAGCTGCGCGCGAGGCCGCGCACCTCGAGGAGCGGCATGGCGTCGCGCGCGGCTTACAGCACCGGCCAGACGACGGAGGGCTGACGCGGGAACAACGCGTTCAGCAGCCCGCGCGCTTCCGCGGTGCGCACCAGGCAATCGGGGTACCACGCGACGAGCTCCTCGAGCGAGCGGAGCCCGAAGAGAAGCTGCAGGAACGTCAGGTCCGGGAAGAGCGCGTGCGGCCGTCCCGGATCGAGCGTTCCGAGGCCCATCTCCTGGCCGACGAGCGTCAGCGGCGGGCGCCACCGCTCCACCGTCTTCACGCGCCCGCCGTCGAGGATCAGCCTGACGCCGTCCCGGTAGAACGACAGGCGCAGCTCGCTGCTGTGGCCCGCCAGCGGCGACTGCGCGATCCGGCGCTCGAGCGCGGGCATCGACGGCGCGCAGGAACGCGGCGACGTCGGCGACACGCGTGTACACCGCGTACCAGGTCTCGGCGGCGTCGTAGCGAACGCGCAGCACGGCGTAGAGCGGATGATCGCGACGGAGGAGCCACAGGGTCACGCCGTTGAAGCGCTTGCGGTCACGAGCGGCGAGCGCTTCGCCCGCCGTCCGGAGGTCGTGCATCGCCGCGACGGCGGCCGATCGCCACGAGACATCCGCCACCACCTCGAGCGCGAACAAGGAGATGGTGTCGCCCCAGAGCTCGGGACCGTGGATCAGCATCCCGATCGGGCGGGCGCTCGTGTCCTCGATCACACGGATCGCCTGGCGCGGGGCGCTGCCTTCGCGATGGCCGGTGATCTCGTACCGCCACTGGGCCGCGTCGCGCGGCACCCAGAGCGCGTACCGTGCCGACGCCGCGACGTCGAGCGCCGCGAGAAAGCCGGTGTCGCCCTCGGTCGCCGGTCGTACCCGGAGGCCGCTGCTCGGGGGCAACGCCGTCAGCTCGCTCACGAACATCTGTCCGCCGCCACCGCGGCCGATCGCCAGCTCGTACCCGAACTGGCGATAGAACCAGGGAATGCCGGTGATCGCGTCCATCACGTGGCCACGGGCGGCGCTCCGCGCGTGGTGGAGCTCGAACTGCGTGCGCACGAGCCCGCGGCCGCGATACGCGGGCCGCGTGCCCACGAGCTCCGGCTGGCCGACGGGAATGCGCACGCCGCCGTACGACCACGTGTGCGAGAGCAGGAACATCGAGGAGACGATGGCGCCCGTCCTCGTGTCCTCGACGATCGTCGCGTCGGCCGCGCGCGCGATCGGATGCCGGCCCTCGACGAGGTCGCGCGTCCACTCGCCGAGATTCGCTTGCGGCTCGGGCATGTCCTGACCGCGGATGACGTCGGCGTTGAACGCGGCGAGCGCGTCGGCATCGGCCGCCGTCGCGGCCCGGAGGATCAAGCCGTCGCCGAGATCACGGGGCACGGTCGTCACGGTATCGACGAGTGTAGCGCGTTGTAAATCGTCCTCGGCGCGCGGTGGCACCCGGGCTGCAGCGGGGATCGACGTCGGCCGCGTCGCCGACGAATCACAACCGGGAGGAACACGCTTGATGAAGTACGTGTATGGAACAGTCGCCGGGCTTTCGCTCGTGGCGCTCGCCTGCGCGCCGGCCATGGCCGCGGATCAGAAGTCGAAGACGAGCGACACGCAGCAGATCCCGAAGAGCGACAGCTCGGTGACGGTGGACCCGAAGACCGACGTGAGCCCGAGCGCCAGCCCGTCGACCACGCCGCCGGCGCCGGGCGCCACCGAGAGCACCGTGAATCCGAGCGCGCCCGCCGGCGCCGCCAGCCCGCAGACGGACGCGGGCGAGAGCAAGGACAAGCCGAAGTACTAGGGCACAGGCGGAGGGGGCCCGGGACGGGCCCCCTCCCACCAGGGTCTACTGGGGCCCGGCGCAGGTGGCGAAGTTGCTGCCGTACCCGCGCGTGTACCCACCGGCACACGACGCCACGGGGCGGACGGGAACCGCCGCGGGCGGCGGCGTGACGGTGACGGTGCTCCCGGGTGGAACCACGACCGTGGTCCCTCCCGGTCCCGGGGTGATGACCGTGGGCGGTGACGCGCTGGGCGCGGGAACGATCACGGTCGGCGGCGGCTGCTGCTGTGCCGACGCCGGAACGACCGACAGCGCGACCACACCGAGCGCGACGAGCGCTGCAGCGAACATGGGACGTTTCATGACCCTTCTCCTTGGGCCCACCAGGGGCTGGGGTGATGGCACGCAATCGCGATGCCGGTGACCTTGACCCCGAGGCACCCGGCGGCTAGGGTGAGGGCCCCGTGAGCTCCGACGACCGGCACCTGGTGATCGACGAGCCGTGTCCCCACGTGCGGCGGCTGACGCTCAACCGGCCCGAGAAGCGCAACGCGCTGAACAACGCGCTCCGCGGCGCGATCTTCGAGGCCCTCCGCGCCGCGGACAGCGACGGCGCGGTCCGCGTGACGGTGCTGCGGGGCGCCGGCCCGTGCTTCTCGGCGGGCTACGATCTCTCCGCCGACCTCACCGCGGGCCGTCCGTACCCCACGGCCGCCGGAGACGGCAGCTGGCCGCGCCACGTCGTCGACGGATGGTTCGCGATCTGGGACCTCGCGAAGCCGGTCATCGCGCAGGTGCACGGCTGGTGCCTGGCCGGCGGCTCGGAGCTCGCGGCCGCGTGCGATCTCGTGTACGCGGCCGAGGACGCGCAGATCGGCTATCCGCCCGTGCGGCTCATGAGCCCGCCCGACATGCAGTTCCATCCCTGGCTCGCCGGCATGCGGCAGGCGATGGAGCTCATGCTCACGGGCGACGCGGTCTCGGGCGCCGAGGCGGCGCGCATCGGCCTCGTGAACCGCGCCTTCCCGCTCGACGAGCTGGAGGCGCGCGTGCTCGCCGTCGCGGAGCGCGTCGCGAAGATCCCGAGCGAGCTGCAGCAGATCAACAAGCGCTCGGTGCATCGCGCGATGGAGATCATGGGGATGCGCGCGGCCATTCGCGCCGGCACGGAGCTGCAGGCGCTCGCCTTCCACCAGGCGGCGTCGCTCGCGTATCGCGCCGAGCTCAGGACGAACCTCGGGCGCGCGCTCAAGGAGCGCGACACGCCGTTCGGCGACTACCGCGGACGCGAAGGGACGCCGGGCGCGTGATCTACCCGCTCACCGTCCAGGCCCAGCGCATTCCCGACAAGCCCGCGGTCATCGACGATCGCCCGGGCGCGCCCGTGCGCACGTGGACGTACGCCGAGCTCAACCGCCAGGCCAACCGCCTCGCGCGCGTGTTCCTCGACCTCGGCCTGAAGCCCGGCGAGCGCTTCGTCTGGTGCGGGCCGAACTCGCCGGGCGTCGTGTGCGTCGGGCTACGCGCGCGCGAAGGTCGGGCGCGACGGCGGTGCCGCTCAACTACCGGCTCACGCCCGAGGAGACCGCGTACATCGTCGACGACTGCGACGCCGTGCTCGTCTACGTCGACGCCGAGCACGCCGACACGTTCGCGCGCATCCGCGCGCCGATTCCGCGCGTGCGCGAGATCGTGGTCTTCGGCGGCACGCCGCCGCCCGGGCATGCTCGACGGCGACGCGCTCGTCGCGCGCGGCGAGCGACGCCGAGCCGCCGCGCGCCGCCGGTCGATCATCGCGGCCAGTCGATGCTCTACACGTCGGGCACCACCGGCCGTCCGAAGGGCGCGGTGCGCCAGCCGACTCGATCCGGCGGCCATCGTCCCGCTGCTGCAGCACATCGGCTTCGTGGAGGACGACGTCTACCTGACGACCGGGCCCGCTCTACCACTCGGGCCCGGGCGGCTTCCTGCAGGTCGCGCATCTCCTCGGCAACACCGCGGTCCTCCAGCGCCGCTTCGACGCCGAGGACTGGCTGCGCCTGGTCGAGACGTACCGGGTGAGCATGACGTTCTCGGCGCCCACGCCGATCCGCCTGGTCGTGAACCTGCCCGCCGAGGTGAAGGCGCGCTACGACCGCTCGAGCATGAAGCGGATGATCGCCAACGCGGCGCCGTGGTCGTTCGCGCTCAAGGAGCAGTACCTCGCGGACTTTCCGCGAGGACTCGCTCTGGGAGGTGTACGGCTCGACCGAGCTCGGCGTGGACACCGTGCTGGCGCCGCGCGACCAGCGGCGCAAGCCGGGCTCGTGCGGACGCGCCGCGCCGGGCGTCGAGATCAGGCTCTTCGACGACGACGGGCACGAGGTCACCACGCCCGACACGCCCGGCGAGGTGTACGTGCGCAGCGCCAACAACTTCGCGACCTACCACAAGGCGCCGGACAAGTTCGACGCGAACCGGCGCGGCGACTTCCTCTCGGTGGGCGACATCGCCTATCGCGACGACGAGGGCTTCTACTACATCTGCGACCGCAAGAGCGACATGATCATCTCCGGCGGCATGAACGTCTACCCGGCCGAGATCGAGGCGGCGCTCGAGCGCCACCCGGCGGTCCAGGAAGTCGCGGTGTTCGGCATCCCGAGCGACGAGTGGGGCGAGACCGTCCACGCCGTGGTGGTCGCGCGGCCCGGGGCCACGCTCGACGCCGGACGAGCTGACCGCGTTCGCGCGCCAGCACCTCGCCGGGTACAAGGTGCCGCGCTCGATGGCGTTCGCGGACGAGCTGCCCAAGACGGGCTCCGGCAAGATCCTCAAGCGCGTCGCTGCGCGAGCCGTTCTGGCGCGGGCGGACCAAGCGGGTCTAGCCCGATGATATGTTCGAGGCCCGGACGGAGGGAGCGCGATGACGCGTGACGAGCTGAAGCGCCAGGTGTGGACGGCCATCGATGCGCGCGCGGAGGCCGTGATCGGTCTCGGCGAGAGGATCCGCCGGCACCCCGAGCTGGGCTTCAAGGAGACGAAGACCGCCGCGCTCGTCGAGGAGACGCTGGCGGGCCTCGGCCTGAAGCCGGAGACCGGGCTCGCGATGACGGGCGTCAAGGCGGCCGCGCCGGGCGCGAAGGGCGGCGGCCCCACCTTCGCCGTGATCGGCGAGCTGGACGCGCTGGGCGTGGCCGGCCACCCCGAAGCCGATCCGGTCACCGGCGCCGCGCACGCCTGCGGCCACAACGCGCAGATCGCCGGCATGCTCGGCGCGGCCATCGGCCTGCACGCGGTGAACGCGTTCGCCCAGCTGAGCGGCCGCGTGGTGTTCTTCGCGGTGCCCGCGGAGGAAGGCGGCGACCTCGAGTGGCGCACGAGCCAGGTGCGCGCGGGGACGCTCGAGCTGCTCGGCGGCAAGTGCGAGCTGATCCGCGAGGGGCACTTCGACGACGTGGACCTCGCGATGATGATCCACACGACGTCCCGCGCCGAGGACGGGCCCGCGTGCCTGGCCGCGTCGAACAACGGGCGCTTCGGCAAGACCGCGCGCTACCTCGGCAAGGCCGCGCACGCGGGCGGCGCCCCGCACCTGGGGATCAACGCGCTCTACGCCGCGCAGATCGGGCTGATGGCGATCAACGCCCTGCGCGAGACGTTCAAGGACGACGACGCGATCCGCGTGCACCCCATCATCACGCACGGGGGCTCGCAGGTGAACGTGATCCCCGGCGAGGTGCGCATCGAGAGCTACGTGCGGGGCCGCACCCTCGACGGCATCCGCGACGCGAACGCCAAGGTCGATCGCGCGCTGAAGGCCGGCGCACTCGCGCTCGGCGCCACCGTCGAGATCGACACGTGGCCCGGCTACCTCCCGCTCGAGAACGATCCGACGCTGGCCGGCCTCTTCCGCGAGAACGCGCACGCGCTCGTCGGCGAGTGCCGCGCCGTCGGCCATCGCGCGGGCTGCACCGACATGGGCGACGTCAGCCAGATCATGCCGGTGGTGCACCCGTACATGGGAGGCGCGTCGGGCACCGGGCACGCCGCCGACTATGCGATCACGAATCCCCAGCTCGCCTACGTGGCGCCGGCCAAGGCGCTCGCGGCGATGGTGGTGGATCTCTTGTGGGGCGACGCGGCGACCGCGCGCGAGGTCATTGCGAAGGCGCGCCCGCGCATGACGCGGGAGAGCTATCTCGCATTTCAACGCAGTGTGAAACGACGCGAGGTTTTCGAAGGCAGCAAGGCTCAATAAGGAGACCAACGCATGGGCATGCTCGACGGACGGACGGCACTGGTCACGGGCGCGGGGCGGGGCATCGGGCGCGGCATCGCGATGGCGATGGCGGCGGAAGGCGCGAAGGTCGTGGTGAACGACCTCGGCGCGAAGCTCGACGGCGAAGGCGTGGACGCGAGCCCGGCCGACGTCGTGGTGCGCGAGATCAAGGAGCTCGGCGGCACCGCGGCCGCGAACTACGGCTCGGTGGCGGACTGGGACCAGGCGCACGCGATGGTGGACCAGGTGGTGAAGCTCTGGGGCCGCATCGACATCCTCGTGAACGTCGCCGGCATCCTGCGCGATCGCATGATCTTCAACATGACCAAGGAGGAGTGGCAGGCCGTCCTCGCCGTCCACCTCGACGGGACGTTCTACTGCACGCGCGCGGCGTCCGTGCACATGCGCGAGCAGAAGTACGGCCGCATCATCTCGATGTCGTCGGTGTCCGCGCTCGGCGCGCCGGGGCAGCCGAACTACGGCGCCGCCAAGGCCGGCATCATCGGCCTCATGTACTCGACGGCGAACGGGCTCGCGAAGTATGGCGTCACCGCGAACTCGATCATGCCGAGCGGGGCCACGCGCATGATCGACTCGACGCCGCGCGGCCGCGCCTTCTTCGAGCAGAACGGCAAGTGGCCGAGCGAGGCGGCCGTCGGCACCGCGACGGATCCGGACAACGTGGCGCCCCTGGCCGTGTACCTCGCGAGCGAGCAGGCGGCGCACGTCAACGGCCAGGTCTTCCACTCGTTCGGGTACGGCTACTCGCTGATGGTGGAGCCGGTGCCGCTGCGCCGCATCGAGGCGGAGCGCCGGCTGGCCCCGTCCGAGGTGGCCGCGCTCTTCCCGAAAACCGTCGGCAGCTACTTCCTGCCGCCCCCAGGCACCACCTTCGGCAAGTCGCTCGAGCATCGCCCGCAGGACGAGTGGACGAAGCTCGAGAACGGCGTGCGCTTCTGGCAGGCGCCGTGGGATCCGCCCGCGGACTTCGGCTCGAAGCCGTAGGTAAGGCTGCACACGGAGGGGCGGGGCCGAGGGCCGCGTCGCGGCCCTCGGCCCCGCCGAGCTTCCCGCGGAACCCGCACAGTAGGAGAGCCACATGAGCGTCACCGCCTCGACGTCCAGCAGCGCGAGCCCGTCCTCGGCGGCCGCGCCGTTCGGCACCGCCGGCGCGTACGAGAAGATCGCGGGCGTGCTCCGCTTCGCGGTCGATCCCGCGCATCCACTGCACGCTGACATCACCGATCTCGCGCCGGGCGCCGCGGAACGCCGCCGGGCTCGTCGAAGGCTCCGCCGACTTCTATCTGCTGCGCCCGGTCGGCGGCGGCAACGGCGCGCTGCTGCTCGACGTCGCCAACCGCGGCCGCAAGGTCGCGCTCGGCATGTTCAACAGCAGCGCCGTGCGCGTTCCCGATCCCGACCGCCGAGGCGGACTTCGGCAACGGCTTCCTGCTGCGTCACGGCTACACGGTGGCGTGGGTCGGCTGGCAGCACGAGGTGCCGACGCAGGACGGGCTCATGGCGATGACGGCGCCGATCGTGCGCGGGCTCGACGGGCCTCGTGCGCTGCGAGTGGCGCCCGAGCACCCGCGTGGCGCGGCTGCCGCATCGCCGATCGCTATCACGTGCCGCAGCCGACCGTCGACGTCGCCGACGCCTCGGCCCGCCTGCTCGTGCGCGAGCCACGCGGCGTCGCCGATGCGCGAGATCCCGCGCGCGAGCTGGCGCTTCGCCGACCCGACGCACATCGAGCTCGACGGCGGCTTCGCGCCCGGCGGCGATCTACGACCTCGTCTATCGCTCGAAGGACCCCGCGGTCACCGGCTTCGGCTTCCTCACCGTGCGCGACACGGCGGCGTGGCTTCGCGTGCGCGACGCGGCGGCCGGCAACCCGTGCGCGGGCGCGCTCGAACCGCGCGTACGCGTTCGGCGTGTCCCAGTCCGGGCGCTTCCTCCGCCACTTCCTCTACCTGGCGCTCAACGAGGACGAGCAGGGGCGGCGCGTCTTCGACGCGGTCGTGCCGCACGTGGCCGGCGCGCGGCGCGGCGAGTTCAACATGCGGTTCGGCCAGCCGTCGCTCAACGCGCGGGAGTCGGTGGGCAGCCTGTTCCCGTTCACCGACGTCGAGCAGGCCGATCCGGCTCACCGGGCAGCGCGGCGCGCTGCTCGCGCCGCCAGGCGCAGCGCGGCGGCCTGCCGAAGATCTTCACGATCAACACGTCCGCCGAGTACTGGCGCGGCGACGGCTCGCTGGTCCACACCGACGTCGAGGCGCGCGACGGACGTCGAGACGCCGCCGGAGGTGCGCGTGTATCTCTTCGCCGGGCACGCAGCACACGCCGGACGCGCTGCCGCCGCCCGCGGAGGATCCGAACACCGGCGGCCGCGGCCTGCAGCGCTTCAACGTCGTGGACTACGCGCCGCTGCTGCGCGCGGCGCTCGTCAACCTCGATCAGTGGGTGCGCGAAGGGGGTCGAGCCGCCGCCGAGCGCGGTGCCGCGCATGGCCGATCGGCACGGCGGTGCCGCACGAGGCGCTCGAGAAGGTCTTCACCGCGATTCCCGGCGTCCGCTTCCCCGACCGCATCGAGCGCCCGCAGCGACTCGACTTCGGAGAGGAGTGGTCGCGCGGGGTCTGCTCCGACGCTGCCGCCGAAGATCGGCGCGCCGTTCGCGACGCGTCGTCTCCGCGGTCGACGCCGACGGCAACGAGGTCGCGGGCATCCGGCCCGTCGAGCTGCGGTGCCGCTCGGCGACCTTCACCGGCTGGAATCCACGGCACCCGGAGCAGGGGGCGCCCGGCGACATCATGTCGATGATGGGCTCGACGCTGCCGTTCCGCGCGCACGGCCGACGAGCGCGCGCAGCGCGGCGATCCACGCCCCTCGATCGCCGAGCGGTACGCCTCGCGCGACGACTACCTCGCGCGCGTGCGCGCCGCGGCGCGAGGCGCTGGTGCGGGCGCGGCACATGCTCGCCGAGGACGTGGACGCGGTGGTGGCGCGGGCCGCGACCCAGTGGGATCTGTTCCAGGCGGGCCTATGAGCGACGTCGTCCTCGTCCACGACAAGGGCCACGTGCGCACGATCGTCGCTGAACCGGCCCGACAAGATGAACGCGCTCTCGCACGCGCTCGCGTGGGCGATCGTCACCGAGGTGCAGAAGGCCGCGCACGACGACGACGTGTGGGTCGATCGCGCTCACCGGCCGCGGCCGGCGCCTTCTGCGCCGGGCTCGATCTCTCCGGCCCGGGCGAGGACGCCTCGCCGCTGCCGCCGCCAGGAGCGGCTCATGGACGACATCTCGTGGGTGGGACGCTTCGCGCTCGTCCTGCGCCACGAGTGCGACAAGCCGGTGGTCGCCGGGCTCAACGGCGTCGCCGCCGGCGCGGGGCTGTCGCTGGCGATGGCCGCCGACATGCGGATCGCCGCGCGCAGCGCTGCGGCTCGTGGCCGGCTACCCGCGCATCGGCGCCTCGCCGGACGGCGGGCTGACGTGGACGCTGCCGCAGGCGATCGGCTACGAGCAGGCGATGCGCTTCCTGCTCGAGAACCGCACGGTCGACGCCGACGAGGCGCTGCGCCTCGGTTTCGTCGGCGAGGTGGTGGACGACGAGGCGCTCGAGGCACGGCTCGCCGAGTACTGCGCGCTCGCTCGCCGAGCGCGCGCCGATCGCGAACCGCCTCACGAAGCGCGGGATCGCGCGCGCGACCGCCATCGACCTCGAGGGCCACCTGCGCTACGAGCTGGCCAACATCCGCCGCGCGTTCGCGACGCGAGGACGCGCGCGGAGGCGCGCAAGGCGTTCTTCGAGAAGCGCCGGCCGATCTTCCGGGGACGCTGAGCGATGACGCTCACCGACGACGTCAAGACGCTCATCGACAAGCCGAACTTCGCGCACCTCGCCACGCTGATGTCCGGACGGCTCGCCGCAGATCGCGCCCGTCTGGGTGGGCCGCGAAGGCGATCGCATCCTCATCGCGACCGGGCGAGGGATCGCTGAAGGCCCGGAACGCGAAGCGGGACGCCCGGGTGGCGCTGTCGATCGTCGACTTCGCCAACCCGTACGAGGAAGCGCAGATTCGCGGCCGCGTGGTGGAGCAGCGGCCCGACGGCGACCTCGCGATCAAGGACGAACGTCGCGCAAGTACACGAGCGCGCCGTTTCCCGGCGCGATCCCGCAGGTCGGATCGTGCTCGTCGTCGAGGCCGATCGCGTGCCGTCATCACGAGCTGCCCTTCCGTCACACGCCCGGAGGCACGAAGTGAGCGGCCGTCTCGCCGGCAAGGTCGCGCTCGTCACCGGCGCGGGCACGGGCATCGGCCGGATCGCGTCGCTGATGCTCGCGGCCGAGGGCGCGGCGGTCGCCATCGCCGGCCGGCGCAAGGAGCCGCTCGACGAGGTCGTGCAGGAGATCGAGAAGGCCGGGGGCCGCGCCGCCGCCCGCGCGTGCGACGTCTCGAAGCAGGCGGAGGCGCGCGCGCTCGGCCGGTGGGCGGAGGAGACGTTCGGGCGCGTCGACATCCTCGTGAACAACGCCGGGCACTCGAGCAAGGTGCGCGCGGTGCGGTGGGTCGGGGACGACGACTGGAACAGCGTCATCAACGTCAACCTGAACGGCGTCTACGCGCTCACGCAGACCCTCGTCCATGGGATGCTCCAGCGCGGCGAGGGCAACATCATCACCGTGTCCTCGGTCGCCGGCATCCGGCCGGGGCTCCTCGGCGGCTCGCCGTACAGCGCCGCGAAGGCGGGCGTGCGCAACTTCATGGGCAGCGTGCTCGGCGAGTTCCGCCAGCAGGGGATTCGCGCCACCACGATCATCCCGGGCGAGGTCGACACGCCGATCCTCGACCGGCGCCCGCTGCCGCCGGACGCGACGGCGCGTGCGACGATGATGATGGCGGAGGACGTCGCGGCCGCCATCCTCCTCTGCGCGACGCTGCCGCCGCGCGCGGTCGTCGAGGAGATCGTGATGACGGCCACGCACCAGCGCGACGTCTCCCAGGACCTCGAGGTCGCCCGGCGGCTCGGCGAGCCGGGCTACACGCCGCCCCGCTGAGCGCCTTCGACGCGGCACTCCTCGCGCGGGCGCGCGCGAACCTCGCCGGCTTCGAGCACCGCCGCGCGGCGCTCGAGGGCCGGCGCGCGGCCGCGGTCGCCGTCGTGCTCGTGCCGGATGAAGAAGGCCGCGCGTGCCTGCTGCTGACCAGGCGCGTGCCGAAGCTGCGCGCCCACGGCGGACAGTGGGCCTTGCCGGGCGGCCGCATCGACGCCGGCGAGTCCGCCGAAGCGGCGGCGCTGCGCGAGCTGTCCGAGGAAGTCGATCTCACCCGCGGCCACGAGGCGATCCTCGGACTGCTCGACGACTACCCGACCCGCTCCGGCTTCGTCATCACGCCCGTCGTCGTGTGGGGCGGCAGCGTCCTCTCCCTCACGCCGAACCCCGACGAAGTCGCCAGCATCCATCGCGTGCCGCTCGCCGAGCTCGACAAGCCCGACGTGCCGCGGCTCATCTCGATTCCCGAATCGTCCCGGCCCGTCATCCAGCTGCCGCTCCTCGGCACGCTCATTCACGCGCCGACCGCCGCGGTCGTCTTTCAAGCGCGCGAAGTCGTCGTGCACGGGCGGTCTACACGCGTCGATCATTTCGAGCAGCCCGTCTGGGCGTGGCGATGAACGCTCCCGGGCGTTCGGGGCCGGTGAGCGCGCCGGTGTGGCCGGCCGGGGGCCCGGGGGTCGCTCTCGCCCCCGACAGTTTGGCGCGCGGTCCTGCGCTCGTTATTTCCATCGAGCGGCGGCAGCACGTACCGCACCGTGTGCGGGGGACGGGCGACCCGGACCCCCGGGGCCCCCGGCCGGCCACACCGGCGCGCTCACCGGCCCCGGCGGCCGAGACCGTGCGTCGCCACCTCCAGTCGAGAGCTCGGATTGATCAGCGCGCGATGGTCGCGGGCTGGTCGACCGAGCCGGATCGATGGTGTAATCCTCTTTGGAGGAACGGCATGTTCACCTTGATTGATGACGGGGTTCCGCACGACGTCGACGCCTCGATCGTCGAGGGGCGCGTCGTGCTCACGCACGACGCGCTCGCCTCGATCGGGTGGGAAGTGCATCCCGAAGGGCTGTGTCGAGACGGGGTGTGTATTCCCGTGCCCGACGGGGCCGGGATCGAGACGGGCGACGGAAGGATCGATCTGCAGGCGCTCGCGCGCGTGCTCGATCGGCCGCTCGCGCTCGATCTCGACGAAGGGCGCGGCCTACCTCGGCGTGTCCGCGGGGGAGCGGCAGCGCCTGCTGAAGTCGCTCGTCGCGCCGGACTTCACCTTGCCCGATCTCTCGGGGCGGCCGCACCGGCTCTCCGATCACCGCGGCAAGAAAGTCCTGCTCGTCGCCTACGCCTCCTGGTGAGGGTGCCGGCTCGACCTGCCCGTGTGGCAGGGCGTCCATGAAGAGCTGAAGGACCGGGGATTCATCGTGATCACCGTCGCGCTCGACAAGACCGCCGAGGACGCGCGGCCCTGGATCGAGGCGGCGCAGCCCACGCATCCGTCGCTCGTCGACACGCGGCACGTCCTCGCCGAGCTCTACAACATCGTCAACGTGCCGACGATCCTGTGGATCGACGAGCGCGGACGCATCGTGCGGCCGAACGACGTCGCGTTCGGCGCGGACACGTTCCGCCAGCTCACGGGCCTCGATGCGTCCCTTCATCTCGAAGCGCTCCGCGCGTGGGTGCGCGGCGAGAAGGCGGCGTTCGCGGCCGACGAGGTCCGGGCGCAGCAGACGCTGCCGACGGCGGCCGACCAGCAGGCGCGCGCGGAGTTCGGCCTCGGCCAGTGGCTGTACGAGCGCGGGCGACCCGAGGCGGCCGCGCGGCACTTCGAGCGCGGGGGCGAGCTGGCGCCGCACGACTTCACGATCCGGCGCGGGACGATGCCGATGCGCGGCATCGACCCGATGGGGCCGCAGTTCCGCGCGATGCTGGGCGAGTGGACGCAGCACGGGCAGCCGTACTACCGGCCGCTCGCGGACACGGCCGGACGTGCGTAGGCGCGTCCTCGTCGTCTGTCACGCCAACACGGCGCGCAGCGTGATGGCGCAGAAGCTGATCGAGCGCATGCTCGCGGAGCGCGGGCTCGACGAACGCATCGACGTCAGCTCGGCCGGCGTGTGGATCCATGCCCGCGACGGCATGATCCCGTCGCTCGACGCGCGGCTCGCACTGAAGGAAGTCGGCATCGAGCTGGCCGAGTACGGCATGGCGTCCACCGCGCTCCGCGATGCATCCGGAGATCCTCGACGCCGCGCATCTGATCGTCACGATGACCAGCGAGCAATCGATCCTGGTGCGCGCGATCGCCGACGGCCGCGGCGTGGACGTGGTCACGCTGCCCGAGCTGGCCGGCGAGCACGGCGACATCGCGGACCCGGCGGGGCAGGGGGAAGACGCGTTTCGCGCCGCCCGGGACGAGATCATGCGCTGCCTCGCGCTGGGCTTCGACCGCATGGTGGCGCGCCTCACGGGGGGATGACGCGAGTTTCCGCCTCGAGGGTGGTACCTTCCCTACGCATGGCAGCACCTGCGGCGCCCGTCCGCGACGTGCGCCGGCCCCGCCGCCGGCTCTTCTGGAAGTACGTCGTCGTGATCGTCGCGCTGGTCACCACCGTCCTCGTGGCGAGCGGCGGCTTCGAGCTCTGGTTCTCCTACCAGGAGAGCCGTGACACGCTCGTCGCCCTCCAGCGGGAGAAGGCGGCGTCGGCGGCCGGGCGCATCGAGGTCTTCATCCGGGAGATCGAGCGCCAGATGGGCTGGACGACCCTGCCGCTGCTCGCCTCGGGCGCCGCCGCGCTCGAGCAGCGGCGGACCGACTTCGTGCGGCTGCAGCGCCAGGTGCCCGCGATCACCGACCTCAGCCACCTCGACGCCGAGGGCAAGGAGCAGCTGCGCGTCTCGCGCCTCGCGATGGAGCTGGTCGGCAGCGGGACCGACTTCGCCGCCGACCCGCGCTTCACCCAGGCCATCGCGCGCCGCGTGTATCACGGGCCCGTGTACTTCCGGAAGGAGTCGGAGCCCTACATGGTGGTCGCGATGGCGCAGAGCGGGGGCGGCGTGACCGTCGCGGAGGTGAACCTCAAGTTCATCTGGGACGTCATCTCGCAGATCAGGATCGGGAAGGCCGGGCGCGCCTACGTGATCGACGAGGCGGGCAACCTCATCGCGCATCCGGACCTCGCGCTCGTGCTGCGAAAGACGTCGCTCGCCGCGCTGCCCCAGGTGCGCGAGGCGCTCGACCCGGGGGGAACGAGCACGCCCGTCGCGCACGACGTGCACGGACGGCGCGTGCTCACGACGTACGCGACCATCCCCGGGCTTCGCTGGACCGTGTTCGCCGAGCAGCCGATCGAAGAGGCGCTCGAGCCGCTGGAGGCGTCGCTCAAGCGCTCGCTCGTGCTGCTCGCGATCGGCGTCTCGCTCGCCATCGGCGCCAGCCTCGTTCTCGCCCGCCGGATGGTGCGACCGATCCAGGCCCTGCAGGCGGGCGCCGCACGCATCGCCGGCGGCGAGCTCGGCTACCGCATCGAGGTGCGCACGGGCGACGAGGTGCAGGCGCTCGCGGCGGAGTTCAACCGCATGACCGCCCACCTCCAGGAGTCCTACGCGACGCTGGAGCAGCGCGTGGTGGAACGGACGCAGCAGCTCACCGAGACCCTGGAACAGCAGACCGCGACGGGCGAGGTGCTGGCGGTCATCTCGGAGTCGCCCACGGACGTCGAGCCGGTGTTCGCGGCGATCCTGCGCAACGGGCTTCGCCTGTCGGGGGCCAGCTACGGGGCGGTCTTCCACTTCGAGGATGGCGTCTTCCGCCTCGCCCTGGCCAGTGACGTGCGGCCGGAGCTGGAGCACTACATCCGGACCATCGGCATCCCGGCCGGCACCTCGACGCCGCTCGCACGCGTGGCCCTCGACCGACGCCCCGTCCTGACGGACGACGTGCAGAACGACCCGCACTTCGCGCCGCCGCAGGCGCTCCGCCTCGAAGGGATGCGCAGCGTGCTCGCCGTGCCGATGATGCGTGAGGGCCGGCTGGTGGGCGCGCTCACGTTCCATACGCGCAAGGTCCAGCCGTTCACGGACAAGCAGGTCGATCTCGTCTCGACGTTCGCCCGCCAGGCGGTCATCGCGATCGAGAACGTGCGCCTCTTCAAGGAGCTCGAGGCGCGGAACGCCGAGGTCACCGAGGCCCTCGAGCAGCAGACCGCGACCGCCGAGATCCTGCGCGTCATCAACGCGTCGCAGGTCGACCTCCAGCCCGTGTTCGACGCCATCGCCGCCAGTGCCGCCCGGTTGTGCGATGGGCTGACGGGCGGCGTCTTCCTCGTCGAGGGCGGGCAGGTGCTGCCCGCCGCGCACTACAACGTCCCGGCCGAAGCGTTCGAGGGCGTCTTCCCGGCGCCGCTCGATTCGGATCTCCTCACGGCACGGGCCATCGCCGAGGGCGGTGTCGTGCACACGCCCGACGTGATGGCCGAGGCCGAGTATGGCCACCGGGAGCTCGCCGCGCGCCTGGGAGTCCGCGGCCTCCTCTCGGTCCCCATGCTGCGCGAAGGCGTGCCCGTCGGGGCGATCACCGTCACCCGCACGCAGCCCGGGCCGTTCACCGACAAGCAGATCGACCTGTTGCGCACGTTCGCCGACCAGGCCGTGATCGCGATCGAGAACGTGCGCCTCCTGCAGGAAGTGCAGGCGCGCAACGCCGCCCTCACCGAGTCGCTCGAGCAGCAGACGGCGACGGCCGAGATCCTGCGCGTGATCTCGAGCTCGCCGACCGACGTGCAGCCGGTGCTCGACGTGGTGGCCGAGAACGCGGCACGCGTGTGCGGCGCCAGCGACACGATCATCCACCGCGTCGAGGGCGATCACGTGCGCCGCGTGGCGCACTTCGGCTCGCTGCCGCCGTCCCGCGACGAGGCGCCCATCCCGGCCGCGTACCCGATCACGCGCGAGTCCGTGCTCGGCCGGGCGATCATCGATCGCCGCACGGTCCAGCTGGTGGACGCGTTCGCGGCCGACACCGCGGCCGAGTTTCCGGAGGGTGTGGCGCTGGCCCGCCGCATGGGGCATCGGACCGTGATGGCCACCCCCCTGATCCGGGAGGGGGTCGCGATCGGCGCCATCATCATGCGGCGCGAGGAGGTGCGGCCCTTCTCGGACAAGCAGATCGCGCTCCTCGAGACCTTCGCGGACCAGGCGGTCATCGCCATCGAGAACGTGCGTCTCTTCACCGAGCTGCAGCAGCGCACGTCCCAGCTGCAGGTGGCCAACCGGCACAAGGACGAGTTCCTCGCCAACATGTCGCACGAGCTGCGCACGCCGCTGAACGCCATCATCGGGTTCTCGGAGGTCATGCTCGAGCGGATGTTCGGCGAGCTCACCGACAAGCAGGAGGAGTACCTGAACGACATCCTGAGCTCCGGCCGGCACCTGCTGTCGCTCATCAACGACATCCTCGACCTGTCGAAGATCGAGGCGGGCCGGATGGAGCTCGACCTCACGGACTTCAACCTTCCCGTCGCCATCGACAACGCGCTGACGCTCGTGCACGAGCGCGCCGCGCGGCGCGGCCTCACCCTGACGCAGGACGTGGACGAGCGCCTCGGCGCGTTCCGGGGCGACGAGCGGAAGATCAAGCAGGTGCTGCTCAACCTGCTCTCCAACGCCATCAAGTTCACGCCCGAGGGCGGCAAGGTCCAGATCCGGGCGCACCAGCAAGGGCGAGGTGGTGGAGATCGCGGTGGCCGACACCGGCGTCGGCATCGCGCCGGAGGATCAGGAGCTGGTGTTCGAGGAATTCAAGCAGGCCGGCACCGACGTGGCCAAGAAGCACGAGGGCACCGGGCTCGGGCTCGCCCTCGCCCGCCGGTTCGTCGAGCTGCACGGCGGGAACCTCTGGCTGGAGAGCGAGGTGGGCGTCGGCTCGACGTTCACGTTCGAGCTCCCGGTGAGGCACGCGCATGGCGGGTGAGCTGATCCTGGTCGTCGAGGACAACGACAAGAACCGCAAGCTGGTGCGGGATGTCCTGACGCACAAGGGGTACGAGGTCATCGAGGCCGAGACCGGCGAGGACGGCGTTCGGCTCGCGAAGGCGCGTCTGCCCCGGTTGATCCTGATGGACATCCAGCTTCCCGGCATCGACGGCATCGAGGCGCTCCGCCAGCTCCGCGCCGACGACACCACGCGCCGCATCCCGATCGTCGCCGTGACCGCGTCGGCGCTCGATCGCGACCGGCAGAAGATCATGGCCGCGGGGTTCGACGGCTACCTGGCCAAGCCGCTCAACATCAAAGGCTTCATGGCCTCGGTGGAGGCCGTGTTCGGCCGATGACGCAAAAGATCCTCGTCGTCGACGACACCGCCGTCAACGTCAAGCTCCTCGCCGACCTCCTCACGGTGAAGGGCTATGCCGTGGTCACGGCCGCGTCGGGGAAGGAGGCGCTGGAGAAGGTCGAGGCGGAGCGGCCGGATCTCGTCCTGCTCGACGTGATGATGCCGGGCATGACCGGCTACGAGGTCTGCCGGCGCCTGCGCGAGAGTCCGGCCACCCTCATGCTGCCGGTGGTGATGGTGACCGCGCTCGATCCCGCCCAGGAACGCGTGAAGGGGATCGAAGCGGGCGCCGACGACTTCCTCACGAAGCCGATCAATCAGCCGGAGCTGCTCGCGCGCGTCCGGTCGCTCCTGCGCGTCAAGGCGCTGCACGACGAGCTGACGGACCTGAACCGCACGCTCGAGGCGCGCGTGGCCGCCCAGGTCGCCGAGCTCGAAGGCCTCGGCCGGCTCAAGCGGTTCTTCTCCCCGCAGCTCGCGGAAGCCATCCTGAGCGGCGGCGCCGAGGACCCGCTGAAGAGCCACCGCCGCGCCATCACGGTGGTGTTCGTCGATCTGCGCGGCTTCACCGCGTTCGCGGAGACGGCGGAGCCCGAGGAAGTCATGAACGTGCTGCGCGAGTACCACGCGCAGATGGGACAGCTGATCGTCGCGCACGAGGGCACGCTCGAGCGGTTCACGGGCGACGGGATGATGATCTTCTTCAACGATCCGGTGCGCGTGGAGAATCCGGCGGAGCGCGCGGTGCGGATGGCGGTGGCCATGCGCCAGCGCGTCGCCGAGCTGGCGACGCGCTGGCGCAAGTTCGACTACGACCTGGACTTCGGCGTCGGCATCGCGCACGGCTACGCGACGCTCGGCGCGATCGGCTTCGAGGGCCGCTGGGACTACGGCGCCATCGGGAGCGTGACGAACCTGGCCGCCCGGCTCTGCGCCGAGGCGCGGCCGGGACAGATCCTCATCTCACGCCGCGTGTTCGCGGACGTGGAAGAGCTCATCGAAGCGACGCCGGTGGGCGAGATGACGCTGAAGGGATTCTCCCGCCCGATTCCCACCTACGAGATCGTGACGGTGCGCCCCGCCTAGGACAGGGGGTACCGGAACGGCGCCCAGCCGATCCCCTGGATGGGCTGCGGCTTGTACGTGCCCGCCGTCCCCCTCGCGGCCGGTGCCGGCGCCGCCTTGGCTGGCGCCGCCTTGGCTGGCGCCGGGGCCGCCTTGGCTTTCGGCGCGGGCTTCTTGACGCTCTTCTTCGCGACGGCCTTCGCCGCCGTCTTTTTCCCCGTGGGTTTCTTCGCGGTCTTTTTCATGGGCCGCACTGTATACCAAACAGGCGAACGTCGGCCAAGACCCCATAGTGGTCGGAGGGCCAGAGCGTGCGGCCATCCGGCTGGCGCCGGGGCTGGTCCAGGACGACGCGGCTCCTGCACGCGACGTCCTGGCTCCTGACGCCGGCCACGAAGATGTAGTCCACACGCCGCTGGGCGGTCGCCGCCGGCGCCCACGGCCGTTGCCAGACCGTGGGCCCCGCCGCGCCGGGGTTGGCGGCGCGGAAGACGTCGACGAAGCCGTTGAGCGCCTTGATCGGGGTGGCCGCCTCCCCCGCGTTGAAGTCCCCCATCAGGACCGCCGGCCGGGTCGCCGCGTGCTCGCGGACGATCTCCGCCACGCGCGTGACCTGGCACCCGTCATGGCTCACGTGCGTCGAGAACGCCGCAACGTCGCCCCACGGCGTGCGCACGTCTGCGCGCAGGAGCACCCGCGGGTCCAGACTCTTCGCGCACCGGGGCAGCTCGTAGACCTCGGAGCCGGTGATCGGGAAGCGGCTCAGCACCGCGGGCCCTTCCGCGAAGTTCATGAGGCGGACCAGGATCTGGTTCACGAGCGGGATGGGAAAGACGCGCGTCGTCGCGGGCGCGTGCACGTGCTCCATGCCGAGCGCGGCGGCGAGCCGTGCCGCGACATTTCCCCGGCCCCACCCGATCGAGGCCTCCTGCAGCCCGATCATGTCCGGCGCGAGCGCGCGCAGCTCGGCCGTCACCATCGCGAGACGCTCTTCGAGCGCCTCGCCGTCGCCGATCAGGCCGGACGACGGGCCGCCGTGGAACATGTTGAAGGTCACGACGCGCAAGGGCCGGGGCGCGTCCATCGCGTGCGCAGTCCGAACGAGACCGTTCCACACTGCATGGTCCCCGATCGTCGCGAGGGCGAGTACGAGCCCGAGGAGCGTCCGTGACGTCAGGGCGAGGCGAGACGCTGCGATGGCTCGCCCACGTGGATGTGGGCGCCGGTGGCGACCCCCGTCACGGCGCCCCGGAACCCGATGAACGACCACCCCGCTGTGCGGAGCCACTCCATCACGGCCCGGCCCTCGGCGCTGTCGGGATGGACCGCGAGGTCGAGCGCGTTGCGGTGGTCGAAGCCGAGCCTGTCGTGGACGGCGGTCTGGCCGTAGGCGCTGACCGGCAGCGCACGCCCGAACGTGCGGCTGAAGAACTGCTGCAGGGTGCTCGTGAGCGCGAGCGCCCACGGCCGGCGGCCGCGATACCGGATCAGGGTCTCGGTCGTCCGCTCCTCGCCCGGCGGCAGCGCCGGCGCCGCGGCGATCTCTTCGTAGGCGAGCGTCTTCGCGATCAGGCTGGCGGCGACGAACGTCTCGTTCCACGTCTGATCGAGGCGCGCGCGGGCGTCATCGGCCACCCGCTCGGCCGCGTCGACGTCGCTGCGCGCGACGATGCCGCGCGCCAGGAGGTCGCGCGTGCGCTCCAGATACGCCAGCGCGCGTTGCAGCTCGGCGTCCCGGAGCGCCAGCAGGCGCTCGAGGCTGGCCTTGTACGCGCGGGTCGCGCGGAGCTGCTCGGCGCGCGAGCGCGCAGCCTCCGAGCGGAGCTCCTGCAAGGGTAAGGGGGTGTGGGGGTCCTGAGTTGCGGGGCCCCCAACTGCAATGGGGGTTTGGGGGTCCTGAGTTGTGGGGCCCCCAGCTGCAATGCGCCGGTCCGAGGAAGAGTATCCACAAGATGACACCGGCGACGCGACGCATGCCCCCAACGGTACGCGGTTTTCTTGACTTCGTAAAACGCCGCGACTTAGGCTGAAGTTCTGCGCTTCACCGTGACGGGGTGGCCGTCGGTCCTTCGCGACCGTGTTCGTCAGTCGGGAGCTCGTCCATGGCCAGGCTCGACGCCTTCTTCAAGCTGATGTTCGATACGGGGGCCTCCGACCTCCATATCGTGGCGGGGCAGCCGCCGATCCTCCGCGTGCATGGCGACCTCGAGCGCGTGAAGTACGACCCGCTGGACGAAGAGAGCCTGCGCGCGATGCTCTACGAGATCGCGCCCGAGCAGAAGATCAAGGTCTACGAGGAAACGGGCGACGTCGACTTCGGCTACGAGATCCCCAACGTCGCGCGCTTCCGCGCCAACTTCTTCATGCAGCGCAACGGCTGCGGCGCCGTCTTCCGCCAGATCCCGACCAAGATCAACACGGCCGACGACCTCGGCCTCCCGCCCATCCTCAAGCGCACCGCGCTCCTCAACAAGGGCCTCGTGCTCGTGACGGGACCGACCGGCTCCGGCAAGTCGACGACGCTGGCCGCCATCATCGACCACGCGAACCGCAATCGTCAGGACCACATCATCACCATCGAGGATCCGATCGAGTTCGTGCACGAGAGCCAGGGATGTCTGGTGAACCATCGCGAGGTCGGCACGCACACCCGGTCGTTCTCGGCGGCGTTGCGTGGCGCGCTCCGCGAGGACCCCGACATCATCCTCGTCGGTGAGATGCGCGACCTCGAGACGATTCGCCTCGCGCTCGAGGCCGCCAACACGGGTCACCTCGTCTTCGGCACCCTGCACACGACGAGCGCGGCCAAGACCATCGACCGCGTGATCGAGGTGTTCCCGGCGGAAGAGCAGGCGCAGGTGCGGAACAGCCTCTCCACCGGCCTCAAGGTCGTGGTGGCGCAGAACCTCTTCAAGCGCGTCGACAAGAAGGGCCGCTGCGCCGCGCTCGAGATCCTCGTGTGCACGCCCGGCGTCTCCAACCTGATCCGCGAGAACAAGACCGTGCAGATCCCCTCCGCCATCCAGACCGGCAAGGTGCACGGGATGCAGACGCTCGACGACGCCATCATGGACGTCCTCAACAAGAAGTGGATCGGCGCCGAAGAGGCGTACATGAAGTGCATCGACAAGAACAAGTTCCGGCCGTTCCTGAAGACCCCGCCCGACGAGCTGAACAGCTAGCCATGCGGAAGGCCGAGATCGACGACATGCTGACGGCGATGCTGGACTCGCACGACAACGTCTCCGACCTGAACATCACGGTGGACCGGCCCCTTCAGGTGGAGTCGTCCGGCGAGCTGGTGGGCGTGCCGGTCACGCCGGCCGTCGAGTCGCTCACGCCGTTCCAGACCGAGATCTTCGCGCTCAACCTCATCAACGGCGACCGGCGGCTCTGCGAGTTCCTGGTGGAGCAGGGCTCGTGCGACAGCTCCTACTGGCTGCCGGGCAAGGCCCGCTTCCGCGTCAACATCTTCTCCCAGCGCGGCAACATCTCCTGCGTGCTCCGCAAGCTCGAGACGAAGATCCCCACCCTCGACGACCTGAAGCTGCCCGACGCGTTCGGCAAGATGACGGGCGAGAAGAACGGGCTCATCCTCGTCACGGGCGCCACCGGCTCCGGGAAGACGACGTCGCTCGCCGCGCTCCTCAACGAGCTCAACGCGACCCGCTCCATCCACATCGTGACCCTCGAGGACCCCGTCGAGTACGTGCATCCCAACCGCAAGGCCACGTTCAACCAGCGCGAGCTGGGCACCGACTACGACAGCTTCGCCAACGGGCTGCGCGCGGCGCTGCGCCAGGCGCCGAAGGTGATCCTCGTCGGCGAGATGCGCGACCGGGAGACGGCGGAGCTCGCGCTCAAGGCGTCGGAGACGGGCCACCTCGTGCTGTCCACGCTGCACACCGTGACGGCGGGCCAGGCGATCAACCGCATCGTCGGCATGTTCGATCAGGAAGAGGAACGCCAGATCCGCCAGCGTCTCGCCGACACGATCCGCTGGGTGGTGGGCCAGCGGCTGGTGCCCAGGGTCGGCGGCGGTCGCCTCGCCGTCCACGACATCCTCGGCAACACCATCCGCTCCAACGAGCTGATCCTCCACGGTGAGTCGGAAGGCAAGACGTTCTACGAGATCCAGGAGGTCGGCGAGCCGTTCGGGATGATGACCTTCGACCAGGCGCTCGTGCGGGCCTACGAGTCGGGGATGATCACCGAGGACACGGCGGTCACCTACGCGACGCGCAAGGCGATCGTCCAGCGCGGCATCGACAAGGTGAAGCAGGGCCGGGGGGAAAAGACCACGGATGTCGAGGGCCTCAAGCTCGACTGGGACTACAACAAGAGCGTGAAGAAGAAATGACGGATCGGATCGACTTGACGGACCTCATCGCCGAACCGACCTCGGTCGACGGACGTCCCGCGCTCATGTGCGTGGACGACGACGAGCGCCGCAAGGCCGTGCGCGCGGTGCTCAAGCAGCTCAGCTTCGATCCGGAAACCCCCGGAGACCCCACCGAAGCGGTCGACAGCCTTCGGAAGATCGCCTACCACGTCGTGGTCGTCGACGAGGCGTACGGCGGCGCCGGGGCCGCCGACAACCTGGTCCTCAAGGCCCTCGCCACCATGACGATGTCGGTCCGCCGGTACATGTTCGTCCTGCTCATCGCCGCCGGCGTGAAGAGCTTCGACCACGCGACCGCCTTCGCGCGCAGCGTGAACGCGGTGGTGAACCCGAACGACCTCACGCAGCTCGGTCCCGCGCTTCGCCGCGCCATCGTCGACAACGACGCTTTCTACCGGGTCTTCCGCGAAGTCCTCCAGGCCGCCGGCAAGCGCTAGCTCCCTCGGAGGGGGGCTCGCCGGCTCCTCACCGGCTTCGCCGGTTCGTCCTGCTAACCGTGCGCCGGCTGCGCGAACTGCGGTCGTAGATCCGCCGGCACAGCCCACCAGGGCTCCTCCGCGCGTGCCGGAGCCCGGCCGTCGGCCCGTCCGGCGGCGCTCGTCGCAGGACGTCGGGATCTGCTCGACGTTCTACCGCTTCGCCGACGGCGTTCCTTGTCTCTGGGAAGCGGTCGCAGGTCGGACCGCACCGCGCTGGCCCAAGCACTCCCATCACGATGCGGCCATCGGCCTGACGTGGCGGCTGAAGGACGACCTCCCTGCCGCGAAGCGCGTCTACTACGGCAAGGTCTTACGCGGCCGGCCCTGCCTGGTCGCGCTCGACGTGTTCCCCGCCCTGTACGCCCTCGTCCGCGGCCGGCAGCGCGCCCGGGACTACCGAATGGAGTACGAGGCCGGCCGTCTAACTCTCAACGCGCGACGCATCATGGACGCGCTGACAACGGAGCACCCGCAGTACACGCGCGGACTTCGCGCGAGCTGCTTCATGCTCGAGGCGCGGCAGACCCGCGAGTTCGAGCGCGCGATGGGGGAGCTCCAGCAGGGGCTATGGGTGGTGAAGACGGAAGAGCGCTACGAGCCGAGCTTCTCGTACCGGTGGGACCTGCTCGAGGCCTGGCTGCCGGCGGCCGTCGCCGCGGGTCGCCGGCTCTCGCGGTCGATCGCGATCGAGCGGCTCGTCGAACGGCTCGTGCGCGCGGCGGTGTTCACGCGCCCGGCGAGTCTCCGGCGGTTGTTCGGACTCACGAACGACGAGGTGACGACGGCCGTGCGGACGCTGATCGCGCGTCGCGTGGTGGTGGACACGGAGGTCGCCGGCTGGCCCGGGCGCTGGCTCGTGGACGGATCGGCAGTGCATTCGAAACGAGGGATGAGATGAGACGAATCATTCGCGCGCTGACGCTTCTCGCGGTCATCGCCGTCACCGCGCTCGCGATGCCCGGACACGTGCTCGCGATGCGTGACGGCTTCAGGCACTCCTCGCAGTCGTCGGTCTTCCCGCAGCCGCGCGATCCGTGGCGGTCGTGGGGCGTCCGGAGCGAGCTCCCACACCGGGTGGGCCGCGCGCACGACGGCGGCTTCGTCCACACGCCCGTGCACGTCTGGGTGCCCGGACAGTGGGCGTGGAACGGCTACAGCTGGGTCTGGTGGCCCGGCCACTGGGGCATCGTCCGCTAAAGGAAGAAATTACAGGCGGCGCTTCGGCGCCGCCTCTTCGTCTCGCCTCCTCGTCCCTTCGTCCCGCGGTCGATGGCACGTCGTTCGCTCTGGAGCCCCGCCATGGAGCAGGAACAGCCATGACAAGGGTGGGAGACGTCGACACGGAGAGCGCCGCGCTCGCGCGGCGCCGCTGGCAAGCGCCGCACGTCAACATCGACGAGGGAGAGCGCTGGGCGTCCCTGATCGGCGGCAGCCTCCTGCTCGTCTTCGGCCTCTCGCGGGGCGGCCGCGCGGGTCTGGTGGCTGCGGTCGGCGGCGGCGCGCTGATCTATCGCGCCGCGCGCGGCCACAGCCATCTGTACGAAGCGCTCGGTCTCGACGAGGCGCCCGCGCACGTGGCGCGTGTGACGAGCCTCGTGACCCGGCGCGGGATCACCGTCCGGCGGACGGTGTCCATCAACAAGCCGGTCGAGGAGGTCTACGCCTTCTGGCGTGACTTCGAGAACCTGCCGCGCTTCATGCGGCACCTGGAATCGGTGACGTGCAACGGGACGCGCCGCTCGCACTGGGTGGCGCGCGCGCCGGCGGGCCGCCGCGTCGCGTGGGACGCCGAGATCGTCGACGAGCGGCCCAACGAGCTCATCGCCTGGCGCTCGCTCGAGGACGCCGACGTGCGCAACGCCGGCACCGTGGAGTTCGCGCGGGGGAGCGGTGGACGCGGCGCCACGATTCGCGTCTCGCTGACCTATGCGCCGCCCGGCGGCAAGGTGGCGGCCGTGATCGCCAAGCTGTTCGGCGAGGAGCCGGGGCGGCAGGTGCACGACGACCTGCGGCGCCTCAAGCAGCTCATGGAAGCCGGCGAGCTTCCCACCGTCGAGGGGCAGCCGAGGGGCGACGCATGAAAGCGGTGTGCTGGCACGGCACGGAGAACGTGCGCGTCGAGAAGGTCCCCGATCCCGCGATCCTCAACCCGCGCGACGCGATCGTGCGCGTGACGCGGACGGCGATCTGCGGCTCCGACCTGCATCTCTACGACGGCTTCATCCCCGGCATGAGGCCGGGCGACATCCTCGGCCACGAGTTCATGGGCGAGGTGGTCGAGGTCGGCAAGGCGACGTCGGACTGAAGCGCGGCGACCGCGTGGTCGTGCCGTTCGCCATCGCGTGCGGCCACTGCTTCTTCTGCAAGCACGAGCTGTGGTCGCTCTGCGACAACTCGAACCCGAACGCCACCATGCTCGAGAAGCTCTACGGGCACTCGGGCGCGGGGCTCTTCGGCTACTCGCACCTGTACGGCGGCTACGCCGGCGGGCAGGCGGAGTACGTGCGCGTGCCGTTCGCCGACGTCGGCGCCGCTGAAGGTGCCCGACGAGCGTGGCCGACGAGCAGGTGCTGTTCCTGTCCGACATCTTCCCGACCGGCTACATGGCCGCGGAGAACTGCACGATCCAGCGCGGCGACACCGTCGCCGTGTGGGGCTGCGGGCCCGTCGGGCAGTTCGCGATCCGGAGCGCCTTCATGCTCGGCGCGGAGCGCGTGATCGCGATCGACCGCGTTCCCGAGCGGCTGCACATGGCGGAGAGTCTCGGCGAAGGCGGAGGTCATCAACTACGAGGACCTCGACGTGCTCGAGGAGCTGAAGGAGCTGACCGGCGGGCGCGGCCCCGACGCGTGCATCGACGCCGTCGGCATGGAGGCGCACGGCACCGGCGTGTCCGCGCTGTACGACCGCGCGAAGCAGGCGGTGCGGCTCGAGACCGACCGCCCGACCGCGCTGCGCCAGGCGATCCAGGCGTGCCGCAAGGGCGGCACGGTCTCGATCCCCGGCGTCTACGGCGGCTTCATCGACAAGTTCCCGCTCGGCGCGGCGTTCGCGAAGGGGCTGACGATCCGGATGGGGCAGACGCACGTGCACCGCTACCTGCGGCCGCTGCTCGACCGCATCCAGCGCGACGAGATCGACCCGTCGTTCGTCATCACCCACCGCATGACGCTCGACGACGCTCCGCGCGGCTACGAGATGTTCAGGGACAAGGAGGACGAGTGCATCAAGGTGGTCATGCGTCCGTGAAGGACGTCGTCCGGGTCGCGGCGGTGGGTGACCTCCACGTGCCGCGCGGCGGGCGTGCCAGTCTCCAGCCGGCGTTCGCGGCGGCGGCCGCGCATGCCGACGTGCTGGTGCTGTGCGGGGACATCACGGACTACGGCCTGCCTGAGGAGGCGCGTCTCGTCGCGGCCGCGCTCTGCCGGCCGTGAAGATTCCCGTCCTCGCCGTCCTCGGCAACCACGACTTCGAGTCGGGCCACGAGGACGAGGTGACGAAGATCCTCGTCGACGCCGGCGTGATGGTCCTCGACGGTGACGCCCGGGAAGTCCTCGGGGTCGGCTTCGCCGGCGTGAAGGGCTTCGCGGGCGGCTTCGGCCCGCGCGCGCTCGCGCCGTGGGGCGAGCCGAGCATCAAGAGCTTCGTCCACGAGGCGGTCAACGAGGCGCTCAAGCTCGAGTCCGCGCTCGCGCGGCTGCGCACGCCGCAGCGGGTCGCCCTCCTGCACTACGCGCCGGTGCTCGCGACCGTGTCCGGCGAGCCGCCGGAGATCTATCCGTTCCTCGGCTCGAGCCGGCTCGAGGATCCGTTGAATCGCTACCCGGTGAACGCCGTCTTCCACGGCCACGCGCATCGCGGCAGCCTCGAGGGGCGCACCCGCGAGGGCTCGCCCGTCTACAACGTCGCCATGCCGTTGCTCGCGCAGGCGTTCCCGGATCGGGCCCCGATCCGCATCATCGAGCTGTCGGCGACGATCGCGGCGGTGGCGTGACGAGGACCGACCGTGAACGACGCGTTCGCCTTCTACGCCCGCTCGATGACGGCGCTCACCGCCGCCGGCGTGTCGTTCCTCGTCGGCGGCGCCTACGCGTTCGAGCGCTACACGGGCATCGCGCGTCACACGAAGGACTTCGACATCTTCGTGCGGCCCACCGACGTCGAGCGCGTGTTCGACGTGCTCTCCGGCGCGGGCTGCGAGACGGAGGTCACCTTTCCTCACTGGCTCGCCAAGGCGAAGTGCGGCGGCGAGCTCATCGACATCATCTTCAGCTCGGGCAACGGCGTGGCGACGGTCGACGACGCGTGGTTCGAGCACGCGGTCGAGGACACCGTGCTCGGCGTGCCGGCCTTGCTGATGCCGGCCGAGGAGATGATCTGGTCGAAGGGGTTCATCATGGAGCGCGAGCGCTACGACGGCGCCGACATCGCGCACGTCGTCCACGCGCGCGCCGAGACGCCTGGATTGGCGCCGCCTCCTGGCGCGCTTCGACCGCCACTGGCGGGTGCTCTTCAGCCACCTCGTGCTCTTCGGCTTCATCTACCCGTCGGAGCGCGCGCGCATTCCGGCCTGGGTGATGGCCGAGCTCACGCGGCGCCTCCACCGCGAGACCGCGTCGGTCCCGGTGGCCGACCCGTCGCCGGTGTGTCGCGGCCCGCTGCTCTCGCGCGCGCAGTACCTTCCCGACATCGACGGCCGCGGCTACCGCGACGTGCGCCTGACGCACGAGAGCGCGATGAACGAGCGCGACATCGAGCGGTGGACTGAAGGCATCAAGGTCGACGGTCACGCGCCGCGTGAGGTGAGGGGCGGCGGCCGGCGGGCGGGGCGCCGGCGGGGGCCGGCGGGCCCCGGGGGTCACTCTCGCCCCCGACAGTGTTTGGCGCGGTCCTGCTCTGACATATTTCCATCGGACTCGCCAGCACGTACCGACCCGGTGCGGGGGACGGGCGACCCGGACCCCCGGGGCCCCCCGGCCCCCGCCGGCGCCCGGCCCGCCGCGCCGCCGCCCCTCACCTCACGCGGCGGGGCTTACTCGGCTTCCGGGTTCGGACCCTTCCGGATCGAGGCTTCCGGATTCGGAGAGGAACGGGCGGAGGTCGGCGCGCGGGGTTGAATCAGGGAGCATCGGGGACCAGAGGTCGCCGAGCTTCGCGATACGGGACGGGACGTTGTCGATGCGGAAGTCCTCGATGCTCGATGCCGCTGCTCGACCTCCTCCCAGCGTGACCGGCGTCGAGACCGGCGCCTGCGGGCTGCGGGCGGACCGAGTAGACCGACGCCAGCGTGCGGCCCCACGCGTTCTGGTTGTAGTCGACCAGCACGCGGCCGCGCCGGGCGGTGCGCCTTCGCGTAGACCGCGGTGAGCAGCGTCGGGTGGCGCGCGCGCGATCTCGAGCGACGAGCGTCTTGCGCGACCGCCCAGACCTCGCTTCTGCGTCGGGCCCGCGCACGATCGGGCACGTAGACGTGCAGCCCGCGCGAGCCCGTCGTCTTCGCGTAGGTTCGGCATCGCCGAGCGCGTCGAGCGCGTCGTGGACGATCAGCGCGGCCTCGCGCATCTGCGCGAAGCGTCGCGTCGTCGCCGTCGGGTCGAGATCGAAGTGCAGGAAGTCCGGCCGGTCCACGTCGTCGCAGCGCGCGTACCACTCGTTCAGGTCGATGCAGCCGAGGTTGATCACCCACAGCAGCGCGGCGAGGTCGCTGGATCATCGGGAAGTCGATGACGTTGCCCGAGGCGTGCTCGATGGCGCACGTCTCGATCCACGGCGGCCGCGGCGTCGGGCGCGCGCTTCATGAAGAAGAACGTCGCCGGCGGCGCCGTTGGGATAGCGCTTCATCACCATGGCGCGGTCGCGCAGGTGCGGGCAGCAGCGCGGGCGCCACGTCGGCGTAGTACTGGAGCAGGTCGCCCTTGGTGAGGCCGAGCTCGCGGCCAGAAGACCTTCCGAGATTGGTGAGGCGGACCGTGCGGCCGCCGACGTCCAGCGTCGACGTCGTCGCGTCGCGCGGGATCGCGAGGCCGTCGACCGGCACGCGCGGGCGCCGGCGGCGCGCGCGCCGTCGGCGGGATGGTAGTCGCGCGTGGCGCGCGTGGCCGCCGCGCGGGCGGCGCCCGGGCGGGCGCGGGCGTCGGCGCGGCGTCGCGGGCAGGACCGCCGCGCGCGCGCGCGGGCCACGCCGGCGGCAGGCGCGGCGGCCGCGGGCCGTGGCGGACGGCGCCGGCGACGGGCGCGTAGGTCAGCTCGCGGCCCGCGCGCACGCAGCGCAAGCAGCAGCCCGCCGCGGCTCATGTCGCCGCGCCCCACGAAGTCGAGCGGAAAGGTCAGGCGCTCGCCGAAGATCGCGGCAGCGGACGTCCACGTACTTGTCGGAGGCGATGCTGCCGAGCAGCACGACGTCGTCGGCTCGGGCTGCAGCGCGCGCCGCCAGCGCCGCGCGCGCCGGCGCTCGCAGGGGCCGCGGTAGCGCCGGTTCGTCGCGTGGATGTCCACGCGCGCCGCCGCGCGCAGCGCCGCCGCGCGTCAGCGGCTCGTCGGGTGGCCGCAGCCCGCGCGTCCGGCGTGATCACCAGCACGCCGGGCGTCCGCCGGCGGACGCGCGAAGGCCTCGGCGTAGGCGAGCTTGCCGCGAAAGTAGAGGCCGGACAGGAAGCTCATCACCTCGCCGAGCGGCGCGCCCGCCGGCTCGCGCAGGCGGCGCGCGAGCGGAAACGTCGCGCGCGGCGAGATCAGCAGCGCGGCGCGCTCGCCGCCGCAGGGGCGGGCGAGAGCAGGAAGACGCGGCGCGCTCGAGCGGCGCGAGGCCGGCCATGGCCCCAGTGTACGGCACGAGGTATCGTTGACTTGACGCGCGGCCGGTGCGACCCTGCCGCGCATGCACGATCGCGCCATCGACCGGGGTCGCGGCGTGATCGAGTGGGAGCACGTCTGCGAGCGGTGCGGCGCGCGGATGGAAGAGCAGAAGTGCAAGATCGCGTGCACGAACTGCGGCGGCGACGAGGGACTGCAGCGATCCGTGACGCGCCGCCGCACGCGCCGCGGGATCGATGTCTCGTCCTGCTAGACTGCGCGTGATGGACCCCGAGTGGACGGACGCCGAGCTGCTCCGCACGTCTTCGACGAGACGACGCGTGCTGCGCAAGCCGCTGCGCGGGCATCATCACCGGCTACCACGTGCTGCCCTACATCCTGGTCGGCGCCGACCACGAGCGCGCCGGCGCGCGTCCGTGGAGGTGCGCGGCCGCATCAAGGTCTCGCCCCGCCTCGTGATCGCGCCGGGCGGCGACGGGCCCACCTACGGCGAGCTGTTCGGCGAGCGCGAGCTGATGGATCAGCGGATCGTCGCCCGCGTGTTCAGCTTCAGTACGCGGGCCGGGTCAGCCTCGAGAGCGACGACCTCGACGATCCGGCGGCACGAGCGCGACGCGGGCAGCCACGTCGAGCGGGTGCTCGAGGAGCTGTCACGGCGCGAGATCATCGACACCGGGGTGATCGTCTCGCCCGACGCGCGCTTCTACCCGGTGTCGCTCGACCGCTTCATCCGCGAGATCCTGGACCAGGAGTTTCGAGAGTAGACGAGGAGGCCGGCTCGAGCGCCGTCGGGGTCCACGCGGCTTCACCAGGTGGGCGTCGAAGCCGGCCTCGCGGGCCCGCTTGACGTCCTCCGGCTGCACCGTAGCCCGTCAGCGCGATCAGGCACCGGCCGGCGGGCGCCGCATCTCGCGCGAGCCGTCGCGCGACCTCGTACCCGTCCAGCCCGGGCAGCCCGATGTCCACGAGGGCGACGTCGGGGATCGTGGGCGCGCCATCTCCAGGCCGTCGGGCCCGTCGGCGGCGGCGTCCACGCGTGCCCGTCCAGCTCGAGGAGCGTCCGCAGCGCGTCGCGCGCGTCGGCGTTGTCTTCGATGATCAGGATCGAGCGACCGGGCACCGGGAGCCGTAGCCACGGGTTCGGCCATGCGTACTCCTCGAGGCGGGACCGGGAGCGGCAGCTCCTCGTTGACGTGCCACCCGCGCCAAGACGCGGAACCGTTCGGGTTTCCGTGCGCAGTCGGACCGCCCCTCAACGGGAGCGCACTTGCTCCCCATGGAGGCACGAATGAAACCTCTGGCGCTCGTCGCCGTCGTCATCGCTGCCCTCGGCGTGCTCGGCGCGTCGCTGCTGGCCGACGCCCAGGGCCCGATCCGGATCGGCGCCTCGCTGTCGCTGACCGGCACCTACGCCAAGCTCGGCAAGAACCAGCACGAGGGCTACCAGCTCTGCCAGAAGGACCTCAACGCCAAGGGCGGGCTGCTCGGCCGCAAGGTCGAGTTCGTCGTCTACGACGACCAGTCGATGCCGCGCCACCGGCGTGCGCCTCTACGAGAAGCTCATCACCGAGGACAAGGTCGACGCCGTGATGGGCCCGTACTCGTCGCCGATCACGGAGGCCGTCGCCAACGTCACCGAGAAGTACAAGAAGGTGATGGTGTCGCCGCTCGCCGCGACCACCTCGATCTTCAAGAAGGAGCCGCGGCGCAAGTACATCTTCATGGTCATCTCGCCGGCCGAGGTCTACCTGGAAGGCCTCATCGACATGGCGGCCAAGCGCGGGCTGAAGACGGTGGCCGTGGTCAACGAGGACACGCTGTTCTCCAAGGCCGCCGCCGCCGGTGCCGTGGACCTCGCCAAGAAGAAGGGGCATGCAGGTCGTCTTCCAGGAGGCCTACCCGAAGGGCAACACCGGACTTCTCCGCGCTGCTGACGAAGATCAAGGCGACCAACCCCGACGTCGTCGCGGCCGCCACGTACTTCGACGACGCGGTGGCGCTCACGCGCCAGATGAAGGAGCTGAACGTCAATCCGAAGATGTACGGCGTCACGGTGGGCGGCGACCTGCCGGAGTTCTACGACACGCTCAAGCAGACGCGGAGTACATCTACGGCGCCACGCAGTGGGAGCCGGTGCTGCCCTATCCCGGGCAACAAGGAGTTCTTCGAGGCCTACAAGGCGGAGTTCAAGCACGAGCCGTCGTACCACTCGGCGGCCGGATACGCGGGCTGCCTCATCTACGCCGAGGGCGTCAAGCGCGCGAACACCCTCGACGCCGACAAGGTGCGCGAGGCGCTCCTGAAGCTGGAGATGCGGACGATGTTCGGCGACTACAAGGTCGACCCGGACGGCTTCCAGCTCGCCCACAAGATGGTGACCTTCCAGTGGCAGAAGGAGAAGAAGGTCGTCGTGTGGCCGGACGAGCTGGCCCAGGGCAAGGTCCGCGTTCCCGACGCCGCCCTGGACCGGTCGCTAACCGTCCGTCGATGCCGCGGGCCACCGTCGGCGCGTGAACGTCGTCATCACGCCGGCCATGCTCGGGCAGGTGGTCATCTCCGGGCGTCCTGTCCGGGGCGCTGTACGCCATGGTGGCGCTCGGGCTGGCCCTGATCTTCGGGGTCATGCGCGTCATCAACGTCGCGCACGGGCCCGCTGCTGATGCTGGGCGCCTACACCACCTTCTTCCTGTACAGCGCGCTTCGGGCTGAATCCGTTCCTGACCGTGCCGGTCAGCATGGCCGTGCTGTTCGTCGTCGGCGTTGTGCTCCAGCGCACGCTCGTGTTCCGGGTCGTCGACGCCCCCGAGCTGTCCTCGCTGCTGCTCACCTTCGGCATCTCCATCGCGCTCGTCAACGGCGCGCAGCTCGCGTTCACCTCCGACCTGCGCGCGGTCGAGTACCTGACCGGCTCGTGGGTGATCGGGCCCTTCGCGTTCTCCAAGCCGCGCGTGATCGCGTTCCTGTTCGCGGCGGCGGCCTGACCGCCGGCGCGTTCCTGTTCCTCACGTACACGCGTCTCGGCAAGGCCATCCGCGCCACGTCGCAGAGCCGCGAGGTGGCGATGGTGTGCGGCATCGACGTCGGCGCGCATCCACCGGTTCACGTTCGGGCTCGTCGTGCGCGCTGGCCGCCGCCGGCGGCGCGCTGATCTCGGTCATCGTGGCCATCCAGCCCGAGATGGGCCAGATCTGGACCTTCAAGTCGTTCCTGGTGATCGTGCTCGGCGGCGCCGGCAACTATCCCGGGCGCCCTGCTGGGCGGGATGCTGCTCGGTCTCGTCGAGCAGCTCGCGTCGCTCTTCCTCACCACGCAGCTCTCCGAAGTCGTCGCCTACGTGCTGCTGGTGCTGGTGCTGCTCGTCCGCCCGACCGGTCTGCTCGGCGGCCGCCAGACGTGAAGCGCGCTCGCGCGCGGGCGCGCTCGTCGTCACGCTCATCGCGCTCGCCGTGTATCCCATCTTCGGCACCGGCTACGGCGTGCGCTCGATGCTCCAGGTCTTCATGTGGATCGCGCTGGCCGGCTCGTGGAACCTGATCTCCGGCCTGACCGGCTACGTGTCGTTCGGCCATGTCGCGTTCTTCGGCGCCGGCGCCTACACGGCGGCGATCCTGATCGCGTCCGCGGGCTGGGCGTGGCCCGTGGCCGCGCTCGCCGGCGGCGCCGCCGCCGGGCTGCTGGCGCTCGTCATCGGCTGGCCCGTGCCTGCGACTGAAGGGCCCGTACTTCGCGATCGCGATGCTCGGGCCTCAACGAGGTGCTGCGCGCGCTCGTGTCGTACTTCGAGGGACTCACGGGCGGCGGCAACGGGCTCTCGCTGCCGACGCTCGACGCCACCGTGCCGATCTACTACGTCATGGGACTCACCGCCGTGGTCGTGACGGTGGGCGCGCGGCTCATCATCAGCTCGCGCTTCGGGCTGCGCCTGATGACGATCCGCGAGGACGAGGTGGCGGCGGAGGCGATGGGCATCGACACCTTCCGCCACAAGCTCGTCGTCTTCCTGCTCTCCGCGATCGGGCCCGGCATCGCCGGCGCGCTCACCGCGCGCGACCAGGGCTACATCGAGCCCCTCAGCGTGTTCCCGCTCGCGACCACGGTCACGATGATCGTGATGGCGCTGTTCGGCGGCAAGGGCACGGTGTGGGGCCCGGTGCTGGGCGCGGTCGTGCTGTTCGTGGCGCAGGAGATCGTGTGGGCGCGGTACCCCTACGTCCACCCGCTGCTCTTCGGCGCCATCATCGTGACCGTCGTGCTCGCGATGCCGCGCGGCATGCTCGGCCTCCTGCAGATGAAGTACCGGCTGCCGAGGACGATCTGACCGCCGCCCTCGAGGTGATCGACGTCCACAAGAGCTTCGGCGGAGTCCGGGCCGTCAACGGGGTCTCGCTCACGCTCGAGCGCGGGCGCATCTACGGGCTGATCGGTCCGAACGGCTCCGGCAAGACGACGCTCTTCAACTGCATCACCGGCGTCGAGCGGAGCGACGCCGGACGGATCGTGCTCGATGGGACGCCGATCCAGGACCTGAAGCCCTATCAGATCGCGCAGCGCGGCGTCGGGCGGACGTTCCAGATGATCCGCGTCTTTCCCGAGCTGACCGCGCTCGAGAATCTCCTGGTGGTGACCACGGGACCGCACCAGGCGGCGCAGGCGCGCGCGCGCGAGCTCCTGGCGTTCGTCAAGCTCGAGCGCCTCGCGGACGAGTACGCCGGCAACCTCTCGTACGGCCAGCAGAAGCTCGTCGAGTTCGTGCGCATGCTCATGCGCGACCCGTCGCTGGTGCTGCTCGACGAGCCGGCGGCCGGCGTCAACCGCACGCTGCTGAACGAGCTGCTCGACGCCGTCCGCCGCCTGCGCGACGCGGGCAAGACCGTCCTGCTCGTCGAGCACGACATGAAGGTGGTCATGGGGCTGTGCGAGATCGTGTTCGTCCTCGACCACGGCGAGAAGATCGCCGAAGGCCCGCCCGGCGCCATCCAGGCGGACGAGCGGGTGATCGAAGCGTACTTTGGGCGCTAGCGCGTCGCGGCCGGCGGCGCCCTGGGTGGCGGCGGCGGTCGCCGGTGTCTTCGCCGCCATCGCCGTGCGGCTGGTCCTCGGGTCGCTCGAGTGGCCGCTCGTCCACGACGCGCCGCTGATGCACTACATCGCCTGGCGGATCGGCGAGGGCGCCGTGCCGTACCGCGACCTCTTCGACATGAACTTCCCCGGGATCTACCTCATCCATCTCGCGGTGCTGCGGCTGCTCGGCGACGGCGACGTCGCGTGGCGCGTCTTCGATCTCGCGTGGACGGCGCTCGGCGCGGGCGTCATCGCGGTCTTCGCGCGCCGTGGGGCGTGGCCGCGTCGCTCGGCGCCGCCGCGACGTTCGTCGCCGCCCACCTGGCGGGCGGCAACTGGCAGACCGGGCAGCGCGACTTCGTGCTGTGTCCGTTCCTGGTCGCGGGCGCGGCGGGCGTCGCGCGCTGGGCCGAAGGGGCGGGCCGCGCCTCCCTCTGGGCGCCGGCGCGGCGCTCGGCGCGCGATGACGATCAAGCCGCACGCGCTCGTCTTCGTGCTCGCGTTCGCGCGGTCGTCGCGGTGATCAGCCGCCGGGCGCGGCGCGGGACGGTGCCGTCGCTCGGGCGCGTTCGCGCTCGGTGCCGCGCTTCCGCCCGCGCTCGTGACCGCGTGGCTGGCCGCCGCCGGCGCGTTGCCCGCGTGGATCGAAGCGATCACGGCGTACCTCGTGCCTCTCTATTCTCGGATCTGTCGCCGGTCTGGCCGGTTCACCGGTGGGAGATGTGGGTGGGCATCGGCGCCGCCATGCTCCTGGGGTTGGCGCACACCGCCCTGGCGCGGCGCCTGTCCGTGCGCCACGCCGTCGCCGCCCTGGGCGTCCTGGCCGGCGCGCTTCACTACGTCGGCCAGCGAAAGGGCTGGGAGTACCAGCTGCACCCCTTGCTCGCGTTCAGCGCCATCCTCATGTTCTCGGCGCTCGACTCCGTGCTGCGGCGCGGACGCGTGCCGACGCAGGTCGCGCTCCTCGGCGCCCTGATCTTCGTCGCCGTGGTCATCTCGCTCAAGGGGGCCGAGACCGCCGCGCCGCCCTGGCTGGCCGAGAAGGAGCGTCGCGTGGCCGCGGTCGTCCGTGACCTCGAGCCGCGCCTCCGGCCGGGAGACCGCGTGCAGGTGCTGGACACGACGGCCGGCGGGATCCACGCGCTGCTGCGCCTGCGCACCGCCGAGCCGACGCGGTTCATCTACGACTTCCACTTCTTCCACGACGTCGAGCGTCCGATCATCCAGCGGTTCCGCGCGGAGTTCGTCCGCGACTTGCGGGCGCATCCGCCGCGCGCCATCGTCGTCTTCGAAGAGGGCTGGCCGCAGGGCGGCTACGAGCGGCTCGCGACGTTCCCGGCGCTCAGCGCGCTGCTCGATCGCGACTACGAGCTGGACGGCAACGGCCCCGGCTACCGGATCTATGCGAAACGACGCGATTCGTAGGATCGTCCGCGCGTACGACGATCGCATCGTCCGCGCCTACTGCTGGGGGCGCTTCGCGATCCTGCGCCAGCGCTTCCTCGACGAGATCGGCCAGTACCTGCCGGACACGGGGAGCGTGCTCGACATCGGCTGCGGCTTCGGCCTGTTCTCGCTCTACTACGCGGCGACCGGGCCCGGGCGGCTCGTGCGCGGGGTCGATGTCGACCGCCGCCGGATCGCGATGGCGCGGCGCGCGGCGGCCCGGCTCGCGCTCGACAACGTCGTGTACGAGGAAGGCGACGCGCGCGACTTCAAGGGCGACACGGAGGTGTCGGCCGCGTACATGCTCGACATCGTCCATCACGTGCCGCCGGCCGCGGTGCCGCCGCTGCTGCGGCAGCTGCATCGCGCGGTGGCGCCGGGCGGCCTCCTGCTCGTGAAGGACGTCGACACGCGCCCCGCGGCGAAGCGCTGGTTCACGTGGACCCTCGACAAGGTCATGGATCGCCGCGCGCCGGTGCGCTACTGGAGCGCCGAAGAGCTGGCCGCCGCGCTCGACACCGCGGGCTTCACGGTCCGTCGCCACCTGATGGTCGACGTGCTGCCGTATCCGCACGTGCTGTACGTGTGCGAGCGCCGGCCGTGACGGGCGAGGCGCCGCTGCTCGTCGCGGAGGGACTCACCGCCGGCTACGGGCGCATGGACATCCTCCACGACGTCTCGCTCGAGGTGCGCGCGGGCGAGATCGTCAGCGTCATCGGGCCCAACGGGGCGGGCAAGTCGACCGCGTTCAAGACGATCGTCGGCTTCCTGCCTCCGCGAGACGGCCGCGTGACGTTCAACGGCGAATCGATCACCGGGCTGCGCCCCGATCTCGTGCTGCGCCGCGGGCTCGCCTACGTGCCGCAGGGCCGCATCGTGTTCCCGCAGATGACGGTGCTCGAGAACCTCGAGATGGGCGCCTACATCGAGCGTGATGCCGGCCGGATCGCGGCCTCGCTCGAGCGCGTCTTCACGCTGTTCCCCATCCTCGCCGAGCGCCGCCGTCAGAAGGCGGGCACGATGTCCGGCGGCGAGCAGCAGATGGTGGCGATCGGGCGGGCGCTCATGACGTCGCCGCGGCTCATCATGCTCGACGAGCCGTCGCTCGGGCTGTCGCCGAAGTTCGTCACGCTGATCTTCGACAAGCTCGTCGAGATGAAGCACGCCGGCTTCACGCTGATGATGGTCGAGCAGAACGCGACGCGCGCGCTCGCGATCGCCGACCGCGGGTACGTGCTGGAGCTCGGGCGCAACCGCTTCGAGGGCCCCGGCCGCTCGCTGCTCGACGATCCCGAGGTCAAGCGCTTGTACCTGGGTGGCTGATGCGGCGATGGCCCCGAAATGTGCGCGGTGCGAACGGGAGGGGCGTCCCCGCCCCGGCCTGACGGCAGCCCCCTTGCACGCCTCTGCGTGAGACGTTTTCGCGAGGAGGGGATGATGCGCAGTCTGCTCGTAGCCCTGCTGGTGACGCTGGTTCCGGCGATGGCCGTCGCTCAGATGAACACGACGGGATCGCTCTCACCCACCACGACCCTGACGCAGGCGCAAACGCCGACGAACACCACGACCGGGACCACGACCGGCACCGGGACGACGACCGGCACCGGGACGACGACCGGCACCGGGACGACGACCGGGGGACGACGAACGGGACCACCACGCCCGTGGCGGCCACCGCGCGCGATGCCGCGATCGTGCTCTGCGCTCAGGATCTCTCGACGGGGGCGCTGATCGTCTTCACCGCGAGCGTGAGCGCGGGCGGCGCCACCATCGCGCCCGGCGCGTCCTGTGCCCAGGCTCTCTCCGATCTGTTCGTCGCCGGGTACGCCATCCTCGACGTGCAGCCGTTCAACCAGCAGCTGCAGTACACGCTGGTGCGCTGACCTACGCGCCGAACGCCTCGCGATGGAGCGCCTCGGCCTCGCCGCGCCAGCGGGCGAGGCCGAGCGCGGCGAACAGCTCGCTGGCGCGCGCGAGATGAGTCCGCGCTTCGAAGCCGTTTCCTGCGCCGCCACCCAGTGACCCGAGTCCCAGGTGGCAATGAGCGGCGAGCGGGCGCATCTCGAGCGCCTCCGCGATGCCGAGCGCCTGGCGGTACGCTGCCGCCGCCGACAAGGGATCGCCACGCCGGGCCGCGATCTCGGCGGACAGATGGCGCGCCCATCCTTCGTCGCCCTGCTCGTGTCGTTCGCGCGCCATCGCGACCGCCTCCGTGATGAAGTGCTCAGCGTCATCGACGCGTCCGGCGCCGAGGCAGGCCTGGGCCAGAGCGGTCACGAGATCGGAATACCCATAGTGCAGACGGATCGCGCGCGACTCCTCGACCGCCTGCACGAGCAGCTCCACGGCGCGCTCCGCGTGTCCGTCGAGCGCCTGGGCTGAGCCGAATGCCCCCAGCACGCGAGGGTAGTAGAGCGGAAGCTCGCCGTGGCGGCACAGCGCCAGCGCACGCTCGAGGAGCGTGAGCGCGAGCGCCGCCTCGCCGCGTGTGACCTGGATGTGGGCCAGGGTGTAGTACGCCCAGACGCGAGCCTGCGCATTGCCCGCTCGCTCGGCCACGCGAACGGCCTCCTCGGCCGCGCTCACGGCGTCGCCGTACTCGCCGATCCGGGCCAGGCCGAGCGCGAGCCACGTCCGCGCGCCGACCGAGGGAAGGAGCGTGGCTGGCCGCGTCGAAGCATCGAGGGGTGTCCGCGCGTCCATCGCGACGAGCCATCGGGTCCGCTCGATGCCGAGCGAGTACTGCCCGAGGGCGAAGTATGCCCGGCCCAGCCCAACCCCTGCCCAGGCCTGCAACGTCAGGTCGTCGAGCGTACGCCCCAGGGCCAGGGCCCGCTCGCCGACCTCGGCCGCCTCGGTGTGGAAGCCGGCACTCGACAGCAGGTACAGCATCCCGCCCAGGACCTGGCCGAGGCGCCGGTCGTCTCCAAGCGCGTGGGCGAGGTCTTCGGCGGCGCGGTGGTGGTGGAGCGCGCGGCTGAAGTCGCTCAGCGAGAAGTACGCGACGCGGCCCATCAGGAAGTGGATCTCGAAGGCTTCCTCGCGCGCCTGCCGGCTCTCGGAGACGCGTGCGACCGCATCGAGCGCCTGCTCGAAGCAGGTCGCGGCATCGGCCGGCGCGAGCCGAGACCACGCCGCGCGACCCGCCTCCTTCAGGTAGTGGGCCGCCTTGTCCCAGACTTGCGCGGCCCGGTAGTGGGTGCCCACCGCGAGCGCATCGGCCGCGCGCGATCCCGCGGGCAGCGCCTCGAGACTCTCGGCGATTCGCCGGTGCAGCACGAGCCGATGCGGCGCGAGGAGATTCGCGTACACCGCTTCGCGGATCCGGTCGTGCGTGAACTCGAACGCGTCACCGGACTCGTGGAGCACGCGGTGGCGCACCAGCTCCTCCACCGCGCGTGCCGCGTCCAGCTCCGGCACGTCGCTCGCTCGCTGCAGCAGCGCGAAGTCGCACCGGCGTCCCACGGCCGCGGCGACGGCCACGAGCCGTCGGCTCGCATCGCCCAGCCGCGCGAGCCGCTGGGTGATGAGATCGTGCACGCGGCTCGGCAGCAGCGTGCGGTGGTCGCCCGGGGATGTGCGCTCGTGGTGGAAGGCGCGCACGGTTTCCACCGCGACGAACGGATTCCCTTCGCTGACCCGCCAGACCTGTTCCTCGATCGCGAAGTCCTCCGGCATCCAGCCGATCTTCACCAGGCGCGAGGCGAGGGCCATCGTGTCCTCGCGCGACAGGGGCGCGAGGCGCACCGGCACCAGCCGCTGGTCGCGCTCCAGCTCGCCGAGCGTCTGGCCGAGCACCGGGACCAGGGCGAGATCCTCGTCGCGCGCCGTGGCGATGAGCATGATCCGGCGGCCGCCCAGCCGGCGGCCCGCGAAGGCCAGCAGGCGGAGGCTCATCTCGTCGGCCCAGTGCAGGTCCTCGAACATCACCAGGAGCGGTCGCTCGGCGGCGAGGTGATGCAGCACGTGGACGACCGCTTCGAAGAGATTCCGCGGCTCGGCGTCACTCCGCGGCGATGAGCCCCCGGCGCCGACCTCCGGCAGGAGTCGCGCCAGCTCCGCGCGCCAGACCGGTGCGAGCCCGGTCGCGAGGGCGTCGTGGTGCGTGACCCACGCATGCTGCAACGCATCGATCCACGGGGCGAAGGGCAGCGCCTGCTCGGTCTCGTAGCACCGTCCAACCATGACCTGGCAGCCGCGGGACAGTGCGATCGTCGCAATCTCCGCCGCAAGCCGGCTCTTCCCGATCCCCGCCTCGCCGAGCAGGACGACGAGCTGTCCCTCCCCGGCGAGCGAGCGCTCCAGGCCTTCCTTCAGCACCGTGAGCTCGGCGTCCCGGCCGACCAGCGGCGTCTCCGGTGCCGCGACGATGAGTCGAGGTGCCGGCGTCGGCGTGGCGCCCTCGTCGACCGGCGCGCGTGGCCGGCGCAGGACCTCCTCGTAGAGCGCCTTGGTCTCGGACTCGGGCTCGGTGTGGAGCTCGCGCTCGAGCGCGGCCACGCACACCTGGTACTGGCGGAGGGCCGCGCCCCGGCGCCCGAGCTGCACGTACAGACGCATGAGCGCTCGGTGCACCGGCTCCTGGAGCGGGTCGAGAGCCAGGAGCCGAAGCGCGGAGTGCACGGCCGCCTCGGTGGCGCCCGCGGCGCGCTGCTGGGCCACGAGTCGTGCGAAGGCGTCCAGCGCGAGCTCGTGCAAGCGCTCGCGTTCGCCCTGCAACCACTCCTCGAACGGGAACTCGTTCAAGGCGAGCCCGGCGAGCAGATCGCCCTGATAGAGCGCCGGCACCTGCTCGAGCTCCTGGGGCGTGCTCGCCTTCGCGCTCTGCTCGAAGGCCAGCACATCGACGGCAACCGCTGCCGGATCGAGCGCAATGGTCTCCGCGTCGACGCGGAGAACGTCCGCCCCGGCGAGCGCCCGGCGAATGCTGGCCAGCGCCTGGCGCAGGCTGGCCCGGGCTTGAGGCTGGCGCATGTCGCCCCAGAGCAGTGCGGCGATCTTGTCGCGCGGGTGACTCTGACCGAGCGGCAGCGCGAGATAGGCGAGGAGCGCCTGAGCCTTCCGCGTCGGCAACGCCAGCGGCGAGCCCGCGTCCAGCCGGGCGCGGAAGCCTCCGAGGAGGGTGAGGTGCAGGCGTGCCATCGACGGTGAACGTTACCACCTGCACCCACCTCGGGACCGGGCATGTTCCGGCGCGGCGGGCGGTGGCGTCGACACCGCCGCCGCCGAAGCGCTTCACCACCTCCGACATACGGTCACTGCGGCCGTCAGATCAGGGCGTGACCGTCACGGTGGTGCCGGAGGCGATGCAGTTGTTGGCCTCGTTGGTTTCCACCACGCGCGTCCCTGCCGTCGGCGCACGCCAGGAGGAAGTACGTGTTCAACGGCGTCGACGTCGGGATCGTCACGGTGACGGTGCCGGAGTGGCTGCCGCCGGCCGCGAGCGCCGGGACCTTGCGGTCCGCGCTCAAGAGCCTGTCGTCGCCGCTCTTCACGCCGTCGAGCGAGAGGTAGTACCGCGTCCTCGACGAGGACGCGCTCACCGCGCCGAAGTTGTGCGTGGTGTCGGTGACGGGGAACTTGCCACCGCGCGCGATGGTCGCGGGCGGCGACGAGACCGCGGTCGCCGAGAGATCGGGCCGGGTCACCGTGACGGTCCCCTCGGCCACCGCGCAGTTGTTGCCTTCGTCGTCCTCGACCACGCGCTCCGCGGTCGTCGGCGCAGGCGAGCAGGAAGTAGGTATTGAGCGGGGTGGCGGTGGGGATGGTGACGTTCACCGTTCCGGAATGCGCCGCCCCGGCGGCCAGCGCCGGGATCGACCGGGTCCCGTTCAGGAGCTTGTCGTCCGCGCTCCTGACCGCGTCGAGCGACAGGTAGTACCGCGTCGTCGACGACCGGGCCTCCGTCTCGCCGAAGTTCTGGACCGTATCGGAGATGGAGAACGTCGAGCCGGGCGTGCGGATCGGCGACGACGGCGTGGCCGCCACCGCGGTCTCGGCCAGGTTCGCCAGCGGCGTGACGACGTCGATCGTCTTCGTCAGCGATGACCTCGCCCCCGTTCTCGGACCACACCTGGATCCCGAACGTCTTCGGCCCGGGCGTGTCGGCCTGGAAGGTCCACGTGGCCGATCGGCCGAGCATCGGGACGACGTTGCCGAGGGTGTACCTCGGCTCGTTGAACCGGTACTTCATGGCGACGCCATCGTGGCGGGTCGTGCTGAACTCGAGCAGCGTCAGTCCGTCGGGCGTTCCGCCCGGGACGTCGACGTACACGCCGGACACGAGGTAGCGCAGCGTGTTCACGTTCAACTTGACGGTGAACGTGGTGCCCACCTTCGGTGCCTCCGGCGTCACCGTCACGTTGGTCATCATGGTCGGCTTCGTCTCGCCGCGGATGATGTGCGCGACCATGCCGTAGGGCAGGTTGAAGGTCGGGGCGTTGAACGGGTGCGCCTTCATGCGGTAGAGGCCGGGCGGCGGATTGTCGACGACGATGTACTCGACGTTGTCGACGAACGACACGGACTGGTAGTCGCCGCAGTCGCCCGACGCGTAGGGGCAGGTGGCCTCGTGGTCGACCCAGAGATCCAGGTCGTACGTGACGGCGCGGCTCGCGCCGGAGCTCGCGGCCGGCTCGTCCCACGTCAGGACGATGACCAGCCGCTTGGTCCCGGGCGGCACCGTGATGTCGTTGTACTGGTAGCCCTGCGAGTTCACGTGTCCCCAGAACTTGAACGTCTGCCAGCCGGCGGAGTTGGTCATGTCCCAGTGCGAGAGGTACCCCGAGACCCGTCCGAGGCCGTACTCGTTGGTCATGCCGCTGACGTCGTCGTGGCTGATGGCCGTCGCCATCATGTGGGCGCGCAGCAACGCCGGGCGGCCGCGAAACTCGGGGTAGTGATCCATGAGCGTGGCCGCGAGCCCGGTCACGTGGGGCGTGGCCATGCTGCAGCCGCCCTTCTCGAAGTACTCGTTCGTCGTCCCCGCCTTGGCGGAGGTGATCGTGGCGCCGGGGGCGACGATATTCGGCTTCATGCGGCCGTCGCCGGTCGGTCCCCGGCTGCTGGTGTCTGCGCGACGTCGCCGACCTGCTGTAGCCCCAGTCGAGCACCTTGCCGACGGTGAGGGCGTTCTTCGCGACACCCGGACGCCTGATCGACCTGGTCAACGGGCCCTCGTTGCCGGCGCACACGACGTACGCCTGACCGTAGGTCCACACCTTCTGGTCGAGCTTCCTGCGACGCGAGTCGGTGCCCTCCTGCGCGGTGCCCTGCCGCCCTCCGCTGACGTTGATGACCTCGGGCGCGACGCTGCCGCACGCGGCTGGTCGCGACATGAAATCCATGGCGCTCTCCATCCACGAATCCTCGGACGCGCTCTGGTTGTCGCGCTTCCAGATCTTCGCGACCCTGATCCGGTCGATGCTTCCGACCCCGGTGGCCACGCCGCGGTAGACGGGGTTGCGCCGTGCCGGTGCCGGAGATGGTGCCGAGCACGTGGGTGCCGTGTCCGTTCTCGTCCTCGAACGGGCCCGCCGCGTCGTCGGTGAAGTTGACGGCCGCAGCCGAACTTGTTCAGGTCGACATGGCTGCCGATGGCAAAGCCGGTGTCCATGACGCCCACGGTCACGGTGGCGCCGCTGAATCGCGTGTGTCCCAGCGGCGTGCCCGGGCGGATGATGTCGGCATCGATCAGCGGGGTGCTCTGGTCATGCCCGGGGCTCGTCAGCCCGATGAGCTCGACGAAGAGCACGAAGTCGAGGGCCGCGATCTTCTCGAGGATCGGCTCGGTCGCCACCGCGCGATAGGACTCGAGCTCGGGATCGTACTCGGCCACCGTGGCGCCGAGGGCTTCGAGCTCGCGTCGGAAGAGTCCCGTCTCGTCGCCTTCGAAGAGGTTGATGACGATCGGGATCGGGTCGCGGGACCGACGCCGGCCTTCTTTCCCTGCGGCCCGCGCACCGCGGCCAGCTCCTCGTCCAGCTTCAGCTCCGGCGGGCTCACGCCGAGCCACGCGATCTCGGGCGCCGCCGCGAGCGCAGCGAGCGATCCGACCGGCATCCGAGCCTTGTGGTGGTCGTCGTGGGGGCCGAGCAGCTGGACGCCGAAGCTGGCCAGATGCTGTTCCAGGGCCTCGGTGCGCGGCGTGTTCAGCCGCACGAAGCCGTACACGAAGGGACGACCCCGCGTTGCGAGCGCCTGCGTGGTCAGGGAAGGGTCGAGCCCGGACGACGGCGCCAGGATGCCCGACGAGAAGCTCAGCCCAGACCCGAGATGTTTTCGGCCTCGCGACGAGTTGGACTGATAGCCGACCCCCGGCTCGGGCTTGGTCTTTCCCACCAGCGCGGCGCCAGGCGGCGTCGCGACGGTGATGCCCTCCTGCGCGGGCGCGCTGTGGGCGAACGGCGCGTCCGGAGCGATCTCGATGTCCTCACCCTCGAACTCCGCCGGCGCTGCGGTGGCGCTGGGTGAGATCGACACCGGCTCGAGCTTCTTCGGGCCCGTCAACGCGCGGCGCCGAACGTTCTCGGCGATCTCCGAGAGGACCGAGGCGTCGTAGGGCGGGCTCGCCTGTCGATCGCCGGCGCGGACGGGTGGTACGAGACCCCCGCAGGCCACCGCGGCGATCATTGCCGCAACAACGTTTCGAGCAATGTGTGTCTTCATCGCGGCCTCCCAATGGCCACAGGCGGGCTTCATCGTCGTTGCCCCTCACGCGCGAGCCCGATGGAGTGGTCCATGCGCGCAGTGTCTGCGTGGGCCGTGAGCCGGGCGTTCGAGGAGGCGTGAAAAGAGACGTGAAAGTGGAGGCGCGATGTGAAATGCGACGGTCTTACCGGCGGCGCGGACGAGGCGTGCGATACGCCGATGCAGGTCGGCGCATGACGAAAAACGAACGCGGCAGGCGGTCGATCGCCTGCCGCGCGTCGGGGGATTCTTCGCTAGGAGAGATGGTGGAGCTGAGGGGATTCGAACCCCTGACCCCAAGACTGCCAGCCTTGTGCTCTCCCAACTGAGCTACAGCCCCACGCGAGGGGTACGTTACAGGGCGGCTTGGCGGAGTGTCAAGGAAGGGAAGGCCACGAATCTACGACGAGTGGTACCGGCGGTGGGAGTCGAACCCACAATCCCTTACGGGCGGCGGATTTTGAGTCCGCATCGTATGCCAGTTCCGACACGCCGGCACGTGCCCGGAAGTCTCAGCGTCGATCCGAGAGTGACCGACGATACCACGTCGGATCGGCCAATGCGCGCTCCGCGCGCTCCCGCTTTCGGCGCAACGATGGAACGTCCGGTGCGTGGTACATCCATTTCAGAATCGCGACCGAGTCTTTCTTGCCGTAGCGCAGGCGCCACATGTCACGACGTCCTTCGGCGTGTGTCACCGTCAAATGGCCGGAGATGCCGCGCAGACGCAAGGTCTCGCCCCGGATCCACTGCAGGAACGTCGGACTCGCCGAGACGAGTGACACGAAGATTCGATCATAGACATACGCGGGATTCTTCCAAGCGTTGTGACGATCGACGTAGAGCACGATCGAACCGTCGCCGTCGACGCAGCCACGAAGGAAATCCCTGAAGTACTCGTCGGGGACGGTCAACCGTCCGAGCGTGAGACTCTTCGCCGGTGTGAGACCGAGCGTCCTCAACCAGTCGTAGAATCGCCGACTCGTCCACTGCAAACGGTACGCGCGACCGTAGCCGCCTGTGGTCGGTGTGATGACGTTGGTGAAGCCAGACACTGCCGCACAGATTCGAGAAGATCGACGTCCTTGGACGTCACCGACACCGCGCGGCCGTTGGGTGACAGATTGCCGTCAGTCGCGATGAGCCCAACGACCCAGGCCAGTCCGGCGACCACTGGACGTGTGAGCCGCGACCCCGGCCACCTCGGAATGGGTCCGCGAGGTCGCGCGGACGCCGATGTCGCCGAGGCGACGACTCACAGTCGTCGGGGCGATCCCGAGCCGGGAAGCGACCTGAGAGATGGTCAATCGCTCGGCGAGGTACAGCTCACGAAAAAGGGCCTCCGAGATCCGAGCTCGCACGTTGTTTGGGTGTGGCGTTGGAGGCATCCCACACAGCACAAATGTCCGGGCCGCTGCGAGTCAATGCCCACTCTTCGATACGCCCCTATAATGTCGCCATGGGTGAGCGCACCTACGCGGAGGACGTCAAGCAGCTCGGCTACGGCGCGGGCCAGGTCCTCCACGGCGAAGGCATCCTCGCGATCACCAAGGCCCTGCTCCAGTCCGGCGTCAGCTACGTGGGCGGATACCCGGGCGCGCCGGTCTCGCACCTGATCGACGTCCTCGCCGACGCCAACGACACCGCTGCTCAAGCCGATGGGCGTCTACTTCGAGCAGTCGGGCAGCGAGGCGGCGGCCGCCGCGCTGCTCGGCGCGTCGATCAACTATCCGATGCGCGGCGCCGTCACCTGGAAGTCGGTGGTCGGCACCAACGTGGCGTCCGACGCGCTCTCGCACGTGGCCTCGGCCGGTGTTCGCGGCGGCTGCCTCATCGTGATCGGCGAGGACTACGGCGAGGGCTCCTCGATCCTCCAGGAGCGCACGCACTCCGCGGCGCTCAAGTCCTCCGTGCCCCTCCTCGATCCGCGCAACAGCCTGCAGTCCTTCGCGCGCTTCGTCGAGGAAGGCTTCGGGCTGTCGGAGGCGTGTCACGAGCCGGTCTTCTTCTCGATCCGCATCCGCGCCTGCCACATGCGCGGCACGCTCGTGTGCAAGGACAACGTCACGCCCGCGATCAGCCGGCTGTCGCCGCTCGGCCGCGCCGAGCTTCTCGATCGACCGCATCAACCTGCCGCCGTTCACCTACGCCATGGAGGCGCAGAAGTTCGAGCAGCGCCTGCCCGCGGCGCGGCGCTACGTCATCGACCACGCGCTGAACGAAGTGCACGACGGCGACGACGGCGAGCTCGGGATCGTCATGCAGGGCGGGCTGTGGAACACGACGGTGCGCGGGCTCGCCGAGCTGGGCGTGGCGGACATCTACGGCCGCTCGGCCGTGCCGCTGCTGGTCCTCAACTGCCTGCACCCGCTGGTGCCGGAGCAGCTCATCGCCTTCATGCGCGGCAAGCGCCGCGTCTTCGTGGTCGAGGAGGGGATGCCGAACTACGTCGAGCGCGAGCTGCAGGCGCTCGCGCACGAGGCGCGCCTCGACGTCGAGATCCACGGCAAGGACCTCCTGTCGCCGAACGGCGAGTACATCCCGCGCCTCGTCGTGGGCGGGCTCGCGAAGTTCTTCGCGGGCGCCGCCCCGCGCAGCGTGTCCGGCTCCGCGATCGCCGAGCGCTACCGGAGGCTCGTCGAGCACCAGGAGCGCATCACCACGGTGCTGGCCGAGCCGGTGGCCAAGCGCCCACCGTCGTTCTGCACGGGCTGTCCCGAGCGGCCGCTCTTCAGCGCGATGAAGATCCTCCGCCAGCGCGAGCCCGAGGTCGGCGACACGCACGTGTCCGCACGACATCGGGTGCAACACGTTCTCCACGCAGGCGCCGTTCAACATCGGCAATTCCGTGCTCGGCTACGGCATGGGCCTCGCCTCGAACAGCGCGGTGGCGCCGCTGTTCGGCAAGCGGACGATCGCGGTGATGGGCGACGGCGGCTTCTGGCACAACGGCCTCACCAACGGCGTCGCGAACGCGGTCTACAACAAGCAGGACGCCGTGTTCGTGATCATCGACAACGGCTACGCGGCCGCGACCGGACAGCACCACGTGCCGTCCACCGGGAGCAACGCGCGCGGCGAGACGATCGGCACGACCATCCCCGCCGCGCTCCGCGGTCTCGGCGTGCAGTGGATCCGGACCGTCGACTCCTACCGGATCCCGGAGATGATCGGCACCCTGCGCGAGGCGCTCACCACGCGGACGCCCGGCCTGAAGGTCATCATCTCGAAGGGCGAGTGCATGCTCGAGCGCCAGCGGCGCGAGCGCCCAAGAAAGCGCGCGCTCGCCGCCGCCGGCAAGACCGTCGCGCAGCCACGCTTCGGCGTGGACCCCGACGTGTGCACGGGCGATCACTCGTGCATGCGCTTCAACGGCTGCCCCTCGCTCACGCTGCGCCCCAGCCCGGACCCGCTGCGCGAGGATCCGATCGCGCACGTCGACGAGACCTGCGTGGGCTGCGGCGTGTGCGGCGAGGTCGCCCACGCGGCGGTGCTGTGCCCGTCGTTCTACGAGATGAAGGTCGTCGCCAATCCCGGATGGTGGCGGCGGCTCGTCGAACGCCTCCGTCTCGCCGTCATCGGCCGCCTCGCCACGGCGTGAGCGAGGCCGGCTTCGTCACGGTCCTGATCCCCGCCGTCGGCGGGCAGGGCGGCGGCGTGCTGTCCGAGTGGATCGTGGAAGCCGCGATCGCGGACGGACAGGTCGCGCACGGCACGTCGATTCCCGGCGTCGCGCAGCGCACCGGCTCCACCACGTACTACGTCGAGGTGTTCTCGCCCGGCGACCGCGAGCCGACCGTGTCGCTCTATCCGGTGCCCGGCGCCCTCGACGTCCTGCTCGCGCCGGAGCTGCTCGAGGTCGGGCGCATGATCGAGCTCGGCTTCCCGTCGCCCGCTCGCACCACCATCATCACGAGCACGCACCGGCTCTACTCGATCCACGAGAAGCTCGCGCTCGGGAACTCGATCTATCCGACCGAGCGTCTCGTGGACGCCGCGCGCGCGTTCTCGCGGACGCTGCACGCGTTCGATGCGCTGGGTCTCGCGCGGGAGCATCGCACCGAGGTGAACGCGATCCTGCTGGGCGCGCTCGCCGGCAGCGGCGTGTTGCCGATGCCGGACGATGCGTACCGCGAGGCGATCCGGACGAAGGGCGTGCAGGCCGAAGCGAACCTGCGCGGCTTCGAGCTCGGGCTCCGCTGGTCCGCGCGAGCGCGGCAGGCGACCGTGGCGAGCAACGGCGCGGTCGCGAGCGCGCCGCCCGCCGACGACCCGCGCGTCGCGGGCCTGCCCGAACGGCTCCGGCCGATCGTCGCGTCAGGCCCTGGTGCGCCTGGTGGACTACCAGGACGCCGCGTACGCCGAGCGCTACCTCGCGCTGCTCCGCCCGTTCCTCGACGGTGACCTCGAGGTGGCCGCGCACGTCGCGCGCTATCTCGCGCTCTGGATGACGTACGAGGACGCGATCCGCGTCGCCGATCTCAAGACACGCGCGAGCCGCTTCGCGCGCATCCGGAGCGAGGCACGGACGCCGGGCGCGGTGATCGAGGTGACCGACTACCTGAAGCCCGACCTCGACGAGCTCTACGGCATCCTGCCGTACGCGCTCGTCGCGCCGTTCGCGCGGTGGGCGGAGCGGCGCTGGCCGCACGGCCGCCCGGCGATGGCCAGCACGTGCGCACGACGACGGTCCTCGGCTTTCTGCGCGTGTGGCTGCTCGGGCGGCTGCGATTCCTGCGCCCGATCTCGTATCGCGCCCACCGCGAGCACGCGCGGCATCGACGCGTGGCTCGACGCGGTCCGTCGCTGCGCGGCGCTGGACCCGGCCCTCGCGCGGGAGGTCGCGCACGGCGGCCAGCTCGTGAAGGGCTACGGCGAGGTGCGACGGCGCATGACCGCGCACCTGGAGCGGCTGCTCGCGGCGACGCTCGCCGCCGCCGAGCAGGCGTCCCGCGAGGGCGCCGACTTCGGCGCGGCGACGCGCTCGCCCGCGACTACCGGGCGCTCGTCCTCTCGGGCCCCGAGGGCGAGGCCAAGGCCGAAGTCCTCGCCACCGTTCCGTAGCGCGGCGTCCCGTAGCGCGGCGCGCTCGCGCCGCCCCCGACCGTCCATCGCTCGTGCGCCAGCTCGTCGCGAGCTGGACGAAGTCGGGCTCGGTCGGCTGGAAGCCGAGCCGCGCGAGCGTGGTGCAGGCATCGGCCGTCCGCTCGACGCCGGCCATGAACGGCGTCTGTCGCGTCACTTCCTTGATCCGGTACGCGCACGCCACGTTCTGCCACATGCGGGCCTGCGAGCGCTGCTCGTAGCCCCACACGATCGGAAGCACGATGAGTCCGGCGAGGATCATCACGCCCAGCACCTTCAAGGTCACTTCGACTTCACGCCGAAAGAATCTCATACGACTCCCCGGTCGACCGTCCGAGAACGGCCCGCCCGGATCGCAATGAGGCGGAGTGCATTTCCACTGCCAGGCCTCCGCGAGAGAAGCGGCGGTGTCTCCGCACGCGTTCTCCACGAGGAAGTCGACTGCTTCTAGGTCAACGGCCAACCCGAAGTGGCGAACTTCTTACCCCTTAGACGAATCGGGCGATGATCTGACGGAGCCGCTCGGTCTCGCCGGCGGTGAGGTTCACGAAGGAGAACGCGTAGTCCCCCGATGTCACCACGCACGAGGAGCGCCATCACGGTCATCGTGGGGCCGCCGTCGGGCGGCGTGAACGTGAGGCGCGCCGCGGTGCCGGCGCGCGTGGAGGCGCGGCCGCTCAGGTGGATCCCTCCCACGCTGACGTCGATCGACGTCGCCTGCCACTCGGCGCCCCCGTACTCGACCACGCGGACGGGCACGGTCAGCGGCGCGCGCTCGTGCTGGCGCCGGTCCTGCTTCGCGGCGTCGGCGCCCTGCTTGCGGTCGAGCGCGTGCGGCTCGAGGTAGGTCAGCACCTCCTGCAGGCGCTCGAACGGCAGCGGCTTGCCGACGAAGTCGAGCGCGCCGAGACGCAGGCACTCGCGCGCCTGGCTCTCGGTCGCGACGCCGGAGACGGCCACGATCGGCACCCCGGACTCGCGGATGGGGCGCAGCTGCAGGAAGTCGATGCCGCTCATGCCGGGCAGGTTGATGTCGACGATGATGGCGTCGGGACGCTCGGTCACGAGCTTGCCGAGGGCAGCCTCGGCGCTGCGCACCAGGAGCGGCTGGTGCCCGAGCTCGAGGAGATAGTCGAGGAAGACGTCGCCGACGTCCTGTTCGTCCTCGACGACCAGGACGCGCATCGGCGGGAGTCTAGCACGCGCGCCGGCGCCCGGCCACGGGCCCTCTGGGCCGGGCTAAGGAAGGGGATCGGGCGCCGGGGCGACGCGGGCGGGTGACGCGTCGGGCAGCGGCCGCGTCGGCTCGCCGTTGCTGAAGAACATGGCCCAGAAGCTGCCGCCCGGTCCCCGCTCGGCGATCCCCAGCAGCGCCTGCGCGTCGAAGCGATGGGCCAGGCGATAGCCGAAGCAGTAGAACGCGGCGATCGAGCACGGCGTGATCCGGCCGTTGAAGACGATGTCGAGGGCCAGATGCATGAGCGCGCCCGACGAGGTACCCCGACAGCAGCGTCGACTGCGTCCACCAGGCGAGCGCCCCGAGCACGAGGAAGAGCTCGTAGGAGTGCAGCACGAGGACGGCGCGGCGGATGTGGCCCTCGAGGTAGTACCGGAGGAAGGCGCTCGGCCGCAGGTCGCGCCGCCTCTCGAACACGACGTAGTCCACGACGTGGTCGACGTCGATGAGGAAGCCGCCGGCGAAGACCGCGGCCGCGAGCGGGAGCGAAGCCGTCGCGTACGCGGTGGCCGCGCACGCGGCGATGGTCGTGACGAGATGGCCTCCGGGACTCATGGCATTCGTGCGAGGGCAAGCGGTGTGCCGAGCGTCACCGCCCTCGCACCGCATCACGCAATCATATATACTCCGTCGTCGGGCCGGAGGACGGAGACAAAACGTGTCCGAGTACCTGGCGGTATCGATCTTCGCGGCGACTCATCGTCGCCTTCGCCGTCGTGTCTCTCGCCGCGGCCTGGCTGCTCCGGCCCTCCCGGCCCGATCCCGTGAAGCTCGACAACTACGAGTGCGGCGCGGAGCCGATCGGCTCCGCCTGGGTGCAGTTCCCGGTCGGCTTCTACCTGGTCGCGCTGGTCTTCATCGTCTTCGACGCGCTCGCCGTGTTCGTCTTCCCGTGGGCGCTCGTGCTTGAAATCGGCCGGGCTGCGGCGCGTTCTGGGTGATGGCGGCGTTCGTCGGCATCCTCGTGCTCGGGCTGGCTGTACGCCTACCGTGAAGGAGTGCTGGAGTGGAAGTGAAGCGGCCCGTTCCCGAGGTGCCGTCGCCCGTGTGGAGCGACGTTCAAGGACCTCCAGGAGTGGGAGAAGTACCATCAGACGCGCGGCCCAGGACGACAAGACGTCGAACACGCTCGCCTCGATCGCCGACGCCATCCATCACATGCCGGGCGGCTGGATCGTCACCACCTCCACCGACAAGATCTTCAACTGGGCGCGCAAGTCGTCGATCTGGCCGGTGACCTTCGGCCTCGCGTGCTGCGCGATCGAGATGATGGCCACCTTCGCGTCGCGCTTCGACGTCGAGCGCTTCGGGATGGTGCCGTGGGCGTCGCCCCGGCACTCGGACCTCATGATCGTGTCCGGCACCGTGACCATCAAGATGGCGCCGATGCTCAAGCGCATCTACGACCAGATGCCCGATCCGAAGTGGGTCGTGTCGATGGGCTCGTGCGCCAACTCGGGCGGTCCGTTCCGTCACGGCTATCACGTCGTGAAGGGCGTGGACCGCGTGGTGCCGGTGGACGTCTACGTGCCCGGCTGCCCGCCCACGCCCGACTCGCTCATGTACGGTCTCCTCAAGCTGCAGGAGCAGGTCGCGGAGTTCCAGAAGACGGGCAAGCGCGTGGCCACACCGGCCGGCGCCGAATGATTCGCGGAGCGACACGAGCGGGCTCGGCGCCGCCGTTCGCGGTCCGATGAAGATCGCACCCGACGCGGCGGCGGCCGCCTCCAGGAGCGGTTTGGCGTCGACGCCGACCGTCGACGGCGCGCTCGTGACGGTCGACGTGGCGGCCGAGCGCTGGCAGGCGCTCGGCCGCGATGCGCGAAGGACGACTCGGCTGCCTCTACTTCAACTGGCTCACCGCGATCGACTGGAAGGACCAGGGGCTCGAGGTCCTGTGCCGCGTCGAGAATCTCGAGAGCGGGCTCGCGCTGATGCTGCGCACGCAGCTCGGCGCGGGCGCGGTGCACTGCCCGACGCTCACCGGAGCTGTGGAAGGGCGCGAACTGGATGGAGCGCGAGTGCTTCGACATGTTCGGGGTCGTGTTCGACGGCCATCCCGATCTGCGCCGGATCCTCCTCGGCGAGGACTGGGACGGGCATCCGCTGCGCAAGGACTTCGTCGACGCCGAGTACCTGCCGTACCGATGAACACAGAGAGGATCGACGGATGATCTACGAGCTGCGCACCTACACGCTTCCCCGGCAAGCAGGCCGAGTACCTGAAGCTCAACGCCGAGGTGGGCCGCAAGATCCGCGGCGACAAGTACGGCAAGTTCGAGGGCGGCTGGACGACGGAGTTCGGCACGCTGAACCAGTACGTCCACCTCTGGAGCTACCCGAGCCTCAACGAGCGCGAGCGGCTGCGCGGCGAGCTCGCGAAGAACGACGCGTGGACGAAGGGTACGTGCCGCAGATCCGCCCGCTGATGCTGGCCCAGGAGAACAAGATCCTCTCGCCGGTCACGCCGTTCAAGCCGCCCACGGACAGCGGCAACCTCTACGAGCTGCGCTGGTACCGCGCGCAGGTCCGGGCCGCTCGGCGAGTGGCTCAACCTCGCCAAGGGCGTGCTGCCCGTCGCGCGAGAAGTACTCGCGCAACGTCTGCTACTGGCAGACGGAGGCCGGACAGCTCAACGAGGCCGTGCACCTCTGGGTCTACCGGACCTCAACGAGCGCGCGGCCGTGCGCGCCAAGGCGATCGCGGATCCCGAGTGGCAGGCGTTCCTCGGCAAGGCGACTGCCGCTGCTGGTCGACATGAAGTCGGTCGTGCTGATCCCGACGCCGTCCTCGCCGATGAAGTAGGACGACCGGGTGGCGGACAGCGAAGCGCGGAAGGTCATCGAGATCGGCTACGGGGGCAACGAGCGCCTCGTGATGAACATGGGGCCGCAGCACCCGTCCGCCCACGGCGTCTTCCGCGCGATCCTCACGCTCGAAGGCGAGACGGTGGTGGCCGTCGACGCGGTGATCGGCTACCTGCACCGCTGTCACGAGAAGCTGGCCGAGACGCTCACCTACGTGCAGTACCCGACGATCGCGTCGAAGACCGACTACGTCGCGGCCATGACGGCGGAGCTCGCGTACGTCTCGGCGGTCGAGAAGGTCGGCAAGATCGAGGTCCCGAAGCGCGCGCAGTATCTGCGCGTGATCGTGGCCGAGCTGCAGCGCATCGCCTCGCACTGCCTCTGGCTCGGCACGTGGTGCATGGACATGGGCGGCGCGCTCGGCGGCGGCGCCACGGTCTTCCTCTACTGCATCCGCGAGCGCGAGCTGATCCTCGATCTCTTCGAGGCGCTCACCGGCGCGCGCCTGCTCTACGGCTTCCACCAGGTCGGCGGCACGCGCTACGACATCCCGGCGGGCTGGGCGCAGACGTGCCGCGAGACGCTCGACCTCATCGAGCAGCGCCTCGACGAGTACGAGGCGATGCTCGAGGACAACGCGTTCTTCCTCGTGCGCACGCAGGGCGTCGGCGTCATCTCGCGCGAGCTGGCGCAGGAGGTCGGGCGTGTCCGGCCCGCTCGCGCGCGGCTCCGGCCTCGACTACGATCTGCGGCGCGCCGAGCCGTACTCGTCGTACGAGGACTTCGACTTCAAGGTGCCCGTCGAGACGGCGGGCGACTGCTACGCGCGCTACCGCGTGCGGATGGTCGAGTTCCGCGAGTCGATCACGATCGTCCGCCAGGCGCTCGACGGGCTGCCGGAGGGGCCGATCTCCTCGCGGCCCGGGGTGAAGTCGGTCGGCCAGGTGCGCGTGCCGAAGGGCGAAGGCTACGCGCGCGTCGAGGGCGCGCGCGGCGAGGTCGGCTGCTACCTCGTCAGCGACGGCGGGCCCAAGCCGTACCGCATGAAGTGGCGCGGCGCGTCGTTCTCCAACCTCTCGGTGCTGCCGCACATCATCCCCGGCTACAAGATCGCCGACGTCGTCGCGATCATGGGCTCCGTCGATCCCGGTGTTCGGCGAGGTCGACCGCTGAGCCCATGCCGCCGCTCGTCCTCGACGCCCTCACCGCGTTCATCGTCCTCAACGTCGTGATCGGCATGGTGACGTACGTCACGCTGCTCGAGCGCAAGTTCGCGGCGCGGATGCAGTCGCGCATCGGGCCCTACCACGTCGGCCCGCACGGCCTGCTGCAGCCGATCGCCGACGCCCTCAAGCTGATGATGAAGGAAGACATCGTCCCGACGCGCGGCCGACCGGTGGGTCTACAACCTCGCGCCGATCGTCTTCCTCGTTCCCGTGCGTGCTGATCTTCGCCACCATCCCGTTCGCGCCCGGCCTCGGGCGTCGCCGATCTCAACATCGGCGTGCTGTTCTTCCTGGCCGTGTCGTCGCTGGAGATCGTCGGGCTCTTCATGGGCGGCTGGGGATCGAACAACAAGTACGCGCTGCTCTCCGCGATGCGCGCGGTGAACCAGATCATCTCCTACGACCTGCCGTTCGTGTTCGCGGCGCTCGTGCCCGGTGGTGCTCGCCGGCTCGCTGCAGATGTCGGCGATCGTGGCCGCGCAGCAGGGCTCTCGTGGTTCGTCTTCTACCCGGTGATCGGCCAGCTCGGCTTCCTCGCCTTCCTCGTCGCCACGCTCGCCGCCGAGAACCGCGTGCCGTTCGACATCCTCGAGGCGGAGTCGGAGCTGGTGGCCGGCTTCCGCGTCGAGTACAGCGGGATGAAGTTCGCGCTGATCCAGCTCGGCGAGTACGCGCACATGATCGGCACCTCGTTCCTCGGCGCGCTGCTCTTCCTCGGCGGCTGGCTCGGGCCCGGCTCCGACATCCCCGCCGTGGGCGCGCTGTGGTTCCTGCTCAAGGCGATGTTGGTCTTCCTCGTCGTGACGTGGGTGCGCTGGAGCTTCGTGCGCATCCGCGTGGACCAGATCCTCGCGATCTCGTGGAAGCTGCTGCTGCCCGCCACGCTCGCTCCTGCTGGTGGTGACCGCGTTCGGGTCGCGCTGCGCGGAGGCGCCGGTGCCTGACTCCCGCGTGAACGGCCACGCCGGCTTCTGGACCGAGACTGGGCCAGCTCGTGCGCGCGGTCGGCCGCGCGATGGGCGTGACCCTCAGGAACCTCGTGCCGCAAGCCGGTGACCGTGCACTATCCCGACGTGAAGCGCGCCTATCCGGACCGCTTCCGCGGCATCCTCGCGCTCACCTACGACAAGGAGACCGGCGAGGAGAACTGCATCGGCTGCCGGCTCTGCGAGTACATCTGTCCGCCGCAGGTGATCAAGGTCGAGATGCTGAAGGCCGAGAAGCGGAACTGGGCCAAGACCTTCACGCTCGAGCTGTACGCGTGCGAGTTCTGCGAGCTGTGCGTGCAGGTGTGCCCGACCGACGCCATCATCATGATGAAGTCGTTCGACCTCGCGACCGCGCGACCGCCGCGAGCTGCTGCTCGACAAGGATCGGCTGCACGCGATCGGGCTCGAGTTCGAGCCGTCGTGGGCGACCGGCAACAAGCTGCGCGACATGCAGGCGCCGCCGAAGCCCGCCAAGGCCGCCGGCAAGGGAGACGCGAAGGAGTCCGCCGAGTGACGGTCGCGACCGTGGGGTTCTGGGCCGTGGCCGTGGTGCTGCTGGCCTCGAGCCTGGCCGTCGTGCTCTCGCCGAACCTGTTCCACTCGGTGCTCTTCCTCGCCGTGGCGCTCGTCGCCACCGGCGTCGTCTTCCTGTTCCTCGAGTCGCCCTTCCTGTTCGGCGTCCAGCTCCTGCTCTACGCGGGCGGCGTGGTCATGCTCGTCGTCTTCGCGATCATGCTCACCGAGCGGATCGTGGGGCAGCGCATCCGCCAGACGAGCCACGGCCTCGTCAACGGCGCGATCGTCTCGGCCGCGGTGTTCGTGGGCATCGTCGGCTTCCTCGTGCAGGCGGGCCCGATGCCGGCGCCGCGCCTGCGTTCACCGGCGACCAGACGGTCGCGCTCGCGCCGCACGCTCCTCGGACCGTACGCGGTGCCGTTCGAGCTGCTGGGCGTGCTCCTGGTCGCGGCGCTGCTCGGCGCGCTCTACTTCGCGCGCGAGGACTGAGGGTGCCCGGTCTCACGCCTATCTCGTCGTCGCCGCCCTCGTGTTCGCGATCGGGCTCTTCGGCGTGCTCACGCGGCGCAACGCCGTCGGCATCCTCCTCGGCATCGAGCTGATGCTGAATGCCGTCAACATCAACCTCGTCGCGTTCGCGCGCCTGCACGGCGACGTCGTCGGCGTGCTCTTCGCGCGTGTTCACGATCGCGATCACGGTCGCCGAGGTCGCGGTGGGCCTCGCCATCGTCATCGTGATCTTCCGCGTGCGTCGCACGATCGACGCCGATCGCCTCGATCTCCTCCGTGGCTAGCCCGTTCCTCGTGCTCGGGCTCCCGTTCCTGGCGTTCCTGCTCCTGGCCCTCGCGCGCCCGTTGCGGCATCGCGGCGCGCTCGCCGGGTGGGTGAGCATCCTCGCGATGGCGGCGGCGTTCGTGATCGCGCTGCGCACGTGGCTCGGGGGCGTGCGGGGCACGCTCATCGTGCCGTGGCTGCCGGGCGACGGCGGCCCGATGGCCACGGTGGGGCTCCTGGTCGACGACCTGTCGGTGCCGATGCTCGTGCTCGTCACGCTCGTGTCGCTGCTCGTGCAGCTCTACTCGCTCGCGTATCTCCACGACGAGCCCGCCCCGTCGCTCGGCCGCTACTACGTCTACCAGTCGCTGTTCGCGTTCTCGATGCTGGGGCTCGTCCTCTCGCCGACGTACCTCCAGATGTTCGTGTTCTGGGAGCTGGTCGGTCTCTGCTCGTACTTGCTGATCGGCTACTGGTACACGCGGCCGGCCGCGGCGCGCGCGGCGGTGAAGGCGTTCTGGACGACCAAGCTCGGCGACCTCGGCTTCATCGCCGGCATCGTCATGCTGTGGTCCGCCACCGGCACGTTCGAGTTCGAGGCCCTCTTCCGCATCGCGAAGGAGCAGCCGGGGGCCGATCGAGGGCCTCGCCACGATCATGTTCCTCATCTATCTCGGCGCGGTCGGCAAGTCGGCGCAGTTCCCGCTCCACGTGTGGCTGCCCGACGCGATGGAAGGCCCGACGCCGGTGTCGGCGCTGATCCACGCCGCCACCATGGTGACCGCGGGCGTGTTCCTGGTCGCGCGCTCCGAGCCGCTGTTCGTGCTGGTGCCCGGCGTGCTCACGCTCATCGCCCGCGTCGGCGCGTTCACCGCGCTGCTCGCGGCGACGATGGCGTGCGTCGAGAACGACATCAAGCGCGTGCTCGCGTACTCCACGGTGTCGCAGCTCGGCTACATGATGGCGGCCGCCGGCGCCGGCGCGCCCGACGCCGGGTTCTTCCACCTGCTGACGCACGGGGTCTTCAAGGCGCTCCTCTTCCTCGGCGCGGGCGCCGTCATCCACGCGGTGGGGACCAACGACATCTTCCGGATGGGCGGCCTCTGGCGCGCGATGCCGCAGACGGGTCTCGTCTTCGTCGTCGGCACGCTGGCGCTCAGCCGGCGTGTGGCCGCTCGCCGGCTTCTTCTCGAAGGAGGCGATCCTGGCGGGGGTCTGGACGGGCGGGCGCCCGGGCGTGTTCTTGCTCCTCGCCGTCACCGCGTTCCTGACGGCGTTCTACATGTTCCGCGTCGTCTTCATCGCGTTCTTCGGGCGTGCCCACCCGCACGGCGCGGCGCATCCGCACGAGCCGCCGTGGCTCATGCGCGGCCCGCTGTGGATCCTCGCGATCCTCACGGTGGCGATCGGGCTGCGCTTCACGATCGGCGGGGCTCGAGCCGCATCCGCCCGCGTGGCTGACCGCGCTGTCGCTGGCCCTCGCCGCGGCCGGCATCGTGCTCGCGTGGGCGATGTACGGCGCGAGATGGCTGCCCGTCGAGCTCGTGCGCCGCCCGCTGCGGCGCGATCGACTTCCTGGCGCGCCGCCGCTACTTCCTCGACGCGATCTACGTCGGGATCTACCGGGGCGCTCATGCTCGGGTTCTCGCGCCTGATCGGCTGGATCGACCGCTACCTCGTGGACGGCCTCCTCAACGTCGTTCAGCGCGTGGACCCTGCGCGCGCGGCGACGGGCTGCGCCGGATCCAGACCGGCCAGGCGCAGGACTACGTGTACGGCGTCGCGTTCGGCGTGCTGCTCCTGCTCGTCTGGGCGCAGTGGTGGCGGTCGCCGTGACGGAGCCACGGCCGCTGGGACGACGGACTGTGATGGAACCGAGCACGCGCGGATGAGATTCCCCTATCCTCTCCGTCATCACGTGGATGCCCGTTCGTCGGGGCCCTGCTCATCATGTTCCTCGGCGCGCCACAGTCCGCTCGCCGTGCGGCTCATCGCGCTCGCGACCACGACGGTCTCGACGGTGCTCTCGATCGTGATCTACGTCGTGTACGAGCGCGAGGCCGCCGGCTTCCAGTTCTACGAGAAGGTGTCGCTGGTGCCGCCGCTCGGGATCTCGTACGAGCTCGGCGTCGACGGCATGAGCCTGCTCATGGTGCTGCTCACGTCGGTCATCATCTTCGCGGGCGTGTTCGCGTCGTGGACGGTGCAGACGCGCAGCCAGGAGTTCTACGCGCTCCTGCTGGCGCTCGTCACCGGCGTCTACGGCGTCTTCTGCTCGCTCGATCTCTTCGTCTTCTTCCTCTTCTACGAGCTGGCCGTGCTGCCGATGTACCTGCTCATCGGCATCTGGGGCTCCAGCGGGCGAGGTGCGCCCGCGCGGCATCTTCGCGTGGGCGTTCCGCGAGACCGGGGTCGGGACGCAAGGAGTACGCGGCGATGAAGCTGACCCTCTACCTGCTCTTCGGGTCGGCGTTCATCCTCGTGGGGATCTTCGCGCTGTACGTGAACGCCGGCGCGGCCTCCTTCTCGTTCCTCGACCTCGAGGCCATCACGTTCGACTTCGGGGTGCAGCGCTGGGTCTTCCTCGCGTTCTACGTCGGCTTCGGGATCCTCGCCGGCATCTGGCCGCTGCACACGTGGTCGCCGGACGGCCACGCCTCCGCGCCGACCGCGGTGTCGATGCTGCACGCCGGCGTGCTCATGAAGCTCGGCGCCTACGGCGTCGTGCGGGTGGGCATGGGACTCCTGCCCGAGGGCGCCGTCGATCTCGTCTGGCTCGTGGGCGGCATCGCGTGCATCAACGTGGTCTACGGCGCGCTCTCGGCCATGGCGCAGACGGACCTCAAGTACGTGATCGCGTACTCGTCCGTGTCCCACATGGGCCTGGTGATGCTGGGCGCCGCCACGCTGACCGAAGCCGGGCTGAACGGCTCCGTGTTCCAGATGTTCGCGCACGGCGTGATGACCGGGCTCTTCTTCGCGCTGGTCGGCCTCGTGTACGAGAAGGCGCACTCGCGCGAGATCTTCAAGATGGGCGGCTTCGGCCGGACGATGCCGGGGATCGCGACGGCGTTCACCATCGGCGGTCTCTCGTCGCTCGGGCTGCCCGGCCACCGCCGGCTTCGTCGCCGAGATCCTCACGTTCATGGGCGCGTGGCGCTCGGACTCATCGCTGGTGGCTCTGGCCCGCGGTGCTCGGCACGTTGCTGACGGCCATCTACGTGCTGCGCGTGGTCCGCCAGATCTTCTGGGGCCCGCCGTCGCCGCACTTCCACGACCTCACCGACGCCCGCGGGCCGGAGTGGGTCGCGCTGGTCGTCCTCGTCTTCACGCTGGTCCTGTTCGGCATGGTGCCGGGCATCGCGCTCGGTCCCGTCGACACCGCGACCGTGCCGCTCCTCTCGCGGATCGTCAGCCCGTGAGCCTCCGGTCGCCGTACGCGATCGAGATGGGGCTCGGCGCCCTCATGCTGCTCGTCTTCGTCATGACGCTCGTCGTGCGCGGCGACGACCGGCGCAAGATCGGATGGGTCGGCGGCGCTGGGCGTGCTGGCGGTGCTCGCCGGCAGTCTCCTCGTGCCGCCGGCCTCGCTGGCGCCGGCCGAGGGGTTGTTCGTGCTCGACGGCCTGGCGATCTTCGCCAAGCGGCTGTTCCTGGTCGCCACGTTCATCGGCGTGCTCGCGGGGCTCTCGTCGTCCGATCCGGTCTTCCGGCGCCGGTCGGGGGAGTACCACCTGCTCCTGCTGGCGTCGCTGCTCGGCATGTGCGTGCTGGCCTCCGCGCGCGACCTGATCCTGCTGTTCCTCGCCTTCGAGCTGATGTCGATCCCGCTGTACGTGCTGGCCGGCTTCGTCAAGCGCGAGGCGACCGCCGTCGAGGCGGCGCTGAAGTTCTTCCTGGTCGGCAGCGTCTCGTCCGCGGTGATGGCCTACGGCCTGTCGTTCGTCTACGGCGCCGCGGGCACCACCAGCCTCGCCGGCGTCGCGAAGACGTTCGCCGCGGGCTCGCCGCTGCTCGTGCTGGGCCTGCTCGCCACGTTCGCGGGCTTCGCGTTCAAGATCGCCGCGTTCCCCTTCCACATGTGGGTGCCCGACACCTACGAGGCGGCCAGCACGCCCGTTCGTCGCCTGGCTCAGCGTGGCGCCGAAGGCGGCGGGCTTCGTGGCGTTGTTCCGGGTGTACTTCGAGAACGCGGGCGAACGCGTGGTGGCGTGGATGCCCATCGCGGCGGCGCTCGCGACCCTCACGATGCTCGCGGGCAACTTCATGGCCCTGCCGCAGCAGAACACCAAGCGGCTGCTCGCGTACTCCGGCATCGCGCAGATCGGCTACATGCTCGTCGGCTTCGCCGCGGCGTCCGCGTCGGGGACCGCGATGGTGCTCTTCTACCTGGTCGCGTACGTGTTCGGGAACATGGGCGCGTTCCTCGTGGTCGAGGCGGTGGCACGCGCGGAAGGGTCCGAGAGCACGGCCGCGTTCCGCGGCCTCGCGCAGCGGTCGCCGCTGCTCGCGCTCGCGATGCTGCTCTTCCTGCTCTCGCTCGGCGGGATCCCGTTCGTGGTCGGCTTCTGGGCGAAGCTCTACGTCTTCTGGGCGGCGGCGGCGGCCGGCCTCTACTGGCTCGTGCTGGTCGGCGCGATCCTCACGGTCGTCGCGCTGTTCTACTACCTCGTGCATCGCGAAGCGGATGTACATCGAGGCGCCGGAGCGCGGGACGCCGATCCCCGTCGCGCCGACGCTGGTCATCTCCCTCCTGCTGTGCGTGCTCGGAGTCGTGGTTCTCGGCGTCTATCCCAAGCCGCTGGTCATGGCGGCGCTCCGGGTCGCCGCGCCCCTGTTTTGATCGGGGGGAGCGACCGCCGCTCCCCCGATGACCCCCCACCGGCGGAACAAGACCGCCGACTTTCACGCGTGCCGGTCTTCGGGGTCATAGGAGTCGCCAGCCACGCATTCAGCGATTCACGACGGACAATCCGCGACGCGATCTGTTGACACAGCGCGTGATGGTCGGTATGGTTTGTACCGACCAGTTGGTACAGACACGAATGACAGCGATAGCGGCCAGGGCCAAGGAAGGAAAGACGACTCGTGAGGTCTTGATCGAGGCGGCGACCCGCCTGATCCACCTCAAGGGCTACCAGAACACGACCATCGACGACGTGCTGGGGGCCAGCGGCGTCGGCAAGGGCAACTTCTACCACTACTTCAAGAGCAAGGAAGACCTCGGCTTCGCGATCCTCGACCGGGTGATCGAGACCTTCCTCGAGCGGGGGATCGAGCCGTGCTTCGCGGACGCCGAGACGCCGCGCCCGACGCAGATCCGGTGCTTCCTGGCCCGGGTCCGGGACGCCCTGCACGAGCGCAACTGCATTGGCGGCTGTCTCTTCGGGAACCTCGCCGCCGAGCTCGCGGACGTCCACGAGGGGTTCCGGGCGCGCCTGGCGGGTCTGTTCTCCCGGTGGAGCGCGCGGCTGATGCAGGCGCTCACGGAGGCGCAGGCGCGGGGCGAGGTGACCGAGCAGTGCCGGCCGGAAGCGGTGGCCCACTTCCTGGTCGCGTCGCTCGAGGGCGCGATGCTCCTGACGAAGCTCACGAAAGACATCGCCGTGATGGATCGGTGTGTGGAGGAGATGAACCGATACCTCGCGCTCTACGAACGAACACGATGACGACAGAAATCCGACCGAAGATCGACCGCGACGCCGCGCTCCTCGACGCGCTCCGCAGGGAGGCGCCCGAGGCGACGGAGATGCTCGTCGACACGTACGGAGATCGTGTCTACCGTCTGACGTATCGCATCACCGGCTCGAACGAGGACGCCGAGGAGGCGACGCAGGACGCGCTGTGGACGGCCGCGCGCAAGATCGGCAGCTTCAAGGGCGAGTCGCAGTTCGGGAGCTGGCTCTACCGCATCGCGGCCAACGCCGCGTACCAGAAGCTGCGATCGCGAAAGGGCAAAGGGCGCGAGATCGCGCTGGACGACGTGCTGCCGGCCCTCGACGCGGACATGCACTTCGAGCCGATGGACGACTGGACGCCGCGCGTGGACGAGAACGCCGTCAACGGCGAGCTGCGCGAGGAGCTGGAGAAGGCCATCGACGAGCTGCCGCCGGACTACCGGACGGCCCTCGTGATGCACGACGTGGAGGGGATGCCGAACCCCGACATCGCGGAGACGCTCGGGATCAGCCTGCCCGCGGTGAAGTCGCGCGTCCACCGGTCGCGTCTGTTCGTCCGCAAGAAGCTCGCGGGGTACCTCGCGAGCGCCTGAGCCCCCGGGGCCCGGAGTTGACGCCCTCGGCCCCGGTATGGTCAGATAGCGGCTTGTCACTTCTGAGAGTCTGATCGTCAGGAAGGATCTCGCGCCGATGGAAGCCGTGATCGCATCAGGGGGCAAGCAGTACCGCGTGAGCCCGGGGCAGGTCATCTCGGTCGAGAAGCTGCCCGCGGACAAGGGGGGCGTCGTCGAGTTCCGCTCGGTGCTCCTCGTGACCCGCGACGGCGGAGACATCGTCGCCGGTGCGGACGCGCTCAAGGCGGCGCTCGTGAAGGGCGAGGTCGTGCGGCAGGCGCGCTCCCGCAAGATCTCGGTCGTGAAGTTCCGGCGGCGCAAGAACTATCGTCGCAACCGCGGGCATCGCCAGGCGGCGACCACGGTGCGCATCACCAACATCGAGGTCTGAAGCGACATGGCCCACAAGAAAGGTGTCGGCAGCTCCCGGAACGGTCGGGATTCCAATCCCCAGATGCTCGGGGTGAAGCGTTTCGGCGGCCAGTTCGTCACCGGCGGCAGCATCCTCGTCCGGCAGCGCGGGACGCGTTTCAAGCCCGGCCTCAACGTGGGCCGCGGCAACGACGACACCCTCTTCGCGAAGATCGACGGGTACGTGCGGTTCGAGCGGCGAGGGGACTCGCGCTTCATCAGCATCCTCACCCAGCCGGCCTGACGGCCGGCTCGGCCGTCCCGAGCCGCGTGCCTCGTTCCCCCGAGTGTCTGATGTTCATCGACGAGATCGACATCTACGTTCAGGGGGGCGACGGGGGCGCCGGGTGCGTCAGCTTTCGCCGCGAGAAGTTCGTGCCGCGCGGCGGTCCCGACGGCGGTGACGGCGGCCGCGGCGGCAGCGTGTGGCTCGAGGCGGATCCCGCCCTCACCACGCTGCTCGACTTCCACTACAAGCGGCACTACAAGGCGGAGCGCGGCGTGCACGGCAAGGGGGCGAACCGGCACGGGGCGGGCGGCGAGGATCTCGTCCTGCGGGTGCCGCTCGGCACGGTGGTCACCGACCGCGACACCGGCGAGGAGCTCGGGCGACCTCACCACGCCCGGCGAGCGCGTGCTCGCGATCGCGGGCGCGCGTGGCGGGCGCGGCAACGCGCGCTTCGCGTCGTCCATCAACCGGGCGCCGCGGCGCGCGGATCTCGGACGCCCCGGCGACGGGCGCTGGCTGCACCTCGAGCTCAAGCTGCTCGCCGACGTCGGCGTCATCGGGTTCCCGAACGCGGGGAAGTCGACGCTCGTGTCGCGGCTCTCCGCCGCCACGCCCAAGATCGCCGACTATCCGTTCACGACGCTCACGCCGGCGCTCGGCATCGTGCGTGTCGACGCCGAGCGCACGTTCGTGATCGCCGACCTGCCCGGGCTCATTCCCGGCGCGTCGGAGGGCAAGGGCCTCGGCCATCAGTTCCTGCGGCACACCGAGCGGACACGGCTGCTCGTGCACCTGCTCGACCTCGATCCCCAGAACGACCGCGATCCCGTGGACGACCTTGCCGTCATCAACGCCGAGCTCGAGGCGTATTCGCCGGAGCTCGCGGCGCGGCCGCAGATCGTCGTGGCCAACAAGGTCGATCTCTTCGAGCGGGGCGCGCCGCGCGTGACCGCGATCGAGCGCTATTGCCGGAACGCCGGCCTGCCCTTCCACGCGATCTCCGCGGTGACGGGCGCCGGGCTGCCCGAGCTCCTGCGCAGCATCGCCGGCCGGCTGGAGGAGAGCGGATGGCTTCGCGCCGCGAGCTGACGTCTCCGGCCGGCGCCCGGCGCGCGCTCACGCACGCGCGCCGGCTCGTCGTGAAGGTCGGCAGCGGGCTCGTCACCGCGCCCGGCATCGGTCCCGATCCCGACCGCATCGAGCGGCTGGCGGGCGACATCGCGGCCGCGCGCCGCGACGAGCGGGAAGTGGCGCTCGTGTCGTCGGGCGCGATCGCCACCGGCATGGCGCGGCTCGCGCTCGCCGAGCGCCCGCGGTCGATCCCCGAGAAGCAGGCGGCGGCCGCCGTCGGCCAGTCCGCGCTCATGTGGCAGTACGAGATTGCGTTCAAGCGCCACGGGCTCGCGGTGGGGCAGGTCCTGCTGACCGCGCAGGACATCGGCGACCGCACTCGCTACCTCAATGCGCGCAACACGCTGCTGGCGCTGCTCGGCTTCGGCGTGGTCCCGATCGTGAACGAGAACGACACGGTCGCCGTCGAGGAGATCAAGGTCGGTGACAACGACAACCTGAGCGCGCTGGTCGCCTCGCTCATCGAGGCGGATCTCCTCGTGCTCCTCACCGACGTCGACGGTCTCTACACCGCGGACCCGGCCCGCGATCCCGGCGCGGAGAAGCTCGACCTCGTGGAGACGCTCACCGACGAGATCCTCACCATGGCCGGCGCCCACGAAGATGGCGTCTCCGTGGGTGGGATGGCCACGAAGCTCCAGGCCGCGCAGAAGGCGGCGGCGTCCGGCGTGCCGATGGTGATCGCCAGCGGCCGGGAGCCCGGCGTCCTCGGGCGTATCCTCGCGGGAGAGCCCGTGGGCACCTACTTCCTCCCCAAGGCCGATCGGCTCGGCGCGCGCAAGCGCTGGATCGCGTTCGCGGCCCCGCCGCAGGGACGGCTCGCGGTCGACGCGGGCGCCGCGCGCGCGCTCACGGGCCAGGGCCGGAGCCTGCTCCCGTCGGGCGTCACGCGGCGTGGACGGCGAGTTCGGGGCGGGAGACGTGGTGGCCGTGGTGGACGGCGAGGGGCGGGAGTTCGCGCGCGGCCTCGTGAACTTCGAGGCGGGCGAGCTGCGGCGCATCCGCGGCATGAAGACGCAGGAGATCGAGGCGCGGCTCGGCTACAAGAGCGTCGACGAAGTGATCCATCGCGACAACCTCGTCATTCTGTAGACAGTTGACGGCCATGGGCCGTCAAGGTTCAACAACAGAGGCCGACGCCATGGACGTGAGAGCGCTGGTGACGACGAAGGCGAAGGCGGCGCGTGACGCGGCGGCGGTGCTGGCGCTCACGCCCACGAAGACGAAGAACGACGCGCTCACCCAGATGGCGCGCGCGCTCGAGGAAAAGATCGGCCCGCTCATCGAGGCCAACCGCGCCGACCTCGAGCGCGCGCGGACGGGCGGCCACCCGCGCGCCTTCCTCGACCGGCTCACGCTCACGGAGGCGCGGATCGAGGAGATGGGGCGGCAGCTCCGCGAGATCGCCGCGCTGCCCGATCCCGTCGGAGACACCGTCGAGGCGTGGCGCCGCCCCAACGGCCTCGAGATCGCGCGCGTGCGCGTGCCCCTCGGGGTCATCGGCTTCATCTACGAGTCCCGCCCGAACGTCACGGCCGACGCCGCGGGCCTGTGCCTGAAGTCCGGCAACGCCGTGCTGCTGCGCGGCGGAAGCGAGGCGATCGAGTCGAACACGATGATCGCCGCGCTCCTGGCCAAGGCGATCGAGAAGGCGGGCGGGCCCGCGGACGCCATCCAGTTCATCGACACGCGGGACCGTGACGCGGTGGCGGTCATGCTCGAGCTGGACGACCTCCTCGATCTCGTCATCCCCCGCGGCGGCGAGGAGTTCGTGCGGTGGGTGGCGCAGCGTTCGCGCGTGCCGGTGCTCAAGCACGACAAGGGCCTCGTGCACGTCTATCTCGATGCCGCCGCCGACGCCGACATGGCGGCGTCGATCGTCGTCAACGCGAAGGCGCAGCGCCCCAGCGTCTGCAACGCGCTCGAGACGCTGCTCGTCCATCAGGCGGCGGCCCCGCGGCTGCTCCCGGGCGTGGCGGCGCGCCTGATCGACGCCGGCGTGGAGCTGCGCGGCTGCCCGCGCACGCGGGCGCTCGTGCCCGCGGCCGCGCCCGCCACGGACGCCGACTGGGACACCGAGTACCTCGACTACGTCCTGGCGATCAAGGTCGTCGACGACCTCGACGCCGCCATCGCCCACATCCGCGCGCACGGCACCGGGCTCGCGGAGGCGATCGTGACCAACGATCTGGCGGCGGCGCGGCGGTTCACGCGCGAGATCGACGCCGCCGCCGTCCTCGTGAACGCGTCCACGCGCCTCGTGGACGGCAACCAGTTCGGCCTGGGCGCGGAGATGGGCATCTCCACGTCCCGCGTCCACGCGCGCGGGCCGGTCGGCGTGCGGGAATTGACGACGACGAAGTTCGTGGTCCACGGCGACGGGCAGGTGCGCGAGTAGCGTGGCGCGGACGGCGCTCTTCGGCGGGTCGTTCAACCCGATCCACTATGGACACCTGCTGCTCGCCGACGAGGTCCGTGAGCGCCTCGCGCTCGATCGCGTGATCTTCATGCCCGCGGGCGTGCCGCCGCACAAGCCCGCGGCGGGCATCGCGCCCGCGGCGGACCGCTACGCGATGGTCCGTCTCGCCCTCGCCGACAACCCCGCGTTCGAGGTCTCCGACCTCGAGCTGCGCCGCGCCGGGCCGTCGTACACCGTGGACACCCTCGAGGCGCTCGCCGTTCCGCCGGCGGAGCTGTTCCTCGTCATCGGCTCGGAGACGTTCCTCGATCTCCTCTCGTGGCGCGAGCCGCGACGCCTCGCGACGCTCTGCCGCCTCGCGGTCGTCCCGCGCGCCGGCAGCACCTTCGATCCGGACAGCGCGGCCGCCCGGAAGGTGGTGACGGAGATCGGCGTGGACGGGTTCGCGGTCGCCGGGGGCGGCGACGTGCCCGCGCGCACGGTCCTCATCGTGCACGCCACCTCGCTCCCGCTCTCCGCGTCGGACCTCCGCGCGCGCGCGGCCGCGGGCCGATCGCTCGCGTATCGCGTGCCGCCCTCGGTCGCGGAGTACATCGCGCGCCACCGCCTCTACGGATGGCCGGCGTGATGCCGCAGGCGACGGCGCGGCAGACGGCGCAGCGGGCGGCGCGCGCGGCGCTCGACAAGAAGGCGGCCGACCTCACCGTGCTCGACGTGCACGGCGTGTCGTCGGTCACCGACTATTTCCTCGTCTGCAGCGGCAAATCGACGACGCACCTGCGCACGATCGTCGACGCGATCCGGACCGAGCTGAAAGCGGACGGGATCCGGCCGCTGCACGCGGAAGGAAAACCGGAGAGCGGATGGGTGCTGCTCGACTACGGCGACGTGCTGGTGCACGTCTTCCTCGAGGTGACACGCGCGTACTACGCGCTCGAGCGCCTGTGGGGCGACGCGCCCTCCGTTCCCATTGAAGGCTAACGGCATGCGTGCTAGCCTGCGTCGACACGCAGACCGCGGCAGGAGGTCGCGATGAGGAAGGATCGCCTGACCTACTTCAAGAAGCGCTTGCTGGAGAAGCAGCAGCAACTGACCGACGAAGTGGGTAAGAGCGCGATGTACGGCAAGGATCAGGAAGATGACTCGATCAAGGACCTGGGTGATCAGGCGAACACGGCGTACACCCGCGAGTTCTTCTTCGAGCTCGGCAACGGGGATCGCCGGCTGCTTCGCGACGTCGTGTCCGCGCTCCAGCGGATCGACGAGGGCAGTTTCGGGTCCTGCGAGCGTTGCGGCGAGGTCATCGCCGAGAAGCGGCTGGAAGCACTCCCCTTCGCGCGGCACTGCATCGATTGCCAGCGCGTCGTCGAGGAGGAGGAGCGCATGGCGACCGGGTGATCCGGAACCCGGCTCCACGCGTTAACGTTCCCCCGTCGTGGCCTCTCTGATCGTCGCCCTCCGCGACCTTGCGGCGCGCGGCCGTGATTTCCTGCAGCAGATCGCCGGTCGCTCTCCGCAACCCTCCAGTGATCCCGAGACCGCGGATCTCGTGCGCCGCGCACGGGACGCCCATGCGGCCGGGCGACGCGACGAGGAGACCGCGCTGCTGCACGAGGCGGGCCGGACCGAGCTCGCGCACGGCCGGCGCGCCGCGGCGCTCTCGTACTTCCGTGCCGCGCTCCGCGTCGATCGCGATTTCCTGCCGTCGCTCGTTGCGCTCGGCGATGCCTACGACGCGACGGGAGACCGGCGCGAGGCCGTCCGGGCGTGGGAACGCGCGGCGGAAACGCATCCGGCGCTGCCGCTGCTGGCCCGGCTCGAGCGGATCTACCGTGAAGACGGCCGCCCGAGCCGGATGATCGCGCTCTACCAGGACGCGATCTCGCGCGCGGGGGACGACCTGTCGCTGGCGGTCGCCCTCGGCCGCGTCTACCTCGAGCTCGAGATGCTCGACGAGGCCGCGGACCAGCTCGAGAAAGTCGAGGTCCGGGCGCCGGATCTGCCGCTCGTGCACGCCTATCTCGGCGCCGTCTTCGAGCGGCGCGGGGAGATCAGCGCCGCGTTCGAGGAGTACCGCCGGGCGCTGCGCCTGGGCCACGCGTTCGAGTGGCCGCACGCCTGCGCCGCGTGCGGCGCCGGCGCCGCGGGATGGCGCGAGCGCTGCGAGCGCTGCCGTAGCTGGAACACCGTCCACCCCACGCGCGGCTGATCCTTCGACGGGGATGCGTTCGCTCGCGCTCGCCGCGCTCGATCTCGTCTTTCCCGCCGTGTGTCCGCTGTGCACGGCGCGGCTCGGCGCCGGCCGGCGCGATCCCGTCTGCGGCGAGTGCTGGGCGCGCTTCGAGCGGTTGACGCCACCGCTGTGCCCGAGGTGCGGCGTGCCCGGCGCGTCGGACGCGGGGGCGGCCGCGTGCGCGGAGTGCCGGGAGACGCCGCGCCGTTCGACTACGCTCGCGCGGCCGCCGCCTACGGCGGCGCGGTCCGTGAGGCGATTCACGGGCTGAAGTTCGGCGGCCGGCGCTCCCTCGCGCGGCCGCTCGCCGACCTGCTCGGCGAGCAGTGCGCGCCGATGCTCGCCGCGCGCCCCGACGCACTGATCCCGGTCCCCCTGGCGCGAGCCCGCGAGCGGGAGCGCGGGTTCAACCAGGCCGCGCTGGTGGCGGAGCGCCTGGGCGAGCGTCTCGCGCTCGGCGTGCGTCCACGCTGGCTCGTGCGCCTGCGCGCCACCGCGGCGCAGAGCGATCTCACCGCGCCCGAGCGGCGCGCCAACGTGGCGGGCGCCTTCGCGGCCTCGCCCGCGGTGGCCGGGCGTCACGTGGTGATCGTCGACGACGTGGTCACCACCGGCGCGACCGTCGGAGAGTGCGCGCGCGCCCTCCGCGCGGCCGGCGCCGGACGCATCGGCGTGCTGACTGTTGCTCGTGTGCTGTAAGTGTCTGTATACTTTGAGTCGGTCAACGGTCCGGCGACCTTCAAAGGAGTGTCTTCCATGAGCATTCGAGTCGGCGTCAACGGCTTCGGCCGTATCGGGCGCGTTTTCTTCAGGACCGCGCTCGGCGCCACGGATATTGAAGTCGTCGGCGTGAACGATCTGGCCGACGCCAAGACCCTCGCCCACCTGCTCAAGCACGACTCGGTCCACGGCGCCCTCCCTGCCGAAGTCACCGCCAAGGGCGAGGCGATCTTCGTCGACGGCCGCGAGGTGCGCGTCTGCGCCATCAAGGATCCGGCCCAGCTCCCCTGGAAGGAGCTCGGCGTCGACATCGTGATCGAGTCGACCGGCCTCTTCAGCGACACCGCGAGCGCCTCCAAGCACCTCCAGGCCGGCGCCCGGAAGGTCATCATCAGCGCGCCGGCCAAGAACCCGGACGCCACGATCGTGCTCGGCGTGAACGAGAAGACCTACGATCCCGCGCGGCACCGCGTGGTGTCGAACGCCTCCTGCACGACGAACTGCCTCGCGACGACCGTGAAGGTGCTCGACGACGCGTTCGGGATCAGGCGCGGCTTCGCCTCGACGGTGCACTCGTACACGAACGATCAGAAGATCCACGACTTCCCGCACAAGGATCTCCGCCGCGCCCGCGCCGGCGCCGTGAACATGATCCCGACCACGACCGGGGCCGCCACGGCGGTGGGACTCGTGCTCCCGCACCTGAAGGGCAAGCTCGACGGCATCGCGATCCGCGTGCCGACCATCAACGTCTCGGTCGTGGACCTCACCGCGGAGCTCGCGAAGCCGGCCACGGTCGAGCAGGTCAACGACGCGTTCCGGGAGGCGGCGGCGGGCTCGATGAAGGGCATCCTCGACGCCACCGACGAGGAGCTCGTGTCGGGCGACTTCAACGGCAATCCCCACTCGTCGATCGTGGACCTGCCGTCGACCGCCATCGTCGACGGCAACATGGTCAAGGTGCTCGCCTGGTACGACAACGAGTTCGGGTACTCGACCCGCGTGCGCGACCTCATTCGCTTCATCGCCAAGACGCTGTAGGGCGTGCCGAAGCTGACGATCGAGCAGCTCGACCTCGCCGGCCGGCGCGTCTTCCTCCGCGCGGACCTCAACGCACCGCTCGCACAGGGGGCGGTGAGCGACGACACGCGCCTCGCCGCCGTGGTCCCGACGATTCGCCGGGCGCTCGACGCGGGGCGCATCGGTCGTGCTGGCCTCGCATCTCGGGCGGCCGAAGGGCGCGCGAGACCCGAAGTACTCGCTGAAGCCGGTGGCCGAGCGGCTGGCCGCGCTCCTCGGCCGGCCGGTGCCGCTGGCGCCCGACTGCGTGGGCCCGGAGACGACGAGCCTGGCGAAGTCGCTGAGCCCGGGCCACATCCTGCTCCTCGAGAACCTGCGCTTCCATCCCGAGGAAGAGGCGAACGACGACGGCTTCGCCCGCCAGCTCGCCGATCTCGCGGATTGCTACGTCAACGACGCCTTCGCCGCCGCCCATCGCGCCCACGCGTCGATCGAGGCGATCACGCATCACCTGCAGCCGGCGGCCGCCGGTCTCCTGATGCGCTCGGAGCTCGAGGCGCTCGGCCGGATCCTCGAGGCGCCCCGGCGGCCGCTCGTCGCGATCCTCGGCGGCGCGAAGGTGTCCGACAAGGTCACGCTCGTCGAGCACCTGCTCGAGCGCGTCGACGCGCTGCTCATCGGCGGCGGCATGGCGTTCACGTTTCTCCATGCGCTCGGCCACGACGTGGGGCGCTCGCTCGTGGAGAAGGATCGCGTGGAGACCGCGCGCCGGGTGATCGACACCGCGCGCCGGCGCGGCGTGCAGCTCCTGCTGCCGGTCGACGCCGTCGTCGCCCCCGGCCTCGACGCGCCGAAGGGCCGCGTGGTCGGCGTCCGCGAGATTCCCTCCGATCACATGGGGCTCGACATCGGCCCGCGCACGGTGGAACGCTTCGCCGCCGCGATCAAGACCGCCGGGACCGTCGTGTGGAACGGGCCCATGGGCGTCTTCGAGCGCGCGCCGTTCGCCGAAGGCACGCTCGGCGTCGCTCGCGCCGTCGCGGACGGCCCCGCGTTCTCGGTCATCGGCGGCGGCGACACGATCGCCGCGGTGAACCAGGCGGGCGTCGCGGATCGCATCGGCTACATCTCCACCGCGGGCGGCGCGTTCCTCGAGTTTCTCGAGGGCCGGACGCTTCCGGGCGTGGAGGCCCTTTCGGAGGCGCCACGATGAGGACGCCGCTCGTCATCGGCAACTGGAAGATGTACGGCCTGCAGGCGGAGGCCCGCGCGCTCGCCACCGCGGTGCGCGACGGCCTCAAGCGCAAGGCGGCGGCGGCGGTGGCCGTGTGCCCGCCGTTCACCGCGCTGCCCGTCGTGGCCGAGATCCTGTCCGGCAGCGCGGTCGCCCTCGGCGCGCAGACCTGCCATCACGAGCCGGCGGGCGCGCATACCGGCGAGATCGCCGTGCCGATGCTCGCCGAGCTCGGCTGCCGCTACGTCCTCGCCGGCCACTCCGAGCGCCGCAAGGAGATGGGCGAGACGGACGAGCAGATCAATCGCAAGGTGCAGGCCGTGCTCGCACACGGGCTCACGCCGGTGCTCTGCGTGGGTGAGACCGCGGAAGAGCGACGCCAGGGACTCACGTTCACCACGGTCGAGGGCCAGCTTCGTGCCGGCCTCGCCGGCGTCGCCCCGGAGGCCGTCGCGAAGGTGGTGCTGGCCTACGAGCCGGTGTGGGCGATCGGAACCGGCGTGAACGCGACGCCCGCCCAGGCGACCGAGGTGCACGGCTATCTCCGCGGGATGGTGTCCGAGCTCTCGTCGAAGGAGACCGCGCAGGCGGTGTCGATCCTCTACGGCGGCAGCGTCAAGGCCGACAACGCGGAGAGCCTGCTGGGCGAGCCCGAGATCGACGGCGCCCTCGTCGGCGGCGCCAGCCTCAAAGCCCAGGATTTCATCGCGATCGTCAGAAAAGCTGCCGCGGCGCCGGCTGCCGCGCGAGAGGGAAGTCGATGATCATCGCGCTCACGATCGTGCACGTCGTCATGTGCATCGCCATCATCGCGATCGTGTTGCTCCAGGCGGGCAAGGGCGCCGACATCGGCTCCGCCTTCGGCGGCGCCGGGAGCCAGGCCGTCTTCGGCTCGATGGGGACGCCGACCGTCCTCGGCAAGATCACCACGGGCGTGGCCATTGTGTTCACGCTCACCTCGTTCTCGCTGGCGCTGCTGGGCGGTGAGCGCAGCGCAAGCTCCGTCGTGCGCGAGCGCGCGGGTGGCCCGGCGCCGACGCCGCCGGCCGCCACCGCGCCGGCTCCCACTCCGGCTCCGGCCGCGCCGCCGGCCGCCGCGCCCTCGAAGTAGGCCGGAGGGTGGCGAGGGGCGGTCCGCTCGTTGCGCTCGCGCTCGCCTGCGTGGTCGGGCTCGCCGGCTGCGGGTCGAGCGCGGACGGCGTGCTCGAGAAGGTGGGAGCCGCCGAGCCCGGCGGCAAGCCCGCCTACGGCGACACGTTCATCGACGTCTTGCTCGGCAACGTGTCCGGCCTCATCCCGAACATCGTGAGCGACGCCGCGTCCTCCGAGGTCGGGAACCTGATCTACAGCGGCCTCGTCTCCCGGGACAAGGACCTCAACTTCATCGGTGACCTTGCCGAGTCGTGGACCTTCAGCCGGACTGCCGCGAGATCACCTTCAAGCTGCGGCCGAACGCGCGGTGGCACGACGGCCGCCCGTTCACGGCGGCTGACGTCGTGTTCACCTACGAGACCATGATCAACCCGAAGACGCCGACGGCGTACCGGGAGAGTTTCCGCATGGTGGAGTCGGTGGAGACGCCGGACCCGCACACCGTCGCCGTCCGCTACAAGCAGCCCTACGCGAAGGCCCTCGACACCTGGGGCTTCTGGATGCTGCCGAAGCATCTGCTCGAGAGTTACGTGCAAGGAGGGCAAGCTGCGGGAGGCGCCGCAGAACTGGAGCGCGCCGGTCGGCACCGGCCCCTATCGCTTCAGCGAGCTGAAGTCGGGCGAGAAGATCGTGCTGCTCGCCAACCCGGACTACTGGGAGGGCCGGCCGTACATCTCGCGCATCGTGTATCGCATCATCCCCAGCCAGGCGACGATCTTCCTGGAGCTCAAGGCGCGTGGCCTCGACGCCGCCGGGCTGACCGCGTTGCAGTACAAGCGCCAGACCGAATATCCGGCGTTCCGCAAGGCGTACAACAAGTTCCGCTACCCGTCGAACGGCTACACCTATCTCGGCTTCAACCTGAAAGACCCGCGCTTCGCGGACAAGCGGGTGCGCCAGGCGTTCGCGCACGCGATCAACAAGAACGAGCTGATCGACGGCGTGATCCTCGGCCTCGGGCGCGAGGCGACGGGGCCGTACAAGCCGGGCACGTGGGTCTACAACCCGCAGGTCAAGACGTACCCCTACGACCTCGCGAAGGCGAAGGCCCTCCTCGCCGAGGCCGGATGGAAGGACACGAACGGCGACGGCCTGCTCGACAAGGACGGCAAGCCCTTCGCCTTCGAGCTGCTGACCAACCAGGGCAACGACGAGCGCAAGAAGGTGGCCGAGATCATCCAGGCGTCGCTGCGCGAGGTCGGCGTCGGCGTCGAGGTGCGCATCCTCGAGTGGGCGGCGTTCCTGAAGGAGTACATCAAGAAGCGGCGCTTCGAGGCCATCGTGCTCGGGTGGGGGATCGGACTCGATCCCGACCAGTACGACGTGTGGCATTCCTCGAAGACCGGCCCCGACGAGCTGAACCACATCTCGTTCCAGAACGCCGAGGTCGACGGGCTCCTCGAGAAGGGCCGCTCGTCATGCGTGCAGAGCGAGCGGAAGCAGTACTACGACCGTCTGCAGGAAGTGCTGGCGGAGGAGCAGCCCATCGTCTTCCTGTACTTCCGTGACGCGCTGCCGGCCGTCAGCTCCCGCGTGCTCGGCATCATCGAGTCCCCGAACGGCATCCGGTGCAAGTTCCACGAGTGGTTCGTCCCCAAGCAGGCGCAGCGGTACACGGCGGGATAGCCCGGGGTGCTCCCGTACGCCCTGCGCCGTCTGGTGCTCGCGATCCCTCTGCTCATCGGCATCACGTTCATCTCGTTCCTCGTGATCCATCTGGCACCCGGTGAGCCGGTGGAGATTCAGACCGGGGACCTCAACGTCCAGGGTGACGCCAAGCAGAAGCAGGCGCTGCGCGAGCTCTACGGGCTCGACCAGCCGCTGCACGTGCAGTACTGCCGCTGGCTGTCCCGCATCGTGCGGCTCGACTTCGGCCGGTCGTTCTCGCCCGACGGCCGCCTGGTGCTCGCGAAGATCGCCGAGCGGCTGCCGGTCACGCTGCTGCTGAACATCGTCGAGATGGTGATCATCCTCGCCATCGCGGTGCCGATCGGCGTGCTGTCGGCCACGCGGCAGTATTCGACGTTCGACAAGGTCACGACGGTGTTCGTCTTCCTCGGCTTCGCGACGCCGGACTTCTGGCTCGCGCTCCTCCTCATGATCCTCTTCGGCGTGCAGCTCGGGTGGCTGCCGATCTCGGGACTGCGCTCGCTGAACTGGGAGTACCTCTCCTTCTGGAAGCAGCAGACCGACTTCCTGGCGCACCTGTTCCTGCCCATCCTCGTCGCCACCTTCGGCGGGCTCGCGGGCTTCTCGCGCTACATGCGCCAGTCGATGCTGGAGGTGGTGCGGCAGGACTACATCCAGTCCGCGCGCGCCAAGGGCCTGGCCGAGAGCGTGGTCATCGGCAAGCACGCGTTGCGTAACGCGATGCTGCCGATCGTCACCGTCCTCGGTCTCTCGCTGCCCGGCCTCATCGGCGGCAGCGTGATCGTCGAGTCCGTCTTCGCGATCCCCGGCATGGGCCAGCTGATGGTGCAGGCGGTGTTCGAGCGCGACTATCCCGTCATCATGGGCAACCTGGTGATCGTGGCGACGCTGACGCTGTTCGCGAACCTCATCGCCGACCTGGCGTACGGCCTGGTCGACCCCCGCATCAGAGTCGGCAGACGCCGATGACGTCGTGAGCGATTTCTGGCGCGCCTTCCGCCGCAACCGGCTCGCCCTCGCGGGGGCGGTGGTCGTGCTGGGCCTGGTGGTGCTCGCGCTGATGGCGCCCGTGCTCGCGCCGTGGGACGCGAACCGGCCCGACGTGAAGAAGATCCTCGACCCGCCCTCGGGCCGTCATCTGATCGGGACCGACCTGCTGGGCCGCGACGTGCTCTCGCGGATGCTCTTCGGCGCGCGCGTCTCGCTGGCGGTCGGGTTCGTGTCGGTCGGCATCGCCACCGCGATCGGGATCGTGCTCGGCGCGCTCGCCGGCTACAACCCGGGGAAGATCGACGGCTTCATCATGCGTCTCGTCGACCTCATGCTCGTCTTCCCGCGCTTCTTCCTCCTGCTCGCGGTCCTCGCGTTCCTGCGGCCCTCGATCTGGACGATCATGACCGTCATCGGGCTCACGGGCTGGATGGGCGTCACGCGGCTCGTGCGCGCGGAGTTCCTGTCGCTCAAGGAGCGCGAGTTCGTCGTGTGGTCGCAGTCCGTCGGCGCGAGCGGCTTCCGCGTGGTGTGGCGGCATATCCTGCCCAACGCGATGGCGCCCGTGCTGGTGGCGATGACGCTCGGCATCCCCGCCGCGATCCTCACCGAGTCCGGCCTCTCCTTCCTCGGCCTCGGCGTGCAGCCGCCGCACGCGACGTGGGGCAACATCCTCAACGAGGGCAAGGACACGATCGAGATCGGGTGGTGGCTCTCGTTCTATCCGGGCACGGCGATCCTGATCACGGTGCTCGCGTACAACCTCGTGGGCGAGGGCATTCGCGACGCGCTCGATCCGCGCCTCCGTCAGTCCGCCGGTCGGTTTGCCACCCGCAAGGGCTAGCGATATACTTCCCGACGCAATTTATCCCAGGCCGAAGTGGCGGAACTTGGCAGACGCGCACGTTTGAGGGGCGTGTGGGGCAACCCGTGGGGGTTCGAGTCCCCCCTTCGGCACCATTCCTGCTGATCCTTCCGTGAACGAGCGATTCGTCCGCTTCTGGGCGCGTCTCCTCGTCATCGTGGGGATCGTGATCGTCGTGGTCGGCCTGCTCCTGGCGGTCGTCGCCCTGCTCGTGGAGATGCCGTGGGGCAGCATCACGGGCCAGGCCGTGTTCGAGCGCGCGTTCGTCGCGCTCTCGCTCGTGTTCTCCGGCATCCTCGCGGGCTCGCCGTTCATCGTCGCCGGGCACCTGCTCCTGATCCTGCTCGAGCAGCGCCGGGTCCTCGCCGCGATCCACCGCCGGCTCCGGCGCCGCGGCCCTCGGCCCTCCTGAGCGGCCGTGGCCGGGCGCGGGGCGTCGGACCGTGTGGCATAATGGCTTGATTTTGGATCAACATAGACGCCGGGTTATGACGCAGTCGCTCCCGATCATCCAGCCCCATGACGGTGCCTCCGGGCGTAAGCCCGCGTGGCTCAAGGTGCGGGCTCCGGGGGGGCGAGCTACATCCGGCTCAAGCGCCTGCTGCGCGACATGAATCTCCACACGGTCTGCGAGGAGGCGCACTGCCCGAACATCGGGGAGTGCTGGGAGGACGCCACGGCGACCTTCATGATCCTCGGGGACGTCTGCACGCGGAACTGCGGCTACTGCGCGGTCGCGCACGGCAGACCCGTATGGGAGGACCGCGAGGAGCCCGAGCGGATCGGGCGCGCGACCGCCACCATGGAGCTGGCGCACGTGGTCATCACCTCGGTGAACCGCGACGATCTCGCGGACGGCGGCGCCGCGCACTGGGCGGCCACGATCCGCGCCGTGCGACGCCATGCGCCGGCGTGCCGCATCGAGGTCCTCGTGCCGGATTTCCAGGGCCTCGCGTCCGCGATCGACACCGTGCTCGACGCCGCGCCCGACGTCTTCAACCACAACACCGAGACGGTGCCGCGCCTCTACAAGGTGGCGCGCCACGGCGGCCGCTACGAGCGCACGCTCGACGTCTTCCGGCACGCCGCGCGCCGCGCGCCCTCGCTCGTGCTGAAGTCCGGCATCATCGTCGGCCTCGGCGAGGAGCAGGAGGAGCTGCTGGCGACCATGCGCGACGTGCGGGCGACCGGCGTCTCGATCCTCACGCTCGGCCAGTATCTCCGGCCGTCGCCCGCGCATCTGCCCGTCGCGCGCTACTACCATCCGGACGAGTTCGCCGCGCTCGCGGAGGCCGGCCGGGCGATGGGCTTCGCGCACGTCGAGGCAGGCCCGCTCGTCCGCAGCTCGTATCACGCCAAGAAGCAGGCGGATGCGGCAGTCGCGGAGGGACCGGATTCACTCCGGTCCCGAAGCGCGGGGGGCTTGGGGGGTGCGTCGCGCACCCCCCATGTGAAGACAGTCTGATGGAGTTTGCGCCGATCCTCATGGTGTTCGCGATCTCGGCGCTCGTGGCGGGTGCGCTCGTCGGCATTCCGTACCTGATCGCGCCGCGGCGGATGACGGCGGTGAAGGCGGCGCCCTTCGAGTGCGGGAAGGACCCCATCGCGGTCGCGGAGGGCAAGTTCGCGATCAAGTTCTCGACGATCGCGATCTTCTTCATCCTGATCGACATCGAGCTGATCTTCGTGTGGCCGTGGGCGGTGCTGTATCGCCAGCTCGGCTGGTTTGGCTTCGCCGAGATGCTGGTGTTCCTCGGCATCCTCATGCTGGGCTTCCTCTATATATGGCGCAAGGGCGGACTCGAATGGGAGTAGGCAGCTTCTTCACCAGCAAGCTCGACGAGGCGATCGGCTGGGCCCGGAAGTACTCGATCTTCCAGTACCCGTTCGTGACGGCGTGCTGCGGCATGGAGTACATGGCGACGGCGTGCTCGCACTATGACGTCGACCGCTTCGGCGCCGGGCTGCCCCGCTTCTCCCCCCGCCAGGCCGACGTGCTGTTCGTGGTGGGGACCATCTCGCACAAGATGGCGCCCGTCCTGAAGCGCATCTACGACCAGATGACCGAGCCGAAGTGGGTCGTGGCCTTCGGCGTGTGCACGTGCACGGGCGGCTTCTACGACAACTACGCGACGGTGCAGGGCATCGATACCATCATCCCCGTGGACGTCTACATTCCGGGGTGCCCGCCGCGGCCCGAGTCCGTGATCGACGGCCTCATGAAGCTGCAGGACAAGATCGCGTCGCAGGTCCAGAGGTACTAGTGGACGGGGCCGCGATCCTCGACGAGGTCCGCGCGCGCTTCGGCGGCGCGGTGACGGAGACCCACGATCACCGCGGCGATCACACGGCGGTGGTCGAGCGAGCCGCGCTCCGCCAGACGCTCGCCTTCTGCCGCGATGCGGGCGCGCTCGCGTTCGACGTGCTGATGGACCTCACGGCCGTGGACTACGCGAAGTTCCCGGGGCGCGAGGACGGACCGCGCTTCGAGGTCGTCTACCACCTGTACTCCATCGCGCACAACCATCGCCTGCGGGTGAAGGTGCGCGTGGACGAGGACGACGCCGTCGTGCCGTCGGCGGTGCCGCTGTGGCCCATCGCGAACTGGTTCGAGCGGGAGGTGTGGGACATGTTCGGCATCCGCTTCGAGGGGCATCCCGACCTCCGGCGCCTCCTCATGTACGAGGAGTTCGTCGGCCATCCGCTCCGCAAGGACTACCCGATCAACCGGCGCCAGCCGCTCATCGGACCCGCGCACTAGATGGCGACGACCGATCCCCGCTCCACGACCACGCGCGAGTTCATGCTCGGCGAGGGCTCGGGCGCCGGTCCGGAGCCGATGCAGCTCGGCCTGGGCCCGCAGCACCCGGCGATGCACGGGATCATTCGCATCAACACGGAGCTCGACGGCGAAACGATCACCAAGGCCGACGTCGAGATCGGCTATCTCCACCGCGCGTTCGAGAAGGACTGCGAGGTCGGCGGCTGGAACAACGCGATCCCGTACACCGACCGCCTGAACTACGTCTCGCCGCTCATCAACAACTTCGCCTACGCGAACGCGGTCGAGAAGCTGCTCGGCATCGAGGTGACCGAGCGCTGCCGGTACATCCGCACGATCATGGCGGAGATCTCGCGCGTCTGCGACCACCTGACGTGCGTGGGCGCCTCGTCGATGGAGCTCGGCGCCTTCACGGTCTTCCTCTACATGATCAAGGCGCGCGAGTTCCTGTGGGAGCTCGTGGAGGCGGTGACCGGCGCGCGCCTCACGATCTCCTACGGCCGCGTCGGCGGCGTGAAGGCCGACCTGCCCGAGCACTTCGCGGCGCAGGCGAAGAAGGCGTTCGCCGAGACGCGCGTGGTCCTCGCCGAGGTGCATCGTCTCCTCACCGGCAACCGGATCTTCATGGACCGCATGGTCGGCGTCGGCGCCCTCTCCCGCGAGGAGACCGTCGGGTACGCGATCACGGGGCCGCTCCTGCGCGCGGTCGGCGTCGGCTACGACGTGCGCCGGGCGCAGCCGCACTGGGCCTACGACCGCGTCGAGTGGGAGGTGGCGACCCAGAAGGACGGCGACAACTACGCGCGGTACCTCGTGCGCATGGCCGAGATGGAGCAGTCGATGCGCATCGCCGAGCAGGCGCTCGATCGCATCCCCGACGGCCCCGTCAACGTCGACCACGAGGGCCGGCCGATCGACCCGGCGGCGTACGTCGATCAGGGCAAGCAGGGGAAGACCGAAGGGTTGTTGCTGCTGCCCATCACGCTGTCGCCGAACCTGCAGGGCCAGGGCCGCGCGGCGCAGAAGACGGTGAACGTCGGCGACAAGCGCGTCGTGCTTCCCCCGAAGGAGACCGCGTACGGATCGATCGAAGGGCTGATGAACCACTTCATGCTGATCATGGAGGGGTACGGGATCCGGCCGCCTCAGGGCGAGGCCTACTTCGCCACGGAAGGCGCCAACGGCGAGCTCGGCTTCTACGTGGTGTCGGACGGCGGCGATCGCCCGTACCGCGTGCGCTGCCGCCCGCCGTGCCTGCCGCCGCTGGCCGCGCTGCACCGCATGGTGGTGGGCGAGATGATCGCCGACCTCATCCCGACCTTCGGCTCCGTGAACATGATCGGCGGCGAGCTCGACCGATGAGCACCATTGGAGGCGCAGGCTCCCGGGCTGACGCCACGCCCGCGCCGCTGCCGAGATTCAACGCCTCGCAGATGCAGGAGGTGCATCGCCTCCAGGGGCTGTATCCCGACAAGCGCGGCGCGCTGCTGCCCGTCCTTCACATGGCGCAGGACACGTTCGGCTACGTCTCGCTCGAGGTCGAAGCGTACGTGGCGTCGCTGTTCGGGCTGAGCCCCGCGCACGTGCACGAGGTGGTGACCTTCTACACGCTCTACTTCCAGCAGCCGAAAGGCCGGCACGTGGTCGCGGTCTGCCACAATCTGTCCTGCCACCTCGCGGGCGCGCCCCGGATCCTCGCGCACCTGAAAGAGCGGCTCGGCATCGAGCGCGGGCGAGACCACCGACGACGGCCGCATCACGCTGCAGGCGGTCGAGTGCCTCTGCGCGTGCGAGGCGGCGCCCATGATGCAGGTGGACGACCGCTACGAGATGAACCTCACGCCCGAGAAGGTCGACCGCATCGTCGAGGGGCTCCGGTGAGCGAGAAGGTCCTCACGCGCAACTTCGCGGTCAAGGACTCCCACACGCTGAAGGTCTACACGGGGACCGGCGGCTACGCCGCGATGGAGAAGGCGCGCGGGATGGAGCCCGCGGCGATCGTCGACGAGATCAAGACGTCGAACCTCCGCGGCCTGGGCGGCGCGGGCTTTCCCACGGGCATGAAGTGGTCGTTCATCCCGAAGGACCACGCCGGCCCCGTCTACCTCGTCATCAACGCCGACGAAGGGGAGCCGGGCACGTTCAAGGACCGCTACCTGCTCGAGCGCGATCCGCACGCGCTCATCGAGGGCATGATCATCGCGGCGCGGGCGATCCGCTCCGCACTCGGCTTCGTCTACATCCGCGGCGAGTACGTCGAGCCGTGGCGCCGGTTCTCGGCGGCGGTGCGCGAGGCGTACGACGCCGGCCATCTCGGCAAGGGCTTCGACATCGTCGTGCACCGCGGCGCGGGCGCCTACATCTGCGGCGAGGAGACGGGCCTGATCTCGTCGCTCGAGGGCAAGAAGGGCTGGCCCAAGGTGAAGCCGCCGTTCCCCGCGATCAAGGGCGCGTTCGGCGCGCCGACGATCGTGAACAACGTCGAGACGATCTGCCAGGTGCCGCACATCATCGACAAGGGCGCGGCGTGGTTCGCCGGGCTCGGGACGAAGACGCAGGGCGGCACCCGGCTGTACTCGGTGTCGGGCCGCGTGACCCGCCCGGGCGTCTACGAGGAGTCGTGCGCGATCACGCTGCGCGAGCTCATCGAGCACGCCGGCGGCGTGAGCGGCAGCGGCCGTCTCAAGGGCGTGGTCCCCGGCGGCTCGTCCGCGCCGATCCTCGCCGCGCACGAGATCGACGTGGTGATGGACGTCGACGGGCTCCGGAACGCGGGGACCATGGCGGGCTCGGCGGGCGTGATCGTGTTCGACGAGACCGTGTCGGTGCCCGAGGCGCTCATGGTGGTGGCGCGCTTCTACGCGCACGAGAGCTGCGGGCAGTGCACGCCGTGCCGCGAGTCGACGGGCTGGATCTACAAGATGTGTCACCGCATCGTGGAGGGCAAAGGCCGCAAGGACGACCTCGACACCATCCTGGACGTCGCGAAGCGCGGCGCGGGCACGACGATCTGCGCGTTCTACGACGGCGCCGTCGGCCCCTACATCTCGTACATCGAGAAGTTCCGCTCCGAGTTCGAGGCGCTATGCCCAAGCTGACGATCGACGGCAAGGAGATCGAGGTCCCCGCGGGGACCAACCTCATCGAGGCGGCGCGCCGGCTCGGGATCGAGGTCCCGCACTACTGCTATCACCCGGGGCTCTCCATCGCGGGCCAGTGCCGGCTCTGCATGGTCGACATCGAGAAGGCGCCGCGGCCGACCATCGCCTGCAACACGCAGGCGGCCGACGGGATGGTCGTCAACACCCAGTCGGATCGCGTGAAGGAGACGCGGCGGTCGATCATGGAGTTCCACCTGATCAACCACCCGCTCGACTGTCCCGTGTGCGACCAGGCGGGCGAGTGCTGGCTGCAGATCTACTACATGAAGCACGGCCTCTACGACCCGCGGATGACCGACGAGAAGGTCCACAAGCCGAAGGCCGTGCCGCTCGGGCCCCACGTCATGCTGGACGCCGAGCGCTGCATCCTCTGCTCGCGCTGCGTGCGGTTCTGCGACGAGATCACGCACACGGGCGAGCTCGGCATCTTCAACCGCGGCGACCACTCCGAGATCGGGCTCTTCCCCGGCACGGATCTCGAGAACAAGTACTCCGGCAACGTCGTCGACATCTGCCCGGTGGGCGCGCTCACCGACCGCGACTTCCGGTTCCAGGTGCGCGTCTGGTACCTCGACACGACGAAGTCCGTGTGTCCGGGCTGCGCGCGCGGCTGCAACATCGACGTCCACGTCAACCGGCGCCGGCCGCACCACGCGGAGGGCAAGCGGGTCGCGCGCCTCAAGCCGCGCTTCAACGAGGCCGTGAACCGCTGGTGGATGTGCGACGAGGGCCGGTACGGGTACGGCTTCGTCGACGACCCGAGCCGGCTCGCGCTGCCCGTGCAGACCGCCGCGGGCGCGGCGCGCGAGATCGCGTGGACGGAGGCGATCGAGGCCGCGGCGGCCGTCCTCGGCCGCGTGCCCGCGGACCAGATCGGCGTGATCGCGTCGGCGAAGATGGCGAACGAGGACCTCTTCGCGCTCCGCACGCTCGTGGACGCGCGTGGCATCCGCCAGATCGGCTTCCGGGTGCCGCCCCGCCAGCCCGGCGACGAGGACACCTTCCTGATCCGCGCGGACAAGAATCCGAACACGCGCGGCGCGGAATTGATCGGCCTCGACGGCAACGTGGCCGGGCTCCTGAACGCCGCCGTCGCCCGTCGCATCCGCTGCCTGGTGATCTTCGACCACGACCTCTTCGACAGCGCGTGGGCCGAGGCGGACGTGCAGGGCGCCCTCACCGCCGCCGAGACCGTGATCTTCGTGGGCACCAACGCGAACGCCACGAGCGCGCGCGCGCATCTGACGCTGCCGGCCGCCGCGTGGGTCGAGCGCGACGGCACCTTCACCAACTTCGAGGGCCGCGTCCAGCGCTTCCGCGCCGCGCTGCCCGCTCTGGGCGAATCACTCCCCGCGTGGGACATCCTCGGCCGCATCGCTGGCCGCGACGGGCACGCCGTCGCCGGCCACGCGCGCCGAGCACTGGTTCCGCGCCCTGGCGGCGGCGGTCCCGGCATTCGCGGGCTCTGACGTATCAGACGATCGGTGACCAGGGCGCGATGACGGCGAACGACGGGGCTCGCGCGTGATCGTGCGACCTCGGCATCGCGCTTCGGGCGCGTGGCGTTCGTGATGCTGTTCGTGCTGAACGTGGCGGCGCTCCTCGGCTGGGTGGAGCGCAAGCAGTCGGCGATCATGCAGGACCGGATCGGCGCCAACCGCGCGTCGATCTTCGGGATCCGCGCGATGGGCCTCTTCCACCCGCTCGCCGACACGCTGAAGATGCTGACCAAGGAGGACTTCCTCCCCGCGCGCGCCGACCGGTTCCTCTTCACGCTCGCGCCCGCCGTCTCCGTGTTCTTCGCGCTCGTCGCCTTCGCGTCGATCCCGTTCGGCGACACGCTGCGCATCGGCGACCGCGAGATCCCGCTCCAGGCCGTCACCCTGAACGTCGGCATCCTCTACGTGTTCGCGATGCTCTCGCTCGGCGTGTACGGCGTGATGATGGCCGGCTGGTCCTCCGGCAACAACTTCGCGCTGCTCGGCGGCCAGCGGGCGGCCGCGCTCATGATCTCGTCGGAGATCGCGATCGGCGCCTCGATCATCGGCATCGTGATGATCTACGGCTCGCTGAACATGATGGACATCGTGCGCGCGCAGGGGACGCTGCTCTGGGGCTGGCTGCCCGCGTGGGGCATCCTGCTGCAGCCGCTCGCGTTCATCCTGTTCCTCACCGGCGGGCATCGCCGCCACGAAGCGGATCCCCTTCGACATGCCGGAGGGCGAGTCCGAGATCATCGGCTACAACGTCGAGTACAGCGGGATGAAGTTCGGCATGTTCCTCATGACCGACATGGTCGAGACCATCGTGCTGGCCGGCATGTGCACGTCGCTGTTCCTCGGCGGCTGGCAGGTGCCGTTCCTCTTCGCCGACGGCTTCCGCTTTCCGTGGGGCGCCACCCTCGCGGTGGCGCCGCTCCTGGTGACGCTGCTCCAGGTCGGCGCGTTCGTCACCAAGGTCGGCGGCCATGATCTTCTTCCTCATGCTGATCCGGTGGACGCTGCCGCGCTTCCGCTACGATCAGGCGATGCGGCTCGGCTGGCTCGGCCTGTTCCCGCTCGCGATCCTGAACATCGTGGTCACCGGCGCGATCGTGCTCCTGGTGGGGGACGCGATGAACCTCGGGCAGCGCTTCTACCTGCGCGAGGTGCTGAGCGGGCTCGCGCTCACGGCCGGGCACTTCTTCCGCAACCTGGGCAAGCACATCGCGCACAGCCTCGGCAAGAAGGACGCGCGGGGCGCGGTCACCATCCAGTACCCCGAGGAGCGCCGGCCGCAGTCGCCGCGCCTGCGCACCCTGCATCGGCTCGTGCGGCGCGAGGACGGCTCGCCGCGCTGCGTGGCGTGCATGATGTGCGAGACCGTGTGCCCGGCGCACTGCATCTACATCGTCGCCGACGAGCACCCGAACCCCGAGATCGAGAAGATGCCGCAGCGCTTCGACATCGACCTCGGCAAGTGCGTGTTCTGCGGCTACTGCGTGGAGGCGTGCCCCGAGGACGCCATCCGCATGGACACCGGCATCCTCGAGTTCTCCGCGTACGACCGCCGGTCGATGATCTACACGAAGGAGACGCTGCTGGCGCTGGAGCCGGCGGGCGCCGACGGCCGTCCGCGCTCGCCCATCCCGATCCCGCCGCGGCGGAACGTCGAATGACGACCACGGCCTTCGTCATCGTGGCCGCGCTCGCGATCGCTCTCGGCGCTCGGATTGATCCTCAAGCGCAATCCGATCCACGGCGCGCTCTTCCTCGTGGTGAACCTCGGGTGCGTCGCGGTCTTCTACCTGATGCTCGGCGCCGAGTTCCTCGCGGCCGCGCAGGTCATCGTCTACGCGGGCGCGATCATGGTGCTCTTCGTGTTCGCGATCATGGTCCTGATCCCCGGCAAGGACGAGACCGGCCCGGATCCGCGACGCTCGACGCGCGTGCTGGCGCTGCCCGTGGGCGGGCTGCTGCTCGTGCAGCTCGCGGTGATCCTGTGGACCCGGCGCGGCGCGCCGGCGCCGCCCCGCGCGGGCGGCAGCGTGGAATCGCTCGGCAAGCTGCTCTTCACCGACTACCTGTTCCCGTTCGAGCTCACCTCGGTCCTGCTCCTCGCCGCGATGGTGGGGGTGCTCGTGCTGGCGCCGCCGGAGGCCGTCGTGATCCCGGAAGCGTGGTACACGGCGCTGTCGGCCGTCCTGTTCTCGATCGGCGTGGTGGGCGTGGTGATCCGCCGCAACCCGCTGGTGATCTTCATGTCGATCGAGCTGATGCTGAACGCGGCGAACCTGGCGCTCGTGGCCTTCGGACATCGATACGGCAGCGCCGACGGACAGGCGCTCGTGTTCTTCGTCATGGCGGTGGCGGCGGCGGAGGTCGCGGTGGGTCTCGCCATCATCGTGGCGATCTTCCGGGTGCGGCGCCGCCTGTCCGTCGACGACCTCAGTTTGATGCGCTGGTGAGGGAGAAACTCATGGCCCAGAAGACTGTCAAAAGCTGCGCCGGGCCTCGGGGTCGACGCCGGGACGGCGAAGCAGCTGCTCCACGAGATGATGCTGATCCGCCGGTTCGAGGAGAAGGCGGCCGAGAACTACGCCCTCGGCAAGATCGGCGGCTTCCTCCATCTCTCGATCGGCGAGGAGGCGGTGGCCGTCGGCGTCACCTCGGTCCTGCGTCCGGACGACTACGCGATCTCGACGTATCGCGAGCACGGGCACTGCCTGGCGAAGGGCTCCGATCCCAGGCGCGCGATGGCCGAGCTCTTCGGGCGCAGCGACGGGCTCAGCAAGGGCAAGGGCGGCTCGATGCACCTGTTCGACAAGAGCGTGAACTTCCTGGGCGGCCACGCGATCGTGGGCGCGCACCTGCCGCTCGCGGCGGGCGTGGGCTTCGCGATCAAGTACCGGGGCGGCGACCAGGTGATCGTGTGCTACTTCGGCGACGGCGCGGTGCCCGAGGGCGAGTTCCACGAGGCCCTGAACCTGGCGGCGCTGTGGAAGCTGCCCGTCATCTACGTGTGCGAGAACAACCGCTACGCGATGGGCACCTCGCTGGAGCGCGCCCTCGCGGAGACGGAGATCTAGAAGTTCGGCCAGGCGTACAAGCATCGCCGTGCGAGCCGGTGGACGGCATGGACGTGCTCGCGATCCGCGAGGCGACCGCGCGCGCGGTCGAGCGCGCGCGCACGGACAAGACGCCCGACGCTCATCGAGGCGCGCACGTACCGGTTCCGCGGCCACTCCATGCGCGATCCGGCCGGCGCCGTGTACCGCACCAAGGAAGAGGTCGAGCGCGAGAAGCTGCGCGACCCCATCGTGCTCTTCCGCGACCGCGCCGTCGGCGCGGGCGTGCTCACCGACGAGGATCGTGCAGTCCATCGAGAAGGACGTGAACGACCTCATCGACGAGGCGGTCGCCTTCGCCGACGCCTCGCCCGAGCCGCCGCCGAGGAGCTCTTCACCGACATCTTCAAGGACTGACGCCATGGCGGTGATGACGTACCGGGAGGCGCTCAACCTGGCCCTGCGCGAGGAGATGCATCGCGACCCCGCGTGTTCGTGATCGGCGAGGAGGTCGGGCTCTACGAGGGCGCGTACAAGGTGACCCAGGGCCTCCTCAAGGAGTTCGGGCCCAAGCGGATCGTCGACACGCCGATCGCGGAGTCCGGATTCACCGGCGTCGGCATCGGCGCGGCCATGGTCGGGCTGCGGCCGGTCGTCGAGATGATGACGTTCAACTTCGCGCTGCTCGCGCTCGACCAGATCGTGAACTCGGCGGCGAAGATGAACTACATGTCGGGCGGGCAGTACAACGTCCCGATCGTGATGCGCGGTCCCGGCGGCCCCGCGCACCAGCTCGCCGCGCAGCACTCGCAGTCGATGGAGAGGTACTTCTATCACGTGCCCGGGCTCAAGGTCGTGCGGCCCTCCACGCCCGCCGACGCCAAGGGACTGCTGAAGTCCGCGATCCGCGACGACAACCCGGTGATCTTCATCGAGTCCGAGACGCTGTACGCGATCAAGGGCGAGGTGCCCGAGGATCCGGAGTTCACGATCCCGCTCGGCGAGGCCGTCGTGCGGCGCGAGGGCACCGACGTCACCGTGATCGCCTACATGGGCATGATGTACCGCGCGATGGAAGCGGCCGAGGAGCTCGAGAAGGAGGGCATCTCGGTCGAGATCGTCGATCCGCGCACGCTGCGCCCGATGGACGCGAAGACGATCGTCGGGCTCGGTCCGCAAGACCCACCGCGCCGTGGTCGTGGAGGCGGGCGCGGGCTTCGCGGGCATGGGCTCCGAGATCTCCTCGTTCATCACCGAGCAGGCCTTCGACGATCTCGACGCGCCGGTCGAGCGCGTGACCGGCGCGCAACGCGCCGATGCCGTACGCGCGCAATCTCGAGAAGCGCAAGACGCCCGACGAAGGAGAAGATCATCGACGCCGTCCGCCGCGTCTGCGACGCGAACGGGAGCTGAGCCATGGCCGTGAGCCGGGTCGTCATGCCGAAGCTGTCGGAGGCGATGGAGACCGGCAAGATCATCAAGTGGATCAAGAAGGAAGGCGACCGCATCAACGCCGGCGACATCCTGGCCGAGGTCGAGACCGACAAGGCCGACGTCGAGATGGAGGCGTTCGGCGCCGGCGTGCTGCGCAAGATCCTCGTCAAGGAAGGGGACCGCGCGCCCGTCGGCGCCCTGATCGCGGTCATCGCCGAGCCGACGAGGACATCTCGAGCGCTCGCGGGCCGACGGGCGCCCCGGCCGCGGCCACCGCGGCGCCGGCCGCGCCGAGGCCGCGCCGGCCGCGGCGCCGCCGCGCCGCCCAGCCGGCGCGGTGCCGCCGCGCCCGCGGCCGAGGACCATCGCGGCGGCGGCGCGGCACGCCGAGCGCCGGCGGCGCCGCCGCCGCGCGAGCCCGCGAGCTCGACGACGGCCGCATGAAGGCGTCGCCGCTCGCGCGGAAGATCGCCGCGCAGTCGGGCGTCGACCTCCGGCTCGTCCAGCGGCAGCGGCCCCGGCGGCCGCATCGTGCGCAAGGACGTCGAGGCCGCGGCCATCGCGCCGGCGGCCGCCGCCGCGCCGATGCGCGTCGCGGTCGCCGCGACCGGCCCCGAGTTCGAGGACCAGCCGCTCTCCCAGATGCGCGCGATCATCGCCAAGCGGATGCCGCTGTCGAAGGCGCCGGTGCCGCACTTCTACGTCTCGAGCGAAGTCGCGATGGACCGCGCGTGGGCGCTGCGCGAGGAGCTGAACGCGCTCGAGGGGCAGCCGAAGATCTCGGTGAACGACTTCGTCGTGCGCGCGTGCGCGCTCGCGCTGCTGGAGCATCCCGGGCGTCAACGCCTCGTTCCAGGGCGACTCGATCCGCGTCTTCCACCGCGCGCACATCGGCATCGCGGTGGCGCTCGAGGAGGGGCTGATCACGCCGGTCCTCCGCGACTGTCACGCGAAGATCCTGAGCCAGATCGCCGTCGAGGCGCGCGATCTCGCCGAGCGGGCGCGCGCCGCGCAAGCTGCGGGCGCCGGAGATGTCGGGCGCGACGTTCTCGATCTCCAACCTCGGGATGTACGACGTCACGGACTTCTCCGCGATCATCAATCCGCCCGAGGGCGCGATCCTGGCCGTCGGCACGGTGCGGAAGGTGCCGGTGGTCGACGGAGACCGGGCTCGGCGTCGGCCGGCGCATGATGCTGACGCTGTCCTGCGATCACCGCGTGATGGACGGCGCCATGGGCGCGCGCTTCCTGCAGGACGTCAAGCGCCTCCTCGAAGAGCCGCTGCGCCTGCTGGTCTAGGACGCCATGGCGACGCAGAAGTTCGACGTCGATCGTCGTCGGCACCGGGCCCGGGCGGCTACGTCGCGGCGATCCGCTGCGCGCAGCTCGGCCTGTCGGTCGCCGCGGTCGAGGACGATCGGCCCGGCGGCGTCTGCCTCAACTGGGGCTGCATCCCGACCAAGGCGCTGCTCCGCAACGCCGAGGTCGTGCACCTCTTCCAGCGCGCGGAGGAGTTCGGCATCACGCTGAGCGGCTTCGAGGCCGACTACGCCGCAGGCCGTGCAGCGCAGCCGCCGCGTCGCGGACCGGATGGCCAAGGGCGTCGAGTTCCTCTTCCGGAAGAACAAGATCACGCTGGTCCCGGGGCGCGGCATGCTCAAGAGCCGAACGACCGTCGAGGTGACCGGCCCCGCCGGCGACGACGACGCTCGAAGGCCGCGCGGTGATCCTCGCCACCGGCTCCGAGCCGCGCTCGCTGCCCGGCGTCACGATCGACGAGAAGCGCGTGATCTCGTCGAACGGCGCCGTGCGCAACGAGGGGCGACCCGGGCTCGCTCGTGATCATCGGCGCGGGCGCGGTCGGCGTGGAGTTCGCCGACGTCTACAGCGCGTACGGCACGCAGGTCACGCTGCTGGAGGCGCTGCCGCGCATCGTCCCCATCGAGGACGAGGAAGTCTCCACGCAGCTCGCGCGGCTCCTCGCGCGGCGGAAGATCGACGATCAAGACCGGCGTGAAGGTGCAGTCGGTGACGCGCGGGCGGCCCGGGCGTCGCTCGTCGAGACGGACGGCGGGACGCATCGACGCCGAGCAGGTGCTCATGGCCGTCGGCCGCGCGCGCGCAAGGTCAAGGACGTCGGCCTCGAGGCGCTCGGCGTGACGATGGAGCGCGGCTTCGTGAAGGTGTCGCCGACGATGGAGACGTCCGTGAAGGGCGTCTACGCGATCGGCGACATGGCGGGCGCGCCGCTGCTCGCGCACAAGGCGATGGCGGAGGGCGTGGTGGCGGCGGAGGCGATCGCCGGCAAGCACCCGCGCCCGATCGACTACGGGAACGTGCCCTCGTGCACGTACTGCCGGCCGCAGGTCGCGTCGATCGGCGTCACCGAGGCGAAGGCGAAGGAGAACGGCCGCGAGGTGACGGTCGGCAAGTTCCCGTTCACCGCGAGCGGCAAGGCCGTCGCGCTCGGCGAGACCGACGGCTTCGTGAAGGTCGTCGCCGACAAGGCCACCGGCGAGATCCTCGGCGTCCACATCGTCGGTCCCGAGGCGACCGAGATCATCCACGAGTTCGCGGTGGGCCGCACGCTCGAGGCGACGCTCGAGGAGATGATCCACACCATCCACGCGCACCCGACGCTGTCCGAAGCCGCGCTCGAGGCCACGCTCGGCCGCGCTCGGCCAGGCCATCCACATCTGAGCTAGGAGCCTTCCCCATGGACTTCGAGCTGACCGCCGAGCAGCAGGCGCTGCGGGCGCGGGCGCGCGAGCTGGCCGATCGCGTCTTCGCCGAGCGCGCGGCGCGCTGGGACGAGCGCGAGGAGTATCCCTGGGACAACGTGAAGGATCTCGTCGCCGCCGGGTTCATGGGCATGACGATCCCCACGGACTACGGCGGCGGCGACACGCCGCTGCTCGACGTCGATCCTCGTCATCGAGGAGATCGCGCGCGCGTGCGGCGTCACCGGGCGCATCGTCGTCGAGGGCAACCTCGGCGTGGTCGGCGCGCTCCGCGCGTACGGCACCGAGGCGCAGAAGCGGCGGTACTTCCCGTGGGGTGCAGGACGGCGAGAAGCCGGCCATCGCGATCACCGAGGTCGCGGCGGGCTCGGCGGCCACCGATCTCGCGACGCACGCGGACGAGGCGCCCGAGGGCTGGCGGCTCGACCGGCCACAAGCGCTAGATCACCGGCGCCGGCACCTCACGGCTCTATCTCGTCTACACGCGCTTCGGCGGCCGGCCGGGCGCCGACGGCATCGGCGGCGTGTTCGTCGAGCGCGACACGCCCGGGTTCCGCATCGGCCGTCGCGAATTCATGATGGGGCTGCGCGGCATTCCCGAAGGCGAGCTGCACTTCGAGGAGCTGCGTGGTGCCGAAGGAGAACGTCCTCGTCGGGCCCGGCGACGGCTTCAAGAAGCTGATGGACGCGTACAACGGCCAGCGGCTCGGCGCGGCCACCGTCGCGCTGGGCCTCGCGCAGGGCGCGTACGAGAAGGCGCTCGCCTTCGTCACCGAGCGCAAGCAGTTCGGCCGGCCGATCGCGCGAGTTCCAGGGCATTGCGCTGGAAGCTCGCCGACATGGCGCTCAAGCTCGACGCCGCGCGCCTGCTCATCCACCGCGCCGCCGCGCGCGCGGGCCGCGGCTTTCCCGACGCCGCTGGAGGCGGCCAAGGCCAAGACCTTCGCCGCGGAGACCGCGCAGTCCGTCACCAGCGAGGCGCTGCAGATCCACGGCGCCGCCGGCTACGGCCGCAGCCTGCCGCTCGAGCGCATGATGCGCGACGCGCGCATGTTCGCCATCGGCGGCGGCACCCTCGAGATGATGCGCAACCTGATCGCCGACCGGATCCTGCCCAGCCGGTCCGACTGGCGCCGGGGCTAGGGAACCTCGAGGGACGCGTGCGCGTTTCTGAAGCAACGCGGCTGTCGACGCCGCCGGAGGGCCTGAGATGACTTCACGATCCCGCACGTTTGCCCGCGCGCTGCTGGTCGCGCTCGTTCCACTGGCGGGGGGATGCGCGGGCGCGACGGGCGGGACGGCTCCGTCCACGACGGTCACGACGCTCATGCAGGGCTGGGAGAGCCGGCTCAGTCTCGACTGGGAAGTGACCGGCCAGGACATCACCGGCTACGTCAACAGCAAGCACGGCTCGCCCATCGTCAACGTGCAACTGCTGGCGCAAGGCCTCGATGCCAACGGCAACCTCGTCGGCCAGAAAGTCGAATGGCTCGGGAGCATGGTCCCGGCTCTCCAGCGCACGTACTTCCGGATCTCGAACATGCCGCCCGCCGCACGCTACCGCGTCAGCGTCTGGACGTTCGACACCCTGGAGAGCGCCGGCGGCAACTTCCTGTAAGTCGTTTCGCTACTCCAGGAAGGCGAGCGCGGACGACGAGCAGGAACCCGTTGACGGTGGCGAGGCTGCCGACGACGGCGAGCCCGGGCGAGAACCAGAACATCGGGCGCGAGGCGGAGAGGATCGCCACCGACGACGCAGACGATGGCGATCTGGAGCAACACCTCGGCGATAGTCGAAGTAGGGGTCCTTCGCCTGGTTGACGTCCCGCTCGTGCTCGAACTTCCGCGCGGTCTTCTCGATGTCCTTCTTGTCGGCGTTCATCCGCTTCTCTTCGTCGGCGAACTTCGTGGCGAGGGCCTCGAACTTCGCGCGCTCGGCGCCCTTGAGGGGCGAGGGCTCGGCGAGCTGCGTCTCCACGAGGAGCTTGTTGCCGCGGTTGAGGTGCTCGCGGATGACCTTGGCCTGGTAGTACGCCCACTGGTTCGGCGGCTTCCTGCTGGGCGAGCAGCATCTCCTTCATGGCGTTGTTGCCGCCGAGGGACGGCGATGGCCAGCACGACCGCGTAGACGGCGGTGGTGAGAGCGACGCGACGGCTGAAGGTCTTGTCGCGACGCTCTTCCAGCTCCTCGGGGTCGGGCAGCTCGATCTCAGCCACGGGGCGGCATTCTTCGGATCTCCTCGCGCATGGCGTCACGGCCGGCTTCGAACGCCCCCATCAGCCGCTGCGTCTGCTCCTCGAGGATCTCGCGGCTCTTGTCGAGCCATTCGCCGGCGCGCTCGCGACGTTCCTCGCCCGTCTTCGGCGTGAGGAAGAGGGCGGCGAGTCCGCCCACCACCGCGCCGAAGAGGAACCAGCCCAGATAGGCGCCCGCACCGCCCCGGTCATCCGCCATGGTGGTTGCCTCCGTCTTTTCGCATCCGCTGCACGAACACGTCGACCCCGCGCCGGACGGCCGCGGCGAGCCCGACCACCTGGCCGGCGCGCGCGAACCCGGCGAGGCCGTGGACGACGCGCCCGACGCCTTCCGCCGCGTCGTGCACGCGATCGATGACGTCGCCCGCCCGCCGGATCTCACGCGTCGCCTCCTGCGTGAGCGCGCGCGCGTCGGACGTGAGGCCGCGCGCCTCGGTCGTCAGCGGCGCCAGCTCGCGCTCGACGAGTGCGAGGATCGCGCCGGTGCGTTCCACGGCGCGCCGGGCGCTCAGGAGCGTGAGGACGAGTGGCGACCGAGATGGCGACGGCGCAGCCGGCCAGCACGAGCGCGAACCAGAGGGGCATGGCGCCAGATTATCGAGAGCAAAGCGCGCAGAAAGTCAATAAATACATTGACTTTCATCATGGCCGCGGCCATACTCGCCACGGTCTGATGTCCCTCCGGGAGCGTCTCGAGGAGCTGCGCCGTCGTCACGCCGAAGCCGAGCTCGGCGGCGGCGATGAGCGCGTCCGCCGCCAGCACAAGGCCGGCAAGAAGACCGCACGCGAGCGCGTCGAGCTCCTGCTCGATCCGGGCTCCTTCGTCGAGCTCGACAAGTTCGTCGTCCACCAGACGCACGACTTCGGGATGGCCGAGCAGCGGTTCCCGGGCGACGGCGTCGTCACCGGCTCCGGCCGCGTCCACGGCCGCCCGGTGTTCGTCTTCGCGCAGGACTTCACCGTGTTCGGCGGCTCGCTGTCCGAGGCGTACGCGCGGAAGATCTGCAAGGTGATGGACCTCGCGATGAAGACCGGCGCGCCCGTCATCGGCCTCAACGACTCGGGCGGCGCGCGCATCCAGGAAGGCGTCGTGTCGCTGGCGGGCTACGCCGACATCTTCCTCCGCAACACGCTGGCCTCGGGCGTCGTGCCGCAGATCTCCGCCATCATGGGGCCGTGCGCGGGCGGCGCGGTCTACTCGCCCGCGATCACCGACTTCGTCCTCATGGTCAAGAACACCTCGTACATGTTCGTGACCGGCCCCGACGTGATCCGCGCGGTCACGCACGAGGAGGTCTCGGCCGAGGAGCTCGGCGGCGCGAGACTCGCATCACACGACCTCGGGCGTCGCCCACTTCGCGGCGGACTCGGAGGACGAGTGCCTGGCGCTCATCCGCGAGCTCCTGGGCTTCCTGCCGCAGAACAACCTCGAGGATCCGCCGCTGCGGCCCACCACGGATCCCGGTCGACCGCCGGGACGAAGCGCTCCAGACGGTCGTGCCGGAGCAGCCCAACCGGCCCTACGACATGAAGACGATCATCGAGACGGTCCTCGACGACCGGTACTTCTTCGAGGTGCAGGCGGGGTTCGCGCCGAACATCGTCGTCGGCTTCGGGCGGCTCGGCGGCCGGCCCGTCGGCATCGTCGCCAACCAGCCCGCGCACCTCGCGGGGTGCCTCGACATCAACGCCTCGGTGAAGGCCGCGCGGTTCGTGCGGTTCTGCGATTGCTTCAACATTCCGCTCGTGACGTTCGTGGACGTGCCGGGCTTCCTGCCGGGCACGGCGCAGGAGTACGGCGGCATCATCAAGCACGGCGCCAAGCTGCTCTACGCGTACTGCGAGGCCACGGTGCCGAAGCTCACCGTGATCACGCGCAAGGCGTACGGCGGCGCCTACGACGTCATGTCGTCGAAGCACATCCGCGGGGACGTCAACTTCGCGTACCCGACGGCGGAGATCGCGGTGATGGGGCCGGAGGGCGCCGTCAACATCCTGTACCGGCGGGAGATGGAGTCGACCGCCGACGCGGCCGCCTTCCGCGAGGCGAAGATCCGCGAGTACCGGGACAAGTTCGCCAACCCGTACATCGCGGCCGAGCGCGGCTACGTCGACGAGGTCATCGAGCCGCAAGGACACGCGGGCGCGGCTCTGCGACGGCGCTGGCCGTCCTGCACACGAAGCGCGACACCAACCCGCCGAAGAAGCACGGGAACATCCCGCTATGAACAGGCCCGCAGCCGACCCGCGGGAGCGCGACGCCCTCTTCGACCACGTCGTCGGGGCACGCCGATCGCCGCGCGTCTACGGCCCGGCCGACGCGCCGCCGGCCCGAGGACTCGGCGCGCCCGGCGAGTTCCCGTTCACGCGCGGCGTCCACCCGACGGGCTACCGCGGGCGGCTGTGGACGATGCGGCAGTACGCGGGCTTCGGCATCGGCGGCCGAGACCAACAAGCGCTACCGCTTCCTGCTCGAGCAGGGCCAGACCGGCCTCTCGGTGGCGTTCGATCTGCCGACGCAGATGGGCTACGACCCGGACGCGCCGATCGCGCACGGCGAGGTCGGCAAGGTCGGCGTCTCCATCGCCTCGCTCGAGGACATGCAGCGACCTCTTCGAGGGCGATCCCGCTCGACCGGGTCTCGACGTCGATGACGATCAACGCCACCGCGTCGATCCTGCTCGCGCTCTACGTGGCGGTGGCGCGGCGACAGGGCGTGGCGCCCGCGACGCTGTCCGGGACGATGCAGAACGACATCCTGAAGGAGTACATCGCGCGCGGCACGTACATCTTCCCGCCGCGGCCGTCGATGCGGCTGATCACCGACATCTTCGCCTACTGCAAGGACGCGGTGCCGCGCTGGAACACCATCTCGATCTCCGGCTACCACATGCGCGAGGCGGGGTGCACGGCGGTGCAGGAGGTGGCCTTCACGCTGGCCAACGGCGATCGCCTACGTGCAGGCGGCCGTCGAGGCCGGGCCTCGCCGTCGACGACTTCGCGCCGCAGCTCTCCTTCTTCTTCAACGCGCACAACAACCTCCTCGAGGAGGTGGCGAAGTTCCGCGCGGCGCGGCGGCTGTGGGCGCGGATCATGCGCGAGCGCTTCGGCGCCCGCGATCCGCGCTCGCTGGCGCTCCGCTTCCACGCGCAGACGGCGGGGAGCATGCTGACCGCGCAGCAGCCCGAGAACAACGTGGTGCGCGTGACGGTGCAGGCGCTCGCCGCCGTGCTCGGCGGGCTGCCAGTCGCTGCACACGAACTCGCTGCGACGAGGCGCTCGCGCTGCCGACCGAGGCGTCCGTGCGGCTCGCGCTGCGGACGCAGCAGGTCCTCGCCCACGAGTCGGGCGTGGCCGACACCGTCGATCCGCTCGGCGGCTCCTTCGCGGTCGAGCCGCTGACGAACGAGATCGAGGCGCGAGGCCGAGGTCTACATCAAGAAGATCGACGAGCTGGGCGGATCGGTGGCGGCGATCGGCTTCATGCAGCGCGAGATCCAGGACGCGGCGTACCGCTACCAGCGCGAGGTCGAGGACAAGCGCCGGATCGTCGTCGGGGTGAACGAGTTCGTCACCGACGAGGCGCCGCCCGCCAACCTGTTCCAGCTCGATCGCGGGGTCGGCGAGGCGCTGCGCGAGCGCGTGGCGCGCGTCCGCGGCGACGCGCGACGCGCGATCGGGCCGCGCGGGCGCTCGACGCCGTGGAGCGCGCGGCGCCGCGGGCGCGACAACCTGATGCCGCTGCTGGTGGACGCCGTGGAGGCGTCGGTGACCCTCGGCGAGATCTGCGAGCGGCTGCGCGCCGTCTTCGGCGTCCACGAGCCGTCGGTGACGTTCTGAGCGCCTGGCGTCCGCTCATCGGCGCGCTGGTCGCCGTGCTGGCGTGGGCGCCCGTCGCCCAGGCCGGCCTCGCCGACCGGATCGCCGCCACCTTCGGCGCGATGGCCGACGATTTCGTCAAGGCGTTCCAGCCGATCGAGGGGCAGGTCCTCGACCGTGACGGGAACCGGATCTACCTCGACATCGGTCAGGAGGCGGGCGCGCAGGTCGGGCAGGAGCTGACGGTCTTCCGGAAGGGCGAGTCGTTCCGGCATCCGATCACCGGCAAGATCCTCGGGCGCTACGAGGACGTGCTGGGCTACGCGCAGGTGCAGCGCGTGCAGCCGAAGCTCGCCGAGGCGGTGTTCATCCCGCTGCCCGACCAGCCCGAGCCGCGCCCCGAGGACGGCGTGCGGATCAGCCGCGGCCGCATCAAGGTCGCGATCGCGCCCGTGCTGGACCTCAGCGCCAGCGACGCCGACGTCCGCCGCGTCCCCTATCTGCTCGCGACGCTGCTCGAGCGCTCGAAGCGGTTCCACGTCGTCGACCCGCTGCTCGTGAGCGACACGATCACGGCGCAGAACGTCCGCGTCGAGGAGATCCTGGGCCGTCCGGACCGGGCGATTCCGCTCGGACGCACGCTCGAGGTCTCCGCGTGGCTGGTGCCGATCCTCATCCGCCGGGGCGGCCAGACCTATCTCGACACGACGTGGGTGTCCGCCGTCACCGGCACGGCGCTCTTCTCGCGGCGCGACCCCCTACAGAACGTGAGTGCGACCGAGGAGCAGCGCTTTCCGTGGGAGCCGCTGTCCGAGGATTGAGGGAGGGCTGTGCTATGGTAAGGCGCGCATGAAGTCCCTGCCGGTCGTGTCTGTTCTTCTCGCCACGACGCTGGCCCTCGCGGGGTGTACCGCCATGACGAACGTGGCGCGTGAGCTCGTCGGCATGGGGCCCGCCAGTGACCCGTCCGTGGCGCTCAGACCCGCCGAGACCCGCTGGCTGCTCGTGAAGAACCCGCGGTTCGGCGACGTCGCCAGCGAACCCGAATACATCTGGGTCGAGGAAGACAAGGTGCCCACGACGATCACGACGCTGATCCGAGGCGAGAAGGCGATCATCGCCGCGCCGGAGATCGTCGCGCGCTACGGACCGCCGCCCGGCAGCGGCCAGATCAGCCCGCGCCAGGGCATGGCGCTGCCCACGGAATCGGCGGCGGCCGTGTCGGCGCCCACCGGGCGTGCCGCGGTGGCGCGCACCGTCGCGCCGTCGGTGAACGGGCAGCCGGCCACGCCGGGCAAGCAGGGCGTCGTGATCTTCGTCGACACGAGTCGCGTCGCCGTCGACCTCACGGCGGCCGACGGCGTGCGTCCCGGCACCCTGCTCAGCCTGCGCCGCGACCGCATCCCGATCGTCCATCCCGTCACCGGCGAAGTGCTCGGCGATCTCGACGAGGAGGTCGGCATCGCGCGGGTGACGGAGGTGCGTGACAAGTTCTCGGTCGCGGAGCTGCAGAGCGTCGCGCCGGGCGCCTCGGTCCAGGTCAAGGACCGCGTCGTCGCGAAGTAGCGCCCCCCGCGTGGCCACTCCCGCTCTCGAAGGGCTGCTCAAGGAGCGCGTCGCGCTCCTCGTCGGGACGGACCTGGAGGCGGTCGAGGCCGAGATCCGTCGCGAGCTCGATTCCCCCGTCGGGCTCATCCAGGAGATGGGCGAGTACATCGCCGGCGCGGGCGGCAAGCGGCTCCGGCCCATCCTCCTGCTGCTCGCCGCCCGCCTCGCGGGCGCGCGCGGCGAGCGGCCCGTGCGTCTCGCCTGCGTGGTCGAGCTGCTCCACACGGCGACGCTCATCCACGACGACGTCGTGGACCGGGCGCCGCTCCGTCGCGGCCGCCCGTCCGCGAATGCGCGCTGGGGCGACGACGCCTCCGTGCTCGTCGGCGACCATCTCTACTCGAAGTCGTTCGACCTGCTCGTGCGCGACAACGACCGCGCGATCATGGAGACGCTGGCGCGCTCGACGGTGTCGATGACGGAGGCCGAGGTCTTCCAGCTCGAGCGCAAGCGCAGCGGGGGCACCTCCGAGGCCGACTACGTGCGCATCATCACGCACAAGACCGCGTCGTTCATCTCGGCGTGCTGCCGCATCGGCGGCCTGCTCGGCGGCGTTCCGCCCGCCCAGCTCGAGGCGCTGACGCGGTACGGCCTCCACATCGGCGTGGCGTTCCAGATCTCCGACGACTCGCTGGACTTCGTGGCGGACCAGGACCGCCTCGGCAAGGCGATCGGCGCCGACCTGCGCGAGGGCAAGCGCACGCTGCCGCTCATCGCCATGCTCGAGCGCGCGAAGCCGGCGCAGGCCGACCGCGTGCGCAGCATGCTGCACGAGCCGACGCTGGGACCGGCGGAGATCGACGAGATCCGCCGGCTGGTCCTCGAGTACGACGGGGTCGACTACGCGCGCCATCGCGCGCACGCCTATGCGCGTGACGCCAAGCGCGATCTCGAAGCGTTCCCGCCGTCGGAGGAGCGCGACGTCCTCTCGCTCGTCGCGGACTTCGTGGTGGACCGCGACCGCTGACGCGTGGCGGTCGTCACCCTCACCACGGACTTCGGCCTCCGCGACCCCTACGTGGCGGAGATGAAAGGCGTGATGCTGGGGCTCGTCCCCGATCTCCGGCTCGTCGACATCACGCACGACGTCGCCTCCCACGACGTGGTCGGCGCCGCCCTCGTGCTCGAGGCCGCCGTGCCGTTCTTTCCGCCCGGGACGCTGCACCTCGTGGTCGTGGATCCCGGCGTGGGCACCGCGCGCCGCGGGCTCGTCGTGGTCATGCCCACGGCCACCTTCGTGGCGCCGGACAACGGGCTCCTCACGCCCATCCTGGCGCGGGAGACGTGGCGCGCGTTCGAGCTCGCGGCGCCCGAGTTCCGGCTGCCGCGCGTGAGCCGCACGTTCCACGGGCGCGACGTCTTCGCGCCGGCCGCGGCGCACCTCGCGCGCGGCGTCGCGCCGGAGCGGTTCGGGCCCGCGGTGGACGATCCCGTCCTCGTGTCGTGGCCCGAAGTGCGCGCGGTCGGTGGCGCGGTGGCCGGCGCGGTGCTGCACGTCGATCGCTTCGGGAACCTGATCACGTCGATCGCGGCGGAGGCCGTCGAAGCGCTCGGCGCCGGCGCGTCGGTGCACATCGCGGGCCGGCACCTGCCGCTCGTGGGCACGTACGCGGACCTCCCGCTCGGCGCCGCCGGCGCGCTGATCGGCTCCGGCAACCGGCTCGAGGTGGCGGTCCGGGAAGGCAGCGCCGCCGCCCTCCTGAAGGCCCGGCGCGGCACGCCGGTGGCGATCAGCTCGACGCGGTCGACGGTCCGGAAGTCGACGAAGGGGCGGACGTAGTGGCGGTGTCGCTCGAGGCGGTGCTGCTCTTCTCCGCGGCGGGCTTCTCGCTGGACGTCGACGACTTGTCGCCGCCGCCCTTCTCCGAGTCGAGCGCCTTCTTGCGGGACGCCGAAGGATAGTCGGTGACGTACCAGCCTTCGCCCTTGAGAATGAACGGCGCCGCCGAGAGGAGGCGGCGCACGGCGCCTCCGCACCCATCGTGCGTCGTGAGGGGATCCTCGGAGATGCGCTGCTTGACCTCGAAGTCGCGCCCGCAGCCGTCACAGTGATATTCGTACGTCGGCACGCTTCGAACGCTACATGGAGGAGGACAAGGGTGTCAAGGCGACGACCCGTGCTCGTGGCGCTCGTGATGGTCCTGGCGCTCGCCGGCTGCGCGAGCAACGCGTCGTCGCGCGTGGAAGACACGCAGCAGATGCGCGCGCTCCAGGCGCGCGCGGCGTACGAGCGCGGGACCAGCGCGCTCGCGCAGGATCAGACCGGCCTCGCGCTGACCTCGTTCCAGGAGGCGACGCGCCTCGATCCCGCCGTGGCGCTCTACGCCGACGGGATGGGCGTGGTGCTGTTGCACATGCGCCAGGTCGAGGGCGCGCTCGCGTGGCTGAATCGCGCGATCGAGCTCGATCCCACGTACGGCGACGCGCACTTCCATCGGGGGACGGCGCTGGCCGAAACGGGCCGCTGGGACGACGCGATCGCCGGGTACCGGCGGGCGTTGTCGCTGCCGTCGCTGACCGTGCCCCATGCGGCGCACCAGAACCTCGGCTTCGCGCTCTTCGCGCTCAAGCGGTACCGTGAGGCCGAGCAGTCGCTGCGCTTCGCGCTGAGCATCGAGTCGCAGGAGCCGCAGATGGCGAGGACGTACCTCAACCTGGGCCTGGTGCTGATGGCCGAGCAGCGGCGGGAGGAGGCGCGGGCGGCCTTCGTCCGCGCGCGCGACCTCGCGCCGAACTCGGCGTCCGCCAAGGACGCGAGCGAGCAGCTGCGAGCGCTCGGCGACCGATGATCGTCCTCGGCATCAACGAGACGCACTGCGCGACGGCGGCCGTCCTGCGGGACGGGCGCATCGTCGGCTGCGCGTCGGAAGAGCGCTTCACCCGCCTGAAGAACGACGCCGGGTATCCGCGCCTCGCCGTCGACGCGCTCCTGCGCGAGCTCGGCCTCACGCCGGCCGACATCGACCTCGTCGCGCTCGCCGGCACGCAGGCGTACGCGCGCGAGTGGATGAACCGCGTGCTCCACGACCAGGCGTACGCGCGGAGCTACTACGGGGTGACGCTGGACGCCGCGCCGGGCGGGGTCGCGCGGCGCGCGCGCAAGCTCGCCGCGCGGGTGGGAGTGGCGTCGGGCGCGCGGGGGAAGTCCGCACTCGGCGAGGCGGAGCGGCTGGCGCTGATCACCGGACCATCTCGGCATCGCCCGGGAGCGGATCGTCGCGCTCGACCATCACCGCTGCCACGCCGCCTCCGCGTACTTCGGGGCGCCGTTCGCCGGGCAGGACGCGCTCGTGCTCACCAACGACAACTCGGGGGACGGGCTCTGCGCCACGGCGTCGCGCGCCTCGGGCACGGAGATCGAGCGCCGGGAAGCGGCGCCGAGCGCGCCGGGCTCCCTCGGCTCGTTCTACTCGTTCGTCACGCTGCTGCTCGGCATGAAGTTCGGCGAGCACGAGTACAAGGTGATGGGGCTCGCCCCCTACGCGGGTGAGCGCGTCACCGCCGAGGCGACGGCGGCGCTGCGAGAGGTCTTCGACCTCGCCGACGGCGATCCCTGCCTGTTCGCGTGGAAGCGTCGTGGGCCGCGCTACCGCCAGCTCCTCGAGGCCACGCTGGGCCTGCGCTTCGACGCGATCGCGGGCGGCGCCCAGACCATCGTCGAGGACACCCTGCTGCGCTGGGCGCGCGCGATGCACCGTCGCCACGGCGGCGAGCGAGTAGCGCTCGGGGGCGGCGTGTTCATGAACGTCAAGGCGAACATGCTGCTCGCCGCGGAGGAGTGGGCGCGGGAGCTGTTCGTGTTCCCGTCGTGCGGCGACGAGTCGAACGCGGTCGGGGCCGCGTACCTCGGCTACCTGGAGCTCTGCGCCCGGCGCGGCGCGAAGGCCGCGCCGCAGCCGTTCGGGCCCGCGTACCTCGGTCCCGGACTCGCGGACGCCGACATCGAGGCCACGCTGCGACGTCGCGACGCCGCCACGCGCCACCGCGTCAGCGAGCACGAGCAGATCGAGAAGCGGATCGCCGCGCTGCTCGTCTCGGACGGCGTCGTGGCTCGCTGCGCCGGACGGATGGAGTTCGGCGCGCGGGCGCTCGGCAACCGCTCGATCCTCGCGCACCCGTCGCATCCCGCGGTGGTCTCCATCATCAACCGGATGATCAAGAACCGTGACTTCTGGATGCCGTTCGCCCCGTCGGTGCTGCGCGAGCGCGCCGACGACTACCTGGTCAACCCGCGCGGGCTCGCCTCGCCGTACATGATGCTGGCGTTCCCCACCCAGGCGAAGCGCCGCGACGAGATCGTGGCGGCGATCCACCCGCACGACGGCACCGCCCGCGCCCACATCGTGGACGAGACCTGGAACGCGGACTATCACCGCGTGATCCGGGAGTTCGAGCGGCAGACGGGGGTCGGCGCCGTCCTGAACACCTCCTACAACCTCCACGGGGAGCCGCTCGTCGCCTCGGCCGACGATGCCCTCGACACCTTCGAGCGCTCGGGCCTCCAGCATCTGGCCCTGGGGCGGTGGCTGATCTCGAAACGCTAGGGGGAGTGGGCCAGCTCGAGCCGAATGTTTTTCCTTGCGGTTCCCCGAGGCTTGCTGTAGTTACCGATGCGCCCCACCATGTAGCGAATTGTCACAGTCAGGGAGGCGGGCATGAGGCGAGTCGCCATCGTCGTCACCGTCCTTGTCGCGGCCGTCGTATTGGCGGCTCCCGGCGCGTCCGCTCAGCCGAAGGTCACGATCACCGGCTTCGTGGACAACGTCACGTCGTGGAACCAGCAACCTCTCGATGGAGGATCTCAACCCTTCGCGGGGGACCGACAAGGAGTGGTACGCCCGCACGCGGGTGCGCCCGGATATCGTCGCCGAGGTCGGGACGACGAAGTTCGTGCTGGGGATCGAGATCGACTACGTGTGGGGTCAGACGGGCGCTGGCGATGGCAGCTTCGGCGCCGGCGGTCCGCAGCGGTTCGGGTCCAGCGCGGGATTCGACCAGAACACCGACGTGGCCGGGATCATGGAGATCAAGTGGGCGTACACCGAGTTCGTGGTGCCGCTCATGCCCTTCCGGACCCTGATGCGGGTCGGCGCCCAGCCCTACGCGGTCATGTACAAGGCCGGGGTGCTCGGCACGGGCGATTTCGCCGGGCGTCCATCTCACGACCCAGTGGGCGCCGATGTTCAAGTCGAACTTCACGTGGGTCCAGGAAGAGGAAGAGAGCACGGGGCCGCGCGACGGCTTCATCCGTGGGGAAGACTTCGCGATGTTCACGAGCGTCGAGATCACCCCGTTCAAGGGCCTCGACATCCGGCCGATGTTCGTGTGGTCGAACTATGACGGCGTCGCGAACGGCCAGCGACCGGCGCGGCCGCGGCGGCGTCGGCACCGGCGGCGGCGATCTACCCGCTCGGGCGCGATCGAGGATCGATTCACGGCCGGCGTGGACGCGCGGTGGCGGTTCGGCCCCTTCTACGTCGATCCGACCGTGCTGTATCAGTGGGGTCAACCGCCAGCAGGTGCGCGGCGGGGTGCTCGACCAGCTGAACAAGGACGCGTGGTACCTCGACATTCGCGGCGGGTGGCAGGCCGGGCCACTGCTCCTCGAGGCGGTGGGCATCTACACGACGGGCAACAAGGCGGAAGACCGCATCGACGTCCACCCCGACGTGGTCGGCTCGACCGCGGCCACGACGGGGCCGTGGCACCAGCACGCTGAAGTACTTCGAGACGATCAGCACCGACCGCGGGCACTTCTCGACCTGGTGCGAGATCCAGTGCTCCGACATCGACTACAGCAACCGGTTCCGCGCCCAGGCCGCGAACCTGGACACCGGCCACACCATCGGCTACGACAAGTACGGCATCATCCGCGCTGGGCCTGCGCGCCAACTACGCGATCACGCCGGCCTTCACGGTGCGTGGCATGGCCAGCGCGGCCTGGACCGCGGAAGAGGTCGATACGTCCAGCACGATCACCTCCGCCACGGGCCTGACCCCGGGCGATGCCAACGGGGACGCCCGCTACTAGGCGACCGAGCTGAACCTCGGCTTCCAGTGGCGGTTCGCCCCGAACGTCGCGCTCGACATGGTCGGATCCTACTTCTTCGCCGGCCCTGCGCTCGCCGCCCACACGATCACCAGCATCCAGGGCGTCACGGCCAACGGCCGCAACCCCGAGGACGTCCAGACGGTGAGCGCACGGGTCCGGTACAGCTTCTAACGCGTCGAGTCTCGGGGGTGGCGGGCCCCGATTTCGGGGCCCGCCACCCCTTTTATCCTTGTTGGCAGAAAGGTTCGAGTGTAAAACTGGCCCGTAGTCGCACCGCTCTCCGCAGGTGTTGGTGGTGGTTTGGACGTTGTTGGTCGCTGCTTGTCAGTTGCTTCGCGCAACACACCCCACATGAGGAGGCGGTATGAGGCGAGTCGGCATCTTTTTCCTAGCCGTTGTCGCGCTCGTGGCGATGACGGCTCCCGTGTCCGCACAGCCGAAGGTGACGATCACCGGCTTTGTGGACAACATCACCTCGTGGAGTCGCAACATGAACCACGAGGACTCCAACCCCGCGCGCACCGGCGATAGCGAGTGGTACGCCCGTACGCGCGTTCGGCCGGACATCACGGCCGAAGTCGGGACCACCAAGTTCGTCCTCGGCATCGAGCTCGACTATGCCTGGGGCCAGGTCGGCGCGACGGACGGCAGCTTCGGTGGCGGCGGGCAGAAGTTCGGCACCCTCGGCGGGTTCGACCAGAACACGGACGTGGCCGGGATCCTGGAGATCAAGTGGGCCTACACGGAATTCCAGCTTCCCCTGATCCCCGTGCCTTCGGTCCTGCGCATCGGCGCCCAGCCCACGGCGCAGCACTACAAGGCGGGTGTCCTGCACCACGGTGACTTCGTCGGCGTGAACTCGAGCACGACGATCACTCCGATGTTCCGGCTCAACCTGACCTACGCCCAGATCGAAGAGGAGTCCACGGGCCCTCGTGACGGCTTCGTCCGCGGTGAGGACTGGGCCTTCATCGGGAGCGTGGAGATCACGCCCATCAAGGGCCTCGACATCCGACCCATCTACGCGTACTTCACGGCCGAGGGAACGACCGGCCAGGCGCGGCTAGGGCGGGGCGGTGTCGGCGAACGTCGCTGGGACCTTCCCGCAGAGCACCACTGAGGACCGTCACACGCTCGGCGTTGACGCCCGGTGGCGTGTGGGCGCCTTCTCGTTCGAGCCCACGGTGTTCTATCAGTTCGGCTCGCGTGACGCTCATCGTCGGCGCCAGGCAGCTCGAGCAGACGCGGAGCGCCTGGTTCGTGGACCTCCGTGGTGGCTGGCAGGCCGGGCCGCTCCTCATCGAAGCCGCCGCGATCTACACCACGGGTAACAAGGCCGGCGATGCGGTCGACCAGGGCGCGGACATGGACTTCTACGAGCCGATCAGCACGGACAGCGGCTTCTACGGTGGGTGGGCCGAGATCTGGGCCCTCAACATCGACTACTTCAACAGCCTCCGGCCGCGGGCTGGCGGCGTGAACACGATCACGTCGATCGGCTACGACAAGTACGGCCTGATCCGGGTCGGTGCCCGCGCCAGCTACGCGCTGACGCCGGCGTTCACGCTGCGTACCGCGGTCACCGGGAACTGGACCGCGGAGGAAGTGGACACGGCCAGCACGCTCACCAACGCTGGCGGCCTGTTGCCCGGCGACTGCACGAACCGGGCGGCCGCGGGTGCGGGCACGTGCCGTGATAACGGTGACAGCCGCTACCTCGGTACGGAGCTGAACCTCGGCTTCCAGTGGCGGTTCGCCCCGAACGTCGCCTTCGACCTCGTGGGCGCGTACATGTGGTCCGGGAACGCCCTCGCGACGCATCTGACCACCGGCAACGTCGGCGGCGCGCGGAATGGCCGCAACCCGCAGGACGTGCAGGCGGTCTCGGCGCGCATGCGGTATAGCTTCTAGGTTCGCGTCGTCGCAGTAGGAGTGGCGGGGCCCGGGGGAACATCCCGGGCCCCGTTGTTCGTCGTGATATAGTGCCCGCCATGCCGCGTCTGGTAGCGGTCGTGAGCTTTCTCGCCGTCCTCGTTGCCGCGACCGGATCCGCTCAATCGCCCCCGTCAGCCCCGGTCTCCATCACGGCGCTCGTCGATCAGGCGGTGGCGCTCTTCCCCAAGGTCGAGGGGGACGTGGTCGAGGCTCAGGCGCAGACGCTCACCCTCTCGGTCGGGCGCAAGGCCGGTGTTCAGCCGGGGCTCGTGCTCGAGATCTTCAGAGAGGGCCGCGAGCTCAGGCATCCCCGGACCGGCGCCCTGCTGGGCAAGGCCGAGGAGGCGGTCGGACACGCCGTCGTCACCCAGGTCTTCGACGGGTATTCGCTCGCGACGGCCGAAGGAGGACAGGCGAAGACCGGTGATCGCGTGCGCACGAGCGCAAGCCGGGTGAAGCTCATGGTGCTGGCGCTCAAGGGCGGTGGTGTGCGGGACGCGCTCGTCGAAGCCGCCACCAACGAGATCTACGAGGCGCTCAACCGCACGGGTCGCTTCCAGCTGGTCACGGGCGACCAGATCGCCGCCTGGCTGGCGCAGGAAAAGATCCCGAGTGAGGAATTCATCCGGGGACGCGGTGTGCGCGAGGCGCTGCAGCGAGTCAAGGCGGAGAACGTCCTGGCCCTGCACTTCACGCTGGTCGAGCGAAAACCGTTCGTCGACGCGCGGCTCTTCGCGGCCGGCCGCCAGGATGCCGCGCTCTCCACCGCCTTCTACGTGCCGCCGAGCATCAAGCCGGGTCCGCGCGAGGCGTTCTCCTCCGGCGCCCGGCCGCCGACGGCCGAGAAGAAGACGCAGTCGCTCCTTGCCCGGCTCCTCGGGATCGAGGCTGACCGCGCGACCTATTCGAGCGGAGAAGGCGCGCTCGCGCTGAAAGAGATCGCGCGGATGGCGTTTCCGATCGTGGGGATGGACGTCGCGACGGCGCCCGCCGACCAGATCCCCCGCCTGGTCCTCAGCGACGGAGAGAAGGTCTACGTCTACCGGATCGTGAATCGTGTCCTCGAGCCCGACTGGACGTTCCACGCGCGATCGCTCGGCCGGGTCATCTCCGTGCAGCTCGCGGACATCACCGGTGACGGGGCGCTGAGCGTGGTGGCGAACCGATTCGATACCCGCATCGGCCTGACCTCGTTCATCGTGACGCCGCGCGGCGGGAAGCCGACGGTGCTCGTCGACAATGTCGAGACGTTCCTCTACGCCGTCGATGACCGGGGCGCCGGCGTGAAGCAGACGCTGTGGACCCAGCGGTACAGCGAGGAGGCGTTCTTCCGGCGCGGCGAGGCCGAGAAGGTCGTCCTGCGGAACGGCTCGCTCGTGCGCGAGCACACGGTGAGCGTCCCTGAACACTTCCGGGCCACCGGCGCCACGTTCGCGAACATCACCGGCAAGGGCTCGCACGCGCTCGTCTACATCGACGACCAGAACCGCCTGCGGATCTCGTCCGGCACCGAGGAGGTCTGGCGCTCGTCGACGCTGGTCGGAGGCGGCGGGGCGAAGATCGAAGTGTTCCGCCAGGGATACGAGCGCGGTGGCCGGAGCTTCTTCTACCAGATGGAGCCCGCCCCGCTGGCCGCCGATCTCGACGGCGACGGTGTTCAGGAGATCGTCGTGCCGCAGAACAAGGACGAGAACGGCGTCCTTGCGGTGGTCTATCGCAGCGCCGCCGGCATCCGCTTCCAGCAGATCAACTCCGGGTTCGAGGGCGTCATCGGGGGGTTCGCTGCGCTGCCGAGCGAGGACGGCGGGAGCCCGACACTCATCACCGCCGTGGTCCGGTATCGCAGCCTGCTCCGCTCAGGGGGCGACACCCGGATCATCATGACCGTCGCGGAGTGAGCCGATACCACTGTTGGGGGGCTCTGGGCGCCCCCCAAGCCCCCCACGTTCCGGGCCCGGATTGAATCCGGGCCCTCCACGAGTGCCCTGCCCCGCGCCAACTATTCGAAGCGCCCCACGGTCGGGTTTGGCAGACTGAGAGCGACTGGTGAAGGAAGCCAAGCCTAGTACCGTGCCGGCCAAGGGAATGCGCGACCTGCTTCCGGCGCAGGTCGCTACGCGCGATTGGGCGACCGCGCGCATTCTCGATGTCTATGCCTCCTACGGCTTCACGCGCATCGAGACCCCCGCCGTCGAGAACCTCGCGGTGCTCATGGGGTCACAGGGGGGCGAGAACGAGAAGCTCATCTTCAAGGTCATGAAGCGGGGCGAGAAGCTCTCGGCCGCCGACGCGAGCGAGCAGGCGGACCTGGGGCTGCGCTTCGACCTCACGGTGCCGCTGGTGCGGTACTACGCCGCACCTGCACGCGAGCTTGCCGCACCCGTTCCGGGCGATCCAGATCGGCCCCGTGTGGCGGGCGGAGCAGCCGCAGAAGGGCCGGTATCCGCCAGTTCACCCAGTGCGACATCGACATCCTGGGGCTCGGATCGCACGTGGCCGAGATCGAGCTGATCCGGGCGACCGTCGATGCGCTGGCCGCCGTGACGGTCCGCGCGCTGACCGTGCGGGTCAACGACCGCCGCCTGCTCATGGCGATGGTCGGCGGCATCCGGCTTCTCCGAGACGGACGCAGGGCCCGTCCTCATCGCCTTCGACAAGCTGGACAAGATCGGCGCGGCGGGTGTTCAGAGGGAGCTGCTCGGCCGCGGATTCGAACCGGCGCGCGTGACGCACTTCCTGGCCGCCGTGGCCGAGATCGAGAAGCACGCGCTGACGGGCGGCGCCGACCTGGGCTGGCTGGACCTCCCGGTCGAGCGCGGGGTGGTGGACGCGCTGTCGGCGATCATCGGCGCCGTGCGCACGGAACGCGACCGCTGGGCGAAGGACGGCGCGGAGGTCGACATCCGCTTCGATCCCACCCTGGTGCGCGGGATGGGCTACTACACCGGCCCGATCTTCGAGATCTCGTACACGGGCTATCCGTCGTCGATCGCCGGCGGCGGGCGCTACGACGACATGGTCGGGCGCTTCCTCGGGCGCTCCGTCCCGGCCTGCGGCTTCTCGATCGGCTTCGAGCGCCTCGTGGAGATCCTGGAGACGCGCGATCCCGGCGCGTCGTTCGCGGCCGTACGGCCGAAGGTGGCGCTGCTCGTCGATGAGCGCCTCCAGACCTCACGCCGGTGCTCGCCGACGCGCGCGCGCGACGGGCGGAAGGAGCCATCGTGATCGTCGAGCCGAAGAGCGTGAAGGGCTACGGACGTCAGGTCTTCCAGCTCGCGAAGGACGGGTTCACCGACGGCCGCGTCTACCACGCCGACGGCGCGGCCGAGGACATCGGGCCCACGCTGTCCAGCAAGCGCGCGGCGGGCGCGGACGGCGCATGAGCTGCGCTCGCCGTATCGCACGCACACGTGCGGCGAGCTGCGCGCGGCCGATGCGGGCACGCCCGCCCGGCTGTCCGGCTGGGTCCACCGCAAGCGCGATCACGGCAACCTGCTGTTCATCGACCTGCGCGACAACTACGGCCTGACCCAGTGCGTGATCGCGGGCGGGACCGCCCCCGTTCGCCGCCGCCGAGCGCGTGCGCCTGGAGAGCGTGATCACGCTGAGCGGGCAAGGTCGTGCGGCGGGCGCCCGGCGCCGAGAACCCGAAGCTGCCGACCGGCGAGATCGAGGTCGCGGTGACCGAGCTGGCGGTGGAGTCCGCCGCGGACACGCTGCCGATCCAGGTGAACAGCGACGCGGAGTTCCCCGAGGAGACGCGGCTGCGCTACCGCTTCCTCGACCTGCGGCGCGAGCGGCTGCACCGCAACATCCTGCTGCGCAGCCGCGTGATCGCGAGCATCCGGCGGCGCATGATCGACGCGGGCTTCACGGAGTTCCAGACGCCGATCCTGACGTCGAGCTCGCCGGAGGGCGCGCGCGACTACCTCGTGCCGAGCCGCGTGCACCCCGGCAAGTTCTACGCGCTGCCGCAGGCGCCGCAGCAGTTCAAGCAGCTGCTGATGGTGGCGGGCTTCGACCGCTACTTCCAGATCGCGCCGTGCTTCCGCGACGAGGACGGCCGCGCCGACCGCTCGCCCGGCGAGTTCTACCAGCTCGACCTCGAGATGTCGTTCGTGACCCAGGAGGACGTCTTCGCCGCGCTCGAGCCGGTGCTGCACGGCGTCTTCGACGAGTTCGCCGAGGGACGCGCGGTGACGCCGCCGCCGTTCCCGCGCATCCCCTACGCACGACGCGATGGCGCGCTACGGCACCGACAAGCCGGACCTGCGCAACCCGCTCGTGATCCACGACGTGACCGAGGTGTTCCGCGGCTCGGAGTTCACGGTCTTCGCGAGGCGCTCGACGGCGGGCGCCGTGGTGCGCGCGGTGGTCGCGCCGAAGGCGGCGGCGCCAGCCGCGCAGCTTCTTCGACAAGCTGAACGAGTGGGGGCGCGCGCAGGAGCATGCCCGGCCTCGGCTACGTCACCCTGGCGGAGGGCGGCGCCAAGGGGCCGATCGCGAAGTTCCTCGACGCGGGGCGGACTGGCGCGCGCTGGCGGAGACCACCGGTGCCGCGGACGGCGACGCCGTGTTCTTCGTCTGCGCGAAGCGCCCGACCGTCGACGTCGTCGGCGGGCGCCTCCGCACGAAGCTCGGCGAGGATCTCGGGCTCGTGGAGGCGGACGCGTTCCGCTTCTGCTGGATCGTCGACTTCCCGATGTACGAGCGCGACGAGGAGACGGGCAAGATCGACTTCAGCCACAACCCGTTCTCGATGCCGCAGGGCGGCCTGCAGGCGCTGCGAGACGCAGGACCCGCTGACGATCAAGGCCTACCAGTACGACATCGTCTGCAACGGCGTGGAGCTGTCGAGCGGCGCCATCCGCAACCACCGCCCGGACATCATGTACAAGGCCTTCGAGATCGCCGGCTACAGCGCGGGAGCACGTCGAGGCAGCACTTCGGCGGCATGCTGAACGCCTTCCGGTACGGCGCGCCGCCGCACGGCGGCTCCGCGCCGGGGATCGACCGCATCGTGATGCTGCTGGCCGACGAGCGGAACATCCGCGAGGTCATCGCGTTCCCGATGAACCAGCAGGCGCAGGACCTCCTGATGCAGGCGCCCGGCGAGGTGCGATCCGGCAGCGGCTGCGCGAGCTGCACATCCGCCTCGACCTTCCGCCGGAGAAGCCCTGAGCCCGGAAGCCACGACCATCACGCGCCGCCTGTCGCTCGCGCCCGACGTCGACCTGGTCCAGCTCCTCGGCCGCAACGACGACCACCTGCGCACGCTCGAGAACGCGCTCGACGTCCGCATCGTGGCGCGCGGCCACGACGTCACGCTCATGGGCGACGAGCGCCAGGTGCAGAAGGGCTGAGCGTGCCATCACGCAGCTCGCCGAGCTCGTGCGCGCGGGAACGCCGCTGCGGACCGCGGAGGTGCGGGCCGCGCTACGCATGCTCTCGGCCGACGCCGACGCGGATCTGAAGTCGGTGTTCGCGGACGCCATCGCGGTCCCGTCGCGCAAGAAGTGGATCGCGCCCAAGACCCTCGGCCAGAAGCGCTACGTCGACGCGATCCGCAACCACGACATGGTGTTCGCCATCGGCCCCGCGGGCACGGGCAAGTCGTTCCTGGCGGTGGCCATGGCCGTGGCCGCGCTCATGAAGCGCGAGGCCGCGCGCATCGTGCTCACGCGCCCCGCGGTGGAGGCGGGCGAGCGGCTCGGCTTCCTGCCCGGCGATCTCTACGAGAAGGTGCATCCCTACCTGCGCCCGCTCTACGACGCGCTCTACGACATGCTGGAGGCGGAGAAGGTCGCGTCGCTGATGGAGAAGGGCGCCATCGAGGTCGCGCCGCTCGCCTACATGCGCGGCCGCACGCTCAACGACTCGTTCATCATCCTGGACGAGGCGCAGAACAGCACCACCGAGCAGATGAAGATGTTCCTGACCCGGCTCGGGTTCAACTCGAAGATGGTCATCACGGGCGACGTGACCCAGATCGACCTGCCGTCGTCGCGCGACTCGGGGCTCGTCGAGATCCAGAAGATCCTGCGCGGCGTGCCGGGCATCGCCTTCGTCGTACTTCGCGACGCAGGACGTCGTCCGCCACCATCTCGTCTCGTCCATCATCCGCGCGTACGACGCCCACGAGGCGCCCGGCGCGAGAGCGCCTCGCCGGCCCGGCGCCGGCGTGATGCCGGCCGCCATCGACGATCGCCAGCGCCGCGTGCCGATCCCGGCGTCGCGCCTCGCCCGCGCCGCCCAGCGCGCGCTCGACGGCGCTCGGGCGTCCGGACGGCGACGTCGAGGTGGCGATCGTGGACGACGCGGAGATCCGCCGGCTCAATGCCGCGCTACCGCGGGATCCAGCCGCCGGACCGACGTGCTCGCCTTCCCGCTCGAGCTCCCCGGCGCCGCCGGAGCGGACTCGTCGGCCAGATCGTGATCTCCGCCGAGACGGCCGCGCGCCAGGCCCGTCGTCTGAGCGTCCCGCTCGCGCTGGAGCTGGAGCTGCTCGTCGACGCACGGCATCCTCCACCTCGTGGGCTACGACGACCGCGATCCCGTCGAGGCCGACCTCATGCACCGCCGCGAGCGCGACCTCCTCGGCGCGCAGCGCTCCTGAGCGCCTCTGGCGAGGCCTGCTGCACAGATGACCCGCGACCGACGACGCACAGCGCGAGAGCCGGAGCGCGAACGCCAGCAGATGCCCGAGCGGCGGCTGTGCCGCCGCAGTCCCCCTCCGGGACGCGGGCGGGATTCGTGGCGCTGATCGGTCGTCCCAACGCCGGCAAGTCGACGCTGCTCAACCGTCTGGTGGGCGAGAAGCTGGCGATCGTGTCGCCGCGGCCGCAGACGACGCGCAACCGGATCACCGGCATCCGCAATCGGCCGGACGCCCAGGTCATCTTCGTCGACACGCCGGGGCTGCACGAGGGCGGCGGCAAGCTCGGCGGGTTCATGCAGGAGACCGTCGAGCGCGCGATCGAAGACGTCGACGTCGTCTGCCTGGTCGTGGACGCCACGGCCCGCGAGCATCCGACGATCCGTCGTGCTCGCGCCGCTCGCGCGACTATCGGCGGCCCGCTCGGTCTGCGCGCTCAACAAGACGGACCGCGTCCGCCCAAGGCAGCGCTGCTGCCGCTGCTCGAGCGCTGGCGCGCCGCGCACGCCTTCGACGGAGATCGTGCCGATCTCCGCCGCTCGACGGCACCAACTGCGACCGGCTGCTCGACGCTGCTCGTGGACCGCTGCCCGAGCATCCGTTCCTCTTTCCGGCCGACGCCACCAGCGACCAGCCGGAGACCTTCTACGTCGCCGAGGTCATCCGCGAGCAGATCTTCCACTTCACGCACCAGGAAGTGCCGTACGCGGCGGCGGTGCGTGTCGAGGAGCTTGTCGAGCGCCGCCGCCCCGAGCGCCTCTACATCCGCGCGACGATCTTCGTGGAGCAGGAGTCGCAGAAGGGCATCCTGATCGGCAAGGGCGGGCGCCATGCTCAAGCGCATCGGCACCGAGGCCCGCCGCGAGCTCGAGGCGTTCTTCGGCATCAAGGTCTTCCTCGAGCTCACGCGTGCAGGTGCGGCGCAACTGGCGCAAGGACGAGCGCGCGCTGTGCGAGTTCGGCTTCCGGCTGACCTCCTGAGATGTCGCTCGGCAAGTCGGCGGCCGTCGTGATCGGCAGCTTCCCGCTCGGCGAGAGCGATCGGGTGGTGACCTTCTTCTCGCGCGAGTACGGCAAGGTGCGCGGCGTGGCCAAGGCCGCGCGGCGACTCGCGCTCGCGCTTCGGCGGGCGCGCTCGAGCTGTTCACGCTCGGCGAGCTGGTGTTCTTCGACACCGGGCGGAGCGACCTGCGTCCGCATCGATCACTTCGACGTCCTGCAGCCCGTTCGCGCGCGCTGCGCGAGGACCTCGAGCGGCTCGGCCACGCGTCGTGGGTCGTCGAGTGCGTGGCCCGGCTCGACCGCCGAGCGCGACCCTCAGCGCGGCGCTCTACGGGCTGCTGGTGCGCGCGCTGCGCGCGATGGAGGAGGCCACGCCGGCCGCCGCGCGTGGCGGTCGTGCTTCGGGCGCGCTGTCTCGATGCTGCTCGGCCATCGACCGCGCCTCGACCGCTGCGTCGAGTGCGGACGCGCGCTACCCGTTCCCGCGCCCGCCCTGGGCGAGGGCGGGGTCGTCTGCGAGGCGTGCGCCCGGCGGCCGCCCGGGCGCCGTCCCGGTGTCGCCGGCCGCGATCGGCGGCCTTCGAGCGGCTGCGGGCGGTACGCTGGGAGGACGCGGTGGCCACGCCGCTCGGGCGCGCGGAACGCGAGCTGCGGGCGGTGCTGGAAGCGCACATGGCTCGACTCATCGGGCAGCCGACGCGCAGCGACCGAAGTTCCTGCGCGAGGTGCGGCGGCTGCCAGGAGACCGCCGGGAGAACGCGCATGAGACCCGATGGACGTGATCGTCTCGCTGTGCAAGCGCCGGGGCTTCATCTTCCAGTCGAGCGAGATCTACGGCGGCACCGGCTCGTGCTGGGACTACGGCCCGCTCGGCGTGGAGCTGAAGAACAACATCAAGCGCGTGTGGTGGCGCGACTTCGTCCAGCAGCGCGACGACATGGTGGGGCTCGACGCGTCGATCCTGATGCACCCGACGGTCTGGAAGGCCAGCGGCCACGTCGACAACTTCACCGATCCGATGGTGGACTGCCGTGAGTGCAAGCGGCGGTTCCGGGCCGACCAGATCGACGAGCATGCCGTGGACGCACTTCTGCCCGGCCACCAAGGGCAACAAGTTCTCGATCCCGGCCGGGGAGGCGTGCAAGCACTGCGGCGCGCGGCGCACGCCTGTGCCCGGAGTGCGGCAAGGGCGAGCTGACGCGCGCCGCGCCAGTTCAACCTCATGTTCAAGACGTTCATGGGGCCCGTCGAGGAGGACGCCTCCGTCACCTATCTGCGCCCGGAGACGGCCCAGGGCATCTTCGTGAACTTCGACAACGTGCTGCAGGCGACCCGGCGCAAGCTGCCGTTCGGCATCGCGCAGATCGGCAAGGCGTTCCGCAACGAGATCACGCCCGGGCAACTTCATCTTCCGCACGCGCGAGTTCGAGCAGATGGAGATCGAGTTCTTCGTGAACCCGCACGACCGCGATGGACGGCCGCCCGGCCGACGAGCACTGGCACGACCGCTGGATCGAGGACTGCCAGGCGTGGTTCACGCGCTACGGGCTCGATCGCCGACGCACCTGCAAGCTGCACGAGCACGCCGAGCGACGAGCTCGCGCACTACGCCAAGCGGACGGTGGACATCCTGTACGAGTTCCCCATGGGCTGGAGCGAGCTCATGGGCATCGCCAACCGCACGGACTTCGACCTCAAGCAGCACGCGAAGTTCAGCGGCAAGTCGCTGACGTGGTTCGACGAGGAGCGCAAGGAGCACGTGGTGCCGTACGTCATCGAGCCGTCGGCCGGCGTGGACCGCGCGCTGCTCGCCTTCCTGCTCGACGCCTATCGCGAGGAGGAGGTCCGCGGCGAGAAGCGCGTCGTGCTCCGCTTCCATCCCGAGCTGGCCCCGGTGAAGATCGCGGTGCTCCCGCTGCTCAAGAAGCGCGCGCGAGATCGTGGCCACCTGCCACGAGCTGCGCGACCGGCTGGCCCGGCGGTGGGTCACGCGTCTACGACGACACCGCGGCGATCGGCCGGCTCTACCGGCGCCAGGACGAGGTCGGCACGCCCGTACTGCGTGACGGTGGACGTCAAGACGGTCGGCGACGCCGAGAAGGGCGAGGCGGGCGACGGCAAGGTCACGATCCGCGAGCGCGACTCGATGGAGCAGATCCGGGTGCCCATCGCGGAGCTCGAGCGGCGTCTTCGCGACGCTGCTCGAGCGGGCGCGGCCTGGGCGGACGTCGCGCGCGACGTATCCCGCGCGCGGAGGGCTGAGCTCGGGCCCAGGCGTGCCGAGGCGGTCGCCGGGGCCGAACGTCGCCGGGGCGAGCGCCGGTCTCGGCGTCGCGGCAGCGCAGCGGCCGACGGGGCAGGGTCGTCGACGGCGCTGCTGCGGAGGCAGGCGGCGTCGCGGCCCGGCGAGGCGCGGGGCTCGGCGCCGGCGGGGCGGAGGCGGCTCCGGCGGCGGTGACGGTCGGGGACGCTCTGCCGGCGCGGCCCGCAGCCGATCGCCGGCTCGGTGCCTCGCACGAACGCCATGCGTCACGACCCGCACGCACTCGTTCGACGGATCGAGGTCGACGGGCACGAGCACGACGCGCTCCGGCACCGGGAAGTCTTCCTTCGGGCTGATCGCCGAGGACCTTGCTCATGTAGTTCACCCAGATCGGCACCGCGACGCGCGAGCCGGTCTCGTCCTTCCCGAGGCTGCGCGGCCGGTCGTAGCCGACCCAGACGCCCGTGGCGAGCTGCGGCGTGAAGCCGATGAACCACGCGTTCGAGTAGTCGTTGGTCGTGCCGGTCTTCGCGGCGATCGGCCGGCCCAGCGCCTTGGCCGCCTGCCCGGTGCCGCGCTCGACGACTCCGCGCAGCATGTGGGTGATGACGTACGCCGTCTCCGGCGAGACGCGCCTCGCGTCCCTGCGGCGAGGTGCTCCTCGAGCAGCTTGCCCTGCGCGTCCGTCACGTAGCGGATCGTCGTGGGCGGCATCCACACGCCCTGGTTGGCGAGCGCGCCGTAGGCGGACGTCATCTCGAGCAGCGTGAGGTCGGAGGTGCCGAGCGCCAGGCTGAGGTTGACGTCGAGCGGGCTCGTGACGCCCGAGGCGCCGCGCCACCTGCACGGTGCGGTTGACGCCCGATGCGCTCCTGCAGCTTCACGGTCACGACGTTGACCGACTCCTCGATCGCCTGCTGCAGCGTCGTGGGGCCGCGGAACTTGCGATCGTAGTTCTCCGGCTTCCAGACCTGGCCGTCGGGACCGACGGCGTACGACACCGGCGCGTCGTCGACGCGGCGTGGCGGCGGTGAAGCCGGACTCCAGCGCGGCGATGTAGACGAACGGCTTGAAGGCCGAGCCCGGCTGCCGCCGGGCCTGCACGGCGCGGTTGAACTCGCTGCGGAAGAAGTCGTAGCCGCCCACCATGCGCCCGCACGTAGCCGGTGGCCGGCTCGATCGTGACGATGGCGCCTTCGGGATGCTCGCCGGGGCTGCGCGTTCTGCGTGCGGCCCTCCAGCGCCTTGAGCCCCTCGCGCAGCGCCTGCTCGGCGGCGAGCTGCATGGGCGGGCTGAGCGTGGTGTAGACGTTCAGCCCGCCCTTGAAGACCATGTCGGCGCCGTACTTCGCCTCGAGCGTCTGCTGCACGTACTCGAGGAAGTACTGGCCGGTGGTGCGGCGCCGCTCGGGCGGGATCAGCCCGAGATCCGAGCGGGCCAGCCGCTTGGCGTCGGCCTCCTTGAGCGCGCCGTAGTCCACCATCCGCCGCAGCACCAGCTCGCGGCGGCGCTTGGCCGCCTCGCCGTGCTCGAACGGCGAGTACGCGGAGGGCGCGCGGGGCAGCCCGGCGATGCAGGGCGGCTTCGCGGACGTTCAGCTCGGAGACCGACTTGCCGAAGTACGTCCGCGCCGCGGCCTCGACGCCGTACGCGCCGTGACCGAAGTAGATCTGGTTCAGGTACATCTCGAGGATGCGGTCCTTGCTGTAGCGGCGCTCCAGCTCGAGCGCCAGCACCGCTTCCTTCATCTTCCGCTCGAGGCTCTTGTCGGGCGTGAGGAAGAGGACCTTGGTGAGCTGCTGGGTGATGGTGCTGCCGCCCTCGACGAGCCGGCCGCGCCGGTAGTTCTGCCACGATCGCGCGCGCGATGCCGATGGGATCGATGCCCCAGTGGTGGTAGAAGCGGCGGTCCTCGGTGGCGAGGACGGCGTCGCGCAGCGTGCTGCGGGATGTGGGCGAGCGGCACGAAGATGCGGCGCTCGACGTGGAACTCGGTGATCAGCTCGTCGTTGTCGTCGTAGACCTTGGTGCCCTGCATGCGGCTGGAAGGTCTCGAGGGCGGCCGACGTTGGGGAGCGAGCGCGGGAGGATGGTGAAGGCCCAGAGCGCGGCGACGGCCACACCGGTGCCGACGAGCAGGGCGATCACGCCGATGACGATCAGCAGAGCGCGAAACCAGCGTCTGAACCTGGACGACCGTCGGGACGCGGGGCGTCGGCGGATCCCCGGCCGCCGCGCTTCTTCGCAGCCATGCCGGACCATTATAGGCGGGCCGGTCGCTCGAGGGCGGGAACGGAATGCGATAATGCCCGGCACCGTGAGCACGCCGCCCGCATCCGTTCCTGGAGGACCTCGCCGCGCGCGAGCTGGTCGTCGATGCGACGCCGCTCGACGAGCTCGACCGCGCACCTGCACGAAGCGCGCCGCAGCATCTACGTCGGCTTCGATCCGACGGCGGACAGCCTGCACGTCGGCAGCCTGCTCGGCCTCGCTGGCTGCTGCGCCGCGTCCAGCTCGCGGGCCATCGCCCGATCGTGCTCGTCGGGGGCGGCACGGGACTCATCGGCGATCCGAGCGGGCAAGGCGGGCGAGCGCGCCCTGAACCGAAGCCGACACCGTCGCGGGAGTGGGCGGAGCGCCTGAAGCGACAGGTGCAGCCGGTTCCTCGACTTCGACCGTGGCCCGCACGCCGCGGTGCTCGCGGACAACTACGAGTGGCTCTCCGCGCTCGTCGCTCGTCCCCTTCCTGCGCGATGTCGGCAAGCACTTCTCCGTCGGCGTCATGCTCGCGAAGGAGTCGGTGCGCGCGCGCCTCGCGAGCGGGCATCTCCTACACGGAGTTCAGCTACCAGCTGCTGCAGGCGTACGACTTCCGCGAGCTGTCACGCGCGGCACGGCTGCACGATGCAGATGGGCGGCAGCGACCAGTGGGGCAACATCACGGCCGGCATCGAGCTGATCCGCCGGATGGACGGCGCGGCGCGCGTACGGCCTGACGCATGCCGCTCGTGACGAAGGCCGACGGCACGCAAGTTCGGCAAGACCGAGACGGGGACGGTGTGGCTCGACCCCGAGAAGACGTCGCCGTACGAGATGTACCAGTTCTGGCTCAACACCGCGGATGCCGACGTCGTGCGCTTCCTGAAGTTCTATCACGCTTCCTGCCGCTCGGACGACGATCGACGAGCTGCGCGAGCCGACCGAGCGCACGCCGGAAAAGCGCGAGGCGCAGCGCGTGCTCGCGCGCGAGGTCACGCGCCTCGTGCACGGCGAGGCGGCGCTGCGCGGACGCGGAGACCATCACGGCGTCGCTCTTCACGGGAGACGTGCGAGGGCTGAGCGCGGAGCAGCTGGCCAGGCGTTCGCAGGGGCGCCGACGACCGCGCTCGCGCGCGACGATCTCGGCGCGCCGCCTGGTCGACCTCCTCGTGCGCGTCGGCCTCGCGGAATCGAAACGTCGCGGACGCGAGCTGATCACGACGGGCGCGATCCAGCTCAACGGGCAGCGGATCCCGGCGCGGATCGTCGTGCTGTCCCCCGACGCCGTGCTTCCTGGGGGGTTCGTGGTGCTCAGGAAGGGCAAGAGGACCTTCCACGTCGCGAGGCTGGAAGAAAAATAGCGTGAAAGGTTGACAGGCCGAGGGCCGATGCGTATATTCAGTCTTTGCCCGCGCCCAAGGCGCGGAACGGTTTAGGAAGCACGATCCGGTCACCTTCCAAGCTGACCGCACGCTCTTTGACAGTTGGATATGCTACTGGCTCACCGAAAAAGGTGTGAGCACCATCCGTTCTAATGAGTACCTTGCGCTCGGCCGAGTGACTGTCACGTAAGCGCAGTTAACACGTTCGAGCTTCGAGGACCAGGTTCATCGCTGTTTCTTGGCGAGTTTGATCCTGGCTCAGAGCGAACGCTGGCGGCGTACTTAACACATGCAAGTCGAACGAGGAGCTTCGGTGTAGCAATACATCGGCGCTTCTAGTGGCGTACGGGTGAGTAACACGTGGGCAACCTGCCCTCGAGTTCGGGATACCCTCTCGAAAGGGAGGCTAATACCGGATACGTTCCTCGGGTCGCGAGACCTGGGGAGGAAAGGCGGCGAAAGCTGCCGCTCTTGGAGGGGCTCGCGGCCTATCAGCTAGTTGGTGAGGTCACGGCTCACCAAGGCTATGACGGGTAGCTGGTCTGAGAGGACGACCAGCCACACGGGAACTGAGACACGGTCCCGACTCCTACGGGAGGCAGCAGTGGGGAATTTTCCGCAATGGGCGAAAGCCTGACGGAGTGACGCCGCGTGGGGGATGAAGGCCTTCGGGTTGTAAACCCCTGTCAGAGGGAAAGAAGGGTCGGCGCGTGAATATCGCGTCGATCTGACGGTACCTTCAGAGGAAGCCCCGGCCAACTCTGTGCCAGCAGCCGCGGTAAGACAGAGGGGGCAAGCGTTGCTCGGAATCACTGGGCGTAAAGGGCGCGTAGGCGGGATGGCAAGTCGGTCGTGAAATCCCTGGGCTCAACTCAGGGGGGTCGGCCGATACTGCCGTTCTTGAGGGATGCAGAGGAGACTGGAATTCCCGGTGTAGCGGTGAAATGTGTAGAGATCGGGAGGAACACCGGTGGCGAAGGCGGGTCTCTGGGCATTCCCTGACGCTGAGGCGCGAAAGCGTGGGGAGCAAACGGGATTAGATACCCCGGTAGTCCACGCGGTAAACGATGACGACTAGGTGTGGGGGGGTTAAGTCCCTTCCGTGCCGCAGCTAACGCATTAAGTCGTCCGCCTGGGGAGTACGGCCGCAAGGTTGAAACTCAAAGGAATTGACGGGGGCCCGCACAAGCGGTGGAGCATGTGGTTCAATTCGATGCAGAGCGAAGAACCTTACCTGGGCTTGACATGTAGGAAGTAGAGACCCGAAAGGGCGACGACCTGTTGAGTCAGGAACCTACACAGGTGGTGCATGGCTGTCGTCAGCTCGTGCCGTGAGGTGTTGGGTTAAGTCCCGCAACGAGCGCAACCCTTACCCGATGTTGCCAACGGTTCGGCCGGGCACTCTTCGGGGACTGCCGGCGAAGAGCTGGAGGAAGGGGGGGATGACGTCAAGTCCGTATGCCCCTTATGTCCAGGGCTACACACATGCTACAATGGTCGGTACAGAGGGTTGCCAACCCGCAAGGGGGAGCCAATCCCACAAAGCCGATCTCAGTTCGGATTGCAGGCTGCAACTCGCCTGCATGAAGTCGGAATCGCTAGTAAGCGCAGATCAGCAGGCTGCGCTGAATACGTTCCCGGGCCTTGTACACACCGCCCGTCACACCACGAAAGCCGGCGGTACCAGAAGTCGCTGTGCCAACCGCAAGGAGGCAGGCGCCGAAGGTATGGTCGGTGATTGGGGTGAAGTCGTAACAAGGTAGCCGTAGGGGAACCTGCGGCTGGATCACCTCCTTTCTAAGGAGCTTCGAGGGCCGAGACTCGCTTCGGCGATGAGGCCCTCCAGCTTTCCTAGACTCGGTGTCCGCATCTTCAGGTCGAGCCAGTAGCATTTTTCTTGCGCCCGGGCCTTTAGCTCAGGTGGCTAGAGCGCGCGCTTGATAAGCGCGAGGTCCCTGGTTCGATCCCAGGAAGGCCCACCAGCTCAAGCCGCGGGGATGTAGCTCAGTTGGGAGAGCACCTGCTTTGCAAGCAGGGGGTCGCCGGTTCGAATCCGGTCATCTCCACCAGGCGCGTGAATGAGATCCACAAAACGCACGTCCCAAGTGGACGTGCGTGTTCTTTGACAACTGAATACGGAGATTCTCGAGTGTAGCCAGGCGATGTTCTCCAAAGTAGTTCGATCGTGGTCAAGCTACTAAGGGCGAACGGTGGATGCCTTGGCGCCGGGAAGCGATGAAGGACGTGGCAAGCTGCGATAAGCCTCGGGGAGCCGCAAGCAGGCAGTGATCCGGGGATGTCCGAATGGGGGAACCTGGCTGGGGTAATGCCCAGTCGTCCCTGACTGAATCCATAGGTCAGGGCACGCGAACCGGGGGAACTGAAACATCTCAGTACCTCGAGGGAATAGAAATCAACCGAGATTGCCCTAGTAGCGGCGAGCGAACGGGCATCAGCCTAAACCGGAGTCGAGCGATCGGCTCCGGGGTTGCGAGGCGCTCACGGGGGTCACCCCGGCGAGTTACCAAGTCAGGTGCTAGTCGAAGGCTCTGGAACGAGCCACCAAAGATGGTGATAGTCCAGTAGACGAAAGCGCACTGACCTCGCTGGTGAGCGTTCTCAAGTACTACGGGACACGTGCAACCCCGTAGGAATCCAGGGGGACCACCCTCTAAGGCTAAATATTCCCCGGCGACCGATAGTGAACCAGTACCGTGAGGGAAAGGCGAAAAGAACCCCGGTGAGGGGAGTGAAATAGAACCTGAAACCGTTTGCCTACAAGCGGTAGGAGGGCTATGCCGTCGCAAGACGGAAGGCCTGACTGCGTGCCTTTTGCATAATGAGCCGGCGAGTTACTGCTACGTGGCAAGGTTAAGCGCGTAAGGCGCGGAGCCGAAGCGAAAGCGAGTCCGAATAGGGCGCTCAGTCGCGTGGCGTAGACCCGAAGCCAAGTGATCTACCCCTGACCAGGATGAAGCCGCTGTAATAGGCGGTGGAGGTCCGAACCGGTGTTGGTTGAAAACAGCTCGGATGAGTTGGGGGTCGGAGTGAAAGGCTAATCAAACTTGGAGATAGCTGGTTCTCCCCGAAATAGCTTTAGGGCTAGCCTCACGTAGGCCGTGTGGTGGTAGAGCACTGAATGGGCTAGGGGCCCTACCAGGTTACCAACCCCAATCAAACTTCAAATGCCATACGGTGCAGCGTGGGAGTCAGACGACGCGGGATAAGCTGCGTGGTCGAGAGGGAAACAACCCAGATCGTCAGCTAAGGTCCCCAAGTGTGTGCTGAGTGGGAAACGATGTGGTGTCGCTCAGACAGCCAGGAGGTTGGCTTAGAGGCAGCCATCCTTTAAAGAGTGCGTAACAGCTCACTGGTCAAGCGATGCTGCGCGGACAATTCAACGGGGCTAAGCACAC